>NZ_JAWCUD010000001.1:0-1543451 GCF_032461945.1 Paenibacillus violae
CATTCATTCCGTTATCGTCCAATTATTGAACGAAGTCGCGAAGAATACCGAGAACCTCGACCTCGATCCTGTTTTTACGGCGGATGCCATTATGGCGATATTGCGTCCTGATGTTTATATTTTTCAAAGACAGCATCGCGGTTATTCACCAGAAGAGATTAAAAACAAGCTCTTTCACGTGTTTATTGAGCCGCTATTCCATAAGTGATGAACATGGTATTGCATTAAAAACGCAAAAAAACAGCCAGCTACGCAAAGTAGGTGGCTGTTCTATGTGTGCCAAATACCAACTCCTGCTAGGGCAGTTCTAAGGACAAAAAATAGCCGCCAGGTTGTGTGAAACTTAACAAAACGATTTTGAACTATCTTTACTTTAATGAAAACAGGGAACAGTTGCTGCGGCAAAGGGGAATGATGTTACTCCAACAAAGCTCATCGATGCAAAAGGTTTGCTCTAAAAGGTAAAACAAATCCCGCCCGAGCGGAGTCACTTCATCGGGCGGGATTTGTATTAGAAACGAAGGTTGAGGGAGGATAAGAAGAAGATGGAATGAAACGAACTCATCCTTTTTCCAGGGACGGACTACTAGTTACTTGTGTGCCAAGGAGACGTCGCGACAATAGAAAGGCAAAGGCCAGAAATGCTACCACGATAAAACCATACAACAAGTAATAGCCGCCGATACGGTAGAATAGGCTTCCAACGATGGGGCTGAGAGCCATTCCCATATAACGGAAAAGGTTATAGGCTCCGACAGCGGTCGCACGGTTTTTCGTGAAAGCGCCAGTCAGCAGCGTGGTCTGCACCGGAAGCGAGAGTCCGAGAGATAAGCCAAATAAGATAATGCCGACCAGCAGCCAAGGCAAAGAAATTGCGTAGAAGATGAGGAAAAACAGGACCGAAATTGCATTTAGAAAAGTCGTCAGAACGAGCATCTTTTCCCCCTCTATCCGTGTTTGGATTTTCCCGCCTAGATAACTGCCAACCACGATGCCAAGCGACATCGGCAGAAAGACAAGCCCCTTTTGCTCAGCTGACAAGCCGTAACGATCGGTTAAAATATTCGGCAAGAAGACTAGGAAATAATAAAACACGTAATATTGAATGAACCCAAGATATATAATGGACGATCCGATCCGATTCTGAAGAATCGCTGCAAAATCCCGCAGTTGAAAACGCCCGGTTCCGACGCTGTCCGGCTTCGTTTCCTTCAAATAAAGGTAGTTGAAAACCAACACAAGCATACCCGTTGCCGCAAGAGCGAGAAAAACGGAATGAAAATTGAACAGCCCGCTAAGGAAGCCGCCGATGACCGGCCCGAGAACTGGGCCTAACGAAACCAGCATTTGAAAGGTTCCCATCGCTTGGCCGCGTTCTTTTCCTTCGAATAAATCGCTGATGACCGTAACGGCCACGACAGATCCCGCAGCGATGCCGATCGCCTGCAGCGCTCGGAAGATTAGAAGCAGTGTTATCGTTTCAGAGAAGAAACAGCCAACCGAAGCGATAACGTACAGCGTTATTCCGAAAAGCATGACTTTGCGGCGCCCCTTTAAGTCCGTGAGCGGACCATAAACTACCTGCATCATGGCAAGAAATAAAGTAAATACGGAAATCGTCAAGTTTACGACGAATGAGGTGGAGTGGAGTTGACTGGCAACTTCGGGTAACACCGGGGTGTAAATGGTTTGCGTGAACGGTCCAAGAAATGCAGCAAACGCAACAAGATAAACAACAAATTTACGATTCATGATGCTCAATCCTTTCTATGAAATTCATATTGTCATCGTACTTGATATCTATTATTTATTCCAATGCATTTCATGCTATAATCTCATTGATTAGAAGGAATGAATGGGGTGTACGGAATGGAACTTCTTCAATTGCATTATTTTCTCGCGGTCGCTCGCTCGGAACATGTGACCGAAGCTGCCCGGAAACTGCACGTTACGCAATCGTCATTAAGCAAAACGATTCAACGCCTGGAGGAAGATCTAGGAGTCTTGCTATTCGATCGAATCGGCAGGAAGTTGCAACTGAACGAATTCGGAAGAACATTTCTTCGGCGTGCAGAAAGAGCTTTGTTCGAATTGGAACAGGGGAAGCAGGAGCTTAGCGATTTATCCAGCCCCGATCATGGCGCGCTTGAATTAGGAGTTACTAGCGCAAGCGTATTACCCGACATTCTTCGGAAATATCGAATAAAGCGGCCAAATATTCAATTTCATGTACAAATGCTGACTACACAAGAAATGGTCACGCTCCTAGAGAGAGGTGAGGTAGATTATTGCTTGTCCTCGCCTCCTGTTGAACGGGATGAGATCGAATGTCAAATCGTCTTCATCGACCCCATCCTTGTTGCGGTTCCGCTGGGGCATCGGTTGGCGGATCGAAGCAGCGTATCTTTGAGCGAGCTGAAGGATGAATGGTTTGTCGGGCTAAAAGTTGGCTACGGTACCCGCGATTTAATGGACCCGGTATGCAGATCGGTTGGATTTGTCCCTCATTATGTATACGAAGGGGATGAACCGGCAAGGCTGGTCAATCTGGTGGAAGCCGAAATTGGCATAGCTTTCATACCAAGCACGGCTAGAAATGATCGAGCACAAATTAAATATTTGCAAGTAGAGACTCACGAAGTGGTGCGAAAAATCGCATTATTATGGCACAAGAGCCGTTACATATCACCGGCAGCTCAGGATTTTCGTGAGATCGTCGTAGAATATTTCGAGGGTTTATCCAAAGAGGCACAACGATACAACGAAAATCCATGCTGAATACGCTGTAGATTTTGCAATTAGTAATAAATGTATATAACTAAATTATACGAGTCTATTCCCGACAGATATCGCTTATAATCAAAGCATCAATGAATAGAGGAGGCATTTTACATGGAAAACTTAACGATTTATATAACCGTACCAACATCTAAGGGTGGAACCCTTACTTAAAAGGTTAGCGGTGTACACCTTTGGATGTGTTAGTTAAATAACACGAAAAAGGGGTAAAACCATGCGTTTTCCAGTGAAAAAGTTTTTTTCTTATTACAAACCCTATCTACCCTTGTTTCTTAGTGTATTGGCTTGTTCCCTTATCGTTTCTGCTGTGACGCTGCTGTTTCCATTGCTCGTTCAGCATATAACGAAAGATGTTTTGAGTGGCGACTTGTCCTCAGCACTAAGCAGTGTGTATAAAATTGGCGGGTTGATGCTTGTCTTAGTCGCGATCCAAAATATCGGGAATTACTTTGTAGACTACAAAGGTCATGAAGTTGGCGCACGCATGGAAAGAGATTTGCGCAGCGAGTTGTTTGCGCACATGCAGACGCTTTCCTTTGGTTTTTATGATAAGGAAAAGACAGGCCGGCTCATGTCTCGGATAACGAACGACCTGCTATTGCTTTCTGAACTGTACCATCACGGTCCAGAAGACTACGTGAAATACCTTGTCCGTTTTTTTGGAGCATTTTTCATTTTATTTTCCATTAACGCCAACTTAACGATAGCTGTGTTCTGTTTCTTTCCGCTCTTAGGTGCTTTTTCATTGTATTTCAATAAGAAGTTAAACCATGCCCTAAGAAATAATAAGGAACGAATCGGTGACGTTAACGCTCAAGTAGAGGATAGTCTTTCGGGCATCCGCGTAGTCCAATCGTTCGCAAACGAGCAAGTCGAAATCGAGAAGTTTGACCGGACTAATAATCATTTTCTCGATAGTAGAAAGAGAACGTATAAAGCGGAAGCGTTTTTTTACAACGCTGTGGAGTCGATCATCCAACTGATTACCATAACGGTGATTATTTTTGGCAGTGCAAGTATCGTCCGCGATACACTCCATTTAGCAGATTTGATCACTTTCTTGTTATATATCAGCTTTATGATTGAACCCATACAACGACTAACGCATATGAGCTCTCAGCTGCAAGAAGGAATAACGGGCTTCCAGCGGTTTATGGAAATCATGAATGTGAAGTCGACGATTGCCAACAAACCGAATGCCTTGATTCTTCCGGAAGTACATGGAGAAATTGAGTTTAGGCAAGTTTCCTTCCGTTATGATGCCCACTTGAGTCCTGTATTGGAAAATGTGTCGCTTCGTGTGCAACCAGGAGAGTATGTGGCGTTAGTAGGGCCGTCCGGTGGGGGAAAAACGACATTATGCTCCCTGATCCCCCGTTTTTATGAAGCAACCAATGGAGATGTATTGTTAGATGGGATTAATGTCCGGGATCTCGATCTGAGGTCGTTAAGAAATCATATCGGGTTCGTACAGCAAGATATCTTCCTTTTTGGAGGAACGGTTATGGATAATATCCGCTACGGAAAACCGGATGCGGACGATGCCGCAATTATTGAGGCTGCCAAGCGCGCGAATGCCCATAGTTTTATCATGAACTTATCGAACGGTTACCACACCGAGATCGGGCAGCGAGGCATTAAATTGTCAGGTGGTCAAAAACAACGGCTAAGCATCGCTCGCGTATTTTTAAAGAACCCGCCCGTTCTTATTTTAGATGAGGCAACGAGCGCACTTGATAACGAAAGTGAGAGCATGGTCCAGGAATCACTAGAGTTATTAGCACAAGGGCGAACAACGATTGTTATTGCCCATCGACTTTCCACGATCCGCAATGCCGAACGCATTATTGTATTGACAGAGGATGGAATTATGGAACAGGGGACACACGAAGTGTTACTGGCACGTAATGGCGTCTATGCCCATCTGTATGCCAAGCAGTTTGAATTACAAGTATAAACGTTCAACCCCCAAATCGGCCTTCCCAAATAAAAAACAGATTTTTCCATCATTTGGAATATATCTGTTTTTTATTTGGGATTCCACCCCCACTTAACTTTAGGTAACTTAGTATAAAATTATTCACTCCTTCTCATAAAAGGAATGACTATTTATAATTGATAATAAACAATAAATGATGAGGTATACATGCAAATTATTCGTGATGTTCGCAAGTTTGTTTCGATCCCCGGAGCGAGAACGCTGCTCATCATGCTATTTCTCTACGGTATAGGAACTGGAATTTTGGCGCCTATGAACGCTGTGTATCTCAACGAAAGTGTAGGGCTTTCGAAAAATCAGATTGTAGCTGTATTCGCGGTATCTTTATTCTGCAATATGGCCATTACGATTACCGTTGGCTGGATCAGCGATCGTTTGAAGAACAAGAAGAAGCTCCCGGTCATCGCTGCATTACTATGCATCATCGGATTGTTCATCTACATGAATGCTTCTGATTTTCGGAGTGCGCTCATTGGCATGACGATAACCGTTGCACCGTCCGGATTGATTATGGGGCAGCTGTTTGGCATGGCTAGAAATCATTTTGCCCGTAGTGCCGGTGAGATTGTGGAGATGGCCCAAATATGGCTTCGGGCCACTTATAGTATTGGTTTCTTTACAGGGCTGCTGCTGGGAGCGAACATCTTTCTTGTGGCAACGTTTAAAGGCGTACTGTGGGGGAATATGGCAGGTTATGTGAGTTTGGTCGTTCTCTTGCTGTTGTATAAAGAAAAGGCGGGAGAACCGGGAGCAAAGCAAGTGGTGAAAGGAGAACCGTTCTCCATTGTTATGCTGATTGCCCTGCTTATGCTCTCTTGTGCTGATGCCATTCGAGGTTTATATTTACAGCTTGTCGTATTAAAGTTGTTTGGCAAGCCGGAGATTATGTCCTATATATGGAGCGCACAGGCGGTATTCGAGCTGTTTTTCATGACACTGGGCGGATACTTGGCGGCACGGTACGGTAGCAAGAAGATTATTTTACTCGGCGGTTGCTTCGCGCTCGCCACCTATTTGACGTATACGAGCAGTACCTCGCTTCCTGTTTTCTTTGCCGTCCAGCCATTGTATTCGTTTTTTGTTTCGATTCTGTACGGAGTTGCCATGGGTTATGTGCAGCGAATGTTTTTAAGCCGAACAGGTTTTGGGGCAAGTCTCTACGTGTTCATATCGCAAACGGCTTCTTTAATCGGATATTTCTTGCCTCTGTTCATTCAGGGGATAACACCGAAAATATTCATCATACCAAGCTCTCTTGTAGCGCTATCGTTACTTATTATCGGAATGGTGTTATACAGGGAAAGACGATTGAATAGGAGGAATTCGATCGTCATCGAGCAACTGTGAACACTTGAAATATTTCCCGAGCAATAAAAAATCGTAAAACTAAGATCTGGAGGGATTGGTTATGCGTTATCGGAATTTGGGGACAAGCGGATTGGAAGTTTCGGTGTTGGGATTGGGGACAAATGCATTCGGTGGGCGCGCAGACAAACAAACATCGATTCGAGTCCTGCATCACGCAGTTGACAATGGGATCACCTTTATTGACACTGCCAATATTTATACAGGCACGAAATCGGAAGAGATCATTGGAGAAGCGTTTGAAGGACGGCGTCACGAAGTACTCCTTGCGACAAAAGTGGGCATACAGCTAGGAGAAGGCCCGAACTCAAGAGGTTCCTCGCGTCAACATATTCTCAAAGAACTCGAAGGAAGCTTGCGCCGCTTGCGAACAGACTACATTGACCTGTATCAGATTCATGTTTTTGATCCGAAGACTCCGCTTGACGAGACGCTCCGTGCTTTGGACGATCTGGTGACGTCAGGAAAAGTAAGATATGTAGGGGCTTCGAATTATGCAGCCTGGCAAATGATGAAAGCCTTGTCCATCAGCGAAAAGGAGCGGCTGGTGAAGTATGTTTCGGTGCAGCCCGGCTATTCACTGGTTGACCGTGGCGTGGAAAGGGAGCTGCTTCCATTCTGCGTGGATCAAGGGATCGGCATCATTCCGTATTTCCCACTGGCAGGAGGAATTCTAACAGGGAAATATTCGGGAGGTTCTGTGCCAAGCGGATCACAGTTGGACGTGAACCCTAACTTCGTGCGGCGTGTGAACTCCGCTCGCGTGGAGCTGGGGGAACAGGTGGCGAAGATCGCGTCGGAGATCGGTACATCAGCCACGGCTCTCTCGCTTGCTTGGTTATTGCACCAACCTGCAGTAAGCACGGTTATCGCCGGGGCGACCCGAGAATACCAAATCGATGAGAATTTGAAGGCGGTTAACCTTGAGCTTACCGAGGATGTTCTGAAATCGCTCGATGAGTTAAGTAAAGATTTTGTCTATTCGCCTCCGTTTTGAGGTAGATGGAAATCATGAGAGGATGGAGATGAAGGTCCAATGATATATGAATTGAGAATCTATACCATGTATCCAGGAAGAGTCGATGCGATTCGAAAGCGTTTCTCCGATCATACGCTAAGCATTTTTGCCAGACTAGGCATGCAGGTGTGTGATTTCTGGGAGGATTTGGAGGAGCAGCCTAAGCTCTATTACACGATGAAATATGAAAGCATGGAGGAACGAACTAGACAGTGGGAAGCTTTTTCGCAGGACAAGGAGTGGAACGAAGTAAAGCAGAAATCCGAGCAGGACGGGAAAATTGTTGCATCCGTCGAGCAGATTTTTATGAAAAGAGCGGACTACTTTAACGGATAGATTGTTGAATCGCCATCATTAAATAAAGGAACAGACGAATCCCTGGATTTGGTTCTGTTCCTTTTTTTATATTTCAAACGCTCTAAACAAATACGGAGGACAAAATTCCAAATCCAGACTGTATTCATAACTTAAGATAGGCACTTAACCAGTGACAAATTTGAAGTGTTTAGAATATGGGGTGCAAAACATATGAAAATCAACACACCGACTCAAAATATACCTCAACCGATTAGAAGTGATGGGGCTGGTTGGTGGGATTTAGGACCACGTGACGTTATGCGAGACATGGAGAATCCTGACATGCTGGTTTCTCCTGCCACCGATGCCGGTTCGCTTCCCAACCTAAAATTCTCTTTTTCCGATACGAATATGCAGTTAAATCACGGTGGTTGGTCACGTGAAGTAACGGTTAGACAACTTCCGATTGCGACCGAGGTTGCTGGGGTGAATATGGCTCTTACTCCGGGTGGTGTTCGTGAGATGCACTGGCATCAGCAAGCGGAATGGGCGATCGTGCTTGTGGGACGAACACGCATTACATCCGTGGATCAAAACGGGAGGAACTTTATTGCCGACATCGGCGTGGGAGACCTTTGGTACTTCCCTCCAGGAATTCCGCATTCTCTCCAAGGACTCGAGGAAGGTACTGAGTTTTTGCTCGTTTTCCCTGACGGTAACTTCTCTGATCTTAATACATTAGCTATCTCCGATTTCTTCGCACATACACCTAAGGAAGTTCTTTCGGCGAATTTTGGTGTTCCCAAAAGCGCTTTTGATCATATCCCGAAGCATCAGGTATACATCTATCAATCCGAAGTTCCCGGTCCAATAGAAAGTCAACAGGTGGCAGACCCGCAAGGTACGGTGCCATTACCCTTTAAACATCGACTACTTGCACAAGAGCCGATTATAACGCCGGGCGGGAGTGCAGTGCGTATCGTGGATTCAAGAAATTTCCCTATTTCGACTCAAATATCCGCAGCGTTACTTGAAATCAAACCGGGTTCCATGAGAGAAATGCACTGGCATCCAAATGCCGATGAATGGCAGTATTATATCTCTGGTACGGCGCGCATGACAGTTATGGCACCCAATGGTACAGCTCGTACTTTTAATTATCGTGCTGGCGATGTGGGATATGTACCGCGGGCTTTCGGTCACTATATTCAAAACACGGGAAATGAAACCGTGTGGGCTTTGGAGATGTTTAGGAGTGACCGCTTTGAAGATGTTTCATTGAATCAGTGGATGGCACTCACGCCTCCTCAAATCGTATCCCAAAACTTGCGTGTAGGACCTGAATTCATGCAGGCATTGAATAAGGAAAAACAATTTATCGTGAAAAATCCGGGATTTACTTACCCGAGAACGAATAAATAAGTGTTTGCATAGAAATTCATTATCCCCTATAATACTGAATGAATGTTCAGTATTATAGGGGATTTTCATTGTACAGATCTGTCAGCCAGAAAGCGGTGAAGCAAGTGTGAATAAAAAGAAACAGCAAACTGAGCTAACGAAGAAGAAGATTGCCGATGCGGCAAGAGCTTTATTTGCTCAAAAGGGCTATAAAGCAACGGCTATTGAAGACATAGTAAAAGCAGTCGGGTGTAGTGCAGGTAACATCTACTATCATTTCAAGAACAAGGAAGGGCTTTTTTTATACTTGCTTGAGGAATGGAACAGGGAATGGGATAACAATTGGTTGGTTAAGGAAAAGTTATACCTTACGACAACCGATAAATTATACGGCATGGTCGAATATTTAGCGCTTGATCAACTGAGTCATCCGTTAACGAGGGCGGCTGATGAGTTTTTTAATAATTCGGAGAAAGCTCCGGATGTGGAGGAGCGAATAAACGTAATGGTTAAAGGGTACATTGACTTTAATCGGCAGTTGCTTCAGGAGGGAATCGATAACCATGAATTCGAAATTACGAATGTCTCCGGTCATGCGATTATTTTGGACAGCTTGCTGCTCGGCTTAAGCGGGCATTGCCGAAGAATGGAACGAGTGGAAGCGTTAGCGACCTATCGATTGGCTGTGGATGTGTTTCTGCAGGGCATTGCCAAGCCCATCCGCTAGCTTTTTTTTGCAATAATACTGAATATATATTCAGTGTTTTTCGAGATTGGGAGGAATTAAAATGACATTATTGACAAGACATCAGGGAGCTTTATTAGTACTTATGTTTAATCTTTTTCTAGTCTTTTCGGGGATAGGACTTGTTATCCCTATTATGCCTAAATTTATGGATAGTCTAGGGATTACCGGAGGGGTTATCGGGTTGTTGATTGCTTCGTTTTCGCTGACGCAGTTTCTTTGTTCGCCATTGGCCGGCCGTTTGGCTGATTCATTTGGCAGGAAAAGAATGATCGTCATCGGGATGATTGTGTTCGCCGTCTCCGAGGGCATATTTGGATTAGCCAGTTCGCCTGCCTTGTTATTTGTTTCAAGGATGTTAGGCGGTATCAGTGCAGCCATGATCATGCCGGCCGTTATGGCTTACGCAGCGGATATCACGACACCGGAAGAACGAGCCGCAGGAATGGGGTATATTACAGCATCGATTACGACGGGTTTTATTATTGGACCCGGTATAGGCGGTTATATCGCGGAATTTGGGATTCGCGTACCCTTTTACTCCGCGGCGGCAGCGGGACTTTTTGCGGCGTGCATCACCCTGTTTATTTTACGGGAGTCGCTTCCTTCAAAAGAGATGAGATCAGATACTCCACCTAGAGCAGCAGTTGAACGAAGAGGGCTTTTTTCACAATTGAAGAATGCTTACAAAGAGCCCTATTTTTTAAGTTTGGTTATCGTTTTTGTGATGTCATTCGGACTTGCAAATTATGAAACGATCTATGGACTATTTGTGGATCGGAAATTTGGTTTTCAACCTAAGGATATCGCTTTTATCATAACGTTCGGTTCCATAGCAGGCGCCGTGATTCAAGTTACAGCCTTTAGCTGGATATTGAATCGTTTGGGGGAGCAGCTTGTTATTTCACTTTGTCTTTTCTTTGCAGGTTTGTTTATTCTGCTGACGCTTTTTGTTCACCAATTCTGGATGATTTTTGCTGTTACCTTTGTTGTATTTCTGGCGATCGATATCTTACGGCCAGCCATCAGTACCCAATTGTCAATGGTGGCTGAGGATCAGCAAGGTTATGTTGCCGGATTGAACTCTGCCTTTACCAGTCTTGGTAATATTGTTGGGCCTATTGTAGCTGGTTTTTTATTAGACATGAATGTCAATTATCCATATACGCTGGCGAGCTTGGTTTTGTTGATTTGTTGCGTTTTATCGGTTGCAGCGAAAAAGCGCAGCCTGCAGGGGGCCTAGACATCCTCTAGATGAGGAACGAGTGGGATGATAGGGCAGAAAGGACAGAGCTCCGCGAGTTTGCGGGCTCTGTTTTTTCTTACAATGGGATCTTGAGCTCCGAGGCAATTTTCGAGATATACCCCGCTGCTTGCCGATAGGCTTCGTTGCTTGAAAGATGCTCAATGATGAGTGTAGTGTCGGGATGGAGCTTGTTAAGCTCTGTTAGGAATGTCCGATAGTCCAGATGCCCCTGACCCGGTATTACCTCATCCAAATGGACGGTTAACTTCCCCCTCAGAAGAATATCCTTGGCATGGCAGTTTCGTATATAGGGTCCAAGCTTCGCAAAAAAATCTCGGATCATGTCACCATTGCGATAATAAGTACGTGGATTGGTGACGATATTCACAGGATCGAAATGAACTCCGAAGCCTTTACGGTCAATAGCCTGAACGAGAGAAAGGTAAGAATCTGCGGAATCCGGGAAAATCCAAGGCATCATCTCAAGTGCAAAAACCGTACGTTCAGGTTGAACGGCGTCTAGAATTTCACGGGTTGTTTCCACAATCAGCTCGAAAGTGTCCTCACTAAAATTGTCGGGATCCGGCCCGTCCCATTGCTCTCCTCGGGATCCGGCTATATTCACGCAGCATTGCGCGCCGATCCGTTCTGCCAACTCCAGTCTTTTAATGCAATAGGCAATAGCTTTCCGCCTTGTTTCCTCATTGCGACTGATCGGATTGCTCCAGGCGCCGACTTCGGAGATGAGAATGTCATGCCGCTTGGCCAAAGTCATATAATCCTCAAGCTCTCGGATATCCTCCTCACCGCTAATCGGACAAGTTGTTGCCCGAAAGCCAGCTTCTTTAAGGGCAAGCGCCCAATTCTCCGGGTTTTTCTCATTCAGAAATACTTGACCGCCAAGACGCATCGGAACCCTACCTTTCGTAGATAGATAATTGCTTTCGTGCGATGTTGGAGCTTATCGTGATCTAAAAAAACATTGACAACGATTTCTAGGCATGTGTATGATGTGCGTAAACACGCGTTCACGAAAGAGGATGAGCAACATGAAAAAAACAGATATCAACAGCACAGAGATTGCTAAGCTTGCTGGGGTTTCCAGGAGCACGGTAAGCAGGGTCATCAACAATTACTCGAATGTACCTGCTGAAACGCGCGAGAAGGTTTTGAAAGTGATACAACAATATAATTATTTCCCCAATGTGTCTGCCCAGGTTCTTGCTGGGAAGCGAGCGCGTACGATTGGCCTGTTTCTCATTGAGCAAGGGAACGTATCGGGCGATATGCTGACGAATATGCTTATCGTTAGTGTTATAGAACATGCTTCCGAGCACGGCTACTATGTGCTTACCCACATTATTCGTGATGCCAAGGATACGGAAATGATCAAAAACGTAAAAGAGATCTTCTTCCAACGTAGAATCGATGGAGGCATCTTTATCGGAGCAGCCATTCATGAACCGTTTATTGAAGAATTGATCGATGAAGGTTTTGTGATCGGTATTGTTGATCAAACGCTTTCGGATCATCCGGAACCGAATCGAATCGTATCCAAATTTAATAATGACTCGGGCATGAAACAGGCTGTAGCCTATTTGGCAGGACTTGGCCATTCCAAAATTGGTGTCATCAATGGGGATATGAATCGTCTATCCGGTCAGACCAAATATGAGGGCTACAAAACAGCGATGCGCATGTGCGGCTTACAGGTGAATCCGAACTGGGTTCTAAATGGCGACGATTTTCATGAGAGAAGCGGTTATAAGGTTATACAAAAACTAATGAGTCAAGAAACGGATCTGCCAACAGCGATTATTGCAGCGAACGATAGTGTAGCGTTTGGAGCCATTCGGGCGCTGAAAGAGCATAAGCTGCGTGTTCCCGAAGATCTATCCATTATTGGATTCGATGATCATGCACTAAGTGAAAAACATCATCCCGCCTTGACGACGATTCGTGTTGATTTTAGCGATATGTTGAAACGCATGACCTCTTGTTTAATCACAAAAATTGAACAGAAGACTTTGGACATAAAAGAAATCACGGTTGATTGCAGCCTTGTGGTCAGAGAATCTTGCCGAAGAATTTAAATATTTGGTTCGTTCCCCGGTTGACTAAGCTCCCAAATTCGAATATTGCGCCATCTGCAAGCTGCGTTTGGCGCCCAGCGCGCTTCTCCCATTCCGGGATCATTATCATGGATCTCAAACGCAATATGTCCTTTCGGGCCAAGGAGTTCCAGGACTTTCGTTGCATCATAGAAAGGATGCTTCAGATCCGCCGTATTCATTTCTGTAATTTTCATGTCGTTAATATGTACGGTGATTCGCGGGGACGCCCCTTCAACACGAATTTTGAATGTATTCCAATCATTCCATTTCCATATGGACAGGAACTGCTCCCCGTCTGCCGCATAATCAAGCAGTGCGGGTTTGTCGGGTGTAAGGGGTTCAATGGTTGTCGAGGGATCTTCTAGTCGCAGCCCTTCGGGATTTCCTTGCTCATCGTATGTCGCATCAAGAGTGAAAGAAATGCCATGGAAGCCACCGATCCCATTGCCATAAATACCACCGATATTTCCCGAACGGCGGTGATCCAGAAGGATTTGGAATCCTTGAGAACCAAGCGCTGAGGTACGGACCAAGATGCCGGTATCCGCCGGCCAGTCGGGATGCGCCTCGAAGATCAATTCAAAATCCCCGTAAAGCCCGTCGCTAAGCAGATATCCGCCATAACCGGATCCGGGTGGATCCTGCCGGCCTGTGATAGCACCATCCTCAACGGTCCATTTTCCACATGTCTGAGCAGCGCGTTTGTATTTCTCGGTGGTAGGATCCGGGCCAGGTTCGCCGGGAGCGCGTGGAACAGGCAAGCGGGGAACGAAATGCCATCCTGTGAGCGTTTTGCCATCAAAGATGGGGGTGAAATTTGCGTCGTTCTTCTGCATAATACCTCCTTGTGTTCAACAATGAGTGAAAAGTTCTCTGCTTGATAATTATATCATAAACGCGTGTTTAGACAATGGAGATTATGTGAGATGATCATTTTTATTTGGAAAAGTGTAGAAATTAAAGGTTGACAGCGCTTTTATCGGTTGTGTATGATGAGTCCATAGACACGCGTTTACAAAGATAGTGGCACATGTAAGCTAGTAAATGGTTATATAGAGGTCTGATATTTTTTTGGATAAAAATAAACGCGCGTTCAGTCGGTTTTTGCCGATTCAGGGGGCGGTTGCACTAACGAATAAACGCGCGTTTACAAAAGTGGGGGTGCATAAGAACCTGTACACAGGTTTTGGTTACATGTTCATCAGCCTTAGCTTTATCATAGCTTACAAAGCTGTGTCATTATAACAATCCAAATACAGGAGGAATTACACGTGAAAGAGCTGAAAATCAAAAGAGTTCTACCGCACGCCTTGGTGGCCCTACTGACGGTTTTTACTATTTCAGCTTGTGAAACCGCTACCACAGGGTCTGATGCACAGAGCTCTAACAATCCTTCAGAAAACATGGACGCTAATGGGAAATATCAGAAACCGCTCAAGATGACCTGGGCTGTTCAAACAGCAGCTGCTTCCAAACTCCTTGACAATGAAACCTGGGAAGATAACCGATGGAGCCGTTTGTTCAAAGATAAGCTCAATATTGATCTTCAGGTTGCTTTCACAGCCGACAGCAGTACCGATGCATATAAAAATAAACTGAATGCCATCATTGCTTCAGGCGACCTGCCGGACGTATTCAAAACGCAGGATACAAACGTTTTTCTGCAGTTGGCACAGAATGGGCAGCTGGCCGATCTCACCGAGGTGTATAACAAATATGCGACGGATTCCATCAAGGAATATCAAAAGAGATTTACCGATTCCTTTAAGGGAGCTACGATCGACGGCAAACTTTATGCCATACCTCGAATGAACGACAACTTCCACGAAGCGCCGTTTCTATGGATACGTGAAGACTGGCTTAAGCGAACGAATTCTCAGCCACCCAAGACCATCGAAGAGCTTGTTGCTCTTGCGAAGAAGTTCGCCACCGAAGATCCGGATGGGAATGGTAAGAATGGTGACACGATTGGGCTTGCCCTCAACAAGGATCTCATCAGACAAAATCATGCCAGCATTCTTGGTTTGGTTTCCGCGTTTGGCGTTCCTGGACGCGACGAGAGCATGTTTTATCGTGACCAGAATGGCAAAATGACATTTGCCTGGATTCAGCCGAACATGAAGCCGGCGCTTGCTGTATTGGCAGATATGTATAAACAGGGACTTATCAATAAGGATTTTACCTCAAAAAGCGAATCAGCACTCGTAGAAGATATCACTAGCGGCAAGATCGGTATGGCTTTCGGCAGCAACTGGGGCACCTGGTATCCCTATAATAATGTTTATAAAAAAGATGGTGTTATCGTACGTCCCTACCCAATCCCCACACAATCCGGTTACGATTACAAGATTGGTATCGAGAGCAACGCTGTAGGCCAGATGACGATGGTAAGGAAAGATTACAAAAACCCCGAAGCCGTTATTAAGATGCTAAATCTGTACGATGAGACCGTTAATTACTCAACAAAGGATGTTTACGATAAATATTGGGCTAATGAGCAATACCGTTTATCGCCAATTTACATCGATCAACCGGGTGAGGTTTATGCAGCAGATTTGCTGAAAGCAATGGATAAAGGCTCCTCTGAAGGCCTTCCTCCTGCCGCAAAGCCCTTATATGACTATATTGCCGGATTCGAGAATGGAACTCTTGCCAAAGATGACAACGCTTTCGGTACTTGGGGGCAAATGTCCAAGTCAGGTTCTTTACCCATCGTATTGAACAAGTATATCCCCGACAAGGCCATCGTCCAGAGTATCTTGGGCATTCAAAGACCTGATGTATGGTTAACGAACGTTTCTTCATTGGACACCCTGACCATCACAGCCTTTACGGATATCATTACAGGAGCTAAGCCTGTCGAATATTTCGATACCTTTGTACAGCAGTGGCTGAAGGCAGGCGGTCAAAAATCACTTGACGAACTTGATAAAATGTACCCGGCCAAATAAATGTTTAGATGACAGCGGTGGGGGATATCTCACCGTAAATCATTGACAGGTGGTGAAGTGGTGTTTGCAAGTCTGAAGCGAAAAGACAAGATGTTAAGAGAACTACCGTTATATCTCATGCTGCTCCCCGCTGTCGTTCTGGTTGCAATCTTCAGCTATGGCTCCATGGCCGGGGTGATCATCGCTTTTCAAAAATTTATTCCGGCAAAAGGGATGTTCGGGAACCAACAATGGGTAGGTTTTCAAAATTTCATTACGTTGTTTTCCATGCCGAATATAGGGTTGGTCATTCGCAATACGGTTGTTATCGCCTTGTGCAAAATGATTGCAGGCGTCGTTGTTCCGGTGGGATTTGCCCTGCTGCTCAACGAAGTCAGGAATCAGTTAACCAAGCGTATTTTCCAGACGCTGGTGTATTTACCGCACTTTTTGTCCTGGGTCATCTTATCCGGAATTTTATTAAATCTTTTGTCACCGAACGAGGGCTTTGTCAATATTGTACTTTCCAAACTTGGCATTGAACCTATCTTTTTCCTAGGTAACCCGAATGTGTTTCCAGCCACAATGGTCATCAGCGATATTTGGAAGACTTTTGGATTCGGATCGGTGATTTATCTAGCTGCTCTCACAGGCATAGACCCTGCGCTTTACGAGGCTGCAGTCATTGATGGTGCAAACCGTTGGCAGCAGACCCGGCATATCACCCTGCCTGGCATCTCATCGATGGTCGTCCTGATGACCGTGTTGGGTCTTGCCAATATTCTCAACGGCGGTTTCGATCAAATCTATAATATGTACAGTCCCGTGGTCTATTCGACCGGTGATATTTTGGATACCTTCGTGTTTCGTCTTGGCATTGAACAGGCGCAATACGCGCTCTCCACTGCGGCTGGCCTGTTTAAGTCGTGTGTCTCGCTAATTTTTATTGTTGTCTCTTATTACTTGGCGGACAAATTAACCGGATACAGAGTCTTTTAAAGGAAGGAGAGATGACCATGGGAATAAAGGATTCCCTATCACGCAAAATATTCCTAGTGAGCAATTCCGTATTCCTGCTGCTTGTTGCAATTTTATGCATTGCGCCGTTTATCAACCTGTTGGCCGTATCATTTTCGGATAAAGTAGCCGTAGCGGCAGGTGAGGTTACTTTTTTCCCAGTGGGATTTACAACGATCTCTTACCAATTTATTACGAACACATCGAAGTTCTTCATGTCGCTGCTTGTTTCCATTAAACGAACGGCCATCGGCGTTCCGCTCAATTTATTATTGATCATTTTGACCGCCTATCCTCTCTCTAAATCAAAAGAAGATTTTGGTGCGCGGAGTATTTTCTCATGGTTCTTTGTCGTGACTATCCTTTTCAATGCCGGATTAATTCCTACCTATATGGTCGTGAAAAGCACCGGATTGATGAATACCATCTGGGCGCTTGTTCTACCAGGGGCACTTCCCGTGTTCAGCATGCTCGTTGTAATGAATTATATGCGCAGTCTGCCGAAGGAATTGCTGGAGGCAGCGTATATGGATGGCGCGAGTCACGTGCAGACGCTAATTCGTGTGGTTTTGCCGGTCTCCATTCCAACGCTTGCAACTGTAACGCTTTTTTCATTCGTAGACCACTGGAACAGCTGGTTTGACGGCATGATTTATATGAACAAAATTCAAAACTATCCCTTACAAACCTATTTGCAAACGGTTGTCGTGAATCCGGAGGAATTTATTCGCAACAATACGGATCTTAGCGGCAACTTATCCAAATATTTGTCCATGGTCAGTGCCAGAACGACGGGAGCTGCACAGATGTTCTTGGCTATGATACCGATTTTATGCATCTATCCTTTCTTGCAAAAGTATTTTACAACCGGACTCGTGATGGGCAGTGTAAAGGAATAGGCAGAAGAAGTAAAAAATGAAAATTGGATGGTGCAAACATGAAAAATAACATTAGCTTCGAGGGTTTTATTCAGATTGCGATTGTCGTAAATGATATCCAGAAAGCTGCGGAGGCATGGGCAAATCTATTGAATTTTCCTGTGCCGGAAATCCGTTATCTGCCTCCCACACATAATCCCGATTTGACGTATCGTGGCAAACCGGCCTACTACGGCCTGAAGCTCGCGAATATCCGAGTTGGCAATTTTGTTATTGAATTGCATGAACCTGACGAGAAAGACAGTACTTTCAGGGAGTTTCTTGATCAACATGGCAACGGTGTCCATCATCTAGGTTTCCAGGTAGGCGAGAAACGTGATGCCATCATCGGTGAGTTGGAGGAGATGGGGTATGCCATGCGGACGATTGGTTATTACCCTGGCAGCAGCTGGACCATTGTCGACGCTGAGGATAATTTGGGCGTTAATTTGAACATCAAACCTCGGGCCTAATAGGGGGAAAAGGAGGAGCAGACATGAATATCGTCATTACCGGTGCAAATCGTGGTCTTGGGTATGAATTGACACTCGCTGCCGTACAGAGGGGGCACGAGGTTATAGCGGGAAATCGTTCACCGCAGGAAGAGGGGAATTTGTTGGAACTGGCCAGCCGGTTTCCCGGCCAAATTAAGACTGTTCAGCTCGATGTATGCGACGAAGAATCGATTGCCCGCTTAGCGGAAACGTTACGTGCAGGTAACCAAACGGTGGATGCCGTCATTAACAACGCGGGGATTTTGCTCGGAAGAGGTGTTGCTCTAGAAGAATTGCCTATCCAGGATGTCGTTCGTTCTTTCGAAGTTAATTTATTTGGTCCGATGATGCTCATCAAACATCTGCTTCCTCTCATGGAGGAAGGCAGCTCGCGCGCCATTCTTAACATTTCGTCCGAAGCCGGCAGTATGTCCAACGCTTACGGGGGAGATTTTCCTTATGCAATTTCCAAAACGGCGATCAACATGTTCTCTAAGCAGCTTAAAAAGTATGTAAAAAACAGAGGAATCCGTGTGTACGCCATTCACCCAGGCTGGATTAAGACAGACATGGGCGGCGAGAAAGCTCCCGGAGATCCTGCCGAGAGCGCTAATGGCATTATCGATATACTCGAAATGAAAAAAGAGATCGATCTGGAATCCTTTTTTGTCAATTACAAAGGAGAACCGATGCCTATGTGACAGTTAGGCGAATTGAAAAATGAAGGAGATTCGCGATGAATACGTTAAAGGAACCACGAAAGGTAGAAAGAAGAAACGTGATCAGTACGTTGGAAACAGTGGACGTGATAAGTGGCGAACGTAACATCTTGGCTGAATTTGATTTTCTGATTGAAGCACCCAATTGGACGTGTGACGGCAACTACCTTGTGTATAACAGCTTAGGCCGTCTCTATAAGTTTAACCTCGTGACAAGGGAAAGCACAGCCATAGAATCCGGCTACGCTATTCAATGCAATAACGACCATGTACTCTCACCGGATAACACTGTTGTTGCGGTAAGCCATCACACTCACGAGGACGGCCTTTCTCGTATCTATACGTTCCCTTTGCAGGGGGGCGATCCCACACTCATTACGCCGATAGCACCAAGCTATTTGCACGGATGGTCACCGGACGGAAGCACATTAGCTTATTGTGCGGAGCGGAATGGCGAATACGATATCTACACCATTCCAGTGAATGGTGGCATTGAAACACAATTAACGCATACCACGGGGTTAAATGACGGCCCTGAATATTCACCTGACGGTCAACACATCTGGTTCAACTCGGTACGAACAGGTCTTATGCAAGTATGGCGCATGAATGCCGACGGCAGTGAACAGACCCAAATGACGTTGGATGAGAGCAATAATTGGTTTCCTCATGTTTCTCCAGATGGAGAATTAGTGGCCTACATCACTTATCGGAAAGGCGATGTCGCTCCCGGTGATCATCCCGCTAACAAACATGTAGAAATTCGCGTTATGTCCAGCTCTGGTGGAGGTTATCAAACGATTGTCGAGCTTTTTGGGGGACAAGGAACTCTTAACGTTAATTCCTGGTCGCCGGACAGCAGGCATTTGGCTTTTGTTAGTTATCGTATTCAACCTTCTTAATGTAAAGGAGAAAAAAACGATGGAACATACGCTTCTGGGTACAACTTTGGTTTGTCAGATTGCTATGATCGTGCGTGATGTGGAAAAGGCGACCCACCGCTTTGCGGAGCTTCTCGGAGTCCCGGCTCCCACGATCATCATGGCTAATGAGGATGGCAGCGACACCGTCAGTTACATGGGGAAACCTACACAAGGAAGAGTAAATCTTTCATTTTTTCACATGGAGAATGTCGTCATAGAATTCATTGAACCTACAGATGATCCTTCAACTTGGAAGGAATTCCTTGAAACAAAAGGTCCGGGAGTCCATCATATCGCATTTAAAGCAAAGAATAAAATGTTGGAAACAGCTGCCAAACTGGAGAAATTCGGGTTCCCTCTTATTCAAAATGGCAATAAATATGCGTATGTAGAAAGCACCGACGATTTGGGCGTCATTCTTGAACTTCTTGATATTGATTAAATGAACTTTTCATGCCAGGGCTAAGCGTTAACACCGTTGACAACAAGATCAGCATCGGCGACCTGGCGCTGGCGGCTAAAGCTTACGGTAAGTCGTCCGCGGATTCCGACTGGAACTCGTGGAAGCAGTTCGACTTCAGCGGTGACGACGTCGTAACATTGAGGATCTGGTCATGCTTGCCACTCAGATTCTGAACTAGGAATAAATAGTTGCCTTCAATCATTTCTGAGGGCCCTTGACTTACCAAAATCACAATTGTGAAGAAAGATTGAGAAATCAAGCAACAAAAAAACGGAGCCCCGCGTTTGCGGTTTAAAGGCTCCGTTTTTTAATACATTGCACGTTTATTTTATCCCATATAAAAATCGATCCGAACCTCTTCGCTGAATCCCATCGCTCGATACACACGAACGCCCATCTCGCTTGACTGCAGCACGGCTAACTTGCCGCCTGCGGCTTGTCCCTCACGAATAGCATGCGCGGTCAAAGCGCTTCCGATACCTCTCCTCCGGTATTCTCCAGCAGTAGCTACATTGTAAATGCCAATGGTTTCTCCATCTTGAAAGGCTGTAACCACTCCGGCAGGACGGCCATCCAGGAATCCGGCAAAATGCCGTAAAATGGCTTGTTCACCGAGTGCTAACGACTCGTTCACTTGCATGAATACCTCACCAGTTTCTCCTTGTAGGCCGAATGCAGGAAGAGCAATCTCTTTGAACCAGGAGAATTCCGATGATGTCCGAATAGGTTTGATTTCGAAGTTAGGTATGCTTGGAGCCTCATACGTCCAATCCGTAAGGGAAAGTGACATACCAGGAGATTGGCCGGACTTTTTAAGTCCTTGTTCCTCCAGTACGCTTGCCAGCTCAACCGCTTCGGTGTCATGCGACCAGATCAACCAAGAAAAGGGGCGTTTAGATGACTGATAATGATCGGCAATTGTTGCGATATCGTTCAATGCCCCATCTGATTTCAGTCCTTTATAGGTGATTATCCGATTGAATAACGAATGAGGAAGATCACTTTCGTAACGAATCGCTTGTGGTGTTTCTACGAATGACATGCGAGGACAGGAGTCGCTCATTTGCTTCATAATATGAATCATGTTTTGTTTGATGATGTCTGGCGTGCTTATCATGGTTGACCTCACTGGGTATAGGATTAGGACCTGCATTCCGTTATTGTAATTCGTAGAAATTCATCAAACAAATAACGAAATGTTGAAGAAGATATAAGTACTTTTATTCATAGATGGCTGTCTGTGCTGTTGCTCTCCTAACTGGCGCTATAACTTTTCATTATGACGCCCCCAACATACCTGTAGTACAATCCACAATGCCAAGGTGTTAAAGTATGTTTACCGCCAAAACAAAAGGCGAATGCAGCTGCTGATATAAAAAAAATATCGTCACATTTCGGTTTTTTTGATGTGTAATAAGCGTCCTAGAGGCAATAATATCTTTCGTAAGTCAGCTGCATGAACGAAATTGCCCAGGCTGTGTTTTGCTACTTCAAGTTAAGGGGGATTTACAATGAACAATCGTGTTCTAATGGTAGTTACGACTGCCGATCAAATAAATGAGAATGAGAAAACAGGCTTATGGTTGTCAGAATTTGTAGAGCCATACCTCGCGTTTAACAATAAAGGATATGAGGTTACGATAGCAAGCCCATTAGGCGGGAAGGTTCCGCTAGATCATAGAAGCCTAGAAGGCGCATCTCAAGAGATGTTAGATATGGCTAAGTATCTGAAAGATACCATTAAGCTGGAAAATGTGAATGACATTCATGCTTACGACGCTATTTTCATCCCGGGTGGACATGGAACGATGTTCGACATGCCTGATAACGAGGTGCTGCAAACCATGATCCGTACGATGTATGAATCCGGTAAAGTCGTTGCCGCGGTTTGTCATGGTCCTGCAGCCCTTGTAGGGGTGAAGCTGTCAGATGGTACGCCTCTAGTAGCAGGAAAAACGATTGCGGCTTTCACCGATGATGAAGAAAGAGAAACGACTTTAGATAAATTCATGCCCTTTTTATTAGAAACAAAACTTCGCGAATTGGGAGCTAATATCGTCTTAGCGCCAAACTGGTCAGATAACGTTCAAGTAGACGGGAATCTCATTACAAGTCAAAATCCACAATCTGCGGAAAGTGCTGCTAAGGAAGTTATTCGTCAACTAAATAAATAATCAGGGGGCTATATAAAATGAAAACTGAACTTACATCAACACAACAGGTAATGAATCGTTGGAAAATGCACCGCAATGCCTTGCAAGAACTTGTCGCATTATTGCCCGAATCAAGCGGAACATGGCGCCCATGGGATGGCGGGATGACGACAATTGAACTTATTCATCATCTGGCTATGACTCCGGATTTCTTTTTTGCCGCTATTGAATCACGCGATATGATCGTCCCGCCCGTTCCGTCGACCATTTCGGAAGCTCGCGAGCTTCTTCAGCAATTAACCGCCGAGCACGAACAAAAGCTGGCCTCTTATTCAGAAGCAGATTTACAACAAGACGCAACTATTTTTGAAAATGTAGAGCCAATCGTAGAAGTGCTTCATCGTTTAATTGGACATGAGGCGCATCATAAAGGACAACTCTTCGTGTATGCCCGCATGCTGGGCGTAACACCGCCGTTTTATGTCGATTTAAGCGTATAATTGACAGAATTCATTGGAGAGGGGTAATAACGACGATGGAAAAGTTTGAGTTTTATAATCCGACTAAGCTTCTATTTGGAAAAGGTCAATTAAGCAGTTTGAAAAAAGAGATTCCGGCTTATGGCAAACGTGTTTTGCTATTGTATGGTGGCGGCAGTATGAAAAAGAGCGGCTTATACGATAAGGTCATCCATGAATTGAAAGAAATTGGCGCTACGGTTGTTGAGTTAGGAGGCGTTGAGCCGAACCCGCGACTAACGACTGTCAAAAAAGGGATTAACCTGATTAAAGAAAATCAGCTTGATTTCATTCTTGCCGTCGGTGGCGGCAGTGTGCTCGATTGTGCAAAAGCAATTGCCGCGGGCGTGCCGTACGATGGTGACGTATGGGATATCGTACTCAAGAAGGTGAAAGCTTCATCCAACTCTGTTCCGATTGGCACTGTCCTAACGTTAGCGGCAACGGGTTCCGAGATGAACGGAAATTCCGTCATCACGAATTGGGAAGAAAATGAGAAAAAGTCGTTTAACTCCATCCACGTCTATCCAAGATTCAGTATTCTGGATCCGGAGCTTACCTTCTCTGTGCCACGTGATCAAACGGTATACGGCATCGTTGATATTATGTCCCATGTCTTCGAACAGTATTTCCACGCCTCGAGCCATGCACCTCTTCAAGAAAGAATCGGTGAAGCGATTCTTCGCACCGTTATCGAGACGGCACCTAAGCTCGTGAACGATTTGAACAATTACGAATATCGCGAAGTCATGTTGTTGAATGGAACATTGGCTTTGAATGGACTAACCGCAATGGGGGTTAAAACCGATTGGGCAACGCATTATATTGAACACGCCGTATCGGCTGTCCATGATATCCCGCACGGCGGCGGACTCGCGATTCTTTTCCCACGCTGGATGGAACATGTCGCGGCTGTGCGTCCGGAGAAAGTGGCGCAGCTTGGGGTACGTGTATTTGACTTGGATCCGGCAGGAAAAACGGACACGCAATTGGCAGCGGAAGCGATTGAGTCACTCGTGAAATTTTGGACGTCCATTGGAGCACCTACTAAGCTCTCAGACTATGGCATTGATGATAAGGAAATTGAGTTAATGACGGAAAGAGCTATGCTCGCCGATCAAATAGGTAACTATGTTCCTCTTTCGAATGAGGATGTCAGAAAAATTTTGAGAAATTCTTTGTAATTTGTTGAAAAATGGGGCTGTCTCGAAGGTTCATACGACCAGAGAGATAGCCTATTTTCTATGAATAGATAAGCATTTTTATAGGTAATCCATAAATATGTAATTTGTTCTATGATTTCAATTTATCTTAAAATATTACGTAAATATGAAGATATAATAGGAGATTCAAATGAAAAATATGATTGATAAATCTGTAAGTACTAGTATTGAAATCGTTGAACGAGAAGCCTGGTTGGATTTAGTTGTTGCTGCTCCAGCGGACTATGTTGAAAGCTCCAAAGTTTCCTCTGCGCGATTGGGTGCGATGGTTGGAATTGCAGATTTAGGCGTACCTATCACGGAATTTAATCGGATTCTTGGCTTGGGAATTGGAAAACCTGTAAACGAAGCCGAGTTGGATCAGGCCATCGCGTGGATGAATGACAATGCCGCTGCTTCATTCGCTTTGCAAGTTTCTCCAACAGCGCTTCCTGAAGCCAGGTTGGTGGAGTGGATTCTAGAAAGAGGTTTTAAAAACGCTGGAAATGGATGGGCGAAGCTATATAGAGATTCTGTACCTGTGGTAGATCAAGCGGTTCCTACTACACTTGATGTACGTCTTGTTGAGGCGCATCAGGCGGAAGAATTTGGCAGAGTTGCGCAGGCCGCGTTTGGTCTGCCAGAAACCATAATCCCATTATTATCGGCTATCGTTGGACGTCCAAATTGGAAGGCTTATCTCGCTTATGATGGAGATACTCCCGTTGCTTCCGGAGCGATGTTTCTGGATAACAAATGGGCTTGGCTCGGTGTAGATGCAACGCTGCCCGATTATCGTGGCAGAGGGGCACAAAATGCACTAATCAGACAACGGGTATCGGAAGGAATCTCTGCAGGAGTCGTTGGCTTTACGGCAGAAACCGGACAACCGCCTGAGGGACAAGAAGGTTCAAATAAGTCTTTTAACAATTATCACCGTTCAGGGTTTACTCGAGTTTATGCGCGTCGGAATTATAAATTTGGCATCTAAAACGCATCTAAAACAAATTGACGATTTGGGGTAAGCTTTTGAGCGATTCATCTCTAGCAGGGGAAATACAGGGCGCTATTTCATCGAAATAGGCTCTTTTTCGCGTGGAGAGGGAACTGTGATCCCCTATTTATTCGTTTGCGCAGGCGCCAGGCGTCATAACTTTTTGTTATGCATGCCAAACTTAATGATAGTACTATTCTCGCATTCATCGTGTTACGGTATGGCTACAGCAGTCAAATTAATTGACCTGTATATAAATAAATTTATTTATGAGTCTTTATTTTGTAATTTGTTGTGTATGTGAGAAAACCTTACAATGACAACATGTGGCTTTTTCGCTAATGTGATTCTTTTTATAAAAGAGGAAGGAGTGGCCATGGTCGATTTCGAATGGTACAGAAGCTTTATTGCCATTTTTAAGCACAATTCCGTATCGGAGGCCGCTAAAACGCGGATAATGACCCAGCCCGCATTGAGTCAGCACCTCGCCTGCCTTGAATCGGAAGTCGGTGAACCGTTGTTCATTCGAACTTCACGAAAAATGGTGCCGACCGAACGAGGAAAGCAGCTGTATTCTCATCTAGCACCCCTAATAGAATCATTAGAGGAAAAAACGATGGGTTTAAAATTGCATCTATCACCAACCATGAATCCGATCAAAATCGGTGCAACACCGGAGTTGTTCACTGAGAACATACTGCCGCATTTATCGGGATTGAAATTGGATACGACAACGTACTTTGGGGACGCAGAGCAGCTGCTAGAACTTTTAAAAGAAGAACGTGTAGATCTTATTTTAACCAATCAAAGATTCTTAACGCCCGGAATCGAATATGTACGGCTAATGGAAGAGAGCTTTGTCATTGTTGCACCGATGGAGACGGCCGTGCCGGACTTCATGCTTTTGAAGGAGAAGGAAAGATGGCTTTCCGAACAAAAGTGGATCAGCTATGGCCTGGAACTTCCAATCATAAGAAGATACTGGAAAGAGTTTTTCAAGAAAGGACCACTCATTAATCCAGCCCATGTCATCCCTAGCATGGATTTAATTCTAAAGGCCGTTGAGGAAGGGGCGGGGATGAGTCTGCTCCCGACACATATTCTGAAACATCAGCATGGGACAAATCCGAGATGGAAAATCATTTTCGAAGATTTGAAGGTTCATAATGAAATATTCATTGGCTTTAAATCCAAACATAAACATGTGCTCGTCATCAATGAATTTATTCAGCGTGTTTCGGAGGATGTCAGGGATGAACCGAGAGATGTTCATTTGGCTTCGAACTCGCATTAAATAAAGTTAATAATTGCTTACTTATCGATTTTTCACGGGTAACGACAGAGATTTGACGGGTTAATCTGAAATCTGTAATCGGGATTGCTTTAATCGCATCATTCGTTTGGTTAATGAAGATTTCAGGCAAAATGGTAATGCCCAGATTGGCTTGTACAAAACCAAGGATGCTCTGTCCCAATTCAATTTCTAACGCGATATGTAACGTTTCTCCTCTTGTTGAGAATTCCTTTTCCACCAACATCCTGACATCGCACCCCTCAGGCAGCATAACAAAGGGGTCGTCCTTTATCTCATGAAAGGATACTTTTTCTTTATTTCCGAATAAGGGATGATTGGCATTCACAAATAAGAAGAAGTTTTCTTTAAAAACGGGGGTCGAGTGAAAGTGATGTTGTACGCCTCTGTCATCAAATAGGGCAGCATCGATGGTGCCATTTTCAATATTTTTTATCAGGTCAAAAAAGCTGTAAAACACCCTGAGTTTGAATGCCATTTTGATATCTTCCTGTTGATTAGCGGCCATATGGTTTGGCAAAAACATGGTGGCAACGCTTGGCCATGATCCAATGACAAGATCAACTTTGCCCTCTTCTTGACTTAGCGCAATCTCTCTTCTCAGATCATTTAGTTCGTTCATAATTTTCTTGCTTCTTTCAAGTAAAATCTGGCCGGATTGCGTCAGCGTTACGCCTGTGGATGAACGCACTAATAATTGAGCTCCTAATTCATCCTCCAAGGTCCGAATTTGTTTGCTTAAGGCAGGCTGACTAATATGCAGGATTTCACTAGCTTTTGTTAAACTCTTCGTTTCAGCCGTCTGCCGGAAGGCTTCTAACCATTCGATCTTCACGTCCATCCCCCATAACTTTTGGTTATTCCTCACATAACTTATCGGTAGTTCGAATCGCAGCTCTAAGATGTTACAGTATGGATACGGCAAACACGACGAAATGCTAAGATGATCTTTTGCATTTCGGGAACAAATTATTTACGTAAGTATACATGGAGCCCTGGTAATATATCCAACAATGGGGGTCTGGCCTATCTCTATTGAATAGGCTGTTTGATGGTTATGCTACTGGTTATGGTTTTAAAATATATGATGACTCTTTGCTCGATTAACGATAGGAGGAACAAATAATGGACCATTTATTTACACCCTATAAGCTGAAAGGTCTGGAACTGAAAAATCGTGTCGTCATGCCGCCGATGTGTCAATATGCGGTCAGGAATAATGACGGAGTCGTCAACGATTGGCATTATAATCACTATCTTAGCCGCGCCATTGGCGGAGCAGGACTGATCATTATTGAGATGACGGATATTGAGCCGGACGGCCGAATTACCGATTTTGATCTTGGGTTATGGTCTGACGAGCAGATCGCTCCATTAAAGCGCATCGTTGATGCCGTTCACCAATACGGGGCAAAAGTGGGCATTCAGATTGCTCATGCGGGACGCAAAGCGGAACACGCCGAAGTTCCTGTAGCGCCGTCCGCTATTGCATTCGATGAGACGGAGACATACAAGACACCTCGGGCATTGACTACAGACGAAATCAAGCAAATGGTGGACAAGTATCGTTTGGCAGCTGTACGTGCTATCAAGGCTGGCGTAGATACGATTGAAATTCATGGAGCTCACGGCTATTTGATTCACCAGTTCCAATCTGCGTATACAAATAAACGCACGGATGAATACGGCAAAGATTTGCCATTGTTCGGCCAGCAGGTTATTCGAGCCGTCAAGAGCGTGATGCCTGATGACATGCCGCTTTTTATGCGTATTTCGGCCAGAGAGTATGTGGACGGTGGTTATGGGCTTGAGGAAAGTATTGCCTTTTCCAAAGTGTATAAGGAGGCGGGTGTAGACCTGTTTCATATCAGTTCCGGTGGAGAAGGGCCTATTCTGGCGCACGGAAGACCGGGTACCCATGTGGCGTATCAGGTACCTATGGCAAGAGAAATCAGGAATGCGCTGAATGTACCGGTTATTGCCGTAGGACGGTTAGATGATCCGGCATTAGCGAACGCCGTGATCGGCAACGAAGATGCAGATCTCGTGGCAGTGGGCCGCGGGATGTTAAGAAATCCGTATTGGACGCTTGAAGCCGCCAAAAAGCTAGGGAAAGAAATAGAGTTTCCTGGTGTATATGGCATGGGTTTTGGACTTAAGTAAATAGATCATAATGAGAAGGCAGTCGGTGATCAACCGGCTGTCTTTTGTACGTTAACGGGAAGCGCTGTATTGGCAGGTTTAAATGATGTCAACATTATTCATGACGAAAAGGGATTTTGATTTGATTGAACATGAAAGCGTTTTTGCATTACGATAAGATCATGAAACAGACAAAGGGAGGTTATTCTAATGAGTGAAATTGCTGCACAAAAGCAAGGATCATCCGGCGGATTCCGGGTGAAAGTGCAAAGTTTCGGTCGTTTCTTAAGCGGCATGGTGATGCCTAATATCGGGGCGTTTATCGCTTGGGGATTGATTACAGCTTTATTTATTCCGACTGGGTGGATTCCAAATGAATATTTGGCTAAGCTCGTAGGTCCAATGATAACTTATCTTCTTCCGCTCTTGATTGGGTATACGGGAGGAACGATGATCCATGGCACACGCGGTGGTGTCATCGGAGCCGTAACCACGATGGGGGTTGTCATCGGGACGGATATTCCGATGTTTATGGGGGCAATGATTGTAGGTCCTTTCGCCGCGTGGGTGCTGAAGCAGTTCGATAAGTCGATTGAGGGTAAAATTAAGTCCGGTTTCGAAATGCTTGTTAACAATTTCTCATCAGGCATCATTGGAGCCATACTAGCCGTTCTGGCTTACACGGTTGTCGGTCCTGCCGTTCAGGTCGTGAGCAAAGCATTAGCTTCCGGAGTTCAAGCGTTAGTCAACGCAGGTTTGCTTCCGCTGGCCAATATTCTCATCGAACCAGGTAAGGTGCTGTTCTTGAACAACGCGATTAACCACGGCGTTCTAAGCCCGATCGCGCTTGATCAAGCTTCCAAAACAGGCAAGTCCATCTTATTCATGCTAGAGTCCAATCCTGGTCCAGGACTTGGTATACTACTGGCCTACTGGATTGTTGGACGCGGTGCAGCGAAACTTTCCGCTCCGGGTTCTGCTATCATTCACTTTTTCGGCGGTATCCATGAAATCTATTTCCCATACATCCTGATGAATCCGCGTCTTATTCTAGCGGTAATTGCAGGTGGTGTGACAGGTACTTTCACGTTCTCTCTTTTCAATGCAGGTCTGGTTGCGCCTCCTTCACCGGGAAGTATTTTTGCTTACATCGCTATGGCTCCAAAAGGCGGTATGCTGCCGATTTTCAGCGGCGTAATCACTTCTGCGATCGTTTCTTTCGCAGTAGGTGCTCTGTTGTTGAAAACAACGAAGCAAACGGAAAGCGAAGATTTGGATCAGGCTAAAGCCAGAATGAAAGAAATGAAGCAAGCCCCGGCTGCAGCGGCAGCAGAGCGTGTAGATGTTCCTGTAATGAAGTCTGCCAACAATGTGCAGAAAATCGTTTTCTCCTGCGATGCCGGGATGGGATCGAGCGCGATGGGGGCTTCTATTTTAAGAAAGAAAATGAAAGAAGCCAGCATCAATATTAACGTCGTCAATACAGCCATTAATGATATCCCATCCGATGCTGACATCGTGATTACGCATAAATCCTTGACGGATCGCGCACGAAACAAAGCACCGCAAGCTGAACATATTTCCATTGATAATTTCATGAAAAGCCCGGAATATGATGAGCTCGTGAAACGATTGGGTTAAATAGAAGGTTCTAACGCTGGCATCTTGCCGGCGTTATCTCCATTTTGTTCATGAGGAGAATAATCATGAGCCTCTCAAACAGGCATCGTCAAATCCTTGAGCTGTTAATGAAGCAAAGGGATGACATTACGGCAGGAGAGATAGCTGCTGAGATTAATGTAAGCACTAGAACTGTTCATAGAGAATTGTCTGAGCTGGAGACGGTTCTGGCGAATCTCAGTATAGCGCTCCGTAAGAAATCGGGGAAAGGGATTCAACTTCTAGCGGAGCCGGAGAAATTAGAGGCATTGAGGCAACTGCTCGATGGCAGGGTGAATGTGGCGTATTCAGCCGAGGAACGAAGAATGCTGCTGTTATGCCTGCTGCTTCAGGAGGAGGAACCCGTTAAGCTTTTTACATTGTCGCATGATTTGGCTGTCACGATTCCAACCATTACGAATGATCTGGATGAGTTAGATAGCTGGGTTAAGAGATCCAATCTCACCCTCGTTCGCAAAAGGGGTTATGGCGTTGAATTGAGCGGTACAGAAGCTAATAAACGGAGGATGATCTTACATCTGGCGAAGAATGGGCTCGATGAGTCTGATCTCTTTGGAAAAAATGAGAGCCAACATTCACCTTTAGCGCAAAAGCTTTTGAAGCTGATAGGTAAAGAGAATTTTACAAAAGTGGAAGAAGCGCTTTGGCTGGCCGAAGATGAAGGCTTAAGCGAAATATCGGAGGAGGAGTATACGAATTTACTTATTTCCCTGTCGATAACGATTGCCAGAATTCAGATGGGCAGACCGATCGAGGTGAATAGTGATCATCACTCGGCCCGTCCAAGCAAACTGCTTACCCATACCATTGATCATTTGACAGAAAAAATTCCAATCCAGTTAACGCCTGCTGAAATATCGTATATTGCTGAGCTGCTGGAACCTACTTCTGAACCTCATGCCAATTTGCTGTTTCCGATCGATGAGCTGAGTTACATGGAGATGGTATGGAAGCTGATCCGGAGAATGGAAAGAAGTCTAGGCGTTCCGTTCAGCGACGATCGTTCCTTGAAAGAAGGGCTGCTGAGTCATCTGGAGTCCGCGATTAAGCGGTTATTAGCGGGAGCTACGATTCGCAATCCGCTTTTGACGCAAATTAAAAAAGATTATGAATTACTGTTCGAAGCTATTCGGGAAGCTGTCGATGCGACTATCAGTGAAATTGCTATACCAGACGAAGAAATCGGGTTCCTGGTCATGCATTTCGGTGCTTCCATCGAGAGGCAGAAACAATTTAAGCGAAATGTAAGAGCCATTCTGGTCTGTACCAGCGGCATAGGCACCTCTAAAATGTTGGCTGTACGCCTAACGAAGGAGCTTCCGCAAATCAATATTATTGGCAATGCTTCCTGGTTTGAAGCTGCGCGTATTCCTAAGAAGGACTACGATTTAATCATATCGACTGTGGACCTACCACTCCCTTCCGATCAATACATGAAACTCAGTCCGTTATTGACGAAAGATGAGGCGGAGCGGCTAAGGCTTTTTATTCAAAATGTGACACTGCAAAAAGAATCGGGTGAACCGATTCACATGCACCTGGAGGCAGGATCAAAAGATCGGCTGCATCGCATCCAGTTCTATATTAATGAAATTGTAAGCATTATTGATCAATTTACGGTGTTTCACATCGAGCAAAGTTATGAAAACTTGGAAGAGGCCTTGCAGGATATATGCAGCTATGTCAGCAGATGGGGTGTCATTGACGAAGTAAAACCTATCGTTGAGCTGCTGCTTGCGCGGGAGAAGTTAAGCAGTCAAGTGATCCCTGACACGGGTCTTGCGCTCTTCCATATTCGAAGTGAACAGGTGAAAAAGCCTTCCTTCACTTTGTTTCGATTAGCGGATGACTTGCCGTTAGAAAGCGGGAAACAATCCGGCGTGAGACAATTGCTGCTTATGCTCGGTCCGCAGGAGCTCTCGAAGGAGAGCTTGGAAGTGCTTAGTGAAATTAGCTCTTTCCTGCTCATCCCTGAAATGATCGACCTGTTGAAATCGGGCAGCCAGTCAGAAATTAAACACTTTTTATCGCAAGAGTTAGCAGCTTTTCTAGAAAATAAAAAATAAATCGGATATGGGGAGAGATCTACGATGAGTATCTTATCAACCAATAAAGTAAAGCTGAATGCGAAACCCAAAGACAAATTCGAGGCCATTCGAATGGCGGGCCAATTGCTGGTTGATGCAGGTCATGCTTCAGCCGGTTATATCGATAAAATGATCGAGAGAGAGCAAACCTTATCGACATTCATGGGCAATGGATTGGCCATTCCACACGGCACACAGGATTCCAAATCATTGATCCTCTCCACGGGACTATCCATTGTTCAAATCCCGGACGGTGTAGACTTCGGTGACGGAGAGACGGCCAATCTGGTGATCGGGATTGCGGCTGCAGGCAATGATCATCTGGACATTTTGACGAATGTCGCGATGATTTGCTCGGAAGATGAGAACATCGAGCAGATTATGCAAGCTTCTACTCCTGAAGCGATGGTGAAGATTTTCGAAAGCGGGATGGAATGATGAAAGCTGTACATTTTGGAGCGGGTAACATCGGAAGAGGCTTCATCGGATTGCTTTTGTCACAAGCCGGATATGAAGTTATCTTCTCAGATGTCAACGATACCTTGGTGGAGCTGCTGCAGGAAAGAAAAACGTATACGGTGCGTTATGCGAATGAAGCGCAAGAGACCTTCACGGTAGCAGGCGTTACAGCGATCAACGGCAAAAATCTGGAAGATGTAGCCGAAGCCGTTGCACAAGCTGATCTTGTGACAACAGCGGTTGGCGTCAATATTCTGAAGCACATTGCAGGCGGAATTGCTAAAGGGATCGAGCGAAGGATCGCGAGGGGAGCCGCGCCGCTGCACATCATTGCTTGTGAGAATGCGATTGGCGGCAGTTCGCAGCTTAAAGAGCATGTGTATGCTTTGTTAAGTGAAGAGCTGCGTGCGAAAGCAGAGACGGCTGTTGCCTTTCCGGATGCTGCTGTGGATCGAATCGTTCCTATTCAGCATAACGAGGATCCGCTTCAAGTGACTGTGGAGCCTTTCTACGAGTGGGTTGTTGATGAGTCGCAAATGCTGGAAGGCTTCACTCGCATTGACGGCGTTCATTATGTTAAGACGCTAGAGCCTTACATTGAGCGCAAACTGTTTACCGTTAATACGGGTCATTGCAGCGCTGCCTATCTTGGCTATTTGCAAGGTTACGCAACGATTCAAGAGGCGATGGCTAATCCACAAATTGCTTCATTAGTGAGGCATGTTATGCACGAGACGGGTTCGATCCTGATCAAAAAGCATGACTTTGAGCTTGCGCAGCATGAGATCTATATCGATAAGATATTGCAAAGATTTACGAACCCCTACTTGATTGATGATGTAGCGCGCGTAGGAAGATCACCGATTCGTAAATTATCGGCGAATGATCGGCTGGTCAGACCAGCAATGCAAGGGTATGAGCTAGGGATGACCCCATCTTATCTTACTATGGTCATGGCTGCTGCCCTGCTGTTTAAGGATCCAGCGGATCCTGAAGCTGTCCAAATTCAAGCGGATCTGCAAGATCTGGGTCTTTCTGGGACGATTACCAAGTACACGACGATTGGGGAAGAACACCCCATTCATCAGCTGATTCGAACGCATTACGAACAATTTAAACAAACCGTTGTTTCTTAAAGAAAGGGGAGTTACCTCATGGCGAACATGATGACCAAACGTCTAACCGGCATAGCTGCTTCCCCCGGCATTGCGCTGGCCAAAGCTTTTCGATTGAATAAGGAGCAGTACGAGCCCGTGGCTGTGGAAGTGGCCGACAAGGATCAGGAGGTCCTTCGTTTTAGTAAAGCTGTGGAAGAAACCAAACAAGAATTAGAAGAGATTAAAGATTTGACTGAGCAGCGAATGGGTGCGGCAAAAGCGGAAATTTTCGAAGCACACTTGATGCTTCTTGAAGATCCTGATTATATAGATGCCATTATAGATAGCATTAAAGATGAAAGCATGAATGCGGAATTCAAGCTTCATGAAGTTGCAAGCAGCTTTATTGAAGTGCTCAGCTCGATGGATAATGAGCTGCTTCGTGAGCGCGCGGCTGATGTTCGTGACGTCACCGGGCGAATCATGAGCAAGCTTCGCGGCGTTTCCTATGCAGCGATTACGGCTATTAATGAACCGTGTATTCTGATCGCTGATGATCTGACGCCTTCTGATACGGCACAATTAAATCTTGACTATGTGCTTGGTTTTGTGACTGAGGTTGGCAGCCGTACCTCTCATTCCGCTATCATGGCTCGCTCCCTGGAAGTGCCTGCTGTTGTTGGTGCAGGTGAAGGGGTCAAAGACATCGCGACAGGTACGATGCTTATCCTGGATGCAGTTGAAGGTGTAGTGCTCGTCGCGCCAAGCGATCAAGAGGTTGAGGCGTATCAGACGCGTAAACAATCATACGACGAGAGAAGAGCCGAACTGCGCAAGCTCATCCATGAGCCGACGCTTTCTGCGGATGATCATCGTGTAGAGTTGGCTGCCAATATTGGCAGTGTGGAGGATTTGCAAAAGGTTCTTGCGAATGGAGCGGAAGGGATCGGATTATTCCGAACCGAATTCCTGTATATGGGGCGCAGCGCTCTGCCGAGCGAAGAAGAACAGTTTCAGATTTATAAACATGTTTTGGAACGAATGGACAACAAACCTGTTGTCATTCGCACCCTTGATATTGGCGGAGACAAAGAGCTGCCATATATGAAGCTGCCAGTTGAAAGCAATCCATTTCTTGGGTTACGTGCAGTACGTTTATGCTTGAGCCAAGAAGACTTGTTTCGTACGCAGCTTCGAGCGCTTCTGAGAGCAAGCAGTTATGGGCAATTGAAAATCATGTTTCCTATGATTGCTGTCATGGATGAGCTGCTAGCTGCCAAACAATTGTTGCAGGAGGAGAAAGAGAAGCTTATACAAGAAGGAATCTCAGTGTCCGCGAACATTGAAGTTGGGATTATGATTGAAGTGCCTGCTGCAGCAATAGCAGCTGATTCGTTGGCGAAAGAGGCCGATTTCTTCAGTATTGGCACCAATGACCTCATTCAATATACGATGGCTGCGGATCGGATGAATGAAACTGTTTCTTATTTATATCAACCCTGTCATCCGTCCATTCTTCGCTTAATCCAAATGGTTATCCAAGCTGCGAGCAAAGAAGGCAAATGGGTGGGGATGTGTGGCGAAATGGCTGGAGATGAGCATGCGATTCCGATTTTACTCGGCATGGGACTTCATGAATTCAGCATGAGTGCCAGCTCGATTTTACCTGCGAGAGCCTTGATCAAAAAGACCTCACAACAAGAATGGGCCGGCTATACCCAGCAAATTCTGGCGATGAGCAGCCAAGCCCAAATCAAACAGTTTGTAGAACAGAAGACAAGGAGTGATCTAGCGTGATATCTCAAACTTTTACGGTGTTGAATCCATCTGGCTTCCATGCCCGCCCGACCAAAGTATTCGTTCAAAAGGTTGGCACGTTTCCCTGCAAAGTAAGTGTCATCAAAGGGGAGAAGAAGGTCAACGGCAAAAGCTCGCTGAGTATGCTGACGCTCGGCATTCAACAGAATGACGAAGTGACATTGGAAGTGGATGGAGAGCAAGAGGAGCAAGCGATGCAAGAGCTAGGCGCTTTGTTGACGCATATCTTTGAGGAGTAAAATGGTTCTGGTGAAAAACGAAAGTGTGAGCGGTGCGCTCATACTTTCGTTTTTTTTGCATTTTTTGGCTTCTCGAAAACAGCCAACTAAGGTGAGCATCCACTGCTATCGTTACTCCGAGCGGATGATCCACTAAGGCATTGTAAGCTAGGGGAGATGGAATAACTACCGTCAATCTGCGGTGCTCAGTAGCAGGGCAACGAAATAACAGTAGAAACTCAATCTATATCAGCGGTAGGGGACTGAATTTGGGTATTTTTAGCAAGATTAACAACAGAAAATCCAGCTACTTAGTAAAAAAATGAACAATTGCAGCAAATAGCAGGAGGAATCGGCGTTACCTTAAAATGACATAACTGTGTGTAAAATCCAAGGTCCTGATGCCGAGGTTGCGATCCAGCCTGGGGGAACTACGGGGCGTTATTTCTGCGAAATGGGCATTTTCCACAAGCGAGGGGAACTACAGTACACTATTTTGCCAATTTCACAGGAAAAAAGGCTCGCGGAGGACATATAAAGCCCTGTAGTTCCGTTTCCGCGGAAACGGGCTGAATTTGCTAGAATAGTGACCTGTAGTTCCCCAAAGGTGTATCGTCGACCAACTTAACGCTAGTATGAGGTTCCCCCTCCGCCAAAATGTCTCAGTAACGCTGAATTTTTAGCAACACTGGGTGATCTCCACCCCCAATTTCGCTTCTACCAGGCTCTTAACAAGCTAAACGCCGGAGGAGAAGGTAACTCCTCCAACGGTTCCTTTCTCCCATCGAACTACAGGACGCTATTTAATTGGAAATAGGTCCTTTTTTGTGTTCGTTAGCGGAGTAACTGGAATTTCTACTGTTAAAATTGGTACGGAGTAGGAATCTTGATGAAATAACTGGAAGTTGTGCAGCTAACTCAGTCAATTCGCCTCAATCCGGATGAAACTTGAGGAATTAGCGGAGAAATTTCCATCTAATTCCATGTGTTCAGCAGAAACGAACAAATTAGCAGCACTTTTTCCCGTTAACATTTAAGGGTAGGGGGAGGCCAAACGGCTAAGCCGCAAATGCCGAGAACCTGTTAATCCAGCAAAAACATGTATATTGAGCACCAAGCGCTGATCTGTTTATGCTAGGAGCACAACGGATGGGAGTGAAAACATGAATACAACAGAGCAATGGATACAAGAAGCATGGAACTCGGGAATCAGCAAAGTGATGAATGCAAGCCGGCGAATCGGAGCCGCATTCCCGCACGGCTCGCAGGATGGAAGGTTTCAACTTATGTCACCGCACTATTGGACAGCCGGCTTCTGGCCTGGACTGTTATGGCTCGCTTATAGAGACCGGCAAGCGGACGAATTACGCCAACTGGCTGAGAGCTGTGAAGAGCAGCTGGATGAAGTGCTGCAGGGCTACGAGCGGTTGGATCACGATATGGGTTTTATGTGGACGCTGACCTCGATCGCCAATTGGCAATTGACTGGAAATGAGCCATCCAAACGCAGAGCATTGATGGTCGCCAGCCATCTGGCAGGTCGTTTTAATTTGCAGGGCAGCTTTATCAGGGCTTGGAATCACCCCGATCGTGTCGGATGGACGATCATTGACTGCATGATGAATCTCCCACTGCTGCACTGGGCATCGAAGCAAACCGGCGATCCCAGGTTCAAACATATCGCCATCGCGCATGCGAAGATGGCTGTGAAACATTTTATACGCGAAGACGGTTCAGCCTATCATGTTGTATGTTTCGATCCGGAATCCGGAGAACGGACGGGGGCGCTCGGTGGCCAAGGCTATGCCGAGGATTCCGCTTGGTCGCGTGGTACAGCGTGGGCGATCCATGGGTCGATTTTGAGCTACCAGCATACGGGGGATCTAGCATTACTGGAAGCGGCCGAACGTGCAGCCGACTATTTCCTTACACATCTTCCGGCGGACAAGGTGCCGTATTGGGATTTCCGCTTACCTTCATTCGAAGGGGCGCCGAGGGATTCAAGCGCAGCCGCCATTGCGGCAAGCGGGCTGTTAAATCTGGCAGCTGCGTGCCAAGGGGAACGGGCTTCCTTTTATAGAGATCAGGCATGTGCCATCCTGCAATCCTTATCCCGCAACTACGTGGCAGATGATTCGGAAGAGGCCATTCTCGTTGCGGGCACCGGCAATTTGCCTGGCAATCAGAACATCAATAAGCCGTTAATCTATGGCGATTACTTTTACATGGAAGCTTTGTCCAAGCTGCGAGGTCATTCCTCCTTCTGGGAACCGGAGTCTCAGCATATTTAACTAAAATTTTACAGGTGTATGAACGGAAAAAGTGTATATTGCAGCCTAGACACCCGCACAGCAAGCGCCTGTTTACTCATCGAAATCATGTATATTGTGCGAACGAACCAAAGCCCGGTAAGATGGGCTCAATCACAAGACGAGGAAGTGACAGCAATGAATAAGACGCTCCCGCCATCCTCGCCGGCCATCACAGGTCAGCCGAAAGCTTCGGCTAAGGCCAAACCCAACTGGTTGGTAAGGAAGTATGGAAAGCGGGTTTTGAAACAGAACATCCCCTTGTATATGATGTTTCTGCCTATCATGATTTTCTTTCTGGTCTTCAAGTATTATCCGATGACAGGCCTTGTAATCGCCTTTAAGAAGTACAGCTTTATCAAAGGGATATGGGGCAGCCCATGGGCAGGGCTCAGCTCGTTTAAGCTGATATTCAGCAACGATCAAATGACCGATATCATTTGGAACACGCTTCTGCTCAGTGGACTGTCGATTGTAATCGGCTTTCCGGTTCCGATCATTCTGGCGCTATTACTGAATGAAGTGAGGAAAATGGCGTTCAAACGAATGGTTCAAACGTTCGTCTATCTTCCGCATTTTCTCAATTGGGTCATCGTCGGGGGCATTGTCATTACCATGTTCTCCCAAAATACAGGCACAATTAATCATGTGATCGATCGGCTTTTTGGAACGACCATCCCATTTTTATATAAAGAATCAACATGGATTGGGATTTATATCGGATCGGGGATATGGAAGGATGCCGGCTGGGGAGCCATTATTTATTTGGCGGCGCTGACGTCCATCGATCAGAGTTTGTATGAGGCGGCCAGCATCGACGGGGCCAATAAGTGGCAGCAGATGCTCCGAATTACGCTTCCGGGCATTTTGCCAACGATCATTATTATGCTGATTTTGAAAATAGGTCACCTGATGGAAGTAGGCTTCGATCAAGTGTACGTCTTGCAAAACGATGCGGTTTCCCAAGTATCGGAAGTCATTAGTACGTTTATGTACAAAATTGGGGTTCAGCAGGCGAACTTCAGTTTAGCTACCGCAATGGGGCTGTTCGAATCCCTTGTCGGCTTGGTGCTGGTCGTTCTAGCGAACCGGATCGCACGTCAATTTGGTCAAGGCTTATGGTAGGAGGAGGAACTCATGAGCAGCACTAGAGGAGAGAAATTGTTTTACAGTATCAATTATGTCGTTTTATTTGTCATCGGTATGAGCTGCCTGCTACCGCTCGTTCACATTTTGGCGATGTCCTTAAGCGATAAACATGCCTTGATGTCCGGAGTCGTTAGCCTCTGGCCCGTGAATTTGGATTTCAGCGGCTATGAAGCCTTGTTTAAGGAAACGCCGATTTTGAGATCGCTTGCAAACAGCGTCATTATTACAGTTGTAGGCACGGTTCTTAATATTTGTTTTACAGTGCTTGCTGCGTATCCCTTGTCAAAGCGCTATTTTATCGGACGTAAATTTTATTCGTTCGCCATCATTTTTACGATGCTATTTTCGGCGGGATTAATTCCTACTTATTTGCTCCTCAAAAGCTTGGGCCTTCTAAATAACTATGGCGCTTTATGGCTGCCTGGGTTAGTGAGCGTCTGGAACCTGATGGTGTTAAGAAGCTTTTTTGAAGCGTTACCTGAGGAACTGGAAGAAGCTTCGCGAATCGACGGCTGCTCCGAGTGGAGACTAATCATACAAATTGTATTGCCGTTATCGATACCGGTAGTGGCTGCATTATCGCTCTTTTACGGAGTTAGCCACTGGAACGCCTTCATGAACGTGTTAATTTATATCAATGATGCAAGCAAGTTAAACTTAACGGTTCTCGTGCAGCAGTTGATTCAGAACCAGACGCTTATGCAGGAGATGGCGAATACGCAGCCTGAAATGGCTATGAAGCTGACGCCTGAAGGAATGAAAGCAGCCGGGGTCATTGTCATGACACTTCCGATGCTAATCGTGTACCCTTTTCTGCAAAAGTATTTCGTGAAGGGTGTCATGATTGGAGCTGTAAAAGGGTGATTTACCAAATTAAGGAGGTGATCCAGCCCTTCAAAACGTGGTAGATTTAGACAATAACGAAAAGCATAGCGGCGGTTAATTCACTAAGGGGTGACAACGGAACATGAAAAAAAACAAGTTGATGAAAACAGCATCCGTGACATTAGCTATGGTTGTATCGAGCTCAGCTCTACTTACAGCTTGCTCCACGGGGAAAGAAGCGGCGAATACGGCTTCAACGCCTAGCAGCGGGGCAACTGCAGCAGCAAGTGCGAAACCGGCGGGGCCAAAACCGAAAATTACCGTTTCCATCTACGACCGGAACGCGGTTCCTGAAGGAGAAGGCACGATTACGAATAATCGCTGGACGAAGTGGATTAACGAGAATGCACCCGTTCAAGTTGAATTTATTCCGGTTCCTCGTTCCAATTCGATCGAGAAATTCAACGTCATGTTTGCTTCGGGCGGGGCGCCTGACTTAATTATGGAGTTTTCGAATCCGTTTATGAAGGATCTGGCTTCCAAAGGGCAAATCATCCCGCTGGAAGACGCTATTTCCAAATATTCGACGACGTATAAGAAGCTGTTCCAGGAAAATCAGAACATTCAAAAACTCACCAAATTTAACGGCAAAACGTACTTCTTCGGGAGAACGACACCGTTTACGTCGAACCACTTCCTGATGATCCGCAAAGACTGGCTGGATAAGCTTAAGCTTCCCATGCCTACGACGACAGAGGAATATCTGAAGGTTGCGAAAGCTTTCACCGAACAAGATCCGGATGGAAACGGCAAAAAAGACACGCTTGGAACCACCTTCTGGGATGTCGATTATTTCTTCCAGCTAGGTCAAGCGAGCGATGAGTTGATGCCGATGTCGTCCATTACTTCTTATCATTTGCTGAACGACCAATATACGCGGACTTGGGACCGCCCGAAGGCTGATCTGGCGTTCAAGAAAAGCTTATATGACGCAGGTGCGGTAGATAAGGATATTTTTGCCGACAAAACCGGTGCGAAAGCACAGCAGGATTGGGTTAACGGGAAGCTTGGCATTTGGGGATCCGGCGGTTTGGAAGGAGCAGCAATCTATAACACTTATGAGTCGTTCAAGAAAAACAACCCGAGCGCTGAAGTAGCGATCTTGCCGCTTCCGAAGTCGGAATTCGGCCAATTCTCACCGGCGGCCAACCCTAACATGCAGTTTGTGGCGGGTATTAATGCAACAGCCAAGAATGTGGAAGCCGTCGTAAAATACGTAGATTGGCTGATGTCGCCTGACGTGCAGAAGACACTCATGTTCGGGATGGAAGGCGTACACTACAAGGTTGGCAGTGACGGGTGTCCGAAGCCGATCGATGTGGAGAAAAATAAAAAAGAGCTGAGCTGGAACGGCGACTTCCAAATGATGACCCAAACCGGCTCTATGGGCAAATGCGTGGAGTATTCAAATCAGCTTGATCCGAATAAACCCCTGGACAAAGAATATTTGAATTTGATTTCACAAGCACGTGCAGCTTATATAACGCCGGATCGTCCAAATACAACGGAGGCTATTCTGCCAGTCAGCTTGCCGGATGATATGACAGTCATTAAGAATACGCTCAAAACGACTTTAACGAACACTTATACGAAAGCCATTGTAAGCGGTGCAAGCTACTCCGTTGACCAAGCGATGAAGGACGCGCAAGACACTTGGGAAAAGGGCGGTGGCAAAGGCGTTGACGAATTTTTGAAGAAGGCCTATACCGATAACAAAAAAGATGTTATTTTCACCAAAGATTATTACAAGTATTTAAGTAAATAAAACGGACCTGCCTGTCTTCCTTTCCGTTTAACAACTATATTGGAATAGAAGGAAGAAGAGGCTTCTCCAGCGCGAGTCAGGCGCGGGGGGGCCTTTTTGCCATGTGTGCTTATGCAGCGAAATTATGTATATTGCCTATGCATTGGGGCTGTATGATAAGATAGTTGTACTAATCCTGTTAAGGAGAGAATTTCATCATGAGAAGAAATTGGTTTCATCGCTTGCTTCTTTCCTATTTACCGGTTCTCATCATGATTGTTTGTTTATTTGTTTTTATCGGAATTGTGCAGCTGAATGATCTCTCCAGAAAAGAAGCGATGAAATCAAGTCAAGTTTATGTTCAAAATATTCAAAACAGTATCGACATGTCGCTGAGATCTATCGAAATTATGATGCTGGAGACGATCACGAGAAATGTGAAGCTTACGACCTTTGCCGGCATGGAAAGCGATTCTTCGTTCATTATTGAACTTTCTCAGCTGCTTCAAAGTATGACGACTTCGAATGCGTGGATTGATTCCGTTTATATTTACAGATCAGGTGATGGAACAATTGTTAGCGATAAAACGATATTAAAAATTGATCAGTTCGGAGATAGCGCTTACATAGAAAGTAACTTAACGAACGTGCAAAAAGTACAGTGGAGCACCCCACGCATCTTCCGCACCATTCAGAATGGAAATCCGGAGGAGAGAGTTATCTCCATCAGCAGCGGGGTCCCCATCCATAGCAAAGGGATTGCACTGCTTGTCGTGAATATTAAGATGTCGGCGATTCAAGAGTTTCTAGAGAAATACGGGAATTCGGAAGTGAACAAAATCGCAGTTACCGATAACGAAGGCCATAAACTGTTCGGAGCTGCCGGACTAGAATCCAAAGCGGGGGATACGACGCTCGTGTCGGGATACACGGGTTGGACATATTCCAACAGCTTCAAGACGGAAGGGCTTGGCAACATTTATTTTTATATGACAAGCGGTTGGTTCGTCATCGGATTCCTTGGCATGCTGATTGGAATTGGCTGGGTTATTTACATAACGCGTCAAAACTACAAGCCGATTGAAACGATTATGTCGCGTATCCAGAAATATAATCAGGTGCATAAGCATAATCCAATTCAAGGACTGTCGGGTGATGAACTTAGTTATATCGATTACACGCTGAGCAATATGATCGAGGTTAGCGAGGAATACGAGACGCAGTCCAAGGTAAATGAAAAATATAGACAGCTTATGTTGTTTAAGGAGCTTGTCGAAGGAAGCAACCCGATTGACCGGGCGGAATGGGAAGCGGAGCTTCGCCAGATGGGCATTGCTTCCTTCGGTAGCGCATCGGTCAGCATTGGCGAGATTGATAAATATATCGATTTTCTAAGCCAACATTCCCGGAGAGATCAGGGGCTTTTCAAGTATATTTTGAAAAAGGTCGTGGAAGAGACAGCGGAAGCGAAAGGTCTTCGCATTTGGCAGGAATGGCTGACGAACCACCGGCTTTGCATCATCTTTTTTGAAGAGCAGCAGCAGCCTGCAGAATCGCTTATGTTGGAAGTATCCGAGCAGGCGCGCAAGTGGATGCAGGATAACTTGAATTTAACCGTAACCTTCGGCTTAGGGAACACCGTGCCGGTAGCAAATGCCATCGTTCAGTCCTATGAGGCGGCTGCAAGGGCTCTTGACTATAAATCAGCGCTTGGCAGCAATCGCGTTATTGGACATTGGGAGATTGAGCTTTTATCGCACGATGATCTTTACGTGTATTTGCAATATGTGCGCACGATCGCTCAAGCATTCCGCGTAGGCAATGACGGCTGGGAAGAACAGTTGAGGCTCCTGTTTGAAGGGCTGCGTAGGCTCATGCTGCCGAGGGAAGAAATTAGCGGTATTCTGAGCTATATGAATTATTATTTTTACCGGGAAATGATGGAGCTGCCTCCGGACTATCAAGAACTGTGGAATCGCGAGTTTCGGACGCCTTGGGATGAAAATATGGATGCGCTCGAAACGTTGGAGGAGCTGGAGTTTTTCTATTCGAAGACACTGACTTCCTGCGCCAGAAAAATAGAAGCGATCCGCGAGAGCAAAGGAAATCATGGCGTCGTTCAGAAAGTGAAGGCGTATATCGAGGGGAATTTCAGCAATCCCGATCTGTCCCTTTCCAGTCTAAGCGATCAGTTTCATATGAATGCTTCCAGCTTGAGCACTTTGTTCAAAGAAGACTTCGGCGAGAAATTCGTCGTGTACGTATGCCAAGTTCGGATGGAGCATGCGAAGGAGCTGCTGCGTGGCACGAACCTGACGATTCAAGAGATTTCGGAGCGGGTCGGCTATGTACACCAGATGTCCTTTATCCGGGCTTTTAAGAAAATGATTGGTACTACGCCTGGTGATTATCGGAAGGTGTATCAGTAGTATAGGGAAACCTGAGGAGCGAGGCTGGAAGCCTTTTAGGGGGAACTACGGTCCGCTATTTGGCTGAAAAGCTGGCTATTGGCCAGCATCGGGAACTGTGGTCCCTTATTTTCACGATATTGGGTGAATAATGAGGCTAACCGGGAAAATAAGAGCCTGTAGTTCCGCTAAGCTGTCAGAAAGGCGTTTTTCCCTGAAATAGAGGCCTACAGTTCCCTTTCAGTTGAGGGCGGCGTGCGGGGGCAGGCCTGGTAGAGTACTCCATGTTCTTTTAGTGGAGACCTGACAAATCGGATATATTTATAAGTAGGACAATAAATTTCGAAGAGGAATTCAATGATTGAAGTACAAATAGACGACGTTATCTTCAAATTGCAAGAGGAACACGATTTTGGCTGGCTCGCGAGTTTAGGTCGTGTATTTCAGGTGTTTGATCAGCAGGACTCTGGGAATATAAGCTTTGGTGTTGAGAAAAATGCCGAGAAATTGTTCGTCAAATATGCCGGTGCGAAAGCTATAACATTTTCCGGTGACCCGCAAGACGCCATACATCATTTGAAAAATGCCATGCAAATGTATACCGCATTAGGTCACCCTTCGCTCATTCAACTAGTTGATCATTTTGAAGTGGGGGCGGGATACGCGGCTGTGTTCGAGTGGTTTGAGGGGGAATCTCTTCATCCGCATTGGTCTTTTCCGCCGCCGGAGAAATATAACGATCCCCAGTCCCCCTTTTATAGATTCAAGAAATTATCCGTGGCACAACGGTTAGATGCGTTGGAACGAATCTTTAGCTTCCATGCCTATATCGAGAAAAATAACTTTGTTGCCATTGATTTTTATGACGGAAGCTTGCTGTATAATTTCTCCAAGAATGAGATGAAAATCTGCGATATCGATCTTTATCAAAGAAGACCTTATTTCAACACAATGGGGAGATTATGGGGATCTTCTCGATTTATGTCGCCTGAAGAGTTTACGCTAGACGCTGAAATTGACGGTTGTACCAATGTTTTCAACATGGGAGCAACAGCGTTTGCTTTGCTAGGAGGAGAGCGTGATCGTTCGTTTGAACGTTGGGATGCAGGAGAAGAACTCTATAAGATCGCTTTGAAGGCTGTTGAACCAAGCAGGGAAAATAGGTATGGAAGTGTGTCGGCATTCAAATTGGCATGGGATTCGGCAGTTAAATAAAAAACAGTAGGTCGGGATCCCGACCTACTGTTTTTTTATTTAAAATCGCCTAGCAAATAATTATAAAAGGGTTCGTCCGGGAAATAACAAGAAATATAGGCTGATTAAACCTGCGTTCTCACCAGTAGCCGGTGCAGTATTGTTAGCACTAAAGCAATTAAACATCCCCATAGAGAAGGAACTTCTAGAAAGTTTAAGTCTTCATCCTCGTTCTCAGCATTAAATAAAATGTAACGACTACAGCCGATTAGACGATTGGTCGGTCTTTTCCATGCAAAGATAGCACCGGGACCCCGTGGGGGTTCCGTTTTTTTGTATTTTTTAAAAATAAAATTATTACCAAATTCATTTAATAAATTACATTTTATTAAAAACTCATGAACGTATAATGATTACAAGAGATATCCGAATACGATTTGGAAAGGAAAGAGGGAAGATGAAAGTGAAAGCGGTTTTAGGAGACTATAGAGAGAACGTAACAACAAAAAAGAAAAACAGTATCCTCCGCAGCATAAAAAGAGATTCTCTCTTATATTTACTCTTACTGCTGCCAATGGCGTATATCTTCATTTTTAAATATGCTCCTATTTACGGTGTATTGATGGCTTTCCAGGACTATAACATTTTTCAGGGTATTAGCGGGAGTGAGTGGGTCGGGCTTGACGTTTTCAAATTCATTTTTGAACAGAACAGTTTCTACCGTGCGCTTACCAATACCCTTGTTTTGAACTTTCTGGATTTAATCGCAGGATTCCCTGCCCCCATCATATTGGCCATTTTGTTGAACGAACTCCGGTTTGTCCGATTTAAAAAAATAACCCAAACGATTCTGTATTTACCTCATTTCTTATCTTGGGTCATTATCGGAGGCATGGTATACTTGATGTTTTCTACAGGCGGCATGGCGAATAGCGTCTTGTCCAGCCTTGGATTGGGCAACATTGAGTTTCTTTCTCAAAAAACGAACTGGCTGATCATGTATGTCGCTGTTGGGGTATGGCACAGTGTTGGATGGGGGACAATCATCTATCTGGCCGCCATTATTGGAATCAACAAGGAATTATACGAGGCTTCCGATATTGATGGGTGCAGCAGGCTTCGTAAGATTTGGCATATTACGCTGCCGGGAATTAAGCCGACGATTATTATCTTGCTTATTTTACAAATTGGCAGAATGATTTCGATTGGATTCGATCGCCCGTTTGTTATGGGGAATTCCCTGGTCAGTGAATACTCCGATGTGATCAGTACTTATGTGTATCGCATAGGAATCGGGTCCGGCGATTTCTCGCAGGCAACAGCCGTTGGGTTGTTTCAATCCGTCGTAGGCTTGATATTTTTAGTAGCAGCAAATTTTATTGCCAAAAAAATCGGTGAGCAGGGAATATGGTAGGGAGTGTGAATTAATTGTTTAAAAAGCAAAGAATTAATGTAGTAGATGTAATTATTATGTTATTCATAATAGGGGTAGCCATTACGTGTCTTGTTCCATTTTTATATATGATTGCGCTTTCTCTTAGCTCGAATAATGCCATCATTTCTCAGAAAGTTTCCCTGTGGCCGGTAGAATTCACATTTGAAACTTATAAAACAATCTTAAGTGATGTAGACATGATTTATACGCTTGGTTATACGATTGTACTGACTATTTTTTACACAATCATTTGTATGTTTTTAACCATCTGTGCTGCGTATCCGCTTACAAAGAAGAGATTAAAGGGAAGAGATCTTGTATTAACCATTTTAGTCATTACCATGTACTTTAGTGGAGGTCTCATACCTAGCTATATTTTGGTGAAAAATCTGGATTTGATGAATTCGATGTGGAGTCTGATATTGCCTGGCGCTATGAGCGTGTTCAATCTAATCATTCTCAAAACGTTTTTTGCATCGCTACCAGAAAGCTTGGAAGAATCGGCATCCATTGATGGATGCAATGAACTGGGAATCCTTTTTCGAATTATTCTTCCTCTCTCGATGCCTTCGATCGCAACTTTAAGCCTCTTTTATGCGGTTGACCGATGGAATGGTTTTCAAGATGCACTCTTTTATATAACAGACAAGAACTTGTACCCGATGCAATTAAAACTGTACCAGATCATAACTGCCAATCAGCAGTTAGATACTCAGCAAGGCGAAGGCAGTGTTGGCGCTTTTATTGTTCCTGAATCATTGAAAGCTGCGAGTGTCATGTTTGCAACGGTTCCTATCCTAGTTGTTTATCCTAAACTTCAAAAGTATTTTGTTGAAGGTGTCATGACAGGGGCAATTAAGGGTTGATAACGTGCTAGGAATCTTCCAAAAAAATAAATGGATAAAGGGTGAGGTTACAATGAAACTCAAAAAAATGTTGGCTTTAGTACCGGTTTTGACACTGGTTACCAGCGTGCTGGCCGCATGTGGCAGCGATCAAACCAAAGCAGGCCAGTCGGCTTCGACGGCAGCTCCAACGGCTTCAGGAGCGCCGGTTACACTAACCGTTGAAGTTTTTGACAGAGGGATTCAAGGGCAGCCGGATTTGAACAATAATACCTGGACACGGTATATCAATGATAATTTTGGCAAAGCGAACAATGCCATTGTGAAATTTGTTCCGGTACCTAGGTCGCAGGAAATTGATAAGCTCAATGTATTGATGGCTTCAGGCGAGGCGCCTGATATTTCCTTTACGTATGACGGTGCAACCGTATCCAGATACGCCAAAATTAATGGGATTCAACCCTTGGATGAGCTATTGGCTAAGCATGGTAAGGAATTAACGAATTATCTGGGCAAAACGGTTCTTCATTATGGACAATATAATGGGAAACAGATGGCGATACCTGCGAAAAGGACTTCACTGGCTTGGGGCGGTATGTTCATTAGAAAAGATTGGCTGGATAAATTGGGCATGCCGCTTCCTACGACCAGAGATGAATTATATAATACGTTAATTGCTTTCAGAGATAAAAATCCGGGCGGCGTCAATGGCGTTATTCCATGGGGATTGGCAGCAACCGGTATGAATTATGGCTTCGGTAATTTGAGCGAGTCCTTCTGGGAGAAGCAAACGGAGGAAGAATTCGTTACAGGACCAAGCTGGCTAAGACCTGGAAACAAGGATACACTAAAATTCCTGAACAAGCTTTATAACGAAAAATTAATCAGCCCTGATTTTGCGCTAGACAAAACAGCCAAGCAAGCTGATGCGGATGTTACGAATGGGAAAGTCGGATTCTTCAGTGCCAACTGGGATTATCCGCTAAGGCAAAATATTAGTGAGCCACTAAAAACAAATGTGCCTACTGCGAACTTTGTTCCTATTGATACCTTCAAAAACTATGAAGGGAAATATAAGAAAATCGCTTACAATGAAAATGGCGTGAATGTTTTTATACCGAAGAGCAGTAAAAACGCGGAGTTGGCGATCAAGTACCTTAACTGGATGTCCGACCCTAAAGTATTATTCTTCCTGCAATACGGTCAGGAGGGTGTTAACCACAAGATGGTGAATGATATGCCGCAAGTGATTACTCAAACTGGTGATAATATGCAAACGAGTTACCTAAATCTTGATTATACGCTGGTCGTAAATGGTGTGGAGCTTGGCGATCAACAGAAGAATATTAAGGCTTTAGCTGCTTCCGCTCCAGGATACGAAGCTGTTGCTGAGAAATCATACCAGATTAATACGACAGATACGTATACAGGTTACTATTATGAGACGCCGAATGAGTCCAATATTAAGTTTGGCAAAACACTTGGGGATCTGAACAAAACGATGACAGACAAACTTATCGTGTGCAAGCCGGCAGAATTCGATGGTTTGTATGACAAACTAGTTGCCGAGTATATGGCAGCCGGCGGGCAAGCCGTCATGGACGAAAATGTGAAAATATACAAAGCCATGCAGGCGAATAAGAAGTAGTTATCAGGTTGACATATATGAAGTAAAGCCTATGGACATGACAAAACTATGTCCATAGGCCTTTCTTGTGAAACGCCATGCAATCTTGTTATCTTGCCGGTATGCAGATAAAATTAATGATTAGGGTAGATCAGCTATCTAGGGGGTACTTATGTACAGTGTTATGATTATAGATGATGAACCATGGGCGATAAAAGGGATAAAGAATGTATTTAACTGGGAAAAATATGGTTTCGAAATCAGAGGTACGTTCACAAGTGTCCATAAAGCAATCGAGTTCATCAACGAGGAGTGCCCTGATCTTATTTTTACAGATATTAGAATGCCCGAAATTTCCGGCCTTGAGCTCATGCGGATGACCAAAGAAAAGGAATTGGATGCTGAGTTTGTAGTTGTAAGCGGTTTCGCTGAGTTTGCATATGCGCAGGAGGCCTTAAGATATGGCGCGTTGGATTATTTCCTAAAGCCCATAGATATTGATATGGCCGATCCTTTAATCAAAAAGCTGGCCTTGCATTTTTCCAAGAAGAAAAGTGTTCGAAATAACCTGATTTTAGAGGCTTTAACGCTACCGGATAAAAGTGAATTAAATCGTTTAACACCCTTCTTTGATCGTTCGTCGGACGATTATTTTCGTGTGCTTGTCATTTATTCCAATAGTGAGAAGAAGGCGTATAAGAACTTAAAATTTTTCGATCGAAAACAGATATTGGAAATTGATTTCGGATCAAGAAAGACGTTGTATATTCTAAAAAGCGATCAAAAATCAGAGTTGGAACATGATTTAGATTACACAGTTTTCGAGGGATTAGATATAAAAGTGATAGGAATCAGCAGCATTTCAACGAATTATGAACATATGGCCAAGTTGATTAAGGAAGCAGATCTCGCAGCGTCTCACATATTTTTAAATGAAGAAAAAGGTATGTTTGAATACGAACCAAGGTTTACGGTGGTAAAGCCGTTAATAGACGAAATTTCTGCAGTCATCCAAGAACATAAGTTTGATGAAATGGATTACAGCATAGAGAGAGTCGTGGACTTTTTCAGGCAAAATCACCTAGGTATGGGAGAGGTCGTATACCTATGGAATCAAGTGGTTAGTGTGTTGGTTGGCACCTATTATGAAGAGTTGAAAGACATGGAGCTTGATTTCTTGAACTACTCTGAACTGAAAGAACGGTTTGAGAACTTTGAATCCTTATGCAGTTTTTTATACGACATTCTGATATACATCAAGCAGTTGAACGGTCATACGGTTAATGAGGGGGATATCAACGCTTATTTTAGCCAGATGGTCAAATATATCGACACTCATTTTCAATCCAGGTTATATCTGAAAGATTTGTCTGCTAAATTTTATATCAACCAAGTCTACTGCTGCCAATTTTTCAAGAAAAATTTGGGCAAAACCTTTTCGGAATACGTCACGGAGTTGAGAATAAAAAAAGCGTGCGAGCTTTTGAAACATACAGAATTATCCATTGAAGAAGTTGCGACGAAAGTAGGATACTTTGATTATTACTATTTCAATAAAGTGTTCAAGAAACAATGCGGGATCACGCCTACGAAATTTAGAAAAAGTTGATGGTTAGCGATCGGAGTGGGGATTTTGCAGATTAGTAGACTTAAGCTAAAACATCAGATTTTACTCATATTTTCATTTTCAATTATCATCTTTACATCCATGGAGTTGTACTTCTATTACAGCTTCTATGATCTCACGCAAAAAAGAGCTTCCAATTACGGCAATAAAATCATTGAGCAAACACGCCAGAAGATAGATACCGTATTTAATGATTTAGAAGTAAGCACAAACATAGTCGTTAACAATAAAAAAATCCAGGAATTTACCATAGCGGATGATGATTATAAAAGGGCTTTTGATATCGGGGCTTATGTGATTGATCTCATGGAATACATGAGGTCCTTTAATTCGTATGTCAATGGTATCGTTATTAATGACAGCGAAGGAAGACGAATTTACAGTTTAGCCACGTCAAATGGCGATATATTTTTTTCAAACCAATATGCTGAATTTATTAATTCTTATAAGCTGGACAGCGAATCTGTTGAAAAAGGCATCTATACGAATATTCTCAAAGACGAAAAAACAGGAAGCGAATATTTCTTTTATATAGCACCTATAATTGAAGCTATTGGCGGGGTTCATTTTTCACAGCAAACCGGCTATTGCTCTGTTATGGTGAATACGGATAGGCTGCAAGAACTAGTTAAAAATACAGATTTGACGCCTAATTCTACTTTGTATTTATTAAACAGCCGAAATGAAGTCATAGCATCGAACAATACGAATTTCCGTGGCATTTTATTCAAGGACATACTCTCTGTAGACCGGGATAGTTTAACGAGTGGTGTCAAAACCAATATCAACGGGGAAGACGTCATCGTTCAAGAAAAAGATTTGGAGCAAGCAGATGGGTGGCGGATCGTAAGTATTATTCCGGTGCACGAATTGACAACCGACATGAACGCGATCAAAAATGTTAGCATTATAGCAGGTATCGGTATCATTCTAAGTTTAATTATATTGGGGTATTTTTTCTTAAATAATTTGACACGACCTGTCATGGGGCTTGTTGCCGATATGAAAAGAATGGGTAAAAGAGACATGGGGTTTCGGGTTAAAGTGCGCTCAACGAATGAAGTTGGTGTTCTAGCTTATGATATCAACAGCATGATAGACCAAATGGAAGAGATGGCAAGCAACATCTTGAACACGCAGGCAAGGTTGTACGAGTCAGAAATTAGCAAAAAACAAGTTGAATTTTCCGCATTGCAGAGTCAAATCAACCCGCATTTCCTGTATAATACATTAAATTGCATAAGCAGTATCGGGCTTGAATATGGCAGCAAGGAAATTGCACAGATTACTTCCTCAATGTCGAAAATATTCCGTTACAGCATTAAAGAGGATGAGGTAGTTCTTATAAGCGAAGAAATTCAGTGTGTGCAGGCCTATATGAATATTATTTCCATTCGATATGAGAACAAGTTTATGATGGAAGTACATGTGGACGACAAGCTAATGCAAATGAAAACACCTAAAATGATTTTACAGCCTATCATTGAAAATTCTGTTTATCATGGCCTTGAGCGTAGAGATGCAGGAGGAAGTTTACATGTCAAAGGTCAGATCGATACGAATGGCGATGTCTGTTTTCAAGTGACGGATTCCGGAATCGGGATTGGCTTTGATGAGCTGGAAAGCTTAAAGGCGAAGCTACATATGGACTACTCGGAGAGAGTCAAGAACAGTCCGGATGGGAAAAGCATCGGTCTTTCCAATATTAACAAAAGGATTAAGCTGATGTTTGGAGAAGGTTATGGGGTAAGCATAGAAAGTAAGTTGGACCTGGGAACTACGGTGATTGTGAAGATTCCAGCTATTAGTAATTAAGAAGTTGCAGGCGTCGCGGCGGTATAATTGCGGGAGTAGAGTTGAATGAAGTAGTTTACTATTCTGGAGGAATGTAAGATGAGATCGGAAGATCAGATTAAGCGTATGATTCATCAGTTGGAACAGACCGTGCAGCGGCTTAACCCAGCAGAAAACGGTGAGGAAATCAAAGAAATTCGTTCCAAAATTGAAATGCTGGAATGGGTATTAAACGCTCCTGTCGGAAAATATCACGCATAAAATATGAGTTCGAGTATAGGCTTAAGGAGGTTTATATGCGAAACCAACAAATACCCGGCACAGAATTAACACCATCCGTTATTTGCCTAGGCACTTCGAATTTCGGTGAATCGGTGAGCCGAGAACATGCCTTCGAAATGATGGACCGCTTTTTGGACAGGGGAGGCGATTTTCTCGATACGGCCAAAGTGTACTCTGATTGGGTGCCGGGCGAGCGAAGCCGCAGTGAAAAGCTTATCGGGCAATGGTTGAAATTGCGTAATAACCGCAGTCATATCGTTCTTGCTACAAAAGGGGCACACCCCGAACTGGAGACCATGCATATACCGCGTTTAAGCCGGGAAGATATTTATGCTGATGTGGAGATGAGTCTAGGCCATTTGCAAACGGATTATATCGATCTGTACTGGCTGCATCGAGATGATCCAAATCGGCCGGTCGAGGACATTATGGATACCATGCATACATTGGTGCAGCAGGGGAAAATCCGATATTTTGGCTGCTCAAATTGGCGATCAGATCGAATAGAAGCCGCGCGTCAGTATGCAGCAAGCAAAGGAAAACAAAGTTTTGCCGCCAGCCAGAACAAATGGAGTCTCGCTTCGTATCCTCCCGGAAACGATCCTATGATGGTGACGCTAGATGAACATGAGCTGAATTATCATGAACGTACAGGGCTGCCTGCGATCCCTTATAATTCACAGGCATCCGGCTTTTTCAGCGGTCGATATACAAGCGAAATGCTGCTTCAGCCTAGTCCGGAAAATAAAAAAATATGGAACCTATGTAGTGAAAGTAATTTACTTAAGCTGAAGCGTGTCGAAACGCTCGCACGGCAGTTGGATCTCACGATGACTCAGGTCGCGCTCGGCTACTTGCTTGCTCATCCTTTTCCTGTCTTTCCGATTTCCGGCTGCAAAACGATCCGTCAGCTGGAAGATTCCTGTGCTGCAGGTGATGTACGGTTAGACGATCAGGTTTTTCAGGAATTGTATGGGATCCACTGAATATTAGTTGGAAAGGAAGTGTACTTGTGAGATTAAATCATCTTAATTTAACTGTCAGTGACGTTAAAGCTACGATTGATTTCATTGTCAAATATTTCGGAATGGAAGTTAGACACACGCGCGGAAATGGATTCGCTGTCCTATTGGACGATGGTGGCTTAGTACTTACCTTGATGAAAGGCGACCAAGTCACTTATCCTAGCACCTTTCATATCGGCTTTATTCAAGAAAGCGAAGATCGGGTGAACGAAATCTATCAACTCATGAAGGATGATGGCCTTTCTGTGAACCCCCCGCAACGATCGCACGCTTGGACTTTCTATGTGCAGGCACCTGGCGGGTTTACTGTTGAAGTACTATGTTGATAGGACGATAGTTGAAATAGATTGTGGAGCAGGTGCCAACAAGGTACCTGCTCTATTTCTTATTGCCTATAGAAACAAATTAGGCGCTTTACTTATTTTGGGAAAAACTGCGAAAAACCATTGACTTAGTTATAAAATGAATAGTAATATTATAACTATGAAGAATAAAACAAATAAACCCCAACGATCACCACTTGCGTTAGCCATTCTCGCCCATCTGGCCGAAGAACCCATGCATCCATACAGAATGCAGCAGCTTATTAAAGAAAGAGGGAAGGATGAGGTCATTAACGTCCGCCAGCGTACAAGTATTTATCAGACCATTGAGCGCTTGCTGAGGGAAGGACTCATTTCAGTTCAAGGAACCTTAAGTGAAGGGGGGCGCCCTGATCGAACCGTTTACGAATTGACCGAAGAAGGAAGGGAAACATCGAAGATTTGGCTTAGGGAAATGCTTTCGGACCGGTCGCAGGAATATCCGGATTTTCCCGCAGCCATCTCTTTTCTCACCCTGTTGACTCCCGAAGACGTTCAGCGGCAATTCGAGAGAAGAGAAGGAGCTCTTCAAGAGGCCATTCTACGCACGGATTCGCAGTTACTGAAGTATAAGGAATCGGTTCCCCGATTGTTCATGCTAGAGGTTGAACATAGCCGGGCCGTATTGCAGGCTGAACTTGAATGGCTGAGGGCTGTCATCGAAGACTTGCGCACGGGTGAACTCTGCTGGAATGAGGAATGGATACGTGAAATAGCGGAGCGACTGAGTAGTCCAGATTAACATCGAAGGGATAAACATACGATTTATACGGTTCAAATGAAGGGCAACTTCTGAGGAGGAGATTGGAATGATAAACTCAACCGTTATTCAATCCAGTACAACGAGAATCGACTCGACTCATACAGTAGGTTCTGTGATATCCAGAGACGGCACCACAATCGGTTATCGGCAGTATGGTCAAGGACCGGGCGTGGTGGTAGTACATGGCGCCAATTTATCGTCACAAAACCTCACGCAGCTTGCGATGCGGCTAGCCGATGCATTCACGGTCTACGTACCTGACCGCCGTGGACGTGGTTTAAGCGGACCTTATGGTGAAGATTACGGTATCCGGAAGGAAGTCGAAGATTTGGAGGCACTCCTGAACCTATCGGGCGCCAGCCTTGTCTTCGGGATCAGCTCAGGGGGGCTTATTGCGCTTGAAGCAGCACGTGCCTTACCGGCAATTCGCAAGCTTGCCCTTTATGAACCCGCGTTGTTGATGAACTCAGAGAGGACGAAATGGCTAGCTCGTTATGACCGGGAGATCACCGAAGGCAAGACAGCCGCCGCTCTCGTCACGTGCTTGAAAGGCTTGCAGCTGGGCGGACCAGTGCTTAATGCCATCCCCCGGTGGCTGCTCGAGTCCATGACGAACAAAATGATGGAAAGCGAGAGCAAGAAGGCGAAGAAGGGCGACGTAACAATGCGAATGCTCGCACCGACGCTGCATTATGACGGTCAGTTACTCATGGAGATGACCGGCACGGTGGACCGATTTAAGTCCTTGAATGCCGATGCTTTGTTACTAGGCGGCAGTAAAGGATTGTCGTATCTGAAGCCTGCGCTTGACGCTCTTGAAAAAGTGCTGCCTCAAGCTGCAAGGATGGAAATGCCCGGACTTGATCACGGAGGAGCATGCGATATCAGCCAGACGAATCGGGGTGGCAAGCCGGATTTGGTGGCGGAAGAGCTGCGGCAATTCTTTACCTAGGTATACTCGCCGATGGAGAGCAGGAAAATTTATGTATTTCGCGAATATCAAATGAACAAATAATTTATCGATGGTCAAAAACAGCCATGCAGGCACAGTGTAGAAATTTTGACCTAATGAAGGAGAATCATTAGATGTCTATTGATAATCGCGAATGGCAAATTCATAAGCCCAATGAATCAGTCATAGATTGGCTGCTTGGCGGGGATCCTGCAATCCGTTGGCAAGTGATGCGTGACTTAACCCAAGAGTCCGATGACCGTGTTGCTGCTGAGCGGTCGCGGATTGCATCGGAAGGTTGGGGCGCCCGGGTGCTTGGATTGCAATCTTCCAAAGGCAACTGGGGTGGCGAAGCCGACGCACGGAACTGGCTATGTACGAGCTACACCCTTCTGCTTTTGAAGGACCTGGGCCTAGATCCGTCAGGGGAGGAAGCACGGAGATCCATCGGTCTCGTGCGTGACAACATCACTTGGCCGCAGCAAATGGGAGGCCTACCGTACTTTGACGGCGAGACAGAACCCTGCGTCAATGGGTGGATACTCGGCGCGGGCTCCTACTTTGGAGAGGGCAGCGCTAGGCTAGTTGATCGACTTCTTGGAGAGCAGTTAGAGGACGGAGGCTGGAATTGCAACGCTCCTGCAAGCCGGCGATCCTCATTCCACAGCACGATCTGTGTTTTGGAAGGGTTGTTAGAGTATGAGAAAGCAAAGGGAGAAACGGCGGTAGTGACGGAAGCTCGTATCCGGGCCCATGAGTATCTATTGGAACGCCGCATGTTAAGGTCTCTGTCATCGGGCGAGGTGATCGATCTCAATTGGACGCGGTTTTCGTTTCCGACGACGTGGCATTATGACGTATTGCGCGGTCTGGATTACTTGCGCAGCGCAGGCGTCAAACCCGATGAAAGAGTCGCCGAGGCGGTCGGTCTGGTAGCGAAGAAACAAGACGAGAACGGGAAATGGCCGCTTGAGAACTCACATTCCGACCGAGTTCACTTTGACATGGAAGGTGTTGAAGGCGAGCCGAGTCGTTGGAATACGCTTCGCGCCTTGCGAGTGCTTGATTGGTACTCATCACGTTGAGTTGAAAAGCGTTTAGATCCTCAGCCACTGCTGTGGGTCTCTTTTTTATTAATTAGTGATTGACTAATCAATAACTGAATGATAAGATGATCTCAAGTTAGTGATTGATCAATCACAAATAATGAAAAATGGAGCTGATGAAATGAAAAAAGCGATTGTAATAGGAGCAACAGGAGGCACGGGAGCGGCAATCACAGAGGAACTTGTCAAAAGAGGTGTAGAAACCATTGCATTTGGACGTTCTCGCCAGAAATTAGAGCAGTTCGCCAGAAAGCTTGGAAATCCGAAGCATTTGACTCTTTCTGTAGGAGACGCGATGCGACCTGGGGACATAGTAGCCCAGGCGAATGGGGCTGAAGTCATGTTCCATTGCGCGAATGTACCTTATCACGAGATGGTGAATAAGCTGATTCCTTTAGGCGAATCGGTGATGGAGGCCGCGGAACGGCTAGCTATCAAAGTTGTAGTGATTGACGGCATTTATCCGTATGGCAGAAAACAGATGGAGCTGGTTACAGAGGAGCATCCCAAGCAGCCTCATACGAAAAAAGGAAACGTTCGACTGGACTACGAACGGATGCTTTTCTGCCAACGATGGACCAAGGCTCAAGTCATGATTGTTCGCTTGCCAGATTACTATGGGCCAACGGCTAATGAAGCCTCCTATTTAGGCTCAACCTTGGAAGCCATCGCAGCTGGCAAACTGGCTTTTTTCATCGGCAACATGCAAGTCCCTCGCGAATTCGTCTATTTACCGGATGCAGCTGCAATGATTGCCGAATTGGCAGGTAAAGATTTCGCTTACGGGCAGAATTGGCATATTCCAGGTGCCGGTCTTATCTCAGGACGAGAGATCGTGCGAATTGCACAGTCGGCAAGCGGATTTGTTAAACCGATCATCCCACTAAAAAAATTAGGTCTATCGTTGATTGGCATGAGCGTCCCAGTGATGAAAGAAGTCGTCGAGATGCTTTATTTAACCGAGGAGCCCCTTGTGTTAAGCGGAGAAAAATACAAACGGTTTATCGGGCCGATCGTAGCAACACCGTTCAAGGAAGGGATAACTTCGACAATTATGGCTTTGCAGGAAAGAAGGGTATCCTCTGATCAAAAGTAATTGATTAATCGATAAAAATGTGGATTCCACATTCTACTCCTTCTTCTATGCACTATTGATTAATTTGAGACAATAAAGGATGGATTATACAAGTGGAGGGTCAGCGAAAGGAATTCCAATAGATTGAATAGAAGTATAATTTTAGAATCTGACGTAGGAGGAGAAGAAAAATGGCAGAAATTCTAATATTTCATCATGCTCTGGGTCTGACCCCGGGGATTCACAGTTTTGCCGACGAGCTTAGAAAAGAGGGACACACTGTACATGTTCCTGATCTCTATGAAGGTCATGTGTTTACGACCATCCAGGATGGCATGGCCTATGTCAAGGAGATCGGATTCGATGAGATGCTGGAGCGCGGTGTTCGTGTGGCGCATGAGCTTCCAAGAGACATCGTTTATGCAGGGTTTTCGCTGGGCGTATTGCCTGCACAGAAGCTTGCCCAGACTCGGGAGGGCGCTATTGGCACGCTGCTTTTTTACTCCTGTGTGCCAACGGCAATGTTCGGATCACCCTGGCCAGCGGAGCTGCCGGTTCAGATTCACGGCATGGAGGCTGATCCGTATTTTGTTGACGAAGGTGATTTGGAAGCGGCTCGTGAGCTCTTGGCTTCGGCCAATCAGGCCGAACTGTTTTTGTACCCGGGCGATCAACACATGTTCGCTGATAGCAGTTTATCTTCTTATGACGCTGATGCGACGGCTTTGCTTTTGCAACGCGTGATCGGATTCCTCCGTCCGATCAGGTAATGGTTTGGGTTGAGCACTCCACCCCATGAGATTTGCTGAGTGGTTCCTCTCTGAAGGGGAACTACAAGGCGCTATTTCATTGCGACAGGCTCTTTTTCGCGCGGAGGGGAACTGTGGGCCGCTCTTTTTCCGTTTTTCTAAAAGAAAACAGGATTAGCGGTCAAATAAGGCCCTGTAGTTCCGCATGACTGCGGAAACCGGCAGAATTTGCAAGAATAGCGGCCTGTAGTTCCTCAAATATGTAGTATTGATCAACTTAATGCTCGCTAGTATGTGGTTACCCCAGGGACTATTTCATCGAAATAGTCCCTTTTTGATTTTTCCAATCAGATTCTTACATGTATATGATGATGGCATGAAGCACAAGATACGCGAGAATAGATCATGAAGGAGTTCATATATGACACTGATATCAACGAATAATAACGTTCTTACTTTTATTAATGTGTTCACGGTGGAACCGGAAAATCAGGAACGTCTCATCGATTTACTTACTAGTGCAACAGATGTTTCCGTTCGATACGCGCCAGGATTTATTTCTTGCAGTTTGCACCGCGGGACAGAGGGAACGAAAGTAACGATGTATGCGCAGTGGCGAAGTGCGGAAGATTACCAAGCGATGCGAAACGACCCTAAACCTCTTCCGTATCTTCAGGAAGCAATGACGATAGCCAAGTTTGAACCGGGCAGCTATGAAGTTGTCAAAACTTTCGAACCCGCCACGCAATAAAGCAATGCCTACTTGACATCTACCTGGGGATCGTACTAATGTTAGTCCCAAGAGGTGGAATTCATGAGTAAGAAACAGGACATAATGACCGCCACACTCGACTTAATTGACGAAGAGGGACTTCAGTCGGTTACCTTCTCCAAAATATTTAAGCGAGCAAATGTAGGGTCTGGCACGATGTATAATTATTTTGCGAATAAAGAAGAACTGGTTAATGCGGTGTATAAAGAAGCACGAATGCTAATGGGGGATTACTTGATGCAGGATTATAATCCTGAAGCAAGCCTGTATGAGCGATTTAGGTGTCTTCAGTTAAATAGACTGCAGTTCGGCATTCATTATCCAAAGGAATTCATGTTTATCGACAGCTTCTCCTATTCACCGTATATCTCACCTGAGTTACGCGCGATGGACGATGCTCATAACTCCCGTGATGTGATTATCTCTTTGATTATTGAAGGCCAGAAGCAGGGGGTTTTGAAAGAAATGGACTCCCATTTGTGTCATCAGCTCATGCACGGGATGATAGCATCAATTCTAAAAGGATACTACGTAAAGAAATATCCGATGAACGAGCTCCAAATTCAACAAATTATGGAAGCTTCATGGAAAGCAATTCTCGTCTGAAAAACAGTCTTAGGAACTAGTTAGGTTCCGCGGGCTGTTTTTTTGTATAGTTGTTAGAAAAATAATTCCAAAGTTCGTGTAATGAGCATTTGTTGAATGATAGATATGGAATTATAATTCCATTTTATTGATTGGTTTGTCCGTTGCGACATTAAGAGTATTGAGTTTTTTATTGAATATATGTATTAATTCTAGGCTGGAGTTATATATCCCTTTATCTGCTTGGAATAAAAATTCCGAAAACTATTGACCTAAGGTTGCCGTAGGAGTATATTATTTATGGAACAAATATTCCAGGAGGCAACATAATATGTCTAAAGTTTGGTTGATTACAGGGAGTTCACGCGGGTTTGGTCGCAGTCTTGCAGAAGCGGTATTAGCAAAAGGTGATCAACTTGTCGCTACAGCTCGCAATACAGAGCAGATTGCCGATCTTGCAGCACGTTATGGCAGCCAGGTTCGGATCGTGCAGTTAGATGTAAATCGATTCGAGCAGGCTGAAGCTGCTATCCAGACCGCTTTCGAAACGTTCGGACGATTGGATGTCCTTGTTAATAATGCAGGCTACGGTAATGTCTCTTCTATAGAAGAAACGTCGATGGAAGATTTCCGTGCGCAGGTGGAAACGAATCTCTGGGGTGTTATTAACGTTACCAAAGTTGCACTGCCCCTGTTAAGAAAACAAGGCCATGGTCATATTGTCCAATTTTCTTCGATCGGCGGCAGAACAGGTGCACCAGGTCTTGCACCTTACCAGACAGCAAAATGGGCGGTGGAAGGTTTCTCCGAGGTGCTGTCCAAAGAGGTAGCGCCACTAGGATTAAAAGTCACGTTAATCGAACCGGGCGGTTTCCGTACCGATTGGGCAGGCTCTTCCATGCAGCATATCGAGCCTAGAGAAGAATACCGAGCCACAGTCGGCGGCTTGCTGAAACATCTTCGCGATACAACCGGTAAGGAGAACGGCGATCCGGATAAAGCCGCGCAAGCGATCATTAAGATCGTTAATGAGGAGAATCCGCCGCTTCGCTTATTGCTCGGAAGCGATGCCGTAGCCATCGCAAACGCGGTGGACCAAGGCAAGCTAGCGGAAACGAAACGCTGGCAGGCACTTAGCCAGTCGACGGATTATGTATCTAAAGAGCTGGATCCGGAAGTGTCGCGTATGTATGACGAGTTCGAAGAAAAATAAGCTTGCAACATACGCTGATTTGCCTTACAAAGTCAGAAAGAGGTTGCCTCTATGAAACTAAGTGTAAGAATTTCTTTATTATCGATGGCTGTTACAACGACCTTCGGAACGATGATGGCTGCGCCAGCGGTTAAACCGCTAGCTGTGGCTTTCCCCGGTACCAACGCGCTATTGGTACAGTGGGTCGTCACCATTTCTTCTCTATTTATTTTGCCAACCTTATTTATGGCAGGGAATTTAGGCAGACGATTTTCTCGGAAAAAAATTTTAATAGCAGGTTTGCTCATGTATATCATTGGCGGCGTTGGCCCGGCCTTCATGAATTCATTTGAAATGATCTTAGCCTTTCGGGCACTGCTGGGTCTCAGCATCGGCCTCATTTCACCAACGTTTAACGCTTTGATTGCGGAGAATTTCCAGGGCAAAGAACGATCTCGCATGAATGGCATACAGACTTCAATTAATGGCATTGGCGGAGCTATTTTTCTATCTTTTGGAGGAATTATCGCATCATTTGGATGGCGAGATGTGTTTTTAACCTATTTGTACGCCGTTGTTTTATTTCTCTTGGTTATCGCATTTTTACCTAAGTTTCCGCCGATCCAATCGGAAGTGGTAGCGAAAGGGACGGCTAAGCTTCCGAAGTTTTTCTTCGCGGTTGCGGCTGCGGCAGGGCTTCATTCGATGATGTTCACTTTGATCCCGACGAACCTTTCTCTCTATTTGTCCAATAACGGCATTGGTACCGTAGCTTCAGTAGGCTACTTGACTGCTTTCGCACTAGTTGGTGTTTTCGTGGGAGGACTTGCGGTGACCCGATTAAGCAGCATGTTAAAAAAACGGCTCGTCCCACTGGATTTAGCTGTGATGGCCGGAGGTTTCTTGCTCATCGGTTCTGCCCATACGGTGTGGACCGTTGCGGTTGCGGTATTTATGATCGGTTTGGCTGAGGGCATGTTGTTCCCTCTATCATTCATCAAAACAGCGGAAATTGTGCCTAAACTTAGCTTAACATCGGCCATTTCACTGATGCTTGCTTGTGTTTATGCCTGCCAATTTCTCAGCCCTTTATTCGTAAAAGGAATAGAACAGCTGCTTCATACGGATTCGACACGTGGTGTCTTTATGGCGATAGCTGCAGCTTTGGCTGTAAGTGCCGTAATCTACATGCCAATTGCTCGAATGAGGAAAAACGGAGCTGTGCAATCCATTTCTTAAGATGACAACATAACTATAATAAAGCAGGTGTCTGGTATGAGAAACATAGAAAAAATTTATATAGATGGAAAGTTTGTAACTCCAAGGAGTATAGATCATTTGGATCTTATTAATCCTTCTACAAGAGAAGTTTTTGGCCGTGTAACGCTCGGTAATGAAGAGGATGCTAAACTCGCCATAGCGGCGGCGAAAGCAGCATTCGCTACCTTTTCAAAAACGTCTGTGGAGGAAAGGTCCGTGATGTTACAGCGTTTGAACGATGCAATCTTAGACCGAATCGATGAGTTGGCCGAAGCGAATATCCTTGAATACGGTGCCCCTCGAATGGCATCAACCGGGAGGGTTAGATTGGCTGCGGCTAACTTGATGGATAGCAAAGAGGCGCTTGAACAGTTCGATTTTGTCCACATGATCGGCAAAGCTAAAGTTGTTTCCGAACCCGTAGGCGTTATCGGTATTATTACACCTTGGAATGCAAGTTATTCGCAGATTACGGCCAAACTAGGTGCAGCGATAGCAGCAGGATGTACAGTTGTGATTAAGCCTAGCGAATTAAGCGCCCTGCAAACGCAATTGTTAACGGAATGCTTCCATGCAGCGGACATTCCGCCAGGGGTGATCAACGTCGTGAATGGTCTTGGGACTACAGTAGGAGCCGAACTTACGCGTAATCCGGACGTAGCCATGATTAATTTTACGGGTTCAACACGGGTCGGAAAAGAAATTCGCAGAGCTACCGTAGACTCTATGAAGCGTGTAACTTTAGAGCTTGGGGGTAAATCTCCGAATATCGTACTGGACGATGCGGATTTCGCCAAAGCGATCCCTGCTGCGGTTAGATCATGTTATATGAATAATGGGCAAGCCTGCGTAGCCGGTACAAGATTGTTCGTTCCCGCGCACAGGCTGGAAGAGGTTAAGAAACTTGCAAGAGAAACCGTAGAGTCGATGAAAGTTGGACTTCCAACTGAAGCAGATACGATTCTTGGGCCACTTGTTACTGAGAAACAATACAATCAAGTTCAGCGTTACATTTTATCGGGCATTCAAGAGGGTGCTGAGTTGGTGATTGGTGGCGAAGGCCATCCACAGGGGTTAGAAGAGGGGAACTTTGTCAGACCGACGGTTTTTGCTAACGTAACGGAAGAGATGACGATCGCGAAGGAAGAAATTTTTGGACCTGTGCTTTCGATTTTAACCTTCAAAAACGAGGAAGAAGCCGTTGCGATGGCCAATAATACGGACTACGGTTTAGGGGCTTATATCAGCACGGCGAACTTGGAGAAAGCGAACGAATTGGCGTCACGTATCCAAGCGGGTGTGGTGCTCATCAACGGGGCAGGTTTTGAAATGAAAGCTCCTTTCGGCGGGTTTAAGCATTCCGGAATCGGCCGTGAATACGGCATTTACGGTCTGGAAGATTGCTTGGAAACCAAAACGATTACCGGTTTCGATCTTCCGATGTAATAGATTGAATGCATATAGGGATCAAGTTCTTGTCTGATGGCAAGAGCTTGGGTGAGGAGTGAATAGTTTGTTGATCCCTAGTTGACATGAACTGGTTAGTCAATTAACTGAGACAGGCGGCAGGTTTGCTGCTGGAATAGTAATAAGCCTCCTTAACCGGGAGGCTTTTTTGTTATAATGGCAAGATAATAGGTTTTTCGACATTTTTCTTGATAGTTACAAAGAATACGACATAAAATGCCAATAATCGTACATTCCTTTGGCCGAAAAAAGTATGATATGTTTTTCTTGATGCACTATTTTCATAGGAGGTACTAGAATGAAAGGATTTACGTTTCTTTTCCGATCCATTCGGGGAAAGATACTAGTCTCTTTTTTTATCTTCATTATAATTCCGGCTACAACTATTTTATATAGCTTTTATCAATCATCCGGCTCTGTGGTAAAAAAAGAAATACAACGCAGTAATCAAGAAGCTTTGCATCAAGTAGCCATCAATATGAATGATTTAGCAGAGCGCATGCTAAAAGCATCGAATCTTATTATGAATGATCCTGATTTCAATCAGTTTCTCGATGCAGGGACAGAATGGAACACGAACTATCAGGACCTGAGACGTTATAATATTGTACAGCAAAGACTTAGTAACGTCCGGGATATTCTGCTCGACAGCGGTGCGGTGATTGCGGTGATCGACAACCGTGGGTTTATCCATACAACCTTGTCTGAACCTAACGACCTAGGCAAACAGGCACAATTGCTCAAACAGGTGGAAAATGAGGATTGGCTGAAGGAAACGAAAGCCCAAAATGGTTGGCCGGTATGGAAGTATCCTTACGAGGGTGCCATTCAAAAGTTGGCTGGTGCCAATGAATCTTACTTTACCCTTAGCAGAGCGATTCAAGGAAACCCGAACGTGGTGGCAAATGTTCTATTTATCGGCATTCCTTCATCCGTCTTTCTAAATGTAAAAAAGCAGCCTTGGCACACAGAACATAGCAGCTTCATGCTGCTGAATGAAAAAAATCAGCGAGTTGGAGGGGAATCGCCGCTAACGCTTGAAGAGACGGACGTACTGATCAAGCGGCTGCTATTAAATGAACAGGTTGGATCGGCGAAAAGTGAGATTTCAATCCGGGATTACGCGATCAGTATGGAACAATTCCCGCGGCTTGGTTGGAAGCTTGTACAGTTTACTCCGCAAACACAGTTATGGAATCAGCTTGGGGGAATCCGCAATCAGTCCATGCTTTGGTTATTTGGTTGGTTTGTATTGTTTACAGTGGTGTTTATTTATTTCATGATTCGGTTAACAAAACCACTGAAACAACTAGTCTCGTCCATGAACCGGCTGGGAAGCGGTGACTTCCACTCCTATGTGACGATAGAGGGAAAAGACGAGTTTACAATACTCGGTAATCATTTCAATCGTATGATTGATCGCTTGCAACAGTTGATTATGAACTTATCTGAAGAGCAAAAGCGCAAGGAGGAGGCAAAACTTCAAACGCTTCAAGCGCAAATCAACCCGCATTTTTTGTTTAATACACTCAATTCAATCAAATGGATGGCGATGTTATCCGGTGCAAAACATGTGAGTCAAATGATTACGAAATTAGGTAAGCTGTTGCAGTATACGATGAAGGTTGGCGAGGAGTTTGTCACGTTGGAAGATGAGATTACGCATCTGGCGTCGTATCTTGATTTGCAGAAGATTCGATTTAACGATAACATACGTGTTCAATTCCATATTCCTAATGAACTTAACCAATTTTCGGTCTTAAAGTTTATTTTACAGCCGATTGTAGAAAACTCGATTATTCACGGGCAGAAGATGCCGTTACTTATAGAAATCTGTGCGTCAATTGAGGATGATGCCCTATTGATTAAAGTTACAGATAACGGCAATGGAATTTCGGAAGAACGACTTGAGAAACTCAGGACAGAGCTTAGCCAAGATCATGCGAGATATCGTGGGATTGGTATTTACAATGTGAACGAACGGATCAAAATGCATTTTAGCAGTGCGTATGGGATTGTGATGAACAGCTTACTTGGAGAAGGAACGGTGGTAACGGTTAAGTTACCACTGCAGTCTGTTCCAGCAGCTATTTCGGTGCAGGGGCATGCAGATAAGGAGACGAACAGAGATGATTAGAGTACTCATCGTAGATGATGAATTTCTGGTACGAGTAGGACTGAAAACGATTATTCCATGGGAACAGAACGGCTTTGAGCTTGTGGGTGAAGCAGCCAATGGCGTGGAGGCTCTACATATTCTGAAACAGCAGGAATGCCATATCGTGTTAACAGATATCCGGATGCCAAATTGTGACGGACTGCAGCTGCTAGAAGAGATGAAAAGTGTTGCACCCCAAGCGAAATGCATGATTTTATCCAATCATAACGATTTTGCGTATGTGCAGAAGGCGCTTCGTTTAGGCGCGGTCGATTATATTCTGAAGCTGACGATAGAGCCTGAAGAGCTGCTAGAGAAACTGAATCAACTTAAGGAATCGATTGAACTTGAAACAGTTAAAACCATGGAAGACTCACAACTCAAATATAAGATGACCAAATATGGAAAAGAAGCTAGGGAAAAGCGCATCAGGGAACTGCTTGTGAAGCAAAACAGCACCCGCAGTGACGTGGAAGAAGTGATGCGTGAGTTTAACCTTCGGCCTTACCGAACGCCGATTTATGTTGTGAACTTTCAATTGGACCATTACAACGAAGTAGTGGAACAGAACAAATTCCAAAGCGAAAGACTGCTGCATTTTACGGTAGCCAATATATTGACTGAAATTTTCAAGAAGTATGGCGAAGGTGAACTGATCGAAATCGAGAACGGCAAGTACTCTATCATCGTTGATCATTTACAGGACTCCATGCTGCATGAGGTTCAAGAAGCTGTAGCAGCTTTTCTGGAAGTTACAATCAGCATAGGGGTGTCCGCGCCTGTGCAAGAAATCTTGGATGTCCACCAAGGTTTTATTCAGGCTAGCGAGGCGCTCTCTTATCGGTTCTATGAAGGAGAAGGCGCTTTTATCTATTTTGAACATATTCAGGCGGTTGAGCCTGGCTCCCTTCAGGAGCCTTGGTCTGATGAAGATTGGGAGCGGCTCGTAGAGAAGAGGGATGCAGCTGGTTTGCAGCAGAAACTCGATGAGGGCTACGAGGCTATTCGAAAAGGGCCAAAGAGTAATCCAGAGCATATGAGGGAAGCATGGGTTCATCTCGTGCATTTATTAGAAGCATTTGCCCGGAAATTGGGGGGAGACCTCTATTCCGTTCCACTTCATGGAGCGATGTACCCGTATCACGCGGTGCGAAGCTTGGAGAGAATGCGAGATATATACCTCTGGTTTCATGGCTGGCTTCCTGTGTATCTGGACCAAATCAGGCTGTTTTCCAATCAGCAGTACCGCCCCGAAATTCAAGCTGTGATCAACACGATTAAAGAGCAGTTTGACCAACCGTTAAAGGTTTCGGAGCTTGCGAAAAAAGCAGGTTTTACGGAAAACTATTTAAGCGTACTTTTCAAAAAGGAAACCAGCGAAACCATTATGGACTATCTGATCCGAATCCGTATGTCTCGGGCTCGGGAGCTGCTTAAAGACCAAGCCTATAAGATTTATGAGATCTCTGAAATGGTCGGTTACGGGGACTCGACTTATTTCAGCAAGCTGTTTAAGAAAATGGAGGGTGTTTACCCACTTGAGTATCGAAAACTCTATTTGGGCAAATCGGCTTCGTAGAAAAGTCGGGTTTTTAGCAGGAAATCACCATGTTCTCACAATTCGGTATTTGTTACGCTGAAGCTGTTCAAGTGATCTTGTACAACTTTAGGAGGGGATAGACATGAATAAATGGTATAAAGGGTCAATTGCTGTCATGCTAACAGCATCTATGTTATTGACAGGTTGTGCGGCAAAGAACGATACCGCTGTTGTAAAAACAGACAAAAAAGCGGTAAAGCTCGTCGTTTGGGGAGCAGTTCCTGAGGAAACCGGTCCAAAGACCGTTGTTGAGAAGTGGAACAAAGAACATCCTGACATTCAAGTGGAATACGTTCGTTATATTAACGATGATTCAGGTAATACCAAGTTGGACACGGCGTTGATGACGCAAAGCGATGCGCCTGATATTTTCTTTAGCTATGGTGAGAATAACTTGTACCGCCGTGAAAATGCGGGGATGACGGTACCTCTTGACGATATGATTAAGAAGGAAAACTTCGACGTGGACGGCGTGATTGGGAACAATAATGTTCTGAAGTACAAAGATCAGTATCATTACTTACCAGCCTATAAGAATGTGGATTTTGTAGTATTAAATAAGAAGGCACTTGACGAAGCCGGCGAAAAAGTACCGACAGATTGGACCTGGGACGATTATTTGACGCTTGCCGGGAAGTTGAACAAAGGCGATCGAAAAGGTAGTTTCATTACACCGGGGGCTGATCTGTTGATCGGGAAATTCACGCTTGTTTCCTCCCAGCCGAAAGATTCTTTCTATAAACAGGACGGTTTGTCTAATTTCAATCATCCGGCTATGAAAAAAGGCCTAGAAATTCAAAAAGCTCTTTACGACAAAGGATATATGGTTGGTTGGGGCGAAGGACTTGCAAACAAACTGGATCCGGCGAACGAGCTTTTGACTGGCAAAGCCTCTATGGTTTATGGTGGCGCATGGATGATGCGGAGTTTGAAAGATAAAACAAAATGGCCAAGGGACTTCTCCGTTGCTTTTGCTCCAGCTCCTCAATATGAAAAAGGAACGAACGTAAACAACGGCGGTATGAACGATTTCATGTCGATTAACAAGAACAGTGCTAATAAGGATGCTGCTTTTAAATTTATTTCTTGGTACTTGACTGAGGGCAACATGGATATGGTTCCAGGCGGGCGTATTCCGACGAATAAAAAAGCGGATATGACGCAGGTCACACAAATGATTGTTGGAGACAATAAAGACATCATCGATCAAGACTCCCTAGCTAACGTATTGAAAGCGAACTACACCTTTGCCGTTCGTGAGAAAGCGGTCGCATTCCCACAAATCACCTCCATAACGAAAGAAGAAGCAGAAAAGTATTTTATGAACCAACAATCCATTGATAAGACGCTCGAAACGATGCAAAAACGGGCTGACCAAGCCATACAAGCCGATAAGAAGTAAGGCCATTCTAATAGAAGACCTGCAAACTCTTTATTCAAGAGCTTGCAGGTTTTTTTTTGTTCCATCCGGTTTTATTATAGATATCGCAGAATAAGACGGAAAACGCCAAGTTTCGACCATTCAGCTGGATTCCCCTTTTCACTACAATGAAAACAATAAAAGAAAGGAGTGGGTCAAGCCGTGAAAAAAGGATATCAGAAACATCAATATAGAGATAATTTGGCTGGATATTTATTTATTTTGCCTAACTTTATAGGGGTACTTGTGTTTATTCTTGTCCCGCTGATCATCAGTTTAATGATGGTGTTTATGGATTGGGACTATTTGCAAGGAATGGCAGGCATTCAGTGGGTTTGGGTAGACAATTTCATTCAACTTGTTCATGATGAACTTTTCTGGCAGTCACTAGAGAATAACGTTATTTTCACCGGTATAACGGTGCCGGCAGCGATGCTGTTGGGCTTAATCATAGCGGTCATTCTAAATCAATTTGTGTATCTTAAAAATTTCCTTCGCGTACTCTTTTTCTTGCCGTATGTGAGCAGTATCGTAGCGATTTCGATTGTATGGAGTGTACTGTATAACCCGACGCAAGGGCCTATTAACCAATTTCTAAAATCGTTAGGCATTCAGCAGCTTCCGGGCTGGCTTGCAAGTCAGCATTGGGCACTGCCTGCAATCATGATTATGGTGATTTGGACGTACACGGGGTATACGATGGTCTTGTACATGGCTGGGATTCAGGGCATATCCAAAGACTTGTACGAGGCAGCAGATATTGATGGCGCGACAAAGTTTAGGCAGTTTTTCAATATTACGATGCCCATGTTGAAGCCCACGAGCTTTCTTATTGCCGTGACACTGGTTATTTCTACATTCCAGGTGTTTGCTGCCGTTTCCGTTATGACAAAAGGCGGGCCGTTGAACTCTACCATGGTGCTGTCTTATTACATTTATGTTCAAGCCTTTCAATACTATAAGGTTGGTTATGCAGCGGCGATGTCTTGGATACTGTTTATCATTATTTTCATCATTACGATGATCCAATGGAAAGGTCAGAAAAAATGGCAGGATCAATTCTAAAAGGAGGAGAAATCATGGGGGCTTTATCCGTACGTAAAATCATGACGAAGACGGTATTAACGATCATTTTCACAGGGCTCGGAATTGTGATGATTGCGCCGTTCTTATGGATGCTTTCAGCATCGTTCAAGCTGCAGTCCGAGATTTTTAAAGTGCCGATTGAATGGATTCCGCACGTGATTCATTTTGATAGCTATCTAGAAGTTTGGGCAGGGAAACATCCTTTCTACGAATACTATTGGAATTCAATTAAAATCACTTGTTTGACCGTGCTGGGTACGCTGGTGACAAGTTCCATGGCTGGTTTCGCGTTCGCAAAGCTGAACTTTAAAGGGAAAGAAGCGCTGTTTCTTATCTACTTGTCAACAATGATTATTCCTACACAGATTCTGCTGGTGCCAAGGTTTATTCTGTTTGATAAATTGCATTTGGTAAATACCCATGCGGCAATCATTCTGCCGGGTCTGTTTTCGGTACTGGGGACTTTCATTATGAGACAGTTCTTCAGCACGCTGCCGAACGAATTGCTGGAAGCTTCGAAAGTCGATGGTGCCAGTATTTTTCGGACGTATTTGCAGATTTGTCTTCCTTTAACGAAGCCCGCTTTAGTATCACTTCTTATTCTTAGTTTCACGTGGCACTGGAACGAATACGAGGGACCGCTTATTTTCCTGCGGACTAATTCCCTCTACACGCTGCCGCTTGCTCTGACTAATTTTGTGGATGAGAACACGACGAACTATACAGCAATTATGGCGGCTTCGGTTTCCTCGCTGCTTCCGCTCATTATACTTGTCGCTTTCTTTCAACGGTGGTTTGTTGAGGGAATTGCTAGCTCGGGAGTAAAAGGATAGGCACATTCACGTCGAAAGGCAAGAATTTCGCAACATATTATTACAAAATGGGGCACTTTTGAATGAAGAACACGGCGTTTCTTAGGCATGTTATCGACAATAAGCACTAAAGCAGAGAGTTAAGCGCTAACACGGCTTAACTCTTTTGTCTTTTTTGAAATTTTCACAGGAATTTTATGGTGCAAAAGGATGAATTTTTATTTGGTCATTCCAATCCGGTTGACATTTTTTTCCGACAAATGGTTAGGTCTAAATGATCAAACGTATAGATCGTAACTCCTGAAATTGGATATTCTATCATTGATAAAGACAGAAAACTACAAAAATAGCGAATTATATAGTCATGTAGTGCTCTTTTGACTGTAAGAATTTAACTGTTATGATTATGGTAAACATGGGTATTGTTGAAGGAGCCAAATACAAATATCGGTTAAAGGATGATTACGCAGATGAGAAAGATGTTCTCAGGTGAGAGTAGGGTCTTTTACTTGTACCGGTTTATTTCGCTGGCTGGGACCTCACTAGTGTATGCGATTGAGGATCGTGGTCCCCCGCTAGGTGTCAAAATAGGCATCATCCTCGTGTTGTTCATCTTTGCTACGTGGATTACAGACATGTACACCCAAAGCGGCAAAGCCTCTCGCACAATTAAAATAACCGTAGGCTTGGAAATGACGGGAATGATGGTCCTCCATCTTCTAAGCGGCGGTATGGACAGTCCGTTTCTGTGGTGTGTTTTCAACCCCGCTTGGATGGCTGCCAGTTATCTTTCCTCTGCCTATTGCTGGTTCATGATGCTAAGTTACTTTTTGTTTATTACGGCTTTTTCCTATTTTTTTACGAACGGGCAAATGGAGACACTTGGCAGTATGCTGCTAAGTGAAAATCGGTTTTACCTGATGTTGTTGTTTATGACGCTCACCATTCAATTATTGGCCGGTGTTAAAAATCGTCTTGAGATTGCGAACGCTCGAACCAATGAAACGATGGAGCATATGAAGTCACTCTATCAAATTGTGGAGGCAGCAACTCATAGTGACTCTGAGAACTTGAAAATTATTTTTGCTGAGTTTGCTTTAAAGTTGACCAAGCTGAAGATGTCTTTTTTCTGGGATGTCAATGGGCATGCCAAACCTGATCAACTGATTACACAAGGTGTCTTGCCAATTGGTATTGAAACATCCCTTTCCGAAGCTTTTGACATGCAAGAAGCCGAGCTTAGAAGGCTCGAATCCAGCAGGCTGATGAGTCTGGCGGAATATGGTGACTTTCTTGTGATGCCAATCAGATCGTCGACCCGGTTCTGGGGAGTCATGGGCGTTAAGATTGAGCCTGCCAGCTACGAGGAAGGCAGGCAGATGTATATTCAACAGCTTGGTTTTCTATCCGAGCTTTGCTCAGTCATTCTGGAAAGGCACCAACTGGAACGAATCGAAAATCAGTTGATGATTATCGAGGAACAGAATCGGATTGCCGATGAGATGCATGATAGTGTTTCGCAGTACATTTTCGGAATTGTTTATGCCGTGCATTCGCTGAGCCGCAAGTGGAAAGAGATTTCGAGAGATCAGATCAAAGAGCAGCTGCAACTCATTCAAGAGTCTTCCGTAGCCGCTTCGCAAGAACTTCGTTCGACGATTTATAGTCTCAGTTCCAGAAAAAATGGCGGTGATTTTTGGATTACGACCGTCAAATCACATCTGGACAGCGTGTCCAAGCTGCATGCAGTGAAAGTGAATTTGCATGTAACCGGCGATGATCATCGTCTGCATGTGAATTATCAAAAGGCTTTGTTTCGTATTATTTCAGAATCCACGGGTAATGCCATTCGCCATGGGCGCAGCACACTCATCAAGGTTGAGCTCCGTATTAAGCCGGATGAGGTGAGTCTTTCCGTTTTGGATAACGGAATTGGCTTCAGTGTAAAAGAACGATTGTCAGATCCTAAAGCAGTTGGTCTAGGCGTTAATAACATGGAACTGCTCGTCCAGTCACTCGGTGGAACCATTAGTATTCAGAGCACACAAGGAAAAGGTACTCATATTCAACTGACCATCCCATTTCAACCACAGGACAACAAGGAGCTCAATGAACTTGAGATGATGGGCTAAACAAGGTCAAGTAGGCTATTCCCATTCAAACGAAAGCAGGTGGAACTTTGAAAGTTGTTATCGTAGATGATCATCCGTTGGTGCGTAGAGGATTGTCAGCTGTGCTAAAGCTTGAAGCAAACATCGAAATTTCTGGTGAATCGGAGACGGTGGAGCAAGCATTGGAGCTAATCAAGGAAACAAAACCGGATTTGGCTATTGTGGATCTAAAGTTAGGGAATCGCTCTGGTCTTGAAGTGGTGGAGAATATTAAGGATACACCTTGCCGAAGCATCATTTTGACTTCATCGACGTTGGAGCAGGATGTAAGAAAAGCAGAGGCTGTGGGTGCGGATGGTTATGTACTCAAAGAAGCGCTTCCAGAAGAGCTGCTTTTGGCTATTAAATTGATTTTCAAAGGGAAAAAGTATTTTGATCCAGGTCTCATGGAAATGTTGTTTAAGAAAGAGGAAGAAGACAGCTTCAGCAAGTTAACGCCGAAAGAGCGGGAAGTGTTGATTGGTCTAGGAGAAGGTTTATCCAATCAAGGTATGGCTAAGAAACTAATGGTGACGGAGTTTACCGTTAAGAAACATGTGAGCCAAATTCTAAATAAGCTGTGTGTCAACGATCGTACGCAAGCAGCATTGTTAGCGCAGTCCAAAGGATTAGTCAGCGGTTTTCAGTGAGTCTTCGCAGCCATATGGTTCGAAAGTATACCATCGCTTTATTACATATAGGTAAGGGTGGATACACGAAATAGACCCAAAAATTATAATTTCGAGTAATATCATAATTTTGGGAATTCATTTAGTATTTGACTATAACCAATTAAATGACAAAAAGCGGCATTCTTCATTCCATTTGGTAGAGTGCTTCAGCTAGCTTGCATGCTAGTTATCACCGTCGAATAGTGATTGTAGAATGCTCTGTATAAAAGGAGTGATTGAATGTCGTTTCGATAGGTGGGGATGAGAAGAATAAAACGCTTTCATTACAAACATCTTAACTGAAAGTTTTATTAAAAGCAAGACTGTATTTCTTGATTTATCAACTATTTTTTCGGGAGGGAACCATGGAGAAATCGATCTTGGATTACTTTGTACTCATTCGCAAAAAGCTGTGGATGATTGCGTTGTTCGTTCTTCTCTCGTGCCTGACAACCTTCTATGTCAGCAAAACATTTGTTGAGCCTGTTTACAAGGCGAATACACAAGTTTTGGTAAGCAGTACGTTTAAGAGTGAAGAGAAAATAGATCTGAATGATGTATCGATGAACATGAATTTAGTTGAGAGCTACAAGGAAATCATTAAATCGGATCAGATCATTCAGAAGCTTCTGACCGATCACCCGGAATTCGGTATGACGCAGAAAGAGCTGTTGAAGAACTTGAAGGTAAGCTCAACGGATAAAACGCAAATTATTAAAATCGAGATGGAAGATCCTAGTTATGAGAAAGCCGTCGCGATGACGAAAACACTTGCGGATACATTCATGAGCGAAGTACCGTCCTTGATGAATATGAACAATGTCAAAATACTTTCCAGTTCAGATCCAGCTGTGAAACCTTTGCCGGCGAACGCTAGTATTGTCATTAACCTGGCGTTGAGTTTTGTTTTATCGGCAATGGCAGCTATTGGTGTGTTTTTCTTTTTTGAAAATATCAATGATACGATTCGCTCTGAAAAAGAGGCTGAGTTCATTGTGGGCCTACCCGTTCTTGCTTCCATCGGAACGATAAAGAAAGGCAAAGCAACAAAAGCTTCCAAAGCGATAAGCAGAGAGGTAGGGGAACAGACGTATGTTACAGCTAAGTAATGTGCTTGTGACGGAATTAGATCCGATTTCACCGGTTTCCGAATCCTATCGCTCTTTACGAACGGCGGTGCGCTTTAAGAAGATTGCACCCGCTGATCAAGGGTTGGGAATGGTGCTGATGATGGCCTCGCCCAAGTCGCAAGAAGGCAAGACGACGACGCTTGCTAATCTTGCCGTAACGTATGCGCAGGAAGGCAAGTCTGTTGTGATCATTGATGGCAACTTGCGCCAGCCAGCGCTGCATAAACTGTTTGGTATGAATAATACAAAAGGCTTGCTCCAATTTTTCCAAAAAGGGCTTGCTATCGACGATGTCATCACACCGACAGGAATCATGGGACTTGATCTGATCGCTGCCGGCGGTCAACCGATTAATCCGTCGGAGTTGGTAGGTTCCTCCCAGATGTTGAATCTGATGAACCAATTGAAGCAGCGATATGAAGTGATCCTTATCGATTCACCGTCAACGCTTGATTATACAGATGCAAGTTTGCTCTCGGAGTACAGTGATGGCGTACTGCTGGTCACAAGGAACGGTAAAACTAAGCGGGAATGGGCAAAACAAGCAAGAACACAGCTCGAACAATCAGGAGCCCGCATGCTAGGTATGGTTTTCAACCAATAATTGAATATGTACGCTTAGGAGGATGAGAAGGATGAAGACGGTCAAGAAAGCAATTATTCCGGCTGCGGGGTTAGGAACGAGATTTCTACCCGCCACGAAGGCGATGCCCAAAGAGATGCTCCCAATCATCAACAAACCAACTATTCAATACATCGTGGAAGAAGCCATCGAATCCGGAATCGAAGATATTATTATCGTCACCGGTAAAGGAAAGAGAGCCATCGAAGATCATTTCGATAATGCTTTCGAGCTTGAGAACAAGCTGATGGAAACGGGGAAGCTGGAGCTCTTGAAAGAAGTTCAGCGTTCATCCAAGGTAGAAATTCATTATATTCGTCAAAAAGAACCCAAGGGACTGGGGCATGCGGTCTGGTGTGCAAGAAGGTTCATCGGAAATGAACCCTTCGCTGTACTGCTGGGCGATGATATTGTCACAGGGAAGGTACCCTGCTTAAAACAACTCATTCAACAATATGAATTATCAGAAAATTCCGTCATTGGCGTTCAAAAAGTACCGCCAGAACTAACGAATCGTTACGGTATCATTGATCCTGGCGAGCAAGATAATCGCCTCTATCAAGTGAAAGACTTTATTGAAAAACCTAAATTAGGCACAGCACCTTCCAATCTTGCCATTATGGGGAGATATGTGTTCTCTCCTAAAATCTTTGAATTTTTGGAGCTTCAGGAAAAAGGCGCCGGCGGAGAAATTCAGCTGACAGACGCGATTCAGAAGCTTAATAAAATAGAACGTGTTCTTGCTTATCATTTTGACGGTATCCGTTATGATGTGGGTGAACGACTTGGTTATATTCTTACCACAATGGCTTTCGCACTAGAGAGCAAAGATCTTCGGTTAGATGTGCTTGATGCGATGGCTTCACTGCTTGTTAAGGAGAAATATGCACCTATCTTAGAACACTTGGGAGGTGACGATTATGAGCTTGCGAGAACTGCAGGAGGAATATGAGTACTATTATCCGGCTGCTACGAGATTGCAGGAAAGAAAGAGCGTAACTTCCTATTCCTTTATGAAGCGTACGCTAGATATTGTTCTTTCTTTAGCAGGTCTTATTTTCTTGATGCCTTTGTTTATCGTAGTTGCAGTTTGGATCAAGCTGGAAGATCCAGACGGGTCCGTTTTCTTCAAGCAAAATAGGGTTGGCAAAGATGAAACTTTGTTTCCGATGTATAAATTCCGTTCTATGGTGGCTAACGCCGAAGCATTAAAGCAGCAGTTAATGAGCCAAAATGAAGTCGAAGGCGCGATGTTCAAAATGAAAAATGATCCTCGCGTGACTCGCGTCGGCCGAGTGCTTCGCAAAACGAGCATTGATGAGCTGCCGCAATTGTGGAACGTACTCATCGGTGATATGAGCTTGGTTGGTCCTAGACCGGCTTTGCCAAGTGAAGTGAAAGAGTACACCACCTATGACAAGAAACGCTTGGCTGTCACACCTGGCTGTACGGGTTTATGGCAAGTAAGCGGCAGAAGCAATCTAAGCTTTGAGCAAATGGTCGAGCTTGATTTGACTTATATTCGTAATCGCAGCATTTTCTATGATTTGAAAATTATTATGAAAACCGTATCGGTCCTTCTTGGTTCCAAAGACGCGTTTTAAAAAAAGTAGAAAAGGAGTACCGCAATGGTGCATGATCAGCCAAAACCAAGGGTATCAATTGTCATCTGTACCTATAATCGCGCGGATTTGCTTCAGATCACACTGGACGCACTGCCTGCATTAACTGCAATAGATATGGCTGAGATTCTTATTGTGGATAACAATTCCACGGATCACACGCGAGAGATCTCCGAGTCATTTGCCCTTCGACAAGCGGGGGGGCTGCGTGTTCGCTATCTATTTGAACAAACGCAAGGACTGTCGGCTGCGCGAAATAGAGGCATACAAGAAGCAAAGGGCGAGTTTATCGCGTATCTCGATGATGATGCGGTTCCTTGTTTGGAATGGATTCGCACGATTGTGGACACCTTTGATCATCGGCATGATGTGTATGCCATAGGTGGCATGATTCGTCCGAAGTTCGAAAGCGAGAGACCGGCATGGCTGATCAAATCGCTTGAACTTCCTTATACGATTGTAGATCGGGGAGAAGACGTTCATGAATATCCGATAAATAAGCATCCCTTCGGAGCGAATATGGCTGTTCGCAAAACGTTTCATGATACTTATTTGTTTCCAACCGACCTTGGAAGAAAGGGAACGCTCTTGCTGTCCGGTGAGGAGTCTTGGCTCTTCGAACAAATGAAACAGGAAAGAAAGACGATCCTTTATCATCCTTCCATGGTCGTGGATCACTTCATCCCCGACAATCGCTTAACGAAAGACTGGATCAAGCAGCGTTATTATTATCAAGGGATTACGAACGGTTCGATGCACAAAGGATTTATGAGTAAAATAGCGCTTCTCGTTAATGTTGCTTGCAGGGTACTCTACATTGCTGTTAATGCCTTGTTTGCACATACAGAAGGTGAAAAATTACTCATTGCTTGCCGGATGCAAAGTATAAAAGGCACATTGCTCACGATGCGTAGTCGTGTGAAAATGCGCTTGACAGGGTGAGGATACGGATGACGCAGGTTTTTCCAATACAGCTCAAAAAACCGATGTACTATGCTGCGTTCTATGTCCTGCTTGCAGTGATTATGGGGGTAGCGGCTGTTTATCAGCCTATAATCAGTATGTTGGCGTTGGCCGTAATTTTCATGTGCATCTATGCCATTTACCAACCGGAAAAAATGAGTTACATGGTCCTGCTTTCAACCGCCATATCGATCAACTACATTGTTGAGGCGAATTTCCCAGGGCTGGAGATCCTTTCCCTTTACAAGCTAGGGATTCTCATTCTATTAGTTCCCAGCATGCTGCAAAATGGACTTCGAATGAAGTTCATATACCCCATAGTAGCAATTGCTGGCATGTTGTTCATTACACTCTTTTTCTCAGAATGGCATCCGAGATTGACGCTTTCTATTACCTTGAAAGCCTTCATCGGACTCGCGCTTCCCTTCTTTTTTCTCATGATCAAATGGAAAAAGGAAACAGCGGAAAAGCATATCCGGATCATCTGTTTGCTCCCAGTGGTAAGCGTAGTGACTGGGGCAGTCCTTCAGTTGGTTCATTTGTATTCATTTCTCAATGTAGAGTTCACGGGAGCCATCCGAATACAAGGGGCGAATATCGCACCTCATTTGGCGATGTTAGCTTTTCTTGGGATCACCGTTGCTTTAATTGAAACCAAACGTAATCCGCAGAATGCGAAATTCTTGTATTGTACATTGGCTGCCAACTTTGCGATTCTGATCGCTACGGGAACCAGAGGACCAATACTCGCCATGCTGGCTATGGCGGGGTACTATTTCTTCGATATGGTGAAGCAGTATATCAAAGGAAAGCTCATCTTATTAATCCCGTTGGTCTGTTCCATAGCCTTAATTGGCGGAGCCGTGTATCTGCAGTGGGACAATATGACGAAGCGCTCCTTTGAACGCCAGACGGGCACGGGCATCGATTTATCCGGAAGGACGGAGGCGTGGAACTACTTTCTAAAGGGAGTGAAAGACTCTCCGATGACAGGAAGAGGCCTTGGCGCAGTTACTGTCGCGAACGACGGCAGTTTGTACGTCGGTTTTGTGGTTCCGCATAACGAATATATCCGCTTCTATTATGATTCCGGTTATATAGGCTGCATCCTGCTGTTTCTATCGCTGCTTGTGTTATTTCGAATGATTTATCGCGTCATTCCACAGCGAATTAAAATTTATTATGCAGCATTCATTCTGGCATTCTTTCTGTATTCCTTGTCGGATAATACATTATCCACGATTCAATTCATCATTCCTTTTTGCTGGTATTTGAATGGTTTGTATATTCTCTCGACGACAAATTCGAAAAAAGAAGAGTTGATCTGATGAGTAGAGTGACTATGTTCGATGTTCATTTTGATAACTATGACTTTCTGGACTTGCTTGCTTATATGGATGAGGTCATTCGCCAGAATAATCATTCTTACATTTTAACCTGCAATGTCGATCATCTAATTAAGCTCAGAAAAGATGCTGAGTTTCAAAAGGTATATTCAGATGCGGGTGCGATTGTGGCGGATGGCATGCCAATTATTTGGGCATCGAAGATGCTTCGTAAACCGCTCAAGCAAAAGGTGTCCGGATCTGATTTGTTCGCAAAATTAGGGGAAGCTTTCGCGGAACGCCAATATAAGCTTTTCTTCTTAGGGTCAGCGGCCGGAATTCCAGAACAAGCAGTTAAGAATCTGAAGCTCGTATTTCCAAATTTGAACATCGTGGGCTGCTACTCACCTTCTTATGGATTCGAGAAGAAAAAGGATGAGAATGAGCGTATTGTTCAAATGCTGATTGATGCGCAGCCAGATATCGTGTTTGTCGGCGTTGGCGCACCGAAACAAGAAAAATGGATATATCAAAACTATCTCCAATATAAAGTGCCGATTTCAATTGGTGTAGGCGCAACCTTCGATTTCCTTTCGGGCACCGTCAAGCGAGCCCCGAACATTATGCAGAGAACAGGGTTTGAATGGTTTTGGCGGCTTGTGCAAGAACCTCGGCGGCTGTGGAAGCGTTACTTGGTACACGATGCGATGTTTGCAGTTCTGCTATGGCGCGAGGTTGTTAAGCAGTTCAAGCTGAAACGGGAGGGGACGGGAGTCAATAGTGGATGATTTCAGCAAAATGAGTAAACCCCCTTTGATCATGACACAGACGGGTCGCATGACGTTGTTATTCGCTGCAATGGCTTTGGCCGTCTCTGTCGTCATTGGTTATTCAAGTGCAACTCTGGATCCTGATTTGAGTATGCAAATTGCAATCTTGTCAATGCTGCTATTTCCTGCTTTTGTATTGGCCTTATTCGATTCACGGCGATTAATTCCTTATATCCTGCTGGTCTGGGTTATTTGCCCGGAGATTCGGCGAATACAGGATTGGATGGAAGGAACGTACCATTCGGTTTCGCTGTTAAGTATTGCACCTTTGTTAACAAGTGCTGTGCTTATTATTCCTATTTTGGCTAAGTTTCACCAGATGGAATCTCGCATCTACAAGTTGCTAATTTATATGGCCATCGTGTTGCTGTATGGCTGTCTGATTGGCGTAACAAAGAATGGGAGCGGGACCTTTTACGATTTAGCGAATTATGTGATTCCGTTGTTGTTAATCCCTTATGCGGCTTTAAGTGAATTCGACAATAAGGCGCTAGACCGATTAGTTGTCGCTTTCTCTAACACGGCGATCCTGGTAGCTGTCTATGGCATTATTCAATATATCATCGTGCCTCCCTGGGATGCATTTTGGATGAATCATGTGGAAATGACGTCGATTGGCCACCCTTTTCCATTGGAAATCCGAGTCTTCTCTACGCTGAATTCGCCAGGACCTGCGGGGATGTATATGGGAACTGCACTTGCCCCTATGATTTTGGAAAAAAGATGGCGGGGACCGTTAGGCTGGATCGGGATTATCCTTGTAACGGTTGGACTGCTGGTCACGTTAGTTCGTTCTGCCTGGGTAATGCTTTTCATCGATATCGCGATCTATACAGCTGTATCGGCCGGCAGACAAAAGTGGAAGTTGATCGCTCAATTAACAGCCGTTATTGCAGCGATGTATGTCATCATCCCTAAGCTGCCTGGAGCACAAGGTCTGATTGCTCGCTTAGATACGATGACAGCTATTCAGGATGATCACTCTTACAATGAGAGACTTGATTTCTTCCATACCGTTTTCCCGATGATGTTCTCGAAACCGCAAGGATTAGGGCTAGGGAGTATCGGTGTCGGCACCAAGCTCAGCAATGGCGGAGCATTAGGGGAATATGGCATTTTCGATAATGGATTTGTTGCCATTTTTCTAACCTTTGGTATTCTTGGTGGCTTATTGTTCCTATGGGCTTTGTGGCTTGTCACCCGTTATCTATTATCTCAGAAACACCAACCGGGCGGGATAACGGCTTATGGTAAGTTAGGACTCTCGGCTCTGCAAGGAAGTATCGTTTGTCTTGTTTTTGAAAATGGGTATACAGGGTTGAAAGGTTTTCTATTATGGATGGTCGTAGGCATTGGAATTATGGCGCATCGAACGATCGTTCAAGAGAGGAGGCAAATTTCGGATGCAGCAGCCGGTCAACTTGAAATTAGTCCGCATAAAGCCTCTGTTCGGCTTCATTAAAGCTTTCTTTTCGAGCAAAAGTCATTTGTCATCTTCGGTTAAAACGATGTTTTTCAGTGTGCTTATCTTAGTCATTAATATGCTAACCGGTATTTTGACAGCGCGATTTCTTGGGCCATCCGGCCGAGGAGAGCAGGCCGCTATGGTGTTATGGTCACAATTCTTAGCCTTTAGCTTCTCATTTGGTATGCCTTCCGCCATTATTTACAACGTGAAAAAGAACATGAAGGATTCCGCCAAGCTTTATTCGACCGCTGTTCTCATGGGTTTGACAGCAGGCATGCTTGCGATGTGCTTAGGGATACTGGTTTTACCTTATTGGCTCCGTACGTATTCCGACAGTGTGGTCCTATTCTCGCAATGGTCCATGGTTATCGTACCTCTCATCGTATTGTCCCAGATTAATAATGCGATGATGCAGGTAAGAGGCGAGTACAAACTATTTAATCGTCTGCGATTTCTTATTCCGCTGAGTACGCTCATCGGCCTTGCTCTGCTAATCTTGACTAAAACCATGACTCCTTACACGTCAGCTGTAGCTTATCTCGCTCCGGCGGTTCCCTTTTACATATGGACCACTGTTCGTTTGCTAAGACAGTATCAATGGGTGATCAAGGATGTATTCCGTTCCTTTCAGACATTAATCAGATATGGGATTGGATCCTACGGCAACGATTTAATGGGCAATGTTTCCTACTACATCGACCAAATTGTGATTATCGGACTGCTGAATCCGACCGAACTTGGACTCTATGCGGTAGCGGTAAGCCTTTCTCGGGTCGTTAATATTTTCTCAACCTCAATTATCGTGGTGCTGTTCCCGAAAGCATCCGGGCTGCCGAAGGATAAAGTGGTGGATATGACGTTCCGTGTATACCGGATCAGCACATGCGTAGCCTTGTTATGCTCTCTGATTATCATGCTGGTTGCTCCTTTCGTCATGCCGCTCTTGTATGGTCCTGATTTTAGAGAAGCTATCAGTGTATTTCGAATGCTGCTTCTTGAAGTGTCCATTTCTGGTGGAACTATGGTTTTAGCACAAGCGTTCATGGCCTTAGGCAAGCCCAAGATCGTTACGATCTTGCAAGGAATCGGGCTGCTGGTTGTCATCCCATTGCTGACGGTGCTTATTCCGAAGTTTGGACTCGCCGGTGCGGGAATGGCCATTTTGTCATCGGGTATCCTGCGATTTATCTTTATTTTAATCAATGTCAAATTCACCTTGAAAACGAAACTTCCAAGATTACTGTTGAATAAAGAGGATATCCGTTGGTTGCTTTCAGCAATAACAGCATATAAGGCCAAATAATTGGACATTGGGGGAGGGGCGAACGAAATGAGTCGCTATCGTGATGCTGTGGGAGTAAATCGAATTTCTGTTGTCATCATTGCGCAAGACGATGAATCGAGAATAGCGAATGCGATCGCCTCCTGCAAGCCTTTTGCAGACGAAATTGTTGTAGTCGATGGCGGGAGCAAGGACGGGACCGTTCGGGTGTCCGAGCAATTAGGCTGCAAAGTCTATGTGAACGCATGGCCAGGTTATGCGAAACAGCGTATCTATGGCAGTGATCGTGCCACCTATGACTGGATTTTCGTAATCGACACGGATGAGGTAGTCAATGAGCAATTATCTGACTCCATTCAGATGCTGAAAGGCGAGTTAACCGATCCAAGCAAAGCCTACTCCGTTCTGCGGATTGGAGACTTTCTAGGACGCTGGATGGGGAAAGGCGAGAAGCTGGTACGATTGTATAACCGTACACAAATTCAGTATAAGGAAAGTCTAGTGCATGAAACACCGAATGTGGAGAATGAGAATGTCCTATTTGTACCAGGTGTCTTATGGCATTATGGGTTCCGCAGCATACATGACCATATTCAACGGTTTAATAAATATACCGATCTGGAGGCGGAAGGCGCAGTGGCGATGGGAAAAAGATTTAGTCTGCTGCGTATGCTCGTTCGACCGCCCTTGCGTTTTGTTCAGAAATATATCGTTCATGGCTTGTATAAAAAGGGAATCCCGGGACTTGCTGTGGCACTTTTCTGGGGGATCTACGAGTTCCTGGTCTGCATGAAACAGTATGAGCTTGGATTGGCTCATAAACGTGTGAAGCAGTCCCATGAGGGGCCGATCAAGGAGGGGAAAGCTTATGCAACGATACAATGATTTACGGATCTTGTGCACCGGAATGGGTTGGCCCTCGGCTCAGCCGGGTGGGTTAAATACCTATTTCAAGCATATTTGCGAAAGCTTGGATACACAGCATGAGCTTGAAGCCTTGGTTTGCAGTGCGAATAAGCCGGAAGTAAAAAGTGGTCTTCGTGTTACCAATGTGGCCGGCACGAATTTGAAATTGAGCAAACGGCGTGATGCTTTTCGCATGCAAGCCGCAGAAATCATGAACGGGCAGCCTGTTGACATCGTGTATTCCCACTTTGCTCCTTATAGTTTGGGCGTGGCGATGGAGGCGAAAGCCCGAAATATTCCGGTTGTGATGACATTTCACGGTCCATGGAGTGAGGAAATCAGGCTTGAGGGCAAGGGTTTGAAGCATAGATTCAAAACCATGATCGCGAAAAGCTGGGAAATGAAAGCTTACCAATTGGCGGATGCTTTCATCGTGTTAAGTGAAACTTTTCGCGATATTCTTCACCACCAATACGGCGTTCCACTTGCCAAGATACACATCATTCCTGGCGGGGCGGACGTGGGCCGGTTTAAGCCGGCAGCGAATCGTTCCGCAATCAGAACGAAGCTGGGGCTGCCGGAAGGGAAAACCGTCGTGTTGACTTTGCGAAGGCTGGTCAATCGAATGGGGCTGCTTCAACTGCTGGAAGCTTGGAAAGAAGTTGTGCGTTCGAAGCCGGATGCCGTGCTGTTTATAGGCGGCAAAGGTCCGCTGAAAACGGAGCTGGAGAGCCGAATTGTCGAGTATGGGCTCCAGTCCAGCGTTAGATTGCTGGGGTACATCCCTGACAGTGAGCTTGCGGACTATTATCAGGCAGCCGATTTGTTCGTTGTTCCTTCACAAGCGTTAGAGGGCTTCGGCCTAATCACTGTAGAAGCAATGGCAGCCGGGGTTCCGGTCATGGCAACTCCGATTGGCGGGAACCGTGAAATTCTTGAGAAATACCGGCCGGATATGCTGTTTGCTGGAACCAGCAGCAGTGATATTGCCTCAGGACTAAATCGCATATTGAAGCATCCTGAGTTGTGGCCTACAGGTGAGCAGTGCAGGAATCACGTGTTAGAGCATTATACGTGGAAGAGAGTTTCCGAGCAGGTGAACGAAGTATTTCATTCCGTGATTGATCTTGATGATCGCCATGCTTACGTCAGGAATCAATCGGCGGCGGCCAGGAAGAGAGGAGGACGTGAACAAGATGAGAGTAGCTTATCTGGATCATACCGCTAGATGGAGCGGGGGCGAAGTCGCACTTTACAATCTCATTACGAATTTTGGCAAGGAGATTGATCCGCTAGTCATTGTGGCTGAAGAGGGAGCGCTGGTTGATCGGTTACGAGCTAAAGGGATTGATGTTCGCGTTTTACCTTTAAGTGATAAGGTGCGCAATCGCAACCGAAATGCCGTGAATTTTCAAGCGGTATCGGCTGCATTAGAACTTTGGAGTTATGGGAAAAGGGTAGCTAAACTACTGAAAGCTGAGAAAGTTGCCTGTGTACATACGAATTCTTTGAAATCAGCTTTTTATGGAGCTGTAGCTGCTAAATGGGCGGGAATTCCACTCATCTGGCATATTCGGGATCATATTGGCGTTCCGTATTTGAAGCCGGTTGTTGCCCAAGCGATTCGCCTGATGTCCCGATTGCTGCCTAATGGCGTTATTGCAAATTCCAATTCTACGTTGAGTGCTTTGAATTTGCCGAAGTCCAAGAAAACATTAGTGGTGTATTCAGCCTTCGCCAATTCCAAAGCCAAAAGGCCATCTTTGATCGAAAAAACATGGCGAAAGCCCTACGTAGTCTTACTGGTTGGCCGGTTGGCGGAATGGAAGGGCCAGCATATTTTGCTCGAAGCGGCGAAATCTTTTCTGCCGGATGAGCAGGTTCATTTCTGGTTAGCCGGGGATGCCCTGTTCGGCGAAGATGCCTATAAGAAACAACTGCTCCAGCAAATTGCCGACAATCAACTGAACAATGTCACCTTACTAGGACATGTTGAAGATATTCAAGGGTTGATGCAGAAAGCAGATCTATTGGTTCATACTTCCATCACACCTGAGCCTTTTGGTCAGGTCATTGTCGAGGGCATGGCAGCCGGTTTGCCGGTCATTGCTTCTAACGAAGGCGGCCCGACGGAAACGGTTGTGCATGGTGAAACGGGACTTCTCATTACACCAGGAAAACCAGCCGTGCTGGCTGATGCCATTCGCTATCTGCTCGAGCATCCTGAGGAGAGACGCCGAATGAGCGAGAATGGCATCAAGCGTGTGGAGCAACACTTTGTTATCGAACGAACCGTTACCCAAATCACTCATTACTATGCAGGTTTCATCGCTAACTCTTGATGACCGCTTAGTGTGTAAAGGATGGATCAAATGAAAATAGCAATTGCGCATGATTATTTGGTTCAAATGGGCGGAGCCGAAAGAGTTGTTGAAGTCTTTCACCAAATGTACCCGAGTGCTCCCATTTATACGACCATGTTTAGCAACAATCGTCTGCTCGATGAACTGAGGGATGCGGATATACGAGCCTCTTGGATGCAGAAAATGCCTGGAGGAAAAAGTCATTTTAAAGAAATGCTGCCTCTTTATCCGTTTGCAATTAAGGATTTTGACTTTCGAGAATTTGATATTGTGCTCAGTTCAAGCAGCGCATTCATGAAGAGTATTCAGGTACCGAAGAACACGTTCCATCTTTGTTACTGCCATACCCCCATGCGTTTCGCCTGGGATTATGACACTTATATGGAGCGACAAACCAAATCGAGTGTGATGAAACGTCTCTTGAAAATTTATATCGACCAGCTTAAGCAATGGGATCAAAAAACGTCTGCCAATGTAAATCAGTTTATTGCGAATTCCTCGGTTGTGAAAAGTCGCATCCGCAATTACTATCATCGCGATTCCGATGTGATTTTTCCACCGATTAATACAACTCGCTTTCATAGCTCGACGAACATTGAGGATTACTATTTGATCGTATCAAGGCTTGTGTCTTATAAACGCATTGATCTGGCTGTAGAAGCATTTAATCGGAATGGCCTGCCTTTGCATATCGTAGGCGAAGGCCCCGACCTGATGAGACTGAAGGCGATGGCCAAAGGAAATATTCGTTTTCTGGGGAGGTTGGATGACGGTTCAGTAACCAAAATGATGGCGGAGTGTCGCGCCTTAATCTTTCCCGGCGAGGAGGATTTCGGCATTACACCGCTGGAGGCCAATGCGGCGGGAAGACCCGTTGTCGCCTATCAGGCTGGTGGCGCGCTAGATACAATAGTGCCTCATGTGAATGGTGTGTTTTTCAAACGGCAAGAGGTAGAGGATCTGCTGCTTGCTATTCAGGAAGTGGAGAATCATGCCTGGGATGTGAGCCGAATTATCCAACATGCCCAGAAATTTGATGAAAAAACATTTATGGAGAAATTGAAAACCTACATGGCTAAAGCTTATCAACAGTTCAGAGAGGGGAATTAATCGTATGGATATTGCAGTAATAGGAACAGGCTATGTGGGATTAGTTTCCGGGGTGTGCTTCGCTGAGGTGGGAAATAATGTGATCTGTGTGGATCAGGATAAACAGAAAATTGACAAGCTGCAGAATTTCATTTCTCCCATCTATGAGCCTGGCATTGAAGAACTCATGGAGAAGAATATACATGCTGGCCGATTAGCTTTTACAACGGATTTGGCTCACGCCATCAGCCAATCTGAACTCATTATCATTGCCGTGGGCACACCGTCCTTGCCGAATGGCGAAGCTAATCTGTCCTACATTGAGCAAGCGTCCATGGAAATTGGTAAGGCCATGAATGGCTATAAAATCATTGCAACGAAAAGCACTGTTCCCGTAGGTACGAATGAGCACATTCAGATGATTATTGCGATGAATACGCAGCACGCCTTTGACGTCGTATCCATTCCTGAGTTTCTGCGCGAAGGTTCGGCTATCGATGATACCCTTCATCCGGATCGAATTGTCCTTGGGTTAGATAATCCAAGTTTGGCTGAGCCGCTTACCGATCTCCACCGTGCCTTCACGGATCAAATCTTCGTCACAAGCATCCGGAGTGCCGAGATGATCAAGTATGCTTCGAATGCGTTTCTTGCGACTAAAATTTCATTTATTAATGAAATCTCCAATATTTGCGAGAAGGTCGGCGCCGATGTCACGGAAGTGGCCAAAGGGATGGGGAAAGATAAGCGCATTGGTTCATCCTTCCTGAATGCCGGTATCGGCTATGGAGGTTCTTGCTTCCCGAAAGACACGGACGCTTTGATTCAAATTGCCGGCAATGTCGATTATGAGTTTCAATTGCTCAAGTCCGTAGTGGAAGTGAATAAATCCCAGCGCTACAAGGTGATTTCCAAGCTGGAGGCCTCCCTTGGACTGCTCAGCGGCAAAGTGGTGGGCATTTGGGGGTTATCCTTCAAGCCAAATACGGACGATATTCGTTATGCGCCGTCGATTGAAATTGTTGAAACGCTGATTCGAGCAGGAGCAACCCTGAAGTTGTATGATCCTATTGCGATGGATAAATTCAGGGAGCGTATTGATCATCCTTCGATTCAGTGGTGCGAGAATGCCATGGAAGCGGCAGTGGGCGCTGATGCGATTTGCTTGCTAACGGATTGGGAGGAATTTAAAACCATCTCCTTGTCCAAACTTATTTTTATCATGGATCAGCCGATTCTCATTGATGGCCGCAATGTGTACAGCCAAGAACAAATTCAGGGAACCGGGCTCAAATATTATTCCGTTGGGCGACCTGATTTGATTGGTGTATCCAGACCGAAAGCACTGGCTAGATAAGTTGCTTGTATCCCAAATAAAATCAAATGGAGCGTGGTTTTCATGAAATTGGTACTTCTTTCAGGCGGTTCCGGTAAGCGACTTTGGCCATTGTCCAATGATTCCAGATCCAAGCAGTTCTTAAAGGTACTTGAGGATGAGAAGGGCAAAGATGAATCCATGGTGCAACGTGTATGGAGGCAACTACAGAACACGGGCCTTGGCGAAGATGCGTACTTGGCGACGAATCGCTCGCAGGTTGAGATGATTATTAGCCAACTTGGCGGAGAAGCTCCGCTTATTATCGAGCCTGAGCGCAGAGATACATTCCCTGCCATCGCGTTAGCTGCTGCTTATATGTATGATGTGGAAAGTTTGCCTTTAAACACAGTGATTACGGTGTTGCCGGTAGACCCGTATGTCGATGAGGCGTTTTTTCAGAAAATTAAACAATTAGAGGATGTTCTGCACGAAACAAATGCGAATTTAGCGCTAATGGGCGTTGTTCCGACCGTTCCGTCCGAGAAATATGGCTATATTGTTCCTTCTGAGGAACGCATGGAAGGGACAGAAGCAGTAGCGGTCCAATATTTCTTCGAGAAGCCTAACCGGGAACAAGCGGCTGTTTTAATTGATCAAAAAGCGCTTTGGAATTGTGGCGTCTTTGCTTTTCGACTCGGCTACCTCATTGAGGTCATGATGGATAAAGGGATTCCGATTCAATACGAGGAAATGCTCAGAAATTATCATAAATTAACGAAAATCAGCTTCGACTACGAAGTTGTTGAGAAGGAAGCAAGTTGTGTCGTTGTCCCTTACGATGGCTTCTGGAAAGATTTGGGTACATGGAACACGTTGACGGAAGAAATGGGACGTTCTCAAATCGGAACAGGTATCGTAACAACGGATTGCGAGAATACCCATTTGATTAACGAGCTCGACATCCCTGTGACTGTCATCGGTATCCATGACGCCGTCATTGCCGTAAGCCCGGATGGCATTCTGGTGACGAACAAGTCGGAGAGCCCTCGCATTAAAGAAGTCATGAATACAATCGAGCATCGCCCGATGTACGAAGAACGCAGATGGGGACGATATCGTGTTATTGATTATGTCAAATATGCCGAAGATAATGAGGTGCTCACGAAACGTATTCTCGTTCATGCCGGTAAAAATATCAGCTATCAGCTGCATTACAAACGTTCTGAAGTATGGACTATCGTGAGCGGCGTAGCGGATATTATCATTAATGATAAACTCTATCAGGTGAAACCGGGTGATGTTGTGCGAATTCCGGAGGGGACCAGACACAGTATTCGGGCAATTACGGATGTTGAATTTATCGAGGTACAAAGCGGATCCGACTTAGTCGAAGAGGATATCGTTCGGATTTGTATGGACTGGAAGGACATTTCCCTTCACCAATTTATTTAAGTTTTGTTTTGAAACAAAGAACCGCCTTCTATTCGATTTCCGGAATGGAAGGCGATTCCTTGTTTGAAGGCATAGCTAAAAATTACAAATATAACCATTTCATGGTGAAAAGGATGCGTTATGACAACGAAGATGATTCAAATTTTAGGAAAGGCAGGTGTACGTAAGAAAGTGGTTTCCTTATTGTTCTTACTCTCCTTAGTAGCTCCGAATTTCTTGTTTCATCCGCAAGCTGCGGCGTCCGCGACTTCTGTTCCAGTCAACCCGCAAGCAACGATAGAAGCGAAGGCGGTGCTGCAGAAGTTGTATGTCGTTTCGGGTGTTAGCACGATTAGCGGGCAGCATGATTATCTTGAAAGTCCGGATGAATGGACGAATCAATTGAAAGGTTGGACAGGTAAATTTCCTGGACTTCATGGTTATGAATTTGGTGCCGTTTTGGCTCAAAATGAAAACCAATTGGCGCAACAAAGGCAAAAGGTAGTCAATAGCGCAATCGCTTGGAATAAGGCTGGCGGTCTGGTTACCATCTCTTATCATCAAAGCATTCCTGGCACGTGCCTCTGCTGGTCGAATGTACAGCGGAATATGAGCCAAGCGGAATTTGATAAATACGTCACCCCAGGCACTCCCCAGTATGCAAAATTGATTGATGATCTGGATAAAACGGCAGTTTACTTGGAGAAATTGAAAGAAGCGGGCGTTCCTGTCTTGTGGCGCCCCTATCATGAAATGAACGGGGACTGGTTCTGGTGGGGCAAGAAGAACAACTTCTCCGCCCTATGGACGATTATGTACGACCGCTTCGTGCATGTGCACAAGCTGAATAATTTGCTTTGGGTATGGAGCCCCAATGCGCCGAATGGGAATGCTGAACCCTTCAAGGCGACCTATCCAGGGGCAAGTAAGGTAGATGTTCTCGCGGTAGATATCTATGATAATGATTACAATCCGGATTATTATAAAAGTATCACGCAATTGGCTGGCGATAAGCCTGTAGCGATCGGGGAGAATGGTGAGTTGCCAAGTGCCGCTGTATTGAAAGACCAACCCCGATGGGCTTATTTCATGACATGGGGCAAGATGCTGACCGAAAATAATAAAAAAGAAGAGATTAAATCGTTCTACTCGCATTCGAAAATATTGAGCAGAGAATCTTTTCTGCCAATCAAACAGCCGCAGATACAGCCAATTTCGCCCCCGGATAAGAAAAATGGGCTGCGAGCGGAATATTTCGATAATAAGGATCTGACCGGGCTACTAGAAACGAAAGTGGATGACAAGATTGATTTTAATTGGTCGACTTCAGCTCCTTTACCTTCCATGCAAGCAGATACATTTTCGGTGAGATGGACAGGAAAACTCTTGCCCGCCTATTCGGAAACGTATCAGATATCCACCTTAAGCGATGACGGCATTCGTGTTTGGGTGAACGGCAAGTTGGTTATTGATAGTTGGTTCAATCAAAGTTGGGTGGAACGAACAGGATCTATCGCCCTTACGGCTGGCGTACCTGTTGATTTGAAAGTGGAGTATTATGATAACCAGAATGGTGCCGCTGCTAAACTCATGTGGAAGAGTCCTTCCCAACCCAAAGAAATTATTCCAGCAAATGCCCTATTACTACCTTAGAGGTTTGAGAGGTATCTAACATGATGAGATATGTGATTGTGCCATCGGCCTTGTTGATCTTACTGATCCTGATCTCGGCTTCGAATAATGACGGTGCATCAGCAAAAACAGAATTGGTAAAGGTGATGACAGAATCCAACCAGATTGGCAATCCGATCTGGACGTTAGGCAAACCCGACGATGCTTATTCGGAATTTGGAAAAGAAAGCACAGCTCAGATCAGTTACACTGTATCTCCCGGCGAAAATCAAACGGAGACTTGGAGCTCGGTGCCGCAAGGTCTCAATAAATCGTTGAATCCTACCTTGTCAATCAACTATTCCTTAGCTGAAATCCCCGAATATGGGGTTCATTTCCGAGTGAAAATTCTAGATGCGCATAAGTCTGTCCCCCAGATGGCGGTGTTTTCCAATAACCTGCTTTCGGGCATCATTCAAATCGCCGGTGTCGGAGGGACGACTAGCGCTTATGAGTATAAAAAATTATATGAGCTTTATATTCCTAAGGAGCAGCTGCAGCTCGGAAATAACGTATTAAAGCTGTCGGCCGAAGGATGTTTGTCTTGCAAAGCGGATGAGAATAAATTTCTATGGTGGAAATGGGACTATCTCTCGCTTGATGCATTAGCTGCCCCTGCCCAAGAGCCCATTCATGGACGATATGTGGAATCGGGCACCAAAGTCAGCAATTTGTCCTTTTACTATGACCAAGGAGCGGTTCGACATCTTCCCTATGTCTTAAAATGGTTGGGAATTGCCTATAGCGGCAATGTGATGCGAGTGGATTGCGCGACCGATGTCAAAGAGGGATGTTCAGCCATTAAGCCTTATTATGAAACACTTCGTGATTACAACACGCAAGCGGTAGCTCTTCATTTGCATACAGGAAATATTAAACTGAATGATGATGGCACGCTGCCGGCCGATGCAGAAAATAAGTTGTCGGACTATGTGAAGCAGTATGGTTCCCTGTTTCAATATTATGAGATTGACAACGAACCAGGCTTATTTAATCGATCCAAAAGTGTGAATCTGGCCATAGCCAAATGGCTCAAAACCAATCTGCCCGAAATTGCTCCACATGTGAAAACGGTCGCTCCGGGTTGGGCCTATGCGCCGCAGTACAGTATGAGGACATGCCGGAATCAAAACACATCCGGCGTGCTGCGCTGCGGAGATCCTGACGGATGGGAAGGTGATCCGACCCAGCGAATGGAGCTTGAAGAGATGACGGATTTAACCAATGGGCATGCGTATGGGACCTCTTATGTGAATAATAAAGATGGAAGCTTTCTGGAGAACATGCGGACCTTCGGAGGGGCTGAGGATGGTTTGCAGAAGCTCATGCTGAATACGGAGTACGGCACTTCGGATAGCCATAAAGATCCCATTGAATATGGCGCGGCGGAACCCCATGCGGCTGTCTTCGATCGCATCATGAGAGCTCATATCGGGTATGCCGATATGTTCATGCAGCATGCGGCCTTTTATCCGGAATATGCGCTGTTCGAACCGGGCATTGATTTGAATACGCAGAACCCCGCTCAGATGCAGATTCATAAGAATTCGTCGGAAAAGGATACGCGAGTCGGGGTGATGCGGCGCTTGAATCTGGCGTATGCGACGCATGGCAAGCCGCTGGTTTATGAAGTTAGCAATAAACAGGAGCTATCGGATAAGCTGGTTTATTTCCGGGGCGTGGATACCTCGACATTGCCCGCACTTCCTGGGTCAGGAGGGAAATCGGATAAGATTCTACTCAATTTTGTGAATTTTGAATCGAGTCCGCAAACGATACAGGTCAAGGTCACAATGCCGGAGGCTGCGATATACGAAGGCGAGAGGTTCGGAGCGGGTGATACGTATGAGTCGGCACGATCCTATTTAAGCGGCTTGCAAGCCGCTCCCGAACTGGCATTTAAGGAAACGTTAGGCCCAGGTGAGGCCGTGCAGTATATCTTATCGCGAGCAGATGGGGTGAAGCCAATTGCACCAACGTGGATTCAAGCTAAACCGGCACAGCATCATGCGATTGAGCTCAGTTGGAAAGAGTCTGAAGTAGCGCAAAGTTATGATATCTTGCGCAAATCTGGTGCGAGTGAGGACAATTTCGCGGTGATTGCTGAACAAGTGCAAGGTACCGAGTTTATCGATACAAGTACAATAATAGGGAACCAATACGAGTATCAGATTAGACTCTCAGGTACCAACGAAGTTTCACAACCGGCGGCAGCAATCGCAACAGATAGTGTGGCACTGGATCGAAAGGACTGGGAGGTTACCAGCAGTTCCGGAAAACCTCAAGGGGCGATTGACGGTAATATCTACAGCCGATGGGATACGGGGGTCGCTCAAGCTCCCGGACAATTCTATCAAGTGGATATGAAAACAGCGACCACGATCAACCGGATAAGGCTTCGGAGCGAAGGTTCCCCGAATGATTATCCAAGGAAATATGAGGTATATGTTTCTACCGATGGGTATACGTGGTCTCAGCCGATTGCAACCGGTAGCGGTTCAAGCATACTAGACATCAATTTTAGTCCTACGTATGCACGATTCGTCAAGATCATCCAGACAATGAAGGCCGGGAATTTCTGGTCCATTCATGATCTGCAGATTTATGGTTAGAAATCGAGGGATACGCCTACCCTTTACGGGTTGAAGCTACGATGAGAAACAAAATTAAGATGAGCAACCAGATGACTTGAACCATATTATCCTCGCCTTTTGTTATAATAAATCAAGTTTAACAAGAATTCTTGTAATTTTCTGTCTTAAAACAAACAAAAATGTTGGATTTATGCTAAATATTACAATAGTAATCATTAAAAAGTCCTATGTACATGTCGTTTTTTGATGAAAGTCCTCACTTTGTGGGGACTTTTTTTTATCTACATTTAACAATCCTTCTGTAACATTTAGATATTCGAAATTTGAACAAAGGTTAATATCTAAAGGAGAGAAGATTCTTGAATATTCGACTGCCTCAAATTACAGTGGGTAAGAAAATGTATGTCAGTTTTATTGTGCTATTATTGCTTACTTCTGTTGCAGGATGGATGAGTCTAACGAATATGAAGTCGATTCAGAACAAAAGTGATGAAATCAGTCAGATATGGATGCCTGGCGTCGAAGCTGTCAATACGATCAGTTATTTAACGGAAAATGTACACGGACTAGAAATGCAGCTCTTTATCTTAATGGATCCAGCTCAGCTGCAAAGCACACAGACACAAGCCAGTGCAGGGATTAGCAATGTAGACGAGCAGATTAAACAATTCGGAGAAGGGCTGACGGATGAGCAGGAGAAGCGGAATTTCGAAGCCTTTCAAAACCAATGGAATATTTACAAAGGTTATCATGAGAAGTTCTTGGAACTTAGTAAAAAAGCCAATTTGAGTAAAGGCTCCGGCAACATGGAGAAAGAAGTTGGAACTCTCATTTCAGATTCGAATAAAGTTTTTGTGAACATGCAGAAATATCTGAAGGTTCTTGTAAAAATCAAACATGAAGGCGCGGTAGCTGCCTCAGAGAGCAGTTCGGTTATTTATCGTTCTGGGCAAATGAACCTGATTTACATTTTTGCTTCTGCCGTCTTTATCGGTATGATTCTGGCTTTCTTCATTACACGTAATATCTCCAAGCCTGTGCGTCTTGTTTCGCAAGCTCTTCAGACTGTGTCCTTGGGAAGCTTATCAGAACAAGATGTGAAAGTAAGAAATAAAGATGAAATCGGTGAACTGGTTAGTTCGTTAAACCGGATGAAGACGAATGTCCGGGACATTTTGCTGCAAATTCGCAATGCCTCTTCTTCGGTTGCTGACTCGTCCAAAGAACTGCTCGATCACGCGGAGCAAACGTCGCATGCTTCCAATCAAGTGGCGGAGGTCATGCAATTGGTAGCTTCCGGAGCAGAAGTTCAAGTTCAGAATTACGAGGATACGAATACAGCTATGACGGAGATAATCATTGGCATTGGGCGAATCGCTGAAGCTTCGTCCGAGGTATCAGATATCTCAATGGAAGCATTCCGAGAAGCAAAGCAAGGCGAGCAAGACCTCCAAGCGCTCATTAAGAGCATGAATGGGATGAGTGATACGGTCAGCAGGGCGAACACCGTTATTATTAATTTGGGGAACCATTCTCAAGAAATTAATAATATGATTGGCATGATGGGCAATATAGCGAAGCAAACCAACCTGCTCGCTTTGAATGCGGCGATTGAAGCGGTTCGTGCAGGAGAAGCAGGCAAAGGATTTACGGTTGTAGCAGGGGAAGTGCGTAAGCTATCGGAGCAGTCCGCGCAATTTGCCAATCAAATTACGGAATTGATCGGACAGGTGTTAGACAATACCGGAGTTGCCGTTAAAACGATGCATGATTGCCAGCAGGAAGTGGATATGGGCAAAGAGATGGTACATGCGGCGGAGACTTCCTTTCATCGTATTTTCTTAGCTTCCGAGAAAGTGGCTGTTCGCATACAAGAGGTTGCGGCATTCGCTCAAGAACTGGCCGCCACTTCGGAAGAAGTGTCCGCTTCAGTCGCAGAAACGAGCGCTCACGCGAGAAATTCATCTGCCTACGCTCAGCAGGTGGCTGAAACCTCTGAACAGCAGATGGCGTCGCTGAATGATATCACCAGGTCTGCCGGTATGCTGAACGGCATTGCCGAACAATTACATACTGTCGTTGGGAAGTTTGAGTTGTAGTGCCTTCTTAGCACTACAGTGGGTTTTCTTTAGGGTTATGGGGTAAGCGTAGCTTACCCCTACTTATTGCTTCTCGCCCATACCGCACCGAATGCTCACTGCACACCAAGTAACTAATCCAAGTCCAATCACCGCAACGGCTCCTCGCTCTTATGTCTATGCTGCACTTTATGCAACATAAATGGCATTACACACTACTAAACCGCTCTTCAGTGCACAAAGTGCAATGAATTCAAGCTAAATCGCGCGAAAACCGCTTTATTCTGCTTTTTCCGTTGCACTTTATACAACTGAGACAGCGGTAACATCCTACCTGAGGCCTTAATGTTGCGCAAAGTGCAACATAGAGAAGGTGTTTGCCATTGTTTGGAGCTGTCATTTGGTTCATTTGCTTATCCTTAATTGTTCGGATGCAAGCAAAAGTCTGCAAAATCATGCTATACTAGACTCTGTAAAAAGGAGGTCGACTATGGCTAGAAACAAAGAGTTTGAAGTGAATGCCGTGCTGCGAAAAGCGATGCATATCTTTTGGGAGCAGGGCTATGAGAAAACTTCCATGCAAGATTTGGTCACGCATATGGGGATTCATCGAAGGAGTATCTATGATACTTTCGGAGACAAACATCGTTTATATATGAAGGCAGTAGAGAAATACGGGGAATTGCTGGAAAGCTCCGTTCATCAAAAAGTGGAGGCTCCTACCCCGATGAAACAAGCTATTCGGCGAATGTTTGAACACGCCATTATGGCCGCAGACGATCGCCCCAAAGGGTGTTTGATGGTAAATACGGCTGTCGAATTGGCTGTTTGTGATGAAGAAGCAGCGGAGAAAGTGAATCAAAGTTTTGTTAAAACCGAGGACAAACTATACGATCTCATACTGCGCGGCAAGGAAACGGGAGAAATTGGAAATCACCAGGATGCACGGAGGACTGCGGAGTTTTTAAACAGTGCTTTTATTGGATTATGCGTGTTGGCCAAAACGACGAATGATAAAGAAAAACTGGAAGGTATCATTGATACATCGCTAGCTATATTGGATTGAAAGAAAGAAGAAGGAGCCACGCGGCAAGCGGGCTCCTTCTTCGCTGATTATAACATTTTGGCCAAACCCTCGAATTTCACTTCCCAAGAACCATCTTGTGGAAATCCGGGTGCATGGGTGTTAGGCCCATTCTCCCAACCCGCAGCCATCATGGCGACAGCGCTTAACAGGCCCCCGTTGCCAGGAAGGTATACCGTTAACGGTTTCCGCTGGTAGTTGTGGCCATTCGGAAGGAAGGTGTTGGTGACTTTGTCGATCAACAGGGTATCGACGGCCAATTGTCCTTCGCCGAGTCTTGCCGATGTCATAGCGACCATGGGATAGTCCCATCCCCATGTCGCATCCCAGTCCCAGACCTTGATGACTTCGTGCAGGGTCCTAAGCATCGTTTCACGATCCACCATATTGCCGGGGAGGATACCGAGCGGAGCCAACATCGTAGGGTGATCTTTGGTGCTGCTGCCGCCTGTAAATGTATCGGGAGCTGTCTCCGCAGCGACATATAGACCTTCCACCACGGGAAGCTTGGACAAGTGGTTCAGGACATGCTCCCACTTCTCCATCCTCGGGAGTCCGAGTCTCTCCCGCCATGCTAGAGCTGTTGATAATCCGAAAGCCCAGTAAGACAATTCGAAAGTCGGATTCATTGTCGTTGCATGATCATAAATTTCCTGCGCTGGAGCAACTGGCGGACCAAGCACATAGCGCAGCTGTTCATAATCCCATTCTGCGAAAGAGGCCATGAAGGCCGCACTTTCGAAGACCAGATCTGCATATTTCTCCAACGTCTCTCTTGTGCCCCTGATTTGATAGATGAGTTCAGCGTAATAAATAGGATGCGGCTGCTGCCAGATGAGGAACGGTTCAATGTAGCAAGGGCCGTTAATGCCATCCGGAGCTACACATTTCGGCCATCTAGCCCCTTCATATCCTTGGGAAGCAGCGAGTTTTCGGGCTTGGTCGAGGATGCTGATGTACCATTCCAGACTGTTCGTCAAGCTGTCCACCCGATTCCAGAGTGCAAAGTGAACGGAATGCCACCAGTGCATTTCCAGATGAAATTTACCGGCCCAGCTGTTATGGGTAAGTCCTGATTCCGCCGGCGGCAGGGTACCGGATGATTGAATAGCGGTCAAATACTGGGACAGCACAATTCTACGCTCAAGCTCGAGCGCGCGTGAATCTTTGCTGCCTACCAGCTCGATGGCTCCGCCAGAGGACCAAAAGTTGCGCCAATGCTGCTCAGAATCAGCTCGCACAGCTTCAAAGGCTGGCAAATCAGACTCATCGGATTCAGCAGTAAAACGGAACCGGAATTGGAATTCATCGTGATCGGATGCTGGCGTTAGAAGAAACAAGTGTTGGTCTTGCTCGTCTTGAGCGAAGTTTCCGTTTGACCATGCGGCAGCAAACGCATACGCGTCCTGATCCAACTTCCGGTCAATATGGACGGAATGGCTGCTGCCGGTCGCGATTTCGGTTGCGTGCTGACCGCTTTTTCCCCAATCAACACCAGCGAACTTCCATGTGCCGTAAGGGAAACGAAAGGTAATCTGAAGCTGCCTTTGGCGGATTAGATCCGATTTCACGCGAACGGCGATTAGATCCTGCGTGGGGTGACAGCAGGTAGTCACGCTGGTTATCGCTTCGCCAATCGTGAATTGGCTTTCAATGACTCCCCCCCATAGATGAAGGACTTGTTCAATTTCATTCAGATCTTCTGCGGTGGCCTCTTCGCCTGATGGCAGCGTAAACCGGAAGCCGACTTGCCCAAGATGCAATTTGTGCGGATTAAACTTCAGCCATTTATACTCATCGGTAATTTGACCGGGCGCCATATACGGAAACCCGATATCTCTCCCGCCAAAGGTAGGAAAAGAGGTTCGAGGGAACTTATCCACATGGTACTGCTCTGGATTTGGATGCGTATGCCATGCCCAGTTGGAGAAATTGCCAAGCGGCACACCACCGTCTGCGTATAGGCTCGGGAATGTTTGTAAGCCGGTTGCGTCAACCGTGAAGGCATAGTTCCCATTGCCGACAGAGAGGGAAGAGAATTTATCAAAGCTGGTCATAAGCGGATTATGGCGCCCAACTAAAGCTTTTCGATCGATCATTTTGGCATCACCCCATCGGAAAAAAAGTTTCATTTTTAAATATCACATTCAAATAGATAGCTGCCAGAGCCTAAGTGTATAACGGCATCCCCGTCTTCCCCGACTTCAAGCCTGACTTCCTGTATAGCGGCTGCATCCTTTAGCGGAATTCCGCCTTCGAGGAGAGTTTCCATGGAGACAGAAGGAAGGTAGACGTCCGCCAAACAATTTGTCGGAATGGTGATCTCAAGCTGGAGCCGACGGTCATCAGAATTATGCCGCCATGCGACTCGCAGCTTTCCGGATGGCAGACGATAATCTGCCGCTACTTCGTTCAGATCATCCAGAATAGGCGGCCTTATTGACAGCTTGTAGCTTTCGAAATCGGGGCAATACCGATAATGGATGCCTGCCAAACCGCTGTAGAGCCATTCTTCCAAATGTCCGAGCATAAAATGGTTCTGCGACTTGCCGACGGTGGGTCCGTCCCAAGCTTCTGTCAACGATGTCGCACCGTTTTCGATTTGATAGCCGTAACTTGGGTGATCCGTATTTTGGCTCATTTTATAGATGATGTCGCTGCGGCCGTTCTGAGAAAGAGCAAGCAGCACATAGCGATGGCCTATATCGCCTGCCGTCGTATGATACCCGCGTAAGGTAATATCATGAATGAGCCCGGCTAGAACAGTTTCTTTATACGGCTCGTGGACTAGCCCTAGTACAAGCGGCATCGCCTGGGAGCTTTGACTGCCAGTGGCATATTGCTGCGTTTTGTCATCGAAAAAAGCTTGATTAAACGCCGAGTTGATGTCATCGCGCAGCTGTTCATAATGGGAAGCGTCATCGCTGAAGCCCAAGATCTTGGCAATTTGTGCAAACACATCAACGATATGGTAAAACATAGCGGTTTCGGTATGCGCAACAGGTGTATTTTGAACAAAACCCGGCGGATTGTCGCCGACATCGTACCAGTCTCCAAGTCCGGTGTGGATAATCAGTTGATCCGAGCTCTCTTTTAAATAATCGATATAAGCTTTCATGCCTTCATAATGTTCGGCCAAAATACCGTGATTGCCGTAAAATTGCAGCAAATTCCAGCCTGTGAGGATATAGGTGGCGCCCCATGAGACAGAATCCCGGAAGCAGCGCCATTGGTCGGAAAAAACAACATATTCCGGCGCCGTTGTCGGGACCATCCCGCTCGGTAGCTGGGCGTCCCGGATGTCCTCCATCGTCTTGATGAACAAAGGCTCGACATCGTAATTCCATGCTACGGAGGGGCCCATCAAATGAATTTGCTCGAGCCAACCGAGCTTTTCCCGATGCGGGCAGTCGGTAAAAATGCTTTTCATGTTGCTGCGTATCGCTTGGTTAATGATCTCATGCGTGCGGTTTAGCAGCGTGTTCGAGCTGACGAAGTTTCCGCATATGTTCACATCCGGATAAATCATTTGGCCTTCCAGCCGAATAAGCACAGGAACGTCGGAATCGAATGAAGTTGCATCCGCATCCACAGGAACGATACCTTCCAGTTGTACATAACGAAAGCCGGTATAGCTGAAACGCGGCGACCAGGTTTCTCCCTCAGCATCCCCGCTCATCGTATAAATGAACTTGGTGGGAGAACCGGTCCATTTCTGATTGATTGTTCCGTTATCCTTCAGCAATTCAGCAGGGGACATCGTAATTTTGGCGCCTTGAGGGCCTTGAACCCGGAGGTTCATCCAACCGGAGAAGTTTTTGCCGAAATCAGCCACATACACACCGGGAAGCGGTTGCGTGATCTGTACGGGCAGGGAAGTTTCCATCACTTTCAATGGAGAAGTCGCTTGTGACTTAAGCTTTCCTGCAGGACCCTGCACTTCGACCGCCGGTTGCCAAGCATGCCTGCCAGTAAAACTTGGCAGATCCCAACCCGCTTGGAGATGGTTAGCATCATAATCTTCGCCTCCGTATATACACGAGAAGAGAATAGGTCCCGGCGCGGAATCCCAATGTCGATCGCTAAGAATCTGAGTTTGGGTACCATCCGTATGGGTGATTTCCAACTGAACGAGACACCTTGGAGTACCGAAGGAATGCTTGAATTTGCTGTAACGACCGCCTGTCACATGAAAGAAGCCGTTCCCCAGCATCACACCCATCGCATTGCCGCCTTCATGAAGCTGCTCAGTCACATCGTAGACGCAGTAGAGACAAGTTTTGTCATAGTTTGTCCAGCCCGGCTCCAGAACGTTGTCGCCGACTTTCTTTCCGTTAAGGCGCAGCTCAAACTGACCTAATCCGCAAATATAGGCGCGAGCTTGTGTCACAGGTTTGTTAAGATGGAATTCACGTCGCAGGAGGGGAAGAGCGGGTCGTTCAAGGGGCTCCTCTGCAAATCGAGCGATCCAAGTCGCAGACCAATCCGCGGCATGGAGTAGCCCCATTTCCCACCAGGAAATAGGGCTTTCCGTCATTTGGCCATTCGTATCCCAAACCTGAACCTTCCAATAATAGCGTTGCCTGGACTGAAGCGGCGGCCCTTCGTACAAAATATGAACGTTTTTCTTGCTAAAACGCTGCCCGCTGTCCCATATCATTTCGCTTCGCCTAAATTCTTCACAGTCAAAAACAATGATTCGATAGGCTGTTTGCATTTGCAAACGGACCTGCGAATCAGCAAAACTCCAGCCGAAGGCCGGCTGGAGAACATCAATCCCGAGTGGGCGACGCTTGCTTTCTACGAATAATTCAACCACTTGCATCCATGCTCGCCCCCTTGGTCATCGTGATTGGGTACCTATCGGCTGTGAGGTTGCGAAGGTGATCGTCCGGAACTCTTTACCGTAGTTTTTGGTTGGATCTCCTTCTTGATATCGTCTGCATGAGCAATAGAAATGGTAGAGTATGCCTTCATGTGTAACGACAGAGGGCTTATGGGCGAAAATAGCGTCAATGCTGCCTTCTTCCCCAACTCGAATGATGGGTTCAGGATGTTTCTCCCAAGTTAATAGGTCACGGGAAAGAGCAATACCTTCCTGCGCCTGTTTGTAATTATAGCCAAAGTAATACATAATCCACTGGTCTCGGTCCGGATCATGCAGCACGCAAGGATCACTGACAAATCCTGAATCCCATCCATCCGGGGTAACCTGCAGAACGGGATTTTGTTCGTATCGGTGCCACTCCTTCAAATTGGTGGAGAAAGCAACGCCTGTTTGTTCGATCCATCGACCTTTATTTGTATTTTTGGCATTGTAATACAAATAGAACGTACCTTTATGTTCGATCAGGCACTCTTTGTAGAGCCCGCCCTTTTCCCAGTCTGCTCCTTCTTCCGGGGTTAAGATGGGATCCGGGCAACGATGCCACTCAAGCAGCTGTTCATCTTCGGTCCAGGCGATGCCAATTTTGGCCGAGCCTTCTTCATAACCTGCATTTGGATATGCGTGATAGACCAGCCAATATTTGTTGTTCCATTTTTTCAATACAGGAGGAGCATCGAGGCGATTTTCTTTCAATATCCATGTGCCGGCAACATTAATAGAATCCCAGGCCGAGTCTTCGTTTCTTTTTAGAATGACACTCAGATGCTCCCAGTTAATAAGATCATGGCTTGTCGCCAAAGCCGTCTGGTAACCGATTCCGTCAAACCCCACATACATCATGTAGAATTTGCCGCCATGTTGAAAGACGAACGGACAATCGACGGCTCGCTCGTCGAAATGGCCAGGTAACCCCGAACCAACAAGCACGGGACTTCCCAATTTATATGGTGTGAGATAAGGCTGTATAGGCAACGTGACACACTCCTTATGATAAAAATCCGAAAATCTAAAAATCCAATTACCGATTCCTTATTCAGATTACAATTAAGCGCTTACTTATTGTGTGGGGTATTGTACCTGATATATAGGTCAAAGCGATCTTCAGCGCTTGGCAGCATTGACATCATGAATAGCCGAGCGTAGGATGAGGGGGAAATTTAGGCCATACAGCTTGAGAGGAGGGGCTTGAGTGAAGGACAATCACGGTTTCAATCCGTTTATGTTCGAGACAGCCCGCAGTATTGTTGCCGGACAACATACGATTGCCGAACTGGTTCCAAGGATAAAACGGCACGGAGATTTCAAACACGTGGTGATCGTAACGCAACCTTCGATAAAGGCGATGGGGGTCATTGATCGGATTGAGAGCGAACTGTCGCAAGCGGGAATAAGCAGCAGATGCCTAAGCGATGTGAAACCGGAACCAACGGTCGATAACATTCAACAAGTGTACAGCCGCATCGCCTCCGAACCTGTCGATTTGTTCATTGGCATTGGCGGCGGAAGCGTGCTGGATGCAACGAAATTGTTTTCCGTCCTGATGACAGATCCCGTGGACGTAATGAGTTTGGTGGGCATTGACCGCGTATCGAAACCAGGCATACCTACGGTGTTGATTCCAACGACTTCAGGAACCGGTTCAGAAGTGACGCCGAACGCGATTGTTACGATTCCTGAGCAGGAATTAAAAGTCGGGATTATCAGCAGGCATTTGCTTCCGATGCTGGTCATTATCGATCCGGCGCTAACCGTCAGCCTGCCACCGAACATCACGGCTGCAACCGGTATGGATGCGTTTACTCATGCGTTGGAATCCTATATCTCCACAAAAGCGAATCCCATAAGCGATATGTTTGCCCTTGAATCGATGCGTTTAATTTCTGGCAGTTTGTTGCAAGCCTACCATCACGGATCCGATCTTCAAGCTAGAGAAAATGTGCTCCTAGGATCGATGTACGGCGGGATGGCGCTCAGTTCGGCTGGAACAGCAGCCGTTCATGCACTGGCTTATCCGCTTGGAGGGAAATTCAACATTACGCACGGTGTCGCAAATTCGATGCTGCTGCCTCATGTCATGACGTTCAATATGGATGCTATTCAGACAAGGCTCGGTCATGTTGCTTGCGCAATGGGGCTGCAGATTGGAACAGAGGGCGGGAAGGCGGTCTCGGAGGCCGTTATTCGGCAAATATTCGAATGGACCTCCGAGATGCACATCCCGCAAAATTTGCGTGCGTTCGGCGTAACCGATGAGGATGTCGGCGAGCTGGCCGTTGCCGCATCGAAGGTGACAAGGCTGCTGCATAACAATCCGAAACCGATGAACATAGATGATATTCAGGCTGTTTACCGCCAATTGCTTCCGTGACGACTGGACAAAAAAGGAGAAATGTGATGAATCATTTATTGCAACCGTCAGGCATCATTCCCGCTATGGTGACACCTTTTGATGCTGATCAGCAGATCGACGAAGCTGCATTGCGGCAATTAACCCGCAGACTAATTGACGCGAATGTGCACGGTTTGTTTTGTCTCGGCACGAATGGGGAGTTCTTCTCTCTGTCCTTCGACGAAAAACTGCGGGTCGCCGAAATCGTCCTTGAGGAAACACAAGGGAGATTACCGGTGTATGTGGGGGCTGGATGCACAAGTACGAAGGAATCTATTGAACTAGCAGTACGTCTGGAGAGCATGGGGGCCGATGCTCTGTCCGTGATTACACCGTATTTTCTGACCTATACCCAGCAGGAACTGCTGACTCATTTTCGCATGATTGCGGAAGCGACAGAGCTTCCCGTGCTCCTGTATAACATTCCGGCCAGGACGGGGAACTCTCTTCAACCCCAAACCGTGAAGGAACTAAGCAAAGTGCCTAACATTGTCGGGATCAAGGACAGCAGCGGCAGTTTTGATACCATTTTGCAATATATTGAGGTTGCTGGACAGAACTTTTCCGTTTTGGCAGGCACGGATTCACTCATTCTGCCAACCTTAATGGCTGGAGGACATGGGGCAATAGCAGCGACAGCCAATGTGTTTCCAGAAGTTGTGAAGAGTATTTACGATTTGTGGGAGCATGGGGAGCTGGAACAAGCAGAATTACAGCAGCGCAAGCTGCGAGCTTTGCGCAACGCGTTTTCGATGGGGACGCTACCTTCCGTTCTGAAAGAAGCGATGAGCATGATCGGATTGCCTGCGGGACAACCGCGTCTGCCTGTACAACCGTTGAACGCATCAGCGAAAGAGGAGCTCGGGCGGGTGATGGACACTTATTTGGTGGAAAGGAACTGAGACAATGGCAATTAACATACCTAAAGGTGTTTGGCCCACGATGGTAACACCTTTCACAGATACAGGCAAAGTGAACTATGCCGCATTGGAGCAGCTGATTGAATGGTACATTGACCAAGGCGTGCATGGCCTTTTTGCGGTGTGCCAATCCAGCGAGATGTTTTATTTGACTCTGGAGGAGAGAGTGAGCCTTGCTCAATTCGTCACGAGCCAAGCTGCCGGTAGGGTTTCGGTCATCGCATCGGGGCATATCTCCGAGCAGTTCGAGGGGCAGGTTGAGGAATTGCAGAGGATCGCGGAGACCGGAGTTCAGGCCGTTGTGCTAGTCAGCAACCGTCTGGCTGCTGCGGATGAATCTGACGAGATCTGGTTTGAGCGAGTTCTACAGCTGATTGATCGAGTCCCGCATGTGCCGATGGGCATTTATGAATGTCCGTATCCGTACAAAAGACTGTTAAGCCCGCAGCTGCTCAAACAATGTGCAGATACGGGGCGATTCGCGTTTCTTAAGGACACCAGCTGCGATGTGCAGCAAATTGCCGCAAAACTTGAAGCGGTGAAAGGCAGCTCACTTCAACTTTTTAATGCCAATTCCGCAACGCTGCTTGCTTCCCTACGATTGGGTGCCTCTGGCTTCAGTGGCGTTATGGCAAATTTTCATCCTGATCTTTATGTGCGATTAACCGAACAGTGGGACTCGGAGCCGGCCATCGCGGAGATGCTGCAGTCGTTCGTTGGAGCCGCATCGCTGATTGAGCTGCAGATGTATCCTGTTAATGCCAAGTATCATCTGAGCAAAAGGGGACTTCCGGTTTCCTTGCATTGCCGTTCTAAGGATGCAGGCGCTTTTCGAGAAAATCATAAGCTTGAAGTGGAGCAGCTGGATGCCGTGTATCGGATGCTAAAGAGGCAGCTTATTTAACTGATTTTAATAAGGAGGTAAGGTTGTGCCGTTTAAAAAGAAAGATCGCATTGTGTTTATCGGGGATAGCATTACGGATAAAGGGCGTAAAAAAGATCCACTGAAGCTGGGGTCGGGTTATGTACGAATGATTCATGATTACCTGACAGCAGTTTATCCGCAGCTTAGTCTGAAAATTATTAATGAAGGTGTTTCCGGCAATCGCGTCATCGATTTGGAGAAAAGGTGGACGCTCGATGTGATCGATCATCAACCTCAGTGGGTATCCATTTCCATCGGGATTAATGATGTGTGGCGCCAATTGGACTCGCCGATGGGCGAACAGGTATATCCGGACAAATTCGAAGACGTCTACCGCAACTTGCTGGATCAAACGAAGCAAATCCCGGATTGCCGATTGATCCTCATGCAGCCTACGGTCATCAAGGAGTACCCGGATGCCACGGGCAACCGGTTGCTGAAGCCGTATGTGGACATCGTGAATCGGCTGGCTGAGCAGTATGATGCACTCCTGGTTCCGACGCATCTTGCTTTTATTGATTTTCTTAAGCTGGAAACGGGCCAGGATTTGACAACGGACGGTGTGCATATGAACTCGCTCGGGGATACGCTGATGGCAACGACGTGGTTGAAGGCTGTTGAGGGTCGTTGAAGGGAGCTGAGCCCTAAGGAGAGGGAACTGGAGTCCTCTATTTGGTCAAAACCGAGGTTTTTTCAATCTTAGGGGAACTACAAGGTCTTATTTGCCTTTCATAGACCACTTTTTGTGTGAAATCACCAAAATAGCGAACTGTAGTTCCCCTCGCCTCCTGAAACAGCACTTTTTCAAGGAAATAGCGGTCTGTAGTTCCTTAATAGCCATGCAAAAGAGTACTTGCTCGCTTCGCGTCACCTATATATGTGATGAATTCAGCCTATAATGGACCGCTTGCTTTCTTGTAAACTGATCATGAGCTCAAATTCCTGCAGCTGGGAAGTATCGCTGATCAGGCGTTCACCGTGGATGGTGGCAGGTCGGTTTCGGAGACTTTCCAATCTTATTACGGAAGTACAAGGGGGTAAATGCAATGACATACGAAATAGAACCAACAACCGGTGACAGTGGATGGTTCACACACGATAGGTTCGGATTGTTTATTCATTGGGGGCTATATTCGCTAGCTGCCAGGCATGAATGGCTGCAATCCAGAGAGAGATTAAGCGGAGAGAAATACCGCAATAAATATTTCAATAAGTTTGATCCGGATTTGTACGATCCAGACTTGTGGGCGCAGCTTTCTTACGATGCCGGCATGAAATACGCCGTGGTTACAACCAAACATCACGAAGGGTTCTGCTTATGGGACAGCAAGCTGACTGATTATAAAGCGCCCAACACCCCGGCGGGCCGAGATTTGATCAGACCTATGACGGAGGCTTTCCGTGAGCGTGGCATGAAGGTAGGCTTTTACCATTCCCTGATCGATTGGCATCACCCGCATTACACGATCGACACGAAGCACCCATTACGGTTGGATGAAGAGGCTATCGCTGAAAGTGCGAAAAAGGATTTTGCACAATATCGTGACTATTTATTTGGACAAACGAAGGAATTGTTAACCGAATATGGCGATGTGGATCTGATGTTTTACGATTTTTCCTTCCCGGAGGAGAACGGATTACCAGGCAAAGGCAAGGAAGATTGGAACAGCAGAGAGCTGATCAAACTTATTCGCGAGCTGCAGCCGAACATTTTATTGAACGATCGCCTGCAAATCGGTGGGGATATTACGACACCTGAGCAGTATTTGCCGACCAAATGGGTGCAGATCGACGGTAAACGTGTTGTTTGGGAGACGCCGCATACGTTCAGTGGTTCCTGGGGCTATCATCGGGATGAGGAGTCATGGAAAAGCGTCGATATGTTGGTCAAAATGCTGATTGATGTGGTCAGCAAAGGAGGCAATTTGCTCCTGAATGTAGGACCGACCGGTCGAGGTGAGTTTGATGAGCGTTCTATCGATCGTTTAAAAGGTATCGGCAACTGGATGAGACGTCACAGCCGTTCAATTTATGGCTGCACACAGGCGCCGGAAACCATAGCGTGTCCGCAGGATTGCCGACTGACCTACAACCCTGAGATCAATCGCTTATATGTACATGTGTATAGTTGGCCGTTTAAAAGCATTCACTTGCATGGCTTAGCCGGGCAAGTCGAGTACGCTCAGCTGCTGAACGATGCATCCGAGATCCGTTTCAAGCAAGGCATTGTCCACAGCGGAATCGACAACGGAGCGTATAAAGAGGGCAGAGATGAGAAGACGCTGGTCTTGTCACTTCCGGTGAAAAAGCCTGATGTAGCGGTGCCGGTCATTGAATTGTTTTTGAAAGGAGGGGCCTAAACGACAATGGAAACGACTACGAAAGCCGTTACGCTTGGTTATGAACGTAACGCTGCCCCGCGTGTGGAATACGGTATTCAACGACTAAGAGAAGCGCTTCAAAATTGCGGTTATACCGTGCTTGAAGCAGAAGCGCCATGGACGTTGGAAAACTACCGATCCGTGCAGGGGATGAAAATTTACATCGGGAATCGCCAAGAATCGGAATTTGTGCAGCAGCTGGAAGCGCGAGACGTTTTGTTATATCACACGGAAGCTCCGGAGGGAGAAGGTTTTTATCTGGCATCTTGCCCAGGGGGCATAACGGTTATTTCCGGGGGAAGCGATTCAGGCGTTCTGTATGGCTGCTTGGAACTGGCAAGCCGAATCGGTGAGGCTCAAAAGCTGCCAAGTGACATCGCGTATGGGGATAAACCGCGTTTCTCATTGCGGGGACCGGCAATCGGATTGCAAAAAACGACCGTAGAACCCCCGCGTCAGACGTATGAGTACCCGATAACGACAGATCGGTTTCCTTGGTTTTACGACCGGTCGTTATGGCAGGATTTCCTCCATATGATGGTTGAGCAGCGATGCAACGTCGTTTACTTGTGGTCCGGACATCCGTTTTCTTCGCTTGTGCAGCTGGAAGACTATCCTGAAGCACTGGAAGTGACGGAAGAAGAGTTGGCTTATAATCGGGAGACGTTCCGCTGGATTACCGAAGAAGCGGACCGCCGAGGCATATGGGTCGTCTTAAAGTTCTACAATATCCATATTCCGCTGCCTTTTGCGCAGAAACATGACTTGAAGCTTCATCAACCGAAGCCGCTGCCTATAACGAGTGATTACTACAAGAAATCGATCGCTGCATTCGTTCAATCTTTTCCCAATGCCGGGCTAATGGTATGCCTAGGCGAAGCGCTGCAGGGTCAAATTTATGGCGTGGAATGGTTTAACGAGACGATTCTTGCAGGTTTGCTGGAAGGCCTGAAACATTCGAACGTGAAGGAAAAACCTCCGATCATTCTGCGTTCCCATGCCATTGAACCGCAAAAAGTCATTGAGGCTGCGCTGCCGTTGTATCCGAATTTGTACACGGAAGCCAAATACAACGGGGAATCGTTGACTACGTATACACCCCGGGGCAGATGGCAAGAAACGCACAACCGGCTAGGTTCCTTGCAGACGATTCACATTGTCAATGTTCATATCCTGGCGAATTTGGAGCCTTTTCGATACGGAGCTCCGTCGTTTATTCAAAAATGCATGCAGGCGGCCAAGTATCGCTTGAAAGCAAACGGGCTGCATCTGTATCCGCTATTTTTCTGGGATTGGCCGTATGCGCCGGATAAGGCAGAGAAGCGACTGCGTCAGTTGGAGCGCGATTGGATCTGGTTTGCGGCTTGGTTCCGGTATGCATGGAATCCCGATCGTGATCCCCAGGCGGAGCGGAACTACTGGATAGCTACGCTTGGGAAACGTTTCGGCAGCCTGGAGGCAGGTAAAGCGATTTTGGATGCTTATGAAGCCTCAGGAGAATGCGCGCCGAAATTGCTGCGCAGATTCGGCATTACAGAAGGCAATCGCCAAACGATGAGCCTTGGGATGACGATGAGTCAGCTCACCAATCCAGAGAGGCATATGCCTTGGCCGGATCTGTGGGAATCCCAGTCGCCGCAAGGAGAACGGTTAGACGAATTTGTCGTTAAAGAACTGAGTGGTGAATCTCACATTGGTGAGACTCCGACGGATATCATTACCGATGCGCAGAGACATGCGGAGGAAGCGCTGCTGGCGATCCAGCAAGCTAGCCATTTCGTCACTCGCAACAGGGAAGAATATGAAAGACTGGCGAGTGATATGGCTGCAATCCGTCATATGGTGCAGGCCTATGTGCATAAGGTCAAGGCTGCGATCCTGATTTTAACCTATAAGCATTCGGTCAAAGGAGAGTATTTTAACCAGGTCGAATTGCTGGAAGCGGCAGCGGTAGAATTGGCACAAGGTTTGGACAGCTACCGCGAACTGACAACGCTTACAGAGAAAACCTATTTGTTTGCTAACTCCATGCAGACTCCGCAGCGTAAGGTGCCGATTCGAGGAGGACTTGATTACAGGCATTGGAGCGCATGTTTACCTCTATATGAAGCGGAACTGGAGGCTTTCCGTCTCCATGTGCAGGAGTTGAAGTCGGGCGTGCTGCCCGAAGCGCTAAAAAATCTAAAAGCGCCAATTGTTCGCTACGCAGAAGCACCGTTCAACTTATTGTCTGAACATGCGGAATTGTATCGCGTAGAAAAAGGGGTAGAGGTTTTCACAGACGGGGATATTCACGTTGTTGGGTGTGCGGAGGAGCTGAATGGGCTTACGGGTGTTCGTTTTAGTCAAAGGCAGGTAGGCCTTCAGGGCCTAGCGATTGATATTGAACTTCATCAACCTTCGAAAGTGCTGGTAGGTTATTTTAACTCAAAAGATGATCAGTGGCTGCAAGTCCCAAGCTTGGAAGAAAACACACACGCCGATGATAGAGGCGGCTATGCGCCGATCTTGCGCAAAGGGCTGCGCTTATATGCATATCCTTCAGTCAATATCCACGCTTTCCAATATGAAGCAGGGCGGCATACGCTTGACTTCGGTAAAGGCGCTTTTCTGATCTTGGGTGTAATTCCTATCGATCAGGATATACGTCCACGTGATGTTGAACATAAAAACGACGGGATCGATACGTTGGATTGGTTGTACGAATAGACGAACAGGTGGGGGAGATCAAGTGTCAGACAAAAGTACGGCATTATGGTACGCGCAGCCAGCGAAATCTTGGTTCCAAGCACTCCCCGTAGGGAACGGCCGTTTCGGCGGCATGATGTATGGCGGTACGGATCGGGAACGCATACAGATGAACGAGGACACGTTATGGTCCGGGGAACCCAAAGAGACCGTGAACAGGGAAGCGGCCGAATATTTGGACGTCGTGCGTGAAATGATCTTTGCAGGCAAGTATGCCGAGGCAGAGGCATTGATCGAACGGCACATGGAAGGGCCGGAGATCGAATCCTACGTGCCGCTTGGCGATTTGGATCTGATTATGGAAGAGGCCGGCGAAGTTTCGAATTACCGAAGGGAATTGAATTTGGCGGAAGGCATCGCCCGTGTGCAGTATTCGCAGAATAACGCTGTTCATTCCAGAGAGTTGTTCGTCTCTGCGGTTGACCAGGTCATGGCCATTCGCTTACATAGTGAGCGCAACATCAGCGTTAGCGCCGTATTGAGCAGTCCTTTGCAATATGAGGTCAAAAAAGTGACATGGAATCAATTGATTCTTACCGGACGCAGCCCGGTGCGAATTCTACCTAATACGGTGAAGTCCTCGGACCCTGTGCACTATGAGGAAGGAAAAGGGATCGGTTTTAACATTCGATTGACCGTAATAATAGACAAGGGCAGGTTGGAAGTTAGTGGTGGACGGATACGTGTAAGTGGTACCGGGACGGTTACTTTCCTGCTGACCGCTGAAACCAGCTTCCAAGGCTATGATAAGGACCCTGCGCTATCAGACAAACCGTCGTTACAGCTAGGGGAAGCGAGATTGGCAAAAGCGGCATCGCTCGGGTACGAGCAGTTGAAGGAGCGGCATATCAATGATCATGCCGCACGCTTTTGCAAAGTTTCGCTTGACCTAGGAGGTCAGGAAAGAAATAACCTGCCGACGGATGTCCGCATAGAAGCTATCAAAAACGGTGTGGAAGATCCCGGACTTGCCGCTTTATTTTTTCAATATGGCAGATACCTGCTGTTGTCCAGCTCGAGAATCGGTACACAGCCGGCTAATCTGCAAGGCATCTGGAATGACAGCATTCGCCCGCCATGGTGCAGCAGTTGGACGACGAACATCAACGTAGAAATGAATTATTGGCCTGCGGAAGTGGGGAATCTTGCGGAATGCCACTTGCCATTGTTCGACTTGATTGAGGACCTGCAGCATACAGGCCGGAAAGCAGCTGATGTCCACTACCGCTGCGAGGGCTGGACGGCCCATCACAATATTGATCTATGGCGAACAGCGACTCCCGTTGGAGGATCGCCAAGCTGGGCATTTTGGCCGTTGGCCGGAGCCTGGTTATGTCAGCATATCTGGGAACATTACGCTTACAGTCAGGATGAAATGTTTCTCAAGCGGGCTTATCCGGTGATGAAAGAAGCGGCACGATTTGGTTTGGATTGGTTAGTTGAGGCGAAAGATGGCAGCCTGGTTACATGCCCGTCGACGTCCCCGGAAAACTTTTTTATTGCACCCGATGGCCAAAAAAGCAGTGTGACGCAAGGCGTGACGATGGATATCGCGCTCCTCAGAAATTTATTTGACCATTGTTTGGAAGCGAGCGGCATTTTATCGGATAAGGATCATGCGTTTATAGGCCGATTGGAGCATGCGTTATTGCGGATGCCTCCCTATCGGATAGGCAAATATGGCCAGCTCCAAGAATGGAACGAGGATTTTGAAGAGTTTGAGCCGGGGCATCGTCATGTCGCCCATTTGGTCTCGCTGCATCCTCTGGATCAGATTACTTTACATCAGGAACCCGAGCTTGCCGCTGCCTGCAAAGTCACTCTTGAGAGACGCTTGAATCATGGCGGAGCTCATACGGGGTGGAGCTGCGCATGGATGATCAATCTATGGGCGCGGCTTGGAGAGTCGGAGCATGCGCAGCGCTTTGTGAATGAACTGCTCGCCGGGCTGCATCCGAACATGATGAATGCACACCGGCATCCGAAGGTGAAACAAGATATTTTCCAAATTGACGGAAATTTGGGGGGCGTTTCGGGAATTGCCGAAATGCTGCTGCAGAGCCATGGTAATAACGTCCAATTTCTTCCTTCTCTACCACAGAAATGGATGAAAGGTTGTGTGAAAGGGTTACGAGCACGCGGAGGGTTTGAAGTCGATATCACATGGGAGAACGGCAAGCTGCTGCGAGCAAGAATTCTCTCAACAGCCGGGAAGTCCTTCCTGCTGCGCACGGCGGAACCGGTATGCGTCATGCAAAACGGGTATGAAATCCGGATCGAGGACATTGAACCGAATGTCATCGTGTTTGGAACCAAAAAGGGACAGAGCTACGAAATTGTCCCAAGGAGTGATAGGAGATGAGTGAGATTCATCAAGTGAAGGAGTTTATTTTTGAAGACGACAGACCTTTTCTAAGCTGTCACGCCTCTACGCTTGAACGGCTGCCGGGTGGGGATATCCTCGTTGCGTGGTTCGGCGGCACCAAAGAGAAAGCCGGCGACGTCGCGATATGGACATCACGTCGAGTGAACGGCCGCTGGACACCACCCGTCAAAGTCGCTGACGAAGAGGACGTTCCGCATTGGAATCCCGTCCTGTTTCGCAGGGCGGACGGCGTCCTGTTCCTGTATTACAAAATCGGCACCTCCATTGCCGAATGGGTAACGATGGTTATGCGCTCGTCGGATGACGGAACCACTTGGTCGACACCTGTCCCTTTAGTTGAAGGGGACAAAGGGGGCCGAGGGCCGGTTAAGAATAAGCCCATTGTGCTGCATGACGGCACGCTTGTCGCACCGGCGTCGATCGAACCGGCTTGGGATACGTTCGTTGATCTGTCCTATGACGGCGGTGAGACATGGATCCGCAGCGAAACGGTGCCTTTCGACCGCACCGCCATACTGGGAAAAGGGATCATTCAGCCTACGATATGGGAGTCTGAACCAGGAAAGGTGCACATGCTTACGCGCAGCACGGAAGGAGCAATCTATCGCAGTGATTCGGTAGACGGAGGGAAAACTTGGTGCCAAGCCTATGCAACGCAGCTTCCGAACAATAATAGCGGCATTGATTTGGTCAAGTTGGACAATGGCCATCTGGCGCTTGTTTATAATCCGACTCGCCCGGAACCCGGGAAGATCAAGGGGCCACGAACACCGCTTGTTCTGCGCTTCTCTAAGGATAACGGTCTTACTTGGGAGAATGAGCTCTTGTTGGATGAAGGAGATAAACAATACTCGTATCCGGCCATCATTGCTAACGGACTAGAACTGTTTATCACATATACATGGAAAAGGGAACGGATAGCCTTCCAAAAAATTATTTTGGATATGAGCAGGAATGACCTATATTCTGGGAATAATTACACTACTATTCTACTATGAGTTTGTTATATATTTAATAAGGTTAAAATTGGAAGAATTTTAACTTTGATAGGGGAGGATTCATTCTGACTGCTTATCAAGTGAACGAACAACTGCATGCAGGAAGGAAAACGCTTCGCACGCACCCCGGCGCTCTGCTGCTGGGTTCGACAGGAGCGAGGCTGTGGGCCGATTATTTGGAACCTGTGCCCGGCTTTTGCGGTAGATTCGATTTTATACATAAAGTTAACATTCCCATGCTGTATAGCGTAGAGAATAGTTTGATCAGCAGTTTTGAGCCATGCCGAACAGAGTGGTATCCCAGCTATTTGCTCATGGCGTTTGAGGATCACCGTCTGTCTTTGGTAGAAAAAAAGTTTATTTCATGGAATGACTGCGCCGTTTCTTGCCAGACCTGGACGAACCACAGCAGCGAAGAGCTCGTGCTGAAATTATCCACGTACGGTGATGCGTTCCAGATGCGCAGTGGCCATGTTTTGCAAGGCGAATATCAGATTCCGCATTATAGTTTCGATGTAGCTGGGGCTATAGCTGTAAGCGATCCGGCGCTGTATGAAGAAGTACGCTTGCAGCCTGGACAGTCAGGTACGTACATCATCGCAGCATCGTTTGGCATATCGGGGCAAGATGACACCCCTTTGCTCCAAGCTCGGGCGACGGCTTATACGGATGGTGGATGGACAGCCGATCAAATCATTGAAAAGCAAAACGAGGAATATCAGGAGTGGTTTGACAATGCCCCTGTGTTTACAAGCAGTGATCCGTTGCTTAACAAAACTTGGATCTATCGCTGGTTCCTGCTTCGGCATAATTTGTCTGATCCCCAATACGGCAATTTAGCTTACCCCTTGTTCTATGAGGGAAGATCCCATAAGAAAAGCAAAGAACCTTTCAGTAAAGGCGGCTGGGAATTCAGTAAACTCATTAACTTGTCCGTACCGCTTCATCTAATGGATGCCAGATGGCATCATGAAGGACGATATAGCGAAGGTCCGCTGCGCAATATGGCGGAGTCACCGGGGGAAGGCGGGCAATTCAGCTGTCTTACTGTCGATACCGTCATGCATGCATTCGCTAACTTTACTTGTTGGGCTGCCTACCAGCTATATTTGATACACCGCAATCGGGATATGGTCGTCGAGATGCTGCCTGCTTTTAAAAGCCAAATCTCAGAAGCCATTCGCGTTAACGGGAGCGGGAACGATCATTTAATGATTGAATATAAGCATACGCGAACGGGAAAAGAATATCAGCCGAGTTATTGGTATTTTCATAATTACCCTAAGAATCCGAAGGATAAAGAAACATATACGCACCTGAAAAGAGTGGATCGCACCGTCTATCACTATTTGAACACGCTTGCAGTAGCGAATATGTGCGAAATCGCCGGCGATTCGGAAGCAACGATGTACCACCAGATGGCAGACGGGATTAAGCAAGATATCCTTGAAAAGATGTGGGACGAAGAGACGGCGTTTTTCTACGATCTCCATTATCAAACGGACCAAAAAGCGTTCGTGAAAAATATAGTCGGCTTCTATCCGGCTTGGGCGCAAATCATTGATGATTCCTATAAGGGAATGATCGGGCATCTAATGAACGAACGCGAATTTAATTCGAAGTGCCCGTTTCCTTCTGTCTCGATGGATTGCCCGGCTTACTCCAAAGATGGCGGATGGATGGGTCATTTTGTAAAAGGGCGGAACGGATGCGTGTGGGATGGTCCTACCTGGCCATATACGAATTCAATCGCACTCGACGCACTCGCGAAAGAGAGCAAGCGCAGCGGATATCAATACGATTCCTTCTTCGGCCACTCACTGCGAGAGTATGCGTTTCTGCATTTTATGAAAAGAGATCTTAATCAACCCGGTCTTGTTGAGCATTACAACAGCGCCACAGGTGAACCGTTAAGTGACGAGCAGGAATATAATCATTCGTTTTTTATTGATCTGATGATCACGCATGTAGCAGGTTTCACGGTAGAAGCGGATCGAATCATTTTGGATCCACTCGATATCGGTTTAGACTTCTTTGCTCTGGATCGTGTGAAAGTGGCTGGAACGGAGTATCGCATTACATACAAGAAACCGAACGTGCTTTCAACTGTTTCTGATCTTGAGGAAGGCTATCGATTATATGTGGATGGCAAGCTAGTATTCTCCAACCAAACATTGGGTCGAATTGAGATTCCTTTAGAGGAGTTAGAGACTAAGAAGGGGGCAATCCTATCATGAGTAGATTTAACGGTGCTGTTCTGGAAGGTGGAACAGATTCAACGATTCAAGAAGCTTACCTGCCGGTTTTCCACGAAAATGATAATCATGCGGCAAATTTGCTGGAACTGGACAACGGAGATTTATTGTGCGTTTGGTTTTCCGGCAGCGGGGAAGGGAACCCGGATACGAACATCGTCATGTCGCGATTAGCGGCAGGTTCTAAGATTTGGTCGACTCCGGTTAAACTCTCTGATGACCTTGAGCGGTCTGAGCAAAATCCGGTTCTGTTTCAAGCACCGAACGGGAACCTCTGGTTATTCCATACATCGAATGAGCCTCACAATCAGAAAACATCAAGGATCGTTTACAGAATCTCAGAGGACCGTGGGGAAACATGGCGTGCTGCAGAGATTCTCTCGGATGGATTGGGGATTTTCTTAAGGCACCCTCCACTTGCTCTGAAGAACGGGGACTGGCTGTTACCGGCTTATTATTGCCGGCTTGAGGGTCATTATAGTGTAGTTTTAATAAGCTCTGATGAGGGCGCGACATGGACGGAATATGAGGTGCCCGGCAGCATTCATCGAGTGCAAATGAACGTTGTAGAGCTAGATGAAGGCAAGCTTTATGCCATGTTTCGCAGTCGCCAAGCCGATCGGATTTATACAAGCGTTTCACAGGACTACGGAAGAAGCTGGTCTGTTCCAGTGAAAAGCGAACTGCCGAATAATAATTCCTCCACGCAGCTCGTTAAGCTGTCTAATGGTCAATTGGCAGTAATCTTCAACAATTCAACGATGGAACGAGATCAGTTCCGTTGGGTTCAGCGCAAAGGGGAGTTTCGTAAGAAACCGCTCCGGACACCGCTTACGCTTGCTGTTTCGGAGGACGAAGGCCGCACTTGGCCATATGTCAGAAACGTGCAGATGGCCGATCTGGAATATAAAGATTCGGAAGTCGGGTATTCCTACCCTTCCATTATTCATACTCGCGATAATCACATTCACCTTGCTTTCTCTTATCTGCGTAAAGGAATTAAACATATCCGTATGACGTTAGATTGGGTCAAAGAGGGACAATAACCACGTTGTCAAGACGGAGCTGGGAGCACCTTTCGCGTGTTCCCGCTTGCCTTGCTGCAGATTCACATACATGAATACGTAGATCACAAATACTTGTAAGAGAAGGTGACAACTATGAATGGAAGAATCGATCATTTAAGCGGGGATTTATTTTTTGAAAATGATCTGGATATTTTTCTAAATCGTGAATTGGAATCGTTTACAACATTGCAGCATACGCATGATTTCGTAGAAATAAGTTTTGTTGGCGAAGGCTGTGGTTACCACTATATTGACGAAGAAGTGATTTATGTGAAACAGGGAGATCTATTCGTCATTCCGATTGGCACGTCCCACGTATTTCGTCCTTCTTCTCCAAAGCAGGATAAAATGCTAGTTATTTATAATTGCATCTTCCGCGTTGAACTTCTTGATAAATGGAAAAATCTGCTGCAGCAAGATTCCGTAACTTTCGACGCCATCAATAACCCAAGTCAATGTTCGGTACGTTGGTTGCATTTTCAGGATAAACACGACACCTTCTCTTTGATCGTCCAAAACATGTATAGGGAATATTTGAAAAAGAGTGCCGGCTTTGAAACGGTTTTGACAGCGCTTTTAATCCAAATGTTGGTATTGCTTCAACGTTTTGAAATGATCAATGAAACCGAAACCGCTTCCTTCCGGATGTTCGATGAAGTTGTGCATTTCATCAAGTCCCGCTATACGCACAATTTGACGGTTCAGGATGTGGCGGATTATTTCTTCCTGAGTGCAAGCCATTTTCAGCGATTATTTAAAAAATCGACAGGCCTGTCGTTTACCCAATATTTGCAAAATGTTCGTATACAAAAATGTTGTGAACTATTGAAATCGACCGATATCCCGATCTATCAGATTGCCAATCAAGTTGGCTATCAGGATATGAAGTTTTTCCATGCGCTTTTCCGTAAAAAAACAGGGGTAACACCAAGACAATATCGTCAAAACTTTCAAGAACTCGACGAATCCGATATTTCTTGTTAATTTATGGAGCTGGCCATTGATATGGAGCAGCTTTTTTTGTTTTATTTTACACAAAAGAAGAGAACTGAAAGCAGGATTCCCCCTATAACTAAGTAATCATCACCTATAATGCGTTCAAATGCGGGGTGTATAATAAAAAACAAGCGTATTGAAACCGTTATCAACAAGATGTTGATATGACCTATAGGAGGTACTGTAATGGGGCGAATTCTATTAAATCACGTGGAAAAACGTTTTGGTAAAGAGAGAGCTTATGCGGTCAGAGATTTTAATTTGGAAATTCAGGATGGCGAATTTATCGTCATGGTCGGGCCTTCCGGCTGCGGGAAATCTACGACGCTTCGGATGATCGCTGGCCTGGAGGACATCACTTCAGGGGAGCTTTACATTGGGGATAAGCTGGTCAATCATTTGCCGCCAAAAGACAGGGATATCGCGATGGTTTTCCAAAACTATGCGTTGTACCCGAACATGAGCGTATATGAAAACATTGCGTTCGGATTACGCTTGCGGAAAATGGCCAAAAACGAAATCGATCAAGCCGTCAAAAGTACGTCAAGGGTATTGGAAATCGAGCCGTTCCTGGATCGGAAGCCAAGACAATTGTCCGGTGGACAGCGCCAAAGGGTAGCATTAGGAAGAGCAATTGTCCGTAATCCGCAAGTGTTCTTAATGGATGAGCCGCTATCGAATTTGGATGCGAAGTTGAGGGTTCAGATGCGTACGGAGATTATCGGGCTCCAGAAGCAGCTTGGCGTAACCATGGTGTATGTCACGCATGACCAGGTGGAAGCTATGACCATGGGGCATCGCATCGTGGTGATGAAAGACGGCGTGATCCAACAAGTGGATACCCCTAAGCTGATCTATAACAATCCGCGAAATATGTTCGTTGCCGGATTCATCGGGACGCCTCCAATTAATTTTATCGAAGGAAAAATTTTGGAAGGCAGCGAGGGTTCGCTCGAGTTTCACACCAACCGCTATTATCTGCGGATTCCAAAGCTTCAAGCCGATATGCTGAGAAAGCACAAGAAGGTCGACAGAAACGTCATCATGGGTATCCGCTGTGAGAATATCCATCTGGATTCAGCCATTCGGGAGGCCAATCCCCATGCGCAAATTACCGGCATTCAGAAATTGAATGAATTAATGGGTGCGGACATGTATTTGTATATGGACATCGGCATGCCCAAGCTGCTCATTGCAAGGGCACAGGCCGACCATAACTTTGAAGACGATGAGAAGCTGGTTTTAACCATAGATATGCAGAAAGCACTGTTCTTTGATAAAGAAACCACTGAAAATTTGTGGTACTAGCGCGGTGCAGCGGGAGGGATGGAGTTGAAAGCGTTATTTAGAACACGGGCCGTGATGTCCTTCATGTTAGCCCTTGTATGTGTGCTGGGTCCTACACTAACAGCACTAGCTGACAACAATGGCACATTGCCTAAAGCAAGGTCCACGTCTGGAGGCGCGGAGGCTGCAGCGAATACAGCGAAAAATTTGATACCTACGTATACAGAAGTGCTTGAAGGCTGGAAAAAGAACGGCGCCAAAGAAGATCATACCGGCAGCATGACGTTATCGGCAGCAAGTTTGTCTGGAAAGTCGGCGAATGCGAACGTTGCGGTTGAGTCGTATGACGGCAAGAATAACGTCCTGGTTTGGAAAGCCAAGGGCGACGAATGGGTCGAATATGATCTCGACGTTGCACAGGGCGGACTGTATACCATTGAGATGTCGTATCATCCGTTTGTGGATTCGAGAGATCGGAAACCGATTGCACTCAGCTTAAGTGTTGACGGCGTTTCGCCCTATCTTGAATCCAAATCGCTTGAGCTGTATCGCCACTGGAAGGATAAAATGCCGATCGTCAAGGATGACAATGGCGACGAAATTCGTCCGGCAGCAAACGATATCTCAAGTTGGCAAACCTGGGAATTGCGCGATATGTCCGGGGCCTATTTAGACCCTCTCCTTTGGAATTTGACCCCTGGGAAGCATAAGATCCGCTTGGCGGGTAGCGATCCAATGGCACTGGAGTCTATTTCTTTCAAAGCGCCTGTCCCTGTTGCGGACTATGCAGGTGTAAGAAAAGAGCAGCCCAAGAATGCCGCTCCTGTAGAAGCTGACCCCATTGTGATTGAAGCCGAGCAGGTTGGTTGGAAAAATGATTCTTCCATTACGCTCGCTTTTGATAATGATATTGCCAATAGCCCTTATGTTCGGGGCAAAATTAGCTACAACACGCTGGATGGAAGCCACTGGTCGTCGAAAAATCAAGAAATCAGCTGGAGCTTTGATGCTCCTGCCGCCGGTTTCTACAAAATAGCGCTGCGTCAGCAGCAGTCTTTAGTTTCCAACCGGTCATCGTTCCGGACGATTATGATTAACGGGAAAGTTCCGTTTTCCGAGTTAAAAGCTTATCGATTCCCTTATGCAACCGGATGGAAAGGGAGGGAGTTAGCCAACGACGAGGGCGAGCCGTACCAGTTTTATTTGGAAAAAGGAAGCAATACCATTTCGATGCGTGTCACGCAGGCACCTCTAGTTCCAGCTGCTGTCGAAATGGATAAAGCGATTGCCACCTTGGTTAAGCTTTCCACGGATCTGCGCACATTGACCGGCGGGGTAGATGACAAAAATCGGACCTGGGATCTTAAAAAGGATTTACCTGGATTTGTTGAGCAGCTGCAGGAACTAAATGATAATCTTGCGGCAACCCGAGAACAATTAATAACGATCAATGGCCGCTCCGACGCTTTGTCCCAAGGGTTAGTGACGGTAAGCAAAGATATTGAAACGTTATTAAAGTATCCAGATGAAATTCCTTATGATGCAGGCCGGATGAATACCATGCAAGGCAAGCTGGCTGACTTGGTCAAACAGCTTAGCTCCCAACCGCTGCAAATTGACCGCATTTTCATCGTTCCGGTAGAAAAACCTTTCCCAAAAATGGAATCGACGTTTGTAGAAAAGATCGAAGGTTCGATTATCAATTTCTTCAATACGTTCAGAAGTAAAGAGGTTTCGGAAAAAACGGATGATCAAGTGCTCAATGTGTGGATGAACCGTGGACGGGATTACGTTAATCTACTGCAAAGCATGACGAATGAAATGTTTACACCACAAACAGGCATCAAAGTGAAAATCAACCTGCTTAAGGACGACAAGCTGCTTCTATTGATGAATGCGGCCGGTATGGCGCCTGATGTCGGTATCGGTTTGCCGCACGATACGCCGTTTGATTATGCCATCCGTAATGGGGTTTACAATTTAAAACAATTTCCAGATTTCGATGACGTGTATAAGCAATTCGCTCCAGGGGCGTGGATGCCGTACTTCTATGATGGAGGCTATTATGCCGTTCCGGAAACGCAGACGTTCTCCATGATGTTTTACCGGAAAGATATCTTGCATAATCTAGGGCTTAGCGTTCCGGATACCTGGGATGACATGTACCGCATGCTGCCGGTGCTGCAACAAAACGGCATGAATTTTACGCCGGTTGAACATAGCATATTTATGCAAATGCACGGCCTTGAGTACATCAAGCAGGACGGTTCCAGAACAGGCTTTAATACGGATAAAGGGTTCGAAGCGTTCAAAGAGTGGACGGATTTGCAAAACAAATACGGGATCGATCAACGAAGCGATAATTTCGTCCAGCATTTCCGTGATGGTTCCTATCCGATCGGTATTGCAGATCTGAATGGTTATCTTCAATTGACCGTTGCGGCACCTGAACTGAATGGCGTATGGGGTGTAGCACCGATTCCAGGCGTCAAGCAAGCGGATGGAACGGTTGTTAGATGGACAGGAGGCAATGGCGGCGATCAATTTGCTTCGGCCATCTTCAAACACACGAAGAAACCGCAGGAAAGCTGGGAATTCCTGAAATGGTGGATGTCGGAAGAGGTGCAGGAGAAATACGGCCTCGACTTGGAAACGCTCAATGGGGTTACGTTCCGCTGGTACACATCCAATGTAGATTCCTTTGTTAAACTGCCTTGGAAGGAAGAAGATTTGCAAGCAATTTTGGAACAGTGGAAATGGTTCCGTGAAGTGGCGAAAGTGCCGGGTAGTTACTATATGGAGCGTGAGCTTACGAACGCTTGGACCCGAACCGTTATCAACGGGGAAAATTATCGGACTTCACTCGAAACCGCAATAAAAGAAGTCGACAGGGAAATTCAGAGGAAGATGCAGGAGTTTCACTTTGTTGATGCCAATGGCCAATTAGTACGATCTTTGAATTTACCCGTGATTACAAAGCCATGGGAAGGAGTGGATAAGTATGTTAAAAAGTGAAGTGCAGGCGCGAGTGCTTCCAAGAACGATTCAACCGGTCAAAATACGAAAAAGTAAGCTGATATCAGCGCTGCAAACGCTATGGGAATATCGGGTTTCGTATTTATTCATCGCCCCGTTCCTGATCTGTTTTATCATTTTTATTTTACTGCCGGTTTTGTCGGCCTTAGCGCTTAGCTTTACTTATTTTAATGCCATTGAAGCACCACGGTTTATTGGTTGGGACAATTTCCGTTATATGCTTTCCCAAGATCTCATTTTGATTAAATATGCGCTTCCCAACACGCTGTCCTTTGCTTTAATTGTAGGCTCAGGCGGCTATGTATGTGCCTTCATGCTTGCTTGGCTGATTTCGATTCTACCCGGGGTGTACCGGAAATGGTTCACACTGGCGATGTATACACCGTCTTTGGCGAGTCTGGTTGCGATGAGTATTATTTGGACGCCTATGCTCTCCAGCGACAGAATTGGTTACTTGAACAGCTTTTTATTAAAAATGAGCTTGATTAGTGAACCTGTTCAGTGGGTAACAAGTAAAGAGCACTTAATGACGTCCATGGTTGTCGTCTCTCTTTGGAAAAGTATGGGCATCGGGTTCCTCGGCATGTTAGCGGGTATTCTTAACGTGAATCCCGAATTGTACGAGGCGGGCAGATTGGATGGCATTCGCAGCCGTTTGGAAGAAGTCTGGTACATTACGATTCCTTCCACCAAACCACAAATGCTGTTCGGCGCCGTTATGGCCATCGTCGGAGCGATTCAGCTGTCGTCCATCGGAACGGCGTTGTCCGGCATGAATCCGACGCCGGAATATGCGGGCCATATGATCACAACGCATATTGACGATTATGGACTAAAACGGTTTGAACTCGGCTATGCGACGGCTTTGACCGTGTGTTTGCTAACCATCGTTTATTTCGCCCAAAAGCTGAGCTGGAAGCTGTTCGGAACGAAGGGAGAAGAATAAATGAAAATTGCTGGGACAATGCGTCAATTGCACGCGTGGCGCAGGAGAGTGGGGATTCGGCGGTTGAGCCCCTTCGAAATATTTGCGGCCGTGCTTCTCGTCGCGCTGAGCATCTTCATGCTGCTGCCGATTGTATACATCATTAACCATGCCTTTAAGCCGTATCAAGAGCTGTTTATCTATCCGCCGAACATCTTTGTAAGGGAACCGTCGCTGCAGAATTTTGCTGAGCTGCTTGCCACGACCAAAGGGACGGCGGTTCCGGTCTCCCGCTATTTATTCAATAGCATTATCGTCACTGGAATGGCCGTATTTCTGATCACGATGACAAGCGCAATGTGCGCTTACGCCATTTCCAAACATAAGTTTCCAGGGCATAAGCTGGTGTTTGCAACGATTTTGCTGACGCTGGTGTTCGTACCGGAAACGGTCGAAATCCCTAAATATTTGATCATCAGCAAGCTGCATATTTTCGATACGTACTGGGGGCACGTTTTACCGCTCGTCGCCGTGCCAACCGGCGTGTTCCTTATGAAGCAATTTATTGACCAGCTGCCGGATGAACTGCTGGATTCTGCACGGCTGGACGGAGCTAAGGAACTTAGGCTTTTTATCAGTATTGTCATTCCCATGCTCATGCCCGCAGTTGCGACAATTGCGATTATCGCTTTTGACTCCGCATGGAAAGATGCCAGCACATCGACCTTCTATATGCAGGACGAGACGATGAAAACCTTCCCGTTTTATGTGGAAACATTAACGAGCGGTATGGCGAACAGCGTGGCCCGGCAGGGTGCTGCAGCCGCAGCTGCACTCCTCTTGTTTTTGCCGAATTTGATTATGTTTCTCGTCTTTCAAAGTAAGGTCATCGCTACAATGGCTCATTCCGGAATAAAATAACGACGGTTCATATAGCCGAAAAGGAGGGGATCACGAGCCTATGGCAATTGAGATGAACATGCGGGAAGTGGAGCAATGGTCACAATTCGAGCTGACGTTGAAAGGGCCGGCTGAAGGAAATCCGTTTCTGGATGTCAAACTCTCCGCACAATTTCAATACAAAAACTTTGTTGTTGAACCAGACGGTTTTTATGATGGTGACGGCACGTACCGGGTTCGTTTCATGCCCGACAAGCCTGGCATTTGGCGGTATGTGACCCGCAGTAGTGTGGAAAAACTTGACGGACAAAGCGGCGAGTTCGTGTGTACGCCGCCATCTGCCGGGAATCATGGCATTGTGCGGGTAAAAGATCAGTATTTATTCGCCTATGAGGATGGAACACCTTATCTGCCGTTCGGCACGACTTGCTATCATTGGACGCACCATGGCAGCAAGGAGTTGGAAGAGCTCACCTTGCAGACGTTGAAGAACTCGCCATTTAACAAAGTCAGAATGTGCCTATTGCCAACACGGGATATGCAGCCGCCGCTAAGGGTAGCTTTTGCCGGCACCTGCCCTGAGGATTTGGACAAAAAACAATTTAATCCGGCATTTTTCGCCCATTTGGAAGAACGTATCCGCGATCTCATGCAGCTTGGCATAGAAGCTGATCTCGTCTTATTCCATCCCTATGATAAAGGATATTGGGGCGTCGACAATATGGACCCGGATACGGATGCCTTTTATCTGCGTTATGTGATCGCCCGCCTCGCCTCGTTTCGTAATGTGTGGTGGTCGCTCTGCAACGAATATGATTTTAATAAATACAAAACGATTGCCGATTGGGATCGACTGCTTCAATTGACTCAGCGTTACGATCCGTACCAGCATTTGCGGTCCATTCATAACGGCACGAAGATGTACAAATCTTCAAGTTTATATGATTTTAGTAAGCCATGGATTACACATCAAAGCATTCAGCATTGGGATGCCGAACTGACGACGTCTTGGCGTGAAGCCGTTGCCAAACCGATTGTCATTGATGAAATCTCCTATGAAGGCAATAGTTCCCGACGTTGGGGCAATATTTCCGGCGAGGAGCTGACACACCGCTTCTGGGAGGGCTTGTCCAGAGGGGGATTTGTCGGGCATGGAGAGTCCTTCATTAACCGCGAAACGAGAGCCTGGATTTCTTCCGGAGGCAAGTTGTATGGGGAAAGTACAGAGCGAATTGCTTTTTTGAGGAAAGTGATGGAAGAAGGTCCGGCGGACTGGATGAAAGCAGCGGAAGAAGGCACGTACAAACTGCTATACTTCGGGCATCATCAGCATGCGTATAAAGTCTTGGAACTTAGACAGGAAGAATCCTACCGAATAGAACTTATCGATACTTGGCATATGACGATTACATCTTTGTCAGGCACATTTAGCGGGACCTGCAGGGTTGACCTGCCTGGAAAACCTTTTATGGCGCTTCGTATTCAAAAGGTTGGATAAAGCAGCTGATGTGGAAGGAGGAGATAAAGCTGATCTACACAAGGAATGTAGAGCGATGGGGCATTTTTGAGCTTACGCTGGAAGGTCCCTCTCTGGGGAATCCGTTCACGGACATTCAGCTTAGCGCCCGGTTTCGGAAGGGACGGAATGAAGCTTATGCCGAAGGCTTCTATGACGGTAACGGCAAGTACCGGATCCGGTTTATGCCGGAGGAAGAAGGTCAATGGCTCTTTGAGACCTCAAGTTCATTTGCGGGAATGGACCGGTTGCAGGGTGAATTTGCTTGTACCTCAGCTGCGAATACGAATAACCACGGTCCTGTGAGGGTGAAGGACTCTGTGTATTTCGAATATGCGGACGGTACACGATATACGCCAATCGGAACAACGAGTTACGTGTGGCATCTGCAAGACAAGGAAGTACAGGAGCAAACTTTGCGAACGTTAAGGGAGGCGCCTTTTAATAAAATTCGGATGTTGGTTTTCCCGAAGTCGTACCTGTTTAATGATCGGGAACCGGCTATCTACCCATTCGAAGGTTCTCCCGAATCCGGTTTTGATTATTCACGGATCGTTCCGGACTATTTCACACATTTGGAGAAGCGGGTAAAAGAGTTAGCGGAATTAGGCGTTCAGGCAGAGCTCATCTTGTTTCATCCCTACGATGAAGGACGCTGGGGATTTGACCGAATGCCGCAAGAAGCGGATGACCGCTATGTGCGATACATCGTATCGCGATTCGCAGCTTTTAGCCATGTTTGGTGGTCATTAGCGAATGAATACGATTTAATGACGCACAAGAAATTGGATGACTGGAGCCGATTATTTCGGATTGTCCAGGAATGCGATTATGGCGGCCATCTGCGGTCTATTCATAATTGCCAAACATTGTATGATTTTGGCACGCCGTGGACGACACATGCGAGTATCCAACATGCCGATGTGAAAGTGATTTCGGAATGTACCAAACAATACGGCAAGCCTGTCATGATTGACGAGTGCGGTTATGAAGGCAATTTGGATACAAGGTGGGGCAGCTTAACGCCGGAAGAATTGCTTTGCCGGGTCTGGGAAGGTACCTGCCGAGGCGGGCATGTGACGCATGGGGAAACGTATTGGAACACCGAATCCATAATATGGTGGTCACATGGTGGAGAACTGCAAGGAAAAAGCATGCGGAGGATCGAATTCTTAAAAGGAATTATGGAAGAAGCACCTGCTCAATTAGCTTATACGAGCGATAGCTATGATGCAGCGACATTGTCGGTTCGAGGCGAATATTACTTGCAATATTTTGGGCCACATCGCTTTGCATACCGTGAATTTTCATTGCCAGAAGGAACTTACCAAGTGGATTTAATTGATACATGGAATATGGTTATTACCCCGATAGAGGGTAAACATGAAGGGCGTTTTCGAATCGATTTGCCAGGAAAACTCTATTACGCGTTGCGCATACAAAAAGTTTAGGGAGTGTTGCTGATGAAACAAATGCGAAATTCAGCCAATGGTACAAAGTTGTGGTACGAAAAACCGGCAAGATCTTGGAACGATGCGCTTCCGATCGGCAATGGGCGTCTCGGCGCTATGATATTCGGCAAAGTAAATAATGAGAGATTGCAGCTGAATGAGGACTCCGTTTGGTATGGAGGGCCTGTTAACGGTGATAATCCGGAGGGTCAGAAGCATTTTCCGATGGTTCGCCAGTTGTTGATGAAAGGGAAACAGATCGAGGCCGAAGAGCTTGCGCAAATGGGCATGATGTCGATTCCTAAATCCCTGCATCCTTATCAGCCGCTTGGAGATTTTCAAATTTACCATGACGGCGAAAAGAAGATGATTTCCAATTACTATCGGGAATTAGATATTGAACAAGGTATCGCACAAGTGGGCTACTGCCTGAACGATATTCAGCATTCCAGGGAAATGTTCAGCAGCGCGGTTGACCAAGTGATCGTCATTCGCATCAAATGCGACCGGCCGGCCAAGTTAAATCTGCGCATGCATTTGAGCCGAAGACCTTTTGATGAAGGCACGCAGAAGATTGCCAACGATACATTGGTGATGAGCGGTGAAAATGGCCGAGGAGGCGTCACGTATTGCGCCGCTGTGAAAGCGGTTCCTGACGGCGGTTCGGTGAAAGTGATTGGCGATTTCCTCATTGTTCAGGCAGAAGCCGTAACGATTTATCTCACGGCGCAAACTTCCTTCCGCCACGCGGACCCGATTGCGATATGCACGCGCCAATTAGAGCATGCGGCGGGCAAGGGATACGATAAAGTCAAGCGTGACCACCTGGCGGATCATACCAGCAGAATACAACGTGTGAAGCTGGAGTTAGGTCGTCCGGAAGAGAGCAAAGAAGCGGATCTGCTGCCGACCGATGCTCGGTTGCAGAGGTTCAAAGAAGGTGGAAGCGACCCAGGACTAGCGCAATTATATTTCCAATATGGTCGATACTTATTGATGGCCTCTTCTCGTCCCGGGTCCAATCCTGCCAATTTGCAAGGGATATGGAACGAAAGCTTTACACCGCCATGGGAGAGCAAATACACCATTAATATCAACACGGAGATGAATTATTGGCACGCGGAAGTGTGCAATTTGCCCGAATGCCATGAGCCGTTGTTTGATTTGATTGATCGCATGCGGATTAATGGCAGGAAAACAGCGCAGGAAGTGTACGGCTGCAGAGGGTTTGTCGCGCATCATAATACCGATATGTGGGGAGCTACCCAAATTGAAGGCAACTTTATGCCGGGATCGATCTGGCCGATGGGCGCTGCTTGGTTAACTTTACATCTCTGGGAGCATTTCCGGTATGGGCAGGATGAACGTTTCCTTCGCGACCGGGCCTATCCGATTATGAAGGAAGCAGCGGAGTTTTTCTTGGATTATTTGTTTGAAGATGAAAATGGATACTTAATCACCGGACCGTCCACTTCGCCGGAAAATAAGTTTATTGGCGCTGATGGCAGCGTTGGTTGTTTGACCATAGGTCCATCCATGGATACGCAAATCATCTATTCCTTGTTCCGTGCTTGCATCGATGCTTCTGAGCGTTTGAAAACAGATGAAGGAACAAGGCAAGAATGGGAGCGTAAGCTTCGCAAATTGCCGCCACCGCAAATCGGGAAGCATGGGCAGCTGCAGGAATGGGTGAAGGATTGGGATGAGGTGCATCCGGGACATCGTCATATTTCCCACTTATTCGCTTTGCACCCTGGTGAAATGATTCATGTTCGCCATACGCCGGAGTGGGCAGATGCCGCCAAACGAACATTGGATCGCAGACTGGAAGCCGGAAGCGGCCATACGGGCTGGAGCCGGGCGTGGATCATTAATTTCTTTGCCCGTTTGGAAGACGGCGAGAAGTCGTACGAGCATCTTCGTATGCTGCTGTCGCATTCGACTCTGCCGAATTTGTTCGACAATCATCCGCCGTTTCAGATTGATGGCAATTTCGGCGGAACCGCAGGTATTGCCGAGATGCTGCTGCAATCGCATCGTGGGGAGATCAACCTGCTTCCAGCCCTGCCAAGTGCTTGGGAACGAGGATCCGTAAGCGGGTTGAGAGCTCGCGGCGGCTTCGAAATCGACATGGCCTGGGAAGATGGGGCGATGACGCGCTGCGTTATTCAAGCCAAGTATAGCCAAGCTTGCACCGTTGTTTACAAGGGCGGCCAGCTTCCGCTTATCGTAGAATCCGATGGAGGAGCTGCGGTAGAAGCGGTATTGGAAGAGCAGTCGGGTATGCTTACTTTCCAAGCTGAGACGGGCAAAAAGTATGTGCTATCACTTGGAAAACAAGCGGCCAGTGAGAGCTTGAAAGAGGCTACTAATATTTAAGGTGTTTTTGGAAGGTCACCCGTTGGGTGGCCTTTTTGTTGTTGTGGGAGGTGCCCAACCTTCTGCGATCCCGTCGCGCAACGCAACATACAGCCAACTTCCGCTAGGCATGATTGAAAGGGAACAATGGTCCCCTATTCCGAGGAAAACGAGCTATTTCCACGCTGAGGGGAACTACAGGCTCTTATTTTGCCGATTTTGCACGAATTCTGAGTGAAAGCGGCAAATAGCGGCCCGTAGTTCCTCCCGCAGGTGGAATAGGTGCTTTTTCAGGGGAATAGCGGCTTGCAGTTCCCTTAAACTATTTCCAGCCAGACGGATCAAACACCGTCTGCGCAAAGTTAGCTACTTACCAGCCTTCCACCATCCCATCGCACAACTCCACAAACAGCCAACTTCCACCGAAGCCCCGCCACTCGCCACATTTCGATGCTTTTTACGCTGAAAAGCCAACGTGGTTGAATCCTCCCTACAAAAAAGCATGAACACCCTATAAATGTTTTTCCATCCTCGTGTAATGTAAGAAATAAAGAGGTGTAACTATGGAGTTCATTAGACCAGACGATTATTTGCCTAATAAGAAGCGTCTCACCCATGTAAATGATTACGGAATCGGCCTCATCGGATGCGGCAGCATAGCGAATACAGCCCATTTACCGGCATACCGCAAGTACGGTTTGCCCATAGCCGCATGCTGCGACGTAAACGAGGAAGCGGCACGCGCCACTGCGGAAAAGTTTGATATTCCATTTTGGACGACGGATGTGAATGAGCTACTCGAGAGGGACGATGTAGGTGTAATCGACCTGGCCATCCATCCTGAACCGCGACTGGAAGTGCTGAGGTTAATCGGCAAGGCGCCAAGGCCTGTATTGTGCCAAAAGCCTTTAGCCCTGGATCTGGCACAAGCTGAACGCCTGAACGAAGAGGCAACCAAGATGGGGATTATTCTGGGAGTTAACCAGCAAGCTCGTTTTGCGCCAGCGCATAAAGCGTTGAAAACGGTGCTGGAGCAGGACCTGATCGGAGAAGTATACAGCATTCACCACAACATGCGCTCGTTCCAGGATCAGGCCGGCTGGTGGTGGACGACAATGAAAAATTTCAACATTGTCGACCATGGTGTGCATTATGTGGACCTCTGCCGGTACTTCAATCCTCATCCGGAGGAATGGTCAAGGGTACACTGCACGACAGCCCAGTTAACGAAGCAAAACGCCATCGACCCGCTGATCTATTCGGCGAATATCGAATTTGGTCCCAAAGGCGGCAGGAACCCGCTTATGGCGACACTGCATTTTAACAATATTGCCAAAGCAAGCCGCTCACACAGCAATACGTGGTGGATCGACGGGACAGAAGGAAGCTTGTGGTGCACGCAAGATACCCTATATATGGCACTGAACAAACACAAAAATGTCGTTCACGAAATCAAGCTCAAAGGAACATGGTTCCCGGATGCTTTCGCCGGTTCGATGATCGCGTTCATGACGGCATTGGAAGAAGGCAATCTCCCTCCGGTCACTGCAGAGGATAATATCCAAACGGTAGCGTTGACAACCGCGATGGTAAACTCCAGCCAGGAAGCCTGTGTAGTGGAGAGAGAGGATTTGTTGAAAGGAAGCGTTGTGAGATGAATCAACTCGGATTTATGAGCTATGTGTATATGGGCTGGAGCGCGGAAGCTATGGCTGAAGATGCACGGAATCAGGGCATGACCTATGTGCAAATTGATCCCAAACAAGCGATGCAGGTGATGGAAGACCAGCCATTCTCACTCACCCGCGCTGAGAAAATCCGCACCATTTTTGAAAGTAAGGGCATCTCGGTCATCGGCTTATCCGGTTATACGAATTTAATGAACCCTAATCTGCAAAAAAGGGAAGCGAAACTGGAGCAGCTGGAAAAGATGATCGACCTATGTTCAGTTTATGGGACTAGGTATATAGCGACAGAGACGGGAAGTCTTCATCCGACTAACGCTTGGCGCGATTACGAAGGTAACCGTACCCCTGAAGTGTGGGAGCAGCTGCTGCAAATCATAGATCGCTTGCGAAATCGAGCGGTGAAACAAGGTGCCGTTTTGCTAGCCGAAGGTTTTGTAAACAACGTGCTTGCCACTACGGAACAAGCCAAGGATATGATCGAGCGGCTGGGAACGGAAGGATTGGCGTTCATTATGGATCCTTTTAACTACCTGAAGCAAGAGGATTTGAACAGACAACCCGAGGCGATGGCGAAAATGTTTGACCATATCGGCGAGTTTTGTCCTATCGCGCATGCCAAAGATACACTTTACGCTGCCGAAGGATTCACAACACCTCGAGTCGGGGCGGGGCAAGCGGATTGGAACGTCTACGCGGAGCTTCTTGCTCGCCGGATGCCGGAAGTTCCCTTGATTCTGGAACATGCGAAGCCGGAAGAAGTGGCTGATTGCCTGACCATTATCCGCCAATCATTTGCGAATGTTGAGGCGAGCTGGGGAGTGACGAACACCGGTGACGCATAAACCGAAATTAGGTATTCAGGGGCCGGTCGTAGCGTGGCAGGACCCATGGGCGGGAGAGGCTTCCGATCTCATCATGCGGACGGGTACAGGGAGCGTTTGCCCTTCACAGGATCCGAGACCGGAACCAGGTGCTTTTGTAAGCTGCTTGCGTGAATTGGGAACGGATTTCTACGTGCATCATGTGCTGCCAGGCACGGAACATTGGGATGTGGTTGCGGATGTTACCGCAGCGGGGATGGATATCTGCCTTGGAAACGAATATGGCAACATTAACGGACCTTGGGTGGAAGGAACGAATCGGTATGATATTCCCGATCAGGCGATTGTCGAAGCCTCCACCTCGGGACGATGTTTGGGACTGCTGTATGATGAGCCGGAGCATTTACAAATAAACGTCCAACAGTACCGCAAGGATGGATGGTTTCCGCATTGGGGCAGCACGGAAGGCTTGAGCTTGGCAGAAGCTCGGAGCAAAGTCGAACAATCCGTGAGATCCCGAACGGAACATGTGAGCCGCATTGTGGAGCAAGCGGGTTTAGCGAGTACGTCAGTACCTTTGATTGCGGAGCATGTGTTTCCTACCATGTTTCATACATTTGCCAGAGCGGGGATGGATCTTTGCCCGAAAATCATGAAGGAATCGTTCCAGTCGCTTCAGCTGTCCACAGCTTTGGGGGCAGCGAAGCAATATGGGCGGGCATTGTGGATTTGTGCGGATCTGTGGGGACCTGATACAGGCCGATGGTTTACACGGTTCCCTGGATTTCCGGGACATTCTCCGCAGGAGTTTGAGTCGGCTTTGAAAATGGGATATTTCATGGGGCCCACCCATTTATTCGTAGAAAATATCGACGTATTGCTTAGACATAAGCCTGAGGGCTTCAGGAAGACGGAATTCGGCGAGGTTTGGTTGGAATTCGTTCGGAAATTTATTCCCGAACACCCCCTGACTTGGCATCACTCCCAAGCTGAGGCCGATATCGCAGTCATTCATTCGGATGATAGTAACTATGGTCAAAATGAACGGCTTTTCGGCAATCGCACAAGTCAGAAGCCAGATATCACACAAAGCCAAAGCGTGTTTCACATCTGGCATCTCCTTAGCCGAGGAACCATACCCGCCCATGGCAGCTGCCTGCATATTCCAGGGTACGACTTCCCGAGGCATCAGTTAAAGCAGGACGTTCCACTTGATCAATTCCCTCTGGAGCAAGGATATGCTGGAGGAACAGGCAGACGGGTGCATCCTTTATTTTATCCGATGTCCAATGTTCTGGCGTTTGATGAGTACGTTACTGCCGACCAATTAGGTCAACCCAAGTTGATTATCGTTGGTGGCACTACACTGAACACAAACACGTTTTCAATGCTTACGAAAAAGGCGGAAGACGGCGCCGTAGTCGTCATCGCAGATTGGCTCCTCCCTCCGGATTGCCCGGAACACCGAAAGAAAAGCGGGAGAGCGGGCTTCGGAGGCTGGATTGTCACAAACGATTTTATGGCAAGTGAAGTGAAAGAGGCTGTGGAGCCTTTTATAGGAGAAAACAAGATTTGGACACAACGATTTGGATCGACAGAAGTACGCATGTATCCGCAAGATGAAGAAGGCTTTACGTTAGATTATGAAATCGTGAGGGTATGACGAGAAGTAAGGTGGAGATGTGATTGGAGCCAACCAAACGTTTGGATCAGTTCGCGGAAATTGCGTTTCGTGAACATCCCGGAAATAAAGATGAACTGCGGGACATTCCGCCTATAACTGTTGATAAAAAATATTTCGCACCGGGCACGGATAAAGCGAAGCGCGTGCCAGAGCTTACATTCGAAGCTCAAATGGAAAGATTTCATGAAGAGTTGGATCAGCTTCGCGAGAAGTACAGACCCTATATGAGAAATGTAGTACCGGCTCCTTCGATGACAAGGGATCGGCAAGTATGCAGTCAATTCCAATTTCGCTATCAAACGCCTGAAGATGTGAGTTTTACTCGCGTACTGGATGGTGCAGGGGATTGGGAAGCGGTGACGATCCCTGATTTCCGCGGACCCAGCGGGGAAGAAGGCAAATGGACGGGATTTTATCGCAGCGAGTTCGCCTATCCCGGCATTCCAGTAGGAAAACGAGTATATCTCGTGTTCAAAGGTGTTGATTATAAAACGACGGTATACCTCAATCACAAATGCATTGGCAGTCATGAGGGGTTTTTCGCACCGTTCGAATTTGATGTGACCGACTTTTTGCAAGAAAACAATACGCTCGTCGTTGAGGTTCAGACGGACATTCCCATGATGGGTGTCGGGGGAACGAAGCTGGATGGCGATAAAATATACGCAGCGACGGGGCCAGGATGGGACGATCCGTACAACGGTTGGAGCCACTGTCCACCGGGAGCGGGGATTTACAATAAAGTGTATCTGGAACAGCGGTCAGAACTGTTTATCCAGGATGTCTTCGTAAGACCGGATATTGACACCGGCTCTGTGGAAGTCTGGATTGATGCGGTGAATACCACAACGCGCGTCATGGAGAATTTTGAGTTGGAACTGGCAATTATGCCTCAGAATTTTGAGGGTGAAGGAATAGAACCAATCTCATTTACAGTGGCCTATGCGGGGCCAGGCATTAATTATTTCCGTTATAAAGTAGAGTTTCCAGCATTTAAAATGTGGGAACCGGAATCACCGTTGCTATATGCGGTGCGTATTGAAGTGAAAAATGACAGGGATTGCGTAGATAGCCGGGATCGCACTTTCGGTATGCGGAAATTTCATATGGATGAACAGCAGGTTCCGAAAGGTACGCTTTATTTGAACAATCAACCGATCGTACTAAGAGGCGCCAATGAAATGGGGCATCTGCAGCAGTGTGTGATGAACAACGATTTTGACCAATTAATGGATGATATTTTGATTGCCAAATTGGCGAATTTGAATTTTTACCGAATTACACAACGTCCTGTACAGGAAGAAATCTATGACTATTTCGATATGCTCGGCATGATGCATCAATGCGATTTGCCCACATTCGGCTTTATTCGTCGAAATCAATTCGTTGAAGGCGTGAAGCAAGCTGCGGAAATGGAAAGGCTGATTCGCAGCCATCCGTCCTCCATTATGGTATCGCTGATCAACGAACCTTCTCGGACTGAGAAAAGACGCAAGGGTCACCGATATTTGCACAGAAATGAGCTGGAAGCTTTTTTCGTAGCCTCCAGGCAAGCCATATTTGTTGAGAATCCGGATCGTGTTGTTAAAAACGTGGAGGGGGACTACAACCCGCCTACCCGAGAAGGGCTGCCCGATTTTCATTGCTATAATTTGTGGTATACGAACAACGTCATTCCAGTAGGGAAAATGTACAAAGGGTACCTTCCAACGATTCGAGAAGGCTGGAAAGCGGGATGCGGCGAGTATGGGACCGAAGGGCTGGATCATGCGGAGCTTATGCTAAGCCGTTACCCCAAGGAATGGCTCCCGACATTGGAGCAAGATCGTTGGCTGCCGAATAGCATCCATGGTGCACAAACCTACAATCTTCACGGAGATTGGTATGCGGAACAAACCAATATGCACGATTGGATTCAGGCCAGTCAGAAGCATCAAAGTTTAGCGACGAAGCTGATGACGGATGCATGGCGCAGAAGAGCGGATCGGGTTGTGTCCACCGCCATCCATCTGCTGATTGACGCTTGGCCGGCAGGTTGGATGAAAGCTCTTGTAGGTGTCGATCGAAAACCAAAACCAGCGTATTTCACTTATAAGGACTGCTTGGAGCCTGTTCGCGTTAATTTGCGAAGCGACCGCTGGAAGGTGTATGAAAGCGAGACATTGGAAATAGAAGCATGGCTTTTGAACGATACAGCGAAGGAATACGGGAAGTGCCGGATTGTTGCAACACTGCGTGATGATTCAAGAGACTACGCACATTACGAAATAGCTAGTTTACTACCGATAGCTTCATCGCAGTATGCAGGTTCGATTCGATTCTCCGTGCCTTCCGTCCAAGAAAGACAGCAATTATACGTGGATGCGGAATTGATAGATGAAGACGGCCATGTATTAAACACAGAACGGTTTACTTTTGAGGCATTTGCAAAGATGAGAAGCCAGACCCCTCAGAAGGTCGCTTATCTCGACGCAGCGTCCGAATTGCTCGGTTCGCTGCTGAATGTTAGCGGAGAGCGTTATTCCGAAGAGGTGCATGACGATTGTACGCTTGTTGTCTCATCTCCGGAATCATTCAACAGCCAACGGACCGCCATCCTTGCGAAAGTTCGTAAAGGCGCAACAGCCGTATGTATTCTAAAGCACGCTGATAACGGTACATGGGACTTAGATGATACACAAATTCAAACGGTGAAATTACGAGAAGTGTATACGCTTTCCATGCAAGTGGATGGTCTCAAAATGGCTAACGTAAAACCAGACGATTACTCTTATTTTTACAATTTGACGACAGACCGGCTGGATGGCATGACCAATAGCCATTTGATCGGCGAGGGTATCGAACCTATTGTTTTTGCTTACCAGGCGCATTCGGAGACACCGGGTAAGCGGAAGCTGCCTGTCGTAGGATTGAAACGTTTAGGCAAAGGGCTTCTGTTCTTCGTTTGCCTGCCATTAGCGGGCAGAGTCGGCTTTAATCCAACACTAGACCGCCTGCTGGTGACTTTGATGAGTGAGAAAGGAGTGAGCCCCGAGTGTTGTACACCATTGTTAGCCACAATCAGAAGCGACGAGCCGAGATAGCAGTCATGCAAGAAGGTTTACAGCTCATGCTTAGATTAGAGGGCGAGCCCTCTCCTTTTTTCACAGGGCGATTGAATGACATGCTAAGTTATTCCACAGGAAGACCGTGGCGAATGGATACACCTGGGCTGAGGGAAGTGCAAGTCAGTGACGAAATTGGCCTGGTTCGGATCAGTGGTTTCTTAGAAGCCTTGTACGTCACGTTGAGTCTGACGTTTGACGAGCAGGACCTCCTGCGGATGCAAGTGAGTTGGGAGAATCGGAGCGATTACTTCGTTCGTGAAGCAGCTGTGGGTATCCTGTTTGCGCTTCCGAAACGAAGCCAAGAAAAAGTGACGATTCCCCACATGATTTACAATAACAATCCTTCTTCTGATCCGAATCGGATCGTGCCACGGCTTGGCATGGAGCCAGGCCGTGGCTTCATATGCGAAGAGCACAGACTGCCCATTCCCTGCGTGAATGTGGAATGGGAGGAAGAGGAGACGCGATTTCTCTCCTTGTTTTCTATCCCGGACTTTGTGGAGACGGAAGACGGAGTTGTTCATTACGGCTCGCTGGGAGCCATCCAAGAGGAGAGTCGCATCACGGCCGTTGCGCTAAGCGGCGTTCTGATGTTTAACGGGGAGAAAGACACTTATTTTATCGCTAAAAATACTACGCAATCTTATTCCGATGGATATATGGATTTCGAGCAAGGCCGCACATCAATCAAAATGTATGCGCTGGATTGGGGTGTTGCAGACCGCCCAGGCCATGCCTTTCGTGAAATTGTTCGAAAAAGCGAAAAGCTTTTCGCACCGGTGGGGAAGAACCCGCTGTCTCTGGATGAGATGATCCGGCTTAAGACCAATGCGATGGATGATCGGTATCGAAGCGGGGAGCGGGATGCCGCAGGCTATATCAAGTTTACCGATTCGAATCAGAACGGGACCGCCCCCAAGCATCCGCTGCATTACATGTACGGTTGGACGGGGCAGTGTTTGAAGCTGGCCTGGTGCGATGCCAAATTAGGCATTGAGAACGGGCAGGAAGAACGAGTTCTGAACTGCAGGCGAGTTGTTGATTTTTATGTGTCGCAGAGCCGTACTGACGTCCCGGGTGTGAGACATAGTTTGTACCGGCTTAATGAAGGAGTTTGGGATGACTTTTACTGGAACAAGCAGCCCGTCGTCTCAAGCCGGGCTTACGGTGAAACGATCGCTGATCTGGCGGAAATTACCTTGCTCTTTCGGGAAAACGGTCTGGAAGTCCCGTTAAGCTGGATCGAGGCGCTGCGCGAGTCCGCAGATTTCTTGTTGGGCGGCGCGCTATTAACGGGCATCTACCCTTCCGCATGGCGAATGGACGGCACGCCGGCAGATGACCTGATAACAGCTGCGGGCATCCCCTGCTTGATCGCTCTCGTGAAAACCTATTGGATCACTCAGGAGAGCAACTATTTGGAATTCGCAGAGAGAATGATGCAGCGTTATTACGAACTGCATGTCGAGACGTTCGAACGGCCATTTGCCCGTTCCACGCTGGATGCAAAGTGTGAGGACAAAGAAGCGGGGATGTACTTTTTCCTAGCTGCATACGAACTGTTTCTTTTGACCAGGGATAAACGGTATCAGGAATGGGCCGAAATCGCTGCGGATTGGCTTTTAACTTTTGTATATGTGTGGAACCCAGCGTACAACCAAGGCTCAGCATTCCGGAACACGGATTTTAGCGCTGTGGGATGGCCTGGTGTCAGTGTGCAAAACCACCATTTGGATGTATTTTTTCCAACGTATGAGTTCTGGAAATTTGGACGCTTAACCGGTAAAGAGCAATATGAACGGTGGGGACGAGTGTCGCTGGAGGCAATGGGACAGGGCATTTGTACGAAACCGGGCGAATGGGGATTTACCGTTGCCGGGGAGCAAGGAGAAGGCTTTTTCCAAACGTATTGGAATCACCGGGGACACAGCAATAAATGGAACCCTTCATGGGTTATCGCGCTAGTTTTACATAACGCTTTGCGTTTCAGGGATACACAGGGTTGACGGTGAAAGATAGGAGGGCATTTCGATGAGAGAGAAAGAAATTCCGGATTGGGAGAATCTGGAGGTGCTTGGGCGCAGCGTGGAGCCTTCCAATACCGGTTACATGCCATATGCAGATGTAGAAACGGCGCTGATCGGAGAGCGGGCACTTTCGCCATATTTTCAATCGCTTAATGGAAGTTGGAAATTCAGGTATGTGTCAAGTCCGTCGGAGGCGCCAGCGAATTTCTTCGAACCTTCTTACATGTCCGATGACTGGTCTGCTATGCCTGTTCCTGGCAATTGGCAGATGCAGGGCGTTGGACGTCCGCATTATTCCAGCAGCTATTATCCGTTCCCCATTGATCCGCCGCATATCCCTAACGATAATCCAACTGGCTGCTACCGCAGAAGCTTTTACGTATCGGATACATGGAGGGAGCGGCAAGTATTTCTCGTGTTTGAAGGCGTTGATTCCGCCTTTCATGTCTGGGTGAATGGGAAATTGGCAGGGTATGGGCAGGGCAGCCATATGCATAGTGAATTTCGCATTACTTCTTTGCTGAATGAGGGAGAGAACACCATTGCCGTGCAGGTCTATCAATGGAGCGACGGCAGCTATCTGGAAGATCAGGACAAATGGCGGTTAAGCGGGATTTTCAGAGACGTGTATTTGAAAGCAACGCCTGATGTGCATATGCAGGATGTTTCTGTAAAAACCAGCTTCAATGAAAATCAGATCGATGCAGAACTTAACCTCCGGATAGCAGTAAAATGCTTTTCAAATCATGCGGTACCGCTGCACAACCATACGGTAAACGTTACGTTGATGGACGAAAAGCGTCAAACGGTATATACCGGAAAAACCGACGCCTTCTCGCTAACGGATGAAAAAGTGCTCAACATGCAGCTTCCCATCCTGGCTCCTCACAAGTGGTCGGCGGAGGATCCGTACTTATACGCGTTAGTTTTGGAGCTTGCGGATGAGACAGGAACCTCGCTAGAATCTGTAAGCGTTTCCGTTGGTTTTCGCGATATTGCGATCCGGAGCGGGCGGCTTCTGATCAACGGCACTCCCGTTACCCTTAAAGGAGTAAACCGCAATGAGTTCCACTCCGATCTCGGTTATGCGATACCGCTGGAAGCGATGGTGGAGGATATCCGCCTGATGAAGCAGCATAACATGAACGCCGTGCGGACATCGCATTATCCGAATGACACGCGCTGGCTGGATCTATGTGACCGATATGGGCTGTATGTCATCGATGAAGCAGACCTCGAAACGCATGGTTGTCATTTTATTGGCAACGAGAGCCATCTTGCTCAAGATGAGCGATGGAAAGAAGCGTTTGTCGACCGTGCCCGCCGCATGGTGGAGAGGGATAAAAATCATCCGTCCATCATCATCTGGTCCCTTGGGAATGAATCGGGTTACGGAGCGAACCATGACGCCATGGCAGATTGGGTGCGGGCAGCAGATCCAACTCGCCCAATTCATTACGAACGGGCTAAAGATGCTGAGGTCGTAGACATTGTAAGCTGCATGTATCCCTCACTGGATGCACTGATTGAAGAAGGAGAGAAAACGGAAGATCCAAGACCTTTTCTTATGTGCGAATTTGCACATGCCATGGGAAATGCGTCCGGCAACTTGAAAGAATACTGGGAAGCGATCTATCAGTATCCCCGATTGCTTGGCGGGATGATTTGGGAATGGGCGGACCTGGCTGTCAGGCAGCAGACGGAGGATGGCACGGAGTGGTACGCGTACGGCGGTGATTTCGGCGATCATCCCAACAGCGGTCACTTTTGCATTGACGGCTTGGTGTTCCCGGATCGAACGATCAAGTCTTCTCTGATTGAATTTAAAAAAGTGATTGAGCCAGTAAAGGTTCGTGCAGTCAACATGCAATCAGGCATCGTAAGTATTGAGAATCGCTACGACTTCTTATCGCTCGATCATCTGAAGGGCTCGTGGCAGCTGCTGCATGACGGGGATATTGTGGAGCAGGGAGAACTGCCGAGCATCGATGTGCCGCCTAGCGGAGAATCGGAGATGACCGTTCCTCTCAGCAAGGCATATGAGCAGTGGCAAGGCGAGTGTTGGCTCCGCATTCGGTTTACGATGCGGGAGGAAACACGATGGGCGCAGCAAGGACATGAAGTGGCTTGGGCGGATATACCGCTATCCACTGCAGCTAGTGGCGCACCGCTGATCAACGTGAAGCCGATGCACAGTTTGCGAATGGAAGAGCAGACTACGCGCCTGCTTGTAAGCGGTAACGATTTTTGTCTGGCTTGGGATAAAAACAGCGGCACATTGAACGAATTCCAATATAACGGAATTTCGCTCTTGCAGTCCGGCCCGAAGGTCAACGTTTGGCGAGCACCCATTGATAATGACGGCCGTCAAGCCAAAGAGTGGAGAAAAAACGGTTACGATGCCTTGCAACAGCGCGTAAACGAATTTTCTGTGGAGTCGTATGGGGATCATGCGGCGCAAATTACGGTGAAGGCGGCACTTGGCGCAGCGGGATTAGGCATATGTTTTGAGACTTGTATGGTGTATACGGTTTACGGATCAGGGGACGTCTTCCTCAAAGTCCATGTGAATCCGCGAGATGGCCTCCCCCCACTACCGCGCTTGGGCTTGCAGATGGTCATGCCCGGCACCTTCGATCGCTTAGCGTGGTTCGGGCTGGGCCCGCACGAATGTTATATCGACCGTAAGGAAAGCGGTCGGCTGGGCGTTTACGCAGGAACAGTGCAGGAGCAATACGTTCCTTACATCAAACCGCAGGAGCATGGTAATAAAGCGGAAGCGCGGTGGGCAACCGTAACAAACACACTAGGAACGGGCTTGTTTATAGGCGGTTTGCCGATGTTCGATGTGAGCGCGAGTCATTATGCTACGGCGAATGTAACGCGAGCGAAACATACGACCGATTTGGTTCGCTTACAGGAAACGATCGTGAATATGGATTATCAACAAGCTCCGATCGGTAATCATAGCTGCGGGGAAGCTCCCCCGTTGGATCGTTATTTGCTCCATCCGAAGGAAACGACTTTCGAACTGCGGCTGAAGCCGTTTTCGGCAAGAGATGTTTCGCCGATGCAGCTGAGTAAACGGAGGCCGGCGCCATTCCACCTAGAAGGTACCGACAACGAAACCATGATTCCATTAACACTTCAGGGGGCGATTCGATGATTAGCCGGACATTTCCCAAGATTATGTATGGCGGCGACTACAACCCGGAGCAGTTCCCGAAGGACATATGGGATGAGGATATGAGGTTGTTCGGGCTTGCGGGCATTGATATTGCCACCGTCAATGTGTTCTCGTGGTCACTTAACCAGCCGGATGAGGAGACGTACGAGTTTGGATGGTTAGACGAGGTCATGAACAAGCTGCATGAGAATGGGATGTATGCCTGTTTGGGAACGGGGACGGCCGCGCATCCGGCTTGGATGGCGAGGAAGTACCCGGATATTTTGACCGTAACGACCGATGGGAAGAAAAGAAAGTTTGGCCGAAGACATAACTCCTGCCCGAATAGTCCGACGTTCCGCCATTATGCCGAGGTTTTGGTCCGTAAGCTGGCGGAGCGATACAAGGGCCATCCGGCTCTGCTTTTATGGCATGTGAACAATGAAATAGGAATCCGCTGCTACTGTGATAACTGTGAGCACGCATTTCGAGGATGGTTGAAAAATCGGTACGGAACGCTCGAACGGCTGAATGAGGCCTGGTATACGCGATTCTGGGGACATACCTTCTATGATTGGGAAGACATCGTTCTTCCAAGCGCATTAAGCGAGGGACTTTCTGGAGGAAACTCCGATCAAACGGCGTTTCAAGGCATGACGCTGGATTATTATCGATTTAATTCGGACAGCTGGTTGGCCTGTTATCAGTTGGAATATAACGCGATTAAATCGTTCATCCCGGATGCGGTCGTCACGACCAACTTCCAGGGGAACGGGACTTATAAGCCGCTTGATTATTTCAAATGGGCGCCTTATCTGGACATTATCGCTCTTGATATATATCCGGAAAATCAAACACCCGAAAGTTACATGGCGCTTCGTTATGACCTCATGCGGGGCTTGAAAGACGGCGCTCCCTTCATGCTGATGGAGCAGACGCCGAGCGTGCTTAACTGGAAAACGGTCAATCCGACGAAAAGGCCCGGCGTTATGCGGCTTCGCAGTTATCAAGCCGTGGCACGCGGCGCCGATTCGGTGATGTTCTTCCAGCTGCGACGCTCGCTAGGGGCTTATGAGAAATTTCACGGAGCTGTTATCGATCATGCCGGCCATGAGCATACACGTGTGTTCAGGGAATGTACAGAGCTTGGCCAGGAGCTTAAGCAGTTAGGCAATCAATTGCTCGATGCACGGGTGAAAAGCAGAGTAGGCATTCTGTTCGACTGGGATAATTGGTGGGCTGTTGAATTAGGAGGCGGCCCTTCCGCTCATTTGAAATATGTCGACCACATCCAGAAATATTACGATGCGTTTTACGACAATCATATTCAAGTCGATTTCATTCATGTGGAAACTGATCTTACACCCTATGAAATTGTGGTTGCCCCTGTTTTATATATGCTGAAACCTGGTTATGCGGAGAAGCTGGAGCGCTACGTCAAGAACGGAGGAACCTTCCTCACTACGTTCTTCAGTGGTGTTGCGAATGAAAGCGATCTTGTCACACCGGGCGGTTATCCTGGCGAGTTGCGGGAGCTGTTGGGCATTTGGGTGGAAGAGCTGGACGCGCTGCACCCGGATCAAAAAAACAAGCTTGTGATGCAGATGAACGTAGGAGAGCTTCACGGCACCTACGAGTGCGGCTTGTTGTGTGAAGTGGTTCATTCGGAGGGAGCGGAGACGGTTGCGAGCTTTGGCAGCGACTATTATGCAGGTTCCCCGGCATTGACGCGTAACCGCTTTGGCCAAGGAGAAGCTTGGTATGCGGCAACGGATCCTAGCCGTACTTTTTTAAAGGAATGGATCCGCTATTTATGCGAAAGTAAAGGGATCTCTTCTCCAATTGAAGCACCTGCATCAAAAGACGTGGAAATCATTCAGCGCCATAAAGATGAGCTCGTCTTTAATTTTGTATTAAATCATAGTGAACATACGCAGAAGATAAATGTGGGGACGCACGAGCAAATAGAACTGCTCAGCGGCACGAGCGTTAGCGGAGATGTTGAACTTCTTCCAAAAAGCGTCGCGATATTCCAACAGAAGAAGGAGGCGGAGACTTGTGGAAGAGCCCCAGCTTAAGCGATTGCGGAATCAATTTGAGAATCCTTCGAATATCTACAGGTCGCTTCCTTTCTGGGCTTGGAATGACGACTTGGAAGAGGAAGAGCTGAACCGGCAAGTGAAGCAAATGAAGGAGCAAGGGATGGGCGGCTTTTTCATTCACTCCAGAGATGGATTGGAAACGGTCTACATGGGTCAAGAGTGGATGGACTTGGTTCGTTCCACCGTGGAAACAGCGAAGGCGGAGAATATGCAGGCATGGCTGTATGACGAAGACCGATGGCCTTCAGGTTTTGCCGGGGGACTTGTGCAAGCGAGAGGCGGTGACGCATTCCGCGCCAAAGGCCTTACGCTAGAGGTCATCCCGGCAGACTCTCTACAATCGGTAATTGACGACACCGACACCGTAGCATTGTTCAGAGCAGTGATTAACGAGAGAGATTTGATTCGCTGTGAAAGACTTCAAGCAGGTGCAAGCAGAGAGTTAAGAAGTGATGAAGTGCTGCTTCTATTCCGGGTCGAAATATCCGAACGGAGTGCCTGGTTCAACAATGAAGCGCCTCCGGATCAATTAAATCCCGAGTCGGTTGAAGCGTTCATCGACCTGACCTACGAGGCTTACAAAAAAGTTGTTGGCGAACATTTCGGCCAAACCGTTCGCGGCGTTTTTACAGACGAGCCGAGCCTCCATGACCGTCATTGCAAATTCACAGAGGGGCGGGGCTGGATTCCTTGGAGCTGGTCTTTTCCCGCCTTTTTCCAAGAGAAACGTGGATACGATCTACTGGATCTTGTTCCTTATTTATATTTCAATGGCGAACGCTCCACGGAGGCGCGTCACGATTACTGGCGGACGATTACTGAACGATTCAGTGAATCCTATGCGAAGCAAATCGGCGAGTGGTGCGAGAACAACGGGCTTGTTTTTACCGGACATTTTCTCTGGGAAAATAATTTGGGCACAGCCACTCGCGTTTGCGGGGCGATTATGCCTAATTACCGCTATCAGCATGTGCCGGGCATCGATATGTTGACGGAGCAAACGAACGAATATATTACCGTTAAGCAATGTACCAGTGTGGCTAATCAGTATGGGAGAAAATTCGTTCTGACTGAAACTTATGGCTGTACGGGCTGGGGTTTCACCTTTGAAGGGCAGCGATGGATCGGGGATTTCCAATTCGTTCTTGGGGTCAATCTAAGGTCTCAGCACTTGGCGCTTTACTCGATCAAAGGCTGCCGGAAGCGGGATTATCCGCCTGTATTCAATTACAACACCAGCTGGTGGAAATACAATTCGATTGTGGAAAATTATTTTGCCAGACTGTCCGCGGTTTTGACAGAAGGACGCCCGGTTCGTGACGTGCTTGTGCTTCATCCGGCTTCCACCGCATGGAGTATGGTTGGCACGGGTCCTTACGGATTTCCAGCCCGAGGCAAGGACCGTGACGTATCCGAGACGAACCGGTATGGTCACGAATTTAACGCTTTTCTCGGCAAGCTGCTAAGAGCGCACTACGATTTTGATTTGGGCGATGAAACCATCATGGCGGAAACAGGGGCCATTCACGGCAAGAAGCTTGCTGTTCATACAGCCGAGTATCAAGTCGTCGTCATTCCGGAAATTCGGACGATGCTAAACAGCACGTTCCAGCTGCTCCTGCAATTCCTTGACGCTGGCGGCAAAGCTGTCGCTGTCGGAGCTCGCCCGGAAATGCTCGAAGGCAGAGTGAGCAATCGTCTATCCGACCTCTATGATCACCCGAACATGGTCATCGTTGGGGACGCGGCTGAGGCAGCCCAAACACTGGAAAACATACTGACACGCCAAGTTAGCATCAAGAGCGAAGAAGATGAGGAATCCGCTGACTGCCTGTATATGCTCAGAGATATGGGAGATCGTTATGCGCTGTTCGTTGTCAATAATGACCGCGAGCGCGAACATCGCGTTCGGATCGGAGTTGCCTTGGAAGGGCAAGGCTACTTGGAAGAGTGGAAGGCATTGACAGGCGAAGTAAGTGCAGTCGACACCTGTCTTCGTCAGGGCTATATCATCTTTGACGAGGTATTCGGTCCGGCAGATTCCAAATTATATATTTGGCATAAGAGCGGCCGCATGGCTGAAGCAGAAGGAAGCCGCGCGAACGCGGATCAAACCGACACTCAGTTGTTAGGTACGGTCTGCAAGTTCACGCGGTCAATGCCGAATGTGTTAACCCTGGATATGTGCTCATACTGTATCGATCATGGCCGCTGGTCGGAAGAGATGGAGGTATGGCAAGCACAGAAAGCCATCCGGTCGCTTCTGGACATGAGACAGATTTACGGCAATGGCATTGAACAAAGGTACAAATGGATTCACGAGCCCCATCCGGAAGATGGCAAGCCGGTCGCTTTCAAATTCACCTTTCATATAACCGATGTTCCGAAGGAAGCTGTGTATCTGGTTGTGGAGTCTGCGGAACAGTTCCAGATCAGCCTTAACGGTGAATCCATCGCCAATAAGTCTGACGGTTGGTTTCTGGACCGGTCGTTTGATCGAGTGCTTTTATCCGGTTTGAGAGCTGGAGAGAACGAGTTGACCTTGTCGTGCAACTATGTAAATCGCATGGAAGTGGAAGATATTTATTTGATCGGACCGTTTGGCGTCGATGCTTCAAGGAGCTTGGTGGCCGAACCCGAAACCTTGGCCTTTGGCGATTGGTGCAAGCAAGGTTATCCTCACTACTGCGGCAGCATGATTTATCATTTTGACATTCAGGTGGAAAACAAAACGGAAAGCCGGATGGTACTGGAACTTGGCGATTATGCCGCGGTCACCATCGAAGTAAGGGTCAACGGGCAAACGGCAGGACATGTACCTTGGCGCAGTGCGAACCGTCTTGATTTGACGAAGTTGCTTCACGAGGGTGTGAACCGCTTGGAAGTGGAAGTCATGGGAAGCCCGCGCAACATGCTGGGACCGTTCCATCAGGCGTCGGGTGATACGCTGACAACCAGTTGGGCGTCTTTCCGCAAAGAAGGCCAGCATTTTACTCGGGACTATCAGTTAAGCCCTTACGGCTTGTTTGGGCAAATGACATTATACACAGAGAGATGGGAACGGAGGTTTGAGCATGAAAATCCATAAGTGGGGGCTATTTCTATCGTTCTTCCTCTTATGCGCCGCATTATTGCCTGCGACTGCAGTCGCCTCGGTGAAATACTCCACGTATACCAAAGACAGCCGGGGAAATTTAATATGGCTTCAGCCGGCGTACTTCCCGCTGGGGGTAATCGGGCAGAATCTGATGGCGCCAGATCCAGGCAACAACACGGTTCAGATGAGTTCGCCGATGAAAAATCCGAAAGACATCTTCATCGATGCGAAAGGTGAAGTTTATATCGCGGATACGGGCAATAACCGCATTGTACATATGACAGAATCCGGGCAGCTGTTGCGTTACATTACACTGCCGGAGAGCCCTTTTAACAAACCTGAAGGTGTTTTCGTAACCAATGACGGCAGCATCTATGTCGCGGATACAGGCAACAAACGAGTGCTTAAGTTGGACGCAAGCGGCAAAGTTATGCAAGAGTATAAACGGCCAGAGTCCCGGTATATTCCCGATACGTTTGTTTTTGATCCGGCGAAGGTCATGGTCGATGAACGTGAGTTTATGTATATTGCTGTACACGGCAGCTATGAAGGGCTTGTGATGCTTGATCCGAAAGGCAAGTTTCAAGGTTTCTTCGGTGCCAACGGCACGGCGATTTCCCCGTTAGACGCTTTGAAAAGAATGCTGTACACCAAAAAAATGTACGCCAATGAAGTTGCTAAGAGGCCGGAGCCAATCAACAGCGTAGCGACGGACAAAAACGGCTATATTTTTACAGTGACTGGCGGAACAGCAACAACGAATCAATTGAAAAAGCTGAATGTAAAAGGCGATAACTTGCTGCGCAGCTCCTCGAAACCGTTCGGAGAAACAGCCCCATGGGACGTGCCGGCGGAGGGGGTCATGACAGGTCCTCAACTAACGGATGTCGCTGTGGATCAGAGCGGCAATATGATTGTTGTCGATCAGCAGAACAAATATATCAGCCATTACGATGCATCCGGTAATTTGTTGTACTTCTGGGGCGGCGCATCCGCGATCGGTTCCTCGCAGGTCGGACTGTTGAAAAGTCCTGTGGCGCTTGACGTTAATGAAAGAAACGAGTTGTTTGTTCTTGACGATCAGGAAAATATCGTGCAAGTGTTCCGGTTGTCCGAGTTTGGGCAAAAGGTAGACCAAGCCAATCAGCTTACCCTGGCTGGCCGATATGAGGATAGCGAGCAGCCGTGGCGTGAAGTGCTGCGTTTAAACGGGCAATTCGCCCCAGCTTATCTAGGTCTTGCAAAGTCAGCTTTTAAAAAAGAACAGTACGAAACGGCTAAAGATTTGTTCAAAGAAGCGGGAAATCAACAAGGGTACTCAGATTCCTTCTGGCAAATCAGGATGCTGTGGCTGCAAGGTAACTTTTCTTGGATAGCGAGCGTCATGCTGCTTGGTGTAATCTTATACACCGTTACCGATAAACTCACTGCAAAGCGTGAATTTCGAAGCAGATGGCGCAATCGACCGAAAAGTGAGAACCGTTTCCTCTCGAATTTAAGGCTTGCGCTGCATGTTTTAAAGCATCCGATTGACGGCTTTTCCGCCATCCACTATGAGAACAAAGGCAGCTACTTGAGTGCCAGTATCGTTCTGCTTGGTGTTTACTTGTCCTTGATTATCAGCCAGTTCGCGACTAGCTTTGCATTTAATCCGAAGACCTTTGTGGATATTTACTCGACGTTCACACAATTTTTCATCGTTTGGATCGCTTGGATTGTCGCCAACTACCTGGTCAGCTCGATTTATCGGGGAGAGGGGCGCTTCAAGCACATCTTTATCGGCAGCGCCTATGCGCTTTTGCCTTACATAGCTATTGGCATCCCACTTGCCTTAATATCCAATGTCATGACGATGTCCGAGGCGTCGATCTATCATTTCATCGGCAATGCGATGACAGTATGGATCGGGCTGCTCATATTCTGGAAAATTCAGAACGTCCATAATTACACGTTTGGTGAAACGATCATGAATGTTTTCCTTACGTTATGTACGATGCTTGTCATCGGTGTGCTTATTTTCATTATCATGGGACTTACCAGTGATCTTGGATCGTTACTTTATCAGATGTATCAGGAGGTGACCTTGAGATGATCCGGATGATCAAAACCAATAAAACAGCCATCATCGTTACCATCCTGATCTTGGCGGCCGTCGTCACCTTCCTGACCCGTGCCAAATTTGAGTTCAAAGATTCGGGACAACGCAGTTCGCAAGCGGTGCAGCAAAATACGACGGTAGAAGCAGCGAGTGTTCCTGCCAAATTGCCGCTCGATACCGATTTCAAGCAAGTTGCGGAATCCGAGACGTTGAGATTGAAAATGGACGAAAAGACGGGACATTTTATTGTTGAGGACAAACGTAACGGCAATCTGTACCGCTCTTACCCCGATCCGAAATATTGGTCGAAAGAGAAGATTTCGGAGACCTGGAAAAAACATTTGGCTTCACCGCTGATGGTCCAATATGTGGATTTTTCCAAAAACATTTTGCAGGCTAAAGAAACGAATCTGGCGGCGGAAGGCGGGCGCATCAAGGATATTCAAACAATTCCAGGTGGATTCAAGCTTGCTTACGAATTTCCGGTTACAGGCTTCACAATCCCAGTCCAAGTAACGGTTGCTCAGGATTACGTTGAGACGAAAATCTTGCAGGAAGGCGTTAAGGAGACCAAAATGGGTCTCGTCTGGGTCAGGCCCTATCCTTTCTTAGGAGCGGAATACACAGACGGACAGGACGGTTACTTGTTTATTCCGGATGGTGCAGGAGCGCTCGTGCGATTCAAGGATAATCAATTAAATGTCAACAAATTGTATGACGAATTAACATATGGCCAAGATATTGCATTCCCGGGAATTAACAACAATCGGAATAAGGTCATGATGCCGGTCTTCGGTATGAAATCAGGATCGAAAGGCTTCCTGGCCGTCGTGCACGAAGGCGATGAGTATGCGGACGTGGTCGCTGCTCCGGCAGGTGTCCTAAGCAATTACAACTGGATTGGGGCGCAGATGAATTATCGTTCCAGCTTCTTGCAGTTTACAACAAGAAATACGAACGTCCCTGATTCGTGGGGATATGTCGACTATGATCGGGATCATATTTTTGGGAGCGATCGTTCCGTTCGTTATTATATGTTGGACGAGAAGAAGACAGATTACGTTGGCATGGCAGAGACCTACCGCCAGTATTTAATAAAGGAGAAAGCAGTTAAGCCGGTTACGGTTAAAGACCCGAATATCCCGTTATATACCAATATCATCGGAGCCGATCGGGAAAAAGGGGTCGTTAGTGACCGCTACCTTAATTTGACCACGACGAGCGAAGGCATTCAAATTATGAATTCCTTGCATGACAAGGGAATAAACAATATGTCTCTCACTTTCACGGGCTGGCAAAAGGGCGGCTACAGTTCCTTTGGCCAAACGTTCCCGGTGGATTCCCGCCTTGGCGGAGATTCCGGCATGAAGGCGTTCATCGATCATGCGCATGGACTTGGTTATCCCGTGTACTTGGAAGCACAGTATTCCTTGAATAATACAAAGGGGGGCGGGTTCGACGAGAAGTTTAACGCCATGGTTAACTTAGCCGGCCGGACGCTGATGCAGAGCCCCTTGTTCAATCGGGAGAAGACGCCGGTTGTTAGCGATAAATACATCGAACAGATGGTGGATAACGATTTGCCGAAATATAAGGCTATGGGTGTCGACGGACTTGCCGTCGGATTGCTGGGCCAGAGGTTGTACAACGATTACAACACGGGGTACGGCTCCTCAAGAGACCAGGCCCGCAAAATTCAAGAGCGGATTTTACAAAAAATTAAGGATACGCTTGGCGGTGTACAGGGGGAGAAATCCAATATTTACGCACTGCCGCATATCAATTACATCCGAGACATGGTATATGACAATTCCTACGACTTATTTTCGGATGAATCGGTGCCCTTTGCTCAAATTGCTACACACGGATTAGTTTCTTATTCATCCGAATATGTGAACAACCGCCAGGAAGATGTGAACGATTTCTTAAGGGATATCGAATACGGAGCGGCGCCATCCTTTGTATTTACGAAGGCTGAAACGAAGAAATACGTGAATTCTTACGGCTTGCGCTTCTATAACACGTATTACCCGGATTGGGAGAATTTCGCATCCGAGCAGTATAAACGCTACAACGAAGCGCTCGGAGATGTGCAGGATCAGTTTATTACCGGGCATCAGAAGCTTGCTGAAGGTGTGAAAGAAACGACGTATGCCAACGGAAAAAGAATTATCGTGAACTATAACTTGACAGAATACCGGAGCGGAGATTTGGTCGTACCGGCACATAACTTTGTGATTGTTCGAGGAGGGGGAGGCAAATGAATCGGAGAGCGAGACTAAGGTCATCCCTGATCGAATATTTGGAAGGAACACTGTTCATAGCACCGTGGTTCATTGGTTTTATCTTCTTTATGGCGTTCCCGATCGGTTATTCCTTATTTATGAGTTTTCAGGATGTAACCATAACGGCAACCAAGACGACGACCCGTTACATTGGCTGGACGCATTATAAGTACATTCTGTTTGAGAACGGAAGCCTGTTGTACAATCAACTGCTGCCGTTCCTGCGCCAAGCGCTTTTTATGATTCCAATTATCGTCATTTTCGCGCTGTTAATCGCAATTATTTTGAATCAAAAGTTTCCCGGCCGCACATTTTTTCGGGCCATCTTCTTCCTTCCCGTCATTTTGGCGACAGGCGAAGTCGTGAAGGAATTTCTGACGCAGGGTGAAGGCGATCTCGGATTTATGTCCAAATTTAACATTTCAGGCCTTATCCAGGCTAACTTATCGGCCACTTGGTCAGATCCGCTGATTTCCATTCTGAACTCGTTCGTACTCATTCTGTGGTACTCCGGTGTTCAAATTATGATCTTCCTGGGCGGCAGGCAGACGATTTCGAATTCCGCTTATGAAGCAGCACGAATTGATGGCGCAGGACCTTGGGAAACGTTCTGGAAAATTACGCTGCCTGCCATGACGCCGTTCATTTTCCTCAATTTAATTTATACCGTTGTCGATCTATTTACGTTTCCGACCAATCCGATTTTGTCGAAGGTAAGGGAAAGCGAGTATGGACAATACAGCGCTTTGTTCTGGATCTACTTCATGATCATCGCCTTTTTCTTAGCGATCCTATTTATTATTTTCGCCAGGGTGACAAAATCACATCGTGCTTAACAAGTTTACGACAGGAGGGATGACGCTATGTTTCGTATCAAATTGAAAGAAGCGCAGACGGTTGGCATGCTGCAGCTGCTCAGCAAAATCCGTTATGCGGTTATCGGGCGGGAAGCGGATAAAGGTCTGCTTTTCAAATTGTTCATCTACTTGATCTTGCTGGATACGGCTTACATTTATTTGAAGCCAATCCTGCACATGATAGCGACTATGGTTAAAAATGCAGACGATTTGCTGGATCCCGCTGTCAACTGGTTCCCGAGGACAATCTACCTCGGGAACCTCCAGGAGGCTTGGTCGTGGATGAAATATCCGAAGGCACTGGGCATCAGCCTAGGCCTCTCGCTCTCCGTGGCTATCTTGCAAACCCTATCGTGCGCCGTTACCGGTTACGCGTTTGCAAGGTTGAAAATCCCGTTTAAACGAGTGCTGTTCTTTTTCCTAATGCTAACTTTTATTGTGCCTATGCAAGTTACGATCCTGCCCAACATCATTTATGCCAGACAGTTAGGTCTCCTGAATACGATTTATCCGATTATCGTTCCGGCCTTTTTCGGGCTGGGGTTAAAAGGAGCGCTGTTCGTCATTATTTACCGCCAATTTTTCTCCACACAGCCGAAGGAATTGGAAGAAGCAGCCCGGATTGACGGGGCCGGCGTGTTTAAAATTTTTTACAAGGTGATGATGCCGTTAGCCAAACCGGCAATTCTCGTCGTTTTTCTATTTTCCTTCATCTGGACGTGGAACGACTTCTACTTGCCGAGCATGTACTTGTCCGATATTGAAACGGCGCCTTTATCGCTCGGAATAGAGAAGATTGCATCAGCACTGCGTCAACAAGCCGAGGCTTACGGACCGTCCGTGAATGACGAGGCGATACGGATGTCGACAACGTTCTTAATGATTATCCCGCCACTACTACTGTATACGTTCACGCAGCGATGGTTTGTAGAAGGCGTAGAACGAACAGGCTTAGTGGAATAGAAACTTGGCAAGAGACAGTTGAAACGGAGGGTAAAAAAGAGATGAAACGTCTTCTCGCATTATGTTTGGTTGGCGTCCTGATTGCCATGCTCGCGGCATGTTCGAAATCAACACCAACGACGGCAAGCAAATCAGCCGGGCCGGTTAAAATGCTCTATATCAAACGAGGGGAAGGGACGAATGATCCCTATGTGGTGAAGCATTTTGAGAAGGCAGGCTATACCGTCATCGATATGGCGGATAACGTGTTTAAACCGGAGAATCTAAACGGTTATGGCGTTGTTTATGTTAGCCCGACTGTCAATGCTTCCAGAATTAATGACCAGCTTAAAGGCTCGAAGGTGCCTATCGTTTTTGCGAAGCCGCAAGTGGCCAGTATTTCCGCATTAACAGGGCTGCTGGATTACAATGAGCTCAGCGCGGCGAAAACCGTTCAAATTAAAGACAGCAAACATCCATTGGCAGCTGGATTTAAAGATCAAGTAACGGTTTATAAAAATGACGGTAAAATCGGTTACGCCATCCCAGGCAAAGAGGCTGTTACGATTGTAACAGCTCCCGGTGATGATAAGAAAGCGGTTGTTTTTGGCTATGAGAAGGGCGCCAAAAATATTAATAATGAGCCGGTCTCTTCCCGGCAAGTATTTTTTTATTTGAGTGCAGGGGAAGAAATGAATCAGACCGATGACGGCTATAAACTATTGGATGCGGCTGTGCAGTGGGCAGCTCAAAATGGACAAAAATAAACATTCCTGACAGGGAGGAAATTCGTTTATGAAAAAGGTAAATGCAGCCCTTATGGCTTGTATGGTCTTTGCACTCTCCGCTTGCAGTTCGGTCACTAGTCATCCTGTATCGGTATCCAACCAACCGGCATCCAGCGCGGCAGCCAAGTCGCAGAGCAATGGAAAAAGTGTGCTTTTCATCGGCCAAGAAGGCGGCGGGGACGGGATAGTGATCAAGCGCTTTAAGGAAAAACACGGGATGAATGTCACGGTGGTTTCCGACAAAGAAGTGACGACAGAGAAAGCCAATGGTTTCAATTTAATTTTTGTTAGCGAGTCGGTCAATTCAGGGAAAATCAAGGACAAATTCGTGGCCATTCCAGTCCCTGTCATCTATGACGAGCCGCAAATTTCCGGTGATACAGGCATGACTGATGTGGACATGAACGGCAAACTCGAAGGGAACAATGCGGCGAAGACGATTCAAATCCGCAATGGCCAACATGCGCTCGCAGCCGGCCTGCAAAACAATGTCGATGTTTACAAAGATAATGGAAAGATGAGTTGGGCAACGCCGGGCAAAGGTGCGATTGTTGTAGCTACCGTGCCAAACGATGATATGAAGGCGACTATCTTTGCTTACGATAAGGGCATGACGAATGTGAAAGGGCAAACGGTTGCTGCACGTGAGGTTTTCTTTTACATGATGACAGGTGAAGAAATCAATCAAACGGATGACGGTTGGAAGCTGTTTGATGCCGCTGTCCGCTGGGCGCAAGAGACCAAATAACATGAGTTCTTGAAGGAGGTAGGGAGTTAATGAAACGGTTGTTTTCCTACTTAATGGTTGTCATCCTTATTTTTGCAAGCGCTGCCTGTTCCATGCCTACAGAAAAGGACGCTGGAAACGGAAAGAAAGTCCTTTTTGTCGGCACGGATAGCGCAAATGACCGAATTGTGATGAAGCATTTCAAGGAGCTTGGCTATGAGGTAACGCTGATGTCAGATAAAGAGCTTACTCCCGAACAGCCGGCCAACTATGGCTTGGTCTTTGTCAGTTCATTCGCAGGTTCTCATCGCGTTGCGGATAAATTACTCGGATCAACTGCGCCTGTCATCTATGCCAATGGCAAAATATTGGGTGAAGTGGGATTAGCCAGCAAAGATGATTCGGATTACGGCGAATATACCGGCTTGTCGATCTCGATTAAAGAGAGTAAGCATGAGCTTGCGGCTGGATTACCGGGCAGTGTGGATATTTATAAAGAGGAAGCGAAGATCAGCTTTGTTGTGCCACAGGGGGGCGTCATTATTGCCTCAGCGCCGGATAACGATAAACGTGCCGTGATTTGTGCTTTTGACAAAGGTATGAAAAATATGAGCGGCCAGGTTTTACCGGCTAAGCGCTTGTTTTTCAATTTGACAGGCGGAGAAGAAATCAACAGGACGGATCATGGATGGAAGCTATTTGATGCAGCCGTTCATTGGTCAGTGGGGAAAGGTTGAATCGGAATGATGCAACAAACAACCTATAATGTTGGAGAACCCCCCTAATGTAAACGTAAACATTTCGTAATAAAGTGAAAGTATACAAAATTTGAAATCACGATTGGGAGGTTCATAGAGAAAATGAAAAAATTTCTCAAAGCATCTTTAGCGATCACCTCGGCATTTGTTATCCTGACAGGCTGTACGTCCGAGCCAGCTCAAAGCGATAAACAGCAGCCCGTTGCCTCAGAAAACAAATCACCGGATAACGAAATATTCATTTATACCGTTTATCCAGCCTTTTATGCCAAAGAAGATATCTGGGAGAAACAAGTGGGGCAATACCTCAAGAAGAAATTTCCAGATCTTACATTCAAACACGTGCAGTGGGATAATCCAGGTCGGCAATATAAGGATCTGATAGCAGCTGGCACCATTCCTGATATTGTGATTGATAATGCCCGAATGAACTTGCAGCGTTATATTTTGAAAAACGATTTGCAGTATGACATGACGGACCTGATCAAAAAGTATAATTTCGACACGAGTACATTAAATCCAGCCGCAATGGCACAAATGAAGAACGTAACGCCGGAAGGGAAAATTTATGGTTTACCTTTCCAAATGAGTGATTTCGTTCTGTTCTATAACAAAGATATTTTTGATAAATTCGGTGTGGATTACCCGAAAGACGGTATGACCTATGATGAAGTTTATGAATTAGCTAAAAAGCTGACTCGTGTCGAAGGCGAAAATACGTACAAGGGTTACCAACAGCATCCTGGTTTGTATATGACTTATAATCAGCTTTCCCTTTCCCCTCTCAGCTTGACGGAAGACAAGGCGGAAATGAATACACCGGGCTGGAAGAAGGAAGTTGACAATCTAAGACGTTTCTACGAGATTCCGGCCAATCAGTTTACATCCGTCGATGATTTCCCGAAAGGGAAAATGGCGATGAGTGTTCACGTGACGGAGAAGATCGTTCAGTGGTATGAGCAAAACAAAAACTTGAACTTTGATATCGCAGCTATGCCATCCTTTGCAGATGCACCGGGCGTCAAAGCTCAGCCAAATCTATACTCGGCGTATATTACCAAACAGTCGACTAAGAAAGATCAAGCTTTCCAAGTCATTCAGTATCTGCTGTCTGAAGAGATGCAAGTCAATTTTGCAAAAGAAGGCATCATCGGACCGCTGCAAACGCAGAAAGTACAAGAAGCTTTCGGTAAAAACTTGCCGCAAATGCAAGGGAAACATACGCAAGCCATCTTCTACGGCAAAAATGCCATGCCGCCAGCAGCTCGCGCTTCAGGTTTAACTTACATTGATGTGCCGGTACACGGCGTGTTCCAGCCACTGATCTTCGGAGAATCCAAGGACTCCGTAACCGCACTGCGCATGATTGAAGAATCTTCAACAAAAGCAATTCAGACCGAGAAAGCCGCCCAATAATGCAGCATAGGGCTCCTTCATCCAATCATTGGGGGCGCCTTCATTCCAAATTGAAAAAGGGGTGACCCATTCCATGAAACGTTTTCTATTGCTGCTCGTTGCAGTGTTTATGACAATCACGATGAGCGCCTGTTCCTCCTCAGAGAAAGCAGCTAATCCGGGCGTATCGGTATCTCCCACGTCAACAGTAACAGCGACTGCAACGGCAACACCATCGACGGCTCCAACTCCTACAGCGAAGGCCTCAGAGACTCCCGCAGCTTCGTCAACACCTGCAGCTTCAGCAACGCCTGCTGCAACCGTGGAAGCAACGAAAGCAGCGAGCCCTACGGCTGATGCAACGAAGGCACCGGCTGCGGCTTCCACAGCGAAGGCAAGCGAAGCACCTGCCCAGGCAACGGCTGCACCAGCGCCAGCTGCGAGTCAACCAGAGGCAGCTCAGAAAGCGGAAGTATCTCCGCAAGGGAAGAAAGTGCTTCTTGTCGGCAGAGATTCCGAGCCGCTTCCCGCTGAAGACGTTGCGATTGCAGGCCGTTTGAAAGGGATGGGATTTAGCGTAACCCATCTTGCAGATCGTGAGCTTACCGCTGATGCGACGAAAGGGTTCGATTTAATCTACATCAGCCAAACGACGAATTCAAAATTTTTGAAAACAGGTGTGATGAAAGAAGTTGCCATTCCAACGGTGTATGTGAAAAGCCACGGGATGTTCTATCTGGGACTCTCCTCCCAAGAGGAAGGCACGACGGTCAAGAAGTTGAAATCAATTGATATCGTCGATAGCAAATCTAAGATTGCCGGCGGATTATCAGGAACAGTAGAAGTTTACACGGAAACCGGTGATAATTTCGGCGTCAGTTATGGGCTTCCAGGCAAGGAAGCGAAAGTGATCGCAACGGTTCCGGGCGACAAAACGAAGGCTGCTCTTTATTACTATGATAAAGGCGCCAAAGGCGATAACGGTTATGAAGTGAAAGCGCGATTATCCTACTACTATTGGAGTAACGGCATGCAGGATACTTCTACGGATGCGGGCTGGAAGCTTTGGGATAACATTGTTTTGTGGACGTTGCAGAACGGATAACGAAATCTTGCGGTTCATGAAGGAGGGAATTGTCGTAATGAAACGAGTACAAATAAGTCTGGCTCTCGCGCTTACCCTTGCGCTGGCTGCCGGATGCACGAACGAGGCAGCTCCAAGTGCCAAACCGGGTGGAACGGATGAGAAAACCTCACCGCAAGCCCAGTCGTCACCGGACAACGAATTGTTCATTTATACCGTATGGCCGGCTTATTATGTCAAAGAGGAAATTTTTCAGAAACAAATTGGGGACTTTATCAAAAAGAAATTTCCGAATGTCACGATCAAACACGTAGCTTGGGACAATCCGGGCAGACAGTACAAGGACTTGATCGCAGCCGGGACGATTCCTGATATCATCATGGACGACACTCGGATGAACGTACAAAGATATTTGATTGATAATGACCTTCAATACGATATTAGCGATCTGATCAAAAAGTATAACTTCGATACGAGTAAATTGAATCCGGCCTATATGGCGCAAATCAAAAATTTAACTCCGGATGGAAAAATATACGGGCTTCCGTTCTATAACAACGATTTTGCTTTATTTTACAACAAAGATATTTTCGATAAATTCGGCGTTGATTATCCGAAAGACGGTATGACGTACGATGAGATCTACGAGTTGGCGAAAAAGCTGACGCGCGTTGAAGGTGACGTTACGTACAAAGGTTTCTCACAAAACCCGGGCCATTATTTAAATTATAATCAATTGTCCCTGTCTCCGTTAAGCAAAACCGAGGATAAAGGAGATATGAGCGATCCGAATTGGAAGAAGCTAGTAGACAACATGAGAAGGTTCTACGATATTCCAGCCAACCAGTTTGATACCGTCGAAACGTTCGCCTCCAAGCCAAGTATCGCCATGGCGGTGGCAACGGTGAGCGATCATTTAGTCAAGTTCTATGAGGAAAACAAAAACTTGAATTTCGACATTGCTTCTGTTCCGTCCTTAAGTGACGCTCCTAACACGAAATATCAGCCGAATGTGTACTCGATGTACATTACGAAGCAATCGAAGAAAAAAGATCTGGCCTTCCAGGTCATGGATGCACTGCTTTCGGAAGAACATCAGATTGAGCTTGCCAAAGAAGGCGTCATCGGTCCGCTTCAGACGGATGCGGTCAAAGCAGCCTTCGGGAAAAACTTGCCGCAAATGCAAGGTAAGCACGTTGAATCCATTTTTAGCAGTCAAAATGCGATGCCTCCTGCTGCACGTAATCCTGGTTTAGTTTGGTATGACGTACCTGTTCAAGGCGTATTCCAACCGCTTATTTTTAAGGAGTCCAAAGATTCCGTAACAGCGCTTAGAATGGTTCAGGAGCAAGCTACGAAAGCGATTGAGACCGCAAAGGCAGCTAAAACTGAAATTAATAAGGCTGCGAGCACGACCAAGTAACCGTTTACCAACCATGCTAACATACATGACAAATCAAATTTAGAAAGGTGAGTTCACGTGAAAAAATTTGTATTCTCGCTACTATCCATCCTTCTCATGTCACTAACTATCCTTCCGTTTGCTTTCGCAGAAGACACGAGTACACCCGCAGCAGTGAAAAGCGTCGACGATTTCAAAGATTTGAAGAATTTACCGCAAGCAGATAAGGAAAAGTTCGATTCACTGATTCAAGACGGCGTTTTTAATGGGTTGACGGAAGATACGTTTGGACTGGACGCTCGGATGAATCGGGCACAGTTTGCGAAAGTGGCTGCGATTATTTTTAACCTCGAAGTGGACAATACGCTAACGGTTTCTTCTTTTACTGACGTCAGAAGTGACGATCCGGCCAATTCCTACGCGCTTCCTTATATTGAAGCATTGAAGAAGGCAGGACTCACCAATGGTTACGATGCAGAAGGCAAAACGTACAAACCAGCTGGTGATGTGTCCCGCCAAGAGCTGGCAGCTTTCCTGATTCGCGGATTAGGTCTGGATGACGATGCGGCTGCAGCTACGCCAGTTGATGATTCAACGGTAGATGATTGGGCCAAAGGTTATGTTTCACTTGCGCTTGAGAAGAACTTGCTAACGAACCAATCAGCGGGTAAATTTAGCGGAAAAACGTCCGCTACACGTAAAATGCTGGCTCTTGCAAGCTTTGCAGCCAAACAAATTCTTTCCGGAAGTGAACCGGAACCAGCAGAAGAACCAGAGGTCAAGCCAGAGACTGGTAAAGATCCTGCAGCGCCAGCTGGCGAAATTTCCGCACAAGGCAAAAAACTGCTTTTCATCACACGTCAAAGCTCTCAAATGACACAACTGAAAGATAACCCGGATGATGAGAAAATTATTGGCCGTTTGAAAAATCTTGGTTTCAGAGTGACATGGGTCAACTGTGATAAGTTTACGGCAGATAAAGCGGAAGGATATGATTTGGTTTTCGTCAGCAACACGCTTAACTCCAAATATCTTCGTTCCGGCATTATGAAAGATATTGCGATCCCTACAGTTTACTTAAAAAATCACGGCATGTACTATCTCGGTCTTTCCTCTCAAGAGGAGAACACCAACGAATATAATATCAAATCTACGACAATTGCAGAGCCGAAAGACAAGGCTGCGGCGGGTCTTTCCGGTGAAGTGGACCTTCTATTAACGACAGATCCAAAAACAGCTATGGCTTACGGCCTTCCAGGCAAGGAAGCTACGGTTATTGCGACAGTTCCAGGAAAGCCGAAAGAATCAACCATTTTCTACTACAACAAAGGAACGCACTCTGATAGCGGCTATGAGGTACAAGCGCGTCTTTCCTTCTTCTCCTTTGCCGGTAATTATGATAACGCTACTGAAGATAGTTGGAAGCTTTTGGATGCACTTGTTTTGTGGACACTGCAAAACGGCTAATAGCTTTGAATCAACATGTCGAACTCCAGTTTTCGAACTGGAGTTCTTTCTCTAGCCAAATCCGCACATATAGGAGCGTGAGTGGTCATGAATGTCCATCAACAAGCAAGCTCTGCACCTCTGGTTCAAGCAGAAGGTGTCACTCGCATATTTGGACGCGGCTCAGCAGCTGTTCATGCCTTGAGGGGAGCGAGCTTAAGTATTCCCTCCAAGCAGCTCATTGCACTCAGAGGTCGTTCGGGCTCTGGCAAAACCACATTAATCAATATTTTGGGTGCGTTGGATAGACCGACAGAAGGACGAGTGTTCTTTGGCGGCAATGAAATCAGCGGCTATTCCGAAAGCAAACGTAACGCCCTCCGGCGAAAGGATATGGGGCTTATTTTTCAATCTTTTGGCCTCGTTCCGTTAATGACAGCGTATGAGAATGTAGAGTTTGGCTTGCGTATTGCCGGCGTGAAGTCGGTGAATTTTAAGGATTACACGGAAAGTGCACTAGAGTATGTGGGGCTTAAGGCAAGGATGAAACATAGGCCGTTTGAAATGTCTGGGGGAGAGCAGCAGCGGGTAGCGATTGCAAGAGCGATTGCCCATAAACCGACGTTAATTCTTGCAGACGAACCGACGGCTGAATTAGACAGCAAGATGGGTGCGCAAGTGATGCGGGTATTCAAAGATTTGGTGCAGCATGAGGGCATGACCATCATCCTCACGACGCATGATCCCGCCATTATGAGTTATGCCGATCATGTTTACGCATTGGAGGATGGACAAATTGTCGATGCGACTTAAACGAGCAGTTATGCCGGTTATCAGCCTATGCTGCATGGCATGGGTGCTGGCGGGGTGCGCGCTCTTGCCCGTTGAGGAAGGCGAGTTGAAACCACCGCTTGTCGAGCCCGCTAAGGAAATCTTAAACCTGTACACGGTCAAACGCAGCAATATTACCCAACAAATAACGGGTGTCGCTACATTTGCCTCCGATAAAATGGACTATTTATTTTATTCGGAGTCCGGCGGGCGTTTGAAACAAATCAACGTGAAGCTGGGGGATCAGGTGAAAGCCGGGGATGTACTGGCTACAACAGAAACGTCCGATTTGGATATGAGAGTGAAGCTCCAGCAAATCGCCATTGAGAAACTAAAAATTTCACTTCAGCAAGCGATGGCGGAAAAAGATGCCGATGATCCCGATATTCGGATGAAGCTGCTGGATATGGAGAGCGCCCAGCTGCAATTGGAATCGCTCCAGAATCAACTTCAGAATACAAGGCTGACTTCTACCATTGACGGGATTGTGACGTTTATCGATACTCTTCAGCCAGGGGACCAAGTTGTTGCTTACAAACAAGTCATCACGCTTTCGGATCAGAAACAGATGAAGCTTGTTTATACAGCTTCAAGTAGCAATGATTTGGGTGGAGTCGAAGTTGGCATGGATGTAACGGTGAAAATCAAAGATAAAACTTATCCGGGGAAGGTCGTTCAAACGCCTCTCTCCGCGCCGCCGAACAGTAATAAAGCGATTCAGGACAAAAATGCGAAAGCCGTCTACATCCAAGTGACAGGTTTGCCACCGGATGTCGTGATTGGCAATCAGGCCGATATCACGATTGTGACCCAGAAGCGCGATCAGGTGCTTGTGATCCCAAGAGCTGGACTTCGCAACTACATGGGCCGTGATTTTGTCCAGGTGCTGGACGGCGAAAGCCGCAAAGAAATTGATGTGGAGAAGGGCATCGTTGCGGCGACAGAAGTGGAAATACGCAAAGGGTTAAGCGAAGGGCAGCAGATTATCCTGAACAACTAGGAGGCTAAGACATTGGCGTTATTTATCATGATCTTGCGCAAAATGATCAATAATAAATGGCTTGAGCTTAGCTTGTTGTTCGGGCTTGTGCTGTCTGTCGCATTGGCGAGCAGCATGCCGATTTATACGAGTGCCATTTTGCAACGACTGCTTATTCAAGAAATGCAGCAGCTGCAGCTGGGCAGCAATCAATATCCGGGCATTTATTGGCTGTCGGCCTCTTTTTCCGCGCAAGAAAAACAACCGAAGCATGTCACGATAGCAGAAACAGAGCAGTTTCTTAAGGGAAAAGAAGGACGATTCGGCATCCCGGTGCAGTCCTTCGTTCGTGAGAGAGCAACGAAGCGCTACAATTTAACACCGGCTGAGCCGGATAAAATCGACATTAATGTTCAAAGATCAGCGGATATATCCGCGATCGATGGCATGGAAAATCACATCAGACTCGTAGATGGGCGGCTTCCGGCGAAAGAGCCGGTTAACGGCGTGTATGAAGCCCTTGTTGCTCCGGAGGCTTTAACCGAGCTCGGGATGGTGCTGAACACCGTTTTCATGATCAAAGATGCGGGTTTGCAGGAGCCGATCTCCATTAAACCTGTCGGCGTGTTCGACCGCAAGGACTACACCGATATTTTTTGGTACAACAATACGAGCAGTTATAAGAACAGCTTTCTCATCGATTTTCAATTGTTCGAGAAAGCATTTACGGTGGAAGGCAAGTTAAATGTTCAATCCAGCTATTGGTATTTCGCGCTTGATTACAAGTTGTTGACATTAGCGTCCGCTGACGGATTTCTTTATAACGATGAAGCGATCAATACCTATATGGATGCTCATTATGAAAACCATAATAAAAACGTGCCGGCTCTCCAAACACTCACTAACTATTATATAAAAGAAGCAAATTTACGGAAAATGTTATGGTCGCTTAACGTGCCTGTTATGCTGATGCTCGCTTTTTACTTATATATGGTCGCTAACCTTATCACGGAAAGGCAAAAAACAGAGATCGCCGTGCTGCGCAGCCGGGGAGCCAGCCGCTGGCAAATTGTGCTTAGTTACGCCGTTGAAGGCGTGGTGCTTGGGGCGATTGCTTATGCAGTCGGGCCGTATATTGGCGAATCGATTACAAGTTTATTAGGTGCTTCTAGTGGGTTTCTTGAATTTGTCCAACGCGCAAAGCTGGAAACCGAGCTGAATCAGGATGCTTTTCTCTATGCGTTGATCGCAATTTCGGCATCGCTTGTCATGACGCTCATTCCCGTTATTCTTGCAACAAGAGTCACCATTGTCGGCCACAAGCAGCAATCAGCGAGACTGCAGAAACAGTCTTTTTGGCATAAATTTTTCCTCGATATTGCGATTATCGGTATTTCGTTGTACGGATTGCAGAATTACAAAACGAGGGTCAAAGATATCCTTTCACTCGGTTTGAAATCAGGAGATTTAAGAGTAGATCCCCTGTTGTTTCTCATTCCCGCGATGTTTATTTTCGGCCTGGGCTTGCTCGTGCTTCGTTTATATCCTTTGTTCATGAAGCTTTTGTACAGAATTGGTAAACGCTGGTGGCCGCCAACCTTATACACGACTTTAATCCAGGTGAGCCGTTCGATTATTCAGTATCAATTTATTATGGTGTTTCTCATTATTACGATTGCTACAGGACTGTTCAGCGCAAGCGCCACACGTACGATCAATCAGAATACGACGGATAAAATCCGGTATTCCGCCGGTTCCGATATCGTCATGCAGATTCATTGGGAAAACGATGCGCCACCGGCCATCTTGTTTGGTGCAGAGGAATCGAGCGATGAAAGTACGTCAGAGGTGGCTTTATCGGACGATGCTCCCGTAACCCCGCCGCCTAAGGTGCAATACAGCGAGCCATCTTTTTTACCGTTTACGCAGCTCCCAGGCGTGGAACATGCAGCTAAGGTGTTTGTCAAAAAGGATGCATCCTTTACCAAAGGTAAAACGAACGCAAAAGTTGAGCTAATGGGCATAGACACCAAAGCCTTCGGCGAGACGGCGTGGTTGAGAGATCATTTGCTGGATCATCATATGAACGAATATTTAAATTTAATTGCCAAAAATCCTTCCGCTGTTCTGATATCAAAGTCGGTGGCAGAAGAATACGGCGTTAAAGTGGGAGATACACTTTCGCTCGGTTGGGGGAACCTCGAGCCTGCCTCCGTGACCGTCTTCGGAATTATTGATTATTGGCCGTCCTGGAATCCTAATCCTGGAGCGGGCGATACGATTTCGGTGACCACGAAGCAAGGGACTACCACGAAGGTCAAGAAACCGATGCTAATCGTCTGTCACCTCACGTACATTCAGAACAACATCGGGATTGAGCCTTATGAAGTTTGGATGAAGCTGAAACCGGATGCAAGCAGTCAAGCCGTGTATCAGGCTGTGGTCAAACATGGGTACGATATCGAATCGTTGACGGACGCAAAGCAAGCACAGATCATAGCTGTCAAAAATCCTTTTCAACTCGCGATTAATGGGGTTATGACGTTAGGGTTTATCATTTCGGTTGTCGTTTGCTTTTTCGGGTTCCTGCTCTATTGGGTGCTGTCGTTATCCGCACGGACTCTGCAGTTCGGGATTTTCAGGGCGATGGGCGTTTCCGTTTTCCAACTGATTGGCATGCTAATCGGTGAACAAGTGATGGTATCGGGCGCAGCGATTCTTATTGGGATGATGACGGGTAACATTGCTAGTCACTTGTTTGTTCCCTTATTCGAGTTATCGTTCGATCCCAGCACGCAAGTACCTCCGTTTCAAGTTACGTTCGATCCGCGCGACCATGAGCGGCTGTATGGGATCGTCACCGTCATGATCACAATTGGACTTGTGGTGCTCGGACATATCGTCTCGCGAATCCGGATACATCAAGCCGTGAAGCTTGGGGAGGATTAAGATGATCCATTGCGATAATCTGGTTAAAATCTACAAAATTGCCGACTTGGAAGTCGTGGCGCTGCAAGGGTTGGATCTGCATGTGGAAGCCGGCGAGCTGATGGCCATTATCGGCAATAGCGGAAGCGGCAAATCGACGCTGCTGAATATGCTTGGCGGACTTGATCGTCCTTCGGCCGGGCGTTTGATCGTAGACGGCAAGGACCTGCTCAGCATACGCGAGAAGGACCTCGTCAAATATAAACGCGAGTCTGTCGGCTTTGTCTGGCAGAACAATGCGCGCAACTTAATCCCTTATTTGACGGCCCAGGAAAATGTGGAGTTGCCCATTCTGCTGCAGGGCAAACGGAAACGGGAGCGCGCGCTTGAGTTGCTGGAAGCGGTCGGGCTTAGTCACAGAAGGAATAACAAATTGAACCAGTTATCCGGTGGAGAGCAGCAGCGCGTGGCAATTGCGATTGCCCTTGCGAACCATCCGAAGCTGCTGCTTGCGGATGAACCTACGGGCTCGGTCGATACACGCATGGCCAATCAAATCCTTGATTTGTTCCGGCAGCTGTCCCGGGAACTGGGGCTCACCATCGTGATTGTGACACATGATCCGATGCTCGCTAAGAAGGTGGATCGTGTGGTTGCGATCCGGGACGGAAGAACGTCGTCAGAAATTTTACGGCGCAAGTCCTATGAGCAAGAACTGCAGGATTTAGAAGAAGGTATTGAAGAGCAAGAAGAGGAGTCTCACGACGAATACGCGGTGCTCGACCAAGCCGGTAGGCTGCAAATTCCAGCGAGCTACTTGGAAACAATTGGTATGAAAGAAATGAATAAAATGAAGGTTACGGTGGAGGACGGCAGGATCGTGCTCATACCTCCAATCAAAGTATAACGAAGGAGCAATTGTCGATGATTAGTCAGGAAACGAAACAAATACCGGATACCCTTCTGCTGGAGGAGCGGGCTGGACACGTGCTTAGCGCCATTATCGGGATGGCAGATGAGGATTTTGGATATATTCCTTTTTTTGCAGCGAATTTGATGGAGAAGCCGGCGTTTTTGACCCATGGGGACTGGGATTACGGCTCCAGCCATGGCCGCTTGGTGGATGCTCTTATTTTGGCCAGACATATGACAGGAGACGAGCGGGGGCGCGACATTGAGGAGCGTTACAGAGCTAACTTCCTCAGTTTTTTCAAAGAGGACGGACTCAGTTACCGGCAAATCAATCCGAAGGCACCTTGGGAAACCAACGCAAACTTGATTGACCAACGGGCTGTCATTCTCGCATTAACATCCTGGTTTATGTCAACAGGCGACCGCAAAATCAAGCATGTGGCTGATAAACATGTAGCTGCGCTCAAACGAATCGCTATTAAGGAAAAAGACGTGTGGTACTACCCGGCTTCCGAGTACACCGTCAATGGCTGGCCGTCCACCAACGCAGTTCAGCTTCGGCTAGCCCCAGATCCGGCAGCCTTCTGCGGACGCTTGGTCATGCCATTGCTCAAATATTATGAGTTGACAGGAAATATGGATGCTTTCGAGCTGTGTCAGTTTTTCTCGGCGCTTATTGTTCATCGCAGCGGCGTCTTCAATCCGGATGGCAGCTTTAACGATTCGCTTGCTTACCGCAGCGGCCACTTTCATACCCGCATCGGTACGCTTGATGCGCTTGCGCGTTTTGCTTTGCATACCCAGGACGCTTCAATCATCCATTTCGTCAAGAAGAGTTATGACTGGGCGTTAACTCGCTGCACAACGTTTGGTTGGACGCCTGGCGATATGCATGAACAGGCTTTTGAGCATGAAACTTGCTCGCTCGTCGACTTAATTTCTACAGGAATTACGCTGGCCAGAGTGGGATATGTCGAGTACTGGGGCATCGTAGAGCGCTTCCTGCGCAACCACTTAACCGAGTCGCAGTTGCTGAATCTGGATTGGGTTGTGGGGGCTGACAATAAAGCCAATGATGATGTTGGGATGAAGTCTTTCTTCAACGTGGCGGAACGTACGCGTGGGGCATTCGCTGGTTACTCCGCTCCCAATGATTTCTGCTGTAATGTCAGCGGAGGTAGAGGGCATACCAACGATTTGCAAACCTGCTGCATCGGCTCGGGGACGCGCGGTTTATTCATGGGATGGAGCAATACGATTACGGAGCATAACGGGACGATTAGCGTGAACTTTCTGTTGAACCGGGGCTCACGTTGGCTTGATGTCTCCAGTCATCTGCCTCACGAGGGCAAGGTGGAACTGGAGATTCATCGCAGTGTGCCAAGATTGTTGGTTCGCATCCCTGAATGGGCAGGCTACGCAAAGGTGGAAGTATATCGTGAACTCGGTGATAGCGTACGGACACAAACAGGAAGCGAACCGAGCATGTGGGTGAATCAACGCTTCCTCGCACTTGGCCCGGTACAGGCAGGAGAGAAGATAACGCTAACCTTCCCGCTTAGTGAGCGCCAAACCATAGAAAAGGCGGTAGGACAGGAGTTTATTACGCGTTGGCGCGGGGATGATGTCATTCACCTGAGCCCGGAAGGGACACATCACCCCTTTTATAACAACCGGAAAATATATGAGAAAGCACCTCTTCGCTCAGGGCAGTATCGCCGATTACAGGAAGAATTTTATTGGTAAAAGGAGGGGGCAAATGAGCAAGTATTGGGCTGGTCCCCTACTCCAAGAGGGATTCTCGATCATTCGGTTAACCGACGATGAAAGCAATTCTTTCGCAGAACTCGCTCCAGAAATTGGTAATAACCTCTATCGTTTCACGTGCGACAGGTATGAGGTTCTCATGTCGCCTGTGAGCTTAACCTCTCTCTGGCATGAATCGAATGAGGTGTTTAAATACGGTACACCCCTGTTATCTCCGCCGAACAGGGTTCGAAACGGTCGTTTTTTATTCAAAGGTCGTGAATATAAGCTGCCTCTGAACGAGCCTCCTGATCATCATTTGCATGGTGAACTATGTTCCAAGGCATGGAAGGTGGTAGGCTACGGCGCTTCCGAGGAGGAAGGGGCTTGGGTCACCAGCCAATTTCGGTACGCCGATCATCCTGAGATTATGGCCTATTTTCCCCATATGCTTGTCTTTACAATGACGTATCGGCTAAAGGGTGGCCGACTCTATCTGGAAGGGGGGATTGAAAATAAAGGCGTGGAAGAAGCCCCGTTCGCTTTTGGGCTGCACCCTTACTTTGCGGTACCGTTCGGAGACGGAGAAGAGATTTCGCTTCGTGTACCTGCGGCTGCGGAATGGCCTGTTACGAATCAGGCATTCGTCATAGGCACGCCGGAGGAATCTGTATTCAGCCGAGAGCTTCGGCAAGGTGTTTCGATCGAGAACTACCCGCTGCTTGGCTGTTCCCTGATAGCCATGGGGCAGGAGGGTGATCGAACATGCCGGATTGAAATGAAAAATCGAAACTATACGATTGCTTACCAGTTCGATGAAACCTTTCCTTATGTGGTCTTATTTCGACCGGATTGGGCATCGGCCTATTCTTTGGAGCCTTACACTTATGTTACGGATGCCTTTAATCTCCCTTACAACCACGAACTGACAGGAGCCCGGGGCATACGGGCAGGTGAACAAGTCCGATTCACGACAGGGATGTGGATTGAAAAATAAGGAGGCGTCGCGTTTGGTTAACTTAGACTTGAATATAAAGCCGGAATGGCCGGCACGCAAAGATTTCCGTATCGGCTGCATCGGTTCCGGGTTCATTATGCGAGACTGCCATCTTGTGGCTTACCGCGATGCCGGTTTCAATCCGGTGGCGATCGCATCGCGAACCTACGATAACGCCAAAGCCGTTGCACAATTGCGGAACATCAAGACCGTGCACAGGACGTGGGAGGAGCTCGTTCAGGATGAAGATATCGAGATTCTGGATATTGCTTTTCCTCCTGACCGGCAGCTTGAGGTTGTTCGTCTCGCAGTGAAGATGAAGCATATCAAGGGCATTTTGTGCCAAAAACCGTTGGCGATGAACTCTAAGGAAGCTAAGGAAATCGTGGACCTGTGCGAGAATGCGGGGATCAAAATCGCCGTCAATTCCAACATGCGGTACGACCAATCGATGCGTGCCCTTAAGACCATTCTTGACCGGGGATATCTGGGAGAGCCTGTGCTCGCGTCAATAGACATGCGCGCGATTCCGCATTGGCAGGATTTTCTGCATAAGTATGAGCACCTTGAGATTCTGAATATGGGGATTCATCATATTGATGTGTTCAGGTATTTGTTCGGCGATCCAGTGAAAGTTACAGCTGTTACGCGCAGCGATCCTCGAACCAAATTTCCCCATATAGACGGGATATCACAATATACGTTCCAGTATGCGAACGAGTTAATGGCAACCAGTCTCGATGACGTCTGGGCATGGCCTGGAGAAGGGACTGAAAAGGACATTTCTATTAAGTGGCGGGTTGAGGGACTGAACGGCATGGCGCAGGGCACGATCGGGTGGCCCGTTTATCCGGAGAGATCACCGAGCACATTGGCATTTACAACAAGGCAAGCGCCGAATCAGTGGTTCCGGCCGACGTGGGAAGAAGTCTGGTTTCCGGATGCCTTCCAAGGTACGATGGCCCAGCTGCTGCGGGCTGTAGAGACAGACAGCGAGCCGGAAATCGGCGGACGAGACAACTTGAAGTCCATGGCGGCGGTTGACGCTTGTTACAAGTCAATTGCTGAAGGCAGGACAGTTTTATTTTCTGAAGTAACAACTTCATTTCAATAAAATAGATTTTCGAGGAGGAAATTTCTAATGATCTCAGTCGGTATTTTTAACGGGTACTATCCGTATTCCTTAGAGGAATCCATTTCCCGCATGAAAAGGGACGGATTTTCCTGTGTTCAACTGGATTTGTCCTTCAAAGACATGGACCTTGCCTACGAATCGCTTACCAAGGAAAAATGCCACCGGATTCGCGATGCCTTCCGTGATGCCAATTTGCCGATCGTCTGCATTTCCGGTTATACGAACATCATTCACCCTGACCCGAAGAAACGCGAACAAAACTTGTTCGGCCTGCAGACTTTGCTGAAATTTGCCCGCGATTTGGGGACGCCGTACGTCATCAGTGAAACGGGGACTTACAACACGGAAAGCGATTGGGTGTGGGACCCGAAAAATGGCTCGGAAGAAGCTTACGAAGAGACGTGCCGTCAAATCGAATCGTTAGCTAAATTTGCTTATGACCATGGTTCGGTATTCCTTGTGGAAAATTACGTCAATAACGTAATCGGGTCCGTTGACGCGCTAACTCGTTTATTTTCCGATGTGAATCATCCAGGTCTTGGCCTGCTGATGGACCCGACGAACTATTTCACGGACAGCAACATTGGCCACGTCGACGAGACGCTGAACCGCATTTTCCACACGCTCGGGGATAAAATAAAAATTGCCCATGCCAAGGACTGCAAGCCTGCGGAAGACTTGTCGGAGAAACATGCGGAAATCGACGCCGTCGAATCGCACACCTTCCGAGGGGCAGGCGCCGTTGAGCTTCCAGCTCCCGGACTGGGGATTCTGAATTATGACTTATATTTGCAAAAGCTGTCTAAGCTCCACCCGAATATTCCCATTATTATCGAGCATCTGGATGAGCAGGATATCCCGCGCGCGAAAAAGTTCCTTGACGACAAGCTGAAAGCAATCGGCGGTTAATAGGTAAGGGGAGAGGGAGTGACTTGACATGTCTGTAAAAAAGAAAAAAAGGGACTACAGCATAACTGGAGCTGAGAATAAACGGGCAATCGAGCTCGGGCTGGCGGAGGCGGAATGGTATACATGCCCGATCCCTCGTCAGCGGATGAAAGAATTAATGAAACGGAAGGATGGCCCGGCCATACGGGACACGATCATTTGGATTGGCGGACTTTTCATTTTGGGATATCTCGCCTATTTGTCGTGGGGAACCTGGTGGGCTATTCCCGCCTTTCTCGCTTATGGCATTCTCTATGCGACACCTGGCGATTCCAGATGGCACGAGTGCGGCCATGGAACGGCATTCAAGACTCCTTGGATGAACGAGGTCGTCTATCAATTTGCTTCCTTTCTTGTGTTGAGGTCCGCCACGCCCTGGCGGTGGAGCCATGCCCGCCATCATACGGACACGATCATCGTTGGACGTGATCCGGAAATTATTACCGAACGGCCGCCGATTTGGAAAATCCTCATTATGCAAGTTTTTCATCTGTATGGCGGGCCTATCGAGATCAAACGTTTTTTTCTGCATACGTTCGGTAAGCTGGATGAGCAGGAGAATGTATATATTCCCTCCTCCCAGCACCGGAAAACATTCCGTGAGGCGCGGATTTATATGCTTATTATTATTGCTGTTTTGGCAGCATGCCTGTTCACTGGCAGCCTGTTGCCGGCAATGTTTGTGTTTCTGCCTTCGTTTTACGGCGGAATCGTAGTGCTGCTGTTTGGTGTCACGCAGCATCTAGGTCTCTATGAAGATGTGCTCGACCATCGGTTAAACACCCGGACGGTATATATGAATCCGATTTTCCGTTTTCTCTATTGGAACATGAACTATCATACGGAGCACCATATGTTTCCGATGGTCCCTTACCATGCGCTGCCAAAGCTGCATGAAGAAATGAAATCCGATTGTCCGGCAGCTAGGCCAAGTCTATGGGCAGCTCTGAAAGAGGTTGTTGGGGCTCTAAGAAAGCAGAAGCAAGATCCTGCTTACGTTGTGGTGAAACCGCTGCCTAAAACGGCGCGCCCTTATATGTACGGGCCTGCTCATGTTTTAAAAGAAAGGAGCGAATTAGGATGAGTCTCGGAGAATGGATTGAAGCCTGCCCTGCAGACGAAGTGGAGATTGAAGATGTTATCCGTTTCGATCATCAGGATCGGACGTTTGCAATTTATCGCACGGAGAAGGGCGACTACTATGCATCGGATGGTTTTTGCACCCATGGCAAATTTCATTTGTCCAATGGTTTAGTCATGGGCAATCAAATTGAGTGCCCTAAGCATAATGGCCGTTTTGACATCCCCACGGGTGTCGCGAAACGTGTGCCTGCGTGTGTGGATTTGCAGACGTATCCTGTGAAAATAGAAGCGGGAAAAGTATTTATTCAAATTTGAGCATGAACTTCAAGCTCGACCGCTTGATGAACCCTGACGAAGGAAACTTTGTCAGGTTTTTTTGCGAGCACTGGCAGACGGTTGGGTGACTGCTGTGCGGCTAGCTAGCCTCTTGAAGCACTAGCCGTCCGCTAACGGACTCAGGCGCCTATATTTGCTTAGTTTACCTCTTTGCACACTTGTCGCCAGCTAACGGGCCCAGATACCTCTATCTGCTGCTTTTGGGCTGGTTTAAATACCTAACGGACTCACGAGCCGCTATCGGCCATGAAATGGTGCGAAAATCGACGATCATCAGCAGGATGAATAAAATAACCTATAAAAATGCATAAAAGACCCCATAATCCGTTCGCGTTTTTGTAATAAAGTTAGTCCATGCAAGAAAATGAGCGAATGAGAGCGGGGCTGATTACTTTGAGGCATTAGTTTTGTTTTACACATAATGTAAGCGTTTTATAATGGGGTATCATCTTTATAGGGAGGTGCACGAAATGAGGAAAGAACTTGCTCTGATACTATCATTTATGCTGCTATGTTACTGTTTTGCCCCTTTAGTCAGTGCAGAAGAAGCTGCTGCACCAAAAACGTCAACCACAACGACGGCGGCACCAGCACCAAAATCAACAACAAAACCAGCGGCAACGAAACCAGCAGCTCCTTCTTCAAGCGTAACTGCCGACACTTATTTAGCTGACCAGCTCAGTGATTTGAAAAGTCTTTCGAAGGATGACAAGAAAAAAATCAGCGCTCTTTTAAAAATGGACGCGATTGAGAAGTCATCTGCCGATACTTTTGGTGTGGATGATACCATCAATCGAGCTCAGTTAGCAAAAACAGCAACACTCGTTTTGGGATTGACCATGGACAACATGTCTAAGGGATCAAGTTTCACAGACGTCCAAACGAATGATGCATCTCGGATCTATATTGAAGCACTAAAGAATGCCAATCTGACCTACGATGTGGTTGATAACAAATTCAATCCGACAGCGGTCGTGACCCGCCAAGAGCTCGCCATGCTGCTGATCAAAGGACTGGGCTTGGATGATAAGGCGAAAGCGGCAGCTCCTAGTAAAGACGAGACGGTGGACGCGAATTATAAAAGCTATGTCACCTATGCACTGCAGCAAAAGCTTATGACCAATCAGACAGGTGGCAAATTCGGCGGCAACGTTAACGTGACTCGAAAAACACTGGCACTTGCTTCTTATGCAGCGCTGCAGCTTCATCTGACAACGGCTAAGCCTGCTAAAGCTTCGATTGCGGAAGTGAAAATAATCGGAAAAAATAAGCTAACTGTAAGGCTGAATCGTGAAGTTGACAGCAATAAGGCTGTTCTGAATGTGACGAAAATGGGTTATTTAGATTCGGACAATAAGCCCGTTAAATTTGAACCCACCACCTCATGGTCCGATGACAGTACGATAGCAACGCTTGAAATGAGTGATGATTTAGAATTTGCACAATATCAAGTTATCTTAAGTGGTGTGGATGTTGCTAACGGAACGATGACTTTCATGCCGGAGAATGAACGCGCTGCAAAGATTGAAATCGTTACAACTACTGAGAAGCTTCCTTGGTCAAAAGCACTTATTGAATATAAGGCTACTAACCAATATGGCGAACCAATGAAGTTGTCAGGAAGTAATGTGAATGTCTATGTAAACTCCCAAAAACGTATCACATCGACCATCTTGGCCGACAGCAATGCTATTATCCTTGATTTAAGTGAATTGAGGCCAGGGGATATATTTGCAGTTTATTTATTGGAGAAGAGCGGTTACCTCAATATTAATAAAACGTTTACAGTTGGCGATATGCCGCAAGTTCAGAAGGTTGATTTGGGTGACGAAAAAAACAATTTAAAACTTCCTGCCGGGCAACTGAGTTTTCAAGCTGGGGGAAGAGCGTATCTTACCTTTAAAGCTTACGATCAGTACGGCACTAGAATAGTAGACCCAAAAATTTTGAAAATGGGCTTATTTAAGACCTTTACCGGTGCTATTGGAGACGTTTTTAGAATGGATAACCCTAACGATTTCGTTGATTTTGATAATGATGGTTATCCAGAATTGCAATTGGCAGCTAAATCGGATTTAGACAGCAGCAAAGAAGTGACATTGAATTTATTGTTTAAAGACGAACAGGTATCTCAGAAAATCACCGTTTACACGCCGAAATCTGCTTATACAGTCGTCATTGGACCGATTGTCACACCATTGACGGAAGGTGATTTAGATAAATCAATTAGTCTTAAGATCCTTGATTCGGCGAATCAGGAGCTGACTTCAACTGAGATTGCCGCTTTAGAAACAACTGGGAAAATTTCAGTATATGCTACTGGTGGCCTCAAATTGGAAGCCAGTCCAGCTACACGTACGGATCCTAAAACAAACCAAACTAGAAACGTAAATATTGATCTTAACGGTAGTATTCACGTTAAACAAGTTTTGTCCGCCGGACCGGCAACAATTCATGTTCAAATAAATGGGTTAAATCAAACAGTGACCCTTCCTCTTATGATTGACTCGGCTCGCAAACCAAACACGATTAAAGTTGATGAGGGCAACTCCTCTAGGAACTTTTTGCTGTTAAATGGTGTATCACCTTCGACGAAGGCTATCTTCAAAATTTACGATCAGTTTGGTGAAGAATATAAAACAACTCGGGATGATTTCAAGGTTGAGATGAAGCTGGAAAAACTCAGCGGAGAAACAGGGGCAGTCAAAGAGATAACAGGACCAACAAAGCTCTCCGATGCTACACCTACTGCTTTGCTTGATATTGGGAAAGTATTCAATCAGCAATTTGCTTTCGCGCCAGACGCTGTAAAAAAGGGAAGTTACAGGTTGACAGCTACGTTATTTCAAACTGAATTAAATGGAACAAGCCAGTTGGCTGTTGGTTCAGACTCGGTTACAGTAGATGTCACTGACCCTGTGAGTGCTAATTTAACCTATGGTCTCGATATGGGATCCGGTGGAGATCTTTTGGCGATCGGAAGAATATTAAAAGATAGCGGTAAACTTGAAAGTGTTACTGACGCGACATATTTGTTTAACAATTATTTGCCGTTAAGTAAACCTATTAGTGTTTTAGTTAAGGATAGCGGTGGGGTTGTAACAGGGCTAAAGGTTCCAATTAGGGCCTTTACATCGGATAATCCAAGGGCAATCGCGTATAGCCCAACGAAGAGTGCGATTATGGGTCTTGACACCGGGAAAATTAACTTTACATTTTACATCGATACTCCTCGCGGAGTTCAAACATTGGCTGCATCATTAGGCTCAAATATCGATTCTATGGTACCAACAAAATTAGCTGTCTCGGGTTCTTCAAGAACGATTACCCAAGTTACTTATGGCGACGACGGCAAGGGTTTTCCGCTTGAAGGTAGTATGACTATGCCATTAAATGATCTTTTACTTTGGGATGGTAACTTGATGGGGCAAATCCAAGTTAGTACTAACGGTTATGGAACATTTACAAATGTATGTAAAGGTAATAAAGCAGGAGATTGTGCGACAGCTCCTACTAAGCAAGATCAGTTCAGTTCATTTAATGATCTTCTTGGTTTGCAAATGTTCGTGGGAGATATTATTTACACGGAAACAGATACGAAGTATCAAGATGTAGTTACGATTAATCCTGATTTTAAGTTGTCTTACACTAGAAAAGGTAAAGATCTGATGAAAAACAACATCCAACAATTTACCATGTATCTTGTAGGAGGAACGCAAATGGTTAAATATACAATTATCATGAAATAAAAATTATAAGCACAGTCCCTGTCGGATAACCGGCAGGGACGTTTTTTTCCCCAGACAGGATTGACCTATAATGACAGTCGTTTTCACTAATGGTTTGCCATTCGCAACTTTGTATACTTAACAGTAGAAGCAAGGAGGGATAACATCATGGCGAAGAAAAAATACGTGATTTGCGGCGTGAGTACGAGGGCAAACGGCATGTTTATTCGTCCAATGCTGGAGACGTTCCATCAGCATTGCGAGATTGTCGGCTTGCTGGATGCGGACCCAAGCCGCTTTGCGAATTGCTTTAAGAAATTTCCGGTGCTGGCAGGGACACCGGTATATGCTCCGGCTCAATTCGAGCAGATGATTCAAGAAACGAATCCTGACGCTGTCATCGTTGCAGGAGTGGATTACACCCATGCGGATTATATCGTAGGGGGCTTGCAGCACCATCTGGATGTCATCTCGGAGAAACCGATGGTGACGACCGGCGCTGATTGCAAGCGGGTTTTGGATGCTCAGCATAACAGTAAGGGAAAACTTCACGTCACTTTTAATTATCGGTATTCTCCGATTCATACAAGAATTAAGGAACTGATTCTGGAAGGCAGAATCGGCCGGGTGACTTCGGTTGATTTGAATTGGTACATTGATACGTATCATGGTGCAAGTTATTTTAAAAGATGGAACCGCAAACGCAGCAACTCCGGCGGGTTGTCGGTGCATAAGAGCACACACCATTTTGATCTTGTGAACTGGTGGATCGGCCAGAAACCATTGGAAGCGTTCGCATATGGAGCGCTGAACTATTTTGGACCTGACGGGGAATTCAACCCCGTGAAGGAAGACGGCAGACACTGCGGGACGTGCAGAGTCAAACCCTCCTGTGCGTATTTCATGCGTTGGTCATCACGGAGCAAAGAGGTTGTACCGCCGGACGACCATGTGAATGCGGTTGATATTAAGCCTGACAACTTTACAGGTTACCGTCCTGACGGGTGCATTTTCGATGGTGAAATTGATATTGAGGATACGTACGCAGCTGTTGTTAAGTACGATAAAGGCGCTATGTTAAGCTATTCCGTCAATTTCTCGGTTCCGTACGAGGGCTATCGTTTGGCTATTAATGGGACAAAAGGCAGAATTGAAACAAAGGAAATCATGTCCGGGCGGGCTGCTTTCCATGTGCCTGAGCAAACGATCGACTACTTCCCGCTGTTCGGAGGCAAAGAAACGATACACGTTGTACCGAAAGCCGGCGGGCATGGCGGTGGTGATCCGCTTATTTTGGAGGATTTATTCCTGGGACCTGATCCGCAGCGTCATTATGACATTATGGCAGGTGCAGAAGCAGGGGCGCTTGCAGTGCTTACAGGCGAAGCCGTTTGGAAATCTGCGGCTGCCAATCAACCTATACGTTTATCCGATCTGTTGGTCGAGTCAGAGCTGGCAGAAGTGTCAAGAGGAGGAGGTTCTCATCGTGTTTGAAAAGTTTGAAAATGTTCAAATCGCCCATTTTGATGTGAAAAGCCAGCTGCCAAGGTGGATTTACGAATCCGCTATGCGTGCAGCGGAGAGGGGCGAGCTTGCGCGTGGATCGATCGCAAATAAAGCCGATCTCATGCAGCGCCAGAAGGAAATCCGTGAAGGCATCCTCACTTGTATCGGTGGGCTGCCTGCTTCGGACACACCGCTAAACCCTCAAATAACAGGAAGAGTCTCAGGGAATGGCTTTCATGTAGAGAAAGTGATTTTTGAAGCCAGACCGCTCGTTTATGCTACGGCAAATCTATATCTACCAGATGGGGTAACCGAGCCACGTGGCGCTGTCCTTTTGCTGTGCGGTCATCGCGAGCAAGCCAAACACTGCGATGAATATCAGACGGTATGTCACTATTTGGTGCATGCGGGTCTGATCGTATTGTCCCTTGATCCGGTAGGTCAAGGGGAGCGCTTCGGCTTCTATAATCCTGAAACAGGGCAAGCGCCAATGACGAGCGTAACGGAGCATGAAAATGTAGGCCGGCAATGCATGCCGGTAGGAGACAGCTTAGCGCGTTATATGCTTCACGATGCCATCCGGGCTATTGACTATTTGTGCACAAGAAAAGAAGTGGACCCGCAAAGGATCGGAGTAACGGGGCACTCGGGCGGCGGTACTCAAACATCGCTGCTAATGATGGCCGACGAGCGCATCGCTGCTGCAGCCCCAGGCGGATTCATCATGAACAGGCCGTATTTTCTCCTGACCGGCAAAGCGCAAGATGCCGAACAGAAATGGCCTGGCTTCTCAGCGCTTGGCTTTGATCACGAAGACATCGTGCTGGCGATGGCGCCTCGCCCTGTGCGTGTTCTCGCTACAACATATGATTCCGTCCCGATTGAAGCTCCACGTCATAACGTAGCGGTTAACAGAAGATTCTGGGACATGTATGACAAAGGGGGGCTGCTGGATATTTTTGAAGATGAAAATGCGCATCGCTTTTCGATCCCGCTGGCCCGTGCGGCAGCAGAGTTCTTTTCTGAACAACTGTTGGGCCGTAAGGTTACTCCGCAGGATGATGTTATTCAATTGCTGCCTGCTGATCAGCTTCATTGCACGCAGAGCGGGCAAGTGATCGGTGAATATCCGAGTGCCCGCAATACACACGACGAAAACAACGAACGATTGGCACAGCTGGAGAAAGCGCGCAATGAGCTGTCGGAAGATCTGCGCAAAAAGAAAGCGTTGAAGTGGCTGCGAAATGCCGTTTACTTCAATCGCAAGCCATGTGATCTGAATCCGCGTCTTTCCGGAGGCGGTGAGGTGGAGAATCTGTGGGCGCTCAGGACGGTATGGTGGAGCCAACGAGGCTTGCTGAATAATGCTTTGCAATTTTTCCCGGCTGAAGCGGCGGGCCGCAAGCTGCCGGTTACCATTGCTGTCTGGGACGGCGGGACCAAACAACTGAATGCGCATGCCAAATGGATTGAGGAGACCTGCGCTTCCGGACGTATTGCCATGGTGCTCAATCCAGTGGGCATCGGCTCGCTTTTGCCGCACGTAAACTCGCCAGAGGAGAGACCTTACAAACGTTTCGGCATGATGGACCGCTACACAGATGAGTTAATGTGGCTTGGCGATAGTATGGCAGCCGTACGAACATACGATGTATTGAGAGCCATTGAACTGGCAGGAACGTTGAAAAATATCGATGCTGATGATATCGAACTTTACGGCTGCGGGAAGTATGCCATCTACGCGGAGTTAGCAGCTTTGCTCGACTCACGCGTCCAACGTGTATGTCTGGAAGACCGAATGAGCAGTCTTGCGGAGTGGATTAGGGAACCATTTTATGATGAGAATGATTCTTTAAGTTTCATACTTCCAGGAATGCTCCACTATTTCGATATCCCGGATGCAGACAATTGGCTCGAGCAAGAAGGCAGATTGGGAACAGCCATTAAGTATAGGAAGAACACCGCAAGCTAAAGGAGGAGAAGACATGGCTACAGTTGTTGCTGTTTACACGGGTCAAGGGCTATCGAAACGTATTGGGCCGCTGTTTCGGGAGGAATTGCCGGGCTGCCGCCTCGTCAACATTATCGACGACAGTATGATTGCCGATGTGATTCAGGCGGGTGGAGTCACTACTGCGGTAGTTCGCCGCTTGGTTCAGTATTATCGACACGCCGAAGATATCGGCGCTGATCTCATCCTCAATACCTGCTCATCGGTAGGTGAAGCAGCGGACCGGGTACGATCATTGTTCAATATTCCGATCGTTAAAATCGATGATGACATGGCACGTCAGGTTACCAAAAACTTTAATCAAATTGGTGTGCTGGCTACATTGCCTACTACACTCGACCCGACCAGGCAATTGTTGCAAAGAGAAGCAGATCTTCAAAACCGCAATGTCAGTGTCGTTGACGCCTTGGCGGTAGGCGCTTATCAAGCATTAATTTCCGGCCAGCCTGAGGAACATGATCGTTTGATCTATGAAGCGGCCAAATCAGTAGCCAAAAAGGCGGATGTACTCGTGCTGGCTCAGGGATCCATGGCGAGAATGGAAAAAGCGTTAAGTGACGAAACCGGACTGCCTGTGTATGCTAGCCCACGTCTAGGCATTATGGCTGTACGCGCCGAATTGGAAAGACAGGGGAAATATCCATGTTGAAGAACGACCAAGTTATTGCCACTTATTGGCTCGAAACCGCATTTTCCTTAGAGAAGGCTTGTGAAATTATCGTCAGCGAGCAGTCTACGGGGACGTTTCTCCCGCTGCCGAATGAAACGGACAGTTTGAAGCAAAAGCATCGCGCGCAGATTTTATCCATCCAAGAGTTGGAAAGCTCGCCTTTTCCATCACTACCGGGCGCTAAAGTGCCTTCGGGCAGCAAAGGCGAATTCCGACGCGGCATTGTGAAGATTGCATTCCCTTATGCGAACATTGGACCTTCAATTCCGAACTTGCTTGCGACTGTTGCAGGAAATCTGTATGAGTTGGAAGAGCTGTCGGGGCTTCGGCTGCTTGATCTGGAATTGCCATTGTCGTTCCAAGATCGGTATGAAGGCCCGCAGTTCGGTATTTCCGGTACGAGGGAAATCACCGGTGTGCATGGACGGCCGATCATCGGAACGATCATTAAGCCCAACATCGGATTGGCGACGGAACAGCTGCGGTTGATCGTGCGTGAATTAGCCTTGTCCGGCATTGATTTTATTAAGGACGACGAGGTGCATGGGAACCCGCCGTATGCCCCGATTGCCGAGCGCATCAAGGTTGTTATGGAAGAAATAGAACGTGCTGCGGACCGCACAGGTAAAAAGACGATGTACGCTTTTAATATTACCGATGATATCGATCCTATGATGCGTCATCTTGAAAACGTCGTGAAAGCCGGAGGAAACTGCGTGATGGTCAGCATCAATAGCATTGGATTTGCCGGGCTTGTGCATCTGAGAAAAAATGCCCCCGTATGCATACACGGACACCGAAACCAATGGGGGATGATGTCACGTTACCCGTATCTGGGCATGTCTTTTGCAGCTTACCAAAAATTGTGCCGTCTGGCTGGCGTAGATCATCTTCATGTGAATGGGCTCAACAACAAATTCTATGAAGACAATGCATCCGTCGTAGATAGCGTGCGTGCTTGTATGACGTCGATGTTTGATCCATCGGACACTGTGCTTCCCGTGCTGTCATCCAAGCAATGGGCGGGGGCGGCGCCGGAAACGTACCGTACGCTGGGCACCGTCGATCTGATGAATATTGCAGGCGGCGGTATTCATGGGCATCCGGACGGGCCTGGAGCAGGATTTCGCAGTCTCGTGCAAGGGTGGGAGGCGGCCTTAGAGGGGATTCCTCTGCATTTGCATGCCGATAAACATCCTGAATTGAAGCAGGCTTTAGCAGCATTCAGTTAATGTCAGCCTCGATGGGGTGGAAGGGAGAGGATAACGAATGCGAATCTGTTATTACGGCGATGACTTCACAGGTTCCACGGATGTGTTAGAGGCGCTCACGATCGGCGGTTTGCGAATGATTTTATTTATGGATATGCCAGACGTATCCACTTGGCATGAGAAATTCAGCCAGTATGACGGGTTTGGCGTGGCGGGCGTAAGCCGGACGATGAGTCCGGAAGAGATGGAGAATACGCTTCACCCCGCACTTACTGCCCTAAAGGCATTTCAAGCGCCAATCGTGCATTACAAAATTTGTTCCACCTTCGACTCCTCCCCCTTAACGGGCAGCATAGGAAAGGTTATTGACATCGGACGGCGTGTATTTCCAAAACAACGGTTCACGCCTCTTCTCGCAGGCTCGCCCGCGTTAAAGCGGTATACGGTGTTTGGAAACCATTTTGCCGGGAAAGAAAAGGAAATGCTGCGTTTGGATCGGCATCCCAACATGATGCAGCACCCCGTTACGCCGATGAAGGAAGCGGACCTTCGGGTGCATTTGGCTAAGCAGACGTCTTGCACGATCGGTCTGATGAGTGTTTTGGATTTGGAGCATCATGGAACGATGCTGAGAGAGTGTTTAAATGAGAAGCTCGATCAAGCACCCGAAGTTTTGCTGTTCGATGTGTTAACGGACGATCATCTTACCAAAATCGGTGAATTATTTACGGAAGAGAGCGAGAATGAACCGGTATTCGTCATTGGTTCTTCAGGGGTGGAATACGCGCTAGTCTCCCATTGGCAGCAGCGAGGAACGCTGCCCGCAGTGTCTGAGCGGAGGACAGCAGAGCCTGCGGATCGGCTCCTTGTCGTATCAGGCAGTTGTTCTCCAGCGACTTGTGCGCAAATCGAATGGGCAATGGCGCACGGCTATGCGGGTATTCGCGTGCCAGCGCCTCTTTTTTTCGAAGAGGATTCGGAAGCGAAATCAGCTCAGGCCATGCTGCTTAGCGAAGCGGAGCGCTTGCTCCGGGCTGGCAAGAACGTTATTTTGTATACTGCGCTGGGTCCGAATGACGCGTCTATCCTGGAGACTCAACATCTGATGCGAAGGAGCGGGCACAACCAGGCGGTAAGCGGTGAGCGAATCGGCGGACAATTAGGTGAAATGGCGAGAGCGCTGATACAGTCTACAGGAGTCCGAAGAGTTGTTTTGGCTGGAGGGGACACATCAGGTTTTGCCGTAAAACGAATGAATCTGTATGCGCTAGAAATGATAGCTCCTGTTGTTCCGGGAGGGCCGCTTTGTCGGGCACTTTCGCAAGATAAATGGATGGACGGTTTAGAAATCGTTTTGAAAGGCGGTCAAGTTGGGCCACCGGATTTCTTCGATCGGGTGCTTCACGGGTCATCTTGACTGCCGATCCACGGAAAGAAAGAAGGTTTCATATGCAGAAGGACACAAAATCCCATCTCATACGACGTTATTTTAAGTTTCTAAAACCGTACCGTTACATGATTATTACCATTGTTGGGCTCGGTATTCTGCAATTTGTCGTCCCCATGACGGTGCCTTGGATGACCAAAGTTCTGATTGACGAAGTACTTCCGCGTAAAGAAAGCTCATGGACATTGGCGAAGGTGATTGGAGTACTGGGAGGCGTTTACGTTTTCGGAACAGCGGTCAATTATGTGCGTCAATGGGTGATGGCCAAAATGGGAAATTCTATGGTCATCGATATCCGCTTTCAGCTATATGAGCATATGCAAAAGCTTTCTCAGCGGTTTTACGACAGCCGTCAGGTCGGAAGTATCGTCTCCAGAATACTGAACGATGTGAACGGCGCCCAGAATCTGGTCGGCTCAGGCGTCATTAATCTGGCGATTGACTTCTTTCTGGTGCTGTTCGCTGGATTTATGCTGTTTCATATGGATTGGAAACTTGCGTTGTTGTCTCTATGGCTGCTTCCCGTCTATTATTTAACGTTTACGAACATTAATGTGCATATTCGCTACGCATGGCGCTCTGTACATCGGCAGATGGAACGAATGTCAGGCGTGCTTGTCGAGCGTATTGCCGGGATGAAGGTTGTGCAGGCCTTTAGCCGGGAACGCATGGAGTTGAACCGATTCAAGAAGCAAGCTTCGGCTCACTTTGGCTACGCAATGACGGCGCAATTTTTATCCAATACGCTTGGCCGCATTAGTCAAACTTTTCAAGATTTCGGCGGGCTGATCATTTGGTTCGTTGGGGGGACGATGGTCATTCGAGGCAACATGTCGGTAGGGGAATTAATCGCCTTCCAGGCTTATTTATCCCAAATGTATGGCCCAATTCAGCGTTTTTCTGATGTGAATGTGACGATTCAGAATTCACTTGCCAACGTGGAACGAATTTTTGAAGTGTTCGATATTGAACCTGAAATTCAGAACAATGACAATCCCCTGCCGCTGAAAACGTGTAAAGGCGACATCCAGTTTGATCAAGTCGGTTTCGATTATGTGATTGAAAGGCCGGAAAAGCAGCAAGTGGAAGTCGATCAGAAGGATAAAGATCTGGTCGAACGCCAAAGACCTGCCAAACGGTTTTATTGGATTCCGCCGAAAATGAGACCGGATCCGCCCCTGATGGTTTTGGAGACGAGGGCAGCGCTTAAAGGAATAAGCTTTAAAGCTTGCAGCGGGGATGTGATTGCGCTTGTCGGCCCAAGTGGCGCAGGCAAGTCTACCATTATTAATTTGCTGCTTCGCTTTTATGACCCGGATGAAGGATCCGTTTTGCTGGACGGGGTTGATTTACGAAATTATGATCTGCATGACCTGCGCAGCCACATGGCGCTTGTGCTTCAGGACAATATTCTGTTTTCCGGAACCGTTTATGAAAATATTGCTTATGGCAATCCGAAAGCTGCTAAAGAGCAAATTATCGCTGCTGCACAAGCTGCGAATGCGCATGAATTCATCGAAGAGTGGGAGCTCGGATATGAAACCATGATCGGAGAACGCGGCGTCAGGCTGTCAGGCGGACAAAAACAACGTATCGCAATTGCGCGAGCGCTGCTCAAGAGTCCTCGCATCTTAATTTTGGATGAGGCCACGTCGGCATTGGATGCAGAATCTGAACATCTGGTCACAGAAGCGCTGGAGCGATTAATGCAGGGACGTACGACGTTTGTCATCGCTCACCGGCTGGCAACAGTCGTCAGAGCCGATCAAATTCTTGTAATTGATCGGGGACGGATCGTTGAAAGAGGGAAACATCAGGTACTGCTAGCGCAACACGGGTTATATCGTGAATTATATGAAAAGCAGTTAAAGGCGATGCGGCCGGATGAGCTGATCGGCTTGGATGCATTGAAACACGAAGCGTAGAAAGGAAACTGCCGATGACTAGAATTTGTAAACGTTTCCCCATCTTCATGGCTTTTGCGATAGTCGTTTTCATTAGCCTGATGTTCCTGCCGGTATCCGCATTCGCAGACGGTGACGATTCAGACGAGGCCAGTGCTGCATTCGAGCGAATCCCGCTTGGCGGTAATGCTTATGCTGAGATCAAGCAGTTGAAACTTCTCTCCGATCACAACGGGAATATCGTTACGTTCAATCTGCATATTTCAAACAAAAGCTCAGAGAGCCTATCTCTAACTGATTATTGGATACGCTTGCTAGATAAGGACGGTGACCTATTCATCGCCAAAATCATGCCACAAGACAAAGAAAAAACGAAAATTGCAGCAGGATCTTCGCAAGAGTTTTCCTACTATGCCCTGGTTAATGAGGCAACCTCTTTGCATGATTTGAAATTTCGATTCGGGAAATGGGATTTCTCCCGTAGTCCATTCGAGCGACAGCTTGGCGAAATTTCAGTGCCTGATGATTTTACACAAGTGGCACCTGCAGGAGGTTCTCAAGAGATTAAGATGTCAGGAACGATCATGGAAGCTGCACTTTCCGATTTTAACCTTGGAAAAAATGAAAAAAACAGCTTGCCTAACGTAACACTGAAACTGAAAAATTTGGGAAAATACAGTGTGACCGTACCCGACTATCAGTTTAGCGTACGCACGTTGGAGGGATATACGTATCCGTTACTAGCAAAAGGATTAACCGACCTCCTCATCAACTCGCAGGAAACGAAGGAGATTACGCTTACGGGGAGTGTCCCGGCAAACGTTTCAACTGAAGGCTGGCAGATCGTTGTAACACAATACGTGTCCGATTTGAAGTTGAATGTGCCAATCGCTGACTTGGAGCTGCCGAAAAAATCGGAGCAAGAAGTGAGAAGTTCAGGCGAGGAAGTTGCGTTTACGGACGAAAATGGGTTGTACACGACAAGGATGAACGGCATGTATCGGCTGCCTTGGGAAGACACGGACATTTTGACTGCGGATTTCACGTTGATGAATAAAGGTTCGGATTCGCTGCCAATTCCACAGTTGTCCGGTTACTTCTTGTTGGATGGCAAAGTGAAGGCAGAGGCGAAAGTCATCATCCCGGCAAAAGTGCTCGGCCTTCCGAAAGACAGCTCTGTCGGCATGCAGATGGCGGCTAAAGTGCCATATACGTATGCATTTTCAAACATAGAGCTCGTGCTGCAGGAAAAAACGTCCGATGGGAAAATCATCGACGTGTTGGATTTTGAGTCGCAGGCTGACCTCTTGCATGTCCCGATCCTTGATGCGGCTTCTTCTTTTGAATTGACCGATGCGGGCTATCAATCCAAATTTTCCATTGAAAACGTTGTGAGCTATCAAGCGCAATCCACGGAACAATATACCGTGCGGGTGCTGATTGAGAATCAGGAGAAAAGATTTACGAACTTGGCGAAGCTGGTTGCCAGCTTTCGAGCAGCAAACGGAACCGTTTACCCGGCCAATGTGCTGGATGTTGAAGAGAAAGTGGGTCCCGGAGGGAAAGCACTGCTCATCGTTTCAAGCATGCTTCCGAAGGGCGTTGATAAGAGTGGGATGAATCTACTGCTCGGGGAGGCCGTTAAAGACGGCAAACTGCTAACGGAAGAACCTGCAACTGATGACGACGATGATGATAGCGAAGACTCAGGCGATGCTGACATGTATGTGAAACCATTTGACTTCTGGCTCCCGCAAGAGAAGACGGAAGTAGGGACACCACTGAAGGGGGTATCCCTTGCGCCGTATACGCTCTCCATCGATCATTTCAGCACGGCACTGAATAATAATGAACTATCCTTGAAGTTCAACTATGAGATTGTCAAAGATATGAGTACGAGCGTAAATACGGAAGGACGTAAAATCGTCTTTCAGATTAACGACACGAACGGCTTGAGGGCGATTGAATGGTCGGCGGATTTAAGCAGTTTTGAGCCCCGCGCCAATGAAACGCCAGAGACGCCGCAATCCAAGCTGAAAGTTGGTAAGCATAAGGACTTCAAAATCAGTTTGGCCAACGGAGATTTGCTCTACAAATTGTCCTTCCTTAAAACGTACGATTTTAACATTTACGAAGAGTTTCAAGGCCATCGACGGTTGTTGGGGACCATGAAAAATGATTGGTTCGTCACTTCGGAGTGATACTCTGTTCAATGATCAAAGCCTGACGGAGCAAACTCCGTCGGGCTTTAGTTTTAGCTACTTTACCATGAGACCACCCTAGCCTCCATAGCACCTCCGCAGCACAATTTAACGCCGATTCCTCCAGCTATTAATTGCAAACGACCTGTTTTTTTACCAAATAACTGGAAATAATACAGCTAATCTCACTGATTATCCCAAAATCCTCCTGATACCGACAATTTAACTGGAGCTACTACCGCTAATTCACTCCCTGCCCTCGAACTTCGCAAAATAACGGTAGTTTTCGCATCTATTTCAGTCAATTAGCTAAATGATAGCAGTCGCTTTGGAATTGACGGCATATAAAAAGCTCCTAACGTTAAGAACGACGTGTCATCCATCATTCTCAACATCAGGAGCCTACAAGATCTTTATTACTGCGTCAAAGCCAGCTCAGCAACATTAGAAATCACTTGCTTGTTGGCAAGCTGATCCCATACAAAAGCCTTCAGCTTATAACCGGCGGCATCTTCGGGCAGCTGGAAGTTTGCCGTTAGCGTTCTTATCCCTTGACCTTCGACCAAGTCGCTTGTATAAGAATAGTTAACGATACTGCCGTCAGCATCATAGAGCGCGATGACGAGTACGCCATTTTTATCAAGCTCCGAACGATTGCTAAATTGCACACTGACCGAAGGATCACCGTCATTCTCGTTCAGCTGCAAATTCCCGGTGGTGAAGACATCTCCTGTGATGTTATCTGTACGCAGCTTCGTATTCTTAAACAGGGACGAATTGTAGTAATTAAAATTGTTCGTACTTTTCGTCGCATCGACGGCCATCCCGATGTAAGCATGGTCCGGCAGATCTAGCGTGACAGAACCGACCACCTCCCAGTTAGCTCCACCGTCAATGGAAATCAAACCTTTGACTTCATTCCCATATCTGGAAATTTTCAAGAGTGCAGGCAATTCTACATTTGGCTTCGCAGTGGTTACAACCAAATCCCCTCGGGCTGATCTGCTCATAAAATGGATCCGTGTCCCGTAATATTCTTCCTTCATCACCGTGATCATGGCAAAAGGAGAATCTGCCGTCAGATCCTGACGGATCATAAGCCCTGATTTTACGCCATTATCGTACTCAGAAGGATTCTGGAAGTTAATCGTAGAGCTTAACTCCATGTCGCCTGAAATGTCACGGTATGTGTATTGAAACGCATCTTTCGATTGGATGCCATCGCTCGTTGCGCCAATTTTGCCGGTACCTTTTACGATGAAAGAACTGCTCTCATCCCCTGATACACTTGAAGTTCCTGGTATTGTTACGCTGCCAATATCTGCGGATGTCCAGGCGCCAATTCCACTTGATCCGTTGACATGAATAACCACCATGCTTGAAAGGGTTTGAGTGCCTGAATTGTCAGTTGCCTTGGCATACAAATAATGAGTTCCTTCCGGAGCGTTTGTCCATGTATACGAATAAGGCGCGGATGTAACCGTTCCTAACGGGACTAATTTCATCGCTTGCGTATCGTAGAAGGAGAATTCAACCTTGGCTACGGTGCCATCACTGTCAGAGGCTGTAGCATCAATGACAATATCTTGATTCGCTTGCAGCATCGCATTCATAGAAGGACTGGTGATCGCTACAGTTGGATTGTTGGATCCATTGCCAAGCAGCGAGTTTAAATATTTCTCCAAATAGGTAAAACCATCACCGCTATCCGCTTTACCATCAGCTGTGTTATTAGCATCTAGACCATTTGCTTCTTCCCAAAGGTTGGGGATGCCATCGTGATCGCTGTCATAATCGGCTGACAAAGCCGTCTCCGTTAATGCCGGAAACCCTCCGTCCCCATCCGGGGTATTGGCGAATTTCCCCAAGCCGTTTCTTACATCGTTCACGATACGCGCATCGAGAGAATCTCTTTTTGGTAAAATGGCTCCTGCGTGTTCTAGGACTTTGTCGTAAGTGTCCGTTGCCGAGTCCGTTGTCACAGAAGTATCGACAGTGGTGCCATCGGTATTTTTATAAGTAATAGGTACCGGGCTTTGCAGGCGATTGACAGTTACTAAGCCATACTCGGGTTGAACGCCGCCGGCCCAGTTATTTGAACTGATCTCCGGATAGCCGTCTATATAGTTGCCCTCAATATAGTAGTTTCCCGGCTGCTCGGACCAAGGATTGAACACCCGGTTTTTCACATCATCAAAGGTAGCAGGACCCGCTTTATAGTAGTTGTTTACGACGTTGACGCCAGTCGCATTTTCACCGCCATATCCGCTGTTGGCACCCCAGTTATAAAAGACGTTGTTCCTCAAGTCGAACAGCAGAGGTGCGTCTTTTTCAAGTCTAAAATCACGGTCTAATCGAGGATTTCGACTATTGTTGTTGGCAATTAAATTATGGTGAAACGTCATATTGGTGCCGCCCCATATACCGCCGTACCCATGGGCGCCTTTGTCATGAATGGACATGTTCAGAGAATCGCTGATGATCGACCATTGCACGGTGATGCTGCTCTTATCTTTGGATGAAAGGACCTCGTCCGTGCTCCAGCTAAAAGAACAATGATCAATCATCATTTTCGGAGCGTTGGGTGAAAAGGTGTCGTCCAGCTCGGCAAAACCTCCGCGGAAGCGAAGATAACGGATGATGATATTGGATCCGCCCAAAGATACCGAATAATTGCCGATGGCGATGCCGTCTCCAGGCGCGGTCTGCCCGGCAATCGTCAAATTGTAGACATTGGTTTTAATTTTCTCCTTCAAATGAATGGTGCCGGAAACCCGAAAAACAATGACTGTCGATTTGGCATTGCTGTTCGCAACTTTGGCAAGCCCATAGCGCAGCGTTCCGGGAATCGGGGTCTCTGAAGACGTGTAATCATCAAGACTGGTGACCTCGTAAACGTCCCCTCCGCGTCCCCCTGTTATATACATAGCGGCGCCTTCTGCTCCAGGAAAGGCCGGAATAGGTTCTGCCGCCGCCGCAAGCGAAGGGACTAGACTTGCTACAATAAACAGGAATGATAACATAGCAATTATCTTTTTCATTGTTGCCTCCTCGTGCCTACGGAATCGATATACTGTTCGACAATGGTTTCATGGTTATAAAGCTGTCCCAGATAAAAGCTTTGGCGTGATAGCCGGATAGGGTCTGTGGAACCTTGAATCCGGTGTTTAACGTCCGTTTTTGCCCGGCGTGTGCCGTTACAGATGCGGACGTATAAGTAACCAAACGCTGATTGGCGTCGTACAATGCACAGATTACAACAAAGGATCGTTCCTCGGCGGTGTTATTCGTGACCTCGACTTTGGCCGTTGCGTTCATTCCCGGCGTTAATGCGGATAGCTTGTTGCCGTTCCAATCTATGAACTCAAAAGAGTTCAACTGGATAGAACGTCCTCTCACGAGGATAAAATAGCCGTTGCTATCGGATTGCGCGATTTTGTTCAGAGTAACCTGCGAATTGGTCGCAAAGCTTTTCTTGTACAAATCGAATACCTTGGCGCCTCCGTCAAGCTCGATGGTATCCGCTGTTTTGGTCCAGGTTGACAACCAAGCCAAGTTGGCTTCCATCGTTTCGCGGCTTACAGCGACAAAAACATCCGCATCATTCGTTACAGTAAAAGTGGTGAGCACATCGCTTGCTGTATAAGAACCCGATGCATTCGACGTGCGAATCCAATCGATTCCTGTGTAATTGGAAGAGAGTTTGGTTATGGTGCTCTGTGAATCGCCATAAGGCGTACTGCCTACGGCGAGATCGCTTTGCACGGACCATCCAGACATGTTTTTGGTATCGTTGACGTACACGTTTTGGATAATACTAGTAGTAGCGGAATCCAATGCTTTTCTCGGATTAGGCGTAACAGCAACGGCTTGCGACAAGGAGAGAGGACTCTCTACTTCCGTGTCGGTGCCTTTGGACAGCAGCCTTGTGTTTTGGGTAATTTTCACATAATACGTTTTCCCGTTCTCAAGCAGCGGGCTGGTGGAGGATGTCCCAAGCTTTGTGATAGAGACGTAATCGCTCGGCACAAACTTTTTATTATATTTGTCCATGACCTTCACATACTCCGAATCAGCAGCGTCAGGTTTGGTCGCCACGTAGACATTATTCGATCTGGCGCTTGCCGATGGTGCCCATTCTACGTAGATTTCTTTATCCCTTGGATAGGCCGTAAGTCCAACGGGAGCTTCTGGCGTGGCGGCAGGCGGTTTCGCAGAGACCTTGATTCGGGATACGTAGAAAGAGTTAATCGGATTAGGTGATTCGCCAGCTGTAAGCAATTCAATCATGGCGATGTTTTGCTTTATTTTCTCACTCGTCGTGGTACCGGCGCTCCGAACCTCGACCGTAGGTTGCTTGGAGAAACACAGGTTACCATCCACATATACCATGACTTGATCATTGACGATATCGACAACAACCTTGATGTTATACCAACGATTCGGCTCATACGGATACATGTTGTCCGGACCCGTTTTGGCATCGAAGACGAACTTTGCCTGTGAAGGATCTGCTGTGATTCTGGCGATATAGTCGCCGTTGCTGCTTAATAGATTCAGAACTTTCGCTTTTTCGCGCTGCGGCCCGGGCTGCATGAAGGTAACCTCAGCTACGACCACACCTTCCTGCTTATCAAACGTTTTGACGATTCTCGTCGTGTTGCGATAGACAACCTTGCTGACGGAATTATGGTCATCGTAAACATAGAGGCTGTTGCCTGCTTTACCGGGAGCTTTGGCTACATAAGCGTCACCTTTAAGGCCGCCTGCGTTCCCTTCCTCAAGCATAGGCTTGTATACAACATAGCCTTGATCTTCTGCTTTTGTGCCAAGTGAGTTGTTTTCAAAGTTATCGTCAACGAGCACTTGCCATCCATCGCTAACGGGTGTTTCTGCCGCCATCGCTTTTGTATCAAAAGTGGTTCCGTAAACCCCGCTGACTAACAGAAATGCAAGTGTGAGGCGGAGTATCATCGGCCTAAACTTCTTATTCAAAATAACACCTCCGAAAGATCATTACTTCGTTTTGCCGGATTGGTCATGAGGCACGGTTACCGTTGTAGTAGCCGCCTGGCGATTTCCGGCTTTATCGGTCGCCGTGTAGGTGATGGTATATACGCGTTCGGAATGCTCTTTTGATTTCTCTGCACGAAGCGCAAAAGTCTTATCCAAAGTGCCAAACTGCGCGTCTTGAATGTCATCCGGCTGGATGGAATCATTACAAGTAATAGAAGTAAGGACAATGTTATCGATTTGTGAAATGGCGTCAAAAGCATACACATCGGCAGTCACAGTGACCATTTTCTTATTTGGCGGCCAGATGGTGTCCTGATCCAAGGTTACTTTGATGGAAGGCGCTTCTTTATCCAGTCGTAGAGTTAGGGATTGGACGGCTTCTTCATTTCCAGCCTGATCAATACTTCTGTACTCAAACAGATAGCTACCGCTAATTTCAGGTAGTGTAACCGCTTGTACATATTGGCTCCAAGCACCTCCATTCAATCGGTAGGTGGTTTGGGTGACCGAAACGTTGTCTGTTGCGGAAAGTGTGACAGTCGGCGCGGAAACATACCAGCCATTGCTGCCGTCAACTGGGCTAGCTTCGGCGGTTGTTACTGGCGCTGTTGTATCAAGCGAATTTACGGTAAAGGTCGTTTGGGAAACAGCGATATCGGCTTCACCTGCGACGGAAACGGCATAGGTACCGGTAATGCTTTTATTCACCGTAAAATGAAACAGGTAGTCACCGTTTGTGCTGCTTTTGCCCTGATCCAAGTAGGCAAGACGATTGTGCGGATCACGGACTTGTACAGTAATCAGATGCTCTCCCGTCAAGCCCGAGTTGCCGGAAACCGTTACAATACCTGTAGCAGAATCAAACGATGCTGTTACTTCCGCGGGAGATGCCGATGCGATCTGCAGCGATAGACTGAAGAACATCAGGAGTGACAGCAGGAATAAGGTCCATTTTCTCAAGTTACTTCCTCCTCTTGTTTGTTATGGAGCGGAATATGCCTAAGTCATTCATCCCCTTTCGGATTTTTCGTCAAAAAATTGAAATCGTTTTCAATGAAGCAAATGAAAAAAGATAGCGTGAAAACAGCTATGCTAGTTAACTTTAATACATATTCCATCTGGCACATTAGGGGAATGAGTTCATTTTTATAGGTTATTTCTTTCATTTAGGTGTATGCAATGAATCAAGTGAAGGCATTACGCCGCAAGGTTAATGTTTTTGCCCTATAAACTGTTCTCGAACCCCCCATATCGGAGCTGGTTTCTCCTTTTATAATACAAACAAGTACGATCTTAACTTAAGGGGGATAACGGTGAGCCTATCCATTGTTGAATGTTTAACGGAATATGCGAATAACCCGCTTGGACTTGATGTCAGGCGGCCACGTTTGTTTTGGAGGCTGGAGTCGAACGAACGCTCTGCTGCTCAAGCGTATTATCAAGTGATGGTTTCCTCATCACAAGAGCGGTTGGATCAAGGTGTGGCTGATAAGTGGGACAGCGGTAAAGTGGCGTCCGATCAATCAATTCACATTGCATATGCGGGAGATACGTTGATCTCTGAGCAAACTTATTATTGGAAAGTCCGAGTGTGGGATACGCATGGAGAAGCATCTGCCTGGAGTCAAACGGCTTATTGGTCCATGGGACTGCTGTCACGCGCAGATTGGAAGGCCAAGTGGATCGGCCGCAAAGCAGAAAAAGGCGTTGATATGCAGCCTCCTCCATACTTGCGGAAAAGCTTCCAGCTTGCCAAGCAGGTGAAAAGAGCGTTTGTTTATGCGACTGCGCTTGGCTTATATGATCTTCGGCTTAACGGAAGCAGGATTGGAGCTCTCTTTGCGCCTGGCTGGACAGACTATGAGACACGCGTGCAAGTGCAAGCCTATGAGATTACAGACCAATTAACCGTAGGCGAAAATGTTTTTGGAGCCATTTTAGGTGACGGCTGGTACGCGGGTACGGTCGGTTTTCTCGGGAAAAATGTGTATGGGGAAAGGCCGTTTTTGCTTCTTCAGGCACGAATTGAGTACCTCGACGGCACGAGTGAGCTTATCATTTCTGACTCGTCTTGGCAGGCAGCTAAGGGAGCGATTCTTTATTCGGATCTAATCAAAGGTGAAGCCTACGATGCTCGGCTGGAGCCGACCGGATGGGATCAAGCCGGTTATCAAGCAGCTTCTTGGGAGATTCCGGATGTTCGAACGGGCTACAATGGATTGCTTGTGGCAACGATTGAACCGCCGGTTCGCATCATGCAAGTACGTAAGCCCGTCTCTTTCCGCCGCACGGAAGAAGGGACTTTCATTTATGATATGGGACAAAATATGGTGGGTTGGACAGAGTTCAAAGTTAGTGGGGCAGCAGGCCACCAAGTCACCGTCAGCCATGCCGAGATGCTGAATCCAGACGGCAGCCTATATTTGGACAACTTACGAGTAGCCGTTCAGCAGGACCATTATGTGTTAAAAGGGACCGGGGAAGAAAGGTATGAACCGCATTTTACATTTCACGGATTCCGTTACGTTGAACTGATTGGTTACCCTGGTGAACCCGATTTGGATACAATCCTGGGAAAAGTCGTACACTCCGATATGGCCGAGACGGGACGACTGGAGACCAATGATGAGATGGTGAACCGGCTGTATAGCAATATTACATGGGGACAAAGGGGTAATTTCCTCTCTGTGCCGACGGATTGCCCGCAGCGCGACGAGAGGTTGGGCTGGACCGGTGATGCGCAAATTTTTGCCCGCACGGCCGCTTACAATATGAATGTATCTCGCTTCTTTTCAAAATATATGCAGGATATGATCGACAGTCAGCTGCCGTCGGGGGCTTTCACAGATGTGGCGCCTGACGCCGGCTGGATTCGCCACAAAATGTGGAATGCGAATCTGAATTGGTTCGCACCCGATAATGCGGGATGGGGCGATGCCGGGGTTATCATTCCATGGACCTTGTATCTGATGTACGGGGATATTCGCATATTGGAAAATAACTACCAAGCGATGGTTGATTGGGTCGGCTACCTTCGGGACAACACTGAAGATCTCGTGCGTCCGGATTATGCCAACTATGGCGATTGGTTGTCCATTGATGCGGATACGCCAAAAGAAGTGCTAGCCACGGCTTATTTTGCTTACAGCACCCAGTTGTTGGCTAAGATCGCCGGCGTTCTGGGACGCGAGCAAGATCAGACGCAATATGAGAGCTTGTTTGCCTCGATTGCCCAAGCATTCCGGGATTCGTTTGTGGGCAGTGACGGCCGAATTCACGGAGAGACGCAGGCGGTGTATGTCCTTGCGCTGCAATTCAACTTGCTGACCGAAGAATTGAATAAGATGGCTATAGAGCATCTGACAGATGATATTTCCGCTCGTGGAGACCGTTTATCAACGGGCTTTCTCGGAGTCGGCTACTTACTGCCTGCTTTAACGGATCATCGAAAGTTAGACGTTGCTTACACGCTGCTTACTCAGGAGGAGTTCCCTTCCTGGATGTATTCCATCAAACATGGGGCAACGACCATCTGGGAACGGTGGGATGGCTGGACGGAACACAAAGGGTTCCAAACGCCGTCAATGAACTCCTTTAATCACTATTCCCTTGGCTCAGTAGGGGAGTGGATGTTCCGATATATGGCCGGCATCGAGGCTGATCCTGCTGCACCAGGGTTTAAACATGCGATCATACGGCCAAGGCCAGGTGGAAAATTGGACCGGGTTAAAGCAAGCTACGATTCCTTGTACGGAACCATCGAGGTGGCTTGGCATTTATCCGCGTCGTCAAAAGTATTCCGGATCGAAGTGTCGATTCCCGTTAATACGACGGCTACGATTTATGTACCTGGACGGGTTAGTGCCATCGATGGCGTCGAAAGGACATCAGGAACTTGGGAGATCGAAGGCTGCCAGCCGCTTGGCAGTACGGAAGAGGTAAGTTGGTTCAAGCTTGGAGCGGGTCGATACACGTTTGAGAGTGATTTGCTTGCCATTAAGGCATCTGTGTAGTGTTGGTTTCATTATTCATATATAAAGGGTGAAAGAGGCATGACGACGAGGAAAAAGTACGTATTGGTTGGAGCCGGCGGGCGAGCGCGGTTCTTTTATTCCGCCATGGCGGAGAGCTTCCGGGAAACGACGGAGCTGCTGGCCTTATGCGACATCAACCAGACCCGCATGAATTATGCGAAGCAGCAATTGCAGATGAAGTTTGACTACCCAGAGGTGCGCACCTACAAACCGGAAGCGTTCGACCGGATGATCGAAATCGAGAAGCCGGATGTAGTTATCGTCACGAGTGTTGATCGTACACACCATACGTATATCATTCGTGCGCTGGAATTAGGCTGCGATGTAATAACAGAGAAGCCTATGACAATTGACGAGGAGAAGTGCCGTCAAATTCTTGAAACAGTGGAGAAGACAGGACGCAACGTGCGGGTTACGTTCAATTACCGTTATGCGCCTCATCATACGAAAGTGCGAGAGTTGATTGAAGAAGGCGTCATTGGACAGGTCAACTCCGTCCATTTCGAGTGGCTGTTGAATACCAAACACGGAGCTGATTATTTCCGTAGATGGCATCGTGACAAGAAAAACAGCGGTGGACTGCTCGTGCACAAATCGACGCATCACTTCGATCTCGTCAGCTTCTGGATCGGGTCAGAGCCGGATACGGTGTTTGCTCTTGGCGATCTGCTCTTCTATGGACGTGAAAACGCTGAGAAACGCGGTGTAACTCAATTCTACGATAGAGCAACGGGTAATCCGCTTGCCGAGGATGATCCTTTTGCACTCCATTTGGATCGCAATGGACGATTGAAGGCGTTGTATTTAGACGCTGAGCATGAGGATGGCTACCTTCGCGATCAGAACGTATTCGGAGATGGCATCAGCATTGAAGATACGATGGGCGTTATGGTTCGCTATCAAAACAAAGCGATTTTGACCTATTCGTTAAATGCCTATTCCCCTTGGGAAGGTTACCGGATAGCTTTTAATGGAACGAAAGGTCGACTGGAGATGACGATTATGGAGCAATCCTATGTCAATTCTGGTGGAGATAAGGCGCTCGAAGGAGCGATAAAAAATAAGGAGATCCGCGTCTTTCCGATGTTTGAACGTCCGTATGAGGTGAACGTAGAAACCGGTGTTGGCGGCCATGGCGGAGGAGATCCTGTGCTGCTGAACGACATTTTTGGTGAGCCGGCTGAGGATCGCTTTAAGCGGGCTGCGAATCATATGGACGGAGCCCGGTCCATTTTGGTCGGCATTGCCGCGAATCGCGCAATCCGGACAGGCCAACCCGTCAAAGTTGCAGATTTGCTAAGGTAAAGGATTGCTATAAAAGATTGCCCGCCTCTGGGAATCTCGGGGGAGGGCAGTGGCGGAGGGAACTACAGAACGCTATTTCATGGGAAACGATCCATTGGGCAACGAATGGGAACTACGATCCGTTATTTTCTCATTGTGAGTAGAAAATGGCTCGGAAACCATGAAATAAGCCCCTGTAGTTCCCCTCGACCATCAAAACCCGTCAGTTTCGCGGAATAGTAGCCTACAGTTCCTCTAAATTACCGAGCCGAGTGGTGCCCTCTTATCGGTTGACCCGAAAGTGCGAGGGGCTTTTGCCCATAACGGTTTTAAACGCCCGGCTGAACGTATGAATGTTCGCAAACCCCAGCTGCTCAGCAATTTGACTCAAGGGTGTGTTGGAAAATTGAATGCTGTTTTTGGCTCTTTCCATGCGAATGTTTTGGTGATACTGGATGGGAGTCATTTGAAACATTGTTTTGAAAAGATGAATAAGATGAAATTTACTGATATGAAACTTCTCGGATAACTCCTCGAGTGTCACGTTTCGATTGACATTGCGGTCAATATAGGTGCGGATTTCGGATAAGAATTCAACCTGACCCTCTTTCGTTGTTTTGCCGCCATAATACTGTTCGCGCAGCAGGATTGCAAGCAGATCAAGCATAGCGCTTTTGACCCGGAACTCGTAATAGGGTGGTTTGGTTTCATGCTCACGGATGAGATCGAACAGCACCCGTTCCAAATGAGTGGAATCCCGTGGACGAAAATGGTTCGGGATAAAATAAGGAGATGTGGAGAGCAGGTCCTCACGAAACCATTCTTTTTCTTTCTCACTCATCTGATCGATGGACTTAAACGAGACGGTAACCTCCGGGCTATTCGGCAAAACGTTAAGATCGAAATGGACATGAGGCTGGCGAATGGTTTGTGTCCCTTTTGACTTTATAGCATGTCGCTCTCCAGGTTTAAAAAAGAAAACATCCCCTGGACGGCCTTCGTAAATGTGCTCTGCCACTCTCACTTCCAATTGACCTTCCATCAGAAACAGCAGCTCATAATCCCAAATCATGCGTTTTTCTATCGTCCATGGTGTCTCGATCACACTATCCATTGCAACACGAATGTAGGGCGAAATCTGACTCAATTCCATAACGGCACCTCAGCAATATATGGTAAGGAAATCGGCAATCTATGCTAAATAAATGGGGATAAAACACTTTATAATGGAGGTATGTACAACAATATATGATACAGAGGTGATGGGCATGCTGCAACTGCATGGTTTGGGAAATGGCTTATCTACGGCTCCTCTCGTGACAAACGGGCGGACACGTTCCATTACGGCGGAAAATTTGGCGGGGGAGAAAGGGCAAGGAGGTAAAGCCGCCAGCAACCTGGGAACGGCCAGAAAAGGGCGTCCTTGCATCGATTTAAAACAAGGCGAAACGGTTACGCTTGCTCATATACAGGGAGCTGGCGTGCTTCAGCACTTTTGGATCACGGTTACCGATAAAACAGGTGCCAAAGGACATCAAGCACAGTACGTGCTTCGTGACCTCGTGCTCAGAATGTACTGGGATGACGAAGAGACGCCATCCGTTGAAGTGCCGCTTGGCGACTTCTTTTGCAATGGTTTCGCCAGACGCAGTAACGTCAATTCACTTCCGATTTCCGTTAACCCGACCGGTGGGATGAACTGCTATTTCGCGATGCCGTTCCGCACCTCTGCGAAAATTACGATTGAAAACCAGCACGCCTATGACATTGGCGGATTTTTCTATACATTTAATTATACGCTTGTTGACGAACTGCCTGATAATGCGGCTTATTTCCATGCTCAATGGCGCCGAGAGCGCTTCACCGAGATGGGGAAGGATTACACTATACTAGACAATGTCAAAGGGGCCGGTCAATATGTGGGTACCTACTTGGCATGGGCAGCGCTGGAAAGAAACTGGTGGGGAGAAGGCGAGATGAAGTTTTATATGGATGGCGATGACGAGTGGCCGACCATCTGCGGGACAGGGACTGAAGATTATGTGGGGGGCGCTTGGTGTTTCTCCAATTTGAAAACCAACGAACCGGAGTCCTATTCAACGCCTTATTTAGGATATACGTACTACAAAGAAACGACCGAGATTGATCCATGGTCCGGTCATCAGGTGCCTATGCATGGGATGTACCGTTGGCATCTGCCGGATCCAATCCGCTTTGAAAGTGATTTGAAAGTAATGATTCAGCAAATTGGCCATGATCATTCGCGCTTATTTGAGAGGTCCGATGATGTTTCTTCCGTCGCTTACTGGTATCAGATGGAGCCTCATGCAGATTTTCCGGCGCTGCTGCCGGTACAGCAAAGATGGCCTAGATAATTGCAGCAGGCACTTTTTTAATCCGCGGTGCTTGATCGTTACGTTTTACGTATATAAACGCTATAAGGTTGTCTCTGAAGGTCTTTATGGCCAAGGGGAGAACCTTTTTTTGTTTTTGAGCTTTCAGCGGGAGGGAACTACAGGACTCTATTTCACGGAATAGGCCCATTTTTCATGGACATGGGAACTACAGGGCACTATTTCGCAAGTTTCACCTGAAAATCTCACCTTGGAGGGCAAATAAGAGCCTGTAGTTCCGCTCACACACAAAACTGCTCGTTTTTCTCCAAATAGGGGCTTCCAGTTCCTCTAGGTGAACCCAGATCCAATATAGTACATTGGTTTTATATTTATTAAGCAGAGAACTATGGTATAATTTACTAAAACAGGATTGAAATCAAGATCTGGGTCAATGTCGTACCGAATGATGAGCAAAAAATGAGGAGAATCATATGGAACTATGGATCGAAGAATCCCGCCAAAGGTGCTTGCAGCAAGGTTTGGACCCTACCAAAATACCATTACCCGGTTTTCAATTGACGGCCAAACAGCTTCAGGAAGAGAAGCATAAGTATCGAAAGATTCTAGTGGTAACTAATTATTTTGCAGAAAAATTATTAGCCTTCTTGTCAGGGACACCTCATCTCATAGTCGTAACGAATGATACAGGTTATATCCTGGATAATTATGGCGATGAGACCATGAAGTCGACAATCAATCGGTTCGGCATTCAAGAAGGCATCAAGTGTGATGAAGAATTTATGGGGACGAATGTGGTAGCGCTTGCGCTCCTTGAACAAAAACCGATTCAGATTGTTGGGAAAGAGCATTATCATATGATGTTGGAGGATAGCGCCTGTTATTGCGTTCCCTTCCACTTTTCCAATTTCCACAACTTATCAGGGGCCATCTCGATCATGACGTCCGTAGAGCATCACCATCCTACGTATCTAGCTCTGCTAGCGAATATGGTAGATTCTATCGAACGGGAACTGTCGCTCCGCCTCGTTAATCATAATCAGAACCTGATTCAGCAGCTTGTGGTGAATAATATGCGCAATGGGATCATTATGACGGATGAACGAGGGATCATCACGGAATTTAATGCGTATGCGGAGAAAATTACGGGAAGGAACCGGAAGAGTGTAACAGGCACACCGGTATTTCCTTTTGAACATTTTGGCAGCTATTTCTATCAAGCTCTGAAGTATCGCAAGCAAAGTGAGAATATTGAGCTTACTTTCCGCTATTCCTTGGATCAAGAGAGTGTGTGTCTCTTTGATGTGCTGCCCATCCTGAACGAACATGGCGAACTGCTGGGTGCCTTCGCTCAGTTTCGCGATATCACAGATCGTGTGATCCTGGAGCGGCAGTGGATTAATTCGGAGAAGTTCTCGGCCATCGGCAAGCTGGCGGCAGGTTTAGCGCATGAGATCAGGAATCCTCTTACGGCCATCATTGGTTTTTTTCAGCTGAGTAAGCAGTCCAACGACCCTACTAAACTATGGAGTTACGTTCATTTAATCGAAACAGAGCTTCAAAGCATGAAGCAGCTTGTATCCGATTTCGTCGTTATGGCCAAGCCTAGCACACCGGAACGAAGAGCCGTGAACATGCAGGAATTTCTGAAAGACATTGTACGATTTATGGATAGTCAGGCTATTCTAAAAAACACATCCATCACGGCGATAACCGATAACGCCTTAACGGTTGCTATGATTGACCCCTCTCAAATCAAACAAGTCCTCATTAACCTTCTCCAAAATGCCATTGAATCCATTGGGAAAAATGGGACCATTCAGCTGTGCGCAGAATTGGCGGATGACAATCAAAGCTTCAAAATCAGCATTGATGATAATGGCATTGGCATGACCAAAGAAGAATTGGATCAAATTCTGAATCCCTTTTTTACAACGAAAGAGAATGGATTAGGACTCGGCTTATCGATTTGTTACCGAATTATTGAAAATCATAAAGGAACCATAACCGCAACCTCTCGAAAAGGCTACGGGACGCGATTTGAGGTTACGTTACCCTTAGAATGACGGCTCGATAACCGAGATAAGCGCATGCTCACTTCAGTTGAAGTGAGTTTTTTGTTTCCGCGATACGACCATATGTGTGCTTGAAAAGGGAAATATGTATGGTCATCAGCCTAATTGTACCCTAGGCGATGATGCCCTAATTTTATATAATGAGTTGGGGAGTAAGCGCTCTCATAGAAAGGGGAGTTACCTGTGCCCAAGTTCTCAGGCGTGTTTCGGAAGTTTCTTTTTTCCTACATCCTTATTTTAATTATTCCTAGTATTGCGGGGTATATGTCATATCGCACCTCAATCGCTGTCACGCAGTCCATTTCCATTGAAAACAATGTGACACAACTGCAGAAGAGTCAGGAAATTTTGGAGCGCAGAATGGCGGAGGTGGAAAGTTTCACCAGGCAGCTGGCTTTGAATCAAGATTTAAGTGTGCTATTAAATGAAAGCGTTATGGATCAGAAAACGAATGTGTTTGGGATTTGGAAAATCTCAAGGGATATTAAGGCTTATAGCCAAACCAACGACTTTTTGAAGCACTTTTTTATTTATTTCACCAACTTTAATGTGCTTGTAACGCCTGGCAACGCCTATTTTCGACCGGAACATTATTATGAGGCTTCGCATTACAACAATCTTTCATTCGATGATTGGAAAAAGAAGATTTTAGATAAAACGCATAGCAGTGAAATCATGCCGCTGAGTCCTTTCGTTACTGGAGGGACACAAACATCCGTAATCACCTATATGCAATCGCTTCCATTAGACAGCTTTAGTGATTCATCACCGGCAACCGTGGTTACGATTATAGATGAAAAAACGATCAACAGTGTGTTATCGGGCTTGCGGAATGAATCGGGCAGCTGGATGTACATCAGTGATGCGCAAGGTCACACGATTAGTCTGCAGGGAATTACCCAGCCGGAAATTGAGCAGCTCTCCGTGGATCCAAAGTTCGATAAAGCGTCCGTCAGCCAATTTTATAAAGATGATCTCGTGATCAAAATTCGCTCCAAAACAACAGGCTGGGTTTACAGTACGGGGATTCCAAGACACGTTTTGATGGAGAATGCGAATAAGATCAAATACATTACCTGGTCGGTGACAGGTGCTGCGCTGCTGATTGGTCTTCTTGTAGGCTACTTGCTTTCGTACCGCAATACGCTTCCAATTACTCGGTTGCTTCAGGTCATGAAAGAGCATTTTGGCAAGGAAGCGGCGCTGGCACGTAATGAATATGATTTTATACAGGGTAACATTTCCAATATTTTGATGAATAGCAAACACTTAGAATCTGAGCTCAAACGACAGCTTCCGTTAATTCGGGATGCTTTCTATAAGCGGCTGATTGCAGGAGAGTTTCAAACCAGGGAAGAAATCATGTCTGCGGCTGCTCAAGCGGGCACTGGTGTTAGCTTTAATTCCGGCTACACGGGTATTTTGCAAATTAACGGGTATTCTGATATGGAAAGCGTTGAAATTCTAAACGAGCTGAGCGCCGCCAGATTGATTCTGAAGCAAATTGTGATCGAAGATGAAAGTCGCGTCCTGGTTCATATGACCGATTTGGGTTCGGATCGAATGGTTCTCCTCTTTACCTCCGGGAATCCAGAAGCTGGGGAGGAAGTCAATAAAGATGATGTTGAGCAGCTCGTGAACCGGCTAGTCAATCTTGCTTTTGGTGAGTATCGCATTACGATAACGGCTGGGTTAAGCGATCCTTTTACCTCCGTAATGGAGGTTAGCCGATCCTACGAGCAAGCAAGGCAGGCATTAGAAAACGCTATTTATATGAACAAAAAAGGAATCGTATGGTTAGGCGATACACGAATTGAGAGCAATACGTATTATTATCCGATCGACTTGGAACTGCGATTAATTAGTACAATTAGAGCAGGCGATGAAGAGGAAGCGAAACGAATCGTCAGATCGATGATTGCGCACAACACGGAAAATCGCGAGCTTTCTATGGAGATGAAGCATCAGTTCATCGGAGAATTGAAGGGAACGCTGCTCAAACTGCTCGACCAGAAGGCGATTATGGAATCCTCATCGTTCGAGAAAATCAAAAATCGGATCATTGCTATTGGGATCAGCGAGTCCATTGAAATTATTTCCCAAGAAATAAATGGGATTGTTGCGGACATGTGCGGCCTGATTATGAGTAAAAAGAACGATGCGCACTATCGAACAGTGAAACAAATAAATGAATTTATCGCAGCCAGGTACGCAGATCCCGATCTTAACTTATACCGGATTGCAGAACATGTCGAACGGCCGGAGAAATACATCTCCCAGCTGTATAAAGAGGTGACGGGGACGAATTTATCCGACCATCTGGAGAAAGTAAGAATGGATCATGCGGCGAGTCTTCTTAAAAGAAACCAGTACAACGTCGACGAAATTGCTTCGCACGTCGGCTATAACAGTTCGCATTCTTTCCGCAGGGCATTTAAACGTGTAATGGGCGTTTCGCCAAGCTCGTTCCGACAATCTGTCGAGGAATAAAACCCTAGAGTTTTCTCTAACCACAAAAGAGGCCATTCTTCCGTCATTTACATGACTGATGGGAGAATGCCTCTTTTTTGACTGCACAGGTGGCGCGGGTTAAATGGACGTTTAATTAGCAAATGTTCGGCCTGATTCGGGTTTTATGTTCGGAATTTGACGCAAATGTACCTATACGATGGCCTCGGCAACCACCTATAATCAGCCATATGGAAAGCGCTATCACATTTTATCGGATTGTAGGAGGGAGTATGTGAAAAAGAGTCTTATCAAACATTGGCAGCTATATCTGATCGTGATTCCACCATCTTTATTTTTTATTATTTTCAAATATTATCCCATGCTGAATGCCGTCCTTGCCTTCAAGGATTACAACGTGACCAAAGGGATTTGGGGAAGCCCTTGGGTAGGCTTTAAGCATTTTGAGTTGTTCTTCGAGAATCCGATCTTCTGGACCCTGATTAAAAACACGCTGCTTATCAGCGGATATTTGCTTCTCGCCGGCTTCCCGATTCCTGTTTTATTGGCTCTCGCGCTGAATGAAATACGCAATGGCAAGTTTAAGCGGTTCGTACAATTAGTTTCGTTTGCCCCTTATTTTATTTCCACCGTTGTCATGGTTTCCATCATCATGCTGTTCCTGGCACCTCGACTGGGTTTCGTGAATGTCGCGATGAACTATTTCGGGATGGATTCGATTAATTTTCTCGGGCAACCGGGGATGTTTCGTTCGATCTACGTTTGGTCAGATATTTGGCAGACCGCCGGTTATTCCGCCGTTATATTTCTGGCTGCGCTGGCCGGTGTCGATCCTTCGCTGTATGAAGCAGCCAAAGTGGACGGAGCGTCGAGGTTTCAGAAGATCCGCCATATTGATCTCCCGGGTATTCTGCCGACGATTACGATCATTTTTATTTTGAATGTTGGCAGTGTCATGTCATTAGGATTCGAAAAAATATATTTGCTGCAAAACCCGCTGAACAAAATAAATTCAGAAATAATAGCAACTTATGTGTATCAGATTGGCCTATTAAACGCGAACTACAGTTTTGCGACGGCGGTCGGTTTATTTAATTCCTGTATCAACTTAATTCTGCTCGTTGTCGTCAATCGGGTTGCGAAACGACTCTCGAATACGAGTATTTGGTGAGAATGGAGGAACCATGCAATGAACACCGTGAAAACAACGATCCGAGAATCAGCGGGCGATAAAATATTTGTCATTAGCCTCTATGTGATCCTGAGTCTTCTGTTAGTGATCGTTTTGTATCCGCTGATTTATATTTTGAGCTCCTCGTTCAGCTCACCGGCGGCTGTAACGTCGGGGCGTGTGTGGTTATGGCCAGTGGAGTTTTCTCTGAAGGGATACGCTCAGCTCATGGATAATCCGAAAATCATGACCGGCTATGCGAACTCTTTATTTTATACGGCGGCAGGGACCTTGATCTCGGTAGCGCTTACGATCATGATGGCTTATCCGCTATCACGAAAAACATTTAAGGGTCGCAACGTCCTCATGATGTTAGTCACCTTTACGTTGTTATTTACCGGCGGGCTAATTCCTACTTATTTGGTCGTGAAACAGATGGGCCTCATTGACACCAGATGGGCTTTATTAATTCCCAATGCCATCTGGGTCTGGCAAGTTATCATCGCCCGAACCTTCTTTCAAACCTCAATACCCGATGAACTTATTGACTCCAGTGAGCTTGATGGCTGCAGTGACCTCAGATTTATGTGGAGCGTTGTGATCCCGTTGTCTAAGCCGATTATCGCTGTTTTATTCCTCATGTACGCGGTGGGCCAGTGGAATGCTTATTTCGATGCGCTAATTTATCTCAAAACCGCCCAACTGTTCCCGCTGCAGCTTATTTTGCGGAGCATTATTATTTTGAATAACAGTTCGAATGCCACGGATGCCCTGAAACTGGTTGAAAGACAGCAGCTAGCAGAACTCCTGAAATACTCGCTGATTGTTGTTGCGACGATTCCTGTGCTAATCATCTACCCGTTTGTACAGCGCTATTTTGTACAAGGAATGTTAGTGGGATCTGTGAAAGGGTAACGGAAAAAGGGATATGGCAGGGAACTGAAGAAATGAAAGGGGTGATCGACAAGAACTTGCAGGCTATAGATCAACCTATAAGTCAGCTTTTCAATTCAGCAAAGGGAGCGGATTTCATTGAAAAGAAGATCGGTCAGCGTTTTGATTTTTATCATAATGTGCAGTTTGATCCTTGCTGCATGCACAAGTACACAAGAGGCATCGCCATCGTCAAAACCTACTACAGATACAGCCTCGCCGGGCGCTGGGCAAACAGGCAAACCTGTACAAATCAGCGTTTTTGCGCAGCAGGCGAACGATATTGATTTGAATACGAACCTGTTCACGAAGCATTTGGAAAGTAAATTTAATGCGAAGTTCAAGTTCGATGTGATTCCTTATGACGGCGCCAAAGAAAAGCGCCAAATCTCGTTAGCGAGCGGCGATTATCCGGAAGCTTATATGTTAACGGCTTATATCGATCAGTTCTCGCAAGCGGATCTTTTGAAATTCGGCAAACAAGGTGTCTTGCTGCCGCTTAATGATTTGATTAACCAATACGCGCCTAACATCAAAGCGGCCATGGAGAAGGATGCAACGTTCAAAAGCTTCATTACAGCACCAGATGGAAAAATCTATGGTCTTGGCTCCTACACGCAATGCTTTCACTGCTCTTACCCGAACAAAATGTGGATCAATACAAGCTGGCTGAAAAAGCTGAACCTGGAGATGCCGAAAACGACGGAAGATTTCAGGAAAGTGCTTCAAGCTTTCAAAAAAAATGATCCGAATGGCAACGGCAAGGCGGATGAGGTGCCACTTAGCGGTTCAACCGAGGACTTCGGTGTACGTGTGATCCCGTTCCTGATGAACGGTTTCATCTATGATGATGACCGGAATTATTTGAATCTGGTTAACGGGAAAGCGGATACAGTAGCGAATAAACCGGAATGGAAAGAAGGCCTTACGTATATAAAATCCTTATATGACGAAGGTTTGATCGATCCTGGTGCGTTTACTCAAAATGCGGAAGCTTTTAAGAAAATTGGTGAGAACGGTTCAGGTCAGATTCTTGGCGCAGGCGCGGGCATGCATCCAGCCATCTTCGTTAATATTGATAAAGGCAATAAGAACTCTGCCGATTATAACCCTGTTCCGCCTCTTACAGGACCCCATGGTTCATTGTCCACACATGATGGAGGCGGCTTGATTCCTGGGGCGAAATTCGTCATCACCAATAAAGCGAGCCAAGAAGCGCAAGTTACTTTAATTAAAATGGTCGATTACATGTTCACGATGGAAGGTCAAACGAATGCGGCATCCGGTATGGAAGGCATTGACTGGAGAAAGCCGAAGGAAGGCGAAGTGGCGCTGGGCAAAGGGGTTACACCACAAATCGCGACGATTCCAGCGATTGATGGACAGCCGCCTCGCAACGCAGGATGGAGCGGCATGGGCCATTTCTACCAGCCAAAGGAATATCGCGATAGCATCGTACAAGGCACGGATGTTTATGATTCCGCCAATTATGAACGCAGATTGTATGACGCTACACTGCTGTACCAAGGGCATGAACCGAAAGAGCTTTTCCCGATGTGGGCGATTTGGATTGATCCGGCGCTGACCGATGAGGCAAGCATTCTTCAAACCAACATCAAGAACTATATCGAGCAAAGCGCGCTCCAGTTTATTACGGGGAACAAAGATTTGAACAAAGATTGGGACGCGTATGTGAAAGGTCTCGACAATCTCAAGCTCGGCAGATATCTTGAAATTCTTCAAAAAGCGTACGATTCGGCAGCGATTAAAAAATAAGGCGTAAAGTGGGGCTGTCGAGATAGGTCAGGAATGACCTGTTGGATAGCCTCCTTTTTTTTGAGTTACGACAACAACAGCTCGGAGGTATGTTAGATGACGGAAGAAAAGAGATTGCTTTTCCTGGGTGACAGCATAACTGCTGAGGGAACGTTTATTGCCTTTTTGGAGGCCATCTTGTTTCAGAACTTCCCTGGGCAAGGCTTCACATTAATCAACCTAGGTGTGTCTAGTGAAACAGCATCAGGTTTAACGGAGGAGGATCATCCCTTTCCGCGGCCTTGTGTCCATGAACGGATCGAACGTGCGCTGCTAATAAGTAAGCCCGATTGGGTCGTGTTGGGTTATGGCATGAATGACGGGATCTATTCCCCTTTCTCCGAAGAAAGATTTCTAGCTTATCAAAATGGGCTGCTTGAAGCAATCCGGATCGTGCGTTCAAGCGGTGCCAAGGCGATCGTTATGACGCCTCCACCGTTTGATTCATCTGCAATTAGACAAGAAACACTTCTGGCTGAAGGTCTTCATGTACAAGCATACAGCTACTTGACTCCCTATGAACATTACAACAATGTCCTTAGAACGTATGCGCGCTGGCTGCTTTGGCAGGAAGGGATAGCCGATGAAGTGGTGAATATTTATGATCCGCTGCTGCTAGCAAGGGAAAAAGCGGTAATAAAAGATCCCGACTACCGCTCAGGTGACGGGATTCATCCCCTCGCTGATGGCCATTGGGTAATCGCGGAAACGCTTCTCCGACATCTATTTCAAGTGAGTTGTATAGCAACTCCACTGTTCGTCGATCAACCGGAGTGCTCGCCTTTGTTTCAGCTAGTATGGCAGCGCCAAAAAGTGTTAAGTGCAGCTTGGAGGGAACATATCGGACATTCCAATCCGAACAAAGCATTGGCTTTACCTCTGGAGGAGGCCTTGCGAGAAGGCAATAAGCTGGCGGAGCAAATTAAAAACCACCTTTCTATGTATTAGAGGCTGGTTTTATTTAGTTGCTTGACAAAAGTAAGCGTATAACGATATTATACGAACATAAAGTTCAATACTTTAAAAAAGTTAGCTTTGAAAGGGGAAGTTCTTTACGTGAAGAATTATCAGCAATTGGGGGCATTACTATTAAGAGTGCTGCTCGGAATTATCTTTTTATCCCATGGCGTTGCCAAATTCCAAGGAGGAATCGGCAATATTGCAGGTTGGTTCGAAAGCATTGGTATTCCCGGATCCTTGGCCTATGTCGTGGCAACAATCGAATTGGTAGGCGGGATTGCCCTGATTTTAGGACTAGGTACACGTATTGTGTCCGCAATATTGGCAATTATCCTGCTGATTGCGACGTTCAAAGTGAAGCTGGCTGTCGGTTTTCTTGGAAATGGGCAAATGGCAGGATATGAGCTTGATCTTGCTTTAATCGGTATGGCTGTTTATTTGCTAATCAACGGAAGCCAACGGCTTGCCATAGATTCGCTCTTTAATAAAGGTCAATCATCAGCGCTATAAGCAATTAACTTTAAAACGGAGGATCCTATGATTCAGATTTATGCGGCAGAGAACCGTTATCAAGTCAATTTAGGATGGCTTCAAAGCCGATTAAGTTTCTCTTTCGGAGAGTATTATGACCCGAATAATACCGACTTTGGCGTTATGCGTGTATGTAATGATGATGCTGTAGCACCGGGTCGAGGATTTGGCGCGCATCCTCACAGTGACATGGAAATTGTTACGATTGTGCTTGAGGGAGCTGTTCAACACTCGGATAATCTCGGAAACTCGGAGATTACTTCAGCAGGAGAAGTGCAGCGGATGAGCGCTGGCACGGGGATCGTGCATGCTGAGTTTAATGCATCCAAAACCGAGTCGACCCGGTTTCTCCAGCTTTGGTTTGAGCCGCGTGAGCTTGGGCTGTTTCCAACATACGAAACCCGCCGCTACGACGCTGAGCAATTGCGAAATGCTCTCCTGCCCGTTGTGACACCGGAGGGATCCGAAAAAGCGGCGATGATCAATCAAGACTTGACGCTGTACTTGAGTCGGCTTGATCAAGGGAGGACGCTGCCTTTTGAGCAAGCGGAAGGGCGTCGAGTGTTTATGTTTGTCATCGAAGGGCGAGTTACGGTCAGCGGAAAACAGCTCAAAACAGGAGACACAGCTCGCATCGAGTCCGAGTCCAACCTGATTGTTGAGGCAGAGGAAGATGCATTTTTCATGCTGATTGACCTTCCATAACGGAGCTGAGGAGGGATGTAATGAAAGAAGTACTCATTGTTAAACATGCTGTCGGGGGCCGTACTTTTATCCATTCGGAAACAGATTCTCTTCGATATGATGTCCTTCCGGATGGTGAAGGCTGGCGGATTACGATATCTACGCCGAAGAGCGCGGCTATTGAGGAATTGCTGAAGTGGAAGCATGAGCTTAATGTTTTTCTTTTTCAGGAGTTTGACGATCAACCGACACGGAAGATTTGGTTTTACGTCAAAGAGGGACCTGTCGGATATGAAGACCATCTTGAGCAGCTGACGATCAAGGCTCGGTCCCGTATCGATTATGTGCCGGATGAGTTTGATATGTAAATGTGAAAGTGAAAACCATATATATAGAAGAAAGCTGTCGCAAAGGTAGAATTTTCTGCTTTTGTGACAGCTTTTTTTATTGACTAATCAAGAGAATCACAATAAGCACTTGAAAATGTTGATTGCATTGGACAAAATCCAGCGGAACCCCCAACGGGGCATCTAAATGGTTAATTGCATTGGACGAAATCCAATGTTGACTGCTATATCCGGTGCTTTAGCGCCGCAATTAACTTATCCCACTGGAATTCATCCAATAGGATAGGTAATAAAGCCTTCAAAACAATGGGTTCATTGGATTTCATCCACTGGAACCATTCCGATAGTGCATAAAGAGCCGGCTACTCTTGAGTTAATGAAGCGAGATCCTCGTAGCGATGCATGCCTTTAAACGTGTAAGGCGTGTAGCCGACATGTTTTTTGAACAGTTGGCAAAAGTATGAAAAATTGCCGAGCCCGACCGCTTCCCCAATGTCTTGAACAGACATGTCGGTTGTTTTGAGCAGCCAGCAGGCCTGGCGAATGCGTCTGGCGGTCAAGTATTCGGTAATCGTACTGCCGATCGATTGCCGGAAGGTTGCCGACACGTGGTTCGGAGTAAGATGAACGGCTTGTGCTAGGTCTTCCAGCTTGAACGGCTTGCTATAATTCTCTTCGATCCAAGAGAGCATGCGTTCAGCCGTTGTTGAGCTTTTGCGCGGATGCACCTGCGTCAGGTCTGTTTGAGAGGTGATTGTCGTCTCAAACCCTGTGCGCACTTGGTGGATAAAGGCCGTTAGGAAAAGCAGCTGTTCTTCCAGCAGCCTTTCTGTGCCTTGATCAATGGCAGCCTCAATTCTAGGGGCATAAAGGCGAAATAATTGTTCGAGTTCCGTAAGATTCGAACACTGGAAGGATTGTGGAGATAACGGATCTTTCCACAATTTGCGTAAAAATTCCTGCAGTGACGGAAAGGCGGCAAGTGCTGCCTCTAAGACAGCAGGCTCGAGAACGAACAGCGAGCGAACGTAACTCTCCTGCGGTAGGTTATACATACGAAGACGGTGCAGCTGAAACGGTCGAAAGCAAAAGATGGCCCCCGGCGTCATTTCAACGATTTGTTGCTCAATTATGGCGATGCCTCTGCCTTCATGGACGATAAGAAGTTCCATCCCCTGGTGAGCGTGAAAGATTTCCTCAAACTCATGCGTTCTATTTTTGAAAAACGATAGTTGCACGGGATGAACATTTAGATTCATGTAGTTCATTAGCTTCATAACGAAAACTCCTCATCGTAATCTAACAACATTTTATCATAAGAGGGCTACACATTATTCGCTTTTTTTTTGGTACGATGAGGGTAGGTAATGGAGCAGCTAGAGGAGGAACGACTCGTTCATGAAAAAGCGCAGGTTAAACGAAAATTGGGAGCATTATCGCGGATCCTTAGGCGGTGCTTGGGAGGTTTGGCGGTCAGATAAGCTGCAAAATCACTATAACGTGCCGTGGGAAACGGTCACGCTTCCCCACACTTACAATGGGTATGACGTAATGGACCCAGATAGCAAGTATTATCAAGGACAAGGCTGGTACCGAAGCCGGTTGGAGGTTGACAACCCGTATCCGAAAGGGAGGACCCTGCTGCATTTTGAAGGTGCTGGTCAGCGAACGGATGTTTATGTGTACACAGAGAAAGTAGATTCGCACCTGGGCGGTTATGATGAATTTACCGTTGACATTACGGAGGCTGTGGAGCGGGCTAAGGGGATAGAGCGTTACGCAGGGCAAGTTCCAGTGGCCATTGCGTGCGATAACAGCAGGGAGTTAGAGACGATTCCTTCTGATGCAAGCGATTTCAATCTGTATGGCGGGGTGTACCGCTATTTGAACCTTGTGTATGTGCCGCAAATCTCCTTGTCCAGCGTGCATGTCCAGACTGATTTGGATGCGATTGTTGGTGGAAAAGCGGACAACGGGAAAGTCAAAGTGCGGGCGAAGCTTTATAATCCGGATGCAATTAGCGGTAATGTTACTTTGACGATTAAGGTAATGCAGCAGGATGGCTTGGTTATCGGGCAGTCCGAAGTGACTTTACCGGCATGGCAGGGGGAGAAAGAACTCGCTGCTTTCGAAGTGCCTGGGCCGCGGCTATGGTCGGTGACTGAGCCGAACTTGTATCACTGTTCGGTGATGCTGGTTTGTGAAGATGGCGAAACTGTGTTAACGGAGAAATTTGGTTTCCGCAGTTTTGAGTTTGTAAAGCGGGGACCATTTAAGCTCAATGGCGAGCGGCTTCTGCTGCGCGGAACGCATCGCCACGAGGATCATGCTGGTGTAGGCGCGGCGATGAGCGAGGTCTTGATTCGTGAAGAAATGCAGTTGATCAAGGACATGGGCGCTAATTTTATTCGCCTTGGCCACTATCAACAGTCACGAATCGTGCTTGACTTATGCGATGAGTTTGGGCTCCTCGTTTGGGAAGAAATTCCTTGGTGCCGCGGAGGCCTTGGCGGACCGGAATACCGCAAGCAGTGTACCGATATGCTCACAGCAATGATTGAACAGCATTACAACCACCCATCGATTATCCTATGGGGTCTTGGGAACGAGAATGATTGGGAATGCGATTTCGATTACTTCGATCAGCAGGAAATCCGCACCTTCATGAAGGAATTGCATGACCTCTCGCATGAGCTGGACCCAAGCCGATTAACGTCGATTCGCCGCTGTGAGTTTTGCAAGGATATCGTTGACGTTTATTCGCCTTCGATATGGGCCGGTTGGTACCGTGGAGTCTATACGGACTATGAGTCAAGCAGTAAAACGGCTTTCGAGAATGTCGACTCCTTCTTCCATATGGAATGGGGCGCAGATAATTTGCCGACCCGGCATGTCGAGGAAACCTACACGGGCTTTACTTTTATGAAGCAATCCGAAGGTGCAACGGACGAGCGGGACGGGGATTACTTGCTGACCGGCGGCGAGCCGCGCGTATCTCGTGACGGCGACTGGTCAGAGACCTATTTCTGTGAAATGATCGATTGGTACTTGAAATCGCAAGAGAATATGAGCTGGTTGACGGGGGCGGCGCAGTGGTCGTTTAAGGATTTCTCTACGCCGGTGCGGCCGGATTCGCCAATTCCTTATTTGAATATGAAAGGGATTGTTGAGCGGGATCTGACGCCGAAAGAAGCTTATTATGTTTTCCAATCCTATTGGTCTGAGAAACCGATGGTGCGCCTATATGGTCATTCCATGCCGGTGCGCTGGGGAGCCGATGGCGAGCGGAAGATGATCAAGGTGTATTCCAATGCGGAGGAAGTGGAACTGTTCCTCAATGGCGAAAGCCTTGGCGTGAAGCGCCGCGACTCACAAGATTTCCCATCCGCAGGTTTGCGTTGGGAGACGGAACTGCGTGTTGGCGAGAACCATTTGCGCGCAGAAGCGGTTCGTGGCGGTGTTACAGTGAGCGACGAGTTGAGTTTCCGATATCAAACGGAGTCATGGGGCGAGCCGGCGCAGCTGGAGTTGACGACAACAACGCTGGAAGACGGCAGGGTATATGCAGAAGTGCTCGCCTATGATGCGGCAGGCGTATTTTGCCCGGATGCAGTGTCCTTTGTCCGGTTTGGATTAGCCGGTGACGGCAAGCTGCTGGACAATCTAGGTACGATTCGCGGTTCGAGACTTACACAATTAGCGTCAGGCCGTGCGGGGATTTATATAGATCCGTATGGCGGTTTGCCGGCTGGGATTACGGTGACGGATTTTGTAAGTGCAGGTGGTCCGGCCTCGTCACTGATATCTAAGTTGGATGGCAGCCGTGATGGGCAGCGCTCGTATACATCTGTTATCAGTGCCGCTTGTGAGGGAATGCCTACCGTTACTCAGGTAGTTGTAGTGAAGGGTTGAAACCATTAATAGGAGGTTATAACGATGAGTGTGAACCAAACAGCAACATGGAATGCTGCTCAAAAGTTTGAAGAAATTATGCCCCAAGTCTGGGAAGCGCTGCAGGTAAAAGTGGATCGTATGATCGAGCAGCTTGGTGACAAATCACCCCATGTCGCGAAGGAAGACGGACTGTACGATGACATGCGGATCGATTGGTGGACATCCGGCTTCTGGCCGGGAATTCTTTGGATTCTTTATGATGTGACAGGAAAAGAACATTATAAGGAAGCTGCATGGCGCTGGGATGAAAAGCTGGAGCAAGCTAGCATTCGGACCAACAATTTTCATCACGATGTGGGCTTTCAATATTTGCCTACAGCGGTTATTAAGCATAAACTGACTGGCGACAGCGATGGTTTGCGCCGCGGCCTGCAGGCCGCTAATTTCTTGGCAGGCCGTTTTAACCTGGCTGGCAGCTTCCTTCGGGCATGGAATCAGGAGAAAATCGGCTGGTCCATCGTCGACTCCACCATGAACCTGTCCATCCTGTTCTGGGCAGCGGAAGCGACGGGCGACCCGCGTTTTGAGCAAATCGGCAGAGCCCATGCGGATACGGTCGTTGACAAGTTTATCCGCGAAGACGGTTCGGTGAATCATATCCTGAGCTTCGATCCGAAGACGGGAGAGCTAATTGAATCCTTAGGCGGCCAAGGTGCAGGACCGCAGTCAGCATGGAGCCGTGGAGCCTCATGGGCGCTGAATGGGCTCGCGAACGTCTACCGTTATACGGGAGAGGTGCGTTACTTGCGTGCAGCACAACGTGTAGCGAATTATTTTCTGGCGTGCCTGCCGGAGGATCATGTGGCGCATTGGGATTTCCGCGCGGCTGAATCGCTGGATGCTGAGCCTAGGGATACATCGGCTGCTACTTGCGCCGCATCGGGGTTGATTGAGCTGGCCGAATTTTTGCCGGCTGTTGAAGGCAATGTATACCGCCGCGCAGCGGAGCGCATCCTGCTGTCGCTTACACAGAATTACGGGACATGGGATCAGCCGGAGCATCAAGCTATTTTGCTAGAAGGCACAGGTAACAAACCGGCCGGGCAAAACATTAATGTATCACTTATCTACGGTGACTACTATTACGTGGAGTCGATCGCCAAACTGCTGGGCTGGAAGCAGCGGATTTTCTAGGAGGATGCCATAGCCTCCACTGGCATAAGCAACCGTCAGGGATGTTCCCTGACGGTTTTTTAACTTATATGTTGGGGTAAGCGAAGCATACTCCTCGTTCTAACGGCTCCTTCCTGCGCAATGAAGGGCGCTATTTCATCGAAATATTCTTTTTTTCGCGTGGAAGGGAACTGTGGGCCGCTAATTGTGCGTTTTCTTAAAGAAAACGGGATCATGCGGTCAAATAAGGGCTTGTAGTTCCGCTTGAACGCGGAAACGAGCTGAGTATGCTAGAATAACGGCCTGTGGTTCCTCAAAAAGCTAAGCTTTTCTGGATATCTGAATTCAAGATAGTTCTCATCATCATTCTGTATTATGCAGATGAGCAAAAATCAAAGTATCATGGTTACGCGGTCCAAAAATAATAAAGGAGGAACGCGTAATGAAAAGAAACACGGTTACTGTTCTTATAGGAGGCATCGCGGCAATGATGGTAGCGATGGGAATCGGAAGATTCGCGTTTACTCCCATCCTGCCGATGATGATGGAAAACCATCTGTTCTCACCAGCCGGAGCGGGTTATCTGGCTTCAAGCAATTATTTGGGGTATTTAATCGGAGCGTTTCTTCTGACCCTGGTTCAAGTGAATAACCGGTCAAGGCTGCTGCTTGTTGGGTTGATCGGAAGCATTGTGACGACTTGGGGAATGGGGGAATTCCACAGTCTTGAGATATGGCTTTTGCTCCGGTTTTTATCGGGTCTTGCCAGCGCTGTTGTGTTCGTCATCGCATCCAGCATGGTTATGGATCGCTTATCGCAGCTCCAAGCCGGCATTTTTTACGGTGGCGTGGGAGCGGGCATTCTGTTGACCGGATTTTCAGTTCCGATGCTTGCAAAGACCGGCGATTGGATCGAAGTATGGAAGGGACTGGGTTTGATCAGTTTGCTCCTAGGTTTGGCAGCTTGGTATTTGCTGCGGGACAAGCATTCCGGAGCGAAGACGGTTCCATCGCCTCGTAACGAGCAATCTTCGGGGGGTCGTCGGATATTGATATGGTTGACGATTGCCTATGGATTGGAAGGTTTAGGCTATATCGTTACGGGGACTTACCTTGTAGCGTATGCTAAGACGGTTTCCAATCTCCCGAATATCGCATCGCTCAGCTGGATCCTAGTTGGTATCGCTGGAGCGCCTTCGTGTATCTTGTGGTCGAAGCTGGCTTCTCAATGGGGAAAAAAGTGGACTTTGACTTTCTCGATGATCTTACAATCCGTTGGCATTGCAATTCCGGTGCTTATTCATTCATCAACGGCCGTGTTTGTCGGCGCCTTCCTGTTCGGTGCAACTTTTATGGGGATCACGATGTTGACCGTTTCTTTTGCCAAGGATTTGTATCCGCAGAATAACCGGAAAATAATTGGGCTGCTTACCACTTTCTTCGGCTTGGGGCAAATCATCGGACCACTCATTGCCGGTCATCTGATATCGGGAAATGGAAGCTACTTGTCAGCCTTGATTGGAGCTGCTCTTATCGTCCTCTTGGGCGCGGTGAGCCTACCGCTGGGTATTGGCAGCACTGATCGGAAACAGCTCAAACTGAGTAGGTAACGTGAAAATTAACGCCGAAATGTGCCGGGCATGGGCACGTCGTTTTTCGGTTAGCTATATGAATTAGAGATGCCCGGTATCATTATTCTGTATTATTCAGGATAACTATTCTCATGTATGATGAGGGAGTAGATCGGGCACTTATATTTTTTAAATAAAACCTACCTTTTAATAGGTAAACAAAGGAGCGTATAAACATGAATTTTCAAAACAAAACAGTCGTCATTACAGGTGGAAGCAGCGGTATTGGAAAAGCAGCCGCAATGGAATTCGTTAAACGAGGGGCGAACGTAGTCATCAATGGACGCCGCGAACAAGAGCTGGCAGAAACGGCAAGAGAGATTGATCCAACGGGTGCAAAGATCGGATATGTGGCGGGTGACATTTCAGATCCGCAAACTGCTGAACGTTTAATCAACGAAACACTGTCTCGCTTCGGACGTATCGACACGCTTGTGAATAACGCGGGTATCTTTATTGCGAAGCCATTCACAGAAATTACTGAAGCCGAATTTGGATCTGTTCTATCGACCAATGTAGATGGGTTCTTCCATGTTACTCAACGAGCGCTGTCCGTGATGCTGAAAGCAGGTTCCGGCCACATCGTCAACATTACGGCAAGCGGTGCTGCCGAGCAACCGATCAAAGCCGTGCCATCTGTGCTTGCTGCACTTTCCAAAGGAGGCTTGAACGCTGCTACGAAATCGCTGGCGATTGAATATGCGGACAAGGGGATTCGCGTGAATGCTGTCGCTCCAGGAGTTACGAAGACGCCAATGCATTCGGTTGAGACCCATGATTATTTAGCTCAGCTGCACCCAGTTGGCCGAATGGGCGAAGCTCAGGATATTGTTGACGCCATTATCTACCTGGAATCAGCACAATTCGTGACAGGTGAGATTCTGCATGTCGATGGCGGACAAAATGCTGGACAGTGGTAAGCTGTAAATAATTTTCTGGATCAAGACAAATACTGAATAATATAGGAGGATGGGGTTTATGCTATATGAACTGCGGATTTATGATGTGACTCCCGGGAAAATGGATGCAATATTGAATCGGTTTCGGGATGGTACGATTAGCATTTTTGCTAAACATGAGATGAAGGTAACGAATTTTTGGGTAGACGCGGACGAATCCAAAGAGCGGTTGTATTACGTGCTTGAGCATCCAGACATGGCTTCCCGTGAACGGAATTTCCAAGCTTTTTTCGAGGATCCAGAATGGCTGGAGCTAAAAGAAAAAAGCGAAGTAGACGGACCTCTGCATGAGAAAATAGAAGTCGTCTACATGAAAAAAGCACCTTTTTTCAAGTAAAAGAAATCTGTGGAAACATATGAAATCGTAGGTCAACCAGGATGTCTGGTTGGCCTTTTTTCGTTCGTCCATCACTCATCCAATGTTGGAAATAAGACAAAGAAATGGTAACATTTGTGACCTTAATTACTGTTATTTTCTATACTGAAATTCCAAATTTTTCATCCGTATACTCTGAACTGGAGCCCTCTTAACATTATGCTTGATTTTAAACCGCACTCGGTCTTAATATGAAATAAATAGAATATATTGGTTTTAATCTAGTGTCGAAACTGAATCTCATATCATTTTCACCTGTCAGTATTCCTAGCATACGATGTAGGAAGGTGGTGGTGAAAAGTGATATTAACAGTTGCGGGCTGGATGATTTACACATTATGGGCCATATTTGGATTAATGATTATCCATTTTCTAATTTCCTTCTTCAAAATGTTCTGGGAAGGAGCTTTCGATGTTACATTTGTACTAGGTTATTTAAAAGATGTCCTCTATTATGTTTTACCTTTGAATGTGCTCGTAAATTTAGTTTCAATCGATCCCACAGGTTGGATTCTTGTGATCTTTTATTTCATCTGTGGGGTCGCTGTCATTCTCAAATATTTATTGGATATCAAAAGAATTTTCCAATAAATAACTAGCGGGCCTTCTTTAAGTTGGTCCCAGGAAAGGAAGTGATGCCATGAGGAGATATCAGTGGATTAGGTGGCGAAAATTCATCCTCTGGCTAGCAGCCCTCGTTATTATCGGTGTGTTGTTATGGGTAGGAGGGCCGACCTATTGGAATGCCGCGTTAACCATCGCCAGCTTGTTATTCCAGTTGTTATTCGCAGTACTATTCATGATCATCCAGTTCGTAGCACTCTTCTGGTTTCTTGCCAGGGGACGCACCTACTGGATATTGCCTGGCGAGACCGGCGCAACCTGGGACGATTATCGGGGGAACCCCGAAATTGTTGAGAATGCGAAGCGGATTGTGACCCTGCTCAAAGGGGTCAAGGAGTTCAAGGAGATGGGTGGGGAGGCAATCCGTGGATTGTTGTTATGCGGGCCTCCCGGCACCGGGAAATCTTACTTGGCTCAAGTAATTGCCAATGAAGCGCAAGTGCCTTTCGCTTACGCTTCAGCTCCAAGCTTTCAGAACATGTTCTTCGGCGTAGGTAACCTGAAAGTAATGGGGATCTTCCGGAAGGCGCGGAAGCTAGCGAGAGTGTACGGCGCCTGCATTATCTTCATTGACGAGATCGATGCGATCGGCATGAGTCGTCAAGGGGGCGCTGGCGCAGGTATGATGGGAATGATGGGCATGGGCGGAGGCTCCGGCCTGCTCAATGAGCTTCTCTTGCAGATGGACCCGCCGAATATCGACAGCTCCAAAATCGCCAAGATGCTCCGTTCGCTGGGGCTGCGCCGCAAAAAGGCGGAGAGGCCAGCGGTACTGACAGTCGCGGCAACGAACTTGCCTGACGTCCTGGACTCTGCTTTGCTGCGGCCAGGTCGATTCGACCGGCAGCTGTGGGTCGATGTTCCCGACTATGACGGACGGGTAGACATCTTCCAGTACTACTTGAAAAAAGTGAAAACGGACGCTTCGCTTACTGCGGAAGCAGCGGGGCTCGACTCCATCGGATACAGCCCGGCGCAGATCAAGCATATCGTGAACGAAGCCGTTGTCATCGCGCATCAACGTGGCGCCCAAGTGGCTAGTTACGAAGACTTTCGAGCTGCGATGGAGACCTACGAGTGGGGGCTTAAACAGCCGCTTCGTTCGATGAGAGACGATGAGAAGCGGAATGTGGCCTACCACGAGGCGGGCCATGCGGTGGCACAGTTCCTGCTTAAGCCGCATGAACGCGTGTGGAAGGTGACGATTATTCGCCGTGGCGGTGCACTCGGACTCGCTGCGACGAAACCGACGCATGAGCGTTATAACCGAAGCGACAGTGAGATTTTAGCAGAAATTCAAGTCTGTCTGGCTGCTCGTGCCGTGGAAGAGGAGTTCCTGAACAAGAAATTGAATGGGGTAACTTCGGATCTCCAGCAGGCAACATTGCTGGCAGGATCATACTTGGGGATGGTTGGGATGGGCGATGAACTGTTCAGTTTTCTCGCTATCGGCTCCCATGCTGAGGGTTTGAAGGCGCTCCGGCCTAAAATTAATGAGCTGCTGAAAGATCAGATGCTCGAAGTGAAGAAGCTCGTCAAGGAATACGACGGTTTCGTACACGCCATTGCAGAAGAGCTGCTGAAGCGCGGTGATCTAACCGGAGATGAGATTGAAGAAATCTTCGTGCAGCTGTACGGACATAGTCGGCCTATTCTGCCCGATGTGAAGCCGCCAGTGCTCAATGCGCCGAGCAAAGAAGCACCGGCAAAACTGCTTGAAAAGAATGAGGAGGAATCCAAGGATTCCGAATAAATGAGCTGTCCCAGCGGGAGGTTGATACCGCTGGGGCATTTTTGTTCCTCCCCGGCAAACAGGGAACTAGGGGGCGCTATTCATCGAAATAGGCTCTTTTTCGCGCGGAAGGGAACTGTGGGCCGCTATCTGACCGTTTTCTTCAAGAAAACGGGGTTAGGCGCTCAAATAACGCCCTGTAGTTCCGCTTAAACGCGGAAACGGTCGAATTTGCTAGAATAGCAGCCTGTGGTTCCTCAATGTTGTATCGTTGATCAACTTAACTCATGCCATACCACACCTATATACTTTATTATTCAATAGAGGTAGCATGAAGAAGAAACCTGCCTATCTGGAAAGGATGTCACGAGATGAATGCTTTCACGAAACGCAAAAAAGAACTGGAACAATACACTCCAGCACCAACGCTCGATAGGAACAGCATCGATACTTTTTGGAGCAGCACGCTCGAAGCGGCATCCCGGCAGCCGCTATCGGTCCGAAGGGAGCGGCAATCTCCGTTATTTCCTTCTGTTCGGATGGACAAGCTGACCTATCTCGGCCATGACGGCACGCCAATTAACGCGTGGTTTCTCGTCCCTGATGGACCGAGTGGGAGCCAGAAGCCGCCTTGTGTCGTCATGTTCCCCGGTTACGGTGGAGACAGAGGCCTTCCTGAGCGGTACGCAGTCTGGCTGCTGCTCGGCTATGCCGTTCTGGCTGTTGACGCCAGAGGACAAGCCGGAGAAACAGGCAATCTCCTTCAGGATGATGCCGGTTCTTCGAGAGGCTGGGTTTCGCAGAACCTGCTCAACAAGGAGCGCAGCTATTATTTGGCGCTTGCGCTGGATGTCGTTCGCGCCGTGGAAGCCGCCCGGCAGCAGCCCGAAATCGATGCTCGCCGGATAGCCGTTGTCGGCGCAAGCCAAGGCGGCGGCATGGCATTGCTCGCTGGAGCACTCAGCACTCATGTCAAGGCAGTCGTTGCCGACATTCCGAATATGTGCCATTTAGACTATGGCATTCTGCATTCCACAGGTTCCCTTACGGAGATTGCCAACTACTTGAAACGCCATCCGGATAAGCTGGGACAGGCTTTAGAATCATTGGCTTATTTCGACATTGTGAACCTTGCTCATCGTATTCAGGCTCCTGTGCTGATGTCGGTCGGTTGGAAGGACACCGTCTGCATGCCGGATACGATATATGCCGCGTATAACCGGTTGACTTGTTCAAAACGCATCTACGATTATCCATTTTCGGGACATGAAACGAGTGAAGAGCATCACAGAAAAGTTATTCGCTTTTTGCAAGAATGCTTTAGTGAGTGATTTGAGTTTGTGTTGGAGGCGAAAATGATGACGGTTAACAGCCATTTACGATTAGATGTTCAACAATCCTGGTGGGCGATGTCGGGACTAGGAAACGGTGAAGCGGAATGGTCCATGGAGCAAAAATTCGAGATGCTGGCGGAAGCCGGCTTCACCGGTATTTTAGGAAGATTGCCCCAAAGAGAAGAAGCGGATAAATGGCATCGTTTGCTGCAGGAATACAATTTTAGTTTTGGGGTGCAAATGGTTCCCTTCCCGCGTGCGGGAGAGGGTATCACGGTTTTCCTGCAGGCGGCCAAACAATTCGGAGCCCGCTATATCAACGCCCAAGTGCTTGATCAATATACGGTCGGGTTCGAAGCCATCTCCGGGTTGAATGGGCTCATTCAGCAAGCCGAGGAAGTGGGAATCCCATTCTTCGTTGAAACGCACCGCGGACGTGTGACCCAAGATCTGCTTCGGACAGCAGAATATGTACAGGCGCTTCCGAAGCTTCGGTTAACGAATGACCTGTCTCACTACATCGTCGGTTCTGCCATTGGCGAAGAAGGAGCTGACCCGATGACAGAGAACTTATTCGCTAAACTGCTGCAGCGCACTTCAAGCATTCATGCCCGGGTATCGAACGGCAACCAAGTTCAGGTGGATATCGGAGAGCTTGGCGAGCATCCGATGGTGAAACATTTTGCCGGGTGGTGGAGTGAAGGGATGAGGCAATGGGCGCAAACAGCTGCTGAAGGGGATTCTTTTCCGTTTGTGTGTGAGCTGGGACCGGCTTCTTATGCGATGGTCAGAGATGGCGGGAAGGAAATTTCCAATCGCTGGGAGCAAGCGCTCGTTTTCAAAAAAATCGCAGAGGCATTATGGCATGCCATCCATTCGAATTGAACTGCTCATACACGCACCGGCAGAAGTTATCTTTGATTTGGCCAGAAGCATTGATATCCATGCGAAGTCAACCGCTCAGACCAGGGAAAGACCGATCGCAGGCCGCACAAGCGGACTGATCGAACTGGGAGAGACCGTAACTTGGGAAGCAATCCATTTTGGGATCAAACAGAAGCTGACTGCGAAAATAACGGAAATGGCACGCCCATCTTATTTTGTTGATGAACAAGTTCGCGGTGCTTTCAAAAATTTCAAGCATACCCACGAATTTGTTCCTATCGAAGGCGGAACGCGGATGATTGATACCTTCATATATACTTCACCGATGGGTGTTCTAGGGAAATTAGCGGATAAATGGTTCTTGGAAGCCTATATGCGTGACTTTTTATTGCAGAGGAACCTGTATATCAAGTCTGCGGCAGAGGAAGCAGTGAGACAAATTTAAGGCATCGATGATGCCGATTGTGAGACATAAAAGGGAATCCCGCAGGCCGCGATAAGAGGCTGGGATTCCTTTTTACTTTTTTTTGCAGATATCTTGACAGTTTTATTGAGAAACATTATCATTTGATATATTAAGTGAAATTGAAAATCATTATCAATTAGTTCAAGCTATCAACCACATCACGGGGGTGTCCCATACATATGATTAACGAAAATGAAGTCGGAATGGGCATGGGAACCATGCAAGTGCTTGCTGATTATCAACTGGAGCGTTGGATTCGGAGCCATACGCAAGTTATCGGTAAGGACCGACCGGATGAACCGGATTGGAAACAGCTTACACAATATGCCGCGTATCACGCGATTAACGAATGGTACTCGCTGCCGCTCAAGTCTCGAACGTTTCTGACCTTAACGAAATTGTTTGAGCGGCGCTGGACGAATAAATTTCGCAAGTTTGATTCACTTGGATGCTACGGGGATGTTAAGCGAAGCGTGCTTATGCATCTGTACAAAGCACTTACCGGGATAAATGCAGTGGATTGCCCGCTGATGCTTTTTGAAAGCAGCAATGTGTGGGTTGAAGAACTTAACTTGGGTTTGTCTATGATTATGCAAGTCATGGAGCCGACGAAAGATTCGTTCGTCATTCATAAATATATGATGGAAGAAAACGATGCAGCGGTGCAGATGTTTTTCCATATGACCGTCGTATATTGCTATAAAGCATTTGGCAAAATGCCGGAGCGTCTGCAGGTGTGGAATATGATGAATGGCAAGCAATACCGGATGAATCCGGAGGATATGGATCTAAGCAGCTCCATGGACTATCTAAAACTTGTTTCAGAAGTATATATGCAAAATGATAACTGTCCGTGCTGCTCCGGCCGGTTAGTCATGTAAAAAGTAGGAGAGATATCATGCTGATCTCAACACTGCATTCCGGCATTAAGTATAAAAATGAGCATAAATTCAGACCATTTTATAGGAGACTGGGGAGTATAGTGATAGTTAAGGTTGATCCCACAATCCCCCTCTCAACGATTCCGTTGGCAGGGGGATTCTTCATGTCTTTTACTTATGCAGGAGCAATTTACGATAGGCGCTTGGGGTTAGGCCGGTGTGTCTTTTGAACAGCCGGTTAAAATAATCGGCATTCTGGAAACCTGAAGCGTGCATCACTTCATAGACTTTCAAATCCGGAGACGCCAGAAGGCGGCAGCTATGTGTTATTCTTTGTTTTTGAACGAAACGCATGTAGCTGGTACCCAGATGCCGATGGCAGATCCTCAGAATCTGGCGCTCGCTCAACTGGAATTTCTCAGTTAGCATCGGTAACGTATAGTCATCGGGCATCGCATGAGTAAGGTAATCAAGGAATTGTTCAACGTTGCGGTTTGAGCTTCTAGTTGGGGGAAGGCTCAATAACTCTTTATTGGAGTCACTCATGTGCGCCATCATAGTGGCAAACCGCCATTCGGAGCAGCGAATTAACAATACGAGCAGTTCAGTAACCAAAGCCATGGCCTGAGTTAAATAAGCCGCATCTCGCTTGGCCAGAATGTCCTGCATGCTTTCACTGATTCTGCGAATAGCGCCCAGATGATCGGCTGCCTTGGCCCAGCGCTGCAGGGAGTCAGTGCGATCCCCTTTGCCAACCAGCCAATCGATCAATTGCTTGATGGATAAGTCGGGAAGGCAAATCTTCAAATGTTCAAGCCATTCCGAGCGAATCATGATATTACGGACGATCAGCGGGGCGGCACGCTTGGCCGGTGAAGGACGAAAAACGTGAGAAACACCGATGGGCAGGGCGAAGACATCCCCCTCCTGAACGTGCATAGGTTGGCCATCGATATACTGAATGCCTTTGCCATCAAGCACTACAACAATCTCTATAAAATCGTGAACATGCTCTAGCAGCCATTGTGTTTCTTTGACTTCATTCACATAAAGAAAACCGTTATCTTCGATGTATTCAGCGGCGAAATAGGAACCCAGCTTTCTTGGCATGGTCACATTGCTCCCTCATTTCTTGGGACGATGTCCGAAATGGTGGTAGGTAGGTCTGTTTTGTAAGTGGTTGCAAGATTACTTCAATTATACAATATAGACAGGTTTCGAAACTATGGGATGGTCTAAGAGGTGAGCGACGAAGATGGCAAATTATGAAGCAGCAGCCTATTATTTTCCCAATTACCATCGGGATAAGCGAAATGATGCATGGCACGGAGAAGGATGGACGGAATGGGAGCTAGTGAAGCGCGCGGAACCTAAATTCCCCGGCCATCAGCAGCCGAAAGTGCCATTATGGGGTTACGAGGATGAAGCGGATCCAGCCGTCATGGCTCGCAAAATAGCAGCAGCGGCCGATTATGGCCTTACAGCATTCATCTTTGATTGGTACTGGTATGAGGATGGCCCCTTCTTGCAGCGAGCGCTGGATGAAGGTTTCCTGCAAGCTCCGAATAATGACCGGTTGAAATTTGCCATTATGTGGGCGAATCATGATTGGATCGACATTCATCCCGCTCAGCGCAGCCGACCTTACAACGTGCAGGCCGAAGGCCAGATCAGCGAGAAGGGCTTCATTGAAGCGACGGACCATATGATTCAGAACTATTTTTCACATCCATCCTATTGGCGTGTCAATGAAGGGCTTTATGTCTCGTTCTACGAAATTCACAGCCTGATTCGTGGTTTAGGCGGAATGGAGGAAACGGCGCGAATTTTACTAGAGTTCCGAGAAAGAGTACGAGCGGCCGGATTAGGGGAGCTGCACTTAAATGTCGTCGTTTGGGGACTGCAAATTCTGCCTACTGAGCAAAAGATTGCGAATATCCATGAAGTGCTGGAGCAGCTTGGTCTAGACAGTATTTCTTCGTATGTATGGATTCATCATCAGCCTCTGGATCTGTTCCCGGAGACGGACTATGCAGCCATTGTTGAGAAGTCTCAGCTTGATTATGAAACCTTCACGGCAGATTATAAGCTGCCTTATTATCCGAATGTGACGATGGGCTGGGACTCCTCTCCGCGAACGGTGCAATCGGAAACTTTTGAAGATTTGGGGTATCCCTACATGGCTACCCTCGCTGGGAATACACCTCAAGCGTTTAAGCTGGCTTTGGAGGGTGTCAAAGCATTTCTCGATCGTGGCGTGACGCAACCTTCCATCTTCACCATCAATGCGTGGAACGAATGGACGGAAGGCAGCTATTTGGAGCCGGATACGATCAATGGAATGGCCTATTTGGAAGCGATTCGAGATGTATTTGGCGGCAGGCCGCAAGAGGGAGAAGGAGCCTCTACGAAAAAAACACTTGAACGCTAAGTGGACTTGTCGTACAGTTTTAATAACCTTAAGTCGGAGCTGGCCCTTCATCTTGGAGGGCTGGCTATTTATATTTCTAGAAGGAAAGAAGGGGCTTACAACGAGACTTTACGCATTTATGTTGTTTTACGCAGTTATTTATATGGGGAATGCGGTGTACGGCACATTTTTACCGGTCTACCTGTATAACGTCAAATTTTCTCAGGAGCAAATCGGCATGCTGCTCAGCCTTGGACCCCTAGTTGCCATGTTAGGTCAACCGATCTGGGGAGCGCTTGGTGATCGTTCCAAAACCAAAAATAGTGTGCTTGCGTTGCTGTTGATCGGGAGCGGCATTTCCATTATGTTCTTCCCGCTTTCACATCAGTTCATTTATTTGCTTATATTAATTTGCGTGTTTATGTTTTTTCAAACGTCTATTTTCGCGTTAAGCGATGCGATTACACTGGAAGAATTGGATCGTCGTCCCAAATGGAATTTTGGTTGGATCCGCCTTGGGGGGACCATCGGTTTCGCCACGATGTCGCTGGTGTTCGGGATCGTCGCCAAATCGCATATTAACTCCATGTTCCCTGTCTATGCAGGAACGATGCTTGCGGGATTACTGCTGTTATGGTGTTTTCCGCCAGCGGCGAGCCGTCAGGTCAACGTAACCGGTAAACGGTTTCGCGAGCTTTTCCGCAATGGCAAGCTGATGTTTTATTTGGGCATTAATTTCATTGTACAAGTTACACTGGGCTATTATTATGCCTTTTTCCCCATTTACTTCAAGGAAATGGGGGCCGATAGCTTGCTGCTCGGCTGGTCGATGGTCATTTCTTCGATGAGCGAGCTGCCGTTCTTACTGTTTTCCGGCTGGATCTTCAAGCGTGTTTCGATCTCGATGATTTTAATCATTGCCGCACTCGCGTCTGGCATCCGGTGGTTCTTATTTTCCATCATTGATCAACCGCATTGGATTTTGCCTGTACAGGCGCTGCATGGTGTGATTTTCATCGTATTGTCTGTCACCTTGGCGACATTCATTAACCGTGAAGTGCCTGCCGAGTGGAAAGCCAGCGGTCAGACGCTGAACGGCTTGCTCAGCCTTGGAGCCGCCCGCATCATCGGCAGCTTCTTTGGCGGAATCATGAGCGCCGCTTACGGCATGAGACAAGTTTTTCTATACAGCTCATGGGTGTCTATGGCGACTGTGGTTGTATTCGGGCTCGTCGTTTGGCTGCGGAGGAAGCAGAATGTGCCGAGTGCATCGTTGACGAAGTAAGCTTAAGGACAAATTAGAGCCTGTAGTTCCCATGAATAGAACCTGCTAATACCTAACCCTGACGGATTTGATCCGTCAGGGTTTTTCTTAACCAAGGTAAAAATCGTGCACAAATAAGTGGAATTAATGCTTGATTTTGTGTTTTCACTTGCTTCCGCTTGGATGATCATACATTTATTCGGATAGATCGACAAAATCATACAAATTAGACTCCTTTCCGATGCAACTAAAGACTTGTATAATATTAGGAAATGAAGCATCCATAGCTGTGACCGGATTCCTGACATGATCGGAAATCCGTTTTTTTATGTAGAGACAGGGGTGTATACGATGTATAAAATCGTGATCGTTGATGACGAAGTGGAAGTCAGAGAAGGCATCAAAGAGAGCATTGATTGGGAACGGCACGGCTTTGAATGTATTGGCGACTACAGGAATGGCAGCGAAGCTTTGGAAGCCATCGCAGAACTTCGGCCTGATCTCGTTTTGTCGGATATCTGCATGCCGTTTATAGACGGAATTGAATTAACCAGGCAGATTCACTTGAATTATCCGTATATTAAGGTGATTATCCTGACAGGCCATGACGAGTTCGATTATGCCCAGAAAGCACTGCGCTTGAAGGTGCATGATTATATCGTCAAACCAATAACGGCAAACGAACTTCGCCTACTCCTGGATAAAGTCAAAGATGAGATGGATAAGGAAGCTGAAAACCGTGAGAATCTTTCACTCCTGAAGATGCAGCTTCATCAAAGTTTGCCTTTGTTAAGAGAGCGGTTTCTTGAGCAGTTAGTGGGCGGTACTTTGCGGGATGACCGGGTACAAGAGAGATTTGCTTATTTCGGCTTGCCGCCAATTGCCCCGCCTTATCTGGTTGTTGCGATTGACATCGACGACTTTGACGATATAAAGAAAGAGAAATGGCAAAACGATCCGGAGCTTTTCCGATCCGCAGCCTTTAATATTGTGCAAGAAGTGACGGAGGGGAAAAACGCCATCGTCTTTCGGACGAGGGAGGAGCGAATGGTTGTCATTTTCTCCGGCGAAGCGGAAGAAGGGGCCTATGAAGCTGCGCTTAATGTATCGGAAGTAATTCGTTTCTGCATGGAGAAATACTTGAAATTCACTGTGACCGTCGGTGTCGGTACGTTGTCCAGATCCTTACGCGAGCTCCCGCAGTCTTACAATGGAGCGATTTCTGCACTGGATTACCTTTTTTTGCATGGGAAAAATAAGGTCATTTCGATCCTCGACATGGAAGGCGCCAAGAAACCGGCGCAGCAGCTGGATATCGAGTGGAATCGCAGGTTTGCAACGCTAATCAAAACAGGGACGCTCGAGGAAGCTTACGCTTTGACGGGGCAGCTAATAAGTAATTTAAAGGCATCTTTGATGCCAATAGGAGCTTGTTATCTCCAAATTCAGGCGATTATTATAGCCATTATGACCACCATTCACGAGCTTGCAGGAAATGATAGTGCGCATTTTCAAGGCCATGACATTGTGATCAAAGATATTAATCGGTTCAAAACGTTGGACGAGATTGAAGCTTGGCTCAAGTCGATTTGCAGGGAAGCTATTTCCTATATTTCGGAGCAACGAAACGATCAGACGAAAATGCAAGTTCGGAGCGTGACCGAATATATCGACGAACACTATTCCGACGAGAACCTCACGGTCGATGACCTCTGCCGTCATGTGCATTTGAGCAGAAGTTATTTCAGCACCGTTTTCAAGCAGCACAAAGAACAGACGATCATGGAATATGTAACAAGGGTCCGCATTGAAAAAGCGAAGGATTTGCTGCAGCATACGGCACTGAAATCCTATGAAGTCGGGGCGAAAGTAGGCTATTCCGATCCGCAATACTTTAGTGTGTTGTTCAAGAAAAACACGGGAACATCCCCTAAGGAGTACCGAGAAAAGCTGTTAAGGGAGAAAATCCAATGAGAAAAGAAAAGGATGTCGGCATGTTTCTTTTTAAATTTAGAAGCATCCAATCCAGTATTTCTGTCGTCTTTTCTTGCTTGATTTTATTTTTGATAACGATTACAAGTTATATTTCCTATCAACTCTCGGCTGACGCGGTAGAAATGAATTCCAAGCACTACATAGCTGAAATTATTCAACAGGTTAATATCAACATTCAATCCTATATAACCAACATGGAAGATATCTCTATGCTGGCCTCCACGAACAAAGATGTGAAGTATTATATTACGGGAAACAGCTTCATTAGCGAAGAGGAACGTAGACCGTATGAGAAACGAATCTCGGATTTATTTCAATCGATTTTAATCACACGCAAAGATATTGCCTCAATCATGGTTTTTGGCTATAACAACCGTTTTGTTTCTGACCGCAGGATTACAAGTTTGAATACGAACTCCGGGTTCGAGGAACAGCCGTGGTACAAAAACGCGAAAGCGGAAGGCGGCAAATCCGTCATTTCTGCACCGCATGTCCAGAACCTTATTCAAAACGAGTATCGCTGGGTGGTTTCACTCAGCCGGGAGTTGAAGAGTGCAGACGGCATAACGGGAGAAGGTATTTTTTTAGTTGATCTCAATTTGAGTGTCTTGAATGAAATTTGCAGCCATATTAACTTGGGCAAAAGAGGTTATGTGTTTATCATCGACAAGGATGGAAGCCTCGTGTACCACCCCCAGCAGAAGCTGATTAACAGCAATCTCAAAACGGAGATGATTGATCAGGTGAAGCAGTCCGGCAGCGGCAGCTTTGTTACGGGGGAAGGGAACAAGAAACGGATCTATACGATCCAAGAAACACATTTCGGCTGGAAAATCGTAGGTGTCGCCTATGCCAGCGAGCTGATTGCCAACCAGAATCAAATTAATCTGTCTTATTTTTTATGGACGATTCTAGCCTTAGTCATCGCGTTATACCTCTCCTTTTTCATCTCTCGCCATCTATCCAGACCAATCAAACTTCTACAGAGCAGCATGAAACAAGTGGAAAAAGGAGATTTCAACATCCGTTCGGAATTTCGGAGCGGGAATGAAATCGGACAATTGGGTCAGACTTTCAATATCATGGTAGGCCGCATCAAAGATTTGATGAATCAAATTATTCAAAATGAAGAAAGCAAACGCAAAAGCGAAATGAAGCTGCTGGAAGCGCAAATTAATCCTCATTTTTTATACAACACACTGGATTCGATTATCTGGATGGCGGAGCGAAAAAAACACGAGGAGGTCGTTCTGATGACTTCATCGTTAGCCAAGCTGTTTCGCGCGATTATTAATAAAAACAATGAAACCGTCCCCGTTCGAGTGGAAATTGAGCATATCACCAACTATTTGTTGATTCAAACGTTACGGTACAAAGACAAGCTTGATTTTCAAATCGACGTAGATCCCGGGATTCTTGATATTCATATCCCCAAAATTATTTTGCAGCCTATTGTTGAGAATGCGATCTATCATGGCATCAAAAATAGCTTGGAGCCTGGATTGGTCCACATAACGGGGAAAGAAGACGGGGATACGATTGTTTTTGTGGTTGCGGATAACGGGGTCGGCATGGAGCCGGAGAAGTTGGATCAAATTTTGAAAATGAAAGATGGCATCATCCGAGGTATTGGGGTCAGCAATGTTCATGAACGCATTAAACTTTTTGGGCATGAGTTCGGTTTAAGCTTTCAAAGTGAGAAGTGGGAGGGGACGGAGGTTACCATTGTACTTCCCAAATGTGTCCAGAAAGGAGCGCTAGATGGTTCTTAAAAAGCCAGTGTTTTTGGCCGTGCTGCTCGTCATTGTGTTCGGCTTCTTAGTGGTCTACAGCGTGGAGATGCTGCGCATTACGAATCAGAGAAAGTTTGAGATCGCTGTCGTATTGAAAACGAACAATATTCGTTCCGATTACTGGCAGATGGTGAGTTCAGGGGTAAAGGCGGCCGCCAAGGAGCTGGCTGTCAATATTGATATTACGGGGCCACTATCTGAGACGGACACAACGGGCCAAATTCGCAATTTGAACGAGGCTCTTGCGAAGAAACCTGATGCGATAATCCTGGCAGCGACCGATTACGAAAGGCTTACACCAACGGTAGATAAAATAAGAGCGGCCGGCATCAAGGTGATTCTGATTGACTCCCCGATTCAAACGCACGTAGAAGCAAGTCTTATTGCTACGGACAATATCGAAGCGGGTAGAAAGGCCGGAAAGATATTGGCGGGTGGGCAGAACGGAAGCTTATACCGTGTTATGACACTCAGCAGCAGGAAAGGCTCCATCGTCGAAAAGGATCGTGAGGACGGCTTTAAAGACGCGATCGCTGACTTTCCGGGAGTTGAATTTGCTGGCAATTATTTGTTTGACGGGACGGAAGATGGCGCCTATGACAGTGTGAAAAATCTGCTTGCACAGTTTCCGGACATCCGAGGGATTGCTGGCTTGAGTGAAACAGCCGCTCTGGGAGCAGCCAGGGCTGTGAAGGAGAAGCAAAAATTAAATCAAATTAACATCGTCGGTTTCGACAGCTCCATTTACCAGATCAAACTTCTGGAAGAAGGCAGTTTACAGGCAACGATCGTTCAAAAGCCATTTACTATGGGGTATTTGTCCCTGGAAACGGCTGTACAAGCGTTAAACGGGATTAAAGTGACTCCTAAGGTGAATATAGATGCTGTTGTCATAACGAAAGAAAACATGTATACCCAGGAAAATCAAGAGCTTCTCTTTCCTTTGGTGGAAAAATAGGGGTTGAACGGAAGGGTGAATCGAATCGGTGAGAAACTTACATAGACGTACAAAGGTATCTTTGCTAGTACTCCTTCAAATTATGACCACGATGTTAACCGGATGTATGTGGAGAGATGCACGCCTACCCGTCTCCACCGATCACGAGGCTCAAGCGACTATTTCGTTTGTGGCTCCTGAATACAGCGCGTCTACCAAACCTTATTTTGAAAATGTCGTGAAGGAATTCGAAGTCAAGTATCCCAATATCAAGGTCGAGCTGCAGGTCATCAATTGGGACATTCTCGACAGTGCCTACAATACGATGATTAGCCGCAATCAACCCCCGGATTTGCTGCTCACGAACATTTACGCACATTTCGCGAAAGATGGGCTTCTCAACAACATGGATGAACTTTTCTCCCCGGGATTGAAAGATAAAATTTACCCCTATCTGATGGAGAGCAGTAAGATGAATGGCGTGCAATATACGATTCCTTATGTAACAACACTCCGGGAATTGTATTATAACAAAGATATTTTCAATGATGTCGGTCTGACAGAACCTCCAACAACGTGGACAGATCTGGAAGAAGGAGCACGCATCATCAAAGACAGGAAGCAAGTGGACGGTTTTGGCGTCGATCTGACGGATAATGAAATCTGGGCTTACCTCTCCTATTTCTTCTATGGTGCCGGAGGGGGCTGGATGAAGGATGGCGAATGGACGATCAATTCTCGTGAAAATGTGGAAGGGTTGACTTTCCTCAAGAGCTTGTATGACAAGGGCTTGACGGATCCAGAGCCGGCGATTACGACGCGGGATGAAAAACAGCGAATTCTAGGGAATGGCAAGCTCGGCATGCTGATCTCGGGTAATTATTTCGAGGCAGTCGTACCGCAGGAGTTCCCGGGATTAAAATGGGCCAAAGGGCCGATCCCCGTAAAAGAAGGCCAGACGCCTATGGTCCTTGGCGTACAGGATGTGTGGATGTCGTTCAAAACCGATCATACCAATAAGGACGCGCTGTCTAAATTTCTTGATTTTATTTATGAGGATGCCCGGTATGAAGAGTTCGTTCTCAGGGAGGGATTTCTGCCTACCATTCGAACGGTGGGGGATAAAATGGCGGCAGATGATACCTTGATGAAACAAAATTTAAATGCGATTAAAAATGCAAAGTTCTACCCGATTAATCATCCGGCATGGTCTGCGGTCCTTAATGCAACTAGAAATATGGGTCAGACGGTGCTGCTTGGTCAAATGACGCCGAAACAGGCACTTGACAGGCTGCAGCATATCGCGTTGGAGAAGAGCCGCTAATTTATACATGTTGTGCAAAAGTCAGGAAATCATTCCTGGCTTTTGTTTCGTTGTCCAAAAACAAAGGAAAGACAGTACATTTTCACCTATTTACAGTACTAAATTCAATGGTTGTATAGGAAGAAAATTACTATGATAAAAGTGTGTAAAGGAATTGCGAAACGTAGAAGCGGACGTATTCTTACACGTTTGCTCCGCAAAACTCTTGGGAGGTCTATACGATGATGAAGCCAAAAAAAGCAATGACATGGGGTATGGTATTATCGACGGTGCTGCTGACGTTAACGGCCTGTGGAAGCAACAACGCAAATACGACAACGGCATCTGTGAAGCCAGCTGAAAGCGTTAAGCCTGTGGAAAGCGCGAAACCGGCTGACAGCGCCAAACCGGAGGGAACGAAGCTTGCCGGTGACTTTGAAATTCAATATTTTGTCGGCGGATATGGCGACGCTTGGTGGAAACAAGCCATTGCCGATTTCCAAAAACAAAATCCGAATTTGAAGATTAAAGAATCTGCCGGAGCGAAAATTAACGATCAAATGAAACCCCGTTGGCTGCAAGGCAACCCGCCCGATTTTGTTTACATCGACGGAGCTGGCTCTAACACCAGACAAATGGTAACGGATGATCAGCTTATGGATATTACGGACTGGCTCAAGGATGCCAAGAACGTAGATGGTAAAAAGATTCTCGATCTATTGATCGCTCAGCCGGAAGAGTATAAACCAGGCAAAGCCTTCGCCGTACCGCTTGTTTTTGGATCATGGGGCACGTTCTATGATAAAGCATTATTCAAAAGCAAAGGCTGGCAAGCGCCTGCTGACTTCGAAAGCTTCATGGCTTTAGGAGAGAAAATTAAAGCAGATGGTCAAATGAGCGATTACATTCATACAGGGGTGTACCCTTACTACATCAACGGGGGCTTATTGGACCCGACAATTATCGCTATGAACAACTACGATACCTCCATCTTTAAGAAAATTAATGGGCTTGAAAAAGGTGTTTGGAAGAGCGAGCCGGTCATGAAGTCACTCGCCAAAATCGTGGAAATGAGAGACAAAGGGCTTATCGACAAAGGGTCTCCGGCGCTGAACCATACGGATTCGCAGTCCCAATGGCTGCAGCATAAAGCGGCGTTCATTCCGACAGGCATCTGGGTTGAAAGCGAGATGGCCAAGGACATCCCAGCTGGATTCGAGTTCGGATTCCTGCCATCCATCGGTCAAGACAAAGGCGGCAAGTTCGTAGCGAACCCTTACACCTCCACAGTGGCTATCGCGAAAAAAGCGAAAAATCCTGAGGCAGCCAAAGCGTTCATGCAATTTATTTTCACTGAAAAGCAAAGTAAAGCATGGGCAGAGCTTTCCAAAGCTCCTTCCAACATTAAAGCAGATCTGGAAGGTACGAATGCACCGGCTTTAACCAAAGAAGCAGCCAAGTTCTATAACTCACCGAATACGGTTGTTGCGCCTGAAATCGTCATTCCAGAAGAACTGGTAACAGCGAGAAACAACGCGACAATCGCGCTTACCAAAGGTGAAATTACGCCTCAGCAGTGGGCAGATCGTATGGAAGAAGCAACAGACAAAATCCGCTCCAAAGAAAAGAAATAAGTCACCATAAGGATCTGGCTGATAAGCAGGGAAGCATGTCATCTTACCACTTATCAGTCAGAATTTTAGATAGGAGGGAAGTATGAAAGAGAGAAAGACAGCGGCAGCTGGCCCTATGGATCGGAAAATGAGTGGTAGAACCGGAACTGCGAAGATGAAGCGGAATATGTTCATTCTTTCCTTTATCCTTCCAACTTTGCTTCTTTATCTCGTATTCACCGTCTACCCGATGTTTAAAGGCATTTATCTAAGTTTATTTGATTGGTCGGGTGGTTCTGAAACCTATAATTTTATTGGTCTCGGCAATTTTACAGATATGGTGCATGACAGTGTAATCTTGAAAACCATCCGAAACGACTACATTCTAGTCATCGGCAAAGTCATTGGCTTTATGGTTTTGTCTTTATTCTTCGCGGTAGCGCTTACTAGGTTCAATATCAGAGGTTCAGGCTTCTATCGAATCATTTTCTTTTTGCCCAATGTGCTCTCCGTAGTTGTTGTAGGGGTTCTCTGGCGGTATGTGTATAATCCGAACCTTGGATTTCTGAATTCCTTTATCTCTTTATTTACGGATAAAAAGTTCGATTTCGCTTGGTTAGGCGATAAATGGTCGATATTCGCGCTTCTGCCGCCTTCCATCTGGGCAGGGATCGGATTTACCATCATTTTGCTCGTCGCAGGCATTCTTAGCATTCCGTCATCCTTATTTGAATCCGCTGACATTGACGGCGCCTCGCAGTGGGAACAATTTTGGCTCATTACTCTTCCTCTTTCGTGGGAGCAGATCAAGACATCCGTGGTCTGGATTGTGATGACGACACTGAATGGCTCATTCGTCATCGTGACGATCATGACCTTTGAAGGCGGAGTTGATAATGCCACACAGGTTATGGGCTCCTATTTGTATTTGAATGCCTTCAAGTTCGGCAAATTCAGCTATGCGTCTGCGATTGGCGTTCTCATTCTGGTTCTTTCTTTGATCACGACAGCAACCCTTCAGAGGCTGATGAAGAGAGAAACCATTGAATTAACGTAGAGGAGTAATTGTTATGAGTCAACGTATGATGAATCCGGCATTTCGCGTGTTTTTCAAAGTGTGTCTGATCGCTTGGTCCATTTGTATTTTATATCCGCTGCTCTGGACAATTTTTAGTTCCTTGAAAGATAACCAGCAGTTCTTTATTGGCAAACCGTGGGACTTGCCGAATTTCCCTTTACTTTGGTCGAATTTTTCGTTCGTGTGGGGAAAATATCATTTTGGTCAAAATTTTATGAACTCTCTTGTCGTGACAGTCGTAAGCACAGTCCTGGGTGTTCTCTTGTCGGCTACGACCGCTTATGTCATTGCCCGATTTACCTTTCGAGGAAACGGTTTACTGTACTATTCGTACCTCTCCTACATGATGATTCCAACGTTTCTGGGGATCATTCCCTTGTTCTTTTTGCTGAATGATCTTCATCTAACGAACAATTTATTTGGTCTCATATTAGTCTACATGGTTACAGCCGTGCCGTTCGCCGTTTTTGTTCTCGTCAGTTTTTTCAAATCGCTGCCAAGTGAACTTGAAGAAGCGGCTGCGATTGACGGTGCTTCTCATTATGGCATCTTCTTCCGGGTCATGCTTCCGCTTGCCAAGCCGGGATTGATGTCCGTAGCGATTATTACGGTGCTGAATATTTGGAATGAATATGTGTTCGCGCTTGTGTTGATCAATGATCCAACTAAATATACGATCCCGGTAGCCATTGCGGTTATGCAGGGGGAAATGCAGTACAGAACGGAGTGGGGACCCCTTTTCGCTACCCTGATTATATCCATGGGGCCGACCATTGTTTTCTATAGCATTTTTCAAAAGCAGATTACAGGAGGAATTACGGCGGGGGCATTAAAAGGTTAGCAGCAACATCGTATCCCTCGGTCGTTTTGCCATATGAGGTTGAAAATGAAGAGGAGAGTGTAGGAAGTGAAGACGCTTAAACACGCATTTGGTTTTGTTTTTTGCCTGATGTTCGTCGTGGCCATCATCTTCTTGGGCGGGACCACGACACATGCGGCAGCGGTTGGCGACATCACGAACTTCGAGAAGTCGGACACGAAGACGTTCACGATCACATCGGGCTCCGATAAGGTGAAAGTCATTTTTAATCGCGACGACATGGTTCGAATCTGGCTCGGCGTAGGCGGGAATTTTCAAACGTTAGCGGGCAGAAGCTCGTCTGCGCCGAAAGAGCCAATCGTGGTCAAGGAGGATTTCGGCCCGGTCGCTGTGGATTGGACAGATGAGGGCAGCTACTACAAAATCACGACAGCCAAATTTGTTTTACGTGCTTACAAAAGCCCGCTGAAATTCGCGATGTACAAAAGCGACAACGCGACCGTAGTTTGGCAAGAGGAGTCTCCGTTAAACTACAGCTCATCCTCTACAACGCAGAAGCTGGTTAGAGGAGCGGATGAGTATTACTACGGCGGAGGCATGCAAAACGGATTTTTCTCTCACCGGGACAAGACGATTAAGATCGCCAAAAACTTTGGCGATTGGGGCAGCGGTACGGTCTCCAATCCATCTCCGTTTTACTTGAGCACCACTGGTTATGGCGTACTGCGGAATACGTTCCAAGACGGTACCTACGATTTCGGTAGTCCCGCACAATTGACGCACAATGAAAATCGCTTTGATGCGTACTATTTTTACGGCGATACAATGAAGGATATTTTAAACGGCTATACAGATTTGACAGGCAAACCTTCGCTGATTCCTAGATGGGGAATGAGCATGGGGGACGCGGATTGTTACAACACAAGCAATACCGGCGCTAACAAGCCGAATAAGCTGATGACGCCGGATGTTCTGAAGGTGGCGCAAGGCTTCCGCGACAATGACATGCCGGGCGGTTGGCTGCTGCCGAACGACGGTTATGGCTGCGGGTATGTGCAGCTGCCGAGTACTGTAGCGCAGCTTCATGATTTGGGCTTTTACACCGGCTTGTGGACGCAGAACGGCCTCGCGAATATCGCCACTGAAGTAGGCGTGGCCGGTACGCGTTTGAATAAGCTGGACGTAGCGTGGGTAGGGCCTGGATACGACTTTGCGCTGGATGCAACGAAGCAGGCGCATCAAGGCGTTGAGAGCAACTCGGACTCTCGCGGATTTGTGTGGTCCGTTGGCGGATGGGCAGGCACACAGCGCTATTCAACGGTTTGGTCCGGAGATCAATCCGGGAACTGGGAATACATCCGCTTCCACATTCCTTCGATGATCGGCGCCGGTTTGTCAGGCATGACGTACGCTACCGGTGATGTGGATGGGATCTTCGGCGGCAGCGCGCAAACCTATGTCCGTGATTTGCAATGGAAAGCGTTTACACCAATTCTGATGAGCATGTCCGGTTGGGCATCCATGGATAAACAGCCATGGCGCTATGGAGAGCCTTACACAAGCTATAACCGTGATATTTTAAAACTTAGACAGCGCTTGACGCCTTATTTCTACACCTATCTCAATGAAGCTTATGAATCGGGAGCGCCGTTCACCAGAGGGATGGTCTATGAATTCCCGAACGATCCAAATACGAAAAATACATTGACACAATATCAATTCATGTCCGGGCAGTCCCTGCTCGTAGCACCGGTTTACAAAGATACGACTGTAAGAAACGGTATTTACTTGCCGAAGGGCAAATGGATCGACTACTGGACGGGTGCGGAGCATTACGGTTCCAAAATGCTGGACGAATACAGCGCTCCGCTGAGCCGTGTGCCGCTGCTCGTCAAAGCCGGCGCCATTATTCCGATGTACCCGGAAACGCTTTATGACGGCCAAGTGCCGCCTAATCCGATTACGTACGATATCTATCCTTACAAAACTTCATCTTTCACGATGTACGAGGATGATGGGGTAACGAGAGAGCACCGCAATGGCAAGTTTGCGAAAACGTTGATTACTTCCGTTGCTCCGGAAGCCGGAACCGGCGATTTGAAGGTTCAAGTAGGAGCAAGCGTAGGCGATTACAACGGCAAGCTGGCAGCACGCACCAATCAATTCCAAATTCACATGCACGTGAAACCGGCTAGTGTGGCTGTTGGCGGTTCCGCTTATACGGAGCGTGCAAGTAAAACGGAGTGGGCGGCATCAGCAAGCGGCTGGTATTATGATGCGGCAGATAAAGGCGGCATTCTCTATGTGAAAACGCCGGATATGCCGTCGAATCAAGGATTTGAATTGAAAGTAGCCGGCTTTGAAGCGGATACGACACCATTGACCGATGCAGCGGTCATTACACTGCCGGAACCGGATAATGACCCAACGAAAATCCCACAAGGAGACATTGTGGCAGCAGCGACAAGTACAGATGTTACTTCTCCTTTGGCGAATGCGCTCGACGGAAGCACGGAAACGGTGTGGAGTACGAAGCTGGATGGCAGCGCACCACTGCCACAGTCGATTACGCTGAATTTAGGCACGAAATTCTCTGTGAATAAACTAAAATACCTGCCAAGACAGTATCTAGGCACGGATGGCATTATTACCGCTTATAACATCTATGTGAGCACAGATGGAACCAATTATACGAAGGTAACCAGCGGCACATGGGCGGCAGATAAGCAGGAAAAAACCGTCACGTTCCCTACCGCCGAAGCGCAGTATGTCAGATTGGAAGCAACAGCTGGGGTTAATGGCTTTGCGGCAGCGGCTGAGTTGAACGTGTACCGGGATGGGACCGTACCTGTTCCTCTGGCGATTCCGAAAAATCAGCTGAAGGCTTCAGCGTTAAGCTTCCAGCCGGGCAGCGAAGCATCCAAAGCCATTGATGGCGACGCCAACTCCGTCTGGCACACGAAATGGGATGGCTCTGACAAATTGCCGCAATCGATTATCGTTGATTTGGGCAAGGTGCGCAACATTAGCCAATTCCGTTATGCACCGCGTACCGATGCTGGAAATGGCACGATTCAAACCTATAATTTGTATGTCAGTACCGATGGCACGAATTATACAAAAATTAGTTCAGGTTCCTGGACTCGAAATAATATCAAAAAATATGTTCAATTTGAAGCGGTTGACGCCCGCTATGTGAAGTTAGAGGCTGTAGTCGCTGTAGGCGGGTTCGCCTCAGCATCTGAACTTGATGTGTATGAAACGCCTCAGGCACCGCCAACCTTTGGGGACATTCTGAAAGGTAAACCGGCATCGGCAGACAGTTCGGATCCGTCCTTCGCGGCAAGTAACGCCAACGACGGCCAAATGGATACGATGTGGGTGGCGGGTGATACGAACGCTGGTCATGTATGGTCCGCCGATTTGGGCAGCATGCATGCCATCCAAGGGCTGGAGATCGCGTTCGGACATAGCGATAAAGTCTACAAATACAAGCTTGAAGTTCGTGAAGCGGGCAGCAGCAATTGGATTCAGGTTCTGAACCGCATGAACAATACCGAAGCAGCGCCAGTTCTCAAAGATACGTTTGGCAGCCAAGGGCGTTATGTGAGAATCACAATTACGGGACTGCCTGATGCGAATACGAAGGCTAGCATTGCGGACGTGAAGTTGATCGGCTTGCCGATCGTCGGAACAGCCCCGGTAACGGGCATTACGCTTGATCGTTCAGTGATGACGATGAATGTGCTCGATGCACCGATTGCCTTGGAAGCGACTGTCATGCCTCTGAATGCAGCAAACACAGGCGTGAATTGGAGCACAAGCAACCCTGCGATTGCCATGGTAAATGAGAACGGCGTCGTATCTGCGAAAGGCGCAGGAACAGCTACGATCACCGCAACTACGGCAGAAGGCGGTTATAAAGCTACATTAGAGGTTACAGTAACGGGGCAAGCCGGCTTGGTGAAAATCCCGCAAACGCAAATGACGGCAACGGCTGCAAGCTTCCAGGCCGGCAACGAACCGGGCTTGGCGATCGACGGAGATCCAAGCACTTGGTGGCACATCAAATGGTTTAACGTGGATCCGCTGCCACAATCGATTGTGTTGAATTTAGGCGGGACTTACAAAATCAGCAAATTGGAATACACGCCTCGTCAGGATGCCGCTAATGGTACAATTACCGCTTACAACGTATATGTCAGCGATGACGGCAATCAGTATACGAAAGTGGCGAGTGGAGCATGGCTGCAAAATAACAGCCTGAAAGAAGTGAATTTTGCACCTGTTCATGCTGCATTCATCAAGCTTGAAGCAACGGCTGGCGCAGGCAACTTTGCTTCTGCTTCCGAGCTGAATGTGTTCAAGGTGGATGTAGTACCAGTGCCTACTTTGCAAACCATTGCTTTTGATGCAGCAAGCTATGAAGTGCAGCAAGGGAAATCCGCACCTGTTAAGGTTACTGCACAGTACTCGGACGGAACTAATAAAGATGTGACTACTGTATCACTGTTTGAGATTAGCAATCCGCTTCTTGCTACGCTAACAAACGGTACGATCACGGGTGTTTCCCAAGGGGAAACGGTCGTTACGGCAACGTATGGCGGGAAGCAAGCGTCTGCATCCATCAAAGTGACTGCGGTTACGCCACAAGCACCATACACGACGCTTACGGGAAGCTCCAACGTTCAGGGCGGACAGCCGCTCGAAGTCGCTTATGGCGTAAACAATGTGGCGCAGCAAGCTTATGCGGAAAATATCACATTAACCTATGATCAGAATGTCATGGAATTCGTATCGGTGGAGCCGGTGTATCCGAATCTTAGCATCGTGCGAAAAACGAATGTTGGATCGGGTAAAATTCGTTTGATCACCGCCAGCCAAGGCGCAGGTCACGCCATAACAGGCAATGCGCAATTGTTAAAGCTCACTTTTAACTCCAAAGTGACTTCTACGGCTATTACGACTTTCATTGAAGTGACGGACACTACGCTTGGGAATGAGCTGGGTAACGAGTTCAAAGCGTTAAATTCTTCCCTAAGCATCCATGTAACACCGATTCCTGTCGGCACTCCTGGCGATTTGAACAACGACGGAAAAATATCGATCGGCGATTTGGGCATGATGGCAGCTAACTACGGTAAAAACACGTCAAGTCCGGATTGGGCGAGCATTAAACATCTGGATTTCAATAATGACGGAGAGATTGAGATTTCCGATTTGGCCTTCATTGCTTCGAAAATGGTGGAATAGACAGAGGAAGGAGACCCTTGCTAGATTCATTGAGGGTCTCCTCTTTGGGGACTATTTTCGTGCATATAATGGCGGCTGAGTCCGAAAGACTTACGGAGTCGAGTATTAAACGTTGAAAAAATACGAATGGTGGGAACTTTTGTCGAAAGTCTTGTCACCTCGAAAATTCTCGAATAAACTAACAGATTAACCAGTTGTTTTTGTGTGCATTTACATTGTTTTTGTTTTGTAAACTTGTGTTAAAGGGCTTGTCAATTTCCTTTCTCTCGCATAAGATCACAGAGTAACAAGTTGTTATTGTGTGCTTTTGTATTGTTTTAGTTTTGTAAATATGTTGGTAAGCAGCAAAAACTATTACTTTATTTCGGGAGGATGTCCAAGTGAAAGTAACGTTTAAGCAAGTGTTCATGACTACGTTAACAGCCACGCTCTTAGCAACTTCCAGTTTGACGGTTACGCTGCCATTTATGGCGGAATCCGCCTATGCCGCAGTCGTTGCTTCGGACTTTGCGCTTCAACTGAAGTTTGAGGACAATGTTGTCGACAGCTCCACAAACGCAACCAATGTCACAGCAGCGGGGAATCCAACTTATGTGGCAGGAAGAGAAGGGAAAGCACTCAATCTCAACTCGACAAGTGCGAACAGGCAATATCTGAATTTGGGCAAGCCGGCTAATCTGCAATTCGGCACAAGTACAAACTTTACATTAGCGTTCTGGGTGAAATCACCTGGTGTAGCGAGCGATCCACCGGTTATTGCCAACAAAAACTGGGCTAGCGGCAGCAATGTAGGTTATGCCTTATCTTTACAGCCGAATAATAGTCTGAAATGGAACTATAACACACAGGGCGGATCGCGCGCGGATGCTGAGATTCCGAATGTAGCTGACGGGAAATGGCATCATATCGTCGTCTCCCATGATCGTACGACCGGGCGCGCGGATTTCTATAAAGACGGAGTACCTGTAGCCATTTCGGTGAAAACCGGCACGTTATACCAAAGCATTGCGAGTAGTATGAATATTGCGGGCAGAACAGGAACGATTGATTCGGGATTGTCCACGATGATCGGCAACGATGGTACAGGGAATTACGAAGTAAGCACGTTTGATATGCAAGTGGATGAAATGCAAGTCATTAAACGAGCTGTCACTGCACAGGAAGTCGGGGATATGTTTAATAGCGCGCCTCCGATAGAGGTGAATGAGAACTTTAAAGGTTCTTTGAACTTGATTGGCGCTGAACATGCCGTACAGGGGGGGACGTTCCGGGTCAATTTGGATCTGCGTACGCCAACGATGAGCACGGCGGTGGATAAATCAGTTATTGAACTCGCTTATGACAGCAACTTATTCGAGTTTGTAAACGCAACGAACGCGGTATCAGCTGATACATCCACACCTGGGATCGTGAAATTGACCATTCCGGGAGGCATCGTATACGGCCAAACCAACCCGCTTGAATATAGCAAATCGAGAATTTCTGAAGTGTTTTTCAAAACGAAAGCGGCTTCCGGACAAGGGCAGATTCAGGTAAGCAAAGCAGAGTTTTATGCCGGGACGACCAAAATGGTGAATGAAACGTTTAATTCGCAGCCGGAGACGGTGCAAATTCATCCGAAAGCGACAGAAGACTTGAATAAGGACGGCGTTGTCACGGTTGGCGACCTTGCTCTTGCACAAGGTAATTCCAACGAGCTGCAGAGCTCCATTGCCAGCAATGCGCAATACGTTCCGTATAAAAGGGTTGTCGTCATCGGCATGGATGGCGGCGGTTTGTCTGTGATGCCAAATGCGCCGTATTGGGAGACGCCAAGTTCTCTGAAGGAGCAGGTCGGCAATAGGCAGATCGCGCCAAACCTGCGAAGTTTAATTGAGAAAGGAGCTGTCAGCTACACAGCCAAAACGACACTGCCATCAAGCTCATCCCCGAACTGGGGCGCTATGTTGAATGGCGTTGACTTTAGCAAACATCAAATCAATAACACGGAAAGCGGACTTTATTATTATTCGGAAACCTCTCCCTATCCATCCGTTTTCAAAAAGGTACGAGAAGCGCTGCCTAACAAGAAAATGGTCGCTTTCGCGCAGTGGAAAAACATTTTGGACGGACATATTGAGCCTTCTGTGGGCGTTGAAATTGGAACAGGAAACGATGAAGCGGATGCAGCAGCTTTCGCGCAGTATGTGGCAAGCGGTAAAGCGCTCGATACATCGCTTATGTTCATCCAATTTGACGATATGGACCATGCGGGACACGGTATTGGCTTCTACACAAAGCAATATTATGAGCAGCTGACGAAGACGGATCTGAACGTAGGCACAGTTGTCAACGCTCTGCGGGATAAAAACTTGCTGGATGACACCTTGATTGTCATGCTGCCGGATCACGGCGGGGGCACAGAGAACGCCAATACGACACTGGGAAGCGCGACTTCACATGGACAGGATTCACCACTCGCGACAACGATTTTCTTTGCGGCAAACGGAAGAACGGTGGCAACCGATGTGGGCAAGGAGAAAATTTTGCAAGGTGGAACGACCAAAGATTTGGCTGCCACGGTATTGAAGGGGCTGGGCATTAACAGTACCATTGGTGATTCACAAGGGATTAACGGCATGTTCGTCGCACAAAAAGATCAGAACAAAGCGGATGCGCCTAATTTACAGCTGACGAAAGTGGTAGCTCCAACAACGCAGCAGCTTAAGTATTATGAGTTGGCTGTCAGCAATACGGCGTCCCCTGCTAAGGCAATGGACATTGTCGTTGCGACGAACGGACTGAACGTAACGGCGGTAGAATCCGTTCAAGAAGGTGTGAAGGTGATTCGTAGCGATTCCGCTAATGGACGAACAAAAGTCGTGCTCAGCGCAGAAAACGGCATTACACCGGATGCAGCTTTGTTGAAGATCCAAGCGACAGCACAAGATGAGTCTGCCACCGCTTCATTGGAAACAGCCGTTGTTGCCAACGCTCTGGGTCAAGAAGCGCTCCCGAATTTGAAAAGTGCTGTGCGCGAGGATACAACGGTGCAGATTCCTGTCACGGGATTGCAGCTTGATAAGTCTGTGGCAACGGTCAAACAAGGGCAGACGACAGCGTTGACGGCTACGATAAAGCCAGCAGATGCGAGCAATAAGAGCGTCACATGGAGCAGCAGCAATACATCGATAGCGAGCGTGGAGAATCAAGCGGGTAAGGGATTTGTAACCGGAATAAAACCAGGGACGGTGACGATTACAGCCACGAGCGTTGACGGCGGTTATCAGGCGACAAGCCAAGTGACTGTGGAAGCAGGCGTACCTTCCAGTGCGGAAACGACGCTCAGCAGTGTTTCCTCTGTCACGCCAGGCAGTGAATTCGTTGTTCGTTTAGGCTTGAACAATGTGACGAGTCAAGTTTATGCCGAAGATTTCGTGATAAATTATGAGGATAGCTTGTTGGATTTCGTGTCAGCGAAGTCGGTGAAAGATAAAGTAAGCCTTGTCGTTACGAAGAACACGTCAGGTAAGTTACGTCTTATTTTAGCTAGCGAAGGGGCAGGGAACGCGATTACGGGGGAGACACCGCTGGTCGAAGTAACTTTCCGAGCAAAGTCGATCTCGCAGTCGGCATCAGCTGCGATCACAGTAGCAAGCGCTATGCTCGCTGACAGCACAGGAACGGAAACAGCAGCAACCGTATCGTCCGTTGGAGTGAATATAACGGTGGGCACTCCAGGTGATATTAACCATGATGGTAAAGTAAGTATTGGTGACCTTGCTTTTGCAGCTGCGAATTATGGTAAAACAACAGCAAGCGCAGATTGGCAGGATGTGAAGGCAGCAGATGTGAGTGGCAATGGCGTCATTGACATCGATGACCTCGCAGCGATTGCAACGAAAATCATCCAATAATTGAACAGGCAGAGATTAGAGAAGAGCTTTTAAGAAGCTTTTCTCTGATCTCCTTTTACCCTCATTTTTAAATGTGCGCGAATGTGTGCAGTTTCCGATACAAAATGTGTCATTGTTCTACAAAAGCTCATGTTTGCAGAAAAATTTGTCGAATTTGTTAGGCCAAACAAGTAAAGAAATTAAACGAAATAGTAAAGATAATGCACACGATTTGGACAATACGTACTGTATCATATGGAGAAGACAATCGCTTCTCATACGATACAAAGGAGCCGTGAATCATGCACTTTATTAAAACGTTTAAACGCACTGTTTCTCTGGGTGCTGTTGCGCTTTTGGCCGCCAATGTGGTGAATTTCCCTTTCGCAAGCGGCAGCCAAAAAGCCTATGCGGCAGTCATTCCTTCGCCATCAGCGATACCCACGGTCGTGAGTACCTATGTGGTTGCTGACAAAGCACAGATTGCGACGCTTGGCGAGCAAGTTCAGTTGAAGGTAATGGCACGCATGAGCAATGGTACGGAAGTAGAGCTGAAAAAGACGACCGCCTCCAACTCGACAGACCCTGAGCTCAGCAGCGTTCATTATACGTCAACCGTACAAGGTGTAACGATTGATGATGCAACAGGCATTTTGACGTACGATGGCTCTGCAGGCAATGTGCCTGTGGATGTTAAAGCGGACATCAAGTATCTGGATGTAAAATATTTTGAAGGTTTTGAAGGCGGGAATATCGGCACCTTTACCTATGACCCGAGTGCCACAACAACGACATCAACGGCGGTAGTAGCCAAAACAGGGGCAGGAATTCCGGCGCATAGCGGCACGTATAGTGCCAATCGTACTGGACCGACAACGAATACCGTAAGAGTTGATATGGGCGCAGCTCTTAATGGGGTAGTTACGGCATGGTTTTATAATGGATCCACCGGGGCAGCTTCCCCTTCTGACCAATCTAGAAACAATATCTATGTGGGGACAAAAACTACATCTGGAGGCGTGAATGTATCAGCCGGTCTGCTGATGGGAGAGCATTGGGACGGTGCCACGGGCTCGGGGACTAAATTTATTACGAGATTGATGAGTTCCTCTTTTTCTCCTACAACTGTAAATCGTGGAACAACGCCAGCCTGGCATGAGTTCAAATGGGACCTGACTTCGGGCACGGATGCCAAAATGTACATAGACGGGACTTTGGTTGGCACAACGACAGCGGAAACGAAATACCAATACGTCGCTCTGCTAGGCAATTGGTTGCCAAATAATGCGGTAACATACTACGACGATATCAAAACGACACAGCTTGGAATCAGTCTCTCGACAACCCTGTCAATTCCGGTTACGACCGCTGATTTGGAAGGATTGTCTGTAGCAGGTCAAGGTGGAGCGGCAGCTATTACAACAGATGCAGGTACACTGCAAATGACAGCGGCTGCAAATCCTGCCGGCGCACCTTCCATGGTGACATGGAAAGTCGAGAATGCAGACGGTACGCCAACGAACAACGCAGAGATTTCGGCTACGGGTTTATTGACTGCGAAGGGGAATGGGACGGTCAAGGTAACCGCGACTTCCACGGTTAAGCCGGAAATATCTGATAGCGCTTTAATCACAATTACAGGTCAGACAATTAAAGCAGCAACGATCACGATTCAAGCGCCAGCAGGAGCAACAAGCTTTACAACGCTTGATCCTGTATCGCTTAGCGCTGAAGTCATACCGGTTGGTACGGCGGATCCAACGGTATCTTGGGCTATCCTGCAAGGAGCGGATGTCGCATCGATTTCGAGCGCGGGCGTTCTAACGCCAGTCAAAGCCGGCACCGTGCAAATTCAAGCAACAGCCAATGATCCTAGTGGTGTAAAAAGCAATATTTTGCAGCTCACATTCGATGTCAAAATGACCTCCCTGACGGTGACAGGAGCAGGCGGGGCAACAGAGATTACTTCGAGATCTGGACAGCTTCAAATGGGAGCGACCGCTCAGCCTGGAGGAGCGCCAACGACCAACGTGGCTTGGACGGTAGAGAATGGAACAGGAAGTGCTTCGATTAGCAGCACAGGTTTATTGAAAGCCATAGACAATGGTTCCGTGACGGTCAAAGCAACGGCGCAAGACGGCAGCGGTGTCGTCGGGCAAACGAACATTCAAATTTCGGGTCAAGGAAGCCATACCTTCTATGTCAGCTCCTCCACAGGCGATGACACGAATGATGGATTAAGCGCAGCTGCACCATGGAAAACCTTGAATAAAGTCAGCGGCACGACATTTATTCCCGGCGACAAGATTCTGCTCAAAGCAGGCGATTCATGGGACGGTCAATTATGGCCGAAAGGATCAGGAGCAGAAGGCAACCCGATTGTTATCGATCAATATGGCACAGGTAACAGGCCTCTTATTAACGGGAAGGGAAATAATTTCGATCAAACGATTTACAACTCAACCACGACCTACAACTCAGGAGCTGTTTTTCTGAAAAATCAGGAATACTGGGAGCTTAACAATTTAGAAGTAACGAATGATGACAATTTTGCGGTCGAAAATAACGATTCTGCAGCGCTTAGAGCGGGTATTTTCTTTACCATCGATGCCAATGAAAGCGATCGGGTGTATAACCACATTTATATCCGCAACTGTTATGTACATGATATTGACGGCAACAACAATGCTGGACCTAAAGAAAATGGCGGCATTATCGGCGTAGTCAAAGGAACGGCTCCAACAAGCCAAGTGACTAAGGCTAGATTCAATGATGTGAAGGTTGAAAATAATACAATTCGCAAAGTCGATCGCGTTGCCATTCGTGTAGCGGCTCATGCGAACTATGTAGGCGATGATTCCTTCTCAACGACAGCCACATTTAAATATGGCAATTGGAACACGGGCTTTTACATTGCCCACAACACGATGGAGGATGTAGGCGGCGACGGGATTATTTTACGGGATACGGACGGGGCTGTACTGGAATATAACTATTTGAACAAATTCGGTACGCGGGTTGCGAGCAGCAATGCCATTGCAGGAATTTGGCTGGCAGTCGCCAAGAATACGCTCATTCAGTATAACGAGGTTACGGGAGGCCCTGCGAATAATCAGGACGGATGCGCCTTTGATTTCGACGAATTCCTGATTAATACGGTTTATCAATACAATTACAGCCATGACAATCCGATGGGCTTTATGCTCCTGATGGGAACCAATGAAAATGATGTATTGCGCTACAACGTCAGTCAGAACGATGGCATCATCTTCAGACACTTTGCTTTTGATGAGAAGACAACGGGCTCTATCTATAATAATGTGTTTTATTATGATGGCAGTAAAAACCAGATTATGGGTTCAGGCAACACCGTGAAAAGCGGATATAGCTTTTATAACAATATTTTCTATAACACGAACACGACGACACCTACAAATTGGCTGAACAACAGCTGGAGCAATGCTTTATTCAGCAACAATGTGTTCTATGAAGCAGGTGGCGTTCATCCTGCCAATGAGCCTAACGATGCCAACAAGGTGACGGCTGAACCTAAGTTTGTGAATCCAGGCGGTGCAGGAGCAGGGTTGGCATCAGCCAATGCTTACGAGCTGCAACCGGACTCGCCTGCGATTAATGCAGGGATAGCGATGGCGAATAACGGCGGGAAAGATTATAAAGGCAATTCGTTATACAAAGGGTTCGCGGATATTGGAGCTTTCGAATACCAAGGAGAGACAACGGGAGTGAATCACCGTCCTTTGATTTCGAATGCGAAATACAGCGTGAAAGTAGACCGACCAGTTACAGGTAAGCTTTCTGCAAGCGATCCTGATGGCGATCAACTACAATTTTCAATTGTGAGCAATGGGGCTTTAGGTACGGTTCAACTGTTGAATAGTACGACAGGCGATTTCGTATACACACCTAATCCAGGCGCTACAGGGAACGATAGCTTCACGTTCAAAGCATCCGATGGCTTGCTTGATTCCAATATTGGAACAGTAACGGTAGCGATTGCGCAGTCGAACCTGCTCCAAAACGGCGGTTTCGAAGCCGGCACAACAGCACCTCCTCCTGGCTGGACATCGTTCTATGGTACGGGAGCCGCCATCATTAGCGATCCTGCCCATGTACATTCTGGCAGCAATGCCGTGAAATTCATGAGTAACAATTCTGGCGCTGAACAAGTGGTAAGCGGTTTGACGCCGAATACAAACTATGTAGTCAGAGGTTGGATTAAAGTCATGGATGCCGGAAATACGCAAAGCATCGGCGTCAAAAATTACGGCGGCAGCCAGATTTCAAAATCAATCGGCACGCTGGAGTATTCAGAAGGTAAAATCATTTTCAAAACAGGAGCTGCAAATACATCGGCCAACATTTATTCTTGGAAAAATACGAATGCGAGCAATGATGGAAAAGTAGCGTACATCGACGATTTCTCCCTCGCGTTATATGAGAGTCCAACAGCAATAAGCTCAGCTGTGAACACCGTGCAAGACGCAGTTTATACCGGCAACTTGTCGGTCAGTCGTTATGATGGGGACGCCCTGACATATGCGATTGCCGTTAATGGCACGAAAGGGACAGCGGTAATTACGGATCCGGCAACAGGTGCGTTCACGTATACACCGAATCCAGGCGCAACAGGAACAGATTCGTTCACGTTCAAAGCAAATGACGGTATAACTGATTCTGAAGAGGCTGTTATAACAGTAAACATTGCGGCATCACCGATGACACTTTCGACAGAGCTTACGGGAGGAAGCACCGTTCAGTCCGGCGAGTCGTTCATAGTCACATACGGTTTGAGAAGCATAGCAACAGCGGCATTGGCCCAAGATGTGACCGTTCAATATGATGCCAATGTGATGGAGTTTGTTTCTGCAAAATCCGTGATTGAGGGCGTCACCATTATCGAGCCGATCACGCAATCAGCAGGCAAGCTGCGAATGATCATTGTAAGTCAAGGGACAGCTCATGCGGTTAGCGGTAACGCGCAAGTGGCGGAGCTGACTTTCCGAGCGAAAGCTGCCACGCAAAATACGTCCGGAATCGTCTCGATATCTAAGGCCGTTCTCGGGGATGCACAAGGAGGAGAGGCGGAAGCAGCAGCTTCCAGCTACAGCGTAGCGATTATTGCACCGACTCCAGGTGTGCCAGGCGACCTCACGAATGATAGGAAAGTGACGATCGGCGATTTGGCTATTGTAGCAGCTAACTATGGCAAAGATACGAACAGCCCGGATTGGGAGCAAGCGAAAAAAGCAGACGTTGTAGTTAACGGTAAAATCGATATTGACGACCTCGCGTTTGTTGCATCCAAAATAGAGTAATTAATAGAAGGGGAGTCAAGTACTCCCCTCTTTTTTAGCTTTTCGCCAAAGTGATGTCCAGCTTAATTAACGGAAGGTATCCGTTGAAGGAGGTACGAATGAAACCAAGAATCCGATTTCACCTCATTCTTACGCTGCTCGTTCTCATCTATGTCATCCCATTTGCACCACATGCCGCAGCAGCATCCAATCCCACTGACGAATTCGACGCGCTTCGTGTTAAAATGTTGACCTATTTCACGGGAGGAAACGGGTATGATCCGAATGATCCGGATATTTCCGTGAACATCAAGTTCAAGAGCGATGCCGTAAGCAATGAAAATTTGACCGGCTACTGGGACACGATGAATAAAGCGGCGAACAGAAGCTACTTATGGGCTGATTTGCAAAGCACGACGAAATCAAGTGAAGTTTCCTCACACTATACACGTTTGAATCAAATGGCCATTGCTTATTCGACGATCGGTTCACCTCTATATCACAATGTAAACCTTAAAAATGATATCGTAAGCGGTTTGGACTGGGCTTATGCCAATCGCTATAAGGAATCCAAAAGCGAATATGACAATTGGTGGGATTGGGAAATCGGCACGCCTCAGCTCGTCAATAGCACGCTTGTGCTCATGTATGAGGATTTGACGCAGGCTCAAATTGATAATTACATGCGGGCCATTGACCGATTTGTGCCTAATCCCAGCAAACGAACCGCCAGTTCGGTCGTTGAAACAGGCGCGAACTTACTGGACAAAGCCTATGTGGTGTCTCTTCGCGGCGTTATCGGCAAATCGAGCGCAAAAATTACCCAAGGCCGGGATTCAATGAGCCCCGCATTTCTTTATGTGAAAAGCGGAGACGGCTTTTATGATGACGGATCGTTTATTCAGCATACGTATGTAGCCTACACAGGCGGATATGGGGATGTGCTGCTCGGAAGAATGGCGGATCTCATGTACTTATTAAGCGGATCTTCTTGGAGGATTACGGATCCCAACGTGGCTAATGTGTACAGATGGGTCGAAGAATCTTACAAGCCGCTAATTTATATGGGAGCGAGCATGGATAACCTGAAAGGACGGGGAATCTCACGGCAAAGCGGTAACGATCATACAACGGGCCGCTCCATTATCCTGAGTATGCTTCGTCTCGCAGAAGGAGCTCCACCCGAACAAGCGCTGAAAATCAAGCGAATGGTCAAGGAATGGATTTCAACGGACACAACGTTTGCGAACTATTATACGGGAGCGAGTATGTTTGACATGATCCTGGGCAAAAAGCTGATGAGTGATGGGGCGATTATTCCTCAAGGCAAGCTGGTAGGCCAGTTCCAATTTCCGGGGATGGATCGTGTCGCCCAGCTTCGTGAACATTTCGGACTGGGCATCAGCATGTTCTCGCCTCGTATTTCGGCCTTTGAATATGGCAACGGTGAAAATATCAAGGGATGGTTTACGGGTGTCGGCATGACGACCTTATACAACAATGATTTGAAACAGTACAGTGACAATTACTGGGCTACTGTCAATATGTATCGTCTTCCTGGAACGACAACAGACGGTTCTGGAAGCGGCACACCGGTTGACTGGAAAAACTATGCGAACCCGAACACATGGGTGGGAGGATCTTCAGTCGACCAACTTTACGGTTCTGCGGGGATGCAGTTCTCGCTTACTCAAAATACGGGAAGCCCTTTGCAAGGAAAGAAATCATGGTTCATGCTCGGTGATCAAATCGTCGCCGTAGGTTCCGGCATTGCAAGTACAGATACGGCACGTACGGTTGAAACGATTGTTGAGAACCGTAAGTTAAATGGAAGCGGCGATAATCCGCTACTTGTAGACGGCGTGACCAAAGCAAGTGGCCTTGGATGGTCGGAAACAATAAATAATGCGCATTGGGCGCATTTGGCTGGGAATGTGCTGGGCTCCGATATCGGTTATTATTTTCCAGGAACAGCATCCATAACTGGATTGCGTGAATCTAGATCTGGTACATGGAAACAAATTAATACAGGAGGAAACACGGATCAAGTGACGAATTCTTATCTTAGCCTGGCATTTAATCATGGCAAAGCACCTGCAAATGCGACTTACGCGTATGTCGTGCTGCCAGGTAAGGATGCAGTAGTAACGGCAAATTATGCGGCTAATCCGGATATTCAAATTCTGGAGAATTCAGCCGACGCCCATGCAGTGATGGATACAACTTTGCATGCGGTTGGGGCTAATTTCTGGAATGACGTAACGAAGACCGTATATGCGAACAATGAACCACTGATCACAAGCGACAAGAAGGCATCAGTTACAATGCTGGAAACGGATGGAGAAATTCACATCGGGATTTCGGATCCGACGAAAGCGAACACAGGCACGATTCAAGTGGAATTAAACCGCAGCGCAACGGGAGTCCTTTCCCTTGATCCTGGGATTACGGTTACCCAACTCAGTCCGACGATCAAGATGAGCGTTCGTACCAACGGGGCTTTCGGTAAGACACTCGCAGCCAAGCTCAGTCTGAAGACGCCTTCCAGTACCGAGACGCCTGTCTTGGTCAGTGCCGAAGGTGGCGCTTCGCAAGTTATGTTGTCTTGGACGGGAGTGCAAGGAGCAGCCGGATACCGAGTGAAGTATGGCACTTCTCCAGGTGTATACACCAAAACGCTCGATGTCACATCGGTAAGTACCACGAATCAAGTTGCCGTTACTGGCTTGGAAACGGGGAAAACATATTACTTTGCCGTAGCGGCCTATCAGGCATCCGGTGAAAGCGGACTTTCCAATGAGCTATCCGCTACACCGGTTCCGATCGTTACGCTTTTCCCTGAAGCCGATGTGTATGTCCGTGACGGTTCTTATGCAAGTACGAACTATGGGACGGCAGATAGTCTGGTCACCAAGCAGGATGCTGCAGGATACGCCCGGCAATCGTACTTGCGATTTGATCTTGTCTCCATCTCAGGCACAATAGCAAGCGCTAAGGTTATGCTCATTCCAGTTGGTGTGAGTATGTCCGGCACAACGAATCAGGCGCAGCTTGTGGCGGATAACAGCTGGGGGGAAACGGCAGTTAACTGGAATAATAAGCCTGCTGCAGGAGCGGCATTTGCGACTTGGACACTTACATCGTCCTATACGCCGGCCCAATTTGATGTAACAGATCAAGTGAATGGTGCGCTTGCAGCGGACAAGAAAATGTCATTGTTAATTGCCTCAACCTCGAATCAGGGAGCGAAAGGGGACGTAAGTTACGCTTCCAGGGAGCATACCAATGCCGCTTATCGGCCTGTTCTTGAGGTTAGGTTAAGTACACCTCCAGCAGCATTATCCACTGAGCTTACAGGCGGCAGCAAGGTAGCGAGCGGGGAAACATTTAAGGTCACATTTGGGCTAAAGAACCTGGCACAGCCGGCATTTGCGCAAGATGTCACCTTGAATTACGATGCGAATACGATGGAATTCGTATCAGCAAAATCGGTGATTGATGGTGTTTCCATCTTGGAGCCGATGAGGCAATCAGCGGGTAAGCTGCGACTCCTCATTGTCAGTAAAGGCGCAGATCATGCCATTAGCGATGACGCGCAAGTTGTGGAATTGACATTCAGAGCCAAAGCGGTCACGGAAAATAATACGGGGAATGTCACCATTTCAAAGGCGGTCTTAGGCGATGCAGCGGGGGGCGAAGCGGAAGCTGCGGTTTCCAGCTATAGCGTAGCGATAGAGGCTCCGATCCCTGGCATTCCTGGTGATCTTACGAACGATAGGAAAGTGACGATCGGCGATTTGGCCATCGTAGCGGCCCATTACGGCAAAGATACGAACAGCCCGGATTGGGAAGAGGCTAAGAAAGCGGATGTGATTGGCGATGGTCGTATCGATATTGACGACCTTGCCTTCGTAGCTGCAAAAATAATCCAGTAACTAGAAGAGGATGACTTATCATGAGACGTAAAATCGTACTTGCCACATTAGTCTGCAATCTTGGTTGTTCCTTGGCACTACTCGGTCCGGCCTATGCGGAGGACGCTTCCCAATTCGTTATGAAGACCTCGGATGCCGAATCTACAGGTGAATTCACCGTTACGCTGCAGGGGGAAAATCTGCAGGATTTATATGCGTATGAAGCCAAATTCTCCTTTGATGCCAATAAGCTCGAAGTGGTCAAAGCGGACACCAAGATAGAAGGGTTCTCGGTGTCGCCCATTGTGAAAAATAACGAAGTGACATTTGCGCACACCAAAGTGGGGAAAGTGGATGGCGAGAAGGGGAATATAGACATCGGTACCATCACCTTCAAAGCCAAGAAGGTAGGAACCTCTCAAGTGACATGGACCTCCATGAAAATTGTGGATCACAATTTGAAAAATCAATCAATTGCACTTACGAAATCCGCCGATTTTACTAAAATCTTCAGCGATCTTAACGGTCACTGGGCCAAGTCTGATATTATGTTGATGGTTGATAAACAGATTGTGGAAGGCATGGATGACGATCATTTCGCGCCGGATACGAATGTCACACGAGCACAGTTTGCAACCCTGCTTGCCAAAGCATTGAACCTGAAGGAAGGCGCTGGGCTCAATCCTTTTGCTGATGTCGCTGCAGGCTCCTGGTATGAGGACACCGTCAAGAAAGCTTATGCAGCAGGACTGATCAACGGCGTTGCTGACGATACATTTGCCCCGGAGAAAAACATTACGCGCGAAGAAATGACAGCCATGCTCATGAGAGCCAAGGCTCAGGTAACGGGGACGAAAGTCGAAGATATGACGGCAAGCACGTCGATCCAATTCCAGGACGAAAGCTCAGTCAGTGATTGGGCCAAACACGTTGTCGAACTTGCTGTGGACGCTGGCTTAATGAATGGCCGAACCGAGCAAGAATTTGCCCCGCAGGAACATGCCACAAGGGCTGAATCCGTGGTTGTGCTGAAAAGGCTGCTAGCTGGAATTAACGCCAAATAGTCTGTTATTTCGAAGAGATTGCTATCTACCCGACCGTTCAGGTCAGGTGGTTGGCAATCTTTTTCATTTTTCGGAGCATAAAGTAAAAATAATACACAAATCAGTAAAATATCAGATTCATAAGTGAAATTGAAAAGGCCTTATAGTAGATCTATACAATGATACCTAAGTAGAGAGGTGAACCGTGTGTTGATCAATAACTCAGAAAGGGTCGCTTTACCTTCGTCTGCGTCAAGGCCAAAAAGAGCTTTCTGGAACCAACCGAGAAAAGAAGCGTTTGCGGGATGGTTATTTCTATCTCCTGTGTATGTATGCATACTGATTCTTGGCGTGTTTCCGGTCTTGTTTTCCCTATTTTTAAGCTTTTGCCAGTGGAACTTGGTTGGCGGACTTTCAAGTATTAAGGTCATTGGACTGGATAATTATAAACTGCTATTCGAGGACGATAAGTTCTATATGGCTTTAAAAAACAATTTAACGTATACGGTAATTACAGTGCCTATCGGACTTGTTCTAGCATTAATTCTATCGGTCCTTATACATGCCAGAGTGTTTGGACAAAGCTACTTTAAAATTGCTTTTTTTATCCCCTACATTTCATCGATAACAGCTCTTGGTGCGATATGGAGCGCTTTGTATCATCCCTCCTTGGGTCCGATCAATCAGTTCTTGCTCCGCCTGGGGGTCAGCAACCCGCCGAAATGGTTAGCGGATACCCATTACTCGTTAACTTCGATTATGATTATTGCAATTTGGGCAGCGTTAGGCTATCAAATTATTATTTTTATAGCCGGTTTGACGAATATCCCGGATGAGCTTTATGAAGCAGCTAATATGGATGGCGCTTCCTCTTTCCAACAATTTTTCCGGATTACACTTCCCTTGCTTGCTCCGACAACTTCGTTCTTAACGATAACGACGCTGATGTCATCCTTTAAGGTGTTTGATTTAATTGCTTTTCTGACGGGAGGGGGTCCGAACGATTCATCCACCGTGCTTGTGTATCGCATTTATGAGGAAGGCTTCCAGAACTTCAGGATGGGGTACGCTTCAGCGATTTCATGGGTGTTATTCCTTATTATTGGCTTCGTGACTTTGCTTACTTATCGACTGCAGAAGCAATCCGCTTACGAATAGCAGAAAGGAGAGAGCTAGCTTGTTATTAAAAAAGATAGATATACCCAAATGGATCACTACGCTCTTGATGGGAGTATTTTCATTCCTGTTCCTTCTGCCTTTGCTTTGGATGCTCTCGGCGGCTGCAAAGTATGAGAAGGATGTGATGGTATTTCCCATTCAGTGGATTCCAACCCAATGGAACTTGATCAGCAACTTCCATGAAGTTTGGCTAAGCAGCGTCCCGTTCACATTGTTTTACTATAATTCACTGAAGCTGGCGCTTACGATCACCTTTGCAACGCTGCTTTTCTCTTCCATGGCAGCATTTGCTTTTACCAAGCTGCAATTTCGTGGACGTAAAACAGCATTTGGGATTTTACTTTCTTTGATGATCATCCCTTCCGAGTCTACGCTCGTGCCTCGCTATCTGCTGCTCAAGTGGCTACACTTGTACAACACGCATGCGGGATTAATGCTGATGGGGATGTTCTCGACGATCTATTTTACCTTCCTGCTGCGGCAGTTCATGGTTTCCATCCATAGTGAATATCTGGAAGCAGCGAAAATAGATGGAGCGGGATATGTTAGAATGTATGTGCAAATCATCCTGCCGTTGTCGAAACCGATTCTGGCAACGGTAGCCATCATTAAATTTATTTGGGTTTGGAACGATTATCAGAATCCGCTGATTTTCCTTATCTCGAAGCAATTGTATCCGATTCCGCTTGGTTTGCAGCTGTTTAAAAATGAATTTGCCGACAATTACGCGGTCCTGATGATGGCTTCTGTCGCTGCTATTTTACCTCTATTAATCATCTTTATCATCCTGCAAAAGCAAGTGATTAAAGGCATCGCGCTTGGTGGTGTAAAAGGTTAATTGTTCCTTATAGGAAAGTAAAGATATGACACAAAGAGCGCAAAATATTATACCGTCTTAGGGAAATTATCCGTGTAAAATTCTGGATATCAACAAAAACTTCGACCAATTGGGGGACGTTATATGAAAAAAAAGCAGGCCATATTGCTAAGCAGCGCCTTATTGACGATGTCAATTATGAGTGCGTGCAGCTCGGGTTCAAATCAAGGAAACGCAGGATCAACAGCAGTCACAACTAGCGCAGCACCTGCTGCAACACAAGCGGATGCAAAGCCGGTGAATCTTAAATTTTACACATGGGACAATGAAACGAATCAAGTGGCACGCCAAAAGATGATTGATGCTTTTCAAGTCAAATATCCGAACATTAAGGTTCAGAATATTTCTTTAGTTCCCGGGAATTCCGTAGAAAGTATGAAGAAAATGGATGTATTGATGTCTTCCGGTGAAGAAGTGGACGTTCTTGAGTATGGGAACATTGATGAAACGTTGGCAAGAGCCGCTGCGGGCGTCCTTGCTCCCCTGGATGAATTTTATGCCAAAGGGAATGTTAAACCGGAAGAAGACTACTACATTAACCCGAAAGTAAATGGGAAATATTACGCAACGATGCTGACATCAAGTCCTTATTTTGTGCTGATGAATGAGGATGCCTTGAAGGAAGCCAATATATCGCTGCCATCTTTCGATTGGACCTGGGATGACTTCCGGGAGTATGCCAAAAAACTTTCAAAAGGCGAAGGCAATGATAAAAGGTACGGCGCTTATTTCCACACGTGGGGTGAGTATACGAATCTAATTGCGTATTCCGATCTCAAGAGCCCTTATCTGACAAGCGACCTTAAACCTGGTTTCAATGACCCGTCGTTTGCTTATTTCTTCAATCTGCGTCGTGCCATGGAGAAAGATGATAAATCCGTCAAACCGTTAGCTGATGTTGTTGGAGCAAAGTTAAGTTATATTACGGAGTATTTGAACGGCAAGGCGGCTATGCTGGCAACGGCGCCATTCATGCTAGACAATGTCATGAACAAAGAGAAGTATCCGCACACGTTCAAATCGGTCATTGCCCCGCTGCCTCGAGCATCCAAAAACGGCGAACAAGGCATTACCAACATCGGAGGATCTTACGTCTCGGTTGCCTCCAACTCTAAGCACAAGCAAGAAGCTTACGATTTCATTCGCTATATGACGACGGAGCAAGAGGCAAGACTCGAATTATCCGGGTACAAAAAGGCTGATCCCAAAGCGATCGTAGACCGGCTGTATGGCAAAGCGGCGGATATTATCGACGTAACGTCGCTGCAAACAACCATTTTTGATAAGCGCATAAAAACGAATTTCGATCCTGCTATTTCCGTTTCATACGGCAACCAATTGAAGGGTGTATTGGAAAAAGGCTTTAGCAAATTTATGCTGGACAATACGACAGCCGAGGAAGCGCAGAAGTGGATGATGGACGAATCGGATAAAATCGCCAAACAAAATATGAAATAGGAAACAGGGTCCTCATGGACACATCGGTAGAGGGCGTAATAACGTCCTCTATGTTCTCGTTCATAGGGTAACAGTCGTTATGCTATGATAGGTGTAGTTGAATGTTAGTTAAATGCTAAGCATCCAGAAGGCAGAAGGAGTTCCTATGAGAATAAACTCACTATTTCGATTTTCCTTTTATCGACGCATTCAAATCTCATTTCTCTGTTTTATTTTGCTGCCGACTGTCGTTGCCTCGTTTCTCAATTATTCGATTACGTATAACAATGTGAAGGAGAAAATCTTTCTCAGCAATCAAACGGTGCTTACCGTCATTGCCAAGGATATATCCAAAACAATTGATGATATGACCTATGCATCGAACTTTTTTGTTCAGGATGAAAATGTAAAAAAACAGCTGCGCAATTTCATGGCTATGAAGCGCATTGAGAGTTTCCATGATTTTGAAACTTATTTGCAAATCAAAGATTTTTTCAGCTTGGTTGATGTCAAAACGATGAATCCGGATATTCTGATGTACGTGTCCAATCAAGCTGGATTTATCGTCCAATCCAGTGAGATCCAAGGAGCAGACCCGGAAATGACGAGGCAGCAGTATGAAATCGTCAAGTCGCGTGTGGATCTGTCAAAGCCGAATATTTTGCAATGGCTCGGAACTGTGCCAACACAGGGGGCAAACGCATTAACCAACAAGGCTTATTTACTTGCAAGGGTCATCAAATCTCCAAGCGATACGCAGCAGTTAGGTACATTGTTTATTTCCATACCGGAGCGCTATTTTATGAAAGCGTTCGCTCAACTAAGCACTTCGAAACTGGCCTTGTTTGATGCCGAAGGCAAATTGATTGCGGGTGATCCGATTGTCTCTTATGGCATGGACGCTACCGCGAAAAATAACATTAGAAATGAAAGTCTGATTCAATACTCAGGCTGGAAGCTCATCAGTGAGATGCCGGACGCACAAGTGACCGGTCAAATTACGAAGACATTTTTCATTACTTTGCTGCTGATCATCCCTTTTTTTCTAATCTTCTTTGTCGTCTCGATGTATGTAGCGAAGCGGCTTCATCGGCCCATCCGGCAGCTTCAAGCGGGGGTTAAGCAATTCGGCAATGGCAATCGCCGGATTCGATTTGAAGAAGACGGCAAAGATGAAATTTCGGACTTGGGCCGAACCTTGAATATTATGCTGGAACAAATCAACCAGCTGATTGTGGAAAACGAACAGGAGCAAGAGCAGAAACGTGAATTAGAGCTTCAAGCGCTTTATTCACAGATCCGCCCTCATTTCCTGATGAATACGCTCAATTCCATCAAGTGCAATTTGGCTCTGGATAACGATATGGTCCATAGTCAAAAAATTAATTCATTGATGAGCTTATTAAGGGCTTATATGAAGTTCAATGAACCTTCTAGTCTAGGTAATGAATGTAAGTTGCTATTTCATTATGTGGATATCATGCAAATGCGCAGTGATCTGGTGGTTCAGTTGGATATAGAGCTTCCTCCGCTGCTTGCAAATTTGGGATTCCCGAAGCTTCTGCTTCAACCCATCGTGGAAAATGCCTTTGTACATGGCTTTAAGAGAGCTGTGGATCAACCCCAAATCGTCATATATGCTAAGCAAAACGGACATAACGTGGAGATTTCTATCTCCGACAACGGATTAGGACTGAGTGCGGAGAAAATAGATCTGCTCAACGCCGAGCTGCAAAGCTCGCAGGATACAGAAGCCTGGCAAGCGGATAAGCGAGTAGGGCTGTGGAATGTTTTTCAACGGCTGAAGATGACTTTTGGCAGCGGCTCATCCATGGTATGCTCACAGAGCGAACTCGGCGGCTTGACCGTTACACTCGGATTTAAAGAGAAATTACCTACAGGGGGATCTGCATGTTGAATGTCATGTTGGTAGATGATGATGTACCGATGATCAAATATTTAACGAAGCTGATTTCTTGGGAATCGTTGGGGTTGCGGCTTGCTGCGACTGCAAACTCGGGAGAAAGCGCCATGCAGATTTTCCATGAAACGCAGCTCGATTTGGTGATTACGGATATTGGGATGCCGCAAATGGATGGCTTGGAGCTGGTCGCTCAGCTGAAAGCGCTGAAGCCTGAGCTTCAGGTGGTGTTTTTGACCTGTCATGAAGAATTTCATTATGCTAGAAAAGCGGTACAATTAGATGCTGTCGATTATTTAATTAAAGATGAATTAACCTCTGAGCAGCTCGATGAAAGCTTGCGCAAAGCGATTCAGCTGCTGACGGAGGCCAAGAATCAAATAGAGGACATCGTATATAAGCAAGATTTGATCAAAAATAAAGATTTGCTCAAGCAGACGTACTTTCAGCAGCTTCTTACAACGTCCTCTGCCACGGAGATGCTCAGCTACGGGAAACGGTTAGGCATTAACTGGGGGCATTCACACTTTCTTATGGCGATTGGTTCCTTTCATAGAGCATCGGTGTATAAGCAGTATAGATTTGAAGACATGAATTTGCTGCTGTATGCAGCCGGGAACATAGCCAATGAATTGTCGCTGCAATCGCAGCAGCAGGTTACTTTATTTTCCGATGCGGACGGTCAATTGATTTGCGTTTATAATTATCACCCGAACTTGAGCTTGAATACGACAACGCTTTTTAAGGATTATTTATTGTCTTTACGTGAATTGATTAAACAGTATTTGAAGATGGATGTGTTCCTTCATTACGGAACTCCTTTTAAAGGCGTAGAAGGGATTAGAGCGAATTACAAGACGATGAAAATGTGGCAGAAGTCCTCGTTTTATGAGGATGATACGTTTGGAGCGATCAAGTTGCTGGAAATCCCCTTGTGGAATGTCAATCATTCGCTGGAAGAACAATGGGATCGGATTACGGAGGCTGTCAAAGACGCCACTACGAATGGGATTACCCAATCCCTGTGCGATTTAGAAACTTTCGTTCGTGAAGAGCGAATGGAGTCGGGGATGTTCCTTGCGGCGTGCTCGCATCGAATTCGGCTGATTGAATTGGAAGCTAAGCATAAAAGCGAAGAAACATTTCATAGCTGCTTATTGAGGTGCAAGCGGTTAAAAGAGAGTCTTGAATTAATCAGCTGCAAATTGGAAGAGCTGCATGCGGCTTCGATGCATATGGCGATAGATAAAAAGCCGAAGCTTCAGCAAATCGACCGGTATATAACGGATCATTTGGCTGAAAATATTTCGATGGTGGATATCGCCGATTATTTGTTTCTGAATCCAAGCTATTTTTCGCGGTATTTCAAGCAGGAAACCGGCGTGAATTTCGTTGACTATTACCATCAATTCAAAATGAAAATTGCTTGCGGTTTGTTAAAAGAAAAACAATACAATATTGAAATGATCGCGCTAAAGTTAGGTTATATGGAACGGACGTATTTTTCAAGAATATTTAAAAAGTATGTAGGGGTCAGCCCTAAGCATTATAAATAATGCTGACAGGCGTAACTCGGCACTTAGTGAGATTTTAAGAAATGATAAGGGAACTCTAGGGCGTAGGGCCCTCTTGTTCTCTTAAAGTAGAAAATAGTTTGACCACAGTGGACGATTCCAGATGTAAGCGTGTACACTGGTAGATAGACGCAAAAAAGGCAGAGGCATCCAAACGAACTCCGCTTTGCTCACCGTCGACATTCCGTTTGAACAATGGAGGCTGAACATGAGGAAAACGCTATTTAATCGGCTGCTGTTATCCTATATGCCGATTTTTATTATCGTGGTCACGTTTACGTTTTTCGTGTTTTTTCAGGTGCTGAGTGAACAAAGCCGCAAAGAGGCACTGAATGCCAACAAAATGTTGTCCTTGCAGGCGATGCGCTTGATCGATACATCGCTCAAGGCAATTGACAACATGGTGATGATGGAAACAATTAATAATAAAGAATTGAGCGATTTTTTCAATAATGAGTCCAAAAGTAATGTTTTCACCAATATTAGCGCGGTAAAAAAAATGCGAGAGATGATCGCCTCGTACCCCATGATTGATTCGATCTATTTGGTGCGCTTTGAAGACAATTTTGTGCTCAGTAATGCGACAAGCGATCAGCTAAGCAATTACAAGGATGAGCCGTTTATTCAGAGAGCCAAGGACCCTCTAGGAAGCAAAAAATGGTCAGGCGTAAGAGACTTTGAGCAGTTTTCTGTAAAAGGCAGCAAGCCTGTGGTCAGTTTGGTGCGGGGAGCGCCATTCATCACAGGCGAGAAAGGAATAATCGTCGTCAACGTGGCGACGGATTCGTTGCGGACCAGCATCGCCGACCTGTATGATCCCAAAACAAGTTATATTGGCCTTCGCGACGCCGCTGGCAACGATTTGTTTCGAGATTTCCGTTCAAACGAACAAACAAGGATTTTCTCAAATTATGTTTCCAGTTATACCGGATGGTCCTATCAAAGCGGCCTTGTGAACGGCAAGGTGTTTCATGTGATTTCCTCCCTCTACAACGTTTGGTTTATTATCGGAATTGCGATGATTGTGGTTGGATTTGTATGGCTTCTTTATGTGACCAGGTGCAATTCGAGGCCGCTGGAGCAAATCGTGGCGCGTATTCGCGGTTACCGTCTGCCATCCTTCAAAGAAGGGGGAGATGAATTCTCGTTCATCGAATCCGCTTTGTCCAATATCATTGAACAGTCCAATCAGTATCAACAAAAGCATGAAGAAGACAGGCATCTCCGTGCGAGATATTTGTTCCATCAGCTCATTGAAGGCGACACGGGGTTAACGCATGAGGAATGGGTGGAAGAAATAAGCAGCCTGCAGCTTCCCTACGTTTCCAATCGCCAAGTGGTGTTGGTAATTGAAATGGATAAGTACAGTGATTTCTGCTATCAATACTCACGAAAAGATCAGAATCTTCTCAAATTTGCGCTGCGCAGCGTCATTCAGGAGCTTGCTCCCAAATATGAGCTCGTGCTTTGGGCCGAGTGGACGTCCGCTTTTCAGCTCAGTGTTATGGTGTTCATGGGAAGCGAGGAGGAAGCCGGCGTTTCCTCCATCCTTCAGCTTTTTGATCATGTGCGTGAGTGGGCTCAGGAGAACTTGAAGTTTACGGTAACCGTTGGTATTGGCGAGGAAGTTGTACAGCTTGCGAGTGTTGCAAATTCGTATAAAGAAGCGCTAAGGGCGCTTAAATATAAAATTGCGCTTGGCGAAAACAGGCTGATCACAAGCGAGCACATTGCCAATCACGGACAGGCTGAAGTATTTTCACATCTAAATGCGATTCGCTCCATGATTCAGTCGTTCAGACTCCTTGAAGATGAATGGAAGACGAAATATGACGAGCTTTTTGGCGAAATGAAGCTTGGGCTATTAACCAAAGATGAAATTACGAATCTGATGAACTATTTAATTTATTATTTGGGCCGGGAAATGGCGGGGATGACCAAGGAGTCTCAAGATATGTGGATGGGGGAAGGTCTTCCGAAGCTTAGTAAAGTTATGGATGACTGCCATTCCCTTGAACAAATGCGGGAAGAATCCTTGAACGTATTGGACAGCTTATATGCCGGTCTGCTGGAAGCGCAGGACAGGCGCCAGCATGCAGCTACGATTCGTGACATGCGGAAGTTCATCGAAGAAGAGTACGCCAATCCGAATATGTCACTGGATTACCTCAGTGCAACCTTCAACATTAACAGCAAATATGTGAGCAAGTTGTTTAAAGAAGAAACGGGACAGAAGTTCGTCGACTTCCTGATCGATATCCGCATCCAGGCAGCGCAGCGACTGCTTACGGAATCGCAAGCCCCGATGCAGGAGGTGGCGGAGCAGATCGGTTATACAAGTGCAATCTCTTTCAGCCGTGTGTTTAAGAAAGTGATGGGCTGCTCTCCTAGCGAATACCGCGAGGATGCGGTGCGCAAACAGATTGGGTGAATTTTGTTAAACCGTAGAAAATAGTTTGCCTAGCTGCAGCAGCTCCGGAGAACCTCCGGGGCTGCGCGCTTTTTCAGGCGATGCGAAAACGGTTAAGGGCACGATTCTTGTTTCTTGCAGATGGCGGCAATCGCCTTTACGATGAGGGTGTGAAAGCGCATTCCATCCAGACGAAAGGAGAAGGAGCCTATGTTAAGCATGCAGAAGGAATTAGGAATGTCCATGAAAAAGATGAAGCGTCACTGGCAGTTATATGTGGTTGTAGCTTTACCGCTGCTGTATTTGCTCATTTTCAAGTACATTCCTATGGCTGGCGTCGTCATTGCTTTCAAAGACTACAACGTCATCAAAGGTATTTGGGGCAGCCCGTGGGTGGGCCTGAAATACTTCGAACAGTTTTTTGAATCACCGAATTTCTGGCTATATTTGAAAAACACGCTGGGCATCAGTATGTACGGTTTGCTTGTGGGCTTTCCAGCTCCGATCCTATTAGCGCTCGCTTTGAATGAGATTCGTAACGGTTTCTTCAAAAGCAGCGTGCAAATGATTACCTACGCGCCTTACTTTATTTCGACGGTTATCATGGTGTCTATCCTCATTGTCACCTTGTCGCCAAATGTTGGTATTATCAGCAAGTTCCTGCATGCGCTCGGTGTGGACAATACGAATTTCATGGGAATTCCGAGTTTATTCAAATCGATCTACGTTTGGTCGGATGTTTGGCAGCATACGGGTTATGGCGCCATCATTTACATTGCGGCTTTGTCAGGTGTTAACCCTGAGCTTTATGAATCGGCCAAGGTAGATGGCGCATCCCGGGTACAGAAAATCATAAATATCGATATTCCGAGTTTGATTCCGGTTTCCGTCATCCTGCTTATACTCAATTTAGGCAACATCATGAAGCTTGGCTTTGAAAAAATATATTTGATGCAAAATCCGCTCAACGTGAGTACATCGGAAGTCATTTCGACCTATGTGTACAAAGTAGGGCTGCTCAGTTCCAGCTTCAGCTTCTCGGCGGCCATTGGTTTCTTCAACTCAGTTGTCAATTTGATTCTTCTTGTAGGGGTCAATTACATCGCCAAAAAGTTGTCCAGTTCAAGTTTGTGGTAACCGCCGGCCCCTTAGTCCGTAGTAAGGAGGATCTTCTATGATCAAAACGTCAAGCATTCGCGAATCGCAAGGCGACCGATTGTTTCTGCTCTGCATTTATATCTTTCTGATCGCGGTGTTAATTGTCGTCTTGTTTCCGCTCATTTTTATCGTCAGTTCATCGTTTAGCTCACCGCAGGCCGTTGTCTCCGGCAAAGTGTGGCTGCTTCCTGTGGATGTTACGCTGGAGGGCTATAAAGCGGTGTTCCGCAATCCGCAAATCGTAACCGGTTACATGAATTCGTTTTTTTATGCCGTGGTTGGTACTAGCGTCAACGTCGCATTAACCGTCATGCTGGCTTATCCCATTGCCAAAAAAACGTTCTACGGCCGCAATGTCATCATGGTGCTTCTCGTGATTACGATGATGTTCGAGGGAGGACTAATCCCGTTCTATCTCGTAGTCAAAAATCTGCATCTGCTCGATACCCGGTGGGCGATGATTTTGCCCGGCGCCATGGCGGTGTTTCAAGTCATTATCGCCCGCACCTTTTTTCAAACATCGATTCCAGATGAAATTGCAGAAGCTGCGGAACTCGACGGATGCAGCGATATCCGATTCATAACGAGTATCGTACTGCCGCTTTCCAAGCCGATTCTGGCTGTGCTGACATTGATGTATGCGGTTGGCCATTGGAACGCCTACTTCGATGCTTTGATTTTCCTGAAATCACCGAATTTATTCCCGCTGCAGATCGTTCTGCGCAACATCCTTATTCTCAATACGATAGATCCGACTATGGTGTCCAAGGTTGATCAGATGCTAGCCCAGCAAGGGCTGAAGGATCTGCTTAAGTACTCGCTTATCGTTGTGGCAAGCGCGCCGGTTCTCATTATTTATCCGTTTGTGCAGAAGCATTTTGTTAAAGGCGTCATGATTGGTTCATTAAAAGGTTGAAGGAATAGGATTGTTAAATTGGGAGGAGTTGTTACGATGAAAAAATGGCATCAATCATACGCAGGTTTGGTGGGAGTTGCACTTTGTTTCTCCCTCGTCTTGAGCGCTTGCAGCACAGAATCAGGCACACCTGCTGGAGACGCCTCTTCAGGCAGCTCCCCAGCTGCAAGTGAAGATTTCACCCCTGTTGGGCAATTTCCAATTGTGAAGAAGCCCATGACGATTAAAATGTTCGCGCCGCAGCTGGCCAGCATCGAAAACATGGAGACGAATTCTTTTACCAAATATCTGCAGGACAAGACGAACATTCAAATTAAATGGGACCTCGTGCCTGACAAAGCGTTGAATGACCGCAAACAGCTCATGCTCGCAAGCGGCGATTACCCTGAAGTGATTCTGCAAGGGGCTTTAACGAAAGATGAGCAGATGAAGTACGGCAAACAAGGCGTATTTATTCCGCTAAACGATCTGATTGATACCTACGCGCCTAACTTCAAGAAAGCAATGGCTGACCTGCCCTACTTGAAAAGCTCCATCACATCGCCGGACGGCAACATTTATGCCCTTCCGCAAGTGAACGAGTGCTATCACTGTAATTATGCCCAAAAACTGTGGATTAACCAGGCCTGGCTGGATAAGCTCGGACTGAAAATGCCAACGACAACAGACGAATTTTATGAAGTATTGAAGGCATTTAAGGAAAAAGACCCGAACGGCAATGGGAAAAAAGATGAAATTCCGCTGACCGGTTCGGATGACATGTGGGCAGGCAACGTCGCGTCCTTCCTGATGAACGCCTTTATTATTGACGATCAGATCGATAAAGACAGCGGTACTTTCCTGCAGTTAAAGGACGGCAAGGTGGATTTGACTGCCAATAAGCCGGAATGGAAGCAGGGTTTGTTGTACCTGAACAAGTTGTACAAGGAAGGACTGATCGATCCAGCGTCCTTTACACAAAATTCCGATGCGATTCAGCAGTTGGGTAACCGCCAAGACGCAAATGTGATGGGCGGTATAACGACCGCATTGATCAGTTACGCGCACTCGCCGGACGAGAAACATCCGCGTCACAAAGATTATGTTACCGTACCTCCGCTCAAAGGACCTAACGGAGTGCAGCAAGCCGGCTATTTTGCGGGAATTGGTAGTTCGCAAATGGCGATTACCAATAAAGCGACCAAAGAGCAGCAAATTGCTGCCATCCGTTTGGCCGACTATTTGTACACGGAAGAAGCGATTGTTCTGGAAGAGCGCGGCACGGAAAACGTAGGATGGCGCAAAGCGAAGGACGGCGAGCTGGATATGAACGGCAAGCCGGCGAAATATGCGGTGATTCCTAAGGTAGACAACAAACCTACACATAATGATGGGTGGGAACAGATTGGGCCGTCGCTCCGTACGTTCCAATATCGCGATTCATGGGCAGCGCTGCAAGATCCGCTTGCAGAAGGGGCGTATGAAGTGCGTTTGAAACGTGAATCAGCGAAATATGAACCTTTCCAATCGAAAGTGATGTATCCGCCCAGCGTGTTCATTGCATTGGAAGATGCGGAAGTTGCGGCACAGTTGAAAACAACCATTCGTGATTACATCAAGTCGAACATGGCGCAGTTTATTACGGGCAGCAAAGACATCGATAAGGAATGGGACAGTTATGTAAAAGGCTTTGACGGCCTGCAGCTTGGTAAATATATTGAAATTTATCAGAAAGCTGTTGCTAAAAAGTAATTGGGAACACGAAGAGGTGACGGAAATAATGAACTGCGGTTTACAAAACATGTTCTACAAGTATGTATGGTCAGCCAATTGGTGGAATCAGGGGCGGGAAGATACGCAGGTTAAGCACTTGGAGCTTGCCTGCTGTACCAATGACAGCGCCGCTTTTCAGGCGTTGGTCAGTTCGGATCAAGAAGATTTGCTCGTTACACGTAGTGAGGATGCGTTGTTGTGGAAGGGTGGACCGATTCAAATTGTGCGCATCAAGGTGGAGACGGATGCTCCTTGTCAAGTTGACATTCGGCTGATCGGATTGATTGAGGGTGATAGTCGCGTCATGATCTCCGATGTGCTGCTGGATGAGCCCTTCCAATATGTACGGAAGCGACAGATTCAGCCTATCTGGGTGGAACTTCATGCTGACGAATCGGCTGCTGCCGGTCAATATGAAGGAAAGATAAAGTTCTACACCCATACGATGTTCGAAGATGAGGTGTTGGCGAGTGAATTGACGTTTTGTTTGACGATTCGCGAACAAGCGCTGCCGAAGCCGCAGGATTATTCTTTTTACTTGGACTTATGGCAGCATAATTGTAATATCGCAAGAAAATATGATGTCTCATATTGGTCCGATGAACACTTTATGATCCTGGATTCGTTTCTGCACAGCTTGGCTCAACTCGGGCAAAAGGCGTTGACGCTCGTTGTTTCCGAGGAACCGTGGAGCGGTCAACGGTCTTTTATCGATGCGGAACCATCCGACTTGAATGAATATAGTATTATTCCGGTTGTCAGGAAGAAAGATGGTCATTTTGACTATGATTTTTCCCGCTTGGATCGTTATGTTGAGCTGGGGGAGAAGCATGGCATTGACAGAGAACTGGAAGTTTTTGGTTTAATCAACATATGGCAGCACGATGATGAGGGGTATGGCAAGGTTGTGGAGGATTACCCGGATGCCATCCGCGTTCGCTATTTTGATGAAGCAGCGGGTACTTATCAATATATACGGCAGATAGGCGATCTACAAGCTTACATCGTGGCTTTAGAGCAGCATTTTATCGCAAAAGGGTGGATCGATCGTGTTCGTGTCGTTGCTGATGAACCGGCGGATATCGCTCTATTCGAGGAAAGCTTAGCGTGCTTGCGCGACATGGCACCATCGCTGAAGTATAAAGCGGCAATTAATCATACGGAATTTATTCGTAAAAATATCGAAGGCATCCTAGATTATGTGCCTGTTCTCGACTGCGCGGCTGAAGAATTTGAACAGCTTGCACAGCTTAGAGAGGACGCGAAGGGGACATTTGCGTATTACGTGTGCTGCTCGCCTGAGAAACCAAACACGTTCCTTGGCTCGCCTTCGATTGAGTCTCGGGTTATTCCTTGGCTCGTGGAAAAGCTGAAATTAGACGGCTTTTTGCGCTGGAATTATACCGTATGGCCAGACAAACCGCTAGAGAATCTCTCCTATCGGCCTCTGATTTGGAAAGCAGGCGATACGAATTTCGTGTATCCGGGAAAAAGCGGCAAACCGTTGCTCTCTCTCCGCTACAAATGGCTGCAGCGCGGCATTCGTGATTATGAATATATGCAGCTTTTGAAACGGAATGGAAAGGAAGCGTTTGTGGAAGAAATGCTTCAACACGTATTTCGATTCGAGCATCCGAGAGAGCTTGCACCCTCATCTGGAAAAAAAGCAGAGCAGTTGTACAGTTTTAAGGTAGATGATTATGAGCGATTATACAAAGGGAAATGAGAAAGGACGGATGAGATGAATCTTGTTCAGAAGTTAACCCCCACAGCCAGACAATTAGCTTATCAAAACTGGGAATTTGGTTTGTTTCTTCATTTTGGTTTGCGCACGTTTTATGAAGGTTACGTTGATTTCGATGAAAGGCGGATGGATCCGGCTGCTTTCAACCCCGCTCAACTGGATTGTGAGCAGTGGATTCGAACGGCCAAAGAGGCGGGAATGAATTATGCCGTTCTAACGGCGAAGCATCATGATGGATTTTCCAATTGGCCTTCCCGGTTTAGCCAATTTAGTGTGGCCGCTTCTCCCTGGAAGGAAGGGAAAGGGGATGTCATTCGCGAATTTGTAGATGCATGCCGCAAATATGATGTGAAACCGGGGCTGTACTATTCGCCGTATGATGGTTCTGCCGATTTTTACACCCAGGATGCGAAAGCCTATGATGATTATTTCGTCAACCAAATCACCGAATTGCTTAGCGGGTATGGTGACATTGACATCCTGTGGTTTGACGGTTGCGGATCAGAAGGGCATTCGTATGATTGGAGTCGCATCATTGGTGAAATTCGGCGTATGCAGCCACAGATTTTAATTTTTAATATGGGAGATCCCGATTTTCGCTGGGTAGGCAACGAGGACGGTATTGCCCCTGTGCCCTGTTGGAATGTTGTTGATGCTACAGAGTTTTCCATTTTGACGGAGAAAAAGGAGCAGTTAGGGGATCGTTTGTGGCTGCCTGCGGAATGCGATGTCCAGATGCGGGGGAATTGGTTTTATAGCGACAGCGATGAACATACTCTGAAAAGTGTGGAAGAACTCATGGGCATTTATTTGCATTCGGTTGGCAGAGGCGCGAACTTGCTTCTCAATATCGGGCCGGATCGAAACGGTTTGCTTCCAGAGAATGATGTGGATAGGCTGCTTGATTTCGGTTCGGAAATTCGCAGACATGTGGGGAGCCCATTTGCAACACTGGCGCAATGCGACAGACAGGACCGTACGTGGGTTTACGAGACGGAGCAAGCGCAAATGCTTGATCTTGTTGTCTTGGAAGAGGATCTGACAGAAGGCGAACATGTAAGAAGCTTTAAAATTAGTATCATCACGCAAAAGTCGAGACGACCTGTAACGATTTATGAGGGGCAACATATCGGCCACAAAGCTATCATTCGCGTCCCCGCCATCAAAGTCCGTGGGATTATAATTGAGATCACAGAGAGTGATCAAGAAGCCAATCTTCTAGGACTAAGTTTTCATCATGTTGGTTATGGAAATGAAAACGGGAGGTAAGTAGATGAAAATCGGGCTAAGTTCGTATAGTTTGCTGCAAGCATTGAAATCAGAGAAAATGACCATTTTGGATGCTGTTGATTGGGTGAAGGCCAATGGCGGTGAACATCTGGAACTTGTTCCTTACGGCTACACGCTGGTCGATAATCTGGAACTTGCAGATCAGCTTAGAAATAAGGCGAAAGAGGTTGGCATCGACCTATCCAACTATTCCATTCCCGCCAATTTCGTACAGGAATCGGAGGCGGAATTCGAAGCGGAGATGGATCGCGTCAAGCAGCATGTTGATCTTGTGCATCGTTTGGGCATTCAGCATATGCGCCATGATGTTACCGCTTTCACTTTGCCTCCTGAGAAAATGACGATAAAATACTTTGAAGACAGCTTACCGCTTATTGTTCGTGGCAGCCAAATCATCGCTGACTATGCGGCCGAATATGGCATTACGACTACGATTGAAAATCACGGCTTTTCCGTGCAAGCAAGCGATCGCGTACAGCGTGTGCTGCTCGAAGTCAACCGCCCAAATTTCAAAACAACATTGGATGTAGGCAATTTTATGTGTGTTGACGAAGCGCCGTTGGTCGGCGTTCGCAAGAATTTGCCTTATGCGTCCTTAATACACTTTAAGGATTTTTACTTCAGACCTTACTTCCAGGACCCGGGAGAAGGCAATTGGTTCCGGACGTCGAACGGGAATTATTTAAGAGGCGCGATCGTTGGCCAAGGAGATATCGAGATCCGGGAGGTCGTCAAGCTGATCAAAAGCTCAGGCTACGATGGCTATGTAACTGTGGAATTCGAAGGCATGGAGGATTGCGAGTTGGGGTCACGTCTCGGCATGAACAACTTGCGAAGACTGTGGAATGAGAATTAGCATGTAGTGAAAGGCTGCCTCCGCTTGATTCAAGCGGTTAGGCAGCTTTTTTTAATTTCGACCGCCTACTCCCGAACTCCCGAAGCCCGAAGCCCGAAGCCCGAAGCCCGAAGCCCGAAGCCCGAAGCCCCCGAAGCCCGAACCCGTAACCCGTAACCCGTAACCCGTAACCCATAACCCATAACCCGTAACCCGTAACCCTTAAGCAAGTTCATTTACGCTAACTTCTACATAAAGCGCATTCCGCTAACTTTAGCGTTAAAAACCACCATATCAGCTGCAATTAGCTGTAGCGTCTCCCTTCATATGGGAACTACAGGGCGCTATTTCACCGGAAAACGGCGTATGAGCCGGCGAAGGGAACTGTGGTTCGCTATTTTGCCATTTTTAGGAAAAACGGCTTTCTTATAGCTGAAATAAGAGTCTGTAGTTCCCCTACTACTCGCGAACCTCCTATTTTCGCCAAAATAGCGTCTCGTGGTTCCCTTAAATAGGATCCCGCACACCCGGAAAGCTTGTTATGCGCCCCAGACCAACCCAGTCAGCCCAGTCAACCATTCCAACACGCACGCTAACACATCAAAAATGACATCACCGGCACCGTCATCCAATCAACTCCGCAAATACTGCCCATTATAGCGCTGTATCAGTCTCCGCTAACCCCTTCGGGTGGCATCTGTTCGTGTTAACTCCGCTTGCGATAGTGATTGGGCGCGATGCCACCATATTTTTTAAACAAACGGGAGAAGTAGCTTTCGTCAGGGTAGCCGAGGGCGTCGGCGATTTCCTTAATTGGCAGATCGGTGCTGAGCAGGAGCCGTTTCGTCTCCTCCATTTTCAAACGGTGAATGTAATCGTGCAAGGGGTAGCCAGTATGCTGGCTGACCAATCGGCGCAGCGTGGATACGGCTATATGATGCCGATTGGCGAGCTGCTCTGCGTTAAGCGGTGTATACAAGCTCGTCGCGATATCTTGGAGCACATCCACTGCCTTGGAAGTGGCCGCTTGGCCCTGCGGGAGTTTGGATTTGGCCATCCAATTGAACAGCAGCGCCTCAAGTTGTAGGGCGGCTTGATCAATTAGCGTAGGAGATCCGCTTTCAAGAAGCAGGAACATGGCATCGAGCTGCGAGATCCATGCTTCTTCAAATCCAACGCGCTTCACAATTTCGGTCTGCACGAGCCAACTTCCAAGCCATTCCTGAATGCGGCTACCTTCAAAACGTACATAATATTCGTCCCAATGCCCATCCTCCTCCGGACCGAAATCGACTACACTTCCGGGAAAGACGAAGAATAGGCACCCTTTCTCGACATGTTGCATTGGCCCCTGATTCACGCGGTAAAAGCCGCTGCCGCCGGCGATATACAGAAATGCCCAGCTGTCGAAGACAAACTGGCTGCGCTGCAGCGTTCTTCCCGGCAAGTGTCCCATTTCCTTTATCGTGAGAGAGGGGATGCTGAGCTTCGACGAATCGATTTTGAGATCTACGATGCGGATCGGCTGCGGACTGATCATATAGTCCAAGAAGCGTGTCATAGATGTCATTCCTTTCTGTCGGATAGCGAAGTAAACTGAAGCTGCATGACGAAAATTCAAAGCGGCCAGCCCACTGGTCAAAAGTTACAGGAGTCATGTGAAGGCTATTCATAGTATAAGTGAAGGAGACCTGTCATGCCAACGTTACAAGCGCAATTCGAGACTCGCTGTCTTTCCTCTTTGGTGAAAGTTTTTGCAGACGAAGAACTTCAAACCGCAGCGTTCCACGCCGCCTCTGCCTTGCAAGGCGAAATTTACTCCTTTCAAGTTGCCTATCGGAGTCAAGCCCTGATGCCTTTCTCTCTGACGGTAACGTCAACTTTGAGTGACGGCATCTGTCTGCGCAGTGTGCAGTTGGTACCCGCTGAATTTCCCAACAACCCTAACCATGACGAGGGTGTGCTGCGCGATACACCGGGGTTATATCCGGATCTGCTAGTGCCTGTGCCGGATTCGGGGATGCTTACGGCGATTCCCAAACAGTGGCGCTCAATTTGGGTCACGATGGAGGTAGGCCGTGACGCACAGCCAGGTTCGCACGCGGTAAGTATCGCCTTCGTCGACAAGGCAGGGGAAACGTTGGCCAGCGAAATGTTTACGCTCACCGTGCTCCCTGCCGTACTACCGGAACAAAAGCTGCTTCATACGGAATGGTTCCACACGGACAGCTTGGCCGTCTATTACGGCGAAGAGGTGTTCAGCGAACGATATTGGGAAATTGTTGAATCGTATGTGCAGACGGCAGCAACCTACGGTTGCAATATGCTGCTGACGCCGATTTTTACACCTCCGCTCGATACGGAGGTCGGTGGGGAACGTCCAACGGTTCAATTGGTGGATGTCTGGAAGAACGGCGAATCCTACACGTTCGGTTTCGAACGGCTGAAACGCTGGGTCGAGATGGGGAACCGCAACGGCGTGAAGGTGTTCGAGCTCTCGCACCTGTTCACGCAATGGGGCGCGAAGCATGCTCCAAAAATTATGGGCTCCGTTGATGGCAGGACGCAGCGCATTTTCGGCTGGGAGACGGATGCGGCAGGCGAGGCGTATCTGGGCTTTCTGGCACAATTTTTACCGGAACTGGTCGGCTTCCTCAAGGAAAATGATTTGCTGAACCGCACCTATTATCATATTTCGGATGAGCCTACGTTCGAGCATTTGACGTCCTATAGCAGCGCCAGCCGTTGGGTGCGGCAATTTATGGGGGATATCCCGTCCCTGGATGCACTCACCAACCTATCGTTCTATGAGCAGGGGCTTGTTCAGACGCCGGTTGTTGCGAGCAATCATATCGAACCATTTCTGGAGCGTGAAGTTGATCCTTTGTGGACCTATTATTGCTGCTCCCAATATGAAGCTGTCTCTAACCGCTTTCTCTGTATGCCATCTGCGCGCAACCGCATCTTAGGCTTGCAACTCTATAAATATAACATCGCAGGCTTCTTGCACTGGGGCTATAACTTCTGGTTCTCGCAATATGCCAAATTTCCGATCGATCCGTATCGGAATACGGATGCGCATTATGCGTTCCCTGCCGGCGACCCGTTTGTCGTGTACCCGAGTCAAGAGGGAACACCGCTCGTCTCCTTGCGGTTGGAAGTATTCCGCGAAGCACTGCAAGACTTGCGGGCTTTGGAACTGCTCGATTCTCTCATCGGTCGGGAACAGACGATTGCGTTGATGGAGGAAGGAGCCGCCGAGCCCATTACGTTTGCGTCTTATCCAAAGGACGAGGCTTGGCTGCTCACTTGCCGGGAGCGCATTAATGCGGCGATCGGTCAAGCCGCAGCGAGTGGCGTGAGGACAGAACGCTAGTTGCTGTCCGCTTAGGCTGGAGAACATGTCCCGATGGCATGAAAAATAGATGAAGCAAAAGGCTGCCTCCGCTTGATACATGCGGTTTGGCAGCCTTATTTAAGGAAAGTGTTGTGTTAGTCACGTTAACACATTTACACGCTAGTACTGACATCCCCCGCCAATCTCACCAACTCCGCTAACACTTCCCACTTTAACGCTGAAAAACAACGTCTCTTCCTCTAGGATCTAGCATTTGTTGCCATTTGTCTGGTCTCCCTCCTTTGGACATGAGAGGATGAAGCATAAAATCATTCTTGGTACATTAGTCTGCAATCTGAGTTGCTTCGCAGCCTTATTATCCCCTGCTTATGCGGAAAATGCATCGCAATTTGGTCTAAAGACTTCAGCTGCCGAATCGACAGGTGAATTTACCGTTACGTTGCAAGGTACAAATCTTCAGGATTTGTACGCTTACGAAGCCAAAATCAGCTTTGATGCGAGCAAGCTTGAGGTTATCAATGCGAATACAAAAATAGAAGGCTTCTCTATTTCTCCGATTGTCAAGAACAATGAAGTGACCTTTGCTCACACGAAAGTCGGCAGCGTAAGTGGTGAGAAGGGGAACCTCGACATGGGCACGATAACCTTTAAGGCTAAAAAAGCAGGGACATCTCAACTTACTTGGACGTCAGTGAAAATCGTAGATCACAATTTACAGAATCAATCCCTTGCACTTGATAAATCTTTTGATTTCACCAAAATCTTCAGTGATCTTGTAGATCATTGGGCAAAAACAGATGTCATGTCTATGGTGGATAAAAATATTGTGGAAGGGATGGACGACGATCATTTCGCTCCAGACGCAACGGTAACAAGGGCGCAATTTGCAACCTTGATAGCCAGAGCATTAGACTTGAAAAGTAATTCTGTTCAGCCACCTTTCACAGATGTTGCTGTGGGCTCATGGTACGAGGATACGGTGAAGAAAGTATATGCAGCAGGACTTATTAACGGTATTTCCGACCGTGAATTTGCACCTGAAAAAAACATTTCACGTGAAGAAATGGCAGCGATGCTGATGAGAGCGAAGTCGCATGTGACGGGGATGAGAGTGGAAGATATGACGAGCAGCTCATCTCTCCCATTTAACGACGAGGATCTCATCAGCGATTGGGCGAAAAAAGTGGTTCAGCTAGCTGTGGATGCCGGCTTAATGAATGGTCGTACGGCTGAGGGGTTTGCTCCGCAAGGACAGGCAACGAGAGCAGAAGCCGTGGTTGTATTGAAAAGATTGTTAGCTGGGCTGAAATAGGCAAAATAAAGGCTGCCATCGCTGATATAAGCGGTTGGCAGCCTTTGTTAGGCCTGACGGCGATAAGCGCTGGGCGACAAACCGAACTTTCTTTTAAACAGCTTGGAAAAGTGAAATTCATCATAAAATTGCAAATGGGCAGCGATTTCTTTGACGGATAAGCTTGTTGTCTCCAGCGATACCTTGGCCGATTCGAGTTTTAAATTCAACATATATTCAGTGGGGGATAGGCCTGTTATTGAACGGAAGCGAGAGAAAAAAGTCGTCCGTGACATGCCGCTTTGTTCGATAAGTTCATCAACCCGGATGACTTTATCCAAATTGCGGTGAATGTAGATCATAATTTTATTAAGCTCTATATGTCGGGTAGGAAGGGCAGCAGAATGTTCCCGAGCGAAGAGCAGCATCACTTCCTGCAGGATGATATTGGTAGAATATGCGTATCCGAATGGCTCAGCAATCAACAGATCAATGATCCTTTCACAGAGTTGAATGGCATCTGCTGCTTTCCCTGTTGAAACCACCTTGTTTACAGGAAGCTGCAGAGCATGCATGGCATCCATGGAGCTGAAATCAAGGAAATAAAATTTCCAGTCATTGTCCTGACATCTGTACACAGTGGATATCCCATCTGGAGCGAAAAAATAAGTGCCTGCGTGCAATTCATAGTGCTGCTCTCCTTGAGTAAGAAGCCCTTTTCCTTCATAGGTAATAAATAGGCCGGGAACCTCGAATCCTTTTCCTTTCGTTATATGGTAGGAATCGTTAGCTTGCACTTTCCAGATTGAAATAAAGGCTGCAAGAGGGATAGGCGTATTTCCTAATCCATATGGGATATTCATGAAGGACATGAAACGACGTCTCCTTAAGAATTGTTCTAATGTACATTTAAAATGGGTGGTAATGGTGAAAAAGACGAATGTATATGTACAATTATACATGAAATTATACCGTCAATCCATGGATGGAAATGCATTATTCCTCTACACTTAAATCAGATGTCACAAGTAGAGGAGTGTATGTGCAATGATGGTGAAAGTAGGAAATCGCGAATTAGAGATGGATGGCGAACAATTGACGGAGCTTAGAAGCTCCAATGATATTTTGCATGATAAGCAGGCGCTGCGAGAGCGGATGGAAGAAGACGGCTATTTATTGATCCGCGGATTTCATGAGAGAGACAAGGTGTTGGCAGCCCGGACGAGCATTTTGGAGAAAATGGATCAAATGGGCAAGCTGGACCGCGACACGCAGTTGGAAGACGGCGTCATGGCCGACGGCAGCAAAACCATTTTCATGGGAGGAACGAATGAAGATTTGCCTGCCCTGTTGAATGTATTAAATGGCGAGCATATCATGCGCTTTTTCGACGAATTCATTGGGGAACAATCGCTTACTTATCATTACAAGTGGCTCCGCGCCGTAGGCAAAGGAGATTTCACCGGAGCGCACTACGATATTGTGTATATGGGCAGAGGAACAAAAAATGTCTACACCGTATGGTCGCCACTTGGAGACGTTTCGTATGAAATGGGGGGATTGGCTATTTGCTTAGGTTCCCACCGTTTCGAAAAATTGAAACAATCTTACGGATCCAAAGATTCGGACCGCGACGGCATCGGCCACTACACCGATGATCCGCTAGTTATTACGGAGAAGTTTGGCGGCAAATGGGCAACCACCGAGTTTCAGGCCGGGGATGTGCTGATATTTGGTATGTTTTTGATGCACTGTTCACTTGAAAATACGACGAACCAGTATCGCATAAGTGTTGATGCTAGATATCAATCGGCGAATGAGCAGGTTGACGAGAGATGGAGCGGCAAAAAGCCGAAGGGCCATTTTAAATAAAAGAAGAGGCTGTCTCAGAGTCAGAAAATGACTTAGGAGATAGCCTCTTCTTTTTCCGTTGTGACCAGATGTCATTGGAATTGGATGACGATGGAGTCCATGATCGGTTCATAACCAATTTGCCTATAGACATAATTCGATGTTGGATTGCTTTGATCTGCGTATAAGCTTGTTGTTTGATACCCGCGATCCAGCAGCCGTTGCGTAAAGTCTGACACACAATCGGAGGCATAACCTTTTTTTCTTTGATTGCTGGGCGTGTATACGTAACTAATGGTAATATTGTGTTGCGTAGGGCGAGTGGCACTAGCCATAGAAACCAACTCCTCATTCACTTCCCAAGCCACTAAATTTCCTTTATTAATGAGAAAGGTGGCTTTGATAGAAGCTTCGTCTAAACTAAGAGGTTGATTCGTTTCCTGGCAGAATTGATAGATCCACTCTTTTATAACAGCATGGTCGCTAGCTATCACTCGCCGAAGTTTTCCATTCGTTTGCAGCGTATTTTTAACCTTTTCTAGCTTGTAAATGGTTTGTTCCATATGAATCTTGGCATGAGTCCCCAGTGCTTGGGAGACATACAAGGCAAGTTCCGTGGTTATTTTCTTTTCACCAATAAAACCCGGGATGGGTTGAACGGTCTGCACCAACTTTTGTCCAAGCTCATGTATGTCCTGGGAGGATAGTGCCGTGGGTTTTGATAAAATAATTTGTTTCGGATGTGTTTGGAATAAAACCAATCCTAAGTCATCATTTTTCCATAAAGCAGCCATCAAAAGGGGAGTTGCATCTTGCTCGCTCAGAGATTGCAGAACACCTAGCAATAAATTGTTGGCGGCTTCATCTTGTTCCAAGAAAGAGCTCACCTCTTTTTTAAATGCAGTCAAACTCTCATACTTTGCAAAACGTATCAATGGTACCATCTCCCTTCGAAATAACAGCGATTACGAATAAAAGGTTAATACATCATAAGTTCACACATATACTCAAGTAACATTTTGTAAAAAGCTGGTTGTTATTAACCTATCCGAAGGTGAGGCTGTCTTCATGCATAAGAGGTTGGAATCTGATGCAGATCTGTTTATCGCAGCTTTATCGCAAACACCGGTTTCCGTGCTGCAGACGGATGCTGAGGGAGTTTACTGTGAAGTAGACCGCGGAATAATTGAAAAGTTCACGAATAAATCCGTCCGCTTAAGCACAATCATGGATGAAATTGCGTATTACTACCGAGACGATGGGACCATTTTTCGGGTGGAAACGACGTAAAAGAGTGGAAATCTTGCGAATAATTTAATGTTAGGCGAAAGAATCCACAATATCAATAGGGAAATGGGAGAGTGACCATACATTGGGTAAATGGAAAGCTGGAACCGTCGGCTTCGTTTGTGGCGCCTTATTTTTCTCAGGGCTTACTTACGCGGCGACGGATTCGGTCGGAATAGACGTTTATTTTCGGAAATTACAGTATTATTTCAATGGTGAGAACAAGCAGCCGCCAAAGGATCTACAAGGATTTATTTACAAAGATACCACGTATGTACCGCTAAGATTTCTGTCTGAATCGCTGGGGAAACCGGTAAGCTGGGATGATGCAACAAGCTCTATCTATGTTGGGGACAAGCCGGTTCAGAATCCAACGTCAGGATCGGCAGCGTGGCAAGTATTTCCAAAAGATAACCCATGGAATACCGATATTTCCAGCTACCCTGTCCACAAGAATTCGGGGCAGTTTATCTCTTCGATAGGCCTCAATACGAGTCTGCATGCGGATTTCGGGACGATGTGGGAAGGAGCGCCAATCGGCATTCCTTACACGATCGTAGGCGCTGATCAGCCGAAAGTCAATGTGACATTCACCGACTATGGCGATGAGAGCGATCCCGGTCCCTATCCGATCCCGCTAAATGCGCCAATCGAGGGGGGGCCTAACAGCGACGGCGACCGTCATGTTATCGTAGTTGATAAAGACAATCAATACCTGTATGAATTGTACAATGCTCACCCGACCGCAGACGGTTGGCAAGCTTCGAACGGCGCCAAGTGGGATTTGAAATCCAACGTTTTGCGGACAAAGTACTGGACCTCCGCTGATGCGGCGGGACTGCCGATTTTCCCAGGTCTTGTCCGATATGAGGAAGCCTCTACCGGTGAAATCAATCATGCCCTGCGGTTCACAGTCCGCAAAACTCAAAAGGGATTCATTGCCCCAGCCACTCACTATGCTTCGAGCAGTACGGACCCTAATCTTCCGCCTATGGGACTGAGACTGCGCCTGCGGAACGATTTTGACATTTCCGGCTACTCGCCAACGAATCAAGCCATTCTACGTGCGATGAAGAAATATGGCATGATCGTCGCGGACAACGGCAGCGATCTCTATGTCAGCGGCGCGCCTGATCCGAAATGGGATGACGATGATCTAAGCAAGCTGAGCAAGTTGAAAGGCAGCGATTTTGAGGTCGTGGACACCGGTCCGATTGAAAAATAATTGTCTAGCTTGACCAACAATAAAAAAACAGCTGTCCAAAGTTACCTTTGAACGGCTGTTTTTTTGTTCCCAATTATTTTAGTACTTTCATCATCGCGGAGATAACGCCAAAATGATTGGCTTCATGCATGATACTGAAGTTGATAAGCTGTTCAATGGTTGCAGCTTTCATCATATTCTCCTTAACTGGCATGTCCAGTTTCTCATGCAAAGATTCACGGATTTGGACAGGTTGTTCCTTCAGCTGCGCGATGATATCCTCCCACGCAGGCGGATCTTCTTGCCAATCCGCAGGTTTTGTTCCATTGCCAAAAAAGGAGATATAGTTCGCTGACACGAACGAAGGTTGTTCGGAAAGAGTGAATATGAGGCGATCCGTCACGGCAAGTACGTGACCGATTTGCCAATGAATGCTGTTGTTAAACCCTGCCGGCACGACATTTCTTTTGTCCTCAGGACATCCTTCTACCAATTGCAGTAATCGATTACGGTATCTGTCCAATGCTCCGAATAAAAAGGTATCTCTCATCCTTATCCATCCTCCTGAAATTTTGAGATGAAACGTTATCGGCTTCTATTGTACCACTCGCAGCAGCTTTCTGACATATTCCTTCGGCGTGCAGCCATTATAGCGTTTAAACAGCTCATAAAAATGAGCCATATTCTCGATCCCTACAGCGACGGCAATATCGGTGACAATGTCGGTTTTGGTAATGAGCAGCTGCTCGGCTTTTCGAATCCGCTGCCGGTTCACATAATCCGTGAAGGAGACGCCAACGCATTTTTTGAAAAATTTAGAGAAGTACGTATAGCTCATTCCAGCGCTCCGGCTAACTTCTTCCATTTCGATTTTTTCCCCTAGATGGGCTTCCACATAATCGAGAATGGGCCTCATAACGGCTGCATCCACAAAGCCGAAAGGCTGAAGCAGCTCACGCCGGTCATGGCGCAGCAGCGTGAGCAGCAGATGCTTGATGTGCATGCTCATAGCAATTTCATAGCCTTTGGTTTTGTCCATCATTTCGGCATGAATATCGACGATAATGCGGCCGATTTCCTGTTTGGCGCGCTCATTTTCGAGAAACATATAGTTCAAATCTTCGAGCGGCCGCACCATTTCCGAAAAATGCCTATAATACATCATCATCGCAGGATCAAAATAGGGTTGAAGATCGACGTGGAGCACGATATAGACGAGAGGATCGTCTTCCGGCTTATGACTGTGATGCAGCTGGTTAGAACCGATAAGGACGACTTCTCCCGGTGAGAGGTGATAAAGATTGTCCGGAGTACGAATATCAAGCTTTCCCTCTTGTACGATAATCAGTTCCACCTCTTTATGATAATGCCATTGCTGCGCAAGCTGTTGACTCTTCGGATTTGTGTTGGTGAACTGCCAAACCTTCATGCATAGGTGTTCATTCTGATAATAAATGGGTTCTTTGAACGTTTCCATAAGTAATACCACCTAATCATCACTGCAAATTTGGATATAAATAAGACAAACCGTGTCATTTTTGAAAGGCTGTCGAATCGGTATGATTGCTTTAATTAGTATACAACAATTGAAAGGGCGAGTGAGAGATGAAAGTGGCGGTAGTCGGCTGTGGCGGTATGGGTCAGTGGCATGCGAAGAGTTATGCGAAGATGCCCGGTGTAGAGTTGGTAGGTGTATGTGATGTTCATTTGGAGTCTGCGGTAGAAGCGGCCAATAAAGTGGGAACGGCAGCATTCGGTTCATTTGAGGAGATGCTTTCAACGGTCGAATTTGATGTTGTCAGTATCGCAGTTCCTACTTTTGTACATAAAGAGGTTGTTTTTCAAGCGGCGAAAGCAGGCAAACATGTCATCTGTGAGAAACCGGTGGCGCTAAATTTGGAAGATGCCAAAGAAATGATCGCTTGCTGCGAGGAAAATGGAGTTCGCTTATTCATTGGTCATGTCGTACGGTTTTTCCCTGAATATGCACAGATGAAGCAGCAGATGGATGCCGGTCAAATCGGAAGAGTCGGTGTTGCAAATGCCCGGCGCGTGGGCAGTCATCCGGGAGAAGCCAGACCTTGGTTTCTGGATGCTGACAAAAGCGGAGGCGTAATCGTCGATCTGATGGTGCATGACATCGATTTCATGCGATGGACTCTCGGCGAGGTCAAATCGGTTTACGGGATGAACAAATGTGAGGGAACGATGGATTATGCGCTTGTTACGCTAGTCTTTGAAAGCGGTGCAGTGGCTAATCTGGAGGCATTCTGGGGATATCCGGGCTCCTTCCGCTATGCGGCGGAGTTTGCAGGTTCCGAGGGACTTGTTCGTACGGACAGCATGAGCGCGCAATCTTTGCAAATACGCAAGGCAGCTCCTCCAGAGAGCGGGGGTAAAGCGGTTGAAATTCCGCAAAGTCCGAACTTCTTTGATCCATATTACATCGAGCTTGAACATTTTCTGAGTTGTATCCGAGACGGCAGCGATCCGATTGTAACCGCTCAAGATGCATGTGAAGCGCTAAGAATTGCCAAAGCCGCGCTTGACTCGATTCAGACGGGCAAAGTCGTGCTGCTGTAAATAAGAGCCAAACATTTAAGGAGGGACCTATCATGGATTTGTTGAAAATAGGCATGATTAGCTTCGCGCACGGTCATGCATTCAGTTATTTTAATAGTTTGCTAGAGCTGCCTGAGGTGAAAATCGTTGGGATTGCCGATGAAGTAAAAAGCCGGGTCGAAGGAATCGCCGAGCGCCACGAAGTGCCGTATTATGCGGATTACCGCGATCTGCTCGCACAAGATGTGGATGCCGTGATCATTTGCTCGGAGAATGTACACCACGCCAAGCTTGTGATCGATGCAGCGAATGCGAAGAAGCATGTGCTCTGTGAGAAGCCGCTCGGCACGACAAAGGAAGAGATGGAGCAAATGATTGCTGCCTGCAAGCATAACGGCGTGCAGCTGATGACAGCATTCCCTTGCCGCTACCTGGCGGCTGTCGTGCGGGCGAAAGAAGCCATTGAGCGCGGTGAAATCGGTGACATCGTTGCGATTAAAGGGACGAATCACGGAGGGAATCCCGGCGGATGGTTCATCGACAAAAGCTTGTCGGGAGGCGGAGCCGTTCTTGACCACACGGTGCACGTGATGGATCTCATGAACTGGTTTTTACAGTCGGAAGTGAAAGAAGTGTACGCTTATGCGGCTACGCTTTTCAGAGAAGAGCTTGAAGTGGAAGATGCCGGCATGCTGCACATCAAGTTCGAGAACGGCGTATTCGCGGTTCTGGATACGAGTTGGTCGCGTCCCAAATCGTTCCCGACTTGGGGAGATGTGACGATGGAGATCGTCGGCACACAGGGAGTCATTACCGTGGACGGCTTTGCGCAGAAGAATGACCTGTTCAGCAATGCGGCGGGTAAAGGGCAATACACCTTCTGGGGAGACAACATGGATGCGTTTATGATCCGTGACTTCGTCAAGGCGCTGCGCCAAGGCGAGCAGGTACCGGTCACGGGTGAGGACGGATTGAAAGCGGCGCAAGTGGCGCTTGCCGCTTATGAATCTGTTAAGCTTGGTCAGCCTGTGGTAATGTAGGATGTGGGTTCGTTTCATCTAGTTTCTTGGACTAGATGAAACGGGCTTTTTTTGCTGTTATTGCTCGTGTATCGTTGACCGATTTAGGTGAATTCTATAGAAATCGCTCGTTTTTACACACCTGATTATAGAAATCCAATACACTTGATGTGTAGAAGAGATGGATATTGGAGCTATGATAGAAAAGAGCAGTCTACACTTTTATCATTCTACTTAAATCATCTTATTGGGGGAATTGGTATGGAACATGAACGTATCCGATTTGGGTTAATCACAGATATTCATCAGGATTTGATGTATAAAGCAAGTGATCGGCTTCAAGCATTTATAGACGAGTCTATCAAAGAAAACGTGGATTTTATTATCCAACTGGGCGATTTTTGTTTTCCGCTTCCGGAAAACAAACCATTCCTTGATATATGGCAGCAATTTGAAGGGCCGAATTATCATGTTCTTGGCAATCATGATATGGATAAATGTGATAAACAGATGATGATGAGTTTTCTTGGTATGAAGTCCAATTACTATTCATTCGACTGCGGCGACTACCATTTCGTTGTTCTGGATGCCAATTATTTCCGTGTGGACGGTCAGTACGTGGATTATGCGTTTAGCAATTATTCTAAAGAGGGGCATACCGTCTGTCATGTGACGGACGAGCAATTAGAGTGGTTGAGGAAGGATCTATCCCAAACGGACAAACCTACGATTTTGTTCAGCCACCAAAGCCTGGAAGAGACATATGTTGGATCTAATGTCGGAATTTATAACAGCGACAAACTTCGTGAGATTTTGCGAGAAGCCAATCAAATCGCGAGTTTTCGTAAAGTGATCGCTTGCATGAATGGTCATAATCATCTTGATGGCGCCAAAGTGATCGACGATATCTATTTCCTCCATATGAACAGTATCTCATATCATTATTTGGGCCCTCAGTTCAATACGGTTCGGTATTCGGAGGAAATTACGGAAAAGCACTGGATTCTGGGGCAATCTGTTCCCTACGAAGAACCCCTTTATGCCATAATCACACTGGAGCCCGGGCTCTTGACAATAAAGGGGAAAGAAACAACGTATGTCGGCCCTGATCCGCTTGAAATCGGGCACAATAATGCCAATGCGGGTCATGTGGTATCAGCAAAAATATCAAGCAGGCAATTGAAGTTTTAAATGAGACAAGGGAAAATACGGCGTTTACTCTCGTAATGTGGGGGAAACGCCGTATTTTTGTATAGCATTTACTAGAGCACACGCCTCAATTCTTTTTTAGGAACCCCAAAAATGATCATTTGAAAAATGGTTTACCTTAATTAGTATTGTATTAATGCCTTTAAAAATACTTACAGGGTCGTTTCTGTAGAAATCACTCGTTTTTACATACCGAATTATAGAAAAACCAGATACTTGTTGTTTAGAAAAGAGAGGTATCGGGCTATGATAAGGTCACACCAAAGACAACCTGCCAAACAACAGGCCAGCGAAGGTAAATACGAAACGAGGAGTGTTTTTCATGGAGAGAGTACCTGTAACTATAAAGGCCAGAGGAGGTTCTACGGCGCATAAACTTCCTGCTTTTTGGAAGCAGCTTAGACAGTCTCATCAGTTGTTAGTTTTAGCCTTACCTGCTTGCATCTTTGTTTTTGTCTTCCACTACATTCCATTATACGGACTGATCGTTGCTTTTAAAAATTACAATTATAGGGATGGTATCCTCCACAGTCCATGGAGTGGTTTTGAAAATTTTAAATTCATATTTACTTCCAGCAATGCTTGGGACATTACCCGTAATACGCTCCTTTACAACACAGCTTTTATTCTTTCTACCTTAATCGTTTCGGTTCTTCTTGCACTTCTTTTGAATCAAGTTTCGAAAAAGTTTGTCAAATTCCATCAGACGGCGCTATTTTTCCCTTATTTTATCTCCTTCGTAATCGTGAGTTATGTATGCCTTGCTTTTCTGGATATGAGTCACGGGTTCCTAAACACGATATTATCCTGGTTCGGTAAGGAACCTGTTCTTTGGTATAACGAGCCTGAATATTGGCCTTATATTTTAATATTGGTTAATTTATGGAAAAATGCGGGTTATTACGCCATTATCTATTACACAGCCATTATCTCCATTGACTCAGAGTATTTTGAAGCAGCAGAAATAGATGGCGCAAACATCTGGCAGCAAATATGGTCAATTACCCTCCCTTTGCTGAAACCTTTAATGATTCTGCTTGTGCTGCTTCAAGTAAGCCGTATTTTCTTCGGGAATTTTGACTTATTTTATAACGTTACGATGAATTCTACGCTCCTTTATCCAGCGACAGATATCATTGATACGTTCGTGTTTAGAGCTCTAAGGGTTAATGGAGATATTGGCATGGCATCGGCTGCCGGTTTCTATCAATCTGTTGTTGGTCTTGTCATCATCTTACTTACAAATTTCGTCATTCGAAGGGTTAGTAAAGAAAACGCCCTGTTCTAAGGAGGTTCTTCTCAATGATAATCAAATCACGTATTAGTCTCTTCATGATCCACATGGCATTATTGTTATCGTCGATTGCCTGCATCATTCCAATTGTGCTTGTTCTCACTGCGTCATTCACAAAAGAAAGTACGATCTTAACAGAAGGGTACTCCTTATTTCCAAGTGAAATCTCTTTAGAAGCGTATCAATTTATTTTTAAAAATCCCAAACAAATTATTAATTCGTATGTGGTTACGATCTTTGTAACAGTAGCCGGTACTTTGCTGAGCATCATGATTACAGCCATGGTTGCTTATGTGATATGTAGAAAAGATTTCTTTTTAGCGAATAAAATTTCATTTTTCATCTTTTTTACACTCTTGTTCAGCGGCGGTTTGGTGCCTTGGTACATTCTCGTTTCGCGGATTTTACATTTAAAAGATTCACCGTTAGCTCTTATCCTGCCGTATGTTGTAACCCCTTTCTTAGTCTTGTTGATGAAAGGATTTATGACGACGATCCCATTCGCATTAATTGAATCGGCGAAAATGGATGGTGCAAGCGAATATCGTGTATTTTTCTCCATTATTATTCCTGTTAGTAAATCCGGATTAGCAACAATCGCCTTGTTTTCAGTGCTTATCTATTGGAATGATTATTGGTTAAGCTTATTGTTTATTGACACTGGCAAGTATGTCAGTTTGCAACTACTGCTTTACCGAATCATGTCTAACATTGATTTCTTAAATAGTGCACTGGCCGTAGCGAATACATCTTCTGTCGTGTTGCCAAGCCAATCGGCTCGTTTCGCGCTGGCAGTCGTTGCGGCAGGTCCAATGTTATTCATTTTTCCTTTCTTTCAACGATTTTTTGTCAAAGGAATTACAGTCGGTTCCATTAAAGGCTAGGCGCTTAACGTTGGTTTGATACCGTAAGGTTTCAAATAATATCAAATTGTATGATTCAGGGGAGGAAAAACACATGAAAGCAAAGAGCATGAAGAAAGTGTTTGGAAGCGTTTTCTCGATTGTTTGTGCAGTATCCTTAATTAGCGGATGCAGCAGCGGAAACACGGGAGGGCCTACCGCTACAGTTTCGCCAGCGGAGAGTGCGAAAAGCGGGGGAGCGGCGACTAGTCCTGCTAAACTTGATCCTGTAAATCTGACACTTTATAGAGTCGGAACACCGCAGCCAGATGAAAAAGCGGTTGTCGATGCCATGAACAAGATTACGAAAGAAAAAATCAATACGACCATCACATTAAACACCATTGATTGGGGCAACTTCGATGACAAAATGAAAGTGATTATTTCGGCAGGTGAGGATTGGGATTTAACGTACACCGCTTCATGGACGAATAATTTTTATAACAATGTTGCGAAGGGCGCTTTCCTGCCGTTAGACGATCTTCTGAATAAATATGGTCCGCATATCAAGGAAACAATTCCTGCCCAATTTTTTGACGGTGCGCGTGTGAATGGCAAGCTATATGGGATAACAAGTTATCAGATTATGGCAACGATGAAAGGGTTCTCAATCAAAAAGGATCTAGCCGATAAGTACAAGCTGGATAAAACAAAGATCAAATCATTGCGTGATTTGGAACCATTTCTGGAAAATGTGAAGCAAAATGAACCTGGTATTGTGCCTACGACGAGCGGTGCACCGGTTTCTACTGAACTTCTTTCCAATATGGATACCGGACTTATGTATGACACCGTTACGGGCGATACAGCCAATCCTCTTGTGATTAATGTAAAAAATAATGATTTTAAAATTAAAAACTTGTATGAACTTCCGGAAACGATGGAACTGGCCAAAATGAATCGCGATTGGTATAACAAAGGATACATTCGCAAAGACGCAGCTACGATTAAAGATTATAAAGCGGAACAAAAAACCGGGAAGTATGGAATGTTCCCAGCGGGAGCGGTGAAGCCTGGCAATGAAGGCGATACAAAAGGATGGGCGGGATACGATGTAACCGATGTTCAGTTTAGTCCATCTTACGTTTCCAACACGAGTTTAATTTCATCGCTGACAGCAATTAACCAAAACTCCAAAAATCCTGAACGTGCGATGATGTATCTGGATCTTTTGTTCGCTGACAAAGAATTATATCAGTTATTATGTGTAGGCATGGAAGGCAAGCATTACAAGAAAGTGGACGACAGAACCATTGAAGCCTTGCCAAATGGCGGATATAATCCGGGAACGGACTGGGAGCTCGGCAGTCAATTTAACATGTTCCTTCGTCCAGGGCAGCCTAAAGATGTGTGGGAGCAAACAAACAAAGTGAACAAAGAAGCGATTGTTTCCCCATTAATTGGCTTTGTTTTAAACCGTGATCCAATTAAAACCGAGATGGCACAGATCGATGCGATTATAAAACAGTACAACAGCGTAACAAACTCACTGCTGAATTTTGGAACTGCTGATCCGGAGAAGGTCATGGCTGAAATTAACGATAAACTTAAGAAAGCAGGATTGGATAAAGTTACTGCGGAAGCTCAAAAACAGCTTGATGAATGGCGCAAGGTAAATAAAAAGTAAGAATCAAATGACCGCTCATAGCTTATACAAGCTATTGAGTGGTTGCTTTTCCATAAAGTGGTTTTTTCTTTTCTATTAAAATTCTTTGCTATATAATGGTTGTGTAAGTGATATATTAGGAGGTTAGCGCTCGTGAGCCAGATAAAACTGCCTCGATCTATGTTTATTCGTATGTTTACTTCATTTACGCTTGTATTTATCTGTATCTTACTGGCGCTTTCCTACATCTTATATGTTAATTTTCAAAAAATTGGCGTGAACCTCGTTTCTGGCGCTAATGCGAATGCGCTATCACAAATCAGCTATAGTTCAACTTATTTGAACGAAGCTTCGAAAACATTCTCGATCTCTTTATTGACCAATTATCGGGTACAGTCGGTTATGTACAATGCGAATAATGATTACAAAGATATCCAAGAGGCATTGGTAGATGTATCCAAATTGAAGGACGCGAATCAATTCGTACATTCCGTCTATGTTTTTAATGGAACGAGCAATCAATTTTATTCTACTTGGCTTCAATCCAGCAATACCAAGGATTCTTTTTTTGATCAAGGCTTAGTTTCTATTATTGATGAGAAGAAACAGGTAGCAAGGGGAAAGTTCTACCCTATATTAAGGAAAATTCCTGTCTTTATCTCGGCCGATGGGAAGGATATTGACAGCAATCAGAAGATAAGTGTTTTGACTTATATTTTCTATGAATATGAGGATGCAGCAGATCGCGTAAAGGGCGCAATTATCGTCAATGTGAAAGTGGATTACTTGAAAGCATTAATTCAATCCCTCTCCACTAGCGGAAAAAATCAAGGAAGTACTTGGATACTAGATGAGAAGGGACAACCGATTCTTGGGAACATGGATCAATTATCGGCGGAGGAGAAATCGGCTGTTCTCAAACCAATCCAAGAAAAAGGCAGTAATGCCTATTTTACAACAACGATTCAAGGAAAGAAGAATCTGATCACCTATGTAACATCCGAGGCTTTGAATTGGAAATTTATTCATATCGTCCCTTATTCGATTATTTTTCATGATATGGAGCGACTTGGCTGGATTACGCTTGCTTTTTGTTTAGGGATATTGATTCCTGGCATATTTATCGTATTCTATGTATCCAAAAAGTTGTATTCGCCTATTCGCGGTCTGGTCGGTAAAGTTTCAGCGTTGCCTCGTTTACCATCTTCGTCAGTCGAAAATAAGGATGATATTGGCTATTTAAGTGATGTCATTTCGATGGCCATTCAACAGAATGAAGTATCTATTGGCGATAAAAAGACTGCTTTTTCCTCCCGGAGATTAGAGTTCTTGCGAAGGCTGATCAGCCAATCGTTTGATGATGACTCTATAGATCTACAATCACGTCTTGATCAGTATCAAATACGGTTGTTGGCTGATAAGCGCCATTTTGCCGTTATTTTCATGATTGATCGTTATGAGCAATTTATAAGAACTTACAGCGCGGCAGATCAAGACCTATTTCGTTATGCAATCGGAAATGTAGCAGAAGAAATAGCCTCTCGTTTCACGAATAATTGTGCGGTTGATTTGGGTGATGAAGTTGTCTTCATTCTAGAAGCCTCCGACGAGTCCTATGAGAAACAGCTTCGCGATATTAGTCTCATCATTGCGGAGCTGCAAAACTGGATTCAAAGCAATCTGAAACTTTCCATGACAGGCGTAATCGGGTATTCGGTCAAACAACTTCAGGATATCTCTATTTCGTATCAGGAAGCCGTTCAGTTTAGCAAGTACAGGTTCATTTTCGGACAAGGATCGATCATCTCGTCGGATGAGTTGAAACATATGAAAACGGACGACTTCCGACCTCCGCTACAGCTGGAAAAAACATTTGACGAGCTTCTTGTTTATGGAAAATATGAGGAAGCCATTCAAGCTTATGAACAGATCGTCGCATATTTGAATCATTATTCTTACGATATTGTCATTAGTTACCTATATTATTTAGCATTTAATATCTATAAGCGGATCAAAGAAATTGAATTGAATGGATCAACTACGTTCAATATTCAATATAGTACATTTGTTCGTATGATTAGTAAAATGGAAACCATTGGAGAAATCAACGCCGAGTTCCATGTGCTTATTCGTCAAATTGCTGAAAGCATGGTGGATTCCAAAGTAAACCGAAATCAGCAGATTGTAAGTAAAGTCATTGGCATCATAGAGGCCAACTACATGGATAAATCGTTATGTCAGGATAGTATTGCATTACTATTGAATCTATCTAAGTATCACTTGGGTAAAATATTTCGCAATGTTCATGGTAAAGCAATCGCTGAATGGTTGATGGATTATCGATTAAGTATTGCTGCAGAACTTATTACCAAACCCAATACCAACGTGGCTGAGATCTTGGATTTAATTGGTTGGGAGAATCAAAATTATTTCTATAAAATGTTTAAGACGAAGTATGGGGTTACGACGTCAGAATACAAATTGCGGAATACGACTAGTGAGAACAAGGTGTATGATAACGGATATCCATCATGAATAAGAGTAAGCCGCCGATAATAACAAATTGGCGGTTTTTTCGCTTATATCAAGAGAATTTGCTGATCGATTTATAGAAATCACTAGTTTTTAATGTTTACATGGAAATATGAAATGCTATATGTTGGGGCAGGGAGGTGAATGTAAGGGCTTACATAAAGGAGCTAGTTGGATATGCAGCGGGATACCCAACATAAAATCAAGGAGGAAATGATATGAAGAAAGTAAAAACAGGTTTAATAAGCATGTTAGTCAGTTCTCTTCTTATAACAAGCTTAGTTTCAGTGGGGACATCTAATCAAGCTTATGCAAATGTGGGAAGTACAACACTGCCTGTCCAGAAAACAGGTAATTGGGATGATCTGAAAATCAATTGGACAACGCCTGCCAGCGGGACAGATTTTACCGGAACACCGGTCGGGAATGGTTACTTCGGAGCGAAAGTTTCAGGCGGTGTTGCGACTGAAATTCTGCAACTTAATGATAAAACGTTTCATTCCGGCGAACCTTTCAATCATACAAATCCAAGTCGTAAAACAGCGCTGGATGCTACAAGAAGCTTGCTTGCTCAAGCGGATACAGCCACATCAGTAACCTATCGCGAAGAGAAATTAAAGCAAGCTGATACGGCCGCCAAGGGGATGTGGGGATCGGTACAAATGTCCAACTTCCTGCCAATTGGCAAAATTGTGCTGGATGTGCCGAACACAGCAGGATATACGAATTACAATCGGGAGCTTCATCTGGATAAAGCTACTGTGACAACCACATATAAAATGGGAAGCACGACATTTACGCGTGAGGTATTTGCCAGCTACCCGGATCGCGTTATGGTTGTTCGAATGACGAATGACGGCGGCCAACCCATGAGTATGACGGCCAAGATGACACTGCCGGCGGAAATGAACACGCACGGAACGGTAACTTCATCGGGTAATGAAATCCAGATGACAGGAACAGCCCCTTACAACGAGGACGCAAATACGTGGGCAAACGGGAGAGGCATGACGTTCGATGCTCGTCTTCGTGCCAGAACGACGGGAGGAACGATCACAGCAACCGGAGGGAATTTAAACATTTCAGGGGCTTCGGTCATCGAACTTCTATATGCCGATGCGACAAGTTACAAGGATCCGTTTACCAATCCGAATCCAAGCCAAGGCGGCATTAATCCCACTCCAATCGTAACGGGGATTATGAACGCGGCGTTTGCCAAAACCTATAGCCAGCTCCTAAGTACCCATCAGACTGATTATCGGAGCTTGTTTCGCAGGTTATGGACGGAAGTTAATGGGAACATAGGCGTTGCCAGAGCTAATGTCCTCACCTATCAGTATGCCCGTTACGTTTCCATTTGCACTTCCAGAGCAAATACATTTGACCGTCCGCACAACCAGCAGGGAATGTGGAATTACATGTGGAAGCCAAGCTCATGGGGAGCGCATTTTTTTAATGAAAATGTAGAGAAGATGTATGCATTGATAGAGACAGGGAATCTTGCTGAAAATGGCGATCCACTCTGGAAGTATATTAAAAACCTTGCTGTAAACGGGGCGAAAAACGCACAAGCTGATTTCGGCTTTGACGGGTGGTTTGTACCCCACTCATCCGATGTTTGGGCAAAATCAGAGCTGAGTGCTGGGGACAATGAATGGGCGATTTGGCCTACAGGCGGCATGTGGCTCATGTTTAATGTGTATGATCATTATCGGTTCACACAAGACAAGTCCTTTCTTCAGGACACAGCGTTCCCTCTAATGAAGGGTTCTGCAGAATTTGCACTGGATTTACTTGTTGCAAATAAGGATGGCTATCTCGTTACATCGCCTTCTACTTCTCCCGAAGCAAAATATGTATTGTCGGATGGAACCAAGATTGCTGTCAGTCAAGGTTCGACGATCGATATGACGGTCATTCGAGAATTGTTTGAAAATGTACTGGAAGCAGGAAGTATATTGGAGGCAGATTCTCCTGCAGATGTTGATTTGCTGAATCGTATTCGAATGGCCTTGCCCAAATTGCTTCCCTATCAAATTGGGAGCAACGGTGAAATCAAGGAATGGAATAATGATTATGTTAATTCTCAATCCAACCACCGTCATGCCTCCCATTTAATTGGCGTTGGTTTTCTTGACCAGATCACGAAGAGAGTCACTCCTGATTTATTTCAAGCAGCTAAAGTTTCGCTAACCATGCGCGGTTCGGGTGGATATCATCCGGATGATTCGTACATGTGGGCACGACTTAACGATGGGAATAAAGCAGCTTCCCTTGCAACCCTTTATCCAGCAAATCCTTCGGTGAATGAATGGCAACTAAAAAATGCGTATTATCCAGAACTCTTTGTGCAAAGTCATACCGGAGAAATTGAACTTCTCCCTTCACTGCCTACAGCCTGGACCAATGGCGAAATAACGGGTGTGAAAGCGAGAGGCGGATATGAACTCAGCATCAAATGGGCAAACGGGCAGCTCGTATCCGCTCAAATCGATTCTCCGACGGGTACGGTCCCTGTAATCCGGTACGGCAATCAGCTTTTGAATCCGTTTACCGATTCGCGAATTACATTCGTGCGTGGAAATACACAATCTGCATTCAATCAAATTGAAGCAGAGAACTATGACAGCCAATCAGGGGTCCAGCTTGAGAGCGCCTCGGATAAAGGTACGGGTTATGATCTCACATCGATTGATAATAACGACTACACTGTATACAACAATGTTGATTTTGGAAGTGGCGCAGCATCATTCTCCGCCAGGTTTGCGAGCAATGGACCTGGAGGGACCATCGAGATTCGCTTAGGGAATCCGACAGGTGCGCTGGCAGGCACTTGTACGGTTCCGGCTACTGGAGGAGGGCAAATTTGGCAAACGGTTAGTTGCGGAATAACGGGTGCCACGGGCGTGAAGAACGTATACCTCGTTTACAAAGGAACCGGCAGTCCTCTCTTTCATCTGAACTGGTTCCAATTTAGCCAGTCTGCCATGGTAGGTGGTGTGTATAAACTCGTTAATGTGGGTAGCGGCAACCTTGCCATGGAAGTGAAAGGAAATGCAACGGCGGATGGGACGCCAGTCATCGTGTCAACCTATGACGGTGCTGCAAGCGAGCAATGGAATATTAGCGACAATGGTGATGGCACGTTCAGGCTGCTTGGCATTCAAAGCGGCAAATCGTTGGATGTAACCGGAGCCAACACGGTTGATAATTCCTATACGATTATATGGCCTTATAGCGGATCACCAAACAAAAAGTGGAAATTTAACGCCAATGCGGATGGCACTTACACCATTGTTGGTGTTCAAAGCAACAAACCGTTAGATACGCTTCTAAGCGGCATGGAATATAAGGTGGTTATTAAGACGGCGAACGGTGCGGCAAGTCAGAAGTGGAGTTTGGTCAAATTGCAGTAATGATCATGAGTGAAAGGGTGCCCTCGGGGCACCCCTTTGTTTTAAAATCATTCATTCAAATTTTCAGGAAAAGTGCTTATTTGTAAAGATTTTGTTGATTGTTTTATAGAAATCACTTTTTTTTGATGTTTACATGAATAAGCAGATGGCCTATGTTGGGGCAAGGAGGTGAAAGAAAACAATGAAAATTCATTTTCTTGGGACGGCTGCGTCTGAAGGCTTTCCGAATGTATTTTGCAGTTGCGAAGCGTGCCTCACAGCTCGAAAGCTTGGTGGAAAAAACATTCGTACGAGAGCTTCCGTTATCGTTGACGATACGTTGAAGTTCGATTATTCGGCGGATTCACAAATGCAAGCCCTTCGTGATGGAATAGACTTGGGGCGTATAGAGCATTTGCTGGTGACCCATACGCATTACGATCATTTTTATCCAGGGGATTTGACAAGCCGAATTGAAGGCTTTGCTCATGGTATTGAACATCCACTATGGATCCATGGCAACGATCTTGTTATGTACCATGCTCGGCAGGCTCTCGGGAAATTCGAGGGTGACCGAGTTCGATTTAATCGAATGAAACCCTTTCAAAGGATAGCTGCGGGATCGGCTTGGGTTACGCCACTTCATGCTGATCACGACCCAATGGAAACGTGCCTGCTATACTTCGTGGAGAAAGACGGAAAAACCCTACTCTATGGGAATGATACGGGATGGTTTCCAGAGGATACTTGGGCATGGCTCAAAGGCAAAAAGATCGATATGGCGATACTTGACTGCACGCATGAAAAGACAGGAATTAAACAGAAGAACTACCATATGAACGCAGATACGATTCTGGAAGTACACGATATATTCGTTAAGGAGCAAATCCTAGGTGAGGCTGGGCGAATCTATGTTACACACTTCACCCATAATTCCACTCTTATGCATGAAGATTGGGAGAGCATGTTCGAACCTTATGGGATATGTGTAGCATATGATGGGCTTACTGTTCATTGCTAGGTTAAGGAGAATCCATGAATTTTACTGCATCCGAAGATCAACTTAGGAAGAATCAGCGTCCTGTCACAATTATTGCGGTGGTTACCGCGCTCTGTTTGCTCGGAGATTCCATGCTGTATATCGTACTTCCTATTTACTGGAAGGAAGTTGGCCTCAATGCGTTATGGGAGGTCGGAGTACTCCTTTCCATCAACCGCTTTATCAGACTGCCAATGACTCCGCTGATTGGTTTACTTTATAAAAGAATGTCATTGCGCACGGGTCTTATCCTAGCCATACTGCTGGCAGTAGCGACAACTATCGGGTACAGCCTGTTCAAAGGTTTTATCATCTGGCTCGTTCTTCGCAGCTTATGGGGGATCGCCTGGTCCTTCCTGCGCATGGGCGGCTATTTAACCGTTATTCGCTACTCAGATGATACAAATCGCGGCCATCTGATGGGACGATATAACGGAATATTCCGTCTAGGAAGCTTGGTCGGCATGCTTATCGGCGGTGTCCTCGTTCCACTCGTCGGGATGCCGATTGTTTCCATTGCTTTCGGGGTGTTCATGCTGTTAGGGCTTCCTTATGTCGCCGTCTACATTTCCGGTGCTAAAGCGAACCAGTCCGACGTTTCTCTTCTGCGGAAGGAGCGTATCGACAATCGGGCGGTAATTTGGAAGAAGCCTGTGCTAAAAATCGTTGCAACCGGACTTTTCGTTTATCTCCTCCAGACTGTTCTAAGCGTCACATTAAGCTTGCAGATCGAAACCAACTATCCGCAGCCGATGACGTTGATCGGCATTGCCGTGACAAGCACGATGCTATCAGGGGTGCTGCAGTCAGCTCGCTGGGGGTGGGAACCGTTTCTTGCCTCATGGATAGGCTTGCGCTCTGACGGTTCGAAAGGGCGTCTGCCTCTTTTCGGTTTCACTCTAATCTGCTCTGCGGTTGGCTATGCTCTCGTACCGTGGCAGCTTCCGATCTATCTATGGTGTACGATTATCTTACTTATTTTGGCGGCAAGCACAGCCATTTCGACGTTAATGGACGCTTTGGCATCGGACGTCGCCCGCTTTTCATCCGTCGTTACAGTGATGACTGCTTATTCGGTTGCGACGGATATGGGCTCTGCGTTAGGCCCGATGCTGGTATACTTGGCAGTCAGTTTGCCTAATGGCATAACGTACATTTATTTAGGCAGCGCGCTCATTTTCCTGCTGATCGCATTATGGTACAGGCCAAATGTCAAACCGAAAATGAATGTCTTACCAAGTGAACGCGATCTTGCGAAAACCGAATAATACTACCCTTACACCCAAGAGGAAAGGAATGAATGAGGTGCGACAACGATTTAGCATGGATAAGGACTGGCTGTTCCATCTTGGTGAAGTTGATGTTCCCGTCAAAAAATCGCATAACAGTATCTACGGCAGAGCAAAAGCTGGGGGCGCTATTGGTCCCGCTGGCATGGAGTGGAACGATTCGACTTGGCAGACTGTGCAGCTTCCACATGATTGGTCGTATCAACAGCCATTCGACCGGGAAAATGGTGTGCCGAATTTCGGCTTTAAGCCGCGTGGCATGGGCTGGTACCGGAAGAAATTTAGATTGGCCGCTGAGGAACAGGGAAAGCAACTGATATTGGAGTTCGACGGCATCGCAACCGAAGCTTCGATCTATTTAAACGGAAGTTTATTGGAAAGAAACTTTAGCGCGTATACCAGTTTTACAATTGATATCTCGGATCGAGCCTACTATGGTGATCGTCCCAACGTACTCGCCATCCGCGTTGATGCTACAGAGGCCGAGGGATGGTGGTATGAGGGAGCCGGTATTTATCGTCATGTCTGGTTAACGACAAAATTGCCGCTGCACATTGCAGAGCGCGGGGTCTGGGTCAGACCCGAGAAAATCAATCAGATACTTTGGCAGACGCATATTGAAACTGTCGTTGGCAATGAACTGGAGCACGATGTGCATTACACGTTAACAACTTATATTCAAAATGCCAAGAATGAAGTAGTTCAGAAAGCAAGGACGGAGAGTATATGTGCAGCAGGCAGCAAAAATACGGTCGTTCAGAAGTTAAACGTAACCAATCCTGCTTTATGGGATATTGATGCGCCTCATCTTTATCAAGTACATTCCGTTCTTACGATGGAAGGTCAGCTTTATGATACTGAGATGACTTCTTTCGGTTACAGGACGATTCGCATTTGTCCGGATGAAGGGTTTTTCCTGAATGAACAACCTTTGAAATTAAAAGGAACATGCAATCATCAAGATCATGCCGGTGTTGGCGTAGCGCTGCCTGATGGGCTGCAGGAATACCGAATTCGGCGACTCAAGGATATGGGCAGCAACGCCTACCGTGCAGCGCATCACAATCCGACACCCGAGCTGCTGGACATTTGCGATCGGTTGGGCATGCTTGTGATGGATGAAAATCGCAACTTTGAGTCTTCCAGAGAAGGCCTGCGTCAACTTGAAAATATGGTCACCCGCGACCGCAATCATCCTTGTGTGGTGTTCTACAGTCTGTTCAATGAAGAACCGCATCAAGGAACACCAATTGGCCGTCGTATAGTTAATCGAATGATGCGGACGGTCAAGCGTTTGGATCCGACTCGTCCGGTGCTTGGAGCTCTGAACGGTGGCGTGATGGAGGACGAAGGAACAGCAGATATTCTGGAGATCACAGGGTTCAATTATATGCATACGAGCTATGATAAATTTAAAGCGAAGCATCCGGCGCAGCCGATCATCGGTTCCGAGACCGTAAGCGCATTTTCGACGCGAGGCAACTATACAAATGATTCGATCAAGCAAGTATTTGACAGCTACGATCAAGAGAAAGCTCCGTGGGGGGCTACGGTACGCGAGGCCTGGCAAGCAGTAGCTACTCGTAATTTTGTTATGGGGACTTTCGTTTGGACAGGCTTTGATTACCGTGGGGAGCCGACACCTTATGAATGGCCCAGCATCAACACACATTTCGGCATAATGGATACCTGCGGCTTCCCCAAAGACGCGTACTATTTATATCAAGCTTATTGGCTTGATGAGCCGGTTCTCCACATGCTGCCACATTGGAATTGGCAGGGACGTGAAGGGCAACCGATAAAGGTGATGACGCATACCAACTGCGAAGAAGTGAGCTTATATGTAAATGGCCAATTTATCAGTAGAGAGTGTGTTGACGTGTATAAGCAGTTGGAGTGGGAAATTCCTTATGAGCCGGGCATCGTTCGCATGGAAGGCTACAACAACGGTAGACTTGTAAAGGTGACGGAAGTTGCAACAACTGGCGAAACCGCTTCGCTTCGACTGGAATTGCAGAAACCCTATCTCTATGGTGACGGGAAGGATGCCATAGCCGTGAATTTGTACGCGATCGATGCGCAGCAGCGTTTTGTTCCGACAGATAGCCGGTTTGTGACGTTCACGCTTAGCGGTTCTGGCAAAATATTGGGCGTTGGCAACGGTGATCCCAATTGTCACGAGGCCGACGCCGCCCAGGCAAGAAGTTTATTTGCCGGCTGCTGCCAGCTGATTGTGCAAAGCGTCCCCGGCTCTGACCCCATTGTGTTAGTAGCGGAAGCTGCTGGCTTGGCACCGATGACATGGGTTATCCCGGTGAAGGAAACGGCCGAGCCTCCTTACATCCCTTCCGTTAAGGAAACTTATGTGAATGACTGGCATGTAACGCAGGAGCCTTACGGCGAAAGGCCTGATCCTCTCATGGTTATGGATCCGACAGATATGAACACATGGGAAAAGGTAGACGTCAGTTATGGCACCTTGAAGATGCTGAGAGGAATAAGAGGGTACGTAGTGTTTCGGAGTCAATTGTTCTTGTCGGATCAGGATAGGACTAGTAGCGCCAGCCTTCGTTTTAATGAAATCCAAGGTGATGTTGAAATCTACGCGGATACGGAATTGTTATTGGTGGCATCGCTCGTTGAGCCGACTTCAGTGGTAATTCCGTTGCGAGAGGTTGACTTGAAAGGAAAAAACGTGATTACGTTATCCGTGCTTGTTCACATGACAGAGCAGATGAGTAAGCCAGGTATCAGCAGTTCGGTCTGCTTGTTGACTTAGATAGATTCTCCAAGCCTAATCGCTACATTCCCCGATCTAGATCCCCTTCATTTTTCCTGAAAACCCTGTTGCAGCAACTTGGCTCCACGCCAGGCAAGGCTGCAATTTTTTTTCATAGTAAACACGTAAAAGGCTGCCGACGATTGCGAATTGGCGGCCCTTTCCTGTTAGGTGTTTTAGTAGGAACTGAAAATTCTTTCGAAAAATGCTTATGTAAGTAGAATTTGCTCATGGTTTTATAGAAATGTCTCGCTTTTGATGTTTACCTGAAAAAACAGATGGAGTATGTTGGGCATGGGAGGTGAATGTAAGGGCTTACAAAAAAGTGGTTCCTTCATATGCATCAGGTTACTTCGTACAAAATCGAAAAGGAGAAGTAGATAAGTTTTGAAAGTGTGTAGATTCGCAGCAAACGCAATTCTAATTAAAGGGAGATGTGTTGATGAAGCCATTTATGAAGGTATTGGCAGTATCAGTCTCACTTGTTTTATCCTGCGAGTTACTCGCGCCATTCGGAGCTCACGCAGCAACCACTTATCAGTCTACATGGGAATCTGTGGACCAGCATAAGGCCGCCCCGGAATGGTTTCAAGATGCTAAGTTTGGCATTTACTATCATTGGGGCGTGTTCAGCGTTCCCGCTTATGGAAATGAATGGTACCCTCGTAACATGTACGTACAAAATGGTAAAGAATACAACCACCATGTTAGTGTGTATGGATCCCCTACTTCGTGGCCGTATCACAATTTCATAAATGGCGCACAGGATAAGAATGGGAATTGGGTTGAGTTTGCTCCCAAGATGAAATCAGCTGGAGGTCAATTTGATCCTAACGAATGGGCGCAATTGTTCGTGGACGCGGGGGCAAAGTTTGCCGGCCCTGTTGCTGAACATCACGATGGTTATTCGATGTGGGATAGTTCAGTCAATGAATGGAATTCAGTGGACAAGGGACCCCATTTGGATCTCCTTGGAACCTTTGCAACCGCAATCCGCAACAAGAATTTGAAATTGTTGACAGCGCTGCATCATGCTTATAACAGTAACGGATACTTTCAATACGCGCCCGCACAATCCGACCCCAGCTTGATGAAATTATACGGTCAACTGCCGAAAACGCAGGAGGATCAACTGTGGTACGATAAACTGAAAGAAGTTATCGATACGTATCAGCCTGATATTCTTTGGCAGGATTTTGCCTTGACGAAGATTGATGAAGCGCAGCGTCTCAAGTTTTTATCTTACTACTATAACAAAGCGATCGATTGGGGCAAAGAGGTTGTCGCAACCTATAAAACTAGCGGCGGATTCAACTTGAATGGTGAAGTTGTCGACTATGAAAGAGGAGGGCCAGCAGAGTTAACCTCTAATTACTGGTTAACGGACGACAGCGTCGGCGGTTGGAGCTATACGCCTGGCATGAGCTACTATTCAGCTCCTACTTTGCTTCACTCCCTCATCGATCGTGTAAGCAAAAATGGCAACTTGCTGCTTAATATTGCACCCATGGCAGACGGAACCATTCCACAGGAGCAAAAAAATATTCTGCTCGGGATGGGGGATTGGTTAAAACGCTATGGCGAAAGCATTTACTCGACCCGTGCTTGGACGAAGTATGGTGAAGGTCCGACACAGCTTGGCGGCGCGATTCATTCAAGTCCTATTGTTGGTACTGAAACGGACATTCGTTTCACTCGCAATAAAAGCAACAACACGTTGTATGCCATCGTTCTGGGGTGGCCGGGGAATGGCGTCAATTTGAACATAAGCACACTTAATTCGAATCAAATTAATTTGAGTACGCTTTCAAAAGTGCAATTACTTGGAGAGACCGCCGGTACTTATATTAATTTATCGAACAGAGTCCAGAGTCAGGATGGTTTGAAAATTACGATGCCGGCAAGCAAGCCATTCACTGCAAGCGCCTATGTGGTAAAACTAACATTCACAGGGAAGATTCCCGATTTGCATCAGGTGTCGGGTCCAACTTTTTACAAACATGTGCAATATGAAGGAAATCGAATTCCTCTCTCTTTGGGCAATTACACAAAATCAACTTTGCAAGCAGCCGGAATTGCAGATAATAGTATTTCCTCCATCCTAGTGCCGTCAGGTTACAAGGTAACAGCCTACGCAGAAGATAATTACAGCGGGACTTCGTGGACTTTTGCAAGCAACAATAACAATCTCAAAGACACTGGCAATAACGATTTGATTACTTCGCTCAAGATATCCTTGGATTCAAATGCATACTTCAAACTTGCGAATCGCACGACAGATTTGGTGCTCGATGGAGGAGGGAGTGTGGCTTCAGGTTCGAATGTGAAGGAAAGTGTGTGGAACAGCAGTAATGATGCTCAATGGAGGTTCGTCAATCTCGGTACGGGATATTATCAGATTCTAAACCGGACAAATGGTCTGGCACTGGACGGTGCTGGAAGCGGGACGGCACCAGGCACGAATACGAAAGAAACTACATGGACAGGCAGCGAGAATCAACAGTGGCAATTGGCGGATCTGGGAGACGGGTTTTATAAAATTGCGAATCGGGCTAATGGTTTAGTCCTAACAAGCAGTGGGAATTTCAAAGGCGAATTTATCCCACCCGTGTATGTAAACAGGCTTTCAACTTGGAATGGGAGTACACTTCAGCAGTGGAAGATTGTGAAAGTCAACTAACTAGGAGGAGATGTTATGAAGAAAGTAAAAACAGGTTTCATAAGCATGATGGTTAGTACTCTACTTGTAGCAAGCTTGATCTCAGTCGGAGCATCGAATCAGGCTCAAGCTAATGTAGGAAGTACGGCATTACCTGTCCAGAAAACAGGCAATTGGGATGATTTGAAAATCAATTGGACAACGCCGGCTAGCGGGACAGATTTTACCGGAGCACCTGTCGGAAATGGTTTCTTCGGCGCCAAAGTTTCGGGAGGTGTTGCGACTGAAATTCTTCAACTTAATGACAAAACGTTTCATTCTGGCGAACCCTTCAACAATTATAATCCAAGCCGCAAAACAGCTCTAAATAGTACAAGAAGCCTGCTGGCAGAAGCGGATACAGCAACAACAGTAACGTATCGCGAGCAGAAATTAAAACAAGCTGAAACAGCTGCCAATGGGATGTGGGGATATGCATATATGGCTAACTTTCTGCCCATCGGCAATATTGTCTTGGATGTCCCCAATACGACGGGATATACGAACTACAATCGAGAACTTCATTTGGATAAAGCTGCTGTGACTACCACATATAAAGTGGGAAGCACGACTTATAAGCGTGAAGTATTTGCGAGTTATCCGGATCGCGTGATGGTTGTCCGTATGACCAATGACGGCGGACTGCCGATGAGTATGACGGCCAAGATGACATTGCCGAATGAGATGAGCGGACATGGAACCGTCTCTTCATCGGGCAACGAGATCCAAATGACAGGAACAGCTCCTTACGCTTACGCTCAGTACCCAACTACCCTGTGGGCAGACGGGAGAGGCATGACGTTCGATGCTCGTCTTCGCGCCAGAACGACGGGAGGAACCATAACAGCAACCGGAGGCAATTTGAACATTTCAGGCGCTTCGGTCATTGAACTCCTGTATGCCGATGCGACAAGCTACAAGGATCCGTTTACGAATCCGAATCCAAGCCAAGGCGGCAACAATCCTACGCCAATCGTAACGGGGATTATGAACGCGGCGTTCGCCAAAACCTATGACCAGCTCCTGAGTGCCCACCAGACTGATTATCGGAGCTTGTTCCGCAGGTTATGGACGGAAGTGAACGGGAACATAGGTGATGCCAGAGCCAATGTGCTCTCCTATCAATATGCGCGTTACGTTTCCATTTGCACTTCCAGAGCGAATACATTTGACCGTCCGCATAATCAGCAGGGAATGTGGAATTACATGTGGAGTCCTCGCTCGAATGGAGCGCATTACTTTAATGAAAATGTAGAGAAGATGTATGCATTGATTGAGACAGGGAATCTTGCTGAGAACGGCGATCCGCTGTGGAAGTATATTAAAAATTTAGCTATCAATGGAGCAAAAACCGCACAATCCGATTTCGGCTTTGACGGGTGGGTGGTGCCACATGCATCCGACGTGTGGGCAAAAACAGCGCTTGGCGCAAATGATAATGAATGGGCGTTATACCCAACGGGCGGCATGTGGCTCATGTTTAATGTATACGATCATTATCGGTTCACACAGGACAAAACTTTTCTTCGTGACACAGCATTTCCTCTCATGAAAGGTTCAGCCGAATTTGCTTTGGATTTACTTGTTGCTAATAAGGATGGTTATCTCGTGACATCGCCCTCTACTTCACCAGAAACGAAGTATGTTTTGTCCGATGGCACAAAAATTGCTGTGAGCCAAGGTTCGACGATTGATATGACAGTCATACGAGAACTGTTTGAAAATGTCCTTGAAGCGGGGAGCATATTGGAAACAGATTCTCCTGCGGATGTTGATTTGCTGAATCGTATTCGAACGGCTTTGCCGAAGCTGCTTCCTTATCAAATTGGAACTGGCGGTCAAATTAAAGAGTGGAATAATGATTACGCGAATGTAGATCCAAGTCATCGCCATGCCTCCCATCTCATCGGTGTCGGTTTCCTGGATCAGATCACGAAGAGAGGCACGCCTGATTTATTTCAAGCAGCTAAAGTATCGCTAAACATGCGTGGTTCAGGCGGATATCACCCGGATAGCGGGTACATGTGGGCACGACTAAATGATGGGAATAAAGCTGCCGCCCTTGCAACCATTTATCCGACGAATCCTTCGGTAAATGAATGGCAAATAAAAAGTGCGTATTATCCAGAACTCTTTGTGCAAAGTCATACCGGAGAAATTGAACTTCTCCCTTCGCTGCCTACAACCTGGACGAGTGGCGAAATTACAGGCGTAAAAGCGCGAGGCGGGTATGAACTCAGCATCAAATGGGCAAACGGGCAACTCGTATCCGCTCAAATTGATTCCCCGACGGGTACGGTTCCTGTAATTCGGTATGGCAATCAACTTCTGAATCCGTTTACAGATTCGAGGATTACCTTCGTGCGTGGAAATACACAAACAGCATTCAATCAAATCGAAGCAGAGAACTACGACAGCCAATCAGGCGTCCAGCTTGAGAACGTCTCCGACAAAGGCACGGGGTATGATCTTACATCGATTGACAATAATGACTATACCGTCTACAACAATGTTGATTTTGGAAGTGGCGCAGCTTCATTCTCCGCCAGGGTTGCGAGCAATGGACCTGGAGGTACCATTGAAATTCGCTTAGGGAGTATGACGGGTACGCTGGTAGGCACTTGTACGGTACCGTCTACTGGAGGAGGACAAATTTGGCAAACGGTAGGCTGCGGAGTAACGGGTGCCACGGGCGTGCAGAACGTATATCTCGTTTACAAGGGAACTGGCGGCTCTCTCTTCCATCTGAACTGGTTCCAATTTAGCCAGTCTGCTTTGGTAGGAGGCGTCTATAAACTTATCAATGTCGGAAGCGGCAACCTTGCCATGGACGTGAAGGGACATGCAACGGCGAATGGGGCGGCCGTTATTGTGTCACCAGATAACGGTAGTGCAAGCGAGCAATGGAATATTAGCGACAACGGCGATGGAACGTTCAGGCTCCTTGGCGTCCCAAGCGGCAAAGCGCTGGATGTATCCACAGCCACAACCACGGACAACTCGAAGACGATTATATGGCCTTATGGGGGTTCACCCAACGAAAGATGGAAATTCAACGCTAATACGGATGGCACCTATACAATTATCGGTGTCCAAAGCAACAAACCGTTGGATACGCTTCTAACCGGAACCGAATACTCAGTGGTTATTAAGACGGCGAACGGCACGGTAAGTCAGAAGTGGAGACTGGTCAAACTGCAATAAGGATGAAGATTTGGTTAAAGGGTGTCCTTGGGGCACCTTTTTACTAGTAAATGGATAGCTCTAGATTTTTCGGAATAATCCTTGCAAGGTATAAAGTTACTTCGAACAAAATCAAGGAGGAGATATTATGAAGAAACTAAAAGCAGGTTTCATAAGCATGATGGTTAGTTCTCTTCTAGTAACAAGCTTGATATCAGTTGGAGCATCGAATCAAGCTTATGCAAATGTAGGGAGTACAGCACTGCCTGCTCTTAAAACAGGCAATTGGGATGATTTGAAATTCCATTGGACAACGCCGGCAAGCGGGACAGATTTCACTGGAACACCTGTCGGGAATGGTTACTTCGGCGCGAAAGTGTCAGGAGGCGTTGCTACCGAAATTCTTCAACTTAGCGACAAAACGTTTCATTCCGGCGAACCTTTCAATAATTATAATGCAAGTCGCAAAACAGCTCTGAATAATGCAAGAAGCCTACTTGCAGAAGCGGATTCGGCAACGTCAGTTACGTATCGCGAGGAAAAATTGAAGTTAGCAGAGACAGCAGCAAAGGGGATGTGGGGACCAATTCCCACCTATTATGCTAATTTTCAGCCAATTGGAAAAATTGTTCTGGATGTCCCGAACACGGCAGGATATACCGATTATAATCGAGAGCTTCATCTGGATAAGGCAATCGTAACAACGAAGTATAAAGTGGGAAATATAACGTATACGCGTGAAGTATTTGCAAGTCACCCGGATCGGATTATGGTCATAAGAATGACCAATGACGGGGGCCAACCGATGAGTATGACGGCCAAGATGACGCTGCCGGCGGAAATGAATACTCACGGAACGGTATCTTCTTCGGGCAATGAGATCCAGATGACAGGCACAGCCCCTTACGATGACTATGTAAGTCAGTGGGGGGATGGGAGAGGCATGACGTACGATGCTCGCCTTCGCGCCAGAACGACAGGAGGAACGATCACAGCAACCGAAGGGAATTTAAACATTTCAGGGGCTTCGGTCATCGAACTTCTATATGCCGATGTGACAAGTTACAAGGATCCGTTTACCAATCCGAATCCAAGCCAAGGCGGCATTAATCCCACTCCAATTGTAACGGGGATTATGAACGCGGCGTTTGCCAAAACCTATAGCCAGCTCCTAAGTACCCACCAGAATGACTATCGGAGCTTGTTTCGCAGGTTATGGACGGAAGTTAACGGCAATTCAGGCGCTTCGAGACCTTACACGCTTTCCTACCAGTACGCCCGTTATGTTTCAATTGCTGCTTCCAGGGCGAACACATACGACCGTCCTCAAAACGGGAATGGGATGTGGCATTACGCTTGGAAACCTCAATTTAGCGGGGCGCATTGGTTTAATGAGAGTTTAGAAAGAGCCTATGAGTTAATTCAGACGGGGAATCTATCTGAAAATGGCGATCCTCTCTGGAAGTATATCAAAAATCTAGCTGTAAACGGGGCAAAAACCGCACAATCCGATTTCGGCTTCGATGGGTGGATGGTACCTCACGCATCCGATGTATGGGCAAAAACTGCGCTTGGTGCTAATGATAATGAATGGGCGATTTGGCCAACTGGTGGCATGTGGCTCCTGTATAATATGTATGATCATTATCGGTTCACGCAAGACAAGACCTTTCTTCGGGATAAAGCTTTCCCTCTTATGAAGGGTTCTGCAGAATTTGCATTGGATTATCTCGTTACCAATAAGGACGGCTATCTCGTGACATCGCCTTCCACTTCTCCCGAGACGAAGTATGTACTGTCGGATGGAAAAGCCATTGCAGTCAGCCAAGGTTCGACGATCGATATGACGTTAATTCGAGAGTTGTTTGAAAATGTGCTGGAAGCGGGAGGTATATTGGAAGCAGATTCTCCTGCGGATGTTGATTTGTTAAATCGCATTCGAATGGCGTTACCGAAGTTGCTGCCTTATCAAATTGGAAATAGCGGTCAATTGAAGGAATGGAATAATGACTATCCGAACGTAGATCCAAGTCATCGTCATGCTTCTCATCTCATTGGCGTCGGTTTTCTGGACCAAATCACGAAGAGAGGCACGCCTGATTTATTTCAAGCAGCTAAGGTGGCGCTAACCATGCGTGGATCGGGCGGATACCTTCCTGATCCTGCTTTCATGTGGGTGCGCCTTAACGATGGGAATAAAGCGGTCACGATTGCAGATGTTTATCCAACAGGTGCAACGAAGCACGAATATCCGCCGAGGAGCGCGTATTATCCAGAATTGTTTGTGCAAAGCCACACCGGGGAAATTGAACTTCTCCCTTCGCTGCCTACAGCCTGGACGAGTGGTGAAATTACAGGCGTGAAAGCGAGAGGCGGGTATGAACTCAGCATCAAATGGGCAAACGGGCAGCTCGTATCCGCTCAAATTGATTCCCCGAGCGGTACAATTCCTGTGATCTGGTACGGCAATCAACTTCTGAATCCGTTTACAGATTCGCGGATTACCTTCGTGCGTGGAAATACACAATCTGCATTTAACCAAATCGAAGCAGAGAACTACGACAGCCAATTAGGCGTCCAGCTTGAGAGCGCCTCTGACAAAGGTACGGGTTATGATCTCACATCCATGGATAATAACGATTATACCGTCTACAACAATGTTGATTTTGGAAGTGGCGCAGCTTCATTTTCCGCCAGAGTTGCGAGCAATGGACCCGGAGGGACCGTTGAGATCCGCTTAGGGAGTGTGGCGGGTACGCTGGTAGGCACTTGTACGGTACCGTCTACTGGAGGAGGACAAATTTGGCAAACGGTAGGCTGCGGAGTAACGGGTGCCACGGGCGTGCAGAATCTATATCTCGTTTACAAGGGAACTGGCGGCCCTCTCTTCCATCTGAACTGGTTCCAATTTAGCCAGTCTGCCATGGTAGGTGGCGTGTATAAACTCATCAATGTCGGGAGCGGCAACCTTGCCATGGACGTGAAGGGAAATGCAACGGCGAATGGTACGGTCGTTATTGTGTCACCAGATAACGGTGCTGCAAGCGAGCAATGGAATATTAGCGATAATGGCGACGGCACGTTCAGGCTCCTTGGCGTCTCAAGCAGCAAAGCGCTGGATGTTAACGCAGCGACAACCACGGACAACTCGAAGACGATTATATGGCCTTATGCGGGTTCACCGAACGAAAGGTGGAAATTTACAGCCAATGCGGATGGTACCTATACCATTGTTGGTGTCCAAAGCAACAAACCGTTGGATACACTTCTAAACGGAACGGAATATTCCGTGGTTATTAAGACGGCGAACGGTACGGCAAGTCAGAAATGGAGACTGGTCAAACTTCAATAATTCAATTGACTTGGTTAAAGGTGCCCTTTGGGTGCCTTTTTTAATTTATAGGTCCTGGAGTTTTCAGGTGGGTGCGGTTGCTTTATCCCGGTTCAAAAATAATCATGATATCATGAATAGAACAAAAAACATCATGAGCGAGCCTCTCAAGAATCGCTATAATTTACTTGAGAACATTCTTTTTCATCTTTGTTTGTAAGCGTTTTCTAAAATTGTTGAACGATTAGAGAGGATGAATCAAAATGAAACATAAGCTCATTTGGAGTGCTGTGGTTTGTACATTATGCAGCGCCATAACTTTTACTACTGCAGCCTTTGCAGAGGACGCATCCCAATTTACGATGTCGACGTCCGATACGGAATCAACGGGGGAATTTACCGTCACCTTGAAGGGGGAGCAGCTTGCCGATTTATTTGCCTATGAAGCCAAATTCAGTATCGACGCAAGCAAGCTGGAAGTGGTTAAGGCGGAAACGAAAATCGAAGGATTCTCGATCTCGCCTATTGTGAAAGACAATGAAGTGACTATAGCACACACGAAAATCGGTAAGGTCGATGGCGAAAAGGGAGATGTCATTCTAGGCACGATCACTTTTAAAGCGAAAAAAGTAGGGACAACGAATGTGAAATGGACGTCCCTGAAAACAGTCGATCACACGTTGAAAAATCAAATTTTTACGATGAATGCCTCGCAAGATTTCACTAAAATTTTCAGCGATCTGGCAGGTCACTGGGCGAAACCCGACATTATGGAGATGGTCGGCAAACAAATCGTGGAGGGAATGGATGACGATCATTTCGCACCGGACACGAATGTGACAAGAGCGCAATTCGCGACACTAATTGCCAAGGTAATGAATCTGAAGGACAGCGCTGGCCAAACGCCGTTCGACGATGTCGCTTCAGGCTCTTGGTATGAGTCAACTGTAAAAAAGGCGTATGCGGCAGGTTTGATTGATGGCATATCCGAGCATGAATTCGCCCCGGAGAAGAACATAACCCGCGAGGAAATGACCGCCATGCTCATCCGAGCAAAAGCGCAGGCTGCTGGGATCAAGGTGCAGGATATGCCTGCGAATGGAGAGATTCCTTTTCAAGATGAGGCTGAAGTTAGCGAATGGGCAAAGCCTTTCGTTCAGCTCGCAGTGGAAGAGGGCTTAATGAATGGAAGATCGGATCAAGCATTCGCTCCACAAGAGCATGCCAGCCGAGCCGAAGCCGTAGTCGTATTAAAGAGGCTTTTAAAAGATGTTGGCCAGTAAGCGCAACCGAATTGAACCGCAGGCCCAATAATGTCGAAATATAAGAATTTTTGTCGAATTCAAAAGAGAAAAAAGGACATTACCTCAAAATGACCGAATGTAAGGTGAGAAAGTCATTTAATTTATTTTGACATGACGGGGTGCCCAGGATGAAGTTGTTTGCTAGACCGTGGACGTTTTCGGCGACGCTCCATGTCTTGTTAGTTGTGATGGTGGTGTTCCCCATCGTGATTATTTCGACCATGATTCTGCAAGTATATAAACGTGATCTTCTGCAGCAAACGACAGAACGTTCCCTGCAGACGCTGCATGCGGTCACCTATTCCGCCCAGCAAGAGATCAGCAAAATCGAGTACGTGACGGCGGCAGTCGGCGTCGATCGGGATATTTTATCGATTGCGACTGCGCTGCATCAAGCGGATGAAGGCAATCGGTATGCTTACATCAATGCGCTAGGGCTGGCGCTTAGCCGATATACGTACTCGATGTCAAGCCAGCTTCTGGCGATTCATTTTTTTTACAAAGACGGCGGCGTGTATTCGTTCCAGCAAAATCTGTCCACGGATGAGCAGGAGGTTCGCGCCATGGAGTGGTATCGGAGAACATTGAAACAAACGGATAACGTCCAGTTTCTGGGACTGCAGCGAATGATGCTGTTTGGCCAAACGGTACCGTTCGGGTTATCGGCGGCCATTGCGCCGAGTGCATTTCATACGTTGAGCGACGTTGAGATGGTTTGTTTTACATTAAATGAAGAAGCGTTCGATAAGATTTTTCTACAGCAGCCCTATGATAAATCCGCTTTTGTCATTGTGACCGGGGAAGGGCAAGTGATTGCATCGAGCAGCAACTGGGATGAAACGAGTGTGAGTCTTGAACGGCTTGAGCAAATAAAGTCAGCTAGTGAAGGCCATTTTATCGATAAAGCCAGTGAGACGGAGATGCTTGTCACGTATGCAGCAGTTGGGCAAACAGGGTGGAAAGTCGTGCATGAAATTCCGTATAGCGAGTTGACCGCCAATTATAACCGGATATATAAGATCGTGCTGCTTGCTACATTTGCGGTTATTGCCGTATTTTTGCTCATTTCATTCTACTTGGTGAAAGGCCTTACGAGACCCATTCATGTGCTGGTACGCAAGATGTCCCTGGTCATGGAGGGGGATCTGAATGCCAAAATCGGCACTTCGGGCATCGCAGAAATGGCTACGCTTGGGCGCACATTCAATCATATGCTGGACCAAATTAAGCTGTTGATTCGCCAGCGTGAGGAAGAGGAGCAGATGAAAAGGAAGGCTGAGTTTGCCGCCCTGCAGTCGCAAATCAACCCGCATTTTCTGATTAATACGCTGAATGCGATTAAATTGATGGCGCTTATCAGCAAGGTGGATAATATTCGGAACATGACCAATGCCTTGATGCGGCTTGTCTCTTCTTCTTTTAACCGGGGAGGCATTCTTACGCGCTTTTCCGATGAAATCGAAAATTTAAAGCATTATTTATACATCATGGAAATCCGATATGGCCATAAATTCGAAGTCGAATGGCAGATTGATCCGCAAGCGGAGTCGAAGTATTTGCTCAAGCTGCTGCTGCAACCGGTTCTGGAGAACAGCATTGTACACGGAATGGCCGGCAAAGAATCGCAAGGTAAAATCGTTATAGCCGCTAATGTTCATGAAGGCAGCCTGTATATCGTCATTGCTGATAACGGTGAGGGAATGACCGAGGAACAGTTAACGCAATTCCGTGCGAAAAGCAGTCCTCATACGTTCTCTGGGATGGGGTTTGCCAATGTGCACCACCGCATTCAGCTGCATCACGGAGAGGATTACGGCTTAACCCTGGCTGCGAATGAACCGGAGGGAACGAAGGTCACGATGAAAATTCCTCTTATTTTTAAAAATAAAGATGAGGAGCCGCTGTAGTTCAAAAAAGATCAACTCTATAGCCGAAAAGATCATTTGGATGCGTTTACATCACGAGTATGATAAGAGTAGAACAAGTGATTATAGAATCAATCATTGGAGGGGTAACGAAGATGGGAAAAAGAAGATTAATGGGCACCGCATTAGTTAGTGGAATCGTGATGTTGAGTGCTTTAACAGGCTGCGGCAAAGATGCGGCTACACAGCCTGCAGCATCAACCAAGCCGGCAGAAACGCAAGCGGCTGCTGCGCCAACTGCGAAACCGGCTGATCCGGTTAAGTTGAAGCTGGCGATGTGGGATGCCAAGGGAGACATTACGTTTTGGCAGGAGAAAGTGAAAGATTATACCAAATTGAAGCCGAATGTTACGGTTGAAGTGGAAAAAGTGCCGGACAACGGCGGCCAATATTTAAAGGTACGCTTAGCTGCCAATGACTTACCGGATCTGTTCTACCTAAAACCGGCCCATATGCAAATTTATAAGCAGTCGCTGCTTCCGCTCGATGACCTGAACGGGGCCAAAAATAATAAATTCCCGGCAAAAATTGATGGTAAAATATTGGGAGCACCACTCGTGTCTTTCTCCGAATTCGTTTACTTCCATCCGAGTGTGTTCAAGGAATTGAACCTGGAAGTGCCAAAAACATTGCCTGAGCTGATGTCAACGATGGAGAAAATTAAAACAAACGGCAAATACACGCCGATCGCCATCGGAGGGAAAGAAGATTGGACGTTCTATCCGTTCATGGAATTCGGTCCGCATATTTTGTCTGGTGATGAGAACTACTTGGCTACTTTGGCGAAAACGCCTGAACCGTTTGGCGATGGCAGCACATTTGATAAAGTTGGAAAAGTGATTAAAGAAATGTCGAGTAAAAAATTAGCAGGACCGGATGCGCTTTCGATCTCCTTCGATCAATCCACACAATTGTTCGAATCGAAGAAGGCGGCCATGATTGCTGCGGGGCAATGGTACTACGGAGATTATGTTAACCGTGTAAAAACGGACGATGACGTTGGCGTATTCCCGCTTCCTTTCAGAAGCACCGAGAGCGAGCCGTTAACGGCTATGACGTTGTCCGACATGAATATCGGTATCAACAAGAACAGCAAAAATGCAGCAGAAGCCAAAGCGTTTTTCGAGTGGATGTTCAGCAAAGACGTGTATCAAAGTTATATCAATAACGCTCAACAGTTCTCCACGATTAACGGCGTAAACTCGGAAATTCCTTTCTTCAATAAATGGACGGAAAAATATCCGTTTAAACCGTTCATTTACAACGCGACGGATGAGGCTTTTGCGAAAGTAAGCGGCGCTGCCCAATTTGATTTCAAAAAAGCGGCACAGGAAATTTACTCTGGCAAACCAATCGAAACCGTAGAAAAAGACTTAAACAACAAGTGGAAAAAAGCGGTTGAATCGAACAAATAAGTTTGGAAGAGAGGGCACTACCTAGGCGACTGGCATAGTGTCTTCTCTTATATACAGGAGTGATCATATGAATTATCGCATGCAGCAAAAAGTCGTAATTTTCTCGTTTCTACTTGTACCGGTTTCACTCTTGCTGTTATTTCTAATCTATCCGACTCTGCAGCTATTTCGCTACAGTTTCACAAGCTGGGATGGCTACAGCCCAAGCTTCAAGTACATCGGCTTCGAGAATTATGTCCGAATGCTGTTTGATTTCCCTGAAGCGTGGCAAGCGATTAGGAATAACGGCGTGTATTTTTTGCTCCATACCATCGCTATCCCACTCGAATTGATGACAGCCGTGCTGCTGAACAGAGTGCTGCGTGGGAGTGCATTCTTTCGTTTTTCCGTGCTAATGCCTTATATAATTAACGGAATTGCTGTGGCTTATATGTTTAGCTACATTTACAATCCGATTAATGGTCCGCTGAACGAGTTGTTAAAGGCAGTCGGATTAGAGTCATGGATTCAAAGTTGGCTGAGTGACTCCAACGTCGTTAATTATTCCTTAGTGGTTGTCTCGCTTTGGCGTTACAGCGGTGTGCATGTTGTCTTGTTTCTAGCCGGTTTGCAATCAATTCCGAAGGATCTGTATGAAGCGGCTGAAATTGATGGAGCGAACTTTTGGCAGCAGCAGCGCTATGTTACACTGCCAGGCATCCGGCGAGTCGTTGAAATCATCTTGTTTATGAATGTATCAGGAGCTCTGCTGCAGTATGATATTCCGCTTGTTATGACCAATGGCGGTCCAGGCAGCGCAAGCTCAACATTTGGTCTATATTCGCTTCAAACTGCGTTTACGTATAACAATTATGGTTTGGCCTCCTCTATGGCCGTTATGCTTTTGTTATTAATTATTATATTTTCAGCGCTGCAGGCTTGGATTGTGAAAGACAGGAGTGAAGCTTGACATGGAACGTACACAGCTATTGAAACAAACCTACAAGCCAGAAGTGCCAAGCAGGACCCGTTCGATGAGCACACAGCGATTTGTTGGTCATATCGTTTATTATGTCCTGTTTACTTTAATGGCTGCGATCGTTTTCGTACCCATTTTGCTGGTCGTGTTTGGTTCTTTTAAAACAAATTTGGAGCTGGCCGAAACGTCGCCTTTTTCGCTGCCCCGAAGCTTTCTGCATATCGATAATTACGTCAGCGCCTTGAAAGAGGGCAATATGATACGCGGTCTAGGAAATTCTGTGCTGCTCGTTGTGTTGAGTATGCTCGGGAATATGCTGCTCGGTACGATGACGGCTTATGTGCTTAATCGCTTTCAGTTCCGGATGAAAAAAGTGATTCTCATGATGTTTATGGCTGCGATGATCATTCCGGCCTACACGACGGAGATTGCAAGGTTTCAGCTCATCCATGCTCTTGGTGTCTATAATACACTAGGCGCGCCTCTGCTGATTTATATCGGAACGGATATTATGCAGATCTACATTTATATGCAGTTTCTCGAAAAGATTTCGGTACAGCTCGACGAGAGCGCAATGCTGGACGGGGCATCTTACGTGCGAATTTTCCGCTCGATTATTTTCCCATTACTGCTGCCAGCAACAGCTACACTAGCTATACTAAAAAGTGTTACAATAATGAACGATATCTTTGTCCAGCAGCTATACATGCCTAGCGCGAAGCTGGCGACGTTGGCGACTTCACTGACTGCTTTTGTCAGCACACGCAGTTCCGATTTATCACAGCTTTGCGCAGGAATTATTATCGTGCTGCTGCCTAGCGCCATTTTCTACATCGTGTTTCAGCGTTACATTTTCAAAGGTCTCATGGATGGGGCTGTTAAAGGATAAGGTGGAAGTAGTCAACTTGGCCATTGGAGGATGAATCGGTTGCTTAAAATGATGATTGTTGACGATGAACCGCTTGTTCGCCTTGCGCTTCAACATATGATCGATTGGCCAAGTATGGGGATTGTGGTCGAAGTCGAGGCCGCTGACGGAGCGGAGGCGCTTGAGATTCTGAAGCAGCGTGGTGATATTGATCTCATGCTCCTTGATATCGAGATGCCGAGGCTTAGCGGAATTGAACTGCTTCGGGCCTACTCGCCCGTTATGGAAAAGCGGAGACCCGTCACGATCATGTTAAGCGCCTATAGCGACTACAGCTACGTGCGGGAAGCTTTTTTACTCGGTGCTATAGATTTTATCGTGAAGGCGGACATGGATGAGGAGCATCTTGTGCCTGTCATTCTGAAGGCGGTCAACGAACTGAGTAAAGAGGAACCTCCGTTAAATTCGCTGCCGACAAGTGAGATTGAAGACGACATTGACGCAAAAAGCGAGATCCTCCGTCAGCTTATCACGTTTGATCCGAATCAGCAGGAAGAGGCGGTTGCCTTAGCAACAATAGGTATTCACGAATGGCTTGGTGAAGTGAATCAGTTGGTTGCCGTTATGACTGTTTCACAAGGTTCGGGGGGCAGCAGGCAGGAACGAAACTTGAGTGATGCGAAAACGCAGCGTTTTATTACGCAGTCGGTGCAAACCGTATTGGACGCTATGTCGATCCGGCATTTCATTTACCGTAAAAGCCAAACGGAATACGTGCTTTTCTGCACCTTGGTCCAATATCGAAGCGAAAGCGTGATACGCGAAAAGGTGCAATCTGCCTTCACCATGATGCAAACCCGGCTGATTCAGTATGTGAACGTGTCGATTTCTATCGGTGTGAGTGAACTGGCCAGCGGAACGAAGCATTGGTACCGTCTGCACCAGCAGGCAGCGCATTTGGCGGCGATGAGCTTTTTTGCCGGATGGAACAAAGTGTTTTATCCTGAAAGCTGTATGGATCAGGGAAGATCTGGGTCTGGAGTTGGAGCCGGAGCTGGTGGGAATGCCGGTCAGGACCATGTTCGCAAGCTGCAGCTGACGCTGAAAGCGAATGGGGCAGCCATCACTCAACTGCTGGAACAGGACAATTCGGAGTTGTGGGGCAAGGAGTTTGAGCAAATGCAGCTGCTGCTCGGGCAAACATGGGGTTGGCGGCCTCAGGATGTTCAGGCTGCGCTTGAGAATTTGCTCTGGGAGCTTGGCGGCTTATTGCACCGCAAAGGGATACGTTGGGATGAGCTGGAGGAAGAGCTTCAGCATCCTTTTGAATATATGAGAAGTTTGGAGACTTTGGAAGAAACGAAAAGCTGGCTGCATCGGATCTGCACGAATTTGTACAGCTGGCTTCATGGGAAGGAAAAAGCGGATAGCAGCTACAGTACCGTGGTGGCGACGGCTAAGCAATTCCTTGATCTTCATTACATGGAAGACGTCAACCTGGCGTTGATCAGCGAGATGGTTGGCGTTAGCGAGAGCTATTTGAGCAAGCAGTTTACGAAGGAAGTCGGCAGTAATTTCATTCAGTACTTAACGAATTTGCGTATCGAAGAGTCCAAACGATTGATGAAGAAGAAAGGCTTTAAAATTACCGATATTGCGGAAAGCGTCGGTTATTTGAATGTCGAGCACTTCAGCCGCATGTTCAAAAAAACGACGGGGTACAGCCCTAAGCTGTATCGGGAAAGTTTGCTGAAGTGAGGCTGGGCGGGAGCTGAGGTTGGGGCGCAGAGTGCAGAGTGCAGAGTGCGAAGTGCGAAGTGCAAGTGCAGGTGCAAATAAGGGAACGCTAGGGAGCTATTTCAGCGAGATTAGCCGTTTGAGCGAGCTAGAGGGAACTGTGGGCCGCTATTTCGACATTTTCGCTGAAAATGGGTCTCATTTTCCGAAAGTAAGACCCTGTAGTTCCTCTCATCGCGGAAATAAGCACGGTATCTTCGAAATAGAGGATGCCAGTTCTCTTATGATCTGCCGTAGCGGAATTCTCCGCTAGTCTTTATGTGTCTGGTGAGGTGGAAGGTTGCAGAATGGTGAGTACAGTTGGTTGGATCGTGGAAGGTGGGTAAAGTAGCTTGATTTTCAGAGGCTATTTATTGTTCAAGAGCCTCTGCATAGGTTAGTGGGAACTACAGGGCGCTATTTCTCGGAAACACAGGTTTTTCAGGTGAAAGGGGAATTGTGGGCCGCTATTTCGGCATTTTCGCTGAAAATGGGTCCCATTTTGCAAAAATAAGACCCTGTAGTTACTCTCCAGTGTCCCACCCTCCGCTTTTCGGCAAAATAGCGCCCTGTAGTTCCCCATGGGGAGAAAGAGCAGGGGAGGGTCTCAAAAAAAACGTTCGTCCTAAGACGAAGACGTTTATTTTTGCATGCCTCCTATGATACAAGTCGTATCATGTGTTATTTTGTCATATTCTGTAGAACAATATAATAGGAAAATAATCAACGTTTTGCGTAAAATTTTTAATAGTTAGAAGAAAAAACTACTGCTACGATTTGTAGTGTTCACTGGCAAGGCAACACAAAAACAGAAAGGGTGATAGATTTGCGTAGATTATTGAAGACGCCCCTCAAGAAGAAAGCTTTATTAAGTGTCATGATGGCAGCTTGTATTTCTTCCGGCTTTACCGGCATGACAACCCTCTTCCCGTTGAATACGGCACATGCGGCAGCAGCGATTACTTACACGGGATCCGCCCCAGCCCCGGCTCATAACCTGGCCTTATGGTACCGGCAGCCGGCAACGGATTGGGAAACACAAGCGCTACCAATTGGGAACGGTTACATGGGTGGGATGGTTTTTGGCGGTGTGGAACAGGAACATCTTCAGTTTAACGAAAAGACGTTATGGACCGGTGGACCGCGTTCCAAAGCTGGGGGCGGAAGAGACGGCAACCGGGATGGTGCTGCTGATCATTTAGAGGACGTCCGGCAGAAATTGGCGAGCGGGGATGTAGCTGGAGCCTCGTCCATTGCCGAACAATTTTTGACGGGCACGTTGAATGATTATCCGCAATTCGGTAATTATCAAAATTTCGGCGATATTTATTTTGACTTTGCGCTGCCAGCCTCTGTAACGGTGTCCGACTATCGGCGAGAGCTCGATCTCGAAGATGGCATTGCACGTGTGACATACAAGCAGAACGGAATTGACTATACGCGTGAGTATTTTATGAGCTATCCGGATAACGTGATGGCGATGCGGCTTACGAGCAGTCAACCGAATCAATTGAACTTTGATGTCAAGGTTACAAGTCCACAAACGTCACCTTCTATTACAGCAATAGGCAACACGCTGACCCTTAGCGGTAAGCTATCCGAAAATGGAATGGCGTACGAATCCCAGTTCCGTGTTCAATCGGATGACGGAACCGTTACGGCTGGCAGCGGAAAATTGACGGTTGCAGGGGCAAGTTCTGTGACCATTCTCATGTCGGCAGCGACGGATTATGCTAACCATTATCCCGATTATGCGGGAACGGATCCGCACCTAACCGTAAACAATACGCTGGCAGCAGCTTCAGCCAAAACGTATGAAGCGCTGCGGACGCGGCATTTGGCTGATTATCAGTCGCTTTTTAAGCGGGTATCCTTGAATCTGAATGATCAGATTGCAACGATACCGACGGATCAACTGTTAGCCAGTTACAGAAGCACTCGCACCAGTGCGCTAGAGTCACTCTTTTTCCAATACGGCAGGTATTTGCTAATCGCTTCGTCTCGAGAGGGATCGCTTCCAGCCAATCTGCAAGGTGTCTGGAACAATTCCACCACACCGCCATGGGGAGCGGATTATCACACCAATATTAATCTTGAGATGAACTATTGGCCTTCGGAAGTAACGAATTTAAGCGAGACAGCTATCCCTTATGTTGAATTTATTGATTCCTTGCGGGCGCCAGGCCGGGTTACAGCCCAGAAGCATCACGGAGTAACCGGTTCCGGATGGACGATCCATACTTTTACAAGCGTTTTCGGCTATACAGCGCCAGGCTGGGATATCAGCAATTGGGGATGGCAGCCGGCGGCGGGGGCGTTCCTTTCCCAACAGCTGTGGGAGAAATATTTGTTTACGGGCGATAAGACCTACTTGCAGAATAAGCTGTACCCCATTATGAAAGAAGCAGCCGAATTTTGGACAAAAACGCTTGTTACGGATAAAGATGGCACATTGGTCTCTACGCCAGGGGTTTCGCCTGAGCATGGGACGTTAAGTATCGGGGACTCCTACGATCAAGAACTCGTTTGGCAATTATTTACGAATTGCATCGAGGCGAGCAATGTGCTTGGAATGGATGCGGATTTCCGAAATGAGCTCATGGATAAACGGAGCAGACTTTCGATGCCCAAAATCGGGAAATACGGCCAAGTGCAGGAGTGGAAAGAAGATATCGATGATCCAAACGATCAACACCGCCATATCTCTCATCTTGTAGGCTTATATCCCGGCAATCTGATCAATAATGTGACAACGCCTGATCTATTTAATGCAGCGAAAGTAACATTGATACAGCGCGGAGATGAAGCAACGGGTTGGAGCCGGGCGAACAAATTGAATTTGTGGGCTCGTATGCAGGATGGCAATCATGCTATGAAAATATTGCAAGGACAGCTTGATGCGAACACGAATACCAATTTGTTCGATACACACCCGCCCTTCCAAATAGATGGTAATTTTGGGGCAACGTCAGGCATTGCGGAAATGCTTTTGCAGAGTCATACAGGAAGTATCGATTTGCTGCCGGCTCTACCCATGGCTTGGTCCAAAGGGGATGTGAAGGGCTTGAAGGCAAGGGGCAATTTTGACGTGGATATGAGCTGGGACGGTACGATTTTGAAGAGCGCTTCGATTACTTCTTTACAAGGAAATGTCGCTAAATTAAAGAGTAAGACTTTTACGCATACCGGGCAGTATCAAGTTTTAAAAGGGGACAATACACCAGTCAGTTACACTGTTAGCGGTGATATGATTACGTTCAATACCGAAGTTGGGCAAAAGTACGTCATTATTTCCAGTGTAACACCACCGCCACTGCCACCGTCGAAAGTGGAATCCCCTGCGCATACGGAGACCAGTGTTGATCTGAAATGGACGGCTCCGAGCAGCGGTGCTAACATTGCGGGCTATGTTGTTGACGTCTATCAAGGTGCGAATAAAGTGAAAAGCATCGAGGTGGCGGCTGCTAGCACGAGCCTTCAAGTAACTGGACTTAGCGAGAAACAGTTATACCGTTTCGTTGTATGGTCCAAAGATGCGAATGGGACATTATCTGCCACGAGTGCGGAAACGACGGCCTATACCTTTGTAGGCGATGTTTATTTGCAAAATTTTGATAGCGGAGAGGTTGGAGGATGGAAGAAGACGTCAACGACGGGAAGCGCCACGTTCAGCGTTGAGAATAATGCTTTGAAAGTTGCCTCTGCCCCTGTAGCTATTATGGTGGACGATAACTCGCCTGTGTATAAAGATGCTGATTTGGCCATGAAGTTGAAGGTTCAGACAGGAACGGGCAGAGTCGGGATACTGTTCCGATACAACGATGTGAACAACTACGCCGGTGTTATCTATGACTTGGGCAAGTGGCTGTGGTATTACGTGAAAGACGGTACTGAGCATTATGGTGATCTGTCTTCAGTCGCGATTACGAATGGCCAAACCTATGACGTCAAAGTGAGCTTTGTTGATTCGGATATGAAGTTATGGATCGATGGTCAACTGGCCGGTTCCGCGACCGTCGGAGATATTCTCAATGTCCCCGGAAAAATAGGTCTGAGAACGTGGTTCGATAATAAAGTGCTGTTCATTGATGACATCACGTATACGAACACAAGGCCGACCTCCGATATCTCAGTAACAGGCGTTACGTTGGATAAATCGGCTGTTGTACTTAGAGAGAATGAGACGGTGCAGTTAACCGCCACGATTCAGCCTGCGAATGCGACCAATCCAAACATCAGCTGGGCAAGCAGCAATCCATTGGTCGCCAAAGTTGAGGTTGTCGGCGGCAAAGCAGTTGTTACAGGACTGAAAGAGGGCGCAGCCGAAATTACGGCAACATCTGCGGATGGAGGCTTCCGGGCGACAGCTCAGGTGACTGTTACAAAGGCTAGTGGTGTCGTTCCATCGATAAAAGTCGATGATCGCGATGCAGCTGTTGTCTACACGGGTTCGTGGAATAATTACAGCGATGGTGGGGACTACAGTGGTACTGAGAAATACAGCAACACAGCAGGTGACTCTGCGCAGTTTACGTTTACCGGCACCTCCATTCAGTTGATTAGCATGAAACAGAGGAATATGGGAAATGTCGATGTGTATTTGGACGGCGTGCTGGTTCAAGCGGATATCGATTGTTACGCGCCTAGTACGATCAAACAGGTTGTTCTCTACAGCAAGACAGGGCTTGTGGCAGGGCAGCATACGATTAAAGTTGTCGTCAAAGGGACAAAAAGCGCGCAAGCTGTGGATAAAATTGGCGCCATCGATGCTTTTGAATACACGCCTGCCATAGCAGCGCCAAATGTAACAGCTGATGACACGAACGATGTCATTGTTGGCGCAGATGAAAACATGGAATACTCGGTAGACGGTGGGCTGAGTTACACTTCGTATCATGCTGATCGAATCCCGATATTTAGCGGAAATCAAACCGTATTGGTTCGCGTTGCAGCGAATGAAACAAATGCAGCAGGTTTGACGATATCGCTTGCGTTTACAGCGAATCCAATCGAATTGGCAGCTTCTTTGACAGGCCCGGGCTCAGTTGCAGCAGGAGATTCATTTACAGCAGCGTATGGACTGACTCATGCAGGAGAGGTGTATGCGCAGGATGTAACGATTACGTATAATCCTGAGCTTGTGACTTTCCTTTCAGCAGAATCTATCAAAGATGGTTTGGTCATTGTCAAAAAAGCAGAAAAGCCTGGCCAGATTCGCTTTATTACAGCAAGTACAGGTGCAAATTCGGCTAATGCGAATGGTGATATGCTACAGCTGCATTGGAAAGCCCAAGCGATTTTACATGCGCAAAGTGCAAATTTCACGCTATCTAACCTGAAAATTGCAAATGGTGAAGGCGTAGAAACTTCCGTGCCTGATAGCTCCCTAAATATTCAAATTACCGTTAATTCAATCGTAGGCGACTTGAACGGAGACAGCAAAGTTTCGATCGGAGACTTAGCTATGGTAGCCGCAGCTTATGGAAAAACCGAAGCAGATGCGGATTGGAATCTATACAAATCAGCGGATATTAATCATGATAAAAAAGTAGATATTGATGATCTTGTGGCAGTAGCTGCCAAAATTTTGAAATAATCACCGAGGCTATCCTCTCCTCATGGGAGGGTAGCCTGGTTCAAAAAACATCAAAACTAAAGCAAAAAAGATCATTTGTATGCGCTTGCAAAGAAAGTATGATTAAGGCATGCCAAAGGTGTTACATCGCGCCTTCAATGATACATGTCGTATCATGTCGGAATTACGCGAAAGTTTGGGAAACAGGGGAACCTAATCAGGGAGGGTGAATGGTTGTATGAAGTCCAGTAGTCGCAAGTTGAAAAAAAGCGTTACAGTTTCTTTAGCTTTACTTACAGCTTTGCAAATGTATGCCGTAGTCCCGGGAGGTACAGTATTAGCTGCCGATGGGGATGCTTATTTCCAGGACTACAATAACGGACAGGTTGGCGGTTGGAAGAAAGCCTCGGGCAACGCGACTTTTAGCGTAGTCAACAATATGCTCAAAGTTGTTACATCCGGGGTAACGTTGATGGTGGATGATAATTCGCCCTCCTATCAGAACGCCGAGCTGGAAACAAAGCTGAAGGTCGAGAGCGGGCAAGGCCGTTATGGCTTTTTGTTCCGGTATGTTGATGTGAATAACTTTGCTGGTGTTGTTTTTGATAACGGGAGTTGGCTCTACTATTACTTGAAAAACGGTACGGAATACTATGGCACGATCGCTTCCAAAGCTATGTCTACCAACCAAACTTATGATATTAAACTGAGATATGTGGACTCGGATATTATTTTATGGATCGATGGAGAAAAAATTGCCTCCGCAACCGTTGGAGATATGCCCTCTGCTCCAGGTAAAATCGGCATGAGAACTTGGTTCGATAGTAAAACGATGTACCTTGATGATACGAAGGTAACCCCTTATACGAAGCCAACACCGCCTAAGCCGGACCCGAATGCCGTTAATTTTGTATCAGAATCGGGTACGCTGAAAGCCGAGTTGGATAGTACATTTCCGCGTGTAGACAACTATGTATGGAAAGCAACCGGCGCTGTCATGAACGGCCAGAAAAATTATCTTTACGCTGTGAAAATCAATGGAGAAGAGTATTGGCCGAAGACGACGGCGGAAAAAGTGGGCAACAGCGTGATCTACACGATGAATGTGGAAGAGCTGGCTGTCCAAATGAAAGTGAAAATGGAAGTGGTGGACAATACACTGGATATGAAGTTCACCGACATTCAAGAAACCGGTTCGACGAAAGTGAAAACCATTGAATTCCCGAACCATAGTTTAGTCTCTGTATCTTCGACACAGCCGAAAGCACAGGAGACGGCAGCGTGGTTCACCGGTGAGTGGAATAAAGTATTTGAAGAATACAACGACCTGAAAAACGGAGCGCAAAACTTGAATCCAAGCGGCCGTACTTTTGGCTTCGTCAATTCCGATAAACTGGCGGCTACGATTGTCAATAATGTCATTAATGGCAACGATAAAGTTCGTTCTAGTGTATCGGATGGAGCACCTGGCGAGAAAGTTGCTGCACTAGCTAACGGCGCTTGGACGTACCGTGAAAGCATGGTTGCACCGGCACCGGAAGAGCTGCCATGGTCGAAAGTCATTATTACGCCGGATGCGAATAATGACGGAGTTCTTGATTGGCAAGACGGCGCCATCGTGTACCGCAGCCATTCCGATATGCCTTACGGAAGCGACATGATTAAAAATAATATCTCGTGGATTAGCATGAACATCGCAACAACAGGTATGCCATTTCTGCGTTCGCTGGACCATGCCAAGAAAATTGCCCATCTGACTGACGAGTTCGGCCAAATTGTCCTGCAGAAAGGTTATCAAGCGGAAGGACACGACGATTCGCACCCGGATTATGGCGGGCATATCGGTATTCGCCAAGGCGGGAAGGATGATTTCAACTACTTCCTGACGGAAGGCAAGAAGTATAACATCAAAGGCGGCGTGCACATTAACGCCACGGAGTACCATTTGGATGCATTCCAAACGAAAATGGCGAACATGATTGCACCGCTGAGCAAAGGCTGGGGCTGGCTCGATCAAGCGTATTATGTTGACCAACGCAAAGACATTGAGTCCGGTGAATTGAAACGTCGCTTGGATATGTTGAAAGCAGATACAGGCGATAATTTGGACTTCGTGTATGTCGATGTTTATACAGGCGCAGGCTGGAACGCGAAGAAGCTGGCCGATTATATTAACGGCAACGGCTGGATGCTCGGCACGGAATTTGCAGGCCCATTGCAAGAACAAGCCTCATGGGTTCACTGGGGAACAGATCCAGGGTATCCGAATCAAGGCGATGACAGTAAAATTGTCAGGTTCATTCGCAATACGAATGTGGACGGCTTCATGAGCGATGCGCTTTTGAAAGGCAACAAGCAGTCCGGCATCGGTTATTGGCAGCCTAACTCCCAATTCTACAGCTATCAAGAAGTGACGAAAACGTTCTTTAACCAGAACTTACCGACGAAGTACATGCAGCATTTCCCAATTATGAAAATGACGAATGATCGCGTCGATTTTGCAGGCAACGTATCGGTAACACGTGCTGGAGACGGGAAAATTCATCTGACGAAAGACGGCAATGATATCGCGATTATGACGGATTCCACCGATATTAGTAACAGCACGATCTTTATCCCTTGGGATCCGGTGAAAGAAGATAAGATTTACCACTGGAATCCAGCTGGCGGCAGCACAACATGGAAGGTTCCTGCATCATGGAGCGGTGTACAGACTGCGAAGCTGTATAAGCTTACGGATACAGATCGTCAATTTATCGGGGACGTGAACGTATCGAACGGGCAAGTGACGCTGAGCGCCGAGTCCAATGTCGGTTATGTGCTGTACAAGACAGCAGCGCCGCAAGAGGCGGAGACGATCTGGGGCGATGGCAGTCCGGTCAAAGATCCGGGATTTGACAGTCATAAGTGGGAAACTTGGAGTAAATCGTCTTCCGCTGGAACAACGGATCATATCAGCTTCAAGAAAAACAGCAACGCTGACGATTATTTGGAAGTAAAAGGGCCTGAAGATGCGAAAGTAGAGCAGGTTATTACAGGACTTGAGCCAGGCAAAACCTACAGCGCATCCGTCTGGGTGAACGTATACGGAGCGGATCGCAAGTCGTCGATTAGTGTGAAACAAGGCGACAATGAAGTTTCCAACTACTTGGAAGATACGAAACTGAAATATTTTGCTCCACAGCACAAATATTACAATACGAATTTCCAACGTGTAAAAGTAAACTTTGATGCAGTAAGCGATAAAGCAACACTTGCACTGAATGTAGCGCCAGGTGCTGGAACGGTATCTTTCGACGATGTACGGATTTGGGAGAATCCGGGGAAAACAGATCAAGCAGGCGCTGTTCTGAACGAAGATTTCGAGAATGTCGATGAAGCTTGGGGGCCTTTTGTTTATGGAAAGGCAGGCAATGTGCAGACGCATATGGTGGAAAAAGGCGAAAATCAAGTGAAATCCTATGTGTTGGATGGCAGCTTCTCGTTGAAAACAAATGAAGGTGGAGCAGGCGAATGGCTGCGTACACTGCCGCAAACCCTGCGTCTCGACACGAATGAAAAGTACCATTTGACGATGCAGGCCAAGGCGGATGTGGCTAATCAGTTCACAGTTGCCGTTCGTGTGAATGATAACGGCACAGCGAGAGATCTGGCCACCAAAACGTTGCCAGCGGGAGCAAGTACAGTTGACTTGACGTTCACGACAGACAATGCCAAAAATGCTTACCTCGCTATCCTGAAGGGAGCAGATAACAGCAGTGCCGAGCTCGGAGGCCAGCTTGTTGTAGATAACATCCGAGTGACAGATGAGACCGTACATGCAGTGACAGGCGTAGTGCTCGACAAAACGGATGTTTCTATCGCTGAAGGCGGCACCGTGGAATTGAAGGCGATGGTGCAGCCGGAGAATGCGACGAACAAGAATGTGACTTGGTCCAGCAGCGATGAATCGATTGCGAAGGTTGAAATTGTCGGAGGCAAAACAATCGTAACTGGCCTAAAAACAGGTACTGCAGGCATTACAGCGACAACAGCTGACGGCAATTTCCATGCGACAGCACAAGTTACCGTCACGAAAGTAGTGAGTGTACCAGCAACTACGTTGATCGCACCTAGCTCTGTTCAAACGGGGCAAACATTTACGGTAGGTCTGAGTTTATCCAATGTTACCGAAGCAGTTTACGCTCAGGATTTAACGATAAGCTACGATACTTCGCTAATGGAACTTGTTTCAGCGAAGCCTGCTCAATTGGGTATCAGCTTGGTGTCCAAATCAGAAACAACACCAGGCAAAGTTCGCTTCATCGTTGCGAGTGAAGGAGCGGGTCATGCAATCAGCGGCAGCGGCGATGTGCTGGAGCTGACTTTTAAAGCGAAAGACATCACGCAGCCGGCAACAGCTCGGTTGGCCGTTGAATCGGCGGTGCTCGGGGATGCAACGGGACACGAGACGAGCGCAACGCTTGGATCGGCGAACGTCTCCATCACAATTCCTGCTCCAGGCACGCCGGGCGATATCAATGGCGACAACAAAGTGTCGATTGGCGACCTTGCCATGATCGCAGCCAACTATGGAAAAGATTGGAATATCCCGGATTGGTTGCTTGTGAAGAAAGCCGATGTTACTGGAGATAACAAAATTGATCTAGACGATCTTGTGAAAGTGGCTAGTCAGATTATCCAATAGCTAACATCAAATACCGTCAGGATGGAACTTCATCCTGGCGGTATTTGTTTGCGCAACCTGTTCGCTGGCGAGCAACTGGAATTCCTACAATTAAAAATAGCGCGGATTAGGGCTTTGAAGAAATACCTGGAAAATGTGCAGTTATTTCAGTCGATTCGCTTCATTTCTAACGAAACTTGAGGAATTAGATAGATAATTTCCATTTATTGGTTGAAGTGTAGCAGAAATGAACAGATTAGATGTACTTTTTCCCGTTATGGGTTAAGTGATGGGTGTTGATGACGGGATGAGAGGGTGATGAGTGGTAAATGGTGTGACGGGATGAGATGGTGATAAGTGATAAATGGTGTGATGAAGTGGGTGATGGTAATAAGTGATAAATAGTGTGATGGGATGAGAGAGGGGGATGAGTGATAAATGGTGTGACAGGATGGGGGTAGGTGGTTTGTGATAAATGTATTTGGGAAGAGGTGACGAAGGGGCGTTTGAGTAGCAAAGTTGAAGTCTAATTCAAATTCGAAGGCCTACGTTGCATTTTATACAACGTAATGGCATGATCTGACCGCGAATGCGTTCTTTCGTTGCACAATATACAACCATTTGTTGCGAAAAGGTAAGATGTAAGCGGTTTAGTGCTTAAATGGTTGCATAAAGTGCAATATAGAGGCGCGCTGAAGCCCAATTACAGCCAAATGATTGCACAAAGTACAACTAGAATGCTGTTGCAGTCGCAACTTAGTAATGAATCAATAGTGATGATTGATATGCGGAATTACCTGATCGCGAATGCAGCCTTTCTTAGTGGGCTACGGAATGATACGACACGGACGTAGTTGTAGAGGAATTGCAGGGCGCTATACTAGCGCAAATAGCCATTTGAGCAAATCAAAGGGAACGCTGGTACCCTATTTTGGCTTTATGAGCAGTGAATGGGCACATTTCTCTGAAATAAGATCCTGTAGTTCCCATTCAGCTGAGGGACCCCCGATTTATAGCTAAATAGCGACCTATAGTTCCCTCTGATGCTAGTCCCAGCTTTTTAGCCATATTCGGTAGCACTCGGTCAAAACAATCAGCTACCTCCTTCTTATATAATACGTCATATATAATTCGATTCCATCAAATACCGCATCATTAGCCTCTTTTTATCCAAATAAACAAATATATATTGTGCATTATATATACATGTGTTACATTTATGACGTACTAATTGAAATGAGGGGGATGGAGATGCGAGTTGGACTCAGCGGTACTGGAAGAATTGGAAGGCTCGTCTTGAGAAAAGCGTTGACTGGTTCGCAGCAGGATTTCCAAATAGCAGTAGTAAACTCAACTTGTCCCATTCATGTATTAGCCCATTTGTTGAAGTACGATTCCGTGCATGGCACTTGGGACGCCAGAATCGAGGTTACTCCGGATAATGTGTTGATCATTAACGGACAATCCATTCGCGTTGTTTGCGAAAGAGAGCCGGATCTACTGCCTTGGAGAGAAATAGGCGTTGACATGGTTGTCGATGCCACGGGGAAGTTTAACCATCGGCATGGAGCTGAACGCCATTTATTCGCAGGTGCCAAGAAAGTTCTGATTACGGCACCCGGAACAAATATGGATTTGACGATGGTCATGGGGGTCAATGAAGGGATGTACGATCCTTTGCAGCATCACTTGATTTCCGCGGCTTCTTGTACTACGAACTGTATTGCGCCTATTTTGCACATCTTAGATCAGGCATTTCAGGTCAAAATGGGATGGATGACAACGGTGCATGCCTTCACGAATGATCAGAACCATTTGGACAATCCGCATAAAGATTTACGCCGTGCCCGATCTTGCACGAACGCCATTATCCCGACTTCCACCGGGGTGGGGAAAGCGCTGGCTGATGTTTTGCCGCAGCTTGCTGAACAGATTCAAGGAGTTTCGGTTCGTGTGCCGACACAAGATGTTTCGCTGCTGGATCTTCAAGTGGCGGTTGGGCGCAACGTGCAAATCGAGGAAGTAAAATTAGCCATGAAACAGGCAATTGCCGGCCCAATGCGAGAATTTGTAGACTACAATGAGCTGCCACTTGTATCCGCGGATTACATCGGCAATGAAAAATCCGCTATTATAGATGGTCTTACTATTATGACGAAAGATAATCAAATTAAGCTTTTAGCTTGGTATGACAATGAATGGGGCTATGCTAGTCGAGTCGTAGACGCAGTAACCTATATCTCTCGTGCAGAAAGCACGCTGGAAAAGGAGGGAACGTCATGTCTCATACAATCAGTGTAACAATAGAAGCGGGAGTAGCTGCCCAGCCAAACGAACTTGGCCTCATTATTTGTAAATCCTGTAACGAAATACTTGCAACACTGCCTACGGATGGCTACAAAAAGTTTTATGTGGTTTGCCAAGCATGCGCACGTAAAGAAAACAATAAGGAGGCATCCGAATGACGACGCAGAAACAGGTGGTCCCCTTTCAGGAGGGAGACGCCTCAATGATAGCTCTTCTTGGCGGAAAGGGGGCCAATCTAGCGGAAATGACGCGCGCCGGCCTTCCCGTTCCACCTGGCTTCACCATCACGACGGAAGCATGCTTGGCCTTTTTTGAAAAGGGAAATCGGCTTTCGGACTCACTGCTTGAACAAGTCGAAGCTTCGCTTAATCAGCTGGAGAAACAGAAAAATCAAACGTTCGGTGATGCAGACAATCCGCTGCTTGTTTCTGTGCGTTCCGGTTCGGTCAGCTCGATGCCGGGTATGATGGATACGATACTGAATTTAGGCTTGAATGATAAAACCGTCCGAGGGTTGGCTGCGCTTACAAATAACGAAAAATTTGCTTACGACTGTTACCGGCGCTTGTTACAAATGTTTGGCAGCGTTGTGCTTGGCATAGAGTCCGGCCATTTCGAAAGCTTGCTGCATCGCATGAAAGAAAAGGAGGGAGTTCATCAGGATCAGGATGTGACAGCTAATGGGTGGAAAGAGCTCATTGAGGCGTATAAGGCTTGCATTTTGAGTAAAACGGGCCGAGCCTTCCCGCAAAATGTTTATGAGCAGTTGAAGCTGGCGATTGAAGCTGTTTTCAAATCGTGGAACAATACCAGGGCTCAAATTTACCGGAAACTGAATCGGATTCCGGATGAGCAGGGAACGGCCGTCAATGTGCAGAGCATGGTTTTTGGCAATATGGGGGAGAACTCAGGCACAGGTGTTGTTTTTACGAGAAATCCGTCTACGGGAGAACATATTTTTTTTGGTGAATATTTAATGAATGCGCAAGGGGAGGATGTCGTCGCCGGGATCCGCACACCGCTGGTTATTTCCGCACTTCAAGAGGAAATGCCTGCTATTTATGAGCAGCTTCTTGACGCCTCCAAGCAGCTTGAGAAGCATTACAAGGATATGCAGGATATCGAATTTACGGTGGAAAATAATAAGTTGTACCTGCTTCAGACGCGAAGCGGCAAAAGGAACGCCCAGGCTGCTCTAAAAATCGCTGTAGATTTGGTCCGTGAAGGTGTATTGACCAAGCAGGATGCCGTCAGCCGCATTGAAGTGCTGCATCTGGATCAGCTGCTCCATAGAGGGATTGATGAAGCGGCGGCCACCGATGTATTGGCGCTGGGACTTCCGGCTTCACCTGGTGCAGCGGTTGGTCAGCTCGTTTTTGAGGCCGATACGGCGGAAGAATGGGTGCGTGCCGGCAGGGCGGTTATCCTGGCCAGAACGGAAACGACGCCGGAGGATATTCATGGCGTGATCGCTGCGGAGGGTGTGTTTACAAGCCGAGGCGGAATGACAAGCCACGCGGCGGTAGTCGCCAGAGGGATGGGGAAGCCGTGCGTATGCGGCTGTGAAGAGGTGCGAATCGTGCCGGAAGAGAAGCGCATGTTTGTGCGGAACAGGCTCCTGGAAGAAGGGGAATGGGTCACTTTGGACGGTGCGACCGGTCGTGTTATTGCAGGGGCTATGCCTTTGCTCGAGGCTCGAATGACGGAGGAGCTGCTCATTATGCTGAAATGGGCGGATGAGATTCGTACGCTGAAGGTGTTTGCGAATGCGGATAATCCGCACGATGCCGGTATCGCAAGACAGCTTGGCGCAGAGGGAATTGGCTTATGCCGAACGGAGCATATGTTTTTCTCCCCGGCTCGTCTGCCAGTTGTTCAGCGCATGATCCTTGCAGAAGACAAGGAAGCGCGCTTGAAGGCGCTTGCCCAACTGCTTCCGATGCAGCAGTCGGATTTTGAGGGGATTTTCGAGCAGATGGATGGCCTGCCGGTAACGATTCGCCTGCTGGATCCGCCGCTGCATGAGTTTCTGCCTAACCTCGATGAGTTGCAAAAAAGGCATGCTCAACTGACATACGAAGGCGAAGGATCCATCAAGGAAAGAGAGGAAGTCGCATCCTTGCTCCGGAAAGTGCAAGCGCTGCATGAAGCGAACCCGATGCTGGGACAGCGGGGCTGCCGGTTAGGTATTGTCTATCCGGAAATCTACGATATGCAGATTGAGGCCATTTTCCGCGCAGCCTCCACATGTATTGACGCAGGTGTCCGGGTGCATCCGGAAATCATGATCCCGCTCGTCGGCCATGCCAACGAATTAAAGATCTTAAGAGAACTCGTTGACTTCGTGGCGCAGCAAGTACTGGGGAAAGATAAACTACGCGAGTGTCCTTACCAAGTAGGAACGATGATTGAGGTACCGCGGGCTGCATTAACGGCACGCCAGATTGCCGCACATGCCGATTTCTTCTCATTCGGCACGAATGATTTGACGCAAATGACGTTTGGCTATAGCCGTGACGATGCGGAAGGGAAGTTTCTGACCCACTATGTCAATAACAAGCTGCTGCCGCATAATCCATTTCAAGTGCTAGACACCGAAGGCGTTGGTCAATTAATTGAACTAGCGGTAAATGTAGGACGATTAGTGAAGCCGTCATTAAAAACAGGCATTTGCGGGGAGCATGGCGGAGACAGGGAATCAATTCTTTTCTGTCACCGAATCGGATTGGATTATGTAAGCTGTTCGCCTTACCGGATTCCTTTGGCTCGGATAGCCGCCGCTCAAGCGTTTCTTCTATATGGGGAGCCCGGAGCAAGTGATGTCGCACAGGCGATTTGATATACGAAACAAAAAAAGGACCTTCCTTTGTAGATAAATCTACTTGGGAAGGTCTCTTTTTAATTACTTCGTAAGTTTAAATTGTTTCATTAGGCTAGCGATTGTGTCTTGGTTCAGGTTCAATGCGCTCATATGACCAGTTAAAATTCCTTCAATTTGAGACACAAGTCCACGAAGTGCTGCCAAGTTTGCGGAGATCGTTTCAGGAGTCGGATTTGTTACATTAAGTTGTGCTACGAATTGACGTACGGCATCAAGAACTGCAGGAATGACTGTTCCAGGAAGAACGTTTGTACCGGAAAGATTCGTGATTTGATTAAGAACGTTTTGGATGTCTGTCATTGTGTTTTCACCTAAGTTCAATTTGCCAATTTCGGCTTGAAGCTGGTTCAGCCATTGGGAGCTTGTCGGGCTATCCATGTTTGCGTCCATAGCGGCTTGGAGTTCACCAAGTTTTTGTAAAACGGCGCCAACAGGACCTTCTGTCACTCCACCTGGAAGTTGTTTAAGCATTTCTTCAATTTTCTGTAAAAGTTGACTCATTTGCTATCCCTCCTCTCTAGTATCTATGTTATGTAAGTTTTCGCAGATGTGATTGGATGATAGCTTAATATTTTTATTTTCATAGATTAGATTTTTGCCGCTTTCGGGTTTGCTCTAGCGATCATACGATATTTTGATATGAAAAACATTCGATAGAGTCTGTTTCTCTATCAAGATGATCGAATGGGAGGAGGGACAAACATGCCAGATCACCGGATTCGGATTAACGCCGACTTCTGGAAGGGCAAGAACGTATTTGTCACAGGTCATACAGGGTTCAAAGGAACTTGGCTCAGCTTATGGTTGCAAGGCATGGGAGCTAACGTGACCGGATATTCCTTACAGCCGCCGACGGAGCCGAGTTTGTTTGAGCTTTGCCGAATGAAGGACATGGTCTCGTCTTACATCGCTGATATTCGAGACATGACGGCGTTATCTGAAGCCATTGTAGAAGCAGCTCCGGATATCGTTTTTCACTTGGCGGCTCAACCGCTTGTTCGAGCTTCCTATTTAAATCCCATAGAAAGCTATGAGATTAATACGATGGGAACCATTCATTTACTAGAAGCTGTGCGTCAAGCTAAGAGAAACAATGTGCCAATCAAGGCGGTCATCCATGTTTCAACGGATAAGGTGTATTCGCAATTGGATGAGGAGAGAGGATACCGTGAAACAGACCGTTTAGGCGGCGGCGATCCTTATTCGAACAGCAAAGCTTTAACGGAATTGATCGTAACCAGCTATCGACAAATTTATGAAAAGGAAGAACGAGCATGGAGCATGCCGGTTGCGCTTGCGTCGGTGAGAGCCGGCAACGTGATTGGCGGCGGAGATTGGGCCGAAGATCGGCTGATTCCCGATTGCTTCAGGGCTATTCTTCAAGATGAGCCGGTTAAGCTTCGATATCCGCAAGCCGTTCGTCCTTGGCAGCATGTCCTTGAGCCGCTTCACGGTTACTTGCTTCTGGCCCAACACATCTATGATGATAAGCAGCATGCCGAGGCGTGGAATTTTGGTCCTAATGAGGAAGATACAGTCTCAGTGGAGCAAGTCGTAAGCAGCTTATGCCAGAAATGGGGAAATCAAGCGGCCTATCTAATTGATTCGGCGGAGCATCCGCATGAAGCGCCTGTTTTGCGATTAGATTGCACGAAATCACGCCATTTGCTAGGGTGGTCACCTCGCTGGAATCTCGATATGGCGATTACTAAATCGATTGAATGGGTCAAAGCCTATGACCAGTCGGGAGATTGCAGGGAGATTTGCCGCAAACAAATACAGGAATATGTAGAGGGAAGTGAATCGCATGATCATTAAACCCGGCAATCTCCAGGGCATTTATGACATTACGTTAGCTCCCAATACGGATCACCGGGGTTATTTTACCCGACTCTATGATGTAAATATCATGATGGCGCATGGTCTTCACCGCAATTGGGTGCAAGAAAACCGCTCTTTTTCCAAACAAAAAGGCACGATTCGGGGGCTGCATTTTCAACACGAGCCTCATGCAGAAACGAAACTTATATGGGTTAGCAAAGGATCCATCCTGGATGTGTTTGTTGATGTACGGCAAGACTCCCCCACCTTTGGCTGCTATGAAAGCAGAGTATTAACGGAGGAAAATTTTGCAATGGTTTATATTTCTCCCGGTTTTGCGCATGGTTTTTGTACCTTATCGGACAATTGCGAGGTTGTTTATAAGGTAGACAATGTCTATTCACCGGCGCATGAAGGTGGGATTTTGTGGAAAGATGCTTCGCTTCAAATTCCTTGGCCTGTCGATCAGCCGATTATGTCGGCGAAAGATCAGGTGCTTCCAACATTAGATACTTTGAAAAGGAGAGATTGAGATGAATCCACTTGTTAGCATTCTAATTCCAACCTATAACAGGCCTCATTATTTCGAATTAGCGCTGCAGAGTGCTTTTAACCAAACGTATGACAATATTGAAATAATCGTTAGCGATAACAGCGACAACAATCAGACACAGCTGATCGTCCAGAAATATCAAGCGATGCCTGGCGGTGCTAAGATCAAATATTTTAAAAACCCTCAAAACTTGGGTCCGATTGCGAATCAGCAGCAATGTTTAAATTTGGCAACTGGCGAGTTTATTAACTATCTCATGGACGATGACTTGTTTCACCTGCAAAAGATAGAAAAAATGATGGCTTATTTTATCCAATATCCAGATGTCTCTTTGGTCACTTCCCAACGAAGAGTCATTACGTCGACAGGGAAACAAATGTATGTACCGCCTTTTGGAACATTCAAACAGCTGTACCCCCGGGACACGATTGTCGATGGGCGTGTACTGACCAAAAAGCTGCTCGAAGATAAAACGAACTATTTAGGCGAGCCAACGACGGTTCTGTTTCGAAGAAAAGACCTGCTCGAGCCCTTTGGTATGCTAATGGGGAAACAGGTCTATTTTGCCGTGGATTTGGCGAGCTGGCTGAATCTGTTAACCAGAGGGAAAGGCGTATACATGGTCCAGCCGCTTAGCTATTTGCGTTATCACTCGCAGCAGTTGTCGCAGCATGAGATGGCGAAAGAAGTTGCCAAAATGGATATTGAGACTTTTAAATATTTCGCCGTCAACCAAGGTTATGCGACACCGCAACAGATCAAAGATTTTGAGAAGCAGCAAGGGAAGAAGAAACAGTCTAACAATCAGAATACGAACCAACAGACACTTAAACAAATCAATCAGAAACTGCTTCAAGGTGGGGACAAGAAAACGAACCAAAAGTCGAACCAAAAGTCGAACCAAAAGTCGATTCAATCATTCAATTCTAAAGATTTTCAAAAAACAATCAATAAATTGATCAAACAAACGAATGTGAAAAAGAAAGGGTGATTCATCGGTGAAATCGATTCTACGGGAGTATAAACAAGCGGGAAGCGAGCAAATTTCATCGTATTGTTTGCCCATCATTGTCGACGGCAAGGTACTTGGACAGCTTAGGCCGCTAACGATAGAATCCATTGAAAATGAAGACGTCATTAAAGCGTTAATGGAATGGAGGGTTGCCGCCGGCCAGTGGTTTGCCACACAATTCCCTGCGAATGAGGAAGGCACAAGGGCATGGGCGCAACATCAGATTCTGGAAGTGGATGACCGGATTTTATTTATTCTGGAGGATGAAGCGCAGACGCCAATCGGCCAAATTGGGTTAATGCATTATGATGAAGTGGCCCATACATGTGAGTATGATAATTTGCTAAGAGGACGTAAAGGACGTTATGGCAACATTGTTATGCATGCGCTACTTACTTTAGGTGCGTGGAGTTTGCGCGAACTAGGTTTGCAGAAAGGATATCTGAATGTACTTTCAGATAATGCCCGCGCGATTCATATTTATGAGAATTTAGGAGCTGTAGAAGTGAAGCGGACACCACTGCGCAAAGAAGTAGAGGGCGATGTAATCCGCTGGGTCCCTGCTGAAGGTCAATTCACAGGTGAGCCTGAACGGGAAATGGTCACGATGGTCGTTACCCGGGAAGCTTTTATGAGCAGATTCGGTAAAATGATTGAGCTTGAAAGCGGGGAGGGAAAATCGTGGATATAAGGCTGTTCAAGCCATCTGTTGGCAATGACGAATTGGAAAGCATTCAGCAAGTATTCAATAAAGCATGGCTTGGGCTTGGTCCTCGGGTAGGCGAGTTTGAGAAAAAATGGAGCGACTATATCGGCAGCGCGGAGTCGGTAGGCGTCAATTCCTGCACGGCGGCGCTGCACCTCGCTCTATCTGCCTTCAAATTCCCCCAAGGTAAAAAGGTGCTGGTTCCAGTCGTCACTTTTGCGGCAACGGCAATGGCCGTTCTGTACAATGGGCTGGTTCCGGTGTTTGTGGATGTGGATGAAACGACCTTTGGCATAAGTATGGAAGATTTGGAGCGCAAATATGATTCGGATTGCGTTGCGGTCATTCCCGTTCATTTTATGGGTCATCCTGTCCCCATGGACCAGTTGATGCCGTGGGCTAGGGCGCGCGGCTTGAAGGTTATTGAGGATACGGCGCACTCGGCCGGAGGGAAATATTTGGGTAAAGCCCTGGGAACTTGGGGTGATATCGGATGCTTCAGTTTTGAGGAGAAAAAGTGTATGACAACCGGTGATGGCGGGATGATTTCGTCGAACGATCCAGAGCTGCTGCGGCCTTTGCGCCATTCACGTTGGGTAGGAATCAACAAAGATACATGGGAACGTTACGAGGAAAATGCCTCGTATCATGCGGATGCCAACAGCTGGTATTATGAAATATCCGATATTGGCTACAAATATAATATGAACGATCTCATGGCCTCTATTGGCCTTGTTCAATTGGCTAAGCTCGATACGATGAACCGCCGAAGAGAAGAGATCATTCGTCAGTACGTCGACGGACTTGCGGGCAGCAACCTTGTCCAGCCGGCAATCCCCTATAATTTGAACGACTCCTCGTATTGGGCATTTGTTGTTCGTGTGAAGGAGAGAGAACAATTTATTTTGCATATGAAGAAAAAAGGGGTGTCGACCGGTGTGCATTACATGCCGCTGACGATGCATCCGCTTTTTGTTCCTTATAAGGCGGAAACACCGATGGCGGATTCGCTTTGGCGCGAGCTCGTTACTCTCCCATTGTTCCCTGACTTGACGGATGAAGAGGTCGCGTATGTCCTTGAGAGCGTGGCATCGTATACTCCTTAAGGGGCAGTGGTAGGGTGAACCCTAAAGCTAGCTATTAGCGTGAAAATAGACCGAATGCCTATGACTAGTGCAGGAGCGGTCTATTTTTTTGTATAAGCCGGCATTCGTCTGCGCATACAAAAAAGACCTGCATCACAGCAGGTCTTCATGCGTGTTCCTCCAGAGGCGGAAGAATCTCCCAATATCGCAAACGTCAATTGGTACTAAGCTGGTTTCCTTTGAGCTTCGAGTTGTTGTGTGAGTTTCTTCAGATCTTCGGCGAGCGAGGAAAGCTTTTTGGATTTCTCACTGACAACCGCCAGTTGATGCACTCTATCCAATAATTCATCCAAATATAAACCATGTGTGGCTTCATTCCAATTTGAAAAATTGTTCAGTACTATTTTTCCCAACCTGTTAATGATTTTGACTAACGTGGATGAGTCGTCAAAGATTCGCTGCTTTTTTGCCAATAGCGTAACGTCGATCCAATCGCACTGGCATCCCATTTTCGACAATAGTGTGTTGGTTAATTGCGTAGGATGTTTGCGAAATGAGCTCAAGGGTTCTTCAAGAAATACGGCATCCTTCTTTACAAGCAAAGCGATCCAGGAGGCAACATCGACGTTGTTATGCGCTTGTTTACCGCCAAAGGTACCAAAAGGCTCAAGTAGATCCGCTTTTCTGAAAAGCACCGTTGTCGGCTCGCCAATGTAGTTTTTGGAGTCGGTCAGCATCCGTTGGATCAAGGTTTGCCCGTTGATGACAGGTTTTTTCAGGGTTGACAGCTTGAAAGGGGGAGTTGTGGATATTCGGACCGGTTCCCCGGAATGATCAATAATTTGCTTCAGCGAGGTGACGAGTCCTATTTTAGGGTTGCCAGTCAGATAGGGAAGCATACGCTCGATTTTTCTTGGATGGAGCAAGTCGTCATCCATTAAGTAGTTGATATACTCGCCTTTTGCGAGTCGGAAGCACTTCTGCTGGTTGGCTGTAGGACCGATGTTTGCTTTGTTTCTTACGTACTTGATTTTGCTGCCGTTCGGTGAGGTCAAGTACGAATTCACCACTTGCTCCGTTGCATCATTTTGGCTATTATCGCAAATGATAATTTCAATATGGGGATAAGTTTGGTTTAGTGCGCTGACTAACGCTTGCTCCAGATACTGTGGACGATCAAAGGTTGGCAACAAAATACTGACAAGTGGTGTCATCGTACTCCTCCTTTTTCACCGGTCTTGGCTGGTGCAGCAGTGAATTACCAAATTTTCCACGGAGCTTGTCCTGAATCCCAGAGTTTCTGCAATTGCTGTTGATCGCGAAGCGTGTCCATGGCGTACCAGAAGTCAGCATGTTTATATGCATGCAATTGCCCTGATGCAGCTAACTGCTCCAAGGGTTTCTTCTCAAAATGGGTGGGGTCACCATCAATATAATCGAAAACCTGAGGCTGTAAGACGAAGAATCCGCCGTTTACCCAGCCGCCTTCACCTTTCGGCTTCTCTTGAAATTTAGTAATTTCCGTGCCATTTCCAAAAATAAGTGAACCAAACCTAGCCGTAGGCTGAACCGCTGTCAGTGTGGCAAATTTACCGTGATTCTGATGAAACTTCACGACTTCGGGAATGTTCACATTGGTCAATCCATCTCCGTACGTTAAGAGAAATGGCTCATCGCCAATATATTTCTGAATTCGCTTAATACGTCCGCCCGTCATCGTCTCATCGCCTGTGTGCACGAGAGTAATTTTCCATGGTTCTACTGGCGATGAAAGATACTGAGTGGTATTCTTTTGCAGGTCAACCGTTATATCAGATGCATGCAAGAGATAGTTGACAAAAAAGTCTTTAATGACATGCCCTTTATAACCTAGGCAAATAATAAACTCATTATATCCATAAAATGAGTAGATCTTCATAATATGCCACAGAATGGGCTTATCACCGATGAGGATCATCGGTTTAGGTTTGGAATGGGTTTCTTCACGAAATCTGGTGCCAAGTCCGCCAGCTAGAATTACGACTTTCATCCTCATTCCTCCTTTCTATGTTTCTAAAAACTAGCTTGCTATATCATATGTAAATCTCGTTGAAATGACAGAGACAACTATAAATAGATATATTGAAATGGGTGTAGATTTAACGAAAGATCAAATTGGATGGTTGAAAAAAACGTTAAAGTGGAGGATGAAAGTAAGACCACTTTTCGCTATAATGAGGACATCAGGGCTTCTAATAAATATAAAATGGGGTAATCACAATGAACATGTACATCTACTATGCGATATTCTCGCTTATCTTGTTATTTGGATTGGTAACAACCTTTATGATCGGTTTTTCACGTAAAAACAGGGAAGGCGACACCACGTATTTTCAGAAAACCGGGGTCAAATGGGCACGTCTCACTTCCTTCTATGTCGTTTCGATTGCAGCAGGTTTACTAGCGTTGGTGGCTTATATCGTGTATTTAATCCGATAAAATGGACCGTATCTTTGCGCTTTTTGGCAAAGATGCGGTCTTTTTTTGTTGGCTCGACGAATCGTGAGGCTGAAACGCCTCACGCAACTACGCAAGTCGTAGACGATAGTATGTTCCAAAATGATGAACATAAAGGATCCTCTTCCCACTACCATACTTGTATGGTAGTATGGTAATGACAATTGGATGTGGGAGGTGAATCACAACTTTGAAAATCAAACCAATGATAAGCACGACGCGCGATGCCGTTTATCATGCTCTGAAAGAGCAAATTCTTATGCTGGATTTGCTGCCGGGAACAGGTATTTCGGAGAAGGAGATCTCCGTTCAGTTTGGTGTGAGCCGAACGCCGGTGCGTGAGAGCTTCGTTCAGTTATCGCAAGAAGGGCTGCTTGATATCTATCCACAGCGCGGTACTGTCGTTTCCCTTATTGATCTGGAGCGCGTAGAGGAAGCGCGTTTTATTCGAGAGCAGCTTGAGCGGGCTGTTATTTCCTTAGCGTGTGAAAGCTTTCCAGCTGATTCCTTGCAGCAGCTCCGTTCCAATCTCGCTTATCAGCAAGTTTCCATGAGCGAGAAGGATTTTAAGATGATGTTTGAATTGGATGAAGCTTTCCATCGGACGATCTTTGAGGGATGCAGAAAGCTGAATACTTGGGCAATCATCCAGCAAGTGAATGTTCATCTGAACCGGACTCGCATGCTCAGACTGGCCGCGGATCACAGATGGGACGAGCTGTATGAACAGCACGAACAGATGGTGGATGCGATTGAACATCACGAAGCCGGAAAGGCTGAACATGTGATGAACACACATCTTCATCTCACGGTTACGGATCAAACCGTATTGAAGGAGAAATTCCCAACGTATTTCAAATAAGGAATAGCAGGAGGCGCTATCTGCAATGAAAATGGTATTTCGCTGGTTTGGAGAAGGCAATGATACGGTAACACTTGAGCAAATCAGGCAAATCCCTGGTGTAGAGGGCATTGTTTGGGCGCTCCACGATGTTCCGGCTGGTGAAGAGTGGCCGATGGATAAAATCCTGCAGGTGAAGAAAGCCGCTGATAAGGCCGGTCTTCATATGAAGGTCGTCGAAAGCGTTAACATTCATGAGGATATCAAGCTCGGGCTGCCTAGCCGCGATCTCTACATAGACAATTATAAGAAAACGATCGTGAAGCTGGCCGAAGTCGGCGTCAAAGTGATCTGTTATAACTTTATGCCCGTTTTTGACTGGGTAAGGACTGATCTGCATAAGGAATTGGAAGATGGATCCACAGCACTCTTTTATGAAAAAGAAAAAGTTGCCCATCTGAATTTGGAGGAACAGGTGCAGCGAATCAATGCCAATCCGAACTTCACAATGCCGGGGTGGGAGCCTGAACGTCTGGGACGTCTGACTGAATTATTCGATGCCTACCGCAATGTGACGGAAGAGCAGCTTTTTGACAATGCCAAATATTTTCTTGAAGCCATCATTCCTTTTGCAGAGAAATATGATATCCGAATGGCGATCCATCCGGATGACCCGCCTTGGCCTATTTTTGGACTACCGCGCATTATTACGGGTCAAGCTAATATTCGCCGCTTCCTGGGACTAGTAGATAGTCCAAATAATGGCCTGACGATGTGCAGCGGATCGCTTGGAGCGAATCCGGCGAATGACATCGTTTCGATTGTGAATGAATTCGCTGATCGTATTCCATTTGCGCATATTCGCAATGTTCGCGTCTACGACAATGGTGATTTCATTGAAACCTCACATCGGACAACAGACGGCACCGTAGATATCGCCGGCATTGTGAATGCGCTGCATGAGAATGACTATGAAGGATTTTGCCGTCCGGATCATGGACGACATATTTGGGACGAGCAATGCAGACCCGGTTACGGCCTGTATGATCGTGCGCTTGGCATTATGTATTTATGGGGATTATGGGACGCAAACCGCAGAAAATTACAATCCGGAAGGATGGGGAACTAGACATGAAGGGGATTACGAATTTTCCAGCACTGCAAGGTAAAGTTGTTGTTATTACAGGTGGAGCCGGCGTACTGTGCCGGGTGATGGCTTTGGAACTCGCGCGTCAAGGCGGGCGAATCGCCATTCTGAACCGGACCGTGGAAAAAGGGCAGGAGGTCGTGGCTGAGATTGCCGCAGCAGGCGGTGAAGCGATTGCTTTGTCTTGCGACGTAACGGATGCAGAGAGCGTAACGCAGGCGGCTGAAGCGATTTTGGAGCAGCTCGGACCGTGCGATATCTTGATCAATGGCGCCGGAGGCAATCATGCCAGTGCGAATACGACGAACGAAACGTTCAAGCTGGAAGACTTGGCGAATCCGGATATTCAGACCTTCTATGACCTAAGCGTGACAGGATTCCGTAATGTGCTTGACTTGAACTTTGTCGGAACGTTGATTCCGACACAGATTTTTACCAAACAAATGATCGGCAGACAAGACGCCACCGTCATCAATATTTCGTCCATGAGCGCTCCGTCGCCGATGACGAAAGTTCCGGCTTACAGCGCTGCTAAAGCCGCTATTGATAACTTCACACAGTGGTTAGCCGTGCATTTGGCGGAAAGCGGCATTCGTGTCAATGCGATTGCACCGGGCTTTTTCTTGACGAAGCAGAACGAGAAACTGCTGTTGAAGGAAGACGGCACACTCACGGATCGTTCGCACAAAATCATTACCCATACGCCGATGCGCCGATTCGGGAAACCCGAAGATCTGCTCGGCACGCTGCTTTGGTTGACGGACCCTAACATGTCCGGCTTCGTAACCGGCGCGACCATTCCGGTGGATGGCGGATTCATGGCGTATTCGGGCGTATAGGAAATTTGCTGCTCTCGTATGGGCGGTTGCTCCCTGGCAGGGGAACTATAGGGCGCTATTTCATTGAAATAGGCCCTATTTCATGTGGACGGGAACTGTGGGCTGCTATTTATCCGTTTTCTTAAAGAAAACAGGATGAGGTTGTCAAATAATGCCCTGTAGCTCCACTTGAACACGTAAACGGGCTTCCTTCGTTTGAATAGCGCCCTGTAGTTCCTCAAAGGCGTATCGTTGCAATTATCCCACTTTGAAAAAATTATTTTAGCGCGTGCAACCTTTTTTGAAACAGCTCCGTTTAATAGGTAACTCGAAAGGGTGATAAAAAATAACTTGTTAAAAGGAGAATAGTTACTGTGAAAAAATTAGCTACTGCTGCGCTATCTACTGTTATATTGGGAGCATTATCATTTAATACTGCATTTGCCTTCTCGGATGTTGAAAATGGACAAGCCGAGGCGATTAATGCACTACGTGATCGTGGTGTTGTAAGTGGTATTGATCACGAACATTTTGCTCCAAAAGGAAAAATCAGCTATGCGCAATCCGTACAAATCATTGTCAAAGGTTTGGATCTGAACTTGGATTTGCTTCGTTTCATCAAGCAGCCACTTGCTTCTGATTTCTATACAAACGTTCAGAATGATTCTTGGTATGCCGAAGCGTTCATCATCGCTCATTACAACGGTGTAGATCTTCCGAAAGATGTGAATCCGAATGCAAGTATTACACGTGAGCAATTCGGGGCGCTGCTCATGACTGCGCTTGAGAAAAAAGGCAATTTCCCGCTGATTAACATCAAACCGGCGGACATTAAGGATGCAGATCAAATTACACCGGAGTATCAAGGTGCTCTGCAGCGTATGCTCGCTTATAAAATTGCCGCGCTTGATAACAACGGCAAGCTAAGCCCGAAAGCGGAAATTACACGCGGCGAAGCAGCGACATGGGTATATAACGCAAGCAAAGTGTTGGACGCGCATACTCAGGTTCCAGCGCCAACAGAAACCGTTGCCGTTAATGTTGAGAAAGTTTCCGATGAGGTTAACAAGGTGACATTGTCTCGTGAAACGAAACCAACCGGGGGATATGGGATTGAAATTACCGGAATCCAATTTGGAGCAGACGGCAATGCCGTTATTTCTTACAAACTGGTCGATCCAGAGCCGAACTCCATGAACGCTCAAATGATTACGGAACCGAAAGCGGTCACGTATGTCTCTTCCAAATACAAAGCTGTAGCTGAGCCAGCTGCAAAATAATAAAAAGTGCTTCCTCGTCATGGGTGATGAGAGAAGCACTTTTTTTATTGTAAATGGAGAGGTCGGAGCGATTTTTTCCGGAGTGTTGCAGGAGCGAGACCGGTCGTTTTTTTAAACAAATTTTGAAAGGCTGTGACGCTCTCATACCCGACCAATCGAGCGATTTGTTCCACAGAGAACTCGGTCGTGATCAAATAACGGCGAGCCGCATGGATGCGCTGGCGGATGGCAAATTGAATCGGGCTCTCCCCGTAAGCATCTCGAAACAAGTGGCTTAGATGCGAGGGGCTCAGGTAAACGTGGTCAGCAATTTGCTTGATTGTGAGGGGTTCATGGTACCGCTCTTCGATGTATCGTCTTGCTTTTGTAATAGCGGTTTGCGAGGACAGGCGCGCTGTTTTCCCAGTAGCATAATGTTTCGTTCGGTGAACTTCCAACAGAAGCAGCTCCAGCAGCAAGCCACTGGAAGTTAACGCCTCCGACCAGCCTTCGTTCACCTCATCACAGAGCTCTTGAAAGAGATGTTTTATCCGCTCAACATTTGAGCTTACAGAGAATACCGGTTGTTCATCCTCCTCCAAGAGGTAATTCGCCGGCAATCCTTCCACCTGAAGAGAGTGAACTCCCGCATAATAAAAAGAAAAGGGGGCTTGGATTCGCGACCGCTCTTCGTGCCATACCAGGGGATGAAAGATGACCATATCTCCGGCCCGTGCTTCATAATGTTTCCCGTCAATCCAATAGTCTGCTGCTCCTTCAGCTATAAAGAGTATCTCCATTATGGCTTCATGACGGTGCAGGGGAAAATAACAGCTTTCTCCGGCTTTGCGATGAAAAGCGATCGCGCCTTCCAAGACCGGCCGCTTAAAGAAAATAGGGCTCATTTTCCACCTCTTTTTGCAAGAATGAATAGGTTTACCACAGCTCTTAGAGTCGATTATTCCTTATGAATAACTTAGCATATAAGTATCAAATGGAACAATGACTCAGGAGGTGCTTGCATGAATTCAAATACGACTATTCACAAGATTGAAGAGGCTTTGTTGGCTTTGGGTGTTACAGACGACCTATTAACAGCTGAGGAGAAGAAGAGTCTCGATGAGAAAGGCTTTGTCTTGTTTAGCGGGATGTTGAACGCAGAGGAGCTTGAATCGTTTCGGGCCAAGTATGAAGAGTTGATGGACATAGAGGGGATGAACGCGGGGAAAGAGGTTCATCAGGAGGAAGGGACACGTAGGCTCTCCGACTTGGTGAATAAAGGCGAATGCTTCGACCGGGTCTATACGCATCCGAAGCTATTGGCTGCCATCTATCATGTGTTGCAGCGGGAATTCATGCTCTCCTCGCTGAACGCGCGTGATGCCATTCCTGGCGCAGGATTGCAGGCGCTGCACGCCGATTGGGGCGCACGCAAAGAGCACGAGCCGTTCCACGTGTGCAATTCGATCTGGCTTATCGATGACTTCACGCCAGATAATGGAGCTACCCGCGTCGTACCTGGAACGCATAAATTGCCTGGCTATCCGCATGAGTACGGCGTCGATTCCCTTGCGCCCCACCCGCAAGAGGAGTTGATTGTCGCGCCTGCCGGGTCCGTCGGCGTCTTCAATTCGCACCTCTGGCATGGCGGCACGCTGAACCAAACAGCCAAGACGCGGCGTGCTCTTCATGCGTATTTCACGGCTAGAGAACACAAACAGCAGCTTGACCAGGCTGCATATATTCGCAAGAGGACTTATGACCGAATAAGCCCTGCTGCGCGTTATATATTGAATGTATAAGTACATTCATTTCAACAGAAAAAGACCTGACGGATGAAACGTAATCCGCTAGGTCTTTTTCACAATCTGCGAGCCTTCCCAAGCACTACCGATGTTCGATAAGGTCAATAGCCCCCAGAACGACATGAGCCAGGCCAAATCCGAGCACACCAGTTGCTGCAAGCTTATACTTGCTACCTAGTAAGGAAGCAGCAGAAGCCGTTACGACAGTTCCAAGAACAGCAGGGATCAAACCTTCACGCATGTGTATCACTCCCACCAGTTTATTTGGAAAGACAAAGCTTATTTTAGAACAAAAGAAAGGAAATTATCCGTCTAGAAGTGATGGTGATCCTTGGAGCTAACTATTCAAAAAAACGGTTGCAAAAGCAGGAAGATCAACTTATGATAATAATTGAATTCATGAAATTACTTATTGATTAATAAAATTATTAATTTAAGGAGCGAATTTCTTTGACCAACCGGATAACTGTTAATGCCGATCGCGCGAAAGGCACGATTAATCGCAATATTTACGGACATTTTTCCGAGCATTTGGGACGATGCATTTACGAAGGTTTGTGGGTGGGTGAAGATTCAGAAATTCCTAACACGAAAGGGATTCGGAATGATGTCGCCGCTGCGTTAAAAAAGATGAAAATCCCGGTATTACGCTGGCCAGGCGGCTGCTTCGCAGACGAATACCACTGGAAGGACGGTATCGGTCCGAAAGAAAACCGGAAACGAATGATTAATACTCACTGGGGCGGCGTGGTGGAAAATAATCATTTTGGGACACATGAATTTATGATGCTCTGTGAGATGCTGGAATGCGAGCCGTATATCAACGGCAATGTAGGAAGCGGAACCGTTCAAGAGATGGCTGATTGGGTCGAATATTTGACCTTCGAAGGTGTGTCGCCTATGGCTGAATTGCGCGAGGCAAACGGCAGACCGGAACCGTGGAAAGTGAAATATTTCGGAGTGGGCAATGAGAATTGGGGCTGCGGAGGGAATATGCGGCCTGAATATTACGCCGATCTGTACCGCCAATTTCAGACCTATGTCCGTAATTATGGCAGCAACCGTGTACATAAAATTGCTTGTGGGCCGAACACAGACGACTATCATTGGATGGAAACGCTCATGAAGCAGGCTCACCGTTTTATGGATTCAATTACGCTGCATTATTACACGGTTCCCGGTGATTCCTGGCAGGAAAAAGGGGCGGCAACCGGCTTCCCTGAAGAGATGTGGCGCGTCACTTTGAAGAAAGCCCTGTTCATGGAAGAGCTGATTAGCAAGCATTCCGCCATTATGGATCAGTATGATCCGGACAAGCGAATCGGGCTGCTCGTTGATGAGTGGGGGACATGGCACGATGTAGAGCCGGGAACGAATCCAGGTTTTCTGTATCAGCAGAATACGATTCGTGATGCGCTAGTCGCCGGGATTTCGCTGAACATTTTTAATGAACATTGTGATCGCGTACAGATGGCAAACATCGCTCAGCTGGTGAATGTGCTGCAAGCTGTGATCCTTACCGAAGGCGAGAAAATGGTGCTTACGCCAACTTATCATGTATTCGACATGTATAAAGTTCACCAGGATGCGCAGCTGTTGGATGTTCATCAGTCCATTACAGAGCTTGGCGAGGGGAAACAGGCCATTCCACAAATCTCCGTTTCGGCTTCCAAAGATGAAGAGGGCCGGGTACACATCAGCCTTTGCAATCTGGATCATCAAACTAGCGCAAAAGTGGAGGTCGAGCTGCGCGGCTTGGTCGGCAAATTTGTATCTGTGAAAGGTACAACATTAACTTCAGACACAATCGACGGCCACAACACCTTCGAAGAGACAGATCAAGTATCGCCAACGGAATTCACTGCGTTCAACCTGATCGATCAGGTGATCCATGCGGAGCTTCCTCCGATGTCCGTCACTGTTTTGGCATTGACCGCGGAGTAAGAGTTCATGCTTGAGAATCGCCAGTGCAAAGGATGCCGCGAGGATTTCAAGATTACAGATGTGCAAATTGATAAGATGCTGCAAGCACCTATGTTTCAGTCTGCAGAAGCTTGCGTCCCCGATTCGGTGTACCGTGAGCGGTTAAGCCGGTGCAGCGAGTGTCCTAAGCTCACTCTGGGGCATACGTGCTCGTTATGCGGATGTATTGTGCGAATTGCCGCCAAGCTGCGGGATAAGAGCTGCCCGTATCCGGGTGGGACGGGATGGCAGCGATATGAGGCGTAGAGGGGGAGTACGCGTACAAACTCTCAAATAAAATAGGCCATCTGGGAAGTAGTAGGATATCTACTTCCCAGATGGCCTATTCTTTTATTTCTTAATCAACTTCAATTGGACGGCCTGCTCTTCGGTCAAAATGAATTCCTCTTTGGGCCAAATCTCTTCATTTTTATCCCGACCGAAGAGACGTAAAATCTCATTCCACACACCTTTTTCAATGGCTTCCGCGGCTGAAATCATGATTTTCACATCAATCGCCTCCAAATGTTGTTTCTATACTTCTACTAACTCGTTTTGCAGGATATGCTGCTCTCCCCAGGCGCACATGGCATCGAGGATCGGCTTGAATGACCAACCATACGGTGTTAAGGAATAGACAACCTTGGGTGGTACTTGCTCATAGCTCGTTCTTTTCACCATTCCGTCCTGCTCAAGCTCGCGCAGCTGCTGCGTGAGCATTTTCTGCGTGATATCAGGCATCAATCTTTTTAATTCGCTTGTACGTTTGTCGCCTTTATCCAAATGGCATAAAATGACGACCTTCCATTTGCCGCCGATTACATCAAGCGTAGCTTCAACGGGAACATTATAGGGCATAGTTTACCTCCGTATTTAGGGTAGGAACTTTTAAGTGCCTATAGTACTTTGGAGTATCTATAGTACTTCAAAGTGCGTACTTATCAAATAGTCCTTGTGATCCTATAATAACACTCAGACAACAAAAGTAAAGTGTTGCTGCAGGTCACATACATTTAAATAGGAGGATATTTATGAGTCAAACTATCGCACCAGCTGCTTCTATACAGAAAGATAAGCTGCTTACTGGGAAATGGGCGCTCCTTGCGCTGGCCATCAGCGCGTTCGGGATTGGGACGACAGAATTCGTTCCCGTTGGTCTTCTAGCATCGGTCGCCGATGATTTGCACATCGGGATTACGCTTGCCGGACTTCTGATCTCCGGTTACGCCATCGGGGTTGCAATTGGCGCGCCAATCCTGACTGCACTCACAAACCGGATGAACCGCAAGACATTACTCATGCTTCTCATGGTCATTTTCATTGTAGGAAATATCGCTGCCGCGCTTTCCACATCATTTTCACTTCTGCTCATTGCTCGCTTTATAACTGCCTTTTCGCATGGTGTCTTTTTCTCGATCGGCGCGACGATTGCTGTCCAGTTAGTTCCACCGCAGAAAAAAGCCAGCGCCATTGCCTTAATGTTCACTGGACTGACAGTCGCAACGGTTACCGGGGTACCACTGGGAACGTTTATCGGCCAAACGTTAGGTTGGAGAGCGACGTTCTGGGGCGTCGCATTGCTTGGTGTTATTGCTATCATTTCGATTGCAGCATTAATTCCCAAAAATTTAAAACAATCGCCTCCTGCTAAGTTTTCGGATATGCTCCGTTTGGTCACGAACTCCCGATTGATTCTGGGGTATGCCATCACAGCGCTTGGATATGGAGGAACATTTGTTGCCTTCACATATTTAACCCCAATTTTACAAGATGTAACAGGACTTAATGCGAGAGTCGTTTCTATCGTGCTGCTTGTCTACGGGGTTGCGGTAGCGATCGGTAACTCGGTCGGTGGAAAATGGGCGAATCACAATCCGCTTCGTGCCTTGTTCTGGATGTTCATTGTACACGCGGCAATTCTGATCGTGTTGACGTTTTTGCTGCCATTCAAAGTGGCAGGTTTGATTGGTGTCTTCTTGATGGGGCTGCTTGCGTTCATGAACGTGCCAGGTCTTCAGTTAAATATCGTTCAACTTGCTGAAAAATATGTACCATCCGCTGTTGACGTTGCTTCCGCTTTGAATATCGCGGCTTTCAACGTCGGGATTGCTATAGGCTCTTTGATTGGTGGCGTGGTTGTCGACACGATCGGACTGCAGCAAACACCATGGATTGGCGGTTTAATGGTCTTGGTAGCTGTTATTCTCACAGCCGTTTCAGCCAAATTGGAGCGAAAAAAAGTACAGGCATAAATCTAACAATTCAGGATAAAATATCCATAGAACTCACTTGCAAAGGATGAAATCTGTGGATCAAACAATGACCTTATATGAAAAAATTGGCGGAGAGCCCGCGATTGCTAAAGTAGTGGATTATTTTTATGAACTTATTTTAGCTGATGATACGGTGAATGAGTTTTTTAAAAACACGGACATGGAGAAACAACGCAAGCATCAAACCAAATTTATCTCCTTTGCTTTAGGTGGCCCGAATCAATATTCGGGTTTCTCGATGGCTAGAGCCCATAAGGGAATGAATTTACAGCCGGTGCATTTTAATGCCGTTGCCAACCATCTCTCCGAAGCTCTTGCACATTTTGAAGTGTCCAAACCTGATATTGATCAAGTAATTACGCATGTTGCTTCACTCAAAGACGATATCCTTTATAAGTAGCCAGATTTGAGGTTAAAATGAGAAGGGGACTGTCCATAATCATGGACAGTCCCTTTTTCATAAGGTTTAATCGCTTTACTTATGAATCCAAATCAAGCCGGCAGAATTATCTTTGGCTTCGCCGATGACCCGGAACTTCAATCCGAATTTCGGCACCAAGCGGCCCGCATCTGGAATCAACTCATTCGAGTACAATTTGGCATCGGAGAATTCCTCAACACCAGGCAAAGATTTGTAATTATATTCGCCTCTCGTCTCATTGTTGACGTACCATGCCGGTGTTTTATCCAGCGAAAAGGCGGCATCCGCAACTTGATAACGGGTTGTTTGCGAAACGGAATCTTGTCCGTCTTTCTTGAACACCAGTGCCGCAGCATGCGAGTCTACAACGCCGAGGAAGCCTTGGCCGGGATGAACACCCACCCAGTTATCCAGGTAACTGTCATCGGCATACCAAACGACAAGTCCTGTATTGTACTTGACACCGCGACTGAACGCCAGAGCTTTGTCAGCTCCTTCGTAGTTTCTCCACTCCAGATAATAGTAGTGCTTCTTGAATTCCATCCCGTTCGATTGAACGAAGCCGTCCAGTTTAAAAGCGGAAGCTCCCTCAGCGTCATCGGAGAAGGCAACTTTCCCATCAACGGTTAATTTGGCGTTATCCATGGCAAAGCCGTTCAGAGCCAGCCCGCCATCGGTCACATAGTCAAAGTTCAGCGTCACTTTTTTGCCAATGAATGGCGCTAAATTGTAGGACTTGTCCACCCATGCCCCATTCGAGGTTTCTGCGCGTGCGTCTCCGTTCGTATCATTGTCTCCAATGACATCGAGCGTTACTTCTTGACCATCATAGGTAGCCGCAGTTACCGTCAGATAGTCGTATTCGAATTCAACCTCATACAACGTTTTGAAATCAAATGTCGCAGTTTGCGCATTGGTTAAATCAAATTCCGGCGTCGATAGAGTCGTATGCAGGTTATCGCCTTTTGTACTGTAATAGTAGCGGGAGCCAAAAGCGGGTTGAATGCCTTGGACGGCTTTATCCGGCAAATTGACTTTGACGATTCCTGGATTTTTCGACTTCGTTACGCTTTGATCAATGATGGCCGCCTTACCTATTTGGTTTATGTCCGAAGCGTTGACCTCGGTGACATTGGCCCAGTTGCCGCCCATCGTTTTCTGGAAGAAATCCTTATTTTGCGGTGAAAAAGAGGTCGGAGTCGTACCGGCAATATTTCCGTTCCAGCTGCCGCCGCTCATAATGGACCAAGAAGCAATCGGCTCGCCTTGTCCGGTATATTGGGTGTCGTACTCATCCGGCAATCCCAAATCATGCCCGAATTCATGAGCGAATACGCCGACAGCGCCGTCCTCCGGCTGTATCGTATAATCGTAAGCGGCCATTTTGCCGCCCCAATAACTGACGGGGGTTGAGGTTCCCGCAATCGGGTACACGCCATCTAGGGTCCAACGATGGGACCAAATGGCATTGTCGCCTAAGGCGCCGCCGCCGGCTTCTTGCCCCGTACCCGCATGGATGACCATGAGATGGTCGACCAAACCGTCGGGTTCATTTTGATTACCGTCGCCATCCAGGTCGTACAAATCGAATTTATCATAATCAGCCAAGTTAATGCCTTTGGCAACAGCGGCGTTAAGCGCATCTTTGACGAGGTCGCGAGGACCAAGCGGGGCTAGGTTATCATGCCCGCCAGCGGGATTATCGTCTCCGTACTGAGCGGCAGTGCCGGGAACCGTTAACCAGTCGGAGACGTAGCCATCAACCGTATAGCTGCCGCCGGACTGCTCTTCGTAGTATTGTTTAAAGGTTTGAATTTTCGATCCATCGAACAATTTAAAATCTTTATCGCCAAACATAAGTTTACGATAATGCTCCGGACTGAAGTCTTTGGCGTACATGAAACCTGGTTCTTGTTTCACATTGTTATGTTTTACGTCTGCAAATTCGGTCAACAGCACAAGGACTTTGTCCTCTCGAACAGGGCCGCTATAGCGATCTTGCTTGGCGGATGGAATAGGGATGCCGTTGCCGTTTCCAATCTTGAGATTATCCATGCCATGGTTCATTTGCGATAATAGCTTAACTTTTTGCTTCGCGACAAAATCTTTCGACTTTTTGTCCATTTCATCATGCAGACTGTTTTTCTGATCCGTTTTGGCGTTTACCAGTTTCTTATTTTTGACAGATAAATAGCTTTTTACTGCTTTGGATATTTGTTCGGGTGTAGCGTTTTTGTTTAAAAGACCACGATCCATTAGCCCCTTGGCCAGACGTTCGTCGTTCACGATCATCGCATCGATCGGTGGTGCATCCAGTGCATCCAGTGCTTCCGAGTAGTCGATTTCTGCCGCAGATGCCGTGGTTGCAAAAAGTCCTACCGTTAAACTTGTTGCGAAAAACACGTTCGTCATTTTCATGATGGTCTTATTCAATCATCAAACCTCCTAGTAGATAAATTAATTGACCGTTGTACAGTTAAATTAAATAATAGATTCCCAAATCTAGTAAGTGCTGCTAGACCTACACAATTCGACCTACCACTTATTTCCTTTTTCGACTTTTCCTCCTTTTCGGAACAGTGGAATTTGTAGAATAAAAGAAGATAAAAGAGGTTAATTTATCCAAAAAAGGTTTTTCAGGAGGCTGTTATTATGTCGTTCGACCCAAGTAAGGACCCATTCCCGCAGTTTCCCAAATCGGTTTGGCTAAGCGAGACAGAGATGCCAACTTATCCAAAGCTAGCAAACGACATGGAAGCTGACGTGGCTGTGGTAGGTGCAGGCATCACGGGGGTGACAACCGCTTATTTGCTTGCGAGCAAAGGGTTTAAAGTTGTCCTTGTTGATGCAGGCAAAATTGCAAACGGCACAACAGGGCACACGACAGCTAAAATCACCGCGCAGCATGATTTGGTTTATGACGAATTTATTTCTCATTTTGGCGAAGAGAAGTCGCGGCTTTATTACGAAGCGAATCGTGACGCTTTGAATTTTATAAAGAAGACGGTCGAAGACCATGCGATCCCTTGCCAGTTCAAGGAAGAGGATGCTTACATCTATACCATTGAGGAAGCGAATGTGGCGAAGATAGAGGCTGAAAGCAAAGCATACGAGAAGCTTGGAATCCCTGGAGGTTATTTGGCGCAAGTAGGGCTGCCGTTCCAGACCCAGGCGGCGATTGTGATGAAAAATCAGGCGCTGTTCGATCCAATTCTCTTTTTGAAACATATCGCGCAAACGTTCATTCAGCTTGGCGGAAAAATATTTGAACAAACGACCGTTGTTGGTGTGGACAAAGGAACTCCGGCAACCTTGAAGACTAGCGAAGGTTTTCATATTAAATGCAACTTTGTCGTGTCGTCTTCCCATTTTCCGTTTAATGATCGAAATGGTTTTTATTTTGCAAGGCTGCACGCCGAGAAATCATATGCTCTTGCGGCTAAAACCGAAATAAGTCTAGCTGGCGGCATGTATATCAACGCGGATACACCTGCACGTTCGCTTCGCACGGTGATGGTGAATGAGGAGGAACTGCTGCTAATAGGCGGAGAGAGCCACAAGACGGGACAAGGGGTTTGTACGTTCCAGTATTACGAGGCGCTGCGGCAGTTTGGCGTTGAACAATTCAACTTGCAGGAAGTCAGGTATCATTGGTCGGCACAAGATTTGTTAACCCTCGACAAGCTGCCTTATATTGGGCGGGAGGTCTCTGATGAGCCGAACATTTTGATCGCAACTGGCTTTAAAAAGTGGGGAATGACCACCAGTGTCGCGGCGGCTATCCTCAATACAGCCCTCATAGCAGGTGAGAAAAGTCCCTATGAAGAGCTCTTTGCGCCATCAAGGTTTCATGCGGACCCTATGATCAAAACCTTTATCATGTCAAATGCCAATATCGCCAAACATCTGATAGCCGGGAAGTTCGATATCGTCCATCGTCAAGCAGAGGGGCTGCAAAATGACGAAGGCGCAGTAGTTCGAGTGAATGGGAAGCGTGCAGGCGCCTACCGGGATACGAGCGGAGAGCTTCATGTTGTGGACACGACTTGTACGCATATGGGCTGTGAGGTCGAGTGGAACGAGGCGGAAAGATCCTGGGATTGCCCGTGTCATGGCTCTCGATTTTCTTATACGGGCACAGTAATCGAAGGCCCAGCCAAACAACCGCTAACTCAGGTGGAAGTGCCCGATCAAAAAAAATAACAATTTCTCCCCGTTTGTTCGGTATAATATAGGCAACGCTATATGATTTCTGTAAATGGGGGACTGATATGAACATCGCGAAGAAAGTAACGTGGTTGGAACTTTTTTATGACTTGCTGTTTGTAGCAGCCGTGTCTAAGGCAACACATGTGCTGCTGCATGCTGACCACGGGACGATTTCACTGGAGTATATCATCAAATTTGTACTTATTTTTATTCCCATCTGGTGGGCATGGGTAGGGCAAACGCTGTTTAACAACCGATATGGGCAGGACGTCTTCGCTCATCGCATCTACATGATCCTGCAACTGTTTTTTGTACTCATCATGACGTTTAGTTTATCTCCGGATTTTGATCGGTATTACGTCCCTTTTTTTATCGGATACATAGGTTCAAGGGTGTTAACAGCTCTTCAATACTTAGCGATTCATAAAGGGGAAGAATCCCACCGTGCTGCGACGGCGCGATTTCTGGGAACGCGGTTTTGGATCGGTATCGTGATTTCGAGCGCATCCTTATTTTTCGACTCCTGGGTGAGGTATCTGATTCTCTACGCGGGAATTGCCATTGATGTACTTCTACCGGTCATTGGAAGAAGATTCTTGGTACATACGCCAATTAACACGCATCACTTATTGGAGCGGTTTGCCTTATTTACGCTCATTCTATTAGGGGAATCAGTCGTGAGTACGTTGGCTGTTTTACAGAATAGCAATGGGACATGGGCATCGATTTTGTTTGCGGCGCTGGCTTTTATTCTAGTCATTGGGATTTGGTGGCAGTATTTTGAGAATATCGAGCGAAAAGTGGATAAGGCGCTGCAAACGGCCGGACAAACGATTATTTACGGTCATTTGCTTGTTTATGTATCATTAAGTACAATCGCGGCATCGATTCAGCTGCTATTTTTGAATCAATTGGACTACCACTTTATTTTGGTGATGGTATTTCTCTCCGTTTTGTTGTACTTCATCTCGACGACGATCATTTTTCATCGGTACAGGCATAAGCACCTGCAGCTGAGACCGATTCATTTGGCACTATTTTTAGGAATCCTGGGCGCTTTTTTTGTGATCGACTTGTTTATCGTTGTACCTAACTATGTGATTATGGCTGAAATGGCGCTGTTTTTTCTGGTTTATGCTAGATTAGCAACCCGTTAGTTGTCCAAGCAAACAAGAATTCAAGGGAGGCACCGCTCAATGATTTCATTTCCGAAAATAACGCAAGAAAAGCTGCTTCAGCGACTAGCACATCCTGGCAAAAAAGTCCGCATGGTGCTTGATACGGATACCTATAATGAGATCGACGATCAGTTCGCTGTCGTTTATGCGTTGAAATCCCCTGAGCAGCTGCAGATTGAAGCTTTTTATGCGGCGCCATTTCATAATGAACTATCAGACGGACCAGCCGATGGCATGGAGAAAAGCTACCGAGAATTGCAGAAAATTTCAGCGCTGCTGCCGGAAATGTCCGGTATTCCAATTTACCGCGGATCGACGGGATATTTGCCCGGAGCAGAGACACCGCAAGAAAGCGATGCTGCGAGAAATTTGGTGGAGCGGGCGATGGCCTCTCCTGAGGATGATCCGCTCTATGTCTTGGCGATCGGCGCCATTACGAACGTCGCTTCTGCGATCTTGATCGAGCCGCGCATCATCGAGAAAATCGTCGTCGTCTGGCTCGGGGGACATGCCTTACCTTGGCCTGATACAAAGGAATTCAACCTTGCGCAGGATTTGCACGCTTCACGAACTGTGCTCAATTGCGGCGTGCCGCTCGTGCTAATTCCGTGCATGGGTGTCACTTCGCACTTGCTTACAACGCTGTCGGAAGTACGGGAGTTCGTGAAGGATCAGGGAGAGATTGGCAAGTATCTCTATGAAACGTATGAGAATTGTGCAAAAGACCATTTTGCCTATTCGCGAGTCATTTGGGATATTGCGACGATCGCTTATCTGATCGATGAAAGCTGGCTGCCGAATGAGCTGGTGCACAGCCCGATTCTGTCAGAAGATTTCCGCTACAGCTTCGATGCTTCGCGGCATTTTATTCGTTACATTCACTTTGTTCGGCGTGATCGTGTGTTTAAGGATTTCTTTAGTAAGTTGGGAAGCTGACAGAGGTAAGCGTTTCGGGAATCCCTCCATCCCTTGGATGTGGGGATTTTTTGTGGTGCAGGTGTTCCGGTTTTTCCATCTATGCCATCCGAGGAAATTTGTATGTGAGAGGAGCAAGCTTATGTACTTAGCCGGAATTGATATAGGCACGACATCCATATGTCTCATCGTGACTAACGCTGAGGATGGTCGCGTCGTACGCATGGTGTCCGCCAAAAATGATGCGGATATGCCTTCGAAACAATCTTGGGAACGTACCCAACAAGCGGACAGAGTTGTCCAGTTGGTTCAATCATTAATAGAAGAATGTCGGGATGACTGGGAGGAAGTGCGAGCTATCGGGATCTCCTGTCAAATGCATGGTGTGCTGTATGTAAGCAAAGAAGGCAGGGCAGTTAGCCCGCTCGTGACTTGGCAAGATGGCCGAGGCGAGCTGCTTTTGGAATCAGGCCGATCGTATGCCACTGCGTTAAGTGAACTTACCGGATTTGATTTGCATACCGGATATGGCTTAGTTACCCATTTCTATCTGACCAAAGAGGGAAATCTTCCGATCGGTGCAGTGAAGCTGTGCACGATAGGCGATTATGTGGCCATGCAGCTTTGTGATGAGAAGACACCTCGCATCGACAGCTCCAATGCGGCAAGCATAGGTCTATTCACGCTACCGAACAGGCAATTTGACAAAGATAAGCTAATCGCAGCCGGGATGGATGCTGAATTCCTGCCAGAACTTGTCGACCCTAACACTGTTGCGGGAGATACGGCAGATGGGAAAAAGGTGCTATGGGCAATCGGCGATAACCAAGCCAGCTTCTTAGGAGCGGTACCTTCTTTTCAAGGCACTTTGCTCGTTAATATCGGGACAGGCTCGCAAGTATCCGTCTACTCGCCGGCATATATCGAGAGTCCACATCTGGAAACACGTCCATTCATGGATGGCGGGTATTTGCTTGTGGGAGCTTCGCTCAGCGGTGGGAAATCGTATGAGCTGCTTGAGCAATTTTTTCGTGAGGTTTGCCGCACATTCGGTTTACTGGATGATAGAAGCTTCTATGAAACTATGAATCGACTGGCAGAAGAATCGCTCATAGAGTCAGTGCCTACCCTCAAGGTAGGGACCCAGTTTTACGGAACCAGAGAGCATCCGCATAGGACGGGGAGTATCGAGGGGATCAGTCCGAATAATTTTAATCCTCAGCAGCTGATTGTCGGCTTTCTTCATGGCATCTTGGATGAATTGGATGGATTTACAAAGTGCCTTCCGGCAGAGCTACTTGAGCCGTTAACAACATTGGCCGTATCCGGTAATGGGATACGCAAGAACAGGGCTATGCAGCAGATGGCCCGCATCAAATGGCGATTGCCGCTTATGTTCCCAAGAGTGAAAGAGGAGGCGGCATTTGGTGCTTCTGTTCATGCCGCAGTTGGAAGTGGCCTATATAGCAACTATGCGGAAGCACTTCAAAAGATGCAAGGAAGCGATTCGGATGATCGCTAAACTTGCCAGTAAGCGTGCAGCGTCGGGGGAGCCGTGCTACTGACTCCCCTTTCTTTTAAAACGCGTCACAATAAGCATTATGGGGATGAAAATGGCAGTAAAGTAGATGCCTGTCAAACCATAGAGGTAATTCGTCAATTGCAAGCGGTCATGATCCTTGACAATGAGCTGCCCGGCGATGAACAACACAAGGATGATGATCAAGGATATGCGAGGATTCGCACGAATAGAAAGCTTCAAGCTGTGAGTAGCCGACCACAAACCTAGCGAGATATTGGCCAGCATTTTAATAAACCAAATGGAGATTATCAGATATTCCACTCTCTGCATCAAAGGAAATTCAACAATCGAAATCATATTCAGCGTCGGCCAAATGATGTGAATCATTTGGCCTTGGCTGTAATACATGAAAGCCACGAGGGCGACCAGCATGTACATGCCGATTGCGATAATAATGGAGAACTGAGCCCATTTTTGTGATTTTGCCTGCTGCTCGATGAATGGATACATGACCAAAAGCACTTCAAATCCTAGAAAGTGAGGAAACATGGTTTCGGTAGATTTGAGGATTTGCGCCGTCGAATGATTGAAGACAGGTAGCATGTTTTGCGGATGCAAATAGGGAATAACCATAAGTGTCAGCGGTGCAATAAATAGAAAAATACTGCAAGTTCCCCAGAAGCTTAAGCCAGCTACCGTTCGAAAACCACCAGACACCGTATAATAAATGAGTACAAGCGCAATGAGCGTAAGCGGCATCATTTGCATGTAAGGAAATATCCAAACTTGCACAACTTCCATATAAGTTCTAAATGTACAGAAAGCGCCAAAACTGAAATACAACGTAATGGCTAGGTTAAAAGCAGTCCCAATAAATTTACCGAAATAACGACGGTTAATGGACACAATCGTTGCATCTGCCTGATTGCTGCTCGATAGAATCTTATATATCATCCAAATGATGAGATGAACGGCAGCCGCCGCAATTAAAATAGAAAGCCAAGCGTCATACCCGGCATCTTGAACCAGATCACGCTGAAAATACATCATTCCGGCATCTATCACACTGGAATAAATAATGAAAAAAAGCAGATAAGGAGAAACAGTGAATTTTTTATTGACTTGATGATTCATAGTTGTCGTTTCCCCCTTGTAACGTAAGGCCTCGCTTATAATTCCCCAACACCGCTTTGCTCGACAGACAAATGAACTGTTACTTGTGTCCGCAGCTGCGGGTAAGTGGCATAGAAATCTTTTTCGTTCCAGGTCCTTGTCCGGCTTCTGACGAAATCGCCAAGCCCGATTGGATCAACATTCTTGGACTGGCACAGCGCAATAAAGTCCTGGGCTTCTTCTTCTAAATAGTTGCCTAATTGTCGTTCGAATGCATCCATTTGTTCCTTCGTATTAAAGTGCAACCAGGAAGGGGTGTCTTTGACCATCACTCTGACCCTAACCCCGATCTCGATGATTGGTTCAGGGGTCGATGTATTGTAATGATAATGTACCTTTGAAGCAATGCTTTTCATTAGCACATAATCGTGAATCGTCGAACTGTCGTTATCTGCTTTCATTGGCATAAGTAAATTTCCATTCCGGGAAGTATCCGTCAATAACTTCAGCAGGAAGGCTTCTCGAATGCTCACCTTTGTCACGAATTTATCGTGTTTGAATAACGCTAAACCATCAATTTTCACTGAGCCTCTTTCAACGATGAAGTAGGGCAGGAAAATATCGCGCCCCTCGCCATAATAATTAAATAAGATATGCTTAAAATTCATTTTGGGCAGGTTGCCGTTTTGAATATTCTGATCAACCATCCGCATGAGATAAAGCGATTCCTGGGCTTTATTGGCGACTTCCATCATTTTAGAAGCCTCTGTATCCGTTACGCCCATCTGAATTCTGCTGGCAATCTTCGGATCTCGGCAGAAACCGCTAATCACAGGGCCGATCCCCATCTCCGCATACGGTTTTGAGAAAAGCACCATGCCCATCTGTCCGTATTGAATGGTTTTACTAGTTTTCGTGTTTAACCGGGGGATCATATCAAAACTGGAGTTAGATTTGGTCAGCAGGAGCTGTGAGCTGGCTTTACCTTTTTCCTTATAGCTGGTCGTGATGACCGAGCAAAGCGAGCGATCACCCACCTTATCGTAACCGGCTGTTTGTACAAGCTGTATTTTATTGATGATCTGCTGGTTGCTGCTGCATCCAACGGTAAATACACAGGAAATTAGCGCCATAGCAGCTTTATAGACCATTTACGCACACTCTCCTTTCCAGCGCGTTCACTCCTGCTCCCAATCGGTTTTCTTTTTCCTGGGTTTAGGAATATATCGGAGTATCGTTTCCGGCTTCAGATAGGATTGTCTTTTATTTGTATATTGGTAAGACGAGCGTATAAAGCTGTCTCTTAGATCCTTAGGTCGCAGCGGATATAGGGGGACGGTGTAAGGACTTCCTAACGATGTCAGTCTTGTGATATGAATCAGGATAAAGCAGATCCCGAATATCATGCCGATCGCTCCCCAGTACGAGGCCATAATAATGACGGGAAATCGCAGGAAGCGGATTGTATTTGACATTTTGTAAATCGGTGTTGCAAATGAAGCTAGCGCGGATAAAGAAACGGTGATGATTAAAATGTTACTTGTTAATGCGGCTTCAACGGCCGCTTGTCCGACAATAATACCGCCGACGATACCGAGCGTTTGACCGATCTTGGTGGGCAGCCTGGCTCCGGCTTCGCGAAGAAATTCAATCGTGATCTCCAGAAAAAGTACCTCTAGAACCGGGGAAAACGGCACATTTTGCCTGGAGAAAATAAGCGGCTGCAGCAAATCCTTTGGAATGACTTCGTAATGAAACGTCGTAATCGCGATATACAAGGAGGACGCAAAGAGTGAGAACACAACACCAAATATACGGATAATTCTAAAAAACGAGCCCAATATCCATGGCAAGTAATAATCTTCCGGTGAAATGAAGAAATCATACAGCGTCGAAGGTCCTGTAATAAAATAGGGAGACCCGTCGCTAATCACGGCAACTTGGCCGGAAATTAAAGAGTAGATGACTCGATCCCTTCGCTCCGTTGATACAAATAAGGGGAAAGGGGACAACGAGTTGTCAGAAATAATCTGATCCAGCTGTGCAGTATCGAAGACTACTTCAAAATCGATGCTGCTGATTCGCTGTTCAATGATGGATACGTTATCCATATTCGTAATACCATCGATATAAACGATCGCGACTCGGGAGTTGGATAAGCTGCCAATCGTCAATATTTTTACGATCAGATTAGGAACTGTGAACTGGCTGCGAAGTAGATGCAGGTTGATGTCAAGGTCTTCGACAAAGCCAACTTTAGGTCCAACTACGCTGAATTCATTATCCGTATCATTGTTTTTGCGAAGCCCGGCTTTACTGATTAATGGAACTAAGGCGCACAAAGTATCATGCTCATTTTTTTGGATAATGGCATGTCCCTGGTAAAGTTTTGTTTGGATATCCGCGATTTGGTCGGTAATTTGAATGCCTTCAATGGTTATTAGCTGTTTTAAATCATTCAGATGTTGAATTTCCGTTCCAGCCGCGTTACTTTCGATTGCACGAAGCAGCTGCTCTTGCAGAAGATGTTCATCAATCAGAGTCTTATAATAATGAATGGTTAGGGGAGGCTCAGTGAATGCGATCGTGCTGCTGGTAAAGTCGCTGGACCGTTTCGCAAGGTGGAGCAATTGTTCTATGTCTTCGGCCTTCGTATTCAGCATCGCGCACGCCATCCATTCTTCCTTTTTGTTGGTATTTTTTGTTATTTGCTGATTTTTATGCATCTTCCTTCATCTTTCTTTAGGCTTTGACCTTAACATACGCTAACTTCTAAGTAAGATAGGATGAGTCCTCATCCTGCATCAGAAGTATAGTAAACATGTAAGCAATGCGAAGCTAGGGAGGCATATTGAGATGAGCCAATTAACGAAGGAAGAAGTCGCTTTTTATAAAAAAAATGGGTACCTGCTGCATCATAAGCAGCTGTTTTCTGCGGAGAAGCTGGCTGAATTGACGGCTATTTTTGAGGATCAATTAGCCCAGAAAGGCAGCAAGCTGTCCGATGAATTAGACACGCCGCATTTTCGCGAAGAGAGACTTCTCAAGTTCCTGCTCTCGGACGAAGCGCTCGATTTGGTGGAACCGCTGCTCGGGCCGAATATCGGATTATGGTCCAGTCATTTTATATGTAAAGATCCATTGATCGGCCGAGCAACGCCTTGGCATGAAGATTCCGCTTATTGGCGTGGACGTGTAGACCGGCTGGACAGAATAGTAACCATTTGGCTCGCCATTGATCCTAGCAGCAAAGAGAACGGATGCATGCAGGTGATTCCCGGCACCCATCATAATGGATTCTCCGAGTATGAGTCGGTTGATAGCGCCAAAAATCTATTCAGCACGCAAATTAAAAATTTGGATACCTCCAAAGCCGTTCACTTTGAACTAGGCAGAGGAGAGTGCTCGCTGCATGATGCGCGGATCGCACACGGTGCTGACCCGAATAGGAGTGTTGACCGGCGCTGTGGATATACGATGCGCTATTTTGCAACGGATACGAAGGTGTTTCCAGAGAAAAACAAAAATTTCAAGGTGTGGTTGGCTAGAGGGAAAGATTTAGCAGGAAATCAATATGCCAATGTGTAATAGTGCTTAAAACGAGAGGAGCGGGAGCGGATGCGTAGAAAAGATCAGCCAGAGCGATTAACGAGCGAGAAGTTTATTCATCCGTCCAAGTCCTTTCATATCTACACACAGCATGTGGATCGGCTCTGCGAGCTGCATTGGCATGAATTTTACGAACTTTGCTTTGTATGTGCGGGGCATGGAAGAAATGTCGTCAACGGTGTTTCTTATGACCTGCGTCCCGGCAGCTTGTTTCTGCTGACCCCGGCTGATTTTCATGAGATCGGGCCTCTCGAGGGCGAAACATTGCATTTGTATAACCTCGTGTTCTCCGACGATTTATTTAGCGGGGAGCTGAAAACGTTATTTTTCCAAGAAGCGGGAGACTTTCGGAATGCGGACATGAGGGAGAGTTTTGAAAAAATCGAAGATGAGTTCCGCTTGATTTGGGAAGAGTCCCAGCATCAAAGGATGGGTCATACGCACATCGTGAAAGGGTCGCTGGAACGTATTCTGCTCTATGTCGCCAGAGCAACTTCCGCAGCCAAGCGGCAGGAGGAGAAGATTGCGCACCAGAAGCATCCCGATGTGCAAAGAGCGCTTCTTCATATCCATCATCATTTCCGGGAAGGCATATCTTTGGAGGAAGCAGCCAAGCAGGCCGGTCTGGCGCCAAATTATTTCTCCCATGTTTTCCGCAAAACAACAGGTATTCCATTCCAAACGTATTTACAGGATCTCCGCTTGAAATTTGCCAAGTCACTGATTATTTCCTCCGATTATCCGATTACGGAAATCTGTTATGCTTCGGGTTTTCAAACGATAACGCATTTTGAACGCGTATTTAAGCAGCGTTTTGGGCAAACGCCGAGAATGGTCCAGAAATTGCGCTCATCCGAATTTTAACTAGATTATTTAGTCAGATATTACAATTGATAGCCCTTATAGCCTGTGCTATACTCTAGGCAACTTTTGGGAAATTTCAAAAGGGTCAAGGGATAAAGGGGAGGAAACATTCACATGTCAGCATGGATTGGTCAAGGGGATGTCGTTTTATTTCAAGGGGACAGTATTACGGATGCAGGACGTGTTCGCGACAACGGCAATGATTTGGGTAGAGGTTATGCTTTGATGGCAGCAGCTCAATTTTCGGCAACATACCCGGAAAAACAGGTGCAATTCCTTAATCGCGGAATATCAGGCAATCGTGTTGTGGATTTGCAAAAGCGTTGGGATCAAGACTGCTTGAATTTAAAGCCTAATTTAGTATCTATTTATATTGGGATTAACGATACGTGGAGACGTTATGATCGTAATGATCCGACATCGACGGAGAGTTTTGAAGCGGGATACCGTGATCTGTTGACGCAAACAGCCGAAACAGGCGCAAAGCTTGTGCTCATTGAACCTTTCGTGCTGCCCGTACCCGAAGATCGCAAACAGTGGAGAGAAGACCTCGATCCCAAAATCACGGTCGTCCGTGAATTAGCCAGAGAGTTCGATGCACGTCTAGTGTGCTTGGATGGCTTATTTGCTCAAGCGTCTTCGAGAGCTGAAAGCGCATTCTGGGCGCCGGACGGCGTACACCCATCTCCGGCTGGACATGCTTTGATTGCCAAAGCTTGGCTGCAGGCTGTCGGAGCAATCGAGTAATCAGAAGCTTATTCATTCAGCCATAAGCCGTACTGCTGGCGGTATTGCAGCGGAGTGAGACCGGATTTGGCTTTGAACATCCGTGTAAAATAGTTGGCATTCTCCACGCCAAGTTCATAAGAGATTTGAGAGATCGGCTTCACGCTTGTAGCGAGGAGCCTTTTTGCTTGCTCTATTTTTAGACTATGTACAAAATGGAGCGGGGCTTGGCCGGTTTGTTTAATAAACAATTTGCGCAAGTGTGAATCGCTAAGCTGCACCAACTCGGCGAGTTCCCTGATCTCAGGCATGCGGCTCGGATGAGAGAGCAGATAATGAATGATCGTATGAATACGGTTATCCATGTGTGTATAAGGTGAAATCGGCTGATCCGGCATCTCGCGATTCATCAATTCATAGAGAATACGCAGGAGAGAAGACTGCATGAGCAGGGAAATCACCGGGGAGTTGTCCCCAATATGGGTCAGCATATCACGAATCGGGGATTGTACATTGTGCAGAGCCTGATCAAATACGACAGGTAAATTGAGCACGTGCCCCCAGCTTCGATTGCTAAGGAGAGAGATTTCAGCGTCAAAATTAATGCTCGTTAGCGCAAGCTCGCCGGTAATTGCATGGTAACTGATATCCGTATGAGCGGGCAGGATGCAGATCTGACCTTCCTTACAGGTGTACCGGATATGATCGACTTCCAGCAGGAAACTGCCTTGCTGTACAATCCATAGGACGGAATGATGCAGCGTTCGGTGGCTGGCCTGCCATTTGTAGTCCAGCTCATACTGTTTAATATGCAAAAAACGAATGTCCAGAGAGTCAATGATTAGTTGATAGGAGTTCAATGTACCAGCCACCTCGCTTCGAGTTCCGTTTGTCTTTTTAGCCATTGTAGCATGAGGGTCTGCATGAAAAAAGAACTTCTTATCGGCTTATTTCTGCGGTACTTCGCCTCGAATGGCCTCATTCCGGTTAGGTTTGTCTTCCCCGTGTACCAGATAGGTGCGGATACGCGTTGTATCGCCGCCCCATTCCTCCATCAGGAACTTCACTTCAGGCGTCGTATAGCGCACAGAAAAAGCTACACGTGGGATGTTGGAGTTGTTTTTTTCAGAACCATGGAACGTTGCTTCATTAAAAAAAGCGATTTGACCAGGGGACATTTCGAGGTCAACCGCTTTCGACTCATCGATGGCTTCCGCTGGCAAGCCTTCTGAAAAAGCGCTTTGATCGGTGCCTGTTGAGACATGTGCAACATGCGCTTTGTGAGTTCCCGGTATGACCCTTAGACAGCCGTTCTCACGGATGGACCAGCCTAAGCTTACCCATGCGGTTGCATTAATCGCGGGCTCCATTGGCCAATAATTGATATCCTGATGCCAGGGAATAAATTTATCGTTATTTGGTTCCTTATACCAGAAATGCATCGCCCACAGAACGAGGTCTTCACCAAGGATTTGCTTCATTGCTGCAATAATGCTGGGATGGGTGGCTAATTCATAAGCCCAATAATGGTTTTGATGCCAGGCGGATAGGTTCATTTTGGTTGGACCAGGTTCGTACTTGGACTGGTTGATGACATCAAAAAATCGATTATAGTACATATCGGCTTCTTGCAGCGATAATCCTTGCGTAGGACCACTGTAGCCTTCCTCGCGAAATTGCTCGATAGAAAACGGATTTCCTTTGGTAATCATTCGCAAAACCTCCAATAAGATTAGTTTGGAATTACTTATAATCTAATTGTAAGATGACGCCTTAAGAAACATAAGTGATGAAAACGATTATGAATAGCACAAAACGATTATTTGTAATGATCCTGATGAATGTCGCCAATCACCAAAATTGGAGGAAAAACGGTTGTGCTTGGCGAATCGTATAAGTTGCAATTTCAAGCTTTAGATGAGGACGTTGTGATGGGTAAAGGGGTCAACGAATGAATAAATTACTAGATGCAAGCTTACTCCTACACATGCTGGATGATATTGAAGATTCGATTTACATTATGAAAGTGGATGGCGCTAATTTGAAGTACTATTATGTGAATCGAGCTGCGACACACTTCAGTGGGAGATCGATGGAAGACGTAGGGCTGACATTTTTTGATACGCATGCAAGTCACATGGCCAACTATTTACATAAGAAATATATGCGGGTAGTTAAAGAGCGGCGTACGGTTAAATATGAAGATGGTTTTGTGCTGCCCAATGGCATGTTAAGCGGGGAAAGCATACTGACTCCTATTTTTGATGAAAACGATAATCTGACCTATATCTTCACCGTAACGCGTGACATTACAGAACGCAAAATCCATGAAAATTTGCTCTATGATTATGCTTATCATGACGAACTCAGCAGGCTGTACAACCGGAGATATTTGTTGGAACATGTGATCCATCCAGCTACCTTGTATTTACTTGACTTGGATGACTTCAAAAATATCAATGATATGTTCGGACATGATGTAGGGGATACCGTTCTCGTTGAGGTTGCGAATCGTCTCATTCAACAGTTCGGCACGAATTATACGCTGGTGCGACTGGGTGGAGATGAGTTTATTGTTGTAGCCAATCAAGCATCAGAGCCAGCGGAGCAGACGGCAGATACCATCATTCAGCTCTTCCAGAAGCCGTTTAACGTAAATGATCGGCAAATGAAGTTAAGCGTAAGCATTGGCGTATCGCTGAGAGTCGAAGAAGAGACCATTCAGACCCTGCTTAAGCAAGCGGATATTGCTTTATACAAGGCTAAAGGCGCTGGCAGAAAAAGGTTTCATATTTACGAAGCCGCTTACAAATACGATCATGTTGAAAATTTTATTCATGAGCTTGCGCTCTCTCAGGCGATTGAAAAAGAAGAGCTGTATGTGCAATATCAGCTGATCTATCATCCGGTGAAGCAAGCGGTGATTGGAGCGGAAGCGCTTTTGCGTTGGCATTGCGGCAGCAGGGGGATCGTCCAGCCCAATAGCTTTATCCCGGTAGCTGAGGAAACAGGATTAATTGTCGACATCGGGTACTGGGTTATTCGGCAGGCCTGCAAGGACTGGCATCTTTTAAAAGAGGTATATGGCGCTGAGTTTAAACTATCGGTTAACATATCCAGGGTTCAGTTGAACGAAGTAGATTTCGTTGTGCAGCTATTGAACATCATGGAGGAAGAAGAAGTAGCTCCTCAGTCCATCGAGCTTGAAATCACAGAAAGTACGACAGTACATTCCATGCAGGAGGTTCAGCAAACACTGCATCAGCTGCGTGCGTATGGTTTTACCATAGCTTTGGACGACTTTGGGACCGGTTATTCGTCGCTGAGCATGTTAACCTTGCTGCCGATAGATAAATTAAAAATTGACAGATCCTTTATTGCGGATGGTAATGCGCCGTTAATTGCTGCGATGCTGGCTATGGCGAACGCGCTTAAACTGCAAGTTATCGCCGAAGGCATTGAAACATATGAGCAGTACGTGATGCTGAAGGAAATGGCTTGCTGGGGGATTCAAGGCTATTATATCAATAAGCCGACAGATCTTCATTTGCTTCCGAAGCAAGTGGAATTGGGGGCTGAATAGTACTGCTCAATGAGACTCTCCATGGTCAAGTATGACCTTGGAGGGGCTTTTTGGTGTTTGGAGATTGCGGGGAGGAGGAGGAGGGTGGAGCTTGGCGATGGATAGGAGGAAGCGGGTTGCGGTAAAGGATGGTGATGTGGACCGGTGGCAAGTCACCCGCATGGTTATAGGGGAACTACAGGCTGCTGTTCCACTCAAAAGGCACATTTTCCGCGAGCAAAAGGAACTGTGGTCCCTTATTTTGCCGGTTCACCCGAAAATCCTGCCAAGGAGAACGATTAAGACCCTGTAGTTCCCCTCCGTGAGGAAACGGCTCGTTTTTTTGCAAATAGGGGACTCAAGTTCCCTTAAGTGAATCCTTAGCGGAATTTCCAAGGTTGAAAGTAATTTGTCATGGCTAGGTGTGGTGGAGGTTGGCTGTACGGTGATTTGACATTTTTGTATCCCATGCGTGCCTGCTCGGATAGCTAAATAAAACACAACAGAACCTAGAAATATCCCTGTCCATCTGGAAGAGGTTGGTTATAATAAAAGTTGTTCGCTTTTGTTTTGAAATGTTTGAATGCGTGTTATTTTAGTCCGGATAGGATGGAGGAGTTGAGTGCGCCGCTTGGCGTAAGTAAAGCAGGATGCAGTTTCAAACAACAACTAGAAAGCGCATACATAAAGTATAGGCTCGTTTAGTTATCGTAATCTAACCAATAACTCTACGTTAGGAGCATTCGATGATGAAAATGTTAAAATCTAAAAAAGTCATCCCATACGCCTTAAGCTGTATGTTATCTTTCTCTCTGCTCCCCCTGGCTACACCGGCATTCGCGGCAACGCTCTTAACGGATGACTTTGAGTCCTACAGCAGCTTCCCTGCAGGAACCTGGACGAACGCCTCAGGAAACGGCTCATGGAGCATCGCAACCGACGGCAGTAAAGTAGCTGCCCAAACGTCGTCCACAACGAACACGTACATTGTTACAAACGGTACCTCTTCATGGAGCAACTACACTTACTCTGCAAAAGTAAAAGTTGGCTCTACTAGCGTGCGTAACGGAATTGTGGCGCGTTATACGAACAGTAATAACTACTATTTCTTAATCTTGTACAATGGCAATTTACTTTTAAATAAAAAAGTAAGCGGTTCCACGACAACGATCCAACAGGTGCCTTTTACCGCGAATACGTCCACTTTTTATAATTTGCAGCTTGTGGTGAATGGAACATCCGTGCAAGGTTACGTGAACGGCACTTTGATGGTTCAGGGCACGGATACGAGCTTGACGAACGGAGTGCCTGGCTTTTATGCCAATGGGGTTGCCGAGTTTGATGACGTTTCCGTAACGGACAGTGCCGTCAGCGACACGCAAGCACCGACAGTGCCTACAGGTTTGTCCGCATCGGCAGTTTCGAGCGCCCAAATCAATCTCACGTGGACGGCTTCAACAGATAATGTTGGCGTGACGGGTTATGATGTATTCCGCGACGGATCGCTAATCGGTTCTACAGCAACTACTTCCTACAGCGATTCCGGCTTAAGTGCCTCAACCACTTACAGCTATACGATTAAAGCGAAAGACGCCGCAAACAACTTATCGCAAGCAAGCTCCCCGGTTTCAGCCACAACACAGGCGAGCGGAGGAGGAGGCACAGTTGTGAACGTATCCACGTCAGCTCAGCTGGCTTCGGCGATTAGCAGTGCGACAGCAGGAACAACCATTGTGCTTGCAAACGGCACTTATACGAACGGTGGTAATTTCAGCGTAAGCGGAAAAAATGGAACCGCTGCTAACCCGATTACGATTAAAGCGGCAAACACGGGACAAGCCATCATTTCCGGAGGCGCTTATTTCATCGTGTCGAACTCTTCCTACGTCGTGATTGAAGGCTTGAAATTTATGAACACCGGCAATACCGCGGTGAAATTGGATCAAAGCAACAATGTACGCGTAACGCGAAATACATTTGCCTTGACCGAAAACGGCAATTCGCTCAAATGGGTGTACATCGGCGGCGCCAACAGCCATCATAACCGGATCGATCACAACGAGTTTGGACCAAAGCATGATTTGGGCAATTTCATCACGGTTGACGGCTCATCAACGCAAATATCGCAGTACGATACGATTGAGTACAATTACTTTCATGATATCGGCCCGCGTGCAACGAATGAAATGGAGGCAATCCGGCTTGGCGTAAGTACGCTCTCGATGTCGGACGCTTTTGCTACAATTCAGTACAATTTATTTGAAAACTGCGATGGCGACCCGGAGTATATTTCGGTCAAAAGCGGTCATAACACAGTTCGTTATAATACATTCCGCAACTCCCAAGGGGTATTGTCTTCCCGCCATGGACACGCACAAAGCTTCTATGGCAATTTCTTTCTCGGGGACGGAGTGAAAGCCGGTATTGGGGGCATTCGCTTGTATGCCAACGACCATAAGGTTTTCAATAATTATTTTGAAAATCTGACAGGCAGCGGTTATGCGGACGCGATTAACGTGGACGGAGGAGATTTTGACGGCGGTACGAACGGGAATACGTTCACCAGCTCGGACCTCAGTAAACACTGGAGGGTTTATCGGGCGCAAATTGTCAATAACACCATTGTGAATAGTACCACGGGGGTCGTAATTGGCGGTAATTACACGCTAGCTCCGGTAGACAGCACAATTGCCAACAATATCGTAAATAATGCAACAGGGACGTTATATAATGAGGTAAAAACAAGCAATACGACATTCTCAGGCAACATTGGCTTTGGCTCCACACTAAACAATAAATCGAGAACAAGTGCAGAAATCAACAATGTGAATCCACTGCTGACCACATCCGGGGGATTGCAAAAGCTAAGCACGTCCAGCCCTGCAATTAATGCGTCAACCGGCTCATACACATTCGTAACGACCGATATGGACGGTCAGTCCCGGACAGGTGTGAATGATGTCGGCGCAGATGAATATGCCACAAGTACAATAACGAATGTTCCGCTTACGACTTCGAATGTAGGACCGCTTGCGCCATAGCTCGTCCCATTACGTGCAGTAAACTTAGTTACCTCGAAGTAAGTCATTTTCTAACACCTGGCAATCAGTTATACTCGTGAAGGTAGGGCACGTACTGATGACAAAGGAGGCTTATCAAGTGGGGACGAATGAGAAAATAGGCGGCGGTGGCTTTCACCACCTCGCGTTAAGAGCGAATGATTTTGAAGCGACGGTGAAGTTTTATACCGAGGGCTTAGGTTTTACGGAAAAGACAAGTTGGGGCGAAGGGGATAAAAGAATCACTTTGCTGGACTCCGGGGACGGCAACTATATGGAGGTTTTTGCTGGAGGAACAGGTGAAGTGAAACCGGAAGGTTCCTACTTCCACGTTGCTTTCCGCAGCAATGACGTAGACAAAGCGGTTGCAGCGGCGGTTGCCGCTGGCGCGGTTGTGACGGTGGAACCGAAAGATGTTGTCTTAGGCAGCAATCCTTCGACACCGGTTAGAATCGCATTTGTCAAAGGCTTGAACGGTGAAATCCTTGAGTTTTTCCAAAGCACGGGAGAAAACCCGTTGTAACATAGCGAGCTCTCCTCTTCAGATCAACTGAATAGGAGAGCTTTTTTTTGTAATAAAGAGGGGGTATGATACAATTTTGACGAAAGACGAGCCATTTGGAGGGAAACGATGAAGGCATTGATATTTGAACAATTTGGCGGACCGGAAGTGCTTCGGTATGCAGAGATCCCTGACCCTGGCCTGACGTTAGGGCATATCATAGTTAGGACTAAGGCAATTGGACTCAATTTTGCTGATGTTTATCGCAGACGGGGAAACTATCATTTGGCGGGAAAACCACCTTTTATACTAGGTTATGAGGGCGCAGGGGTCGTTGAACAAGTTTCACCGGATGTGGCGCATATTCAGGTTGGTGACCGCATCGCCTTTTGTGATGTTCCTTTTGCGAACAGCGAGTTGGTCGCTGTGCCTGTTGACCGGGCAATACCGGTGCCATCCGATATTACCTTCGAACAAGCCGCTGGCCTCCTTCTTCAAGGCATGACAGCGCATTACTTAGTCAATGACAGCTATGCCGTCCAGGCAGGCGACGATGTCGTCGTTCATGCCGCGGCAGGAGGCGTGGGGCAGTTATTGATTCAACTCGCCAAGAGTAAAGGGGCAAGGGTCATCGGCTTGACCTCGTCGGAAGCCAAACAGGCGGCCGCACTGCAAGCTGGTGCGGATATTGTATTCGGTTACGACACGGAATGGGCGCAGGAAGTGATCCGCTTTACGGGGGAGAAACAAGGCGCTAACGTTGTTTATGATTCCGTTGGCTCCACGTTAATGGAAAGTTTTGCGGCTGTCAGAACGAAGGGGACAGTCGTGTTCTATGGCATGGCGGGAGGAGATCCGCCGCATGTAGATCCTAGAATGCTCATGGATTCTTCGAAGACGTTAACCGGCGGCGACTTGTGGAACCATGTGACCTCCCTGGCCAATCGAATCGAGCGTGCAGAGGCGCTGTTTCAAGCGCTTCGCGAAGGCATCATTCAGATGGGCGGCCTGACGAGCTTTGCTTTAAAGGATGGTGCAGAAGCACATCGATTAATTGAAAGCAGACAGAGCACCGGGAAAATTTTGCTCATCCCATAAACAAAAGGCCATTTCATCACGAAGTGAATGTTCTTCTTCGAGATGAAATGGCTTTATTGTAATAGAGGACTGCAGTTCCGCCTATTCTTGAAATAACCCTCTGCGAACCTCTAACCCTTGCTCGGAATACCTCGCAATTAACTCATCGTCAGCCTCTGCATCTGTGATCAATAAATCAATTTCCTTCAGAGAAGCAAATGAAATCAGCGCAGTCTGATCAAATTTCGTATGATCGGTAAGCAGAATTTTCTTTTTCGAAGCTTTGATCATTCGCTTCTTCAACTCCGCTTCATCCCGGTGAAACACGGAGATGCCCCGTTCCAAATCGATGCCCGTGCATCCCAGAAAAGCAATATCCACATTAAGCTCATCGACCATTTGGATGGCGCTTGGCCCGATAATCGTATAAGTGCCTTTGCGCCGGTAACCGCCTAACATGCACAACTCGATATGAGGGCTTTCCGCCAAAGCAGCGGCGATCTTCGTATCGTTCGTAATCACGGTTAGCGCGCGGTGTTGGATGAGCTTCGCAAGCTCCAGCGTCGTAGAGCCTCCATCGAGCAGGATGATTTGGCCGTCCTCTATCGATTGATAAGCTTCTGCGGCAATCTGTTCTTTCTCCGCTTGCTGGCGGACTCTTCGTTTATGAATCGGCAGCATCGAATTCGAGCTTTCGACGAGAACGGCCCCTCCGTGTACTCTTTTCAAAATACCGGAAGCCTCTAATTTCTCTAAATCCTCGCGAATCGTTTTCTCGGTTACCTGATAGGCTTTGCTCAGCTCAGAAACCTTGATTGAACCTGCCTGATTCAGCAACTCGATGATTTTGGAATGTCTAACCTCGGATAACATCGTTCCCCCGCCTTCTATCGTTTTCCCTGAAAAATTGTAACGTGCATTTGTGTTTGTTCTTGTTTGTTTGATTGGTCATTTGAGTATATCAAAATTGGCAGCAATAATATACCCAAGCTCATACAAAGAAAGCCCATAGGCAATCCTCTTCGAATGAGGTATCTTGTTGAGATTGACACATCGCAGACGGAAACGAGGTACTTCATGATGAATCATCTTTGGAAAAAGCTTACGGACATTAAACTGCCCTTTTGGGTCATGTTTATGAATACATTCAGCATGGCGGTTGGCTTTTATATGATGATTCCGCTGCTAGCTTCCTACTTGCTGCACGATTTGTTGCTGAGTGTGACGATCGTGGGCGTCATTTCGGCTATACGCAGTCTTAGCCAACAAGGGCTTTCTGCCTTTTGCGGCACCTTGGCTGATCGGCTTGGCTATAAGCGGACGATTTTGATCGGATTGTTTATTCGGACCTTTGGTTTCGGGATGTTCGGCTTCGTTGATCATGTGCCAGGCTTGATTATTGCCTGTTTTTTCTCCGGCTTGGGCGCGGCGTTGTTTCAACCTGCGAGCTATGCGTATTATGCAGCTCTTTCCACACTTCAAAATCGGATCACCGTCTATGCGATTCGTGAAATGCTGAGCAATTTGGGTTTTGTCGTGGGACCCGTTGTGGGCGCGCTTTTAATGGGGTTTCATTTTAAATATGTGAGTTTGACGGCGACGCTGATTTTTGTCTTTTCCTTTTTCTTAAGTCTCCTTTTATTGCCGCACATTAAAAATGAACAGAAACCGCAGGACGCTCGCATGCTCCCGCAGATGAAAAAGGTGCTTCAAAACCGTGCTTTCCGCCGCTTTATGGTGTTCACCATGATATCGTGGTCGCTTGTCGCGCAGCTCTATATGGCCGTTCCATTCCGCGTGAATCAAATTGCGCCGGGAGCCAATATCGGCCTGATCTATTCTTGCGGAGCCGTCGTTATGGTGCTGCTTCAGGTTCCGTTTGCCAAGCTGGGCCAATCGAAAATGCAGCCCTTCGGCGTGCTGTCACTCGCAACACTGCTACTTGCTGCCGGACTCTTCACCATCGGGATGACGGGGTCCATGATCGGGATGTATGCCGGTGTAATCGCGTTTATGATCGGCCAAGTTTTTTTGCAGCCCATGATGAATACGATGGTGTCCGAGTTTGCAGGGAGCGGAAGTATAGCCAGCTATTTCGGCTTCAATAGTTTTGCGCTGTCTATCGGCGCTATGCTCGGTAATGTAGGAGGCGGCTATTTGTACGATTTGGGGACGACGCTTGGTTGGCGTGCGCTTCCCTGGATTTGTTTCCTGCTGTTTGGCCTTATGAATATTTTCTTTATGTTAAAAGAGCAAGGGCGCCGGACAGACTCGAAAACGGTGTCGGCGTGAGGCGAGAAATGGACCTGGCGAAGCTTTCTTGCGACGCCCGGTTTTTATTAATTTTGAACAAATAGTCCATGCTCTTGCTCATCCTATACATTCAACCTAGGCGAAAACCATGGTATTCTGAGTTTATAAGACAACCAAGGGAGGCAAGAAATTGCTATGAGTAACAAGTTGAATATTGGTGTAATTGGAGCAGGTTCGATTTCCGAAATGCATTTCGAGTCCTACGCGAAACAGGCTAACGCTAATTTATACGCGGTGTGTGATCTTAATCGTCAAAGAGCTGAAGATAAAGCAGCCAAATATAACATAGAGCACATCTACACGGACTATCATGAATTGCTAGCTAATCCAGAGATCGATGCCGTTAGTATTTGTACATGGAATAATACGCATGCTGAGATCAGTATTGCGGCTTTGCGCGCAGGCAAACACGTTCTAGTAGAAAAGCCGCTTTGTAAAACAGTCGAGGAAGCGCTGCGTATTCAAGACGCTGTCCGTGAAACGGGGAAAACGCTGCAAGTAGGTTTTGTCCGCCGGTATGATGCCAATGCCCAACTGGTCAAATCGTTCATTGATCACGATAATTTGGGTGAAATTTATTATGCGAAAGCGTCTTGTATTCGCCGTTTAGGTAACCCTGGCGGCTGGTTCGCGGATTCGGAACGTTCCGGCGGCGGGCCTTTGATCGATATCGGCGTACACGTCATTGACTTATGCTGGTATATGATGGGCAGACCGAAGCCAATTTCCGTCAGCGGGAATACGTATAATAAGCTTGGGAACCGCGCAAATGTTCGCAATCTTTCCTTTTACAAAGCGGCTGATTATGATGTAGCCCACAATACCGTTGAAGATATGGCGAATGCCTTGATTCGTTTTGAAAATGGAGCATCGTTGCTGGTCGATGTCAGCTTTACCCTGCATGCCAAAAAGGACGAGATTGCCGTTAAACTTTATGGGGACAAGGGTGGCGTGGAAATTGAGCCTGAGCTTGTTTTTGTCACGGAAATGCACGATACGATCCTGAATGTATCCCCGCAAACGGATGCGAAATCGATCAATGTGCCGCAAGCTTTTCAAAATGAAATTAATCACTTCATCGAGAGCTGTCAAACGGGAAGCACACCGATAAGCCCTGTCGAAGACGGAGTTAACATGATGAAAATGTTGTGCGGTATTTATGAATCGGCTGCGAAAGGCCAAGAAATCAAATTATAGTCCGGTAGAAACTAGCATGGAGGTACTCACATGAAATTGGGCGTTAGTACGTATAGTTTATTTCAAGCGCTGAAGTCCGGCGAAATGGACATCATGGCGGTCATCGACTGGATTGCCGATCAAGGCGGAGAGCACGTTGAAATCGTGCCTCTGGGTTATGATTTGCCCGGTAACTTGGAGCTGGCGGATCGCATTCGCGAGAAGGCGGCATCACGCGGTATCGAAATTTCCAATTACGCGATTGGCGCTAATTTTCTAACGGATTCCGAAGAAGCTTATCAGCAGGAAATTGAGCGGGTAAAAGGTGAAGTTGATCTCGCGGCGAGGCTCGGCGTCAAAAAGATGCGTCACGATGTCGCGCAAAGCGCGGACCGTTCGATTGCCAATTTCAATAAACAACTGGATCGTATGGCGGAAGCTTGTCGTCAAATTGCTGACTATGCCCTGACTTATGGTATTACGACAAGTGTTGAAAATCATGGTTATTTTGTGCAGCATAGTGACCGTGTTCAAGCGTTAATTCAAGCGGTGAACCGTCCGAATTTCCGGACGACACTGGATGTGGGCAATTTCATGTGTGCGGATGAGAACTCCGTGGCAGCTGTGAAAAATAACATTTCCTATGCATCAATGGTCCATATCAAAGATTTTTATCTGCGTCCGTCTCACCAAAATCCAGGTCAAGGCTGGTTCCAAACCTTGCAGGGGAACTACTTGCGCGGCGCGATTGTGGGACACGGAGATATTGATATGAGAGCAGTGCTGCGCGTTATCAAGGACTCTGGTTACGACGGATACATTTCCTTGGAGTTTGAAGGGATGGAAGAGTGCAGAACGGGTACGTTGATAGGGTTGCAAAACATTAAAAGATTATGGGAAGCTATGGAATAGGCAGTCATTCATAGCTTTGCGAAAGGTGCTGACAATTCGAATGAATCCAATTGGTATCATGGTGGACAGTCTCCGGCTTGGCGTGCGGGACGGTTTGAAGAAAGCGAAAGAGCTTGGCGCTGACGGGGTACAGATTTATGCGGTTTCCGGCGAGATGGATCCGGCGAATTTATCATCCGGAGCACGCAAGGAGCTGAAAGACTACATTGCCTCTCTGGGGCTTGAAATCTCAGCACTGTGCGGGGATTTGGGCGGTCACGGTTTTCAGGATGCTTCTGCGAATGCAGAGAAAATCGAGAAATCGAAGCGTATTCTGGATCTTGCCGTTGAGCTTGGCACCAAAGTCGTCACAACGCATATCGGTGTCGTGCCTGAGCAAACCAACGATCCGATCTATGAAACCATGCACCGGGCATGTGAGGAATTAGGGGTATATGCCAAAAGCTTAGACGCTTACTTTGCTATCGAAACCGGTCCAGAGACTGCGGCGCATTTGAAAAGCTTCCTGGATTCCCTGTCTACCAACGGAGTTTCGGTAAACTTCGACCCTGCGAATATGGTTATGGTTACAGGTGATGATCCTGTTCAAGGTATTATCACGCTGAAAGATTATATTGTCCATACGCATGTAAAAGACGGCGTTCGCTTGCGCCAGGTTGACCCGCGCGAAGTGTACGGTTCACTCGGATACAAGCCGATGAGCCATGAGCAAATCGCCGAGGCTGCAACGTCCGGGCCGTATTACCGCGAGCTTGCGCTGGGCGAAGGGCATGTTGATTTTGCGCGATACTTCCAAACGCTGCGTGACATTGGCTATAAAGGCTACTTGACGATTGAACGTGAAGTTGGCGAGCAGCCGGAGAAGGATATTGCTAGCGCTATTGCATTTATCCGGAAATACCAATCATAAAAGTGAGACTGAGGATATGATGTTATCCTCGGTCTTTTTTTTATGTGCAGGTCTGGACTTTTCCCCACTTTTTTAAGACAGAAGCCCAAGCGTTTTCGTGTTTATAGATGGTAAAGTGGAGCTATAAACAATTATTTTTATGGGCTTGTGTATATAAAAAGGAGCTGAATTTTCTTGACAATATCCAACACAGCGCAACAGGTTTGGCAGGAAATGATCCAAGATCATACCGGGAATTGGGGCATGGACATTGAGCATTGGGATTGGGTGCCGGGCGTTGGTTTGATCGCGATGCTTGAATATTATGAGGCTGCAGGTAAGCCTGAAGTTCTGTCTTATCTGAAGAAATGGATCGAGCGGAATAAGGAGAAGGCGAAAGGAACGAAGGTGATTAATTCGATTGCCCCGTTTGCCATTTTCCCTGCGCTTTACCGGCTTGAAAATGACGAGTGGTTCCGGGATGAGGCCGTTCGGATCGCTGAGTGGATGATCGCGGAAGCACCTCGTACGCGGGAGATGGCCTTTGAACATACGGTAACGGAAAATGCGGTATTCTCCGAGCAGGTGTGGGCAGATACGATATTTATGGCCGTATTGTTCCTGGCTCGGACCGCGTCTCTGGTTGGCAGCACGAAATATGCCGAGGAGGCGCTGCAGCAGGTACTCATTCATCTCAACGTGCTGCAAGATGAGAGCACCGGTGTATTGTTTCACGGATGGAACTGCGACTCCGCGGATCATATGTCCGCTGCACGGTGGACACGGGCGAATGCGTGGGTTGCGGCAGGTGTTCCATTGATTGTGAAGGAGATCGGACCGGTTATCCCTATTCCTGATGAACTTAAAATGAGATATGAGCGCTTAATCTCCGGTCTTATTTCTTATCAACAAGAGGACGGTTTGTGGAGCACAGTGATGGATCATCCTGACTTTTACCGGGAGGTTTCCGGTAGTGCGGGAATCGGTTACGGCATTCGAAAAGCGATGGAGATCGGCCTCATCGAGCGTAATGACCGGCATCAGGCAGCTGCTGATCGGGCGCTGGCTGCCATACTTTCCTCCATTTCAGAGGATGGCGTCGTATCTGGCGTATCTGGAGGTACACCCGTCATGAAAAGCATCGCAGCGTACCAAGAGATTCCGCAGTATCCGACTTTGTACGGGCAAGGGCTTGCACTCATGCTGTTAGCAGATACTTGCCGGGATTCAGGAGAGTAGAGCAAGCAGCAATTTGATCCGGGGCGCGATTGCACAGCTTCCTCACTGTTGCTTCGCACACTGCAATAGAATAAATAAGCCAGAAGGTCTATCCAGACTCTCTGGCTTGTTTCAATTTCGAGCACTGTTTACTGTTTCCTTACGATACTGTTTGGGAGTAAGGGCGGTGCTTTTTTTGAACACGCTAAAAAAATGCGAAATATCGCCAAACCCCGTAGCCGCTGCGACCTCCGTGACGGGGAGATCCGTTTCTGCCAGCAGTCGCTTCGCCTTGTTCAATCGATAGTCGGAGAGGAACTGTTTCATCGTGCTGCCTGTGGTTTCTTTGAACAAATTAAACAATCTGGAGCGCGAAACGGGAAAAAGCTCAAGCAGGTCGTCGACATGCAAATCCTCTTGATAATGGGCAATCAAGTAGGAGAGCACATTACCGATCAGCTGCTCATCTTCCGACCTATGGGGGCTTGTAACACCATGATGTAAACCAAGCAGCAGGAGGAAAAATTCTGCCAGGCATTTTAGCACATTTAACTCGAAGTGCAGCTTTTTGTCTTTAAGTGTTTGTTCCAGCTCAGCGAGCAGCATTTGGAGCTGATCCAGCTGCTGAACGGATAAGAAGTGATGGCTTGACTCAGGATGCATCGCTTGCAGAAATCCGGAGATCGACAAGTCTGTCTTTCGGCAAAGCGCGTGAATGCCCTCCATATAAGATTCATCGATGGAAAGGACGTATCTGTGGAAATCCTGATCTAGCATATGATAGGGACGATGAATGACACCTGGTTGAATGACTGTCAGTGTACCGGCATGGAGGGGATACAATTGATCGCCGGCAATGTAAGAGCCTGTCCCTTGGAGTACAAAATAAAACTCGTAACCATTATGGGCATGCAGTGACTGTTGATGCAGAGGCGACTTGCGGAGCTCGCAATGTACAGGATAATTCGCCAGAAAATGATTCGTAAAGTCATCAATGGCGTAATCACGGACTGTTGCGGGAATCGTTGTGCTCACGAATATCGCCTCCTTGTTCTCACTAACTGCACTTACTATACGAGATTGGTTTGTGAGTAGACAAGCTTTTTTTAGTTGCTCCTGAATTTCAGCTAACGGAACGAGCGGCCTTTATTGCGAGGAAATATGGCTCCGCAGAATTCTAACGGACGTCAGAGCCGCTATTCACGATAATAGCGCGAAAATTGGCTGTGAATTGGCCCGATAACGGCACTGAGGTCCGTTAAAGCTGAGAATTGCCCGATTTAGTGCGAATAACGGCTGTGAGGTCCGTTAAAAGTGGGCGGAGTCCACGCACCCCCAGTCCACCGCCGCGTGCCTCATCGTTGGGGCACGCGGCGACCAAGAGGTGGGGAGCAGCAGAGGAACTGGGGCTGCTAGGCGTCAACCTGCCAAATAAATGGCAGCAAGAAAAACAAGCTGCAAAACAGTGCGGACCGGCAGCGAAGGCGTGGGCTCACCGCCAATCGTTAATTTATGGCGGGCCGCCCGTACATTGGCGGGAAACATGGCGATGAGCAGCACTATCAGGCAGATGGAGGCGACACGGGATGTGGCTGGAAATAAAATGCCGATCGCAGCGGCAATTTCCAGCCACCCCGTAATGGTGACGATCAAGTCAGGTCTTGGGAAAGCCGGGGGCACCATGCGAATGAGGTCAGGACGTCTTTTTCCCCAATGAGCGGAGGCCGTTAGCAGCAGCATGACGGCGACAGCGCCCTGCATAGGCGTATGCCAACCTTCGAAATGGGATACACCAAGCAATCCGAGTACCCAGAATATCAGATAGGAGACAATCAAAGCATAAAAAGGAATCATTGCAAATCCTCCTTCTATTTTTTCAGTATTTGCGTCATCATACCGGCGAAATCCTCGAGTTGAAACCCCGCAGTCACCATCGGAATTGTAGAACGGACGCGTAAGCCGAGAGAAAGAAGAACAAACATATCGGCTGTTTTTTCGGCATCCACCGATTCCGGAATAACACCGTGCGTTTGGCCGGTGACGATCCACGCCTTAGAGACCTGCACGGAGCGTTCATAGTACAGCTTAAGCGTTTCGGCAACTGCCGGCTGATCTTCTTTACCGAGCAAATAGATCAAAACTTTGTTGGTCACTTCCTGTGCATCGTCCAGTGCTCGGAGATTTTCAAGGATTTTCTGCATAGGTCCTTCGAATGTAGCGCCACCTTGTTCTACAACATCATGAAAACGCTCATTAGTAGCATCGAGCCGTTCCTGCAGCACCCAGGCGAAGATTTCATCTTTACTTTTCACATAATGGAAAATAGCGCCTTTGGACAATCCGGAGCGATCCATGATGTCCTTCATGGTGATCGCCTCGCACCCTTTTTCCCGGATGAGTTCTTTGGTTGATGTCAGCAGAACTCCCGTAGTTTGCTGTCTGCGCTCCTCTTGTTTCAATAAAATCACTCCTTTTTTCATATCGATGTAATAACTTCATTATAAATACCGACCATCGGTTTGTAAATGGCTTTACCTTCCACAAATTGGATTTATTTCTGAGCATCTCTCACGGACAGAAAGGTGGTATCAACTTCGAAGAGTATACGATGTCAGGTCTAAACAACATACTGCAGCATATAGGGGTCATTCATCTTGCAAAGACGAAAAGCAATTCGTGGTATATTAGAAAAAATGCTGTGGTTCTGCCCTGTACTTATTATCGCTATTGGAAGTCTTCCAGACGTTGCGGGAAGCATGTGGTGGGATGCGTTCGGGGTTCTTTTATTTGTGGCTATCCTCATCATTTGCGGAACAGGTTTGCAACAAAAAGAAGAAAATTAATATATTTATAATAAAAAATTAATGTTTATACTCTATCATGGATCTAAGGGAGTGATAGATTATGACATCTTCTTACTTCGATCAATGGTTAGATGAGTATAATGATTATATTAGGCTCTATGAGATTTTTGGTGATAAGGAATATTTAGACGAAGCTTTAGAAATACGCAATAGTTTGCAAGTGATTGTAGCTAGGGCCGAAAAACATAAATCCATCGTTTCGAAAGTGATGAGCAGTCAAATGCATGCATATGGCAATGCGTAACTCTATTGAAACGAAAAACAGACTCTAGCGCTATCAAATGCGCAGAGTCTGTTTTCATAGACGCCTCTATTCAGTGGCAGCTTCAGGTTGTACATCGGCCTCAGAGGTCGTGCCCAATTTTTGTGTGCCAAGTATGGTGACAAGAACAGTCTCAGGATCGGAGAGAATTTCAACGTTCTTGGGTACTTTAAGATCAGCTACGGTGAGATGTTCACCAATGCTTAGTTTACTGATATCAAGCTGCAGGGATTCCGGCAATTTGTTAGGCATGCATCGTATCATGACTTCATGCGACTCTACTTGGAGAATGCCGCCTTCCTTCGTACCTTTGGCTTCTCCAACAAACTGGATGGCAATCGCGGTATCTAGTTTTTCTTTCATATCAATTTGCAAAAAGTCTACATGCAGCAATTGACCTGTCAGAGAATCCTTCTGGACGTGATGGATAATGACGGATTCCTTTGATTTTGAGGGCAATGCAACATTCAAAATGGCATGCGGATTGCGTTTCAGCGATGCTCGGATTTCTTTTTCCGGGACGGTGACATGTTCGGAATCCATACGAGAGCTGTATACTACAGCGGGAACTTGACCTTGTTCTCTCAGTTTCTTCACGGGACCTGTTCGTTCAGATAGTAAAATCGTTGTACTCATGTTCTGCACCTCCGTAGCGTAGTTAGAGCGGCGTTCAGCCCTATATACATGTACCCGCTAGCGTGCGGAGTGAAACAGGAAATAAATAGGAAGATTTTTTTTATTTTGGGCTTCTTTATCTTTCCATTTGAGAGTAAAATAGAGGACAAGAGGAGGATTGATAAAGGATGAGTACACTGAAAAGTTTCACTGATTCTGATCAACATATTTCGTTGGAGTTAAGAGATGATCATCTGACTGTGCTGCGTTTACACGGTGAAACGTCTATTTACCCTTTCAAAAATATTACTCTTGCCTCTGAGCCGATCCCAGAATACCCCCTGAACCGCGTGGCGCTCACAGTTATTGATTTCAACACTGGTGTAACCGATTTCAAATTTTCTTCTAGTAAAAATGATTTTGAAACTTTCGTCCAAACATTGATTGAAATTCATAGTGAGTTTGTCCCAAATCATTAAATCTATACTAAGCGATGGCTACTATCAGGATAGGCGAGGTGACTCGATCTATCCTTTTTCTATTTGATTTTTATGATATTGATTTCGAAAAACCTCAGGAGTTAAACCAACGGACTTACGAAAAGTTGAGATAAAATGCGAAGCATCCAGAAATCCCATAGTTTCCGCGATCTGCTTAATCGTCAAGTTATGCCCGGTAATGAGCAGTTCTTTGGACTTCTGAAGCCGCAGCTGCAGCAGGTATTGATAAGGGGAAAGGCCAAATGCTTTGCGAAAAAGCGTATTGACGTGCTGCGGACTGACGCCTAGCTCAGTAGACATCCAGGCAAGGCCGACATCGGCGGAACCAAAGTTTTGCTCCAATTGAAAAAGGAGCGGCAATAAGCGCTCATGGCTCTGGGAGATGGAGGCGCTTTTGTTGACGTTTCCGTGTTTTTTGAGCAACGTGAGAAATTGATAAACTTCCAGCGAGCCGTTCATTCCCGTGAAATCATAGCTATAACGATATTTTTCGTAAAAATATTCGTGTATGCTGGCGAGCGGAGTATCTATCCCCCAACTGATTTGGGTGGATAACGGGAACTCCAGGGCATAAACGATAGAGGCCGCGAGTGCGCCGTCAAAGGTCATATACCAAGTCGACCATTTGGAAGAGAGAACTTTGTACTCATGCGGAATGCCCGCGGCAAGCAGCATGCCTTGATTCTCGCCAAGTTTGATCGACTGATTGTCGAGAATGATTTCTCCGGAGCCTTCAATCGTTTGCAGCCAATGAAAGCAGGGATAACCGTCCTCGCGCTTATAATAGAGCTGCTGACTCTCATAGCCGACCGTTTCCAGGATCAGCGGCAGCTTGCGGTCCGTTTCGGTGATGACGAAAAACTTCCTGTAGTCTATAGCCATATCAGATGGCCATCTCTTTCATTTTTTAATATGTCATGCGTAGTATCTTATATTTTAAAAGAGATTATTGTCAGTTACAATAAATACATCGTTGATGAAAATTATACAACACCAATAAAGTGAGGTACGAATCCATGGCTAATAAGTACGTCTACACAGCGCCTTTGAACGGTTATCCGGAATGGAATAATAATCCGCAGATTTTTCAGTTGAACCGTTTGGAAGCGCATGCAACATTGATGCCTTACCGGTCGGAAGCCGAGGCGCTCGCAGGAGTTCGGGAAGCCTCTGAGTTCTATCAATCTTTGAATGGAACGTGGAAGTTTCATTTTGCAGAGAATGCTGAGGGGCGGCCTCAGGAGTTCTATAAGAACGGCTACGATTGCAGCGGCTGGTCCGACATTGCGGTGCCATCTCATTGGCAGCTGCAAGGTTTTGATTTTCCGCAATATACGAATATCATTTATCCATGGGTAGGTCATGAAGAGGTGAAGCCTCCTTATGCGCCTGTGAAGTATAATCCAGTCGGCTCGTACACTAGGAGCTTTACGATTCCGTCATCTTGGGCGGAGCGGCCTGTGTACTTGAGTTTTCAGGGTGTTGAATCCGCTTTTTATGTATGGGTAAACGGGGATTTCGTAGGTTTTAGCCAAGACTCATTCACACCCGCGGAATTTGATATTACGCCATACCTGGTTGAAGGTGAGAACAAGCTCGCGGTTGAAGTCTATCGGTGGAGCGATGCAAGCTGGTTGGAAGATCAGGATTTCTGGCGGTTGAGCGGAATATTCCGCGATGTCTATTTGTATGCCACCCCTGTGGCACATATTGCGGACTTCAAAGTGCTGACGGACTTGGATGATGCATTTGAAAATGCCGAACTGCGCATTCAGGCGAAAGTTACGAACTATGATAGCCTTGGCACCGGGGCGCACCGCGTAGAAGCTGTTTTATATGACAGTGAACAAAAGCCGTTATGGTCATCTCCTCTATCCGTGGTTGTTGAACTAAGCGGCAGTCTGAAACAGGATGTGGAGCTGTCCGTTAAAGTGGAAAATCCGGCACTTTGGAGTGCAGAAAAACCTAATCTTTATACGCTGGTTCTGAGCTTGAAGGACGAGAAGGGGACTCTGCTGGAGACGGAGAGCTGCAAAGTAGGTTTCCGTAAGTTCGAAATTCACGATGGCTTGATGAAAATCAATGGTGAGCGCATCGTATTCAAAGGCGTCAACCGCCATGAATTTGATACAGACCGCGGCCGCAGCGTCGATAACGACAGCATGATCGCTGATATTTTGCTGATGAAACGATTTAATATCAACGCGGTGCGCACGTCCCATTATCCGAACAATGCCCGTTGGTATGAGTTGTGTGATGAGTATGGCTTATATGTCATTGATGAAACGAATCTTGAAACGCACGGATCGTGGAGTTATGCCCAAGAGGAAGAGGGAGAAACGGTTCCAGGCAGCAAACCTGAATGGACGGGGGCTGTACTGGATCGCGCGAATTCCATGATGCAGCGAGATAAAAATCATCCTTCGATTGTGATTTGGTCGCTCGGGAATGAGTCATGGGGCGGGGATAATTTTATTAAAATGCATGACTTCTTACGTGAGGCTGATCCTTCCAGGGTCGTTCACTACGAAGGGATATTCCACTGCCGGGTCTCTGAAGCGGCCTCTGATATCGAAAGTCAAATGTATTCCAAAATTGATAAAATTGAAGAGTACGCGAATAACAAACCGAAGAAGCCGTTTATTTTATGTGAATACAGCCATGCGATGGGGAATTCCTGCGGCAATTTATTTAAATATTGGGAGCTGTTTGATAAGTATCCCGTTCTTCAAGGCGGCTTTATATGGGATTGGATCGATCAATCCATCCGTACAACAACGCCTGATGGTGTGACTTATCAAGCTTATGGCGGCGATTTCGGCGATACGCCGAATGATGGCAATTTCTGCGGTAACGGTTTAATTTTCGCTGATCGCACACCTTCGCCGAAAATCTATGAAGTAAAGAAATGCTATCAAAACGTGAAGATTACACCGGTTGATTTGGCAAAAGGCCAAGTAGCCGTGACGAATCAGTTCTTGTTCACGGATCTTAATGAGTTCAACTGGACGTGGACGATCGAGCGTAATGGCGTTGCTGTTGGTGAAGCGAAGAGCGGTCAATTTACCGTAGTGCCTGGAGAAACGGCGACAATTGAACTCGAATTGGATTCGTATGAAGCAGCCAGTCCGACGGACGAATACGTCCTTACGATCAGCCTTCAATTGAAAGCTGATGCGTTATGGGCGCCAAAAGGGCATGAGGTCGCGTGGGAGCAGTTCCTGCTGCCTGTCCGTCAGGCGTGGGCGCATGTCGATTTCGTTGCGCAAGCAGAATCTGCTGCAGCGGTATCTGAGCTTAATGCTGTGCAAATTGCCTCAACGAAGGATTCGATTACGCTGAAAGGAAGCAATTTTTCGCTTCAATTCCATGCTGCGACCGGTGATATCACTTCCTATCAGTACGAAGGAACTGAGTTGTTCCTGACAGGCCCAGCGCCTAATTTCTGGCGCGCCTATACGGATAATGACCGTGGCAACAAACATCATATTCGATGTGCGCCATGGCAAGAAGCAGGCAGCGGAAGGACGCTGCAATCCTTGCAAGCGAAATCGACCAGAGATGGCCGCGCCGAAGTTCATGTTCGTTATGAGCTTGCTACAACGCCAGCTTCAACAGTGAAATTGGTGTACACGGCATCGCCGGATGGGGAGGTGGAGGTGCGCATGGAGCTAGTTCCTGGCGCTAACTTGCCTGAGATTCCGGAAATCGGCATGATGTTCGAGCTTGACCCTGCCTTCCAGCAATTAAGCTGGTACGGCCGCGGGCCACACGAAAATCATTGGGACCGCGCGACAGGAGCGAAGCTGGCTCTGCACAGCGGAACCGTTCAGGATCAATTCGTTCCGTACTTACGTCCGCAAGAATGCGGAAACAAAACGGATGTCCGTTGGGCGACATTAACGGATAGCGCAGGTTGTGGACTCCGTATTACGGGGCTGCCGACCGTGGAATTGAATGCTCTGCCGTATTCGCCATCGGAATTGGAAGCTCATGACCATCCTTATAAGCTGCCAGTTAGCGAGAAGGTAGTGCTGCGCGTGAATTACAAGCAGATGGGCGTTGGCGGAGATGATAGCTGGGGGGCAAGAACGCATCCGGAGTTTACCTTGTTTGCGAATCGCACGTATGCTTACTCGTTTAGTTTTAAAGGAATTTAGGAGAGCTGCGTAGGCTGTGTAACGATGTTTTACATCACTTACGTTAATTGAAAAGAGGGTGCACCTCGCCATCTCGATGGCAATGGGACACCCTCTTTTTATATTTTCTTCAAACTGACTAATGCGATACTGCACCTTGTTCCTGAGTCGGATCAAGTTTCTCTTTGCTCATCGCAATCGCACAAAAGAAGGCTATCACTGCCGGAACAATGGTCCACGCAAATGTGAGAACGATAGAAGACGATAGAGCGCTTGAGATTTTTTCTAAAATGGGACCTGGAATGTCCAAACGTTTAGCCGGATCGAGCAAGGTATGTGGGTCGCTGGTTGCCATACCTGCAGGCATTGCGCCTTGCCCGGCGAAGGCTTCCGTCAGCTTTCTAGTGAATGCGTGGCTTTGGATAATTCCAAAAACGGTGATTCCCAGCGTCATTCCTAGGGAACGAAGGAAATTTAGTGTGGAAGAGGCCGAACCGCGCTGCCTGGCATCAAAGAGATGAATCGCGGCATTACTCAGGACAGAGAAGGAAGCCCCGATACCTAGACCAACGATAATCATATAGATCGTTACGAGCCAGCGTGGCGACTCTGGAGATAACGTGGTCAGCAGAGCAACTCCAACTGCCAGTATGAGAGTAGTAGGAATCATGATGCTGCGGTAGCTCACTTTAGTCATTAAGAAACCGCCGCCTGTTGCAGTGACGACAGAACCTAACATCATGGGCAGCAAAACTAAGCCAGAGTTCGTCGCTGTTCCGCCAAGCACACCTTGAACGAAGATTGGGATATAAACAGAAGCAGTAATAAAAGCGGCGCCGCTAAAAATGGCTACGGCATTGCTGGAAGCATACAACCTGCTTTTAAACATGGCAAAGGAGATAATCGGCTCGGCAGCGCGGCGTTCTACGAAAATGAAGATGATCGTTAACACGGCGAACAGTGCCAATAATCCGAGGATAAACGATGAATTCCAAGCATATGTTTTGCCGCCTAATTCAAGCGCGAACATAAGGGAGACGATGGCTCCGACAAGCGTCAATGCGCCCCACCAATCGATCTTTTGCTTTGAATGCTCAACGGATTCACGGTAAAAGAAAGCGATAAAAATAAACGCGATCAGACCGAGCGGCAGGTTAATGTAGAAAACCCATTTCCAATTCACGTAATCCGTAATATAGGCGCCTAGCAAGGGGCCGAAAATACTGGACATACCAAACACGGCGCCGAACAATCCGCCTAGTTTGCCGCGGCTTTCAATCGGAACGGCATCGAACATGATGGTAAAAGCAATCGGCACCAACGCACCGCCGCCAATCCCTTGAATCGCACGATAAATGCTGAGTTCAATAATGGAATTAGCCGTTCCGCATAAGATGGAACCTAGCATAAATACGACAATCCCGAAGATGAAAAACTTCTTCCGTCCATACATATCGGATAATTTCCCGAAAATCGGCATACCGGCCATCTCGGCGACCATATAGGCGGAAGTGACCCATACGAATTTGTCTAACCCACCTAATTCTCCTACGATGGTACCCATAGCTGTAGCTACAATGGTGTTATCCATTGACGCCATCAGAATGCCAAGCAGAAGCCCGGCGATCACAATACCTATTCCTTTATTTTTGGTTTGTGTTGACATGAAGGTGATATTCCCCGCTTTCTAATTAAATGATGGTAACGTGAGTGAGATTTGCTTTTAAACCTTTTAAAACGGCATAGGTGCCTTTATCCATCTTAGCCCCGTCAAAAATTGTTTTTTTGACTTCGGTTTTAAACGAACAGTTTTGAAAAACGGCGTTGCGGAAAGAGGTTTCTTTTAACCCCGTATAATGAAAAATAGTCCCGGTAAATGTTAGGTTATCCAAACATACACCCATTAACTCCGAAGAGCTGAAGTCGGTGTGGTTAAATTGGCAATTCCGGAAAGTAGCTCCCTTGAGGTTGGACTTTTGAATCTTGGCATGGGTCAAATTGGAGCCGTCAAAATGGCAATTGTCCAAGTTGCTGCATTTAAAAGAAGCATTCGTTAAATCCGAATGGCTAAAATCAGAGCCCTGCAGGTTGCTGTAATTAAACTTCCCGTCATGGACCTGAACAGCTCTCAAATCCGACTTTTGCAAATTTTGTTTAGAAAAATCAATGCCAACGATTTGCTGCAGCTTCGTTGTACTGGCATGGATGCTTCCGATGAGTTCGGAAATTTCGCCGATAGAGGCAATTGTCCGCTCAAAAGCAGCTTTTTCATCAAGTCCATCCTTTTGCAAGTCGTTGAATCTTTCCTGTAAGTCATGAAAAAGCTCTTCTTTTAACTCCCGAATTGGCTTTAAATCCTCGTAATTGGAGAAAACTTCGTCCAAATAAGCAGAAAGCTTGGTATTCATGGATGATTCCACCTTTCTTATATGAATAAATCGAGAATGCTTTTGGCATGTTCCCAATTCCGTTTGTTCGTATCAAATGTTTCCTTGCCTTTGTCGGTGATCCGGTAATACTTTCTTCTGCCGCCTTGCGTTTCGTCTCCCCAATATGAAGTAATATTCTCTTCCTGTTCCAGGCGTTTGAGGCTGGCGTACATGGTAGCTTCCTTGAGCTCGTATTCTCCGCCTGTGGTTACTTGCACAAGCTTGGAAATTTCATAGCCATACTTATCACCTGACATTAAAAGCTTAAGAATGATGCTATCGGTATGCCCGCGAATAAGCTCAGACGTTATTTTCAAGTCAAAGATGACCCTCACCTCCTGTTTTACATTATATTCAAGAGTACTATATCTGTCAATGTAGTCCTGTGAATGATACACATCTTTCATTGACCGCGCAGAACGTGGATGATAACTTAGAAGTAGGACTTAAGAAAAATTGTGCAACATCCGGTTGGAAGTGCGTGTTTATTTAGAAAGGTGGTTTTTATCGTGGCAATGAATCCGGCGCAAACCGTAGTAGGACTTGTAGGTACGGGTGTTATGGGAAAAAGTATGGCAGGTCATTTTATGCGGGCGGGGTATCAAGTTCATCTGTACAATCGGACAAGATCCAAAGCACAGGATCTCCTTGATCAGGGTGCGCATTGGCAGGAATCCCCTGGACAATTAGCTCAGCAGTGTGATGTCATTATTACGATGGTAGGATTCCCTAGTGATGTGGAAGAAATTTATTTAGGGGAAAATGGTATTTTGCAGAACGCCAAGCCAGGAAGTTATGTCATCGATATGACAACGTCCTCGCCCAAGCTTGCCAAACAAATTGAGAATGAAGCGCGTTCCCGCGGGTTATTCTCACTCGATGCGCCTGTTTCAGGCGGAGATGTTGGAGCAAGAGAAGCGAGATTGTCGATTATGGTGGGCGGTTCGCGCGATGCCTTTGATGCGGTTTTGCCGTTATTTGAGAAGATTGGCACCAATATCGTCTATCAAGGGGAAGCGGGAGCGGGCCAGCATACCAAAATGTGCAACCAAATCGCCATTGCCAGCAATATGATGGGCGTGGTCGAGGCGCTTGTTTATGCAGAGAAATCAGGATTAGATCCTGCTACGGTGCTAAAAAGCATTGAATCCGGCGCAGCGGGCAGCTGGTCATTAAGCAATTTGGCGCCGCGGATGATCGCCGGCAATTTCGCACCTGGCTTTTATGTCAAACATTTTATTAAAGATATGAAAATTGCTCTTCAATCGGCTGAAGAAATGAATGCGAAGCTGCCAGGGCTTGCTCTGGCCAAATCGTTGTATGAGCAGCTGGCGGCCAGTGGTGAAGAAGACAGCGGGACGCATGCACTGTATAAACTGATTAGCAAACTTTGATCGAAAAAGCTCGGGGGAGAGGGACGACCGTGAAAATTGTCATTGCACCTGATTCTTTTAAGGGCAGTTTAAGCGCGAAAGAGGCTGCTCTTGCAATAGCGAAAGGTATTCAAAAGGCTGCACCGTTATCGGATACAGTGCTTGTTCCGATGGCTGACGGCGGCGAGGGAACCGTAGACAGTCTCATTAGCTCGACGCAGGGGACCAAAATCAACGTTTCTGTAAGCGGACCTTTATTGGACAATGTGATAGCTGAATACGGCGTTCTTGGAGACAATGAAACCTGTGTCATTGAGATGGCAACGGCTTCAGGGCTCTATTTGATCTCGGAGGAGCAGCGAAATCCTTGGCTGACGACGACTTACGGAACAGGGCAGCTTATCCGACATGCTTTAGATCATGGGTATCGCAAGTTTATTTTGGCGCTTGGTGGCAGCGCAACCAATGACGGAGGGAGCGGCATGCTTCAAGCGCTTGGGTTGGCGCTCCTGGATGCGGAAGGACAACCTGTTCCGCATGGTGCGCTAGGTCTTTCTAAGATTCGCAGCATTGATGCTGCGAATTGGGATGCAAGAATAGAGCAATCGAGTTTTACGATTGCCTCTGATGTGGTTAATCCGTTCATCGGCCCGCAAGGAGCGTCCTATGTGTTTGGCCCACAGAAGGGAGCGACTCCTGAGATGCTGCCAGAGCTCGATGAGGCGCTCCGTCACTGGGCGGATATCATTGAGGCGCACACAAGCATAGCCGTGCACGATTTGCCTAGCGCAGGTGCAGCGGGGGGGCTTGGCGGCGCGTTCCAGGCTTTTTTCCCGTCAACCGTTCAACGCGGCGTTGAGATTGTCATGGATAAAAGCAACCTGAGCCAGCACTTGCAGGAGGCTTCTCTCGTGTTTACGGGAGAAGGTCGAACAGACGCGCAGACGGCCTCCGGCAAAGCGCCTATGGGTATTGCTCAAGCAGCGCAGAAGCTTGGCGTTCCTGTTTTTGTATTGAGCGGCTCCATCGGTCCTGGGGTGGAAGCTCTCTATGACCATGGCATCACGAGCATCCATAGTATCGTCAATGGACCGATGTCGCTGCAAGAAGCGATGGAGAGGACCGAGGAGCTGCTGTCGCAAAAAGCGGAGCAGGTCATGCGGACATATCTTGCTGCGAAGGTGTAACTTGTACAACCAACCTATCGCGTTTGATCTTCAACTATTCTCCCGATAGATGAATGAGGCTACCACTCGTTTTCACAGTGGTAGCCTCCATTTTTTAAGCTTCATATTGTCCTTTAATTACAAAAAACGAGCCCCGAATTGTTCCAGCAAGTTTAGACTTCTGTCTGGCAAATTTAAACTTCTTCTCTTCCAGCTCTTTTGGCACCTCCATACCCTCAGAAAGCTTAAAACCAACCGCCCGTTTCTTAGGGTCATCCACCGTATACATGACATTGATCCCAAGACCATCCTCATAAAAGACGTAGGTAAATTGGATATTTTCTACTTGAAAACGCGACGTTTCCAAAGGTTTGGCCGCAAACGCAATATCGCGCTCTTTCAGAATACGGTTCACATAAGCAATGTTCTCCTGACTTTCGCTGGCGGGTACGACGGTAAATTCATGTTTGTATTTGTTCATAAAATAACGGGCTTCATTAGCACGTAAACCAGCGAGCGCTTCTGCTACGGGTGAAGACTCTAAACCAACCAAAGAAAGATTTTTAAAATCAACGATATAAGACATTATCAACACTCCTTTTTATGAATAGATCAAATAATTTGAAATAAAGGACATCCCATTAAAGCTTGCGGCTTTTTGGACGAAGCGCCCAGGAGGCGATGCTAAGCGCGGCATAGAAAAGGGGAAGAATCATATGGAAACCGTAATCACCGTAATCGTTAGCGAAAGCATGAGATAGGGCCGCCCCCGTCATTAGAAAAAAGATACCACTATACGCCCACTCCTTAAGCCGAGGAAAACCTGGAATTACGATTGCGATGACTCCAAGCAATTTCCATCCTCCGAGAATGTTCGTGATATATAGCGGGAAACCAATAGTGGTCACTAGCTCGACATTTCCCCCATATCGCATCAGTTGCCCGATCCCACTTAATGTAATTGAGAATGCGAGTATTATTGTAATACTCCAATAAGCAAAGTTCCTTCCAGTAGGACGGGTTACTACTTTCGCGATTCTTTCATTACCGGTAATCGAACTCATTTTCATTCCTCCTATGATTTCGTTTGCTTTTTCAATAACTTGTTTTTACTTGATACGTTTATACTAAATATTAAATGTATCAAAATGTGATACTGTTTAGATGACCCATCACCACCGCCCAAAACTAGAGGGAACTGGAGTCCCCTATTCCGAGGAAAACGAGCTTTTTCCTTGCTGAGTGGAACTGTGGGGTCTTATTTTGCCAACATGGCATGTTTCACTGGAAAAGCAGGCCAAATAGCGTCCTGTAGTTCCCATAACAGGTGGAACATGCCTCTTCTCTGCGGAATAGCGCCCTGTAGTTCCGCTAAAGTAACGCCAGAGAACAATCACCCGCTTCTCGGGTACGCGATCACTCGCCGACTATCACTCATTCGAGCCCCCAGCATCTAACAAAGGCCCATCCCCTCCAATTCAGGAATATAACTGTTTCTTGAACAAAAATAACGGTTTTTTATTTGGTAAATAAAAAATACACAATGTATCATTTGAGAGGTAGTGAGAAACATGGACGAAGCAAGATGAAGTTACTTAGCTAAGGTGAAAGGAGGCTATGAATAATCATAGGAGCTATTCTGAGTTGTAACTGTAAGGGATAAGTTGGAGACGCTTTCAAGAAAATTTTGATCAATTGCTCAAAATGACGAATGTTTATGTCAGTATAATCTTAAATTATGGCATATATTGATTTTTCCTCGTAAACTAGTCACAGGAGTAATTCTTAAGTCCCAACCCTCTTTTATCATTCGACAAATGTCGGTAAAAAGAAACATTTCGTATCACGTACATATCATTTTCTGACAAATAACGCGACATATCTCCAATTAGGAAGGTGACAAAAAGCATGGCGAACAGAAAATCCAGCTTAGCAAAGAAAGCGCTTACTATAACAGCGGGCTGCATGGTGATGTTTAGCAGTATGGTCGGAACAGCAGCAGCCAATGAACAATCAGGCAATCAGGGGACGACGTCAGGCGTTCAACTGGAATATTTGGATCGTGGTTTGACAGCGGTTGTCAAAGGCAATGGCGTGTTTCTCAGTTGGAGGCTGCTTGGCAATGAGGTAACGGGTTACTCCAGCACGGGATTAACGGGGACAAACTTTAATTTGTATAGAGACGGCGTGAAGATTGCTACGATCGACGACAGTACGAACTATTTTGACAGCTCAGGAACGGTTTCATCGAAATACTATGTGGCTGCGGTCGCTAATGGAAATGAAGTGGATAAAAGCGCATCTGTTACGCCATGGGGCAGCGGTTTCTATGATTTGCCTTTGAAAAAACCGGCGGACGGCGTTACACCAAAAGGTGAAGCTTACACCTACAAAGCGAATGACATGAGCGTTGGCGATGTTGACGGGGACGGTCAATATGAATACTTCGTCAAATGGGATCCGTCCAACTCCAAAGACGTCTCTCAAAAAGGTTATACAGGCAATGTGTATGTAGATTGCTATAAGTTTGACGGGACTTTATTGTACCGAATTGATCTTGGGGTCAATATTCGGGCGGGCGCACACTATACGCAATTCATGGTTTATGATTTCGATGGCGACGGAAAATCAGAGATGATGTTCAAAACAGCGCCGGGTACAAAGGTCAGTAAGTACGATGCTCAAGGTAATGTAACATCCACGAAGTACATCACGATGCCGGGTGAAGATCTTGCCAAAGGATACGCAAATACGGACGATTATCGATTGAGCGCCGAAGGTTACTACGATCATGTGGTGAACATGTTCATGAATTGGGATAAGCATCCAGAAGTGCTTAACGGTTCATGGCCAAAAACGTTGGAAGAATGCTTCGGCATCGCCAAGAAATATTCTTATCCGCTGTCTGAAGGGGATGCCAAGCTTTTAGCGGATTATTTTATTGACGTATATGCCCCTAGTCGAAGCACAAATAACAAATTGCGGGAATTTGAAGGATTTATTGTAGACGGACCGGAGTATTTATCGGTGTTTGAAGGCGCGACAGGCAAAGAACTGGAAACCATCCACTACAAGCCGGGTCGTGAAGATGACGGACTCATGTGGGGGGATTACGCGCTTGCAAGAATTGAGCCGGCCAATCGTGTGGACCGTTTCTTGGCGGGAGTATCCTATCTGGATGGCCAGAATCCTTATGCAATTATTGCGAGAGGGTACTATACGAGAAGTACCATCGTGTCGTACCGCTGGAATGGTAAACATTTAGAGGAGTATTGGTTCGTAGACAGCGGATGGGTAAAAATGACGAATCCGTTCAATGACACCCCTCACGGCAGAGAGGGATCTAATCCTGCTTATGCGAAACTGACGACGCAGGGAGCTCACTCCTTGACAAGCGCTGATGTGGACGGCGACGGCAAGCAAGAAATTGTATACGGCTCCTCAACGATTGACCATGATGGCAAATTGTTGTACAGCTCCGGCGATACGATTGCTTCGGGCCCGAATGCTGGAAACTATGCGTTGCTAGGCCATGGAGATGCTCTGCACGTTACAGACATTAACCCGGATCGTCCTGGTTTGGAGATCTTCATGGTTCATGAAGGCGCGACAAGCGTACCTTACGGCTACTCCTTCCGTGACGCGAAAACAGGTGAGACGATCTATGGCGCCTACACGGGGAAAGACACAGGCCGTGGCATGATCGGTGACGTTGATGCAAGCAAAAGAGGTATCGAAACGTGGGCTACCGCCCTGCGAATGGCCGATGGTACAACATTAGGAACTTCCATGCCAGGCACAAACATGAGCATCAAATGGGCGGGCAACATGACGACGCAAATCGTGAATGGTGCGGAAGGCTCAACGCCGACAATTGATGTTTGGGGCGGGGCTAGAGCACTGGCGGCTACAGGCACGACGACCAATAACTCCACGAAAGGGAATCCATCGCTTGTTGCCGATATTTTTGGCGACTGGAGAGAGGAATTGCTCGTTCGTAAGACGGATAGTTCCGCTATTCGGATTTATATGAGCACGGATGTAACGAATCACAAAATTTACACGTTAATGCATGATCCGCAATATCGAGCTGAGATCGCTAGACAGAACACAGCGTACAATCAACCGGCATATACGAGCTTTTATTTTGCTTCTGACACGGATTGGTCCAAGGTGCCGATTCCAAACTTGAAGCCTTTTGCAACCGGTGCTTCCATAAGCGGTCCTGACGGCGTTGCCCCTGGGCAATCTTTCAATATTACTTACGGTTTGGAGCACGTTTCCTCGGAGGTAGTAGCTGAGGATATCACCATTGATGTGGATACGAACAAGTTGGATTTGAATAATACGCCTCCTGTTTCGTTAGACGAAAATACATTCAAAATTGTTGATTACAAACAAACACCAGGCAAGCTTCGCATTCTTGGCGTTCACTTCGGCGACAAACAAGCGCGTCCGAACGGACCGCTGTTCACTATCGGTTTGACGGCAAAATCTTCCGTGCAATCCGGAGTAGGAACGGCAGCCGTCTCAGTGTTAACTGTTGCGAACGGTGCGGGCATCGAGCAGCAGCTGCAGGGCAGTTCGTACGCCGTGCAAATTGGCTCTGGAGACAAAACGCAGTTGAATGCTTTAATTGCTGAAGCTCAAGGTGTAATTAACAGCGCTGTAGAAGGCGGCCATGTTGGAGAGTATCCTTCCGGCTCCAAAGCGATTCTGCAAGCAGCTATTGATAAAGCGATTCTGGCTGCGAATGATCCGACGATCAGTCAAGAGCTTATTAATCAAGCAATTGCTGAGCTTTCCGCCAAACTTCAAACTTTCCGTCAATCCGTGGTTACTAAGGTTGTTGGTGACTTTACGAATGATGGTAAAGCAAGTATCGGCGACTTGGCGCTTATGGTTAAAGCGTATGGTAAAACGAATCAAAGTCCGGATTGGAATGATTGGAAACAATTTGACCTCAATAACGATAAAATGATTGATATCGCAGATCTTTCAGCACTTGCTCAATTAATCATTTACGAAGACTTTTAAGCTGGATATTTCTTCAATTAGCGGGCGGGAAGGCAGGGAATGCTGCTGCTTTCCTCCCCGCACCTATTCACATCACGGAGAGGACGGAGGCTATGTTGAAAAAGAGAGGTCTTATCTATGCATTATGTTTATTGCTGTGCATCTCATTTAATCCCGTACAAGCCATAGCGGCTGAGTCGCCAAGTTACTCCTTATCCCTAACCAGCAATCAAACCCAAGTCGGGAGTCAGGTGCGAGTGGTTGTCAAAGGCACCCATGTGACAGACCTTTTTGGCTACGAAATTCGATTGTCCTATGATACGAAGCATTTGCGTTTTATAAAAGGAACGAGCCCAATGAACGGATTTTCCGTTCCGGCAATCGTGAAAGAAGGGCAAGTTATCTTCGCCCATACCAAAGTTGGAAAATTACCGGGGGACTCAGGGGATGTGGAACTTGCTTCCTTTACGTTTGAGAATTTGTCAGAAGGACCAGCGGAGATCAAGCTTGTACAGGTTAAAGAAGTGACGAGCGCGATGCAATCAGCAACGGTAACTTCGGACTCCAAGCTCGCGATGGATATTACGCCTAAGCTGGGAAATGTTATTACTTTTAGTGATATGGCCAATCATTGGGCACAAAAAGCCGTCGAAAGAGCGGCATCGCTTGGTTTTGTAAACGGTTACGATGATGGAACATTCCAACCGGACGGTAAAGTAACGCGTGCGGAGTTCACAGCTATGCTAGTACGTGCAATCTCGCTTACTAGCAAGGATGCACAAAATATGCAATTCTCCGATATCGACAATATCCCGCAATGGGCCAAAGCTTATATTTTTGAAGCGGCATCCGCAGGCGTGGTAACGGGTTACGAAGATCACTCCTTTGGTGCGGACCGGCTCATTTCACGTGCGGAGATGGCGGTTATGGTCTCACGGGCAATCGGTCTGGAGACAAACTCCGATGAGGCGATTTCCTTTGCCGATGAGGATCAGATTCCAGCTTGGGCGCTGCAGGAAATCAAAGCTTCACGTAAAGCCGGATTAATTCAAGGCAGAGACAATAACTATTTTGTTCCAGATGATCAGGCAACACGTGCTGAAGCGGCTGTATTAATTCTCGCAGCTTACGATAAATTCCAATCGGCAAATGAAAGGTAGATGAACGCGAAAATGAAAATAAGAAAACTTCCGCTCTTTTTAAGCGCAATGATGGCATTTGCCGTATTTTCAGGCTCAGCAATACTTCCTAAGACGGTTTCTGCTGCTCAGCAAGCCTACTACTTTGATTTCGGAACAGCGACAAGTCCTGTGGCTCCCGGTTTTACACGGGTTTCGGAGTCCACCTTGTACAGCAGTGCTACCGGATTTGGCCTAAGCAAAACCATAGCGAGCCGAGATCGTGGAGCTAATTTTAGCGATACTTTAAGAGATTTTGTGATTGATAAAAGCTTCTCATTTAAAGTGGATATGGAAAATGGAGATTATTTCGTCAAAGTTACCGCAGGTGATGGAACGGCAAGCAATAAGACGGCCGTAACGATTGAGGGGATCAATCGTGGTTCCACGAATACGGCCAGCGGCAGCTTTCAGGATGTCACGGCTGTTGTTACGGTTGCAGACGGACAGATGAACGTGGACATTGGCGGCAATGACGGCCGTGTCAACGCCATCGAAATTACGCCGGCTGTGGTCATGAGCGGTGTCAAAGTTGAAAGTGTGAGCGTATCTCCATCTCCAAGCGTGCAGCTTAGTTGGAATGCTGCACAGGGCGTGAGCGAATACAGCATTTACAGGAAAGCTGAAGGACAAGCCGATTATACCAAAATTGGAACAACGAGTGCAGCAGCGTATGCAGACAATTCAGTTGAACTTGGCTTAACTTACACGTATGCGGTAACAAACACAGTTGGTGGTTATGAATCACCGAAAAGTGGCCCGCTGACGGTAACCGTTGCAGATGGAACGGGCCAAAAGCCAACGGTTCCCGGCCATTTTCAAATCACGAATGCCACAGAAAGCTCCGTTAGTTTAGATTGGGACACCGTCTCAGGAGCTGTTTACTACTATGTTTACAGATCGTCAAGCGAGGCAGGGGCTTACAGTAGAATTGCCGGATCGACGGATTCATCCTATGTTGATCAATCCGTCACAACAAATGTTCCTTATTATTACAAAATTGCAGCCGTAAATTCGGCGGGGCTATCTGATCTCACAGCTTCTGTCGTATCGCCGATCAAAAAAGTGTTCCTACGCCAAATGGAACGTCTGGAACGAGGCACCACGGCAATTAAAGTGAGCAATGGCGTATATGTCGGTTGGAGATTGCTGGGCACAGAGCCAGGCAGCATCTCATTCAATTTGTATCGGGACGGCCAGAAGATTAACGGCTCCCCAATCACCTCAAGTACGAACTACCTTGATACGGAAGGCACGCTGCAGTCGACTTATACGGTTCGAGCGATCGTGAGCGGAATTGAGCAAACGGCTTCAGACAGCGCATCTGTCATGGAAACGAATCATTTGGATATTCCGCTAAATAAACCAACGGGGGGCACCACTCCGGATGGGGTCATTTACACGTACAGTGCGAATGATGTCAGCGTCGGGGATTTGGATGGCGATGGACAATATGAATATGTGGTGAAATGGGACCCGTCCAATTCTAAGGACAACTCTCAGTCCGGTTACACAGGCAATGTCTATGTGGATGCCTATAAACTTGACGGCACCCAATTATGGCGTATTGATTTGGGTAAAAATATCCGGGCTGGAGCCCATTACACACAGTTCATGGTGTATGATCTGGACGGAGACGGCAAGGCGGAAGTCGCCATGAAAACGGCGGACGGAACCATCGATGGAGCCGGAACCGTGCTCGGTAATGGGGCAGCGGATTATCGCAATTCATCGGGCTACATTTTGTCCGGTCCTGAGTATTTGAGCATTTTTGAAGGTACCACAGGTAAAACGCTTACGACGACTTCTTACGAACCTCCAAGGGGAACGGTGGGGAACTGGGGAGATACGTATGGTAACCGGGTCGATCGTTTTCTGGCAGCAATTGCTTATCTGGATGGCGAGCATCCAAGTCTGATTATGGCACGTGGCTACTACACACGAACAGTTCTTGTCGCGTATAACTGGAGAGACGGACAGTTAACGAAGGTGTGGACGTTTGATTCAAACACTCCTGGAAATGGCAGCTACGCAGGTCAAGGAAATCACAATTTAAGCGTTGCCGATGTTGACGGGGACGGCAAAGATGAAATTGTGTATGGCGCAATGGCGGTTGACAATGATGGTACAGGACTTTATACAACGGGCTTGGGGCATGGAGATGCCATGCATTTAAGTGACTTGGATCCGGATCGTCCTGGCTATGAGGTATTTCAGGTGCATGAAGAAAAGCCGAGCCGTGCAGGATTGGAATTCCGCGATGCGAAAACAGGCGAGCTCATCTGGGGGAAACCTACAACCTATGATGTAGGCCGTGGTGTATCCGCCGATATCGATCCTCGGTACAAAGGCGCTGAATCTTGGGCCATTGATGCGGGAGGTTGGAACAGTACCTCCGGGGGGATGTACGATGTGAAGGGCAATGAGATTTCCACACATATTCCGCCTGCGAACTTCGCGATTTGGTGGGATGGAGATCTCCAACGTGAACTGCTCGACCATACCTACAACGATACGACGTTGACCGGTGTAGGTAATATTTTGAAATGGGATTATGAGAATTCGCAAGTGAAGACGCTGCTTTCAGCAGAGGGGACGTTCTCCAACAATGGAACAAAAGGGAATCCCGGCCTGCAAGCCGATCTATTCGGTGACTGGCGTGAAGAAGCCATGTGGCGGCTTGAGGACAGCAGCGCGCTGCGCATTTATATGACTACCGATGTAACAGATTACCGCTTTTATACGCTTATGCATGATCCTGTCTACCGATTAGGTGTAGCTCGTGAAAATACCGGCTACAATCAGCCGCCTCATGTGAGTTATTACCTCGGTGGAGGGATGACCCAGCCGCCAATGCCGAACATTACAGTGCCGGCAGGTGAGCCGCAAGAGCCTGGCATTATTTTAGGCGGGGGAAGCACATTAAAACCCGGGGAGACGCTCACGCTGACATACGGACTGAGTGGTATTACGGAGCCCATCATCGCCCAAAATGTTAGCTTTACCTATAATCCGGATTACTTCGAATATGTATCAACCAAAGAATTGCAAGATGGAGTGAGTGTTGTAGGCAATGTGTACAGTACACCTGGCAAGGTGCGAATCATCTTGGTTAGTTTAGGGACTGACTACGCTGTGACGGGCAATAGCGAGCTGATCTCACTTCAACTCAGAGCCAAGTCCGTAGGCAGTACGGTTGTCACCAACGTTTACAGTTCGGCAGAGGTGGCTAATGCAGCAGGGGTGGAAACCACTTTCCAAGGGGTAGAGAAACCGATTACGATTCGTTATGCCGACTTGTCTGCGTTGAATGCGCTTATTAGCACGGCTGAAACGATATACGCACAAGCGGTAGAAGGAATTGGTCAAGGGGAATATCCAGCTGGCTCGAAAGCTGATCTTCTAGCTGCCATTGCGAAGGCCAAAGCCGTTCAAGCGAATCCGAATGTCACGCAGGCTGAAATTACGCAAGCTGTTGCAGAGCTGAACGCCGCACTGACAGCGTTCCAAGCTTCCGTGCACACAAGTCATGGATACGATGTGAATAACTCCGGTCAAGTGAGCATCGGCGACCTAGCCTTTATTGCCGCTCATTATGGATTAAGAAATACCGATCCTAACTGGAATAGCAAAGCGGACGTCCATGTGGACGGTATCATCGATATTCTGGATTTAAGTGAGGTTGCCAGTTACATTTTAAAATAGGTTATAAGAAGGGCCTGGTGGGGATCTATGATCTTTCTGCCAGGCTTTTCTTTTAACATGTTATAGAGTTTATATGTTTTGGGGTTCGCTCACGGAGTAACTGGAATTTCTACTGTTAAAAATGGCGTGGAGTAGGAGTTTGATAAAATAACTGGAGCTTGTGCAGCTATTTCAGTCGATTCGCCTCATTTCTGAGGAAACTTGAGGAATAAGCAGGAGAAATTCCATCTATTGACTCAAGAGCTGCAGAAATGAAGAAATTAGCAGTACTTTTTCCATTTAAGAGAATGGTGACGAGTAAGAAGTGGAGGGTCTACGATGATAGGTATCCGAATAAGATAATAAGACATAATTCGAAGAGGTGATTAAGGTGGGAACTCGTTTATTATCGGAGCAGTTGGTGAAAAAGCGTTTTCCGCATTTGAAATATGTACGGATTCATACGCCGGAAAAACATAAAGCGACGATCTATGCCTGGAACGAAGATTTGAACTTGCCGGAAAAGGATGCTGAGAGTCTGCAACGTTATGCAAGCGGTTACTTGTATCCTTATGTTAGCTATGAGGTGAAAGCCTATAACTTGGTGCAAACGGATAAAGTCCCGCTGCCGCAGGACTTTCCGGAAGCTGTTGTTCAAACGGCGAAGCGCAGGAATTTGAACCAACATGGCATTATTGAAGTCATTAATCGGCTATTTCCCTGCGGTCATTTATCGTTTGTCTACTATGATGCCGCAGAGAGTTTGATTTATTTTAATTTTCATGCGAATAGAAATCTTCAAAATCGCGAGAAGGAAGCTATGTACAAGTATTTAAATGAGATAATTCCCTTGGGATCTTATTGTGAAGTGACTTTCTATTAAAAGCTTCATCGTCAATCTTCTTTAATGCGAAACTCGCTTTCTTCCCGCAGATATGAGATTTCACCGATCTGTACCTCGAATGGCGTGTACTTTCTAATTTTACCGACCGCGAGAAAAACTGGGATATCATCCGCCGTGCACTGAATGACGGCGACATTCGCTTGTGAGAGTGCCGCCGCAAATAATTGCATGTCCGTAATCAGTGTTTTGTTCAATTCGTTATTCACCCCCGGCACGTCCTTATCTCGTTATCCGTTCCTCCGGCTGCAAGACAGGAACCTGGACATTTACGGTATCCGGATATTTAATTCCAGCCCCCGTGTTAAGCGCAATAACGCACTCATCTTCGGCGATCCAGCCGGATTGTTTCAGCTTTCTTGCGGCTGCGAACGTAGCGGCTCCCTCTGGGCACACGAAGGCTCCTTCAAGCTCTGCGATTCGCTGTTGCTCTTGCAGCAGCTCTTCGTCATGAATGGAAATCGCGCATCCGCCAGTCGCATAGATGGCCTCCAAAACTAAGAAATCGCCAAGCGCTTTCGGAACGTTGATGCCGAAGGCGACCGTCTTGGATTCCTGCCAAAATTCCGAAGCTTTCGCTTGATTTTCCCAAGCTTTGACGATAGGCGCACAGCCCTCTGCTTGCACAGAGACAAGCCGCGGCAATTTTCCTTGCACCCAACCCAAGGCTTGCAGTTCCTGCAGCGCTTTATATATCCCGATCAATCCAACGCCTCCGCCAGTCGGGTACAAAATAACATCAGGAAGCTTCCAGCCCAGCTGCTCGGCGATTTCAAGTCCCATCGTCTTCTTGCCTTCGATGCGGTACGGTTCTTTGAGCGTTGAAGCATCGTAGAGGCTGTAGGATTTGACGAGATCGGCGACTATCCGCCCGGCATCGCTAATGAGACCGTTGACCAGATACAGATTGGACCCGGAAATCGCACATTCATTACGAGTAATGAGCGGAGCATCGACGGGCATGATGATCGTTGATTTCATTTTCGCTCTTGCAGCATATAAGGCCCACGCTGCGCCTGCATTGCCATTGGTCGGCATGGCAAGTTCCTTCACGCCCAGTTCCTTCGCTTTAGAAATGCCGACAGCTGCGCCTCTGGCTTTGAAAGAGCCGGTAGGCAGCAGGCCTTCGTCTTTCATGAGCAGACCGGGGATCTGCATATCTGCACCGATGCTGCGCATCGGAAGCAGCGGGGTAAAGCCTTCGCCAAGCGTAACGACATGCTCCGGCTGAATGACGGGCAGCAGTTCGCGATAACGCCAAAGGCTTGGTTCGCGGTCGCGAAGCATGGCAGGGGTCAAGTGTTTGGCAATGCCTTCCATGTCATATGCGACTAAAAGCGGTGAGCCGCAGCTGCACAGCTGATGCTTGTCCTCGGCTGTGTATCGCGTGTCACATTTCGGGCAAAAAAGATGAGATACATAACTATGCTTCATGGCTCAAGTCTCCTAAACGTTCAAATGTGGAAGTTGTCAGTTGTCTGAACCAACCTATGGACAATTACTTAGCCATCGTAATAGAAATGAAAGCAACGTGTCAACGTAACATGAAAAGTTGTTTACCGTATCATCCCGTAGTCACGAATCTTGGTGTCTACTTCCACGCGGATCTCCGCATTTGGGTAGAGAGTGTCCCAATTCAGCTGCTTCCATTCGTCGTAATTCATACTGTTTCGGACATAAGTGCCGATTCCCAAGTTGTCAGCTCCTATGCGCTGTACTTGGTTAAGAATTGCTTGCATTTGTTCACGAATGGCTTTGGACAAGTCTTGATTTAGCGCTTTTTGCTCATCTGCATGTTTAAAGGTCGAAGCCCCTGTATACTCCAAAATAATACCGCTTAATCGAATTTGCATAACAATTTTTGGAGGAGCGCCTCCAGCTTGTTTCATAATAGACACATTTCGTTTGGAAACAATGGAGCTAATCATCGCTCCTTCTTTTTGACCAGACAATTGATCCATAAATCTGATATTGAATTCGGCATTATTAAGGTTTTGATGCAGAATAGCGAACATCACCGTGTCGTCTTGACTGATCTTTCCAATGTAACGATCTTTTTTGAACAAGGCGACTCCATCTATTTCCACATTATCATTTTTTATCATGACCAGAGGTGCAATGGGATCAATTCCATCGTCAAAATAATCGCGTGCGAAGCTGTAGAGTGTAACTTCAGGGACATCATGAATTTTTGCCTCTTGGGTTAGAAGCTGATCAATGTGACTTCCGACTGAACTGATTTGAGCATAGGAATGGGTTAACATGTCGACAGCGCTACCGTTCACAACGACGATTTTTAACCGCTCCCCAACTGTATAATCACGGCGGTAGGAGTCTAAAGCTTTCCATATGCCTTGCTTAGCTAGATCCTTCCCGAAAAGCATACTTCTCAATTGACCTGAAACAATGACTTTATCAATTTTGCGGGAGAAGTTACTCCTTCCTTCTTTGGGTGTAGAAGCTTTTGTCTGCAAGATATCTAATTGTGCGGAGTTCGTTTTTCCTGCTCTCGGGACCGATATAGCAATGGATAATTGCGTATTGGATGGTTTTCCATTTTCATCATACGCAGGATCTAAAGCTACGGTATCCGACATGCCTAATTTCTCAATCCGTTGCTGCTGGGCACAACCTGTGAGACTGAATAGCATGATTAGAATAAACAAACTACGCATAATTTTGTCCTCTTCGCTTGTTAATAAGAAGGATAGTAAGTAATACAATGGGAAGAATGACAGCAACCGCTGCTTCTGCAACTCCAAATCTAAATATCCACGGCTCTGTTTCTTCGAGCGTTGTTGGTATGGCAAAGAAGGTAGCTGCTGCGAAAATAACTAAGACAACATAGGGGATTGAACGGAATTTCGCTGCTGGAAAGAGCCGTCTGAGTGTTTCAGCGGACGCCCAGGCGAACATGGCATTCGAAACAATTACTCGTAACAGGGAGAGATTGAATACGAGATCGTCCACTCTTTTCACAAAGGGAAGCTCCACGTAGGATAGCAAATTCAACATAGGAAACTTCATATGTTGAAGCTGATGCAAGCTGAAAAAGCCAAAGGAAATAAAGCTAACTAAAACATAGCTAGCGGTTGTAATGAGATTAGCGATTTGAAAGCTACGCATTAAGTGTGATTTTTCATCTACATAGGGAAATAGAAGGAGACAAAGTTCATAACCTAGAAATGCTGAATAAATTTGGAACCATCCTTTTAGAGTATGATCAACTTCCTTAAACCAAAAAGGAGTCATTCGTGATAAATCAAAGTCTTTGCGAGCATAAAACAAAAGTAGGAAATTGCAAGTTAACAAGAAATAAGCGATAACAGATGAATTGGAGATAGAAAAAATTCCTTTGGATAAAAGTAAAAATACAAGCAGCTCAAGCAGCAGATATAAGTAAATCGGGGGGAGTGAACGGAAGGATAAAGAAGTAATTATGAGAATGAATTCTTTAGCAATCAGACTGCCCAGAATAGCCCATAATGCAGCCAATAGACAAAAAAATGGAATAATAATGAAGTTAGGTAATACAGACTTCGTGATATCGAAGATGGATTTCCCTTGTCCGAACCGATAAACCAATGAAATCAAGCAAAGATTGCAAGAAGCGACGACTGAACAGATGAGCAGGGCTGCCCACCCGTTTGTCCCGATATTTTCTGCTAACAGACGGGGGAGACTGAATACGACGACACCGGTCTGGATGAAATTGGCTAGAATGGTGGTCTGAAAAAAAGGGAGCTTTGCCCGCATGAGTAACTCCTTCATTTGCCTGATTTATTAGGGGTGAATTTTTTCAATTTAGCCAAAATTTGCACGGGCGCTCGAATAATCTGATCTAACCAACGACTTGGTTGCGATGGTGCTAAAGGTGATAAATAAGATAGATCAAACATATGTAAACTGGAAAGTTGAACGATCAAGAATCCGAGGCCGAAAACTAGACCGAAATTTCCAAATATACCAGCCAACAGAATGATACCAAATCGCATTATCCGAATGGAAGCGCTCATGATATAACTAGGGATGGCGAAGGAGGCTATGGCCGAAATCGCAACAGAGATAATGAGGATATTGCTTGTTACACCAGCTTGAACAGCCGCTTGGCCGATGACGATTCCCCCGACAGTCCCAATCGTAGATCCGATTTTGGTGGGTAAGCGTGCCCCTGCTTCACGAAGAAGCTCAATGGTCATCTCCATAAAAATGGCTTCTACCAGCGGTGAAAAAGGCACTCGATTACGGGATTCCATTAAGTTTAGCAACAGCGATGGCGGAATCATCTCATAATGATAAGTGACTAGCGAGACATAGGATGCTGTGAAGCTGAGTGTAATGAATAAGGCAATAAGTCGTAAAATACGAACGGCAGAGGCGACGGGCCACGGTTGATAATAATCGTCAGGCGACATGAAAAATTCAATAAAGGAAGTTGGGGTACTGAAGGCAGTTTGACTCCCCTCAAGCAGCCCGACAATTTTGCCGCTGATCAGTTTATTCGCGATGAGATCAGGCCGCACGCTTGTAAAGATTTGCGGTGCCAAGGAGTACTTGTTAGGGCTTAAATATTGAACAAGGATATTTGTTTCAGTGATGATCGGAATATCGAGCTTTTCTATCATCTCGCTTAACTGCTGCACGTGAGACGAATCTGCAAGACCGTCCAAATAAAGGAGATTTAACGATGTGCCTGTTTTGCTGCCAATTGTGAAGGCAAGCACTTTGAGTGACGGATCCTTGATGCGTCTGCGAATTAAAGACAGATTTGTGCTGAGTGATTCGGTGAAAGAGTCCATTGGACCACTAATGACACTTTCCGTCTCTGAGCTTTGTATCGTTCGTGATTCAGGCGCGTATGCTTCATACAAATAAGCACTATGATTATAAAAAATAGCGATACAACCGTTCAGAATATCATGAACGATTTCGTTCACTTGAAGTTTCTGCTTGAAGGAAGACTTGCTCAACATCGCTACCATATTGTCGTGTTTTGCATTAAACAGATTTAAGACATCATTCCTTAGAGCTTCTGGACTGACAAGATAACTGAAATAAACCAAATCGACCTGATGAAGAGGAAAATGGTGATTCGTCAAGTCAGAACAATCGCAAAGCATTTGCAGGGTTTGCTCTAGAAGGCTGATTTCCCTTATCTCTTCACTGCTCATCCACATTGATCTCCTTAAGTTATTTCACAATATTTCCATACGTTAGTATGTAACTTCAACCACTTTGTTATTCGATATTAGATGGGACATCGTCTTTAGGAGTTCGTCATATGTTATCATGTAGAAGGGCATGACCAGATGAAGGATTTACAAAGGAGTTTGATCCGCATGATACGACAATCCCCCTACATACTTTTATTGCTCGCCACTTGTATATGGGGAGGTAATTTTGTGGCCGGCAAAGCGCTCGTTGAGCATATCCCGCCCATTACCTTAGCCGCTTTGCGCTGGGGCATTGCTTTTCTGCTGCTTCTACCTTTCTATGGCAAGCAAACTTGGCGGTTAAGGGCTGAATTTCTCCGGAATTGGAAAATGCTTGTGTTCTTGTCTGCAACCGGCGTTGCCGGGTTCAACACATTAACTTATGTCGCGGTTCAATATACAGGTTCCATTAACGCTTCACTCATGAACTCTGCGACGCCGATACTTGTGGTGATCCTGACATGGTTGGTCATGCGAGAAAAATTAGCTTGGACGGCATTGCCGGGCATTTTTATTTCAATGGCCGGCGTGAGCTGGATCATTAGTCGAGGGAGCTTGTCAGCGCTGCTTCATCTGTCTTTTAATAAGGGCGATTTGCTGATGCTAACGGCAGTTCTATGTTGGGCCCTATATTCCGTAGGCATGAAAAAGGTAGCGGGGCGATTTCCCTCCAGCCCCTTGCTGCTGGCGCAGGTTGTCGTCGCTTTGATCCTGCTAATTCCGCTTTCATTAACCGAAGTGGCGGTGAAATCCCCGCAGATTGCTTGGAATTCAGCGCTTATCTCAGGACTCATCTATATCGGATTATTCGCATCAATCATTGCGTTCCTGAGCTGGAACCGCGCCATCGAAATCCTGGGACCCCAACGCTGTGCGGGTTTTCTGAACTTTATCCCGATGTTCAGCGCGATATTTGCAACAGCTTTTACGGGCGAATCACTAAGAGTGTATCATCTCTTGGGGGCGATACTAATCGTGGCTGGGGTCTATATTACGAACTATGCCATGAAAAAGCGGCAGACAAATGCTGCATAAAAAAGAGCTCGCCGATGTCGGCAAGCTCTTTTTTTCATTGGGGCAAGTGCTCTCTGGATTGAGGGAACTCTTTTGCCTACTCATCTAATTCCTCCAGATGCCCATGGTTCCTGCGGATAATCTCAGCAGCCCCTGAATAATCTGCATATTTGACTTTGGCTGTGAGCACATAATGAAGTGCAGTGGCGTCTCGGTCGCTCGCATAATCGGAAGAGCTGAGAGCCGCAGTCGGCAGCGCACCAGTCATCGCAAAACTGTTGTTCATGTTTGCTTCGTTTACCAAACCACCGCCATCCAAGATGGGAAGCAGCAGCCGTCCGCTGCCGTTATATCCGCCCTCCAGTGATCCAACCTCGAGCATTTCCGGATTGTATTTCATCAACAATACTTTTGCATCCTCCGCTTGATTTTCCGTGTGAAAATACGCTTGAATGATTCGGCTCATGATTCATCCTTCCTTTCAATTAGGTTAGGTGTTCTTACGTTAGGCTTACCCCAATTTGTTTGAAAGCTGACCTTTATACCAAAATAAATTAAACTTACATTTTTAATCGGGATGATCGGGATTGAAATAAACGTTCGTCCTGCATTATAAGGGGGATTTAGAGGGCGGATTAGTAAAAATGATTGGACATTCTACTCTCTTTAGTTCAAAATAGAATTAAGTGCAGGGGAGGTCAACCAACATGCCAACAAACAACTTTCGTAAATTAATAAGCATCTTCTGGACATTTCTGCGGATCAGCCCACTTACTTTTGGTGGCGGTTATGCTATGCTGCCTGCTATTCATAGAGAAGTGGTTGAGACGAATAAGTGGATGTCAGATGATGAGATGACAGAACTTCTTGCCATATCCGGAGCAGCTCCGGGCGGTGTAGGCGTGAATGTTTCAGCCTTGGTCGGCTATCATTTGGCAGGAGTTCGAGGAGCCGTAGCAGCCGTCATCGGCATTACGCTTCCTACGTTTATCATTGTTATGCTCCTTAGTATGGTTTACGCAATTCTCCAAAGTTATCCGAAAATGCAGGCTATCATGGAGGGGATTCATGCTGCAATCGTCGGACTGATCGCAGCAGCTGCCTACAAAATGGCGAAGTCATCCATTATCGATAAAATGACGCTTTTTGCAGCCGTAGCGACCGTGCTCGTCCTGCTTTTCCTCCCGATATCACCGATCTTAGTGATTGGCTCCGGTTTTGTGGTTGGAATTGCTGTCGTTTTCTTGAAACAAAAATGGGGAATGAAAGATCCATTCGCAAGCAAAGAAACGAAGTCGCAAGCGCCTATGACCAACCGGGCCGCAGATTATTTTATTGCTGACGGTATATGAGGGAAGGTGAAAAAGCGTGCTATTCAGTTTATTTCTTACTTTTTTTAAGATTGGGTTTATCTCCTTCGGCGGTGGATACGCGATGATGCCAGTCATCCAGCACGAGGTGAGCAAAAACCAATGGCTTACAGATGAAGCTTTCAACCAAGTTGTGTCTTTGGCGGGGGCAGGCCCAGGACCTATTGCGACGAATTGTGCCACACTAATTGGATTTCAGACGGCTGGCGTAATGGGCGCCATTGCGGCGACGCTCGGCATGGTGCTTCCATCTCTTTTATTGATCATTGTATTAGCAGCATTTTTGTACAAATGGCATCATAATAAGTGGTTTAAATCTTCTTTTTACGGCTTGAAGCCTGTCGTCACCGGCTTAATTATTTTTGCGGCGATACACTTTGGCATGGCAGGCTGGGGTGAAGCGAAACTACCGGTCACCTGGCAGCAGATTGCTACGGTGTTAATCTCAATCGGTGCTTTCATGGGAATTATCAAATATAAACTGCATCCATTTATTATCATTGTAGGCGCGGGTATTATGGGTATCGTCTTTTTCCAATAGCTGTATAGAAAGCTCTCTTTCATTCCTTCAGGAAGTAGAAAGGGGCTTTTTTGCGTCCAAAAAAGTGAACGGAACGTGTCCAAAAATGATAAGAAATTATTTTATGTGCTATAAAACAATGTTATTTTCCTTTTTTATGCTATATAATATACAATATATAATAAATAGAACACACTATATAGGTGGTTTTGAATTGTTTAGGAGGGAAACATCATCGAGCTGACATCCCGCCAGTTGGAAATTATTGATCTTGTGGGCAAACATGCCCCGATTACGGGTGAACGCATCGCTGAGCTTTTAGGCATTAGCCGCCCGACGATTCGTTCGGATCTGGCTGTTTTGGTGATGCTTGGGCATATTGATGCCAAACCGAAAGTCGGCTATTTTCTTGGAAAAGCTGCGCTTGAAGTGAATTCACCATTTAAGCATATTGAGGCGATGAAGGTCAAAGAAGTCATGGGCATTCCCGTTGTGCTCAGGGAGACGGTTACGGTCAGCGATGCTGTCGTGACACTTTTTCTAGAAAACGTAGGAAGTTTAATGATTGTAAATCAACAGGGGGCTTTAGTAGGTATCGTTTCACGAAAGGATCTGCTGAAGGTGACATTAGGCCAGTCCGCCGCTAACACAATGCCTGTATCACTCGTCATGACCAGACATCCGAACATTGTTACGGTGCACCCGGAAGACAGCGTGTTAGAAGCTGCTCGGAAAATGATTCATCATCAAGTCGACGGATTGCCTGTCGTTAAGCCGGCAACGCCTGAACAGGAATACGACGAAGTAATAGGCCGAATTACGAAAACGACGATGACCAAACTGCTGCTTGAAGTAGCGCTGGGGATTTAATCAGGAGGAGTGCAAGTGGGAGAAAAGATGCATACGATTTTCGTTTGTTCGGATTCTGTAGGGGAAACGGCGAATACCGTCGTACAAGCAACAATCCGCCAATTTAATGCCAGCCAAGTGCAGGTCAAACGCTTCGGATCCATCCGAACCGAAGATGAAGTGCGCTCCTTAGTGGAAGAAGCATCGAAAGTGAACGGTTTTATCGCCTATACGCTAGTTCTTCCCGAGCTTAGGGAGATGATGCGGCAGGAAGCCATTCGACTTAGCGTCAATGCGATTGACATTATGGGACCTATGATGCAGGCATTCATTGATACCTTCAAGGATTCGCCGAAGCGCAAAGTAGGTCTGCTCTACCAGATGGATGAGCAGTATTACCAGCGGGTTGAAGCGGTTGAGTTCACGGTAAATAGTGACGATGGCAAAGATCCCAGCGCGATGAGACATGCCCATATTGTCTTGCTCGGGCCTTCCCGCACCTCCAAAACGCCGTTGAGCATTTATTTGGCGCATAAAGGAAATAAGGTGGCCAATTACCCGCTTGTTCCAGAGGTAAAGCCGCCCGCCATTATATATGAATTAGATCCTAAGAAATTAATTGGTTTAATGATGGATCCTGATCAACTGGTACGCATTCGAACAGAACGCTTGAAAGCAGTAGGACTTCCCTTTGGCGCCAAATATGCGACTGGGGAGCGGGTCAAAGAAGAGCTGGCTTTTGCGATGAAATTGTATCGTGATCTTGGATGCCGAATCATCGATGTTAGTGAGAAAGCGATCGAAGAGACAGCAGGACTTATTTTAGCTGACAGAACGTAAACGTACAAAACAATTCCAAAGTAGAAAGGGTGAATGGATGTATGCAAAGAGATTTGTCACTGGAAATTGTTCGAGTTACAGAATATGCTGCTTTGGCGTCCGCTCGGTGGACAGGAAAAGGGAATAAACATAGCGCTGACGAAGCGGCAACATCTGCCATGCGTTCTATTTTTAGCTCCATTCCATTTCGGGGAACTGTTGTCATCGGTGAAGGTGAGATGGACGAAGCGCCCATGCTCTATATTGGCGAGCCAGTGGGCAGCGGTGTTGGTCCTGAATATGATGTGGCTGTAGATCCGCTGGAAGGTACGGATATTGTTGCAAGCGGCAGAAACAATGCGCTTTCCGTTGTAGCCATTGCCGAGAAAGGGAATCTGCTGCATGCTCCAGATATGTATATGGAAAAGCTCGCCGTCGGTCCCCGACTGGCTGGTCATCTACGGTTAGAGGATCCGCTCGATGTGACCGTACGCAAAGCTGCGGAGCTGCTGCAAAAGGATGTAACGGAGCTAACCGTCTCGATTTTGGATCGCAAACGGCATGCCGACAAAATCTTAGTTCTGCGCACGCTAGGCGTTAAAATTCATTTGCTTAGCGATGGCGATGTGGCGGGAGCGATGGCGACCGCATTTCCCGAAACGGGCATCGACCTGCACGTGGGTTCGGGAGGCGCGCCGGAAGGTGTGCTCGCCGCGGCCGCGCTGCGCTGTATGGGTGGCGAGTTCCAGGGGCGGCTTCTTCCGGAGGATGATGCAGAGATCGCTCGCTGCTTGGCTATGGGGATCACGGATCCCTCCAAAGTGCTGAGCATGCGTGATCTCGTGGGAGAATCCGATATTTACTTTGCCGCGACAGGCGTTACCACCGGGGATTTCTTGAGCGGTGTGAAGTATCAATTCGGTGGCCGTGCAGAGACTCACTCGGTCGTCATGAGAGCTGAAACGCAAACCGTGCGTTTCATTCATTGCGTCCATCAGACGCAGGTGTATCTTGGGAGCGCCTAAGGCGTAAGGAAGACCATGTATGTCAACTTAGGTTGAGGTGCATGGTCTTTTGTTGTTCTTGCTATTAGTAATCATGGGCCAAGTCCACAGTCGCATATACTTTAGCTGAGAATGATGCGAAAAGAGGGATAACCATGAGCATGAACAATATTGATTTCCTTGCCGTCGTCCGGAGCTGCATACCTCAAGAAGCTGAGATCGTGCAGCTGCAGCAGCAGGGGAATCCCGCGGCAATCTTGTATGCGGACGTTGACGGTGACGGCTTTCCCGAAATCACGGCTATGTATAGATTTTTAGATAACCAGTACCTGTTCTCGCTCAAGGACTATTCCGGTAACTGGTTTCCTATTGCATCAGCATCCACGGGAGGAATCAGGGAAGTGACGGATTTTGCGGCAGCGCCCGTTTCACGCAGACAAGGCTGGGATGTCATTATCGGCTGGCAGCAAAAGGGCACAAGCTCAGGTTCAGGTTCTGAGCTTGACATCATCCAATGGACGTCAAGCGGCTTTCAGCGAATGATCCCGCCGGGGACTACGTACGATCATTTGGAGATTGAGGATATGCCGACCAGAGACGGGAAAGACGGCTTATGCGAGCTCGCGCTTTGGGTGAAAGAGCAGAATCAAGCGTACCAAGTGCAGACGTACCGCTGGGATCCGTACCGGCTTGTTCCGACGCAGGACGTTCATCCTTATTATTTCCAGCGAGTCAGCCGCTACTATGAGGACTTAGTGCGCGATCATCCGGATGAACCGGCTTACCGAAGTCTTCTGGAGGATGCGAAGAAGAAGGTGGGCGGTGAAGGCAGCGCGTAAGCGGCAGGATGGTGGAAGTAGCTGGGTCGGGGAGTAGATGAAGAAGGCCATCTACTGTTACAAGGCTGCCTCAAAAGTAGAGATGTCTACTGGGGCAGCTCTCTTTGTGTTTTGCAACGGGAATAGCTAACGGACCCAGCAGCCGCTATTCCGCCAAATTCGGCTGAATTTGAGAGCTAATGGACTGAGGCGCCGTTATTTATGCATTTTGTCGTTGTTTTAGGCAAGTTCATGGCCAATAATGACTCTGGAGTCCGTTAGCTGCTCATTCCCTCTCAAAAGTAGCAGATAGCGTCATCTCAGTCCGTTAGCCGAAAACAACTTATGCTCGCAAGAGGTAAGAGGGAGTAAACAGGAAGTAATCCGCCCTCTGAACGACGGCTTCAATCCTGATTTTGAAGGGGCAATATAGTTTGTGAATGGCCATCCAACGACATGCAGAAGACAAGCCGTTTTTTCGCACAAATATGCCATGTCGCAATTTCTTATCTTTTTTGTCCTAATGTTAGACTAAAAATCCTATTATTCCTATGCTACATTTATGTAGGATGTCTTAATATTACATGTAGCGATGAGGTAATGAGATGAGCAAAACATTGAAAATCGGCATTATTGGCGGCGGCGGTATTGCTGGCGCACATGTAAGAGCCTACCGGGAGCTGGCTGATGTAGAGATTGTAGCGGTTGCAGATGCTGTACCTGGCAAAGCGGCGCAATTTATTGATTTCTGGCAGCTCACATCGGCGCAGGCCTTTGACGATTACCGGCAGCTGCTGGAGTTAGACCTTGATGGAGTAAGCATTTGCACGCCTAATGTGGCTCATCACCGCACAACGGTTGATGCCTTGTTGGCAGGCAAACACGTCATGTTGGAAAAGCCGATGTCCGTAACGTTGGATGAAGCGGTAGAAATGGCGCAAACGGCGAAAAAGACAGGCTTCATGCTCAATGTTGGCTTCCAGCCGAGGTATGATCCGAACATGAAAACCATCCAAGATGTGGTTCAGTCCGGTCAACTGGGCAAAGTGTACTACGTGGAGACTGGCGGCGGACGCCGTAGAGGGATGCCTGGCGGTACATTTATCTCCAAGGAAATCGCAGGTGCCGGTGCAATGGCCGATATCGGCTGCTACTCGCTTGATATGGCGCTGAATGCGATGGGATATCCGAAACCGCTTACCGTATCCGCTTACAGTTCTAACTATTTTGGTACGAACCCTTTGTATCATAAAGAAGCAGCACGCTTCGATGTAGAAGATTTCGGTGTTGCGATGATCCGATTCGAAGGCGATCTTGTGCTGAATTTCAAAATCTCATGGGCGATGCACATGGATACATTAGGACCGACTCTGTTCCTTGGAACCGATGGCGGACTTAAAGTAACGCCTGCCGGAAAAGGGCCATGGAGCGGCGTGTTTGATGGATCTGTTGGATCTATCACATACTTCCATGATGTTCTTGGACACCATACCGAAAGTCAAATCCCGATCATCGATCATAATAAAAATTTGTTTAATGAAAAAGTTCGCGATTTTGTAGAAGCGGTTCGCGACGGCAAGCCTGCACCGATTCCAGGTGAGCAAATCGTCCGGAATCAAGCGATTATTGACGGTATTATTCGCTCCTCCCTTCAGAAACGTGAAGTCACCATTGAACTTCCTAATTAATTCACAATAAAATTCAACCTACTTTGGAGGTAATCTTATGTCACGTATTTTCCGTATTGGTATCATTGGTTGCGGTGGAATTGCAAACGGTAAACATTTGCCGAGCTTGAGCAAGCTGAAAAATGTTGAAATTGTCGCATTCTGTGATATCGTGAGTGAGCGCGCAGAGAAGGCGGCTGACAAATACGGCGCAGAGGGCGCTACCGTTTATGAAGATTACAAAGAATTACTAGCAGATGCTACGATTGATATCGTGCATGTTCTTACTCCGAATGACTCGCATGCGGAAATTGCTATTGCAGCAATGGAAGCTGGCAAGCATGTCATGTGTGAAAAGCCGATGGCGAAAACGGCAGCAGATGCAAAACGTATGGCTGAGACAGCTAAACGTACAGGCAAAAAGCTGACAATTGGCTACAACAACCGTTTCCGTCCGGACAGCCAGCATTTGAAACGCGTTTGTGAGCAAGGCGAGCTTGGGGAAATTTACTTCGCTAAAGCGCATGCGATTCGTCGTCGTGCAGTTCCGACATGGGGCGTATTCCTCGATGAAGAAAAACAAGGCGGAGGCCCGTTGATCGATATCGGCACACACGCTTTGGACTTGACGCTTTGGATGATGGACAACTACAAACCGAAAGTTGTGCTTGGAACGTCCTACCACGAATTGTCTCAGAAAGAGAATGCCGCTAACGCTTGGGGACCGTGGGATCCGAGCAAGTTTACAGTGGAAGATTCCGCATTCGGGATGATCGTGATGGAAAACGGAGCGACAATTATGCTGGAATCCAGCTGGGCTCTGAACACGCTGGAAGTTGACGAGGCGAAATGCTCGCTCAGCGGAACAGAAGGCGGCGCAGACATGAAAGGCGGACTTCGTATCAATGGCGAAAAACACAGCCGTTTGTATACAACGGAAGTTGACCTGAAAGCCGGCGGAGTTGCTTTTTATGATGGGGCAAAAGAAAGCGATGCGGATCTGGAAATGCGCACTTGGATCAAAGCGATTGAAACGGATGCAGAACCTGTCGTGACTCCTGAGCAAGCATATGTTGTGTCACAAATTTTGGAAGCTATTTATGAATCGGCGCGTACTGGAAAAGCCGTTTACTTGAATAACTAGAAAGTAGAGAAGGGGAGGCGCATGCCTCTCTTTTTTTTGCCAACATTTGAAAAAATGCTGCGAAAAAGAGTATGCTAGAACTACTCTGGTGTCTAGGAAAGGATGGATGTAGGGATGGATTTAGGGTTGAAGGAGAAAGTTGCCTTAATCACAGGCGGGAGCAAAGGGATTGGTTTGGCGACTGCCATCACATTGTCCCGTGAGGGGGCAAAGGTTGCTATTTGTGCGAGGAATGAGGAGCAGCTGCAGGAAGCTGCCAAACATATTGCCGGCTTGACGGAAGGCCGTGTACTGACGATTCAAGCGGATGTTATGTCAGAAGAAGACTGCAAACGCGCTGTCGAGCTAACGGTTGAAGCTTTTGGCGGCATTGATATTCTGGTTAATAATGCCGGGACTTCTGCGGCGAAACCTTTTGAACAGGTTGGTACGGAGGTTTGGCGTCAGGATCTGGAACTGAAATTGTTCGGAGCGATTCATTTCTCCCGTTACGCGATTCCTTATATGAAGCAAGCAGGAGGCGGCTCCATTGTGAATCTGACGACGTCTGCCGCCAAAACTCCGCCGGCTTCCTCCCTGCCGACAAGTGTCAGCCGTGCAGCTGGACTGGCTTTAACTAACGCAATGAGCAAGGATCTTGCCGGAGACGGCATCCGTGTTAACACCGTTTGTATCGGGAAGATTCGCAGTGATCAGCTGGAAAAAGCCTGGAAGCGGGAGGCGCCTGAGCTCACTTGGGATGAGTATGCACGTGATGCAAGACACGCCATCCCACTAGGCCGTATCGGACAAGCAGAGGAAGCAGCGAACGTAATCGCCTTTCTGTCCTCACAAGCAGCTTCCTATGTAACGGGGACTTCGGTCAATATTGATGGCGGTAAAGGCGAAGCTTTGTAAGCTCGCGTCGGTTCTGGTTATGGAGGACACATCGGAATGAAGCTTAGTGTGTTAGACCTTGTTCCCGTTATAGACCCCGCAGACGCGGGCGCAGCCTACGAACATGCTGTCATGCTGGCCAAGCAAGCTGAAAAATGGGGCTACTCGCGCTACTGGGTCGCTGAGCACCACGACATGCCTGCATTGGCATGCACGGCGCCGGAGGTTCTCTTGGCGCATATCGGCGCGAGGACGGAACGTATTCGCATCGGTTCAGGCGCGCTGCTGCTGCCACATTATAAGCCGATGAAGGTGGCTGAAAGCTTTCATATGCTTGCTGCCCTATACCCGGGCAGAATTGATCTTGGCATCGGGCGAGCGCCCGGCGGTTCTGCCAATGCCGCCATCGCGCTAAGCGGCAACTTCCTAGAAAACGTTCGGCAGCTGCCGGAAACGTTGAAGTCGTTAATGGCCTTGCTGGAAGACCGGTTTGAGTGCGAGGGGCAACCGGTAACGGCAAGGCCGATGCCTCCTGTTGCGCCGGAAGTGTGGATGCTAGGCACCAACACGAAAAGCGCGGCATTAGCAGCTGAGCATGGAACTGGCTACGTATTCGGCCAATTTATGAGCGACAGCGATGCTTGTGAAGTTGTGCGAGGCTACCGGGAGAATTTTGTGCCATCCGCACAAGGGCAAGTCCCTCGCGTCATCATCGCGGTCGGTGTGGTCTGCGCCGATTCGGAGGAGGAGGCGCGAGTTCTCGCAGCAGGCATGCCTTGGCTGCAAGGTGCAGAGTCACAGCCCCAGCGCAGGATGCTCATTGGCACAGCAGCTAGCGTGCATGAGCAATTGAAGCGAATCGCAAGCGACTGTGAGGTCGATGAATTTCTTCTGGTCACGCCGGTTGCAGATTATGAGCAGCGATTGAGGTCTTACGAGTTAGTGAGCTCAATCATTTGCTGACAGCTTTCAGAGCAACAGTACCCAGTAGTGGGAAATTGTCGGTTTTTTTGAAATGTTTTAGATAGATGGAAAAACTAACGATAATCAGTGCCTCACAGCAGCTGAGATCGAAATAGAGGTAGGAACTCCAGTTAAATGGCCGGATACTACCCGAAAATGTGGTGGATTCAAGCAAATAGTGGTGGAAAATCCAGTTAATTAGATGAAAAATGGAGAAGCCACGGAAATAGCAGGAATTATCGGCGTTAAGAAGCATGGCTTTTCCCACCATACTAGCAAAAAGGCTGCATCTCTAGTAGATCATCTACAGGAGAGCAGCCTTTATTACTATTTTTGCGAACCCTATAAGTCATGTTACGCGCGGCGTTTTTTACGTAAATACCAGACTAACATGGAAATGGCGTCCCGGATTGAAGCGGTTTGGTAGTACCTGAGTGTCAATGTCATAAGCAAGAAACCTCCCTAACCCTGAAAGAATGTCATGCATGAACAGTACTACGTAAAAAGGTTCAGGTTGGTTTTATTTTTTTTTAATATTTTTTTAACACTGTTTTTTAAACAAATACCTCTACTTTCTGGATTAAACTTTCCCCTGGAAAGATGGATAATAAACATGTAAGCGTTATCCAAATTTGATCGGCTCACTTAGGGGAGGAATAGAGATGAAAAAAGTGTTCACTTTAGCATTGTCGCTATCCATCATGTTTACTGCGGCAGCATGTTCATCAGGCACGAATACGCCAGCAGCACCTGCGGCCAGCGCGGAACCATCCAAAGCAGCAGCGGCAACTACAGCACCTAGCAAAGATCCAGTTAAACTTCGCGTAGCTTGGTGGGGTGGGCAAGCGCGTCACGATTACACGTTAAAAGTCATCGAGATGTATGAGAAACAGAACCCGAACGTCAAAATTGAAGCGGAATATGCGCCATTCGACGACTACTGGAAAAAACTTGCTCCGCAAGCCTCAGCCAATCAACTTCCGGATGTTATCCAGATAGATATCTCTTACTTGACACAATACGGCGGGAAAAATCAGCTGGCTGATTTGACGCCTTACACGAAAAATGGGCTGATCGACGTTTCCTCCATCTCCCCGAATAATATTTCCGGTGGTGAAGTAGGAGGTAAGTTAGTCGCGATGAACTTAGGCGTGAACGCACTGGCGACGACAGTAGATGTGAATACGTTTAAAAGCTTAGGCATTCCGACACCAACCAAAGATTGGACTTGGGAGGATTATGATGCGGTTGCGGCAAAAGCGAAAGCTGGCGGCAAGCAAATCGGCGGTTTTGCTCTTCACCATGAAGTCTTCTTCCCGTACTACCTGCGCACTGTCGATCAAAAAATGTATAATGCAGACGGTACAGCGCTTGGTTACACCGACGATAAACCGTTCATTGACTACTTCAAACGTTATCAAAAATGGTACGAAGCCGGCAATATCCTTTCTCTTGATAAAGAGTCACAGAAGAAAGGTGTAGCTGAGGAAGACGAAATTTTGCTGAACAACGCCGTAACCGGCAATGGTTGGTCCAATCAATTCTTAGCTGTTGCCAACTTGGTGAAAGACCGTCCGCTTGAATTGTTCCCGCTTCCTGGACGCAACGGCAATAAAGGCTTGTTCTTGAAACCAAGTATGTATTTCTCCATTGCAAACAGTTCCAAGCAAAAAGAAGAAGCAGCGAAGTTCATCTCCTTCTTCGTGAACGATATTGAAGCCAATAAATTGATTAAAGGCGACCGTGGTGTGCCTGTATCCTCCAAAGTGAAAGATGCGCTCAAACCACTGCTGTCACCGAACGAAGTGAAAATCTTTGATTATGTGGCATGGGCTGAACAAAACAGCTCCCAAATGGATCCTCCGAACCCGGTTGGTTCCATCGAAGTCGAGAAATTGCTCAAAGCAACAAGCGAGCAAATCTTGTATAAGAAAACGAGCGTAGAAGAAGCTGCTGCGAAATTCCGCAAGGATGCTAACGCGATTTTGGGAAAAAATAAAGCGAAGTAACGCTTCGTAAAAACAAGTGACCGGATTTCCCTTGAAGTGAGGGAACCGGTCTTTTTTTCTCTTGACAGGTTAAACGTTTCACATTAAGCTAATAGAGTATGTTAAACGTTTAACAAAACGGAGTTGAAACAGGGATGACCAAGCCCAAACAAGTCACCATTGTAGAAGTGGCCGAAGCAGCAGGTGTGTCGATTGCCACCGTCTCCAATGTGTTGAATCGAGGTGGTATTCGCTCATCGAAAGAGACAATTCGCAAAGTCGAATTGGCTGCTGAACAACTGGGGTATCGGCGCAACACGATGGCAGCAGGTTTAAGCCGTAACAAAACTTATGAAATCGGTCTCATTATTCCAGCGATGGCCGGCTACTATGGGCAGCTTGCCGAACATTTACAGATTGAAGCGCATCATGCGGGATACCACTTATCCGTCTTCTCTTCTGGAGGTTTTGACCCGGATATTGAACGCAGGCACTTGGAAGTTTTGCTGCAGCGGAGAGTTGACGGGTTAATTTGCCATGGTTTAGCTATGGGCTTTGAAACGACGCGCTCTATCGTCAACAGCGGAACACCATTAGTTCTGATTAATGGGTGGGGCTGGCCGGAAGACATAGCGACAGGAGCTGTTAATCTTGGGTTTGCAGGAGCTTGCTTGCAGTCCGTTAAGGTGCTTGCCGATCATGGCTGCGAAACGATCTGTTACTTAGGCAGCAAACGCTCGAAAGTCATCGATGAACAGCGTCTCATTGGGTTTGATGCCGGGATGGCGCAATTTGGTGGCGGAGTGTCCCAAGAAATTGTGGATACGATGGGATTGGATATCGAAGCCTACCTGCGTGATCTTATGCAGCGGCATGCGAAGTCTGTTGGAGTTGTGGCTTTTGACGATCATGTAGCATTAAGAGTGTTATCTGCGGCTAATAAAATGAACATTGATATTCCGGGCCGCCTTAAATTAATTGGCATTAATAACGATTATATTGCGAAAGAAAGCTATCCTGGCATTTCAAGCTGGGACATTCCTTATAACGATCAAGCGCAAATGGCGATAAACAAGCTGATGCACAAGATTGGCAACAAAGCGGAGTCAGGCGAAGACCGCGAAATCGAGGTCCCGCTTACTTTTATAGAACGAGGAACAACCAAACTACAGTAAACGGAGTGAATCATTTTATGTGGAAACAAGCCATTGAAGATGCTTTACAGAAAACGAAAGTGAACATTGAACGTTTTGGGGATTTATTTCCTCATGTCAGCGAAAATGATGTGTATCACTTGAATCCGAATACGGATTGGACGGACGGCTTCTGGTCCGGTATTTTGTGGCTGGGCTACCAATACAGTGGCGACAAAGCTTTTCAAGAGGCTGCACAGAAAACGGTTGCAAGCTTTAAGAAAAGATTGGAAGACAATGTCGCTCTCGATCACCATGATATCGGCTTTTTATATTCTCTTTCCTCCAAAGCGCAGTGGATCATTGAAAAAGATGAGAATGCGAAACAGCTTACACTTCAAGCTGCCGATGTATTGATGAAGCGCTGGAGACCAAAAGGTCAGTATATTCAAGCTTGGGGTCCTGAAGGCGATGAGCATAACGGTGGCCGCATTATCATTGACTGCATGATGAATTTGCCGCTTTTGTACTGGGCTTACGAACAAACAGGCGACGCCAAATACAAAGAAGTTGCTGTCATTCATGCCGATTTAAGCCGCCGTTATTTGGTGCGTGGCGACGATTCCTCGTTCCACACGTTCTATTTTGATCAAGAAAACGGTGAGCCACTGCATGGTGGAACTGCACAAGGATATAGCGATGGTTCAACATGGACTCGCGGCCAAGCATGGGGGATTTATGGGTTTGCGCTTTCTTACCACTATACGAAAAATCCACTTTACTTAGAAACAGCGAAACGTCTGGCTCGTTACTTCTTTGACCGCCTGCCGCAGGATGACGTTGTGTACTGGGATTTCAATGCGCCTGTAAATGCAGAAACGAAACGCGATAGCTCCGCTTCCGCAATTGCTTCAGCAGGAGCACTTGAGTTGTTAGAACATTTGGCTGCTGATGATGCGGACCGTGCTTATTTGGAAAATGCGATCCAACGCTCCATGGCTGGCCTAGTGAAATCGTATGCAACAATCGGCAAGCCTGATGCGCAAGGTTTCATTGAGCGCGGCTCCTACAGTGTTCGCGGTGGAAATGCACCTGACGACTTCATGATCTGGGGAGATTACTACTACTTGGAAGCGCTTGTGCGCATGGAGAAAGGAATTAAAGGTTACTGGTATGAATAATCAAGCCGCAGCCAGCAGTACCCGTTCTGATTGGGTACAAACCATGCTTCGCATTGCTGATCCCGTTCTTACGGCATTGGCGGATAGAAAACTGCGGGCAACGATGCCTGTTGAAAATAAAAAAGAAGAGCAGCGCCAGTACTCGCATCTGGAAGCTTTTGCCCGTACGCTCGTTGGCATCGCTCCTTGGCTGGAAACGCCTGCGCTGGATGCAGAGGAGGAGAAGCTTCGGACACATTACGCCCAGCTCGTGCGTACAGGTCTGGATGCGGCGACTGATCCTGAATCGCCAGATTTTATGAACTTTAGCCATGGATTTCAGCCAATTGTGGATACTGCTTTTCTGTCGCATGCGATTCTGCGAGCTCCTAACACACTTTGGCATGGACTGGAGAGCCGTGTTCAGAGCAATTTGGTGCAAGCCTTGAAAGCGACGAGAACTCGCAAGCCGGGTTTCAACAACTGGCTGTTGTTCGCTGCGATGACGGAAACCGCGCTCAGATTTATGGGCGAGGATTGGGACCAGATGCGTGTGGACTTTGCCCTCAAGCAGCATGAGCAGTGGTACCTCGGAGACGGCATGTACGGCGATGGCCCTCATTATCATGCGGACTACTACAACAGCTTCGTGATCCAGCCCATGCTGGTTGATATCATTGAGCATGTGGATACGCATTATGAAGATTGGGCTGTTATGCGCAAGGATATTTTGGCGCGTGCGCAGCGTTATGCCGCTATTCAGGAGCGTTCCATCTCCCCTGAGGGGACGTTCCCTGTCATCGGCAGGTCGCTTGCTTACCGGTTCGGCGCATTTCAGGCACTAGCTCAAACAGCACTGCGCCGCGAACTGCCGACCGGTGTTTCTCCTTCGCAAGTTAGATGCGCATTAAGCGCCATTATCAAGCGTCTGATTGAAGCACCGGGCACCTTCGACGAAGAGGGCTGGCTGACGATCGGTTTATGCGGTCACCAGCCTGAACTTGGCGAGCCTTACATCTCAACAGGCAGCCTATACCTGTGCTCCGCTGTCTTCCTGCCGCTTGGTTTGCCGGCAGATGATGCGTTCTGGAGCGATGCGGATGCGCCTTGGACCTCGCAGAAGGTTTGGTCCGGGCAAACGGTTGCCATCGATAAAGCCATCTAAGTTAGAATATCCCAAAAGCGCCTTGTTTCCTAGTGAAACAGGCGCTTTTTTCATGTATACTAAACTTCATGAATTCTTTTATCCCCAAATAGCCTTAATAGTCAATTGTGGATAACTTTGGTGAGCCAGAAGAAAGTAGCGTGACAGTCTTGAATCAAGATTATCAATTAACGGTAGAAGAAGTGCTGGGTAGACCTTTCTTTCAGCAAGCCTATATCGCTGCAGGACAAGAGGGGTTACAGCGACTAGTGCGCTGGGTGCATATCATCGAAGTGATTCAGTTTGAAGAGCTGCTGCAGGGCGGGGAGATGATCCTGACTACGGGGGCCGCCTTCAAGAGCGATACGAAGCTGTTTATGCTCTATTTGGAGCAGCTAATTAATAATAACGTATCCTGTCTGTGCATAGAGATGGGACATTATTTGAGTGCCATCCCGCAGACGTGGATTGACGCGGCGGAAACCTGCCAGCTCCCTCTCATCATTTTCCCTCAAGCGGTGCGCTTTATCGACATTACGCAAGATATTCATGCGCACATCATCAACCAACATCATAAAGCACTCCAAGATCTGGAGAAAATTTCACGAGAGTTCCATCGCATGACATTATCCTCACAAGGGGTTTCCCATGTGCTAGGGCTGCTCCAGAGCAGTACAAAAGCCCAAGTTATCTATATGCCTCAAGATGGCCAACCCAAATTTGTTCCACAGATGGGAAGACGTGAGACAACGCAATGGTTGGAAATTCTGAATAGCCAACTAGAACGAGAATCAACGGCCGGTAATACAGGTTCTCCGGTTGTTTTTGAATTAGACGGACAGACAGTGATCGTACAGCCTGTTGGCGCAATGGGTAAAACCTGGGCCCATATTATTCTCGTTCTAGGTCGTAAACCACAGGAGTATGAGTACTTAATTCTGGACTCCGCCTCTTTGTCGATCGCGCAGGATTTATTGCGCAAACGATATATGGAAGAGCGCAAATTGTACTCGCAAACCTTATGGGTAGACGATCTGCTCCATCTTCGCATTCGTGACGAGGAACAGATCAAAGTCTTGATTGGCCATGGTTTTAAACAGCTGAATGAACTGCCTTATCATGTTATATTAATAGAATTTGAACATAGACAGATCGAAAATCAATCCATGCTTGATGACGGTGATGGCATAGAATCTGCCGGTATTCATCTTTCATTAGCCGCACGTTCCATATTTGAGCAGCACACGTTCCATCCTTTATTAACTTTGAAAAATAACCGGCTTGTCGTCGTAGCTTTTGACAAAACGTCCAAACGGCCGGCCAAAGAAAGGCTACAGCAGGTATTTCAATCGCTTCAGTTCTTGAAAGCTGAGGAAGAGATGGAACTGACCATCGGAGTCGGTCAAAGCAACCGTGGCTTCTTGCAAGCCCACCGAAGCTATCAAGAAGCGCTTCAAGCGATTTCACTTGCTCCGACGCTGCAGGGCAAAGTGCAGTTTTTTGACGAGCTGGGCGTATTTCAACTGCTCTTTCATATTGCCGATAAGCATATTCTGCAGTCCTTTGTCCGTACGTATTTAGGGCCGATTATCGATTATGATCAAATGAAAGGCAGCGAGCTGCTGCGTACACTTAAGGTTTATCTGGACAGTGACGGGTCTAAGCAAATTGCAGCCCAACAGCTTTTTATCGTTCGGCAATCCCTTTATTACCGTTTGGAGAAAATAGAGGAGCTGCTAGGCGCAGATTACATGCTTCCTGAGAAACGGTTAGCGCTGCAGGTCGGAATCCGGGCGTATCAACTGCTTTATCCTGAAATAAAATTGTGAAAAAAAACCGGACAGATTTTTGACAATTTGTCTAATGGAACAAGAACGGATCCCTCTTATACTTGGAACTATCAAGTGAAGACGGATCCTTTTTCGTGGGTCCCTAGGAGAGGTAGATGCAGAATGATTATTGGGGTACCTAAGGAAATAAAAAATAATGAGTTTCGTGTAGGCATGACGCCTAGCTCCGTGCTTTCTTATACAAAAGCAGGGCATGAAGTGTTGGTAGAAACCATGGCAGGTCACAGTATCGGGTTCACGAATGAAGATTACGTACAAGCAGGAGCGACGATTGTCGCGGCAGCATCGGACGTTTGGGCAGCTGAAATGGTTGTCAAAGTAAAAGAACCGCTTCCAGAGGAGTATGGCTACTTCTATGAAGGTTTGATTTTATACACGTATCTTCACCTTGCACCTGAGGCTGAATTGACACATGCACTAGCTCGCAACAAGGTAACCGCAATTGCGTACGAAACCATTCAGTTGGACAATGGCAGTCTACCATTATTGACGCCAATGAGCGAAGTAGCAGGCCGCATGTCCGTCCAGATCGGCGCGCATTTCTTGGAGAAAGCGCACGGCGGCAAAGGGATTCTGCTAGGCGGCGTACCTGGTGTTGAGCCTGGAAAAGTAGCTGTCATCGGCGGTGGAATCGTAGGAGCAAACGCAGCGAAAATGGCGATTGGATTAGGCGCTGATGTTACGATCGTGGATCTGAATCCGGATCGTTTGCGTCAATTGGATGATCTTTTCCAAGGACGTGTGAAAACGATCATGTCTAGTCCATATAATATCGCTGAAGTCGTGCGGCAAGCTGATTTGGTCGTCGGCGCTGTACTTATTCCTGGCGCTCGCGCACCACGTCTCGTGACGGAAGAGATGGTCAAAACGATGAGTCCCGGCAGCGTAATTGTGGACGTTGCGATCGACCAAGGCGGTTCCATTGAGACGATAGATCGCATCACAACGCATGACCAACCGACTTACGAGAAGCATGGCGTCATTCACTACGCGGTGGCGAATATGCCTGGTGCCGTAGCTCGCACGTCGACATTGGCGCTGACGAATGTGACTACGCCTTACGGCTTGCAAATTGCCGGCAAAGGGTATGTGCAAGCTGCACTGGACAATAGAGCCATTGCCAAAGGGATTAATGTTGTAGCGGGGCACGTTACTTACAAGGCTGTCGCTGAGGCGCATGGCTACTCATATACGGACATTCTTTCTCTTTTAAAATAAGTATAAAAAAACCGTCAGGAAGTTCTTCCTGACGGTTTTTTTATATTAGAACGCTGGAACGATAGCGCCTTTGTATTTGTCTTCAATGAACTTTTTCGTGTCAGCGGAGTTCAATTCTTTAGCCAGTTTTTGCATAGCTTCGGAATCTTTGTTGTCCGGACGAGCAACGAGAATGTTCACGTAAGGGGAGTTTTTGTCCTCGATGAACAGCGCATCTTTCGTAGGATTCAAGTTTGCTTGAAGCGCGTAGTTCGTGTTAATCAGAGCCAGATCGAACTCACCGATCGTACGCGGCAGCATAGCCGGGTCAAGCTCTTTAATTTGAAGTTTTTTGCTGTTTTCGACGATGTCTTTCACAGTTCCTTTAATGCCAACGCCATCTTTCAGTTTGATCAAACCGTTTTTCTCCATCAAAGCTAGCGCACGGCCCGCATTGGACGGGTCATTCGGAATAGCGACAGTCGCGCCATCTTTCAACTCAGCAGCGGATTTCACTTTTTGAGAGTAAGCACCGAACGGCTCAATGTGCACGCCTACGACTTTTACAAGATCTTGCTTTTTATCAGCATTGTATTGATCAAGGTAGGGTTGGTGTTGGAAAAAGTTTGCGTCCAATTGTTTTTCAAACACTTGCACATTCGGTTGTACATAATCGTTGAATTCGATGACTTCCAGGTTAACGCCTTGAGCTTTCATTTTTGCTTTGATACCGTTCAAAATTTCAGCGTGAGGAACGGAAGACGCGCCGACTTTTAAGGTTACTTCTTTGGCAGGCGTCGTAGCGGCTGGTACTCCAGAAGCAGCTGGCGCTGTGCTAGCTTGGTTCTCAGCCGGTTTTTGCCCACATGCGGCAAGTGCCAGAATGAAGAATAGAGCAACAAGTGAAACAGAAAGCTTTTTCATGATAAAATGACCTCCAATAATCGTGATGTCTTATTTGCGGTTGTATTTGGCGACCATGCGATCCCCAAGCATTTGTAAAAGCTGAACGAAAACGACAAGGATAACGACAGTGACAATCATAATATCCGTACGGAACCGCATATAGCCGTAACGGAGCGCAAGATCGCCAAGCCCGCCTCCGCCTACGACGCCTGACATGGCGGAGTAGGAGAGCAGCGCAACAGCCGTTACGGTAACGGCTGAGATCAAGCCCGAGCGCGCTTCCGGCAGCAGCACGCGCCAGACGATTTGCCATGGCGTTGCGCCCATCGACTGAGCGGCTTCAATGACGCCGCTCTCGATCTCGCGCAGCGCGGATTCAACCAGCCGCGCCAGGAAGGGCGCGGCGGCGATCACGAGAGGCGGGATCGCGCCTTTAACGCCGATCGTGGTGTGCACGAGCGCCTTCGTGATCGGAAACACCGAGATCATGAGAATAACGAAGGGCACGGAGCGCAGGATGTTCACGATCAAGGAGAGCACCCCATAAAGCGGCATATTTTGCAACAACTGTCCTTTGGAAGTAAGGAATAAAATAATGCCAAGGGCTAAACCAATGATGATGGTGAATAGGAGCGACCACCCCAGCATGACAAGCGTATCGCCGGTTGCTTTGGCAATCTCAGCCCAGTTAATCTCCCAGGTCATATTCATGGGGCTATCACCTCCACATCCATTCCTTCTTGCTTCAATTTAGCAATAACAGCCTCGATTTCCTCTTGATGTGCACCGGATAATTGCACGACCAGTTGGCCGTACGGCACTCCTTTCATGGAAGAAATGGTGCCTTGTAAAATAGCGAAGGTGACATTCGTCGATTTGACGGTCTCGAAGAGAATCGGTTCATACGTCTTAGCCCCGATATACGTAATTCGAATGACGGTTCCTTGCGTATTTTCCCTGTTCAGGTTCATACCGTCTTCAGATACGCTGCTTGCGAAATCAGCTACCTGTCCAACAAAATCCTTCGTTACCGGATGCTGAGGTTGAAGGAACACATCTAGTACTTTCCCGGTTTCGACGATCAACCCTTTCTCCATGACAGCAACGCGGTCACAAATCGCGCGAATAACCTGCATTTCATGCGTAATCAACAGGATCGTAATGCCAAGTTTCCGGTTAATATCAAGCAGCAGAGCGAGAATGGCATTCGTTGTCTGCGGATCAAGGGCAGAAGTGGCTTCGTCGCAGAGCAGAATGTCCGGATGGTTAGCTAGCGCTCTGGCAATACCGACACGCTGTTTCTGTCCACCCGAAAGCTGGTTAGGGTATTTACCGGCATGGTCCTGCAGACCCACCAATTCAAGCAGCTCTTTAATCCGTGCTTTTATTTCAGCTTGACCCATACCGGCCAGTTTCAGCGGGAAAGCGATATTATCGGCAACCGTAGAGGAGGATAGCAGATTGAAATGCTGAAAGATCATGCCGATCTTGCGGCGCTTTACTTGCAGCAGCTTGGCATTTAAACTTGTCATGTCTTCGCCGTCGATGGTGATGCTGCCCGAAGATGGACGTTCAAGTAAATTTACGCATCGCAGCAAGGTACTTTTCCCGGCGCCGGAGTGTCCGATGATGCCGAAGATTTCTCCGCGATCGATATGTAAATGGATCTGCTGGATGGCCGGTACACGTCCCGGTATATCCTCGTACACTTTTTGTAAGTTCTCGATATGAATCAGGATGAATACCTCCTATCCCAAGCAAATAATGATGACTATATATTTTGACCAACGGTAGATCATTTTATAAGAAATTGTAAAGGGAAGCAACAGCCAAAATATGAAAAATGAATGTTCCAACACGCATTGACGATGCATATGTTTGCATATAAACTTAAGTTAAACGTTTCAACTAAAAAAGATAACGCTTTATTATACAAATAAAACGTTATCTTTGATGAAGGACGCAAGGGGATGACAAATTTGACGAATTTGCAACAAAGACAAAACGAAATCAAATCAAAGGTAGCCGCAGCGGCCTATCAACTGCCAATACTAGAAAGCGGCTTCTTATTTCTTCAAGATGTTCGAGATAATTTCTATTATGCTTCTTATTTATTTGCCGCTTCGCAAGAGCAAGAAATGGAATTTACCGGTGACCGCCAATTGGCAAAAAGCAAAGCGGAAACCATTCTCCAACGTTTACTTGAACTACAGGATCAGGATGCGCAAAGCCCAACTTACGGACATTGGCCGTTAAATTTAAAACCAACGCCGCAGGAAGCTTCTAAAAACACACTCCCCGTGGAATTGATGGGAAGTTTAATGGTTTATTTTTATGATCGATACTCAGCCGTGCTTAGCGAGCCTTTACGCAGCTCATTTGAGGAAACGCTTCAACATATTTATAAGAGCAATTTTTACCGAAAAAAGGTTGAGCATTACAACCATCACGAAGCCAAATACACGGCTGCCAAACTCATTTTTGGGCAGCACTTTGAAGATAAAGAATTGTTGGAGGATGGTATTGCAAGCTTACGCCTTACACTAGATCGAATTACCTCAATCGGGATGTCCGAGTACGGAGGGCTGCCGTGGTTCTGGCATTGGGTGCAGGCATTTACGTGCGCATGGCAGCTAATGAAGGATCAAGCGCTGAAAGGGCAGCTCGCTCAAATGCTGGATTATTTGTGGCGTATCCGCTCGACGTATTATTTGAGAGGGGCATGGGTAGGACCTCATTCCAGAATTTGGCCGCATGATATGCCTAGGGATACGAATGTCCTGCATGATTATGTGCAGTATGGGGATTTTACGCTCCCTGAGGAAATGCCTCGAACCGAATTTGCAGGTTTCCTTGCGTATGAAGCTCCAGCGGATGCTCGTGAACTCGCCTTGCATCGCAAGGCTCCAGTTGAAGTGAAATTCCAAATTCCCAAGCAGGCGGGAACAGCAGCTAATGATGAGGATGTGCTTCATAGCTATGTATATATCACAGAAAGTTTCGCGGTAGGCGGTATCTACGAGCGCATGCTCGAGTTTGACAATGAGCAGCATCGCTGGGATATTTCGCTTCCCTTGGATGCTGTGACAGGCGTCAATCATGCTTATTTTTTCCATCCAGCTCCTGGAAATAAAGAAGGAGATTTGCGGCATCAGAGCGAATTTTCAGAAGTGTTTTTTCACCGGAATACCGTCATTGCTGATTATCAAATTCCCGAAAGCCAGCAAGATCAGATTATTGGCTGTTTGCCGGCAGGAGAATGGGTGGAAGATGAGCATGCTTTGTTCGGCTTTTGTGGACATGCATACATGGCTGTCTATATTCAGCAGTCGTATCAGAGGGAAGTGCTTGCCGACCGTTCTATCATTACGAGCAGCGGCCGCAAAAATGCCGTTGTGATTGAATGCATCGACAAAAAGGATGCGCTGAAAAAGGGGATTGAGGGCGTACGTCAATTCGCAAGCGCTATGAAACATAGGCATCCGGAGCACGTTCAGTCCGATGAGGGCGGAGCCGTATTGACTTACACAACGCTGAATGATGAGGTACTTGTTTTCAAAAGCGACCCTGACCGCGAACTGGGCAGATGGGTTAATGGTCAAGCTGTTCATTTCGCTGCGTACAAGGCCCCTTTAAAATAAAAGAAAAGAGGAGTTATCATGCCATTAGTGGATATGCCGTTAGAGAAGTTGCTCGCTTATGAGGGACGCAATCCCCGACCTGCCGATTTCGATGCTTATTGGGAGCGGGCCATTGCCGAAATGAAAGCCGTTGATCCACAAATCGAGATGCGTCCTAGCGAGTTTCAAGTTCCTTTCGCTGAATGCTTCGATCTTTATTTCACAGGCGTGAAGGGCGCACGTATCTATGCCAAATATATTCGCCCTAAGCACTCATCCACTCCTCATCCAGCTATCGTACAATTTCATGGTTATTCGGGTAATTCCGGCGATTGGTCGGATAAAGTTCAGTATGCCGCTTTAGGGTACTCGTTTTTCTCCATGGATTGCCGTGGGCAAGGCGGCTTGTCCGAAGATGTAGGAGGCATGAAAGGAACTACGCTCAGAGGTCATATCGTGCGCGGATTGGACGATCATCCTGATCAATTATTATTCAGGGATATTTTCCTTGATACAGCGCAGCTGGCTGGTATTGCGATGAGTATGCCGGAAGTGGATGAAAAGCGTGTAGGAGCGATGGGAGGCTCCCAAGGCGGAGCTTTGACGATTGCATGCGCCGCGTTGGAGCCGCGTATTAAGCGATTGGCGCCGGTTTACCCGTTCCTTAGCGACTATAAGCGCGTATGGGAAATGGATTTGGCGAAGGATGCCTATCAGGAGCTGAAGGACTTTTTCCGCCGTCATGACCCGCAGCATAAACGTGAAGAGGAAGTTTTCACCAAATTAGGCTACATCGATATTCAAAATCTAGCCGGGCGAATTCAAGGAGAAGTCATGATGGCTGTTGGGTTAGCCGACACAGTATGTCCGCCTTCAACGCAATTTGCCGCTTACAACAAAATCAAATCGCCTAAAAGCTACGAGCTGTATCCGGATTTCGGACATGAAGGTCTTCCCGGCTTTAATGATAAGACGCTCCAGTTCATGCTGGGCTTATAATGCAAAAAATGACTCTCTCATCGATCGGATGGGAAGTCATTTTTTCATGTCTATTACGATTTGAAATGGACAACCGCACTGTAGAGCATTTTACCTGCATTGGGGTCGAATGTGGTGTGGTGTTGAACGGCATAGACACTCAGTAAGAGCGCTTTGTTATTATCTACTTGTTCGTTGATTTGCTTCTCAAGCGTTCGCAAGTCATAGGCTTGAAAGAACTCAATTTTATTGTCAATTCGGTCTAATATAAAATCCATCTCCGTAATCCTCCTAGGCAACATATGTGAATATTAGATGACTTCTCTATTATAACGTCAATATCTGATATAGGAAGTGGCTTTGAATAGGCGTATACTGTAGGGGGACGCCTAGCAAGATACAAATGTTCCTTCGGAATACTTATTATTCCAGACAACAAGTATTAGGAAGTGATGTCGTTTTGAAGTCAACTAGGTTATTATTTGATTTCCTGAAACTGAAATGGCCGTTGTACATCGTAGCCGCATTGTCAATCTCTGTAGGCAACATTGTATATTCGTATTACCCTAAGCAGCTAGGCGCATTTACGGATCAGCTAAAGGTTGGGGGCTTGAGTAGAGATTTAATTGTGACCTACAGCGTGCAGCTCCTGATGATTGGTATTACATTCGGTGTTTTAACAGCAATTGGACAGTATTTGATTATGCGAAACGGAAGACGATTCGAGTTCGTCGCCAGAAACCGATTGTTTGATCATTTTACACAGCTGGGGGCTACTTTTTACTCCAAAAATGGCGTCGGCAAGCTGCTGAGTTATGTGATGAACGATGTGACAGTCATCCGGGAATCGATCTCCATGGGAATCAACCAGATTGTGAACTCGGCGATTTTAATTATTGCTGTTGTAGTGACCATGCTCTTCAGTTCAATTCCTTTGTATTTAATTCTTGTAAGTATTTTGCCTTTATTGCTTATCCCGATTCTAAGTGTGAAATTTCAACCTATTATCAAAAATCGTTCCTTACAGGTTCAAGAGGCTTTAGGCAAAATGACCGAGTCAGCCGAAGAGCAGTTTGGCGGAATCCGTGTTACGAAAAAGTTCGCGGTCGAACCGATCATGATTGGCAGGTTCAGTGCAACGGTAGACCGGATTCGCGACAACCAACTGAGACTGGTTCGTCTGTCTTCCCTATTTGAAGCATTAATTCCGTTTCTGGGCGCAATATCGCTTATTATCGCGATTGCATTTGGGGGCTATTTGACGATTCATGGTCGGATTACGATTGGGAATTTCGTTGAACTAACGCTATACATACGGATGATGGTCAACCCGCTTCAGCAGATCGGACGTGTTATTAATGCCATGCAGCGGTCCAAAGCATCGCTTGAGCGGATCAATGAGCTGCTTGATTTGAAATCGGAAGTTGTGGAGTCAGAGTTGGCACAACCCTCTCACCTCGATCAAGAGGGGATTCGGATTGAGCATTTGTCCTTCGCTTATCCCGATGATGAGGATGAAGTGCTCCATGATATTTCCCTGACTATTGAGCCGGGTAAATCGATTGGCATTATCGGTAAAACAGGAAGCGGCAAATCCACGCTGGTGAAGCTGATGCTGCGGATTTATGATCCTCCTGAGGGGACCGTTTGGATCGGGGATACCGACATTCGGGATGTAACCTTGGAAAGCTTGCGCAATCAAATCGCCTATGTGCCTCAAGAGGGCTTTCTGTTTAGCACAACCATCCGGGACAACATCGCTTTTTACAAACGGGAATTACCGCTTGAGCACGTAGAACGCGCCGCCAAAAATGCGCAAATCCTGAACAGCATTATCTCCTTTCCCGAGAAGTTTGAGACGAAGCTGGGGGAACGCGGGGTGACTTTGTCAGGTGGCCAGCGCCAACGAACGAGCCTTGCCAGAGGCATCATCAAGGACTCGCCGCTCATGATTCTGGATGACAGCGTTAGCGCAGTGGATTCTGTAACAGAGAAGCATATCATCGACACGATCCGTAAAGAACGTTCCAACAAAACGACGATTTGGATTGCTCACCGGATATCGGCATTAAAGCATACGGATGAGATCATTGTGCTTCACGAAGGTCGAATTGTTCAGCGCGGCACACATCAAGAACTTATTGCGCAGGAAGGCTTGTACGCCGAGCTTCATGCGATACAGGAAGGGGGCAGCCACGATGTCGCGGAGTAAAGAGAGCAGCACCAATGAGCCGAAAGCCGTGAAAACGTCCTTCCGTGCTTTATCCGTTTATGCCAAACCGCATTGGTTGACATTTGCAGCCGTTCTGGTGTGCGCCTTAATGGGCATCGCTGCCGACTTGTTTCAACCCTATCTCGTGAAGATTGCGATCGATGATAACTTGATGATCGGGAAAAATGATTATCATGGACTGCTGATGATTTGTCTGTTCTATGTAGGACTTTCGGTAAGTTCATTATTTTTCAGTTACTTGCAGAACAACTTGCTGCAATTCGCCGGCCAAAGTATTGTAGCCAAAATCCGCAAGGATTTGTTTCAGCACATTTTCAAGCAGTCGATGTCGTATTATGACAAGACGCCTAGCGGCAGTCTAATCACCCATGTATCCAGCGATACAGAGACACTGAACCAGTTCTTCACGCAAGTTTTGTTAAGTCTGGTGCGCGATGGCATGACCTTGATTTTCATCATCGTGTTAATGTACCATCTGGATCCAACGCTAACGTTATACAGTATGATTGTCATTCCAATCATCGCGATTATTGCTATCAGCTTTCGCAGATATATGCGCAAAACGTATCAGCTTTCCAGGACGCGATTGTCTCAAATGGTAGCCTATGTGGCTGAAAATTTATCAGGCATGCATCTCATTCAAGCGTTCCACCAAGAGAATGAACAAATGAAACGTTTTGTAGATCGAAATTCAAGCTACTTTCAGGCAAACTTGCGGGAAATCCGTACGAACGTGTTGTTTAACCGATCTTTTGATATTTTGGGGAATCTATCCGTAGCTTTTATCACATGGGTCGGTGGAATGGCTGTATTTGATAAAACGATTGAGTTTGGTGTGCTTTATGCGTTTATTACGTATATTCGGCAGTTTTTTCAACCGATTAATAACATTACGCAGCAGTGGAATACCCTTCAGTCTACAACGGTGTCAATGAACCGGATCTGGAACATTTTTGCTACCCAGCCGGAAGTAAATGACAAGCAGGACGCGAAAACGATTCCGTTGACCAAGGTGAAGGGCGAGATTCATTTTAACCATGTGAAGTTTGGTTATTTAAAGGATATCTCCGTTCTTGAAGATCTTGAGCTTCGAATAGAACCTGGCGAAATGATCGGGATTGTCGGCACGACGGGAGCGGGTAAAAGTTCGCTTATTTCCTTGCTCTGCCGCTTCTACGATGTGCAGGAAGGAAGCATCCGGATTGATGGCACGGATATTCGGGATATTGCGCAGGCTAATTTGCATCGCATGGTCGGGTTGGTCCAGCAGGAGCCCTATTTATATGCAGGAAGCATTCTCGATAATGTGCGGATGTTTGATGAATCCGTTGCGCGTGAGGATGTCATCAAAGCCTGCCAATTGGTGGGTGCTGACAGTCTGATCACGAGGTTGAAGGATGGATACGAGACGCGGATCTCGGAAAGAGGAAGCGGCTTGTCTGCGGGTGAGAGACAACTGATTTCTTTCGCGCGGATCATTGTTTTCCAACCGAAAATATTGATTCTCGATGAAGCTACGGCGAATTTGGACTCTCAGACGGAGCAACTGATTCAGACAGCTCTGCAGATTGTTGCGGAAGGAAGGACAACACTTGTGATTGCCCATCGGATCTCGACGATTATTCATGCGAATCGCATTCTGGTTATGAGCCAAGGTCAAATTGTAGAAGAAGGTAATCATACTGAATTGCTTGCTCTGCATGGTTACTATGAGCAATTGTATTTGCACTCTCACGGGAGTATAGACGCGGCGCAATCCATTTCTTAGCTTTAGTCCACAAAATGAGATAGCCATAAAAAGCTTTATCACGTTCCTTATGGGAATGCTGATAAAGCTTTTTTTTACCCTATTATTCTACCAATGGTTATTAAATGGTAACGATTCAACTATATAACAAAAGTACTATATAAGTATAATATTTGGTAAATTGTGTTGTTATATTCAATTTGCTGTACTATACTATTGTATAAAAATGTAAGGATTTTGTCGGCTATTGTCGAAAGAAAGGAGGTTTGCTGCAGCTAGACGTTATTCAGTATGTTTTCTATAAACGATTCTATCCGATAGGAGAGGAAATTATGAGAGAGAGAAGATTGCCGAACGTACAGAAATTGTTTCCCAGTGAGAATGGCAACCAGCAATCACGCCAGATGATTATGCGATTCGTTGAACAAATTTTGACCGGTGTCGATGTGTTGAAAAATCCGGATGGCGTCAACCTCAGAGGCGAAAAAGACCGCACAGACCGCTTTTATAACAACCTCATCCAACATAGCGCGATCCCCTCTGAAAGCATGCCGATGGAGGTAGTCAACTCGGAGTTATTGGCCCTGCTGCACAACCATCCTTATCATACCAAATATTTTCTAACCAATATTCTGCCGATGGCTAGTATACCGGGAATTGTTGGCATGCTTGCAGCGTTCATGGTCAACGGCAACAATCTATGGGATGTGTACGGTCCAGCAGGAGCCGAAGCGGAAGTAAAAGTTATCAGCATGATGTCGAAATTAATCGGGTATGATGCCATGAAAAGCGGTGGCTACACAACCTGGGGTGGTCAGGGAGCTGTATTCTCAGGACTGCGTATAGCGATTGCCAAATTTGCTCCGGAAGCCTTGCAGAAAGGCGTTCCCGACAATTTGTACGCGTTTTGTTCCGATGCTGCCCATTACAGCTTATTCAAATCTGTCGAGGCGACAGGAATCGGAACCGATAAATTAATCCGGGTTCGAACGAAAGCTGACAGCTCCATGGATGTAAATGACTTGAAGCTTAAGATGGAGGAGGTCATCGCCCATGGTGGAATCCCGATTTACATTGTTGCGACAACAGGTACGACGGATGCCATGGGGATTGACGATTTGGAGATGATCCAGGCAACAGCCGGCAAGGTTGCTGCACAGTTTGGGCTGCAAAAACCACATATCCATGCGGATTCGGCGTTGGGCGGATTTTTTGCTTTCTTCCAAGATTATGATTTCACAGCTAATCCCCTAGCGTTTAAAGCTGAGGTATTGCAAGCCTTACAAGCTATACATAGCCGGATGAAACATCTGCATTTGGCGGATTCGCTTTGCTTTGATTTTCAAAAGCTGGGGCAAACCCCTTATCTGACAAGTCTTTTTCTTGTCAAAGAAGCTGCGGATCTAACGTTGATGGACCTGCATCCGGACGAAACGCCATATGTCGGACATCGAGGTTATGGCCAGTATCATACAGGATATACACTGGAATGCTCTCGCATGGCTAGCTCAATCAGCATCTACAGCGCTCTTCTTGCATTTGGCATTCAAGGGTATCAGCAGCTGTTAGCGCAATTCGTTGAGGTTAACCTTGCCTTCCGTGAGGCGCTGCGTTTGGAAATCCCGGAGGCCGTTATTGTTAATGCGGATAATCCCGGTATTATCACGTTATTCCGGCTTTATCCAGAAGGAGGCTCCCGTTTTCAGGAAGAGGTTTCGGGCGCTTGTTCGCTAAGTGAGATTGAACGTAACAACAAGTTTAATGAAATCCTGTTTGAAATTCTTGGAAAGCAGCGGGACCGCATATTTTTCGGCGACACCAAAAAGCATTTGCTGGTGCCAACGAAAGAGGGGAGTTTTACAGCTTTATATGCGACCAAAATTTTCGTGATTTCCCCCTATACGGAGGTTAAGCATGTAGTGGAAATCGTGCAGTATTTGAAAACATTTGTCTCACAAGTTTTTGAGAAATATGCCGAAGCATCTACGATACACGGGAGGTAACAGAAGTGGTTACGCAAAAGCAAGCTCTGACAGATAAAGGGAAACTTTTCAATATGAAAGCAGTGAACTGGGTTCGTGAACATATTGCCGTAAAAATGACGCTCAGCATTGTTGTGCTGTTGTTAGTTGTCAGCTCGGTATTCTCATTGTCCGGATACTGGGTGAGTAAAGGATTAGCGACGAAGCTTGAGGATCAATTTGTTCTGCGGTTAACGTCAAATATTCAAAACGTATCCAACTATTTAGCTGTCATTCCTGAGCGACCTGAAGATATAACAGACACCAAACACCCAGGCTACGTGCGAATAAAAAAACAATTCGAGGAGTTCAAGAAGCATGATACGTTGGAGAACGTGTATGTATTGACCAAAACTCCCACGAAAGAACAGATCGTAATTTTAACGGGTGTTGCCGATGATTACGGAATCGAATACCCGTTTACACCGGAAATGAATGCGGCAATAGCTCAAGATAAACCCATGGTCAGCAATATTTATAAAGATGAATATGGCATTCATAAATCGATATTTGTACCGCTCAGAAACAAAAATGGTGAAAACGTGGGTATCATTGGTATTGATTTGGATGCGAGCGTTATATCCAAAACCTATCAAGAAATGTTCTGGACGATGCTGAGCATAACGCTTATTGTTTTGGCCATTGGCAGTTTGATCGCCTACTATATTAATCGTAGCGTAACCAAACCGGTCGTTCATCTCATGCATGTCACAGAGAAGGTCGCAGCGGGTTACTTAACTGAACAAGTTTCCATTGAGCGCACCGATGAGATTGGTAAACTGGCTGCTTCATTTAATGTGATGCGCAGGAACTTGGAATCGCTTATTCGCCAGATGTATGATTCCTCCCATATTATCACTCATACAAGTGAGCAATTGTACCAATCCGCGGATGAGTCAAGCTCCAGTGCAGGACTGGTTGCAGTTTCTATGAACAGTATGTATGACGGTGTGGCGGAAGTTGTAAGTTCCATATCAGAGAGCACGTCATCCATCGTTGAGATCAACTCCGAACTGACGGAAGTCACGACGGAAGTCAAAGAGATGCAGGAGATGGCGCATAAAGTTGGGGCGCAATCGGTTGACGGTCAGCAGCTCGTGGAGAAGACGCTGCATCAGATGAATGTGATTCAGCAAGAGATGAAGTCGTCGCATGAAGCCGCTCTTCAATTAGGAAATCGTTCGAAGGAAATCGGAGCGATTATCAACATTATTACGGAGATTGCGCAGCAGACGAATTTGTTGGCTTTGAATGCTTCGATTGAAGCGGCTCGCGTTGGCGAGCAAGGCAAAGGATTTGCCGTTGTTGCCGGTGAGGTGAAGAAGCTGGCGGAGCAGTCATCGAAAGCTGCAAGCTCGATTACGGAGCTTGTGTCCGGCACTCAAAAAGACAGCCGGCTGGTCATGGAAAGCATCGTCCAGGGTAATCATGCTGTTGAGCAAGGGCAGACCTGGATTAATGATACATATGAAAATTTCAAAGTCATTTTCAATGGTATTTCCGTGTTTTCCGAGCGGACTGATCATTTGTTGAATACGCTGGAGAGAGCCGTGCGATCTTTCGAGATCATCTCCCGAGTGATGCACAAAATTTCGGGCATTACCGAAGATCAGTCTGCCGGGTATGAAGAAGTTGCAGCCGCTGCGCAAGAGCAAAGCGCTTCGATCGAAGAGATTACATCGGCGATTCGCCAATTAGCGGAGATGGCGGTTGAGCTGCAAAAGTCGGTGAAAAGCTTCAAGCTATCTGAGCAGTGAATCATGGTTAAAAGTTGACTAGCCAGCTTCTGGCTAGTTTTTTTGTGTTTAAGCACATAAGCTAATGAATGATTAGCTAGGCTAATGATGGGGTACTAGGAATAGTTAGTACTTCTCAAAACGTATAACTCAAGTACAATGAGAATTAAGACGAGAGGGGGTTATGCATCATGAATTCGAAATGGATTACGATTCAATTAGGCTATGTACTGGGAGCGAGTTCCTTGCTAACGGCCATTGTATATTTCTTCGCAACCAACTGGGAGCAATTAAACCGCTGGGAAAAGTTTGCGCCCGCCTTTTTGCTTATTCTAGGCTTCTATGGATTATCGGTTTGGCTTTCCCATCAAGCGGGTCGGCAATTTCTAAGCAGGCTTAGCTTGTTTGCAAGCTGCGTTTCCTTTGGTGTAGGAGCAGGGCTCATTGGTCAAACCTACAACTCTCATGCTGACAGCTACACGTTGTTTGCGATCTGGTTTATTCCGGCCTTTCTTTTTGCCATATGGACGAGGTGGCAGCCCTTTTACATCCTGTCGTATATTCTTGGACATTTGGCTTATTGCTTTTACTTTTTCCCGCAAGGGCAAGGAAGATCAGATTCGGAAGGCGTCCAAATCGCAATCTGGGTAGGATTAGCTATTGTGAATGGTATTCTCTATCTGCTAACAGAGCGTGGGAAGTTAAACTCGTCCTTTTTGAAATGGATTTCATTTCAAGCGGTAATAGGTATACTGCTCATGCTTTCAAATTCATACGCATTCGAAGATTACGGGGTGTTCATGAATCTCCCCCTGATTGTCGCTCTTGCGGCAGCGGTATGGTATTCCCATAAAATGCGCAACAAAGCCTATCTGTTGTTCTCAGGCTTATGGATTTCAGCCACGATTACATTTAAATACATTGAACTCATCGTTCGCCATTATAATGAACTTTTTTTCATCATAAGTTTGCTGTTTGTCATTGTATTCATCGGGGCAAATGTGAAGTTCATGTCATTTATCCGGGCATGGCAGCCTGCCGAGAAGGCAATGAATGATGGACTCGAAGGTGAGGCAGGAGAGGGAGCCAAACCGGAAGGGGATTTTACCAAATGGGTTGTGCGTGTTCTCACGGTTTCCGTCGTTATTATCGGATCGCTGCTAGGCAGCCTGACGGTAATCGGGATTGTTACGTTGGTGCTGGGATTTGAAAACCCTGAGAATGTGTTAATGGGTTTTGGACTTGTCGTTGTGACATGCATGATCTTTTTGAAAAAGTTAAATGCGCTAGTGAGGTACACCATACTCATCAGCGGACTGCTTCTTGGAGCGGGAGCGGCTGTGTTTGCAGAAAATGTCCCAGTTCTATTCGCTTTCTTAGCGCTTACAATCGCCGCGTTTATCTACATTGCCGGTATGGTGCATCGGATTTTTTTCTTACTTGCAGCAATTTTAATCACAGCTGCGATACTAACCAATTGGTTCGATAATAGTATTGTCATTTTGTCAGTGATATCTGGTTTATTATTCGTCCTGTTTGCAGGCGGGCAGGTCATCCCGAATGCTGCAGTTAGGCAGCCGGTGCTCTATAGCAGCTATCCATCATTTCTTTTCACATTGTTTGTGTTAACTTTCATGACCGAATCTGCTTGGTATTATGTCACCAACGCCCTGTTCTTTGTTCTAGTTGTGATTGCCTTAGCCGTTAGCAGGCAGCTGCATAGCCGTTGGATATTCGCTTGGTCGATGGGATTCTGGACAGCTTTCCTCGTGTACAAATATTACGATTTAGCCTGGAAGCTGCTGCACAAATCGATTACGTTCGCTATGATTGGGATCTTGATTCTGATCTTTACCGTTTGGTATGAAAAAAGACATCGCCTTGAAGCTGCTGAACCCGAAACGGCTGCTGGGGCAAACGTTAAGGCAAATAGGCTCCTTATTGCCGTGCTGGTGGTGCTACAGATCGCAGCTATGTCGATACAAATTGGCAAAAGTGAGTGGCTGCTCTCTCATGGACAGCTCATCAAGCTCCAGCTTGAACCTTTGGACCCGCGTTCGCTTATTCAAGGGGATTACGTACGTTTGCGCTACACGATTTCTGAGCCGCCTATTTCCGATATGAAGAACGGTGATTTGAGATCTATGAAAAAAATATCTGTCGTACTCGCTCCGAACACAGCTACAGACGTATACGAATTCAAACGTGTCTATACGAAAGGGGAAGAACTCGCCCCGGGAGAGGTCCGCATGAACGGTACCCTGCAAGGGTACGAGCGGATTGAATACGGCATTGAAAATTATTTCATTCCGGAAGGAACGGGCCGTACCTACGAACAAAATGCCAAGTTTGCGGAAGTGAAAGTTTCTGCAAGTGGTGATGCCATTCTTGAGCGCCTTGTGCTGCAACAAAGTGTTGTTCAATAAAGATTAATGTGGTAAAATTACCCGATCTTTGCAAGCAAAAGAGAGGGGTAGCTGTTCGGATGTGGCTCATGTATTCCGTACTTGCGGCTTTCAGTTTCGGGCTGCGAGGCATTCTGTATCACTGGTCCAGCCAGCAATCATTAAACCGGAATGTGCTGCTATGCGGCACATTTTTCATGGGGGCGTTAATTAGCGGCAGCTGCGCCCTTCTTTTACATCAAGCTTGGACCGTGCATGCGCTGATTGGCGTTCAAATGGGACTGTTTTCCTTCGGGGCCAATGCCAGCATGTTCGAAGGTTTTGCCGTAGGGAAAGCGTCGTTGGTCGCGATTCTCACCGGTCTGCCTTCCGTTGTTGTGGTATTCGTTGCATATCTGATTTGGGATGAACGACTTAACATCATGCAGTTTCTAGCCTTTGTCATTATTGTTATCGGGATTTTGGTCGTGCGTTACTCCAATGATATTACGCTCAAAAATTTGCAAGGCGCCGGCTGGGGAGCACTGGCATTGATTCTATTTGCCGCCAATGACTTATCCAGCAAGTGGACGACCTTGGTAGCGGCCCCGTTGTTTCCAACGTTATTCTGTATGTTTGCTACTGGAACCGTTTGCTTTGGTTTGTGGTGGTTGCGAGATCAGAAGCAAGGTAATCATCATCATGCACAGGTTAAAGTGGCAGCCACCACAGGCTGGACGGAACGACGGACTTTTCTATTTGGCATGATCGTGGGCATTACGAATGTGGTCGGCATGATTTTCATCCTTCATGGATTTGATCATGGCAAGGCAGGCCTAGTTTCAGCTGTTGTTGCATTGAATGTACTGATCGTTCTTTTGTACACGCGTTTTGTCTTGAAGGATAAATTTTCAAAGATGGAACAGTCTGGATTGGCCTTAGCGTTTATTGGCATCTTAATGATGAAGTTAGTTGCCTCTTGACAACTTCAGCATATTAAAGTAATATTCAGTCAATTCATAACTTGATATGTAACATTGATGAACAGGACAGTAGTTCTTGTCGGACAGTCGCAGCGAGCCGGAATTGGTGGGAACCGGTACGAATGTCAGGAACGAAACGGACCTGGGAAATGGTCTTCCGAAATGAGCAGTAGGGAGATCCGGCATAAGCCGTTATCGTTGGAGGGGTTAAATCTGTAGATTTAACACTTAGAGTGGTACCGCGGGAATGAACAGCTCTCGTCTCTTATTTAGAGACGGGGGCTTTTTTGCATGTAAAAGAGGTCATTTGGGAGGAAAATACGATGATTCAGCAGCTATTAACCGTTGAAATTGAGCAGCACGTCGAAGCCATGTTTCAGGAATCCGGTACGCAGCGTCCAGCTACTTTAAAAATTTTCACCGAGCATCCGGCGCACCCGGAACATGGAGATTACAGCTCCAACATTGCTATGCTTTTGGCTAAAATATTGCGAAAGTCCCCCTTGCAGATCGCCGGGGAGCTTCAAAGCCGCATCGAACAGAACGGGCTTGTTCAAGGTTTGTTTAGTAAAGTAGCTGCTGTTGCACCCGGCTTTCTGAATTTTTATATCAACTGGGATGCTTGGGCTAGTGGGGAATATCAAGCTCCAACGAAGCGCACCAGCAGTAGCAAACAAAGCAAGGTGTTGGTGGAACATACCTCCATCAATCCTAATAAAGCCGCGCATGTCGGTCACTTGAGAAATTCCTGTATCGGTGACTCTTTGTCGCGTATGCTCTCGCATGCCGGGTATGAAGTGGAGGTTCATAATTATATTGATGACCTTGGGAATCAATTAGCCGATACGGTGGTAGGCATTCTTCATACGCAAACCGAGGGGAGTTTTCCGCGATTCGGAGATTTTTGTTGGGAAACCTATGCTAAGGTGAATCAGGCCTATAAAGATCAGCCGGCGTTAGCCGAGCAGCGTTCTGTGGTTCTTCATGCCATTGAAAGCGGGACATCGAATCTTGCGTGGATGGGTGCTTTGGTTGCGGAGCGAATTGTGCGTGAGCAGTTGGATGAAATGAAACAATTCGGCATTTCCTATGACGTGCTGGTTTGGGAAAGCAGCATTGTTCGTGCAGGTTTTTGGGATACCACCTTTGAGCTGCTGAGCCAAACGGAGATGTTTCATAAGGTGACGGAGGGGAAACTGGCAGGCTGTTGGGTACTGAAGAACCTAGAAGAAGGAGGAGAAACCCCAGCTGACAACCAAGATTTTCAAGGGGATAAAGTGCTTGTTCGTTCAAATGGCATTCTCACCTACACTGCAAAGGATATCGCGTATCACCTGTGGAAATTCGGACTGCTGGAAAATGATTTTGTGTATAAAAAATGGGAGGATGGCTTATGGTCAACGGCTGCCCAAGGAAGTAAGAAAACGATCGGGCGCGCAGATATGGTCATTAATGTCATTGACTACCGTCAGCAGTATCCGCAAGAGATGGTAAAGTTGGCTCTTGAAGTGCTTGGTTATCAGCAGCAGGCCAGTCTACTCAAGCATGTAAGCTACGGTGTTGTTTCTTTAAGTCCCGATACAGCGGCAGGGCTTGGTCTGGATACTTCCGAAGGCAAAAGTTCCTACGCGATGTCAGGTCGTCAAGGCATTGGCATTAAAGTCGCAGACCTGCTTGATCGCATGGAGAAAGTGATCGATGCCAAACGATCAAGAAAAGCGGGAATCTCCAGCAGATCCATCGCCGCGGCTGCGATCCGTTACTATTTGCTGAAATATCAGCTGCAAACCGAAGTGATTTTTGATCTCGAGCAGGCGACTGAGGTGACTGGGAATACAGGCGTTTATTTGCTTTATGCCTACGCCAGAGCGAACCGTATTTTGGATAAAGCGAAGGCGGACGATCGTCTGCAAGCTATAGCGGCCACGTTCCATGGACCCCTTCTGGAAGATCAGGAGTACCAGCTGCTGAGGCATATCGCTTACTGGCCGGAAACTTTGGAGAATGCCACTGCACAGTTGGCTCCTAGTTTGATTTGTCATTATGCGTTTGAATTAGCCTCTCTGTTCAATCATTTTTATAGCGCATGTCCGGTTTTAAAAGGGAGCGAAGCGAGTATTTCCCACCGCTTGTGGATCACACAAACGGTGAAAGCTACCCTTCATGAAGCGCTTGAATTGCTTGGTATGCCGACTCCTAAGCGACTATAGAGAGGGGTTGGTGATGAATGCAGCGTAAAACAAACAAAAAATCGAGCTACAGCAGCGGAAAAACAAAAGTGAGAGTCAGACAATCTGCGAGCGCAACCATTGGTCAAGGCGGGAACTCGATCTCGGTAAACGCTTCTGAGGTTGGCGTCGTCCGCATTCGTCCTTAAAAATGCAACAATAGCTTTCTGATCTGGATTAAATGCGGTACAATAGGGATATTCGTGCCAATATGAATGATTCAGGAGGCTTTTACCACAATGACAGAAAAAGAGATCGAAACACAAACCGAAGAAAATAACGCACAAGATTTGGAACAAGAACAGGCCCAGATCATTATGACTTGGTTTCAGCACATAAACGAAGTTATGAAGGCGCAATTTCCCGAATATGAAGTCGAGGGACAAATCGGAAATAACCCAACGTATGGCCCGATGTTTGCTTTTACACTTAAAAAAGATGAGAAGTTCACATCATGTGGATTTTTCCTCAATGAAATTATGAGAAACTTCCAAACCAATCCAAACGCCGGACTCTGGCTTTCTTCCTTCTTTGTGGACTTGCTGAGAAGCCCGGAGAATCATCCGCTGCCTAATCCGCCGCAAACGGAAGACCAAGCAAAAGAACTTCTGGATAAACATATTGTTCCTTACTGCGCATCAGCTGTTCGTGAAGAATTCCCTGATCAAAAGATTTATGTTGATTTAGAGCTTCATGAAGAGCATGGTCCGGTTCTGGAAGCCGGCTTCGTTGCAGTGCAAGACGGGAACAACACTTGCGCCCTTCCGTTGCAATATTTAATGACTTTATTCTTATTGAACCGTGATCCGGCTGAGCCTCTGATTCAAGCGATGTACCGTTTGTATGAGGAAAATAATTTAGGTCAAGCTTAGTTTCGCTAAACATAAAAGAACCGTCAGGAGCAATTCTTTCCTGACGGTTTTTCTTGTTTAACGCCCAAGCGACTTATAATCCGCATAGCTCCTTATCCTTGGAACGGAGGACATAGTTTCCAATTGCGTATATTTCATGGCATGCGAAGTGTTAAACAGCACGACAGAGTCGGTTTGACGCAGCCAGCCACTGTCACAAAGCTCGATTAAGCCTGCCCAGGTTGCAGAACCTTCTGGCGATGAAGAAATGCCTTGAGCGCCTAAAGCACGTGTGGCATCGGCGATCTGGCTCTTGGATAAGGCGAGCGCTGTACCGCCGCTTTCCTTAACGATCGCTAAGATCAGAGGCAAATCAGGCGGCTGGGGCACTCGCATACCTGTCGGACTAGGCTTTTGGCCTGCTCCGGCTTGACCTCTTGCAGCTTGCGGCAGCAGGCCGTCGACGATGGGTTGGCAGCCTTCTTCCTGCACGCAAACGAACCGTGGCATGGGTCCGTCAACCCAACCAAGTGCTTTGAGCTCATGATAGGCTTTCCACATGCCAATAATTCCGGAGCCTCCGCCGGTCGGATAGATAATAACGTCGGGAAACGTCCATCCGAGCTGCTCGGCGAGCTCAAGTCCCATTGTTTTTTTGCCCTCTACGCGCCCAGGTTCCTTCAAAGTGCCGACATTTACCCAGCCTTGCTCCTGCTTGCCGGTTTCAATAATCGCTGCGGCATCATGGATTAAGCCATCCACAAGAAAGGTTTCCGCCCCATAGAGTGGACACTCCTCTACAATGAGCGGTGGGCAATCCAAAGGGATGAATACCGAAGTCTTAATCCCGGCATGGCTCGCATAGGCAGCGAGTGCGCCAGCGGCATTGCCATTGGAAGGAACCGCCGCTCGGGTTGCTCCCGATTCTTTCAGGAGTGAAACGGCGACGGAAAATCCTCGTGATTTGAAGCTTCCCGTCGGGTTCTGTTCTTCGCGTTTAATCCATAGCTGCCTAACGGGCAGCTTTTGTTCCCAATTCTGTAAGCGAACTAGCGGGGTCCAGCCTTCGCCTAACGTGATGATACAATCCGGGTTGCTCACCGGAAGCAGTTCGTTGTATCTCCACATGGATGGGTAGCGAGTCTGTAATGCTTCCTTCTTCAATGATTTGCTCAAGTGCTCCAAGTCGTAATCGACCAATAACGTGCCGCCGCAAGTACATTTCATGTCTTGATAGCGGAAAGGGAGCTTTGCCGAACATCGTGAGCAATAAAGCCCCAATTGTTTCATTCTCTGGGCCTCCTCGCCGTTTTCAGCGGGAAAACGAATGGTTAGTTAGCATGAATTCGCGTCTGCAAACTCTAATGTAGATTATTACAGCCGGGAGAAGATGGAGACGGCTTGTGTCTCTTGCATGTGTTTATTTTTTGTGAAATGACTTGATTCTGCGGAAGAGCGACTTATCTTTTAGTTTCAAAAACAGTTCCAGCATCGGCGCATAGTTGACCTCAATGATCCAAACATGCCCCGCTTTGTCAAAAGCCATGTCGATGCCCATCGTTTTTACCCACCGGTAGGAGGGTCCAAGTGTGGCAGCGCTCTTAAGTGCGACTTTATCAAGCTGTGCCAGCAGATCGGCGGATCGCATGGATTTTAGCTGAGAGTGTTTGAGAGCATGTTCCACAGATACAACTTTGCCGCTGCTCATACGGATATTCGTCACGATAAAACCGGCACCGGCGACTTTGGCCAGCTTACCGGTTACTTGCCACTTCGAATGGGGGTGTCGCTGCACCATCACACGGAGATCAAAAGGCCGCCCGTTAACGGTAGCAAGTGAAATGCGCTGCTGGACAATGAAATTTTTGCCGTTTTTCTTTTTGAGAAAGGCGTTTACTTGATCTTGATTGGTAAATCGTTTCTTTTTCGCCCCGTCTTGGAGTTCGTATTCGGAATTTCCCGATTTTTTTATTCGAATGACGCCATGTCCGCCATAGCTGCCTGTAGGCTTAATAATAACTTGTTCGTATTTGTTCAGAAGTCGCCAGAAGCTGGATTCTTTCAGCCATTCGGTTTCAGGGAGGTTCACGCGGAGCTTCTCCGATTTGCGGAGCAGCTTGTATTTCGTCCACTTACTGGTGCTGAGTTTACTCATAGGACTTCACTTCTTGCTCTTGGATGATGACGTCATGTTCCTCGACCCTGATAACCTGATTCTCTCCATCTACAAATACAACCTGGGGCTTTAAGGAGGCAATTTCAGCTTCATTCATCAAACCCATACTCAAAATGATGACAAGATCTCCGGGTTGGAAAAGATGAGCGGGCGGACCGTTCAGTCCGATTTTTCCGCAGCCTTCTGTCGCAGGGATTGCGTATGTTTTCCATCTTGTGGCGTTGCGTAGGCTGGTAACCTGAACCATTTCATAGGGTGAAATGTTCGCTTTACGCATTAACAAAGCATCTATGGTAATGCTTCCGACGTAATTCAGATCAGCTTCCGTTACCGTAGCGCGGTGGATTTTACCTTTACACATTAGTCGCTGCATATGCAGTAGCTCCTTTATCATCACATTGGGTGTTCATCACAACGTATGAATAGGGCAAGTCATCTTGTGTAGGCCAGCGCCTGTTTGTGAAAAAAATGGGTTCATGCCACCGTGAAATGGTAGCTGTGATATAATTTAGTTATCTTAAGTGCTAAATCATCTAGGGAGTGAGCCATTCTGCAGCCTTTTTTCGTGATTGAAAATGTACATAAGAACCATCCAAACGGAGGGGGAACTCCACTTTTTAAACAAATCAGTGTGGTTGTAAGGCCAAAAGATGTTATAGCGATCCAGGGGCCATCCGGGCAAGGGAAGAGTACGTTATTACGGGTTTTAGCCGCATTAGACACCATTCAGAGTGGTCGTATATCCTTGCTTGGACGTCCTGTTGACAGCTGGGGACCATGCGAATGGCGGAAACGGGTATGCTATGTGCCTCAACAACCGGCCATGCTGCCGAAGACCGTGGAAGACAATTTAGCTTTGGTGAGCAAGCTCCATCAGCGCAAGTTTGATCAGCCTCTGGCAAAGAGATTAATGGATGAGGTTGGGCTGGGGGACCTTAGCTGGTCTCAGAATCCTGCGGAGTTGTCCGGCGGACAAAAACAACGGGTTCAGCTTGTTCGTTCCCTGTTATTGGGATCGGATATTCTTTTACTCGATGAAGCGACCTCAGCGCTGGATGCCCAGAGCAAGCAAGCGGTGGAGTCGATGCTGATGAGATGGAAAGAAGAAAGGGGAACGGCGCTTGTTTGGGTGACCCATGAGCAGGAGCAGGCTGAGCGAGTGGCCAATCGGTTTTGGTATTTGGAGAATGGGGACTTATCAGAAACAGTGAAAAAGGACGAGTTAACTTCTTTTTCCCTTGATCAAGGGGGAGTGGAGTAATTATGTCAGCAGTTGCTTTGGGCTTTACGCTAACTTTTATCATGATTACGATGGTTTTATCCAGATGGCAAAAACTGGGGCTTGAAAAAGACATTGCATGGGGAACCATTCGTGGTGCTTTACAGCTTCTATTCATAGGCTACGTGCTTCATTTTGTTTTCCAAACCGAACATTTGGGACTTATTATAGGAATTATTGCGGTAATGATCATGATAGCTACACAAAATGCGGGGAAACGAGCAAAAGGGTTAAAAGGAATCCATTGGCGAATAGCAGCAGCAATTGCCATAACGGAAATTCTAACGATGGGATTGATGCTCGGCCTCCAAATTATCAAACCAACGACGCAATTCATCATTCCTATAAGCGGGATGACAATTGGAAGTTCCATGATTGTTTGCGGTCTGTTTTTGAACCAGATGAATCGTGAAGTAGGGTCCTCCCGCGACATGATTGATGCCCTTCTTGCATTGGGAGCAACACCGAAACAGGCCATCCAACAAGCACTTCAGCGTTCTGTTAAGGCTAGTATGATTCCTACGATTGACGGGATGAAGACGGTTGGATTAGTTCAGTTACCCGGAATGATGACAGGCATGATTATTGCAGGTTCGAGTCCAATTGAAGCGGTGAGGTATCAAATTTTGATTTTGTTTGCGTTCACGGCTTCGGCAGCAATGACAGGAATTATTTTAAGTATTTTGAGCTACAAATTATGGTTTACCAAAGAGATGACGTTAAAGTAAGGAAAGGTTATTTCCCGGGGAATCCCAATGAAAAAAGCGTCCGAATCCATTCGGGCGCTTCCTGTATTCTCATATTAATTTAAGGCCACTAATTAATACCAGGCTGGCAATAATCGTCCGCAGGACGTTGGTCGGAGCCTTGGTGGCTAGCATGCTGCCGATTAGTACGCCAGGAATTGAGCCAAGTAGAAGGTTGATAACGAGTGTGTAATTGACATTCCCCATGCTGGCGTGCAAAATACCTGCTGTCGTTGCCAGAAAAAATGCATGTGCGATATCTGTTCCGACAAGTTGTGCTGGAGCCATGCGGAAGAAGTAAAGCATGGCAATGGCATATAAGGAGCCGGAACCGATGGAGGTTATGCCTACGATGAATCCAAGAACCGCGCCGATGGTGATGGTCAGACCGCGTTTCTCTTCCAAGCTTTTGAGCTGCCAACGGTTTTCTTTGATCTTATGGCCGAAGAAAACTTTGAACAAGGTGGCAAAGGCAACCAGAATCAAGACGTAGCCGAGCGCGTGTTTAATAATGACTTCTTGATTATTATAAAACGAGTTGAACAATTTCAGGAAGATTACCGCGACGATGACGCCGGGAATGCTGCCCATAGCTAACATTTTGACGAGCTTAAAATCAATCGTTTTCTGCCGCCAATGCTGAATGGTGCCGAAAAGCTTCGTGATGGAATTATAAAGCAGGTCTGTTCCGACGGCAATAGAAGGATGAATACCGATTAGGATCAAGATGGGGGTGAGCAGCGAAGCTCCGCCAACACCGGTTAATCCAACCAAAAAACCAACAATTACACCCATAAACAAAATACTCAAAGTCATGTAGTCATGTCCCCTGTCAATTACCCACTATTTCAATTGGATTAATTTTATTATATGCATTAGCCATATGTAAAGAATTTTTTTGCAGGCAGTAGTTTCGAGCCATAGCAACCAAATCTCTAATCACGCTATTCATTAGATAGCGAATCAGTTACAATATATGGATGTGACTAAGAAGACAGCATAAGGAGGTACATAAGAAAAATGATGAGTAGTAACCGAAGCAATCGAACGACGGTTATGGTCAGCATCGTACTTGCGATGCTAGTGGCGTCTATGGATGCGACCATAGCCAATACGACGATGCCGATCATTGTGAAGGAAATTGGCGGTAGTGACCTGTTCGCCTGGGCATTTACCTCGTATATGGTACTCTCTACCGTACTTGCTCCGCTAGCAGGCCGGTTATCCGATTTATTTGGTCGGAAAAAGATCTATGCCGCAGGCATCCTTTTATTTCTTGGAGGGTCTGTTCTTTGCGGTTTATCCCAGAGCATGCTCCAGTTGATCCTGTTTAGAGCCATCCAAGGGATTGGCGCAGGCGTGATGATGCCGTTTCCAGCGATCATTGCAGGAGATATATATCCCGTGGAGCAGCGTGGGAAAGTGCAGGCCTTTTTCACAGCGATGTGGGGGCTGGCGGCTGTATTAGCACCGTTATTAGGGACATTTTTTGTGACTTATTTGAGCTGGCGATGGATATTCTTCGTTAATATTCCGATTTGTTTGGTCTCGCTACTAGCTTTGAAGCCGTATAAAGAAGTCTATCAAGCGAAGAAATCTGTGGTGGATTACGGCGGGGCCGTGCTGTTCGCCTTGGGGATCTCGCTGCTGCTCCTCACGACAACGGTTGAGCAATACAAAGCTATTTACGGGGTATTAGGCGTAGTATGTATGGTGGCCTTTTTCTTCTATGAGAAAAGGCATAGCGCGCCGATTGTTCCTTTGAACCTGCTTCGAAATCGGCCTGTGGCCATTATGATTGCGGTCTCGTTCATCTCCTGCGCAGCGCTATTCGGGACTTCAAGTTTTATACCGCTATATTTGCAAAATCAAGGTTATTCGCTATTTGTGAGTGGGATTGCTCTGCTTGGTACGTCCATTGGTTGGATGGTGGTTGCTGTTCCAAGCGGGAAATGGGTGCTTAAATATGGTTACAAACCGCTGCTGATCATTGGGAACGGTTTGCTCTTGGTAACGGCAATCATGCTTTATTTTATGGGGGAAAAAACAGCTTATTGGTACTCATTTGCGACGATGACGATGCTCGGACTTGCCTATGGGCTTATCTTTACGGTTTCAACGATTGGTTCGCAGCAGCTTGTTGAGGCGCACCAGAAAGGGATATCTACTTCACTGCAGCTGTTCGCCCGTAATATTGGCACGGCAGTGAGCGTGACCATCATGGGGGCGATATTGACGAAAGCGACTGCTTTTTACATCGGCTTCCATGGTATGTTCGTCTTTGGCTTCATTGTCTGCTTAATCTCCATGTTCATCCCATTTATGATTCAATCCACGTCCAAACAGGCGGCTTAAGCCGGGAATAACGAGAATGACCGAAGAGCCTGAGGTAGTCCCTCAGGTTCTTCGTGTTGGTAAGGATGAGTCAGGAAGCAGAAGCTGAAGCTGAACGCTTCTGATTCGTTATGTCCCGAATTGTTGCTGCAAACATCATCTTGCCTTTGAATTGGAAGCCGGTGATGGTGATCTCAGCTGGAAATTCGGAACGGTCTGCACGGTAGGCCGCCATTTCCATTCGCTTGCCGAGCAAAGCGGCATCTTGCCGTGATAACTGCTGAAACAAAGAAGCGGCGGCTTCGCCATTTCGATCAAAAGGAAATAGAAAATCAAAGACGGTTAACGTCAAAGCTTGTTTGCGGGTATAACCGAATGCAGCGGATGTTGCCGGATTACAATCGATGATCCACCCTCGGCTGTTAAACACCATGATGCAGTCGATGCTTATATCCAGTAAAGAAGCTTTCAGAGCAAATTGTTCGGCAACCTTCTGATCGATTTTCATGGAATAAAACAAGTTGATGGAGAGAAAAATGATCGTTCCAAAAGCAATTAACAAGGCGAGAACATAACTGTCCATGCTCGTACGATAATGTTCAGTAAGCAGGCTGCTATCTGAATATGTTATTTTCGCCGCAGACATCCCGAGGTAATGCATACCAGTCAGGATTAAGCTGAGGACAAATCCACTGGTGACGATTGCTTTTTGCTTAGCGTAGTTGGATAGATATAAAGCTGATATGGATGCTATGATAGCTATTAGTATAGTAAGGATAAATGGAAGAGGCGCATAGCGAATTTCCACTTGATTGAGGGCGCTCATATTCATGAAATGCATGCCGGCTATCGACAATCCCATAAATGTGCCGCCGAGTAGAAATTTCGGAAATTCGAGTGCGGCGAAGTACATAACCGTAAAGCCGGTGATGGAGCCAATTACAGCGATCGCCAGAGATGTAAATAAGGTTGACATATCGAAACTCTTAACTGCCAGATAGGGACAGGCCAATATCGCGATAAAATGCATGGACCAGATGCCTAGCGCTAAGGTTGAAGCACTGCTTAGAATCCATAATTTTTGCTGCCAGGGACTGGAGTCGGCAATTCTTTGGGTCAATTTCAGACTAGTACAAGAAGCTAACAGAACAACGACGAATGCTAGAAAAATGAGGTACAAACTATAGGGATGAGCTTCTGCAAGATGCATATCCGATTCCTCTCATAGATTGATGGTGTGCCAGTCTGTGGTGGTTTTATTATAGTTGTCAGTCAGTGACGTGTATATAGCGGTTAATGTTAATTAAAATCGAATAGTGTCGAAATACACTAAATCTTGATATAGGGAGAAGGAAGCGCTGGTGAACAAAGAGAACGCGATTCGTGGCATTATTTTTGATATGGATAATACCCTTCTTCAATCACATATTGATTTTCCAGCGATGAAACAGGCAGTTGCCCGTTTTTTAATTCAAGAGGGGCTATTATCGCGGGAGTTTGCGATTGACTCGCATACTACTTCAACCATTCTTGCCCATGTCAAAGAAGCGGGTGCATCGGATGAAGTATTGGCAGCCGCCTTGCAGATTGCTGAGGGATTTGAGCTTCAAGGCATGGAGGGGGCGGGTCTTGAGCCGGATGCGCAGGAGCTTTTGGATAAGCTTCAGGGAACTTATACGCTTGCGCTTGTGACCAATAACTCTTACGCAGCCGCTATCAAAGCGTTGGAAATCACGGGAATCAAAGAGCGATTTGATTTGATTGTCGGAAGGGAACAGATGGATGCGATGAAACCGTCTCCCTCAGGAAACTTGTTTGTGTTGAGACATTTTCCGGCAATTGCAGCGAATAATTGGATTTCTGTCGGTGATTCTTGGATTGACGGCCAAGCCGCTAGGGAAGCAAGAATTCCTTTTATAAGTTATGGCAGTGGCGTGCCGTTGATAGTGGAAAAAGGCGTTAAACCAGCAGCTCAGATTGACAAGCTGTTAAGTCTGTTAGATTATGTATAGATTACAGATGAACAAGAGAAAGAAGTGATCGTAAGTGTTAATGGATGTAAAGTCCCGCCTTCAAGAGAATCTTATACAGGAACTGCTCAGCTACAGCGTCTTTCCTGATCCAGATGTATTGGAGGAGACGATTAAAAGATATGAAACGGATTCGAATATGTGGCTTTACGGGTATGAATCAGAAGGCATACTTGTCGGCATTATCGGGTTTCGAATCAATGATGAGCAGGAAATGACGATTCAGCATCTGGCGGTTGAACCTCATAGCAGAGGAGCCGGATTCGGGCGGGGCATCATTCTCGAAATCATTGAAGAGATGCACCCTGTTAGAATCGTGGCGGAGACGGATGAGGAAACCGTTCAATTTTACCGGAGCATCGGCTTCGTGATTCGCAGTCTTGGCGAGAAATACCCTGGTGTTGAGCGGTTTTTATGCACGTATGAGATTGAACCGGAAGATGAATAGCGATAGCTGAAAAGGTTGGTCAGGATGAATCCTGGCCGGCCTTTTTTTGTGCGGTAACTTCATTTTAACGCCGATTTCTCCTGCTATTCTCCACAGTTGATCCTCCGTTTTCCAATTAGCTGGAATTTATGTCTTAACTCCGAGAAAGCTGGCAGATTTCGTGTATTTATCGCGATTTAGCTGGAGTTTCTGCAGCTACTTCGTTACACTGCGACGATGATGCCGTGAATAACGGTAGATTTTCCATTTATGTAAGCTAAGTCCTAAGGCAGCTCATGGATCAACCATTCACCGAACAAATACTCTCACTTCGCGGCACCAAGTTCTCACAGGGATTCAGTAACACAGGGATAAGAGCCCAAGCCAAAAGTAAATGTCATGTTAGATAGCATTTTGCATATATTGTTGTAGGCTGTTGTGTTATTTGGCTAGTGATGAAAGCGATTTCCACATGTCATTTAAGTGACGATTTTCACAATGATGACAAGCATTGCGGGTGTTTTGTCAAACAGTGTCATACAAGATTCCGAAAGAAACAGGAGGGTGCAGAAATGCTGCATATCGTAGTGTGTATCAAGCAGGTACCTGACTCTAGAGAAATTCGCATTGACCCGAAAAATAACACGTTAATTCGTCAAGGCGTTCCCAGCATTGTGAATTTTTACGATATGCATGGGCTGGAAGAGGCGCTTCGCATCAAAGATGAAACCGGGGCTAGAGTGACCGTTGTGACCATGGGACCGCCTCCCGCTGAGAAAGGCCTGAAGGAGTGCATTTCGCTTGGCGCCGATGATGCCGTCCTCGTAACGGACCGCGGTTTTGCTGGAGCGGACACGCTGGCTACTTCCTATGTCGTGGCACGGACGATTCGTAAAATCGCCGAGACGTGGGGGCCGGTGGATATTGTTTTTTGCGGGAAACAAACACTGGATGGCGACACGGGTCAGGTCGGGCCAGGGGTCGCTTGCCGATTGGATTTGGAGCAGCTCACGTATGTGAACAAAGTGGTGGATGTCGATGAACAAAATCGCAAAGTTCGCGTGCACCGACTTTTGGAAGATGGTATTGAAGTGGTTGAGACAAGCATGCCTTTATTGATTACAGCGCTGAAGGAGCTGAACAAGGTTCGAAGGGCATCGCTGCCAGGCATGATTCGAGCCGCGCGTTACAAGCCGACTGTGTGGACGACGGCGGATTTTCCAGATTTGGAACGGGCGAAAATCGGTCTCAAAGGCTCCCCTACGATCGTTGCAAAGACATGGGTGCCTGAAGTGAAGGCTGTTAAAACCAATATGATCGCCTATGAATCGCCGGAAGCGGCGGCTGCGCAGCTCGCTGATCAACTGATGAGCAAGGAAATGCAGACGCTGCTTGACTGGGCTTAGGGAAAACCGGAAGAGATGCAAGAGCAAAGTGAACTGTAAGGAACATGTAACGAATGGAGGAAGTCACTATGGCCAATGAACAAACGACGGAGCAGGCCGAAGCGGGAATGCCCGATTGGTCCGCTTATCGGGGAGTATTAATCGTTGTGGAGCAGCGGGACGGAGTAGCGAAAAAAGTGTCATGGCAGCTGCTGGGCGAAGGCAAGAAGCTGGCAGCGAAGCTGGACGCGCCGCTCATGGCGCTCGTCATCGGCGAAGATGTAGCGCACCTCGCCGATGAAGCCGTGCACTACGGCGCGGACCGGGTGTACCTCTGCGAAGCGCCAGAGCTTCGCACGTACCGAACCCGGCCCTACAGCCGGGTCTGTTTGAAGCTGATCGAGGAGGCGAAGCCCGAGATCGTGCTGTTCGGCGCGACAGCAACGGGCCGAGATCTGGCAGGCGCCATCGCGACGCACCTGCCGACGGGTCTGACGGCCGACACGACGCAGCTCGACGTGGAGCCGCCTCCGTCGCGGCTGCTGCTGGCCAGCCGGCCGGCTTTTTCCGAGAAGATGATGGCCACCATCCTCTGTAAGCAGTACCGGCCGCAGATGGCGACGGCGCGGGCCGGGGTGTTTCAGGCGCTGCCGAAGGACACGGCGCGCCAAGGCGAAATCATCGCCATCGAGGCGGCGATGCGGGAGGAAGAGATTGCCGCACAGGTGCTGGACTTCCTGCACGAAACGGGCAAGCTGAATCTCGAGGACGCCGAGATTATTGTGGCAGGGGGCCGCGGACTAGGCGGACCTGAGCCCTTCGGGCTGCTCGCCGAGCTGGCGGAGGCGCTCGGCGGTGTCGTTGGCGCATCCCGCGCGGCGGTGGATGCGGGCTGGATCGGGCATGAGCACCAGGTTGGGCAGACCGGTGCGACCGTGCGGCCGAAGCTGTACTTCGCCATCGGCATCTCTGGCGCTGTGCAGCATACTGTCGGCATGAGCAACGCGGACGTTGTCGTCGCCATAAACAAAGACGAGAAGGCGCCTATTTTCCAATTTGCCCACTACGGGATGGTAGGCGATCTGTTTAAACTGGTTCCGGCGATAACACAAGAGGTGAAAAAACGCCGTACGCTGTTTGGCAAACCCGCTGCCGATACAACCGCTTCCGTACCAACGCTGGAAAGGAGTGAAGCCAAATGAATGAAAAGTTTGATGCGATCGTCGTTGGCGGGGGTCCAGCCGGTGCTGCAGCAGCGCTAACCATGGCGCGAGCCGGGTTATCTGTTGTACTTCTGGAACGGGGGGAGTTTCCCGGTGCCAAAAACATTTTCGGCGGCGTCCTCTACCGGAAGCAAATTGAGGAGCTCGTTCCCGAGTTTTGGAAAGAGAAGAACTTTCCGATGGAACGGTACATTGTGGAGCAGCGCATTTGGATGATGGGCAAAGAATCGATGGTCACGTTCGGTCACCGAAATGAGGCGTACAAAGAGCCTTACAACTGTTTCACCGGTCTGCGAGTCAAATTTGATCAATGGTTTGCCGATAAAGCGGTTGCCGCCGGAGCCATCCCTGTGTATGAAACCGTTGCGCTGGATGTCATTCGTGAAGGCGATAAGGTTGTTGGGGTTAAAACGGATCGGGATGACGGCGATTTGTATGCCGACGTTGTCGTGATTGCCGATGGCGTCAATTCTTTGCTCGGAAAAGCTATGGGCATTCATAAGGAATGGACGCCGGACCAAGTGTCGCTTGCCGTGAAAGAAGTGATTGCGCTGCCCAAAGAGAAAATCGAGGACCGCTTCGGGCTGGAAGGCGACGAGGGTGTGACGATTGAATTTATGGGCGAAACTTCACTTGGCATGGCGGGGATGGGTTTCCTTTATACGAACAAAGACACGATTTCCTTAGGTGTGGGCGTGATGGTCAACCATTTGCGCGATAAAAAAGTGAAGCCCTATGCCGTTCTAGACGCGGTTAAACAGCATCCTATGATTCGCAAGCTGATACAAGGGGGAGAAACGAAAGAGTACTCCGGGCATTTGATTCCGGAAGGCGGCTTTCACTCCATTCCTCCGCTCTCGGGCAACGGCTGGTGCGTCTGCGGGGATGCTGCGCAGCTCATCAATTTCGTCCATCGGGAAGGTACGAATTTGGCGATGACTTCCGGCCGGTTGGCAGGCGAGGCCATTGTGGAGGCCAAAGGGCGCGGAGATTACACCGCCGCTTCGCTGCAGGCCTACGATCAAAAAATACGCGAATCCTTTGTGCACAAAGATTTGCAAAAGTATAAGGGCATGCATCAGTTCCTGAAGGAGCAGGACCCTGAACTTCTGTTTGATAAGCTGCCAAGAGCACTGAATGAAGCTGCTTACAACATGTTCCTGGTAGATGGCATTGCCAAAGCGGATAAGCAGAAAATGGCCATGAAGCTGATTAAAAACGCGGCAGGCGGCACTGTGAACTTGATGAAGCTGGGCTACAAGGGATGGAGGGCGATGAACGGATGAGTCAAAGCGACATTTCCGATAAGCTGTTTACGATCCGTTATAAATGCGACGACAAGTCACACCTCGTCATTAAAGACAAACAAACTTGCTTGAGTTGTGTGACCAAGGATTGCAACTACTTTTGTCCGTCTGATGTGTATGAATGGGAAAAGAAACTCAAGATTACGACTGTCGCCTTTGAGAACTGCATTGAATGCGGAACCTGCCGAATTGCCTGTCCGTCGCACAACATTGATTGGGTTTACCCCAAAGGTGGGTACGGCATGACGTATAAATACGGCTAAATGGAAGGATTTATGGAAGGGAGCAGGGCTTTTGAGCCCTTGCTCCTTTTTTCTGCGATTAGGGAATACTATAGCAAAACTACATTTCTCCATATGTAAGTGTACAATCTCCATAGTGCGGATTGGCAAAGAATAAGATAATAAGGAGCAGGAGGGATATTATGCAGATAACTTTTGAACAGACACAAGGTATTTTCCATTTAAAAAACAGCCAGATGAGTTATGTGATTCAGCTTGTCCAGAATGCCTACCCGGCACATGTCTACTGGGGTCGCCCCATCCGGTCCGGGCAATTGGCCGCCATTTTACAATTTCATGAAAGATGTTCGTTCTCTCCGAACCCGGTTCCGGAAGATCGCAGCATCTCTTTCGATACGTTACCGCAGGAATATCCGGCCTATGGAACAAGTGACTTTCGGGAGCCTGCTTATCAAGTTGCGCTTTCGAACGGGTCCACGATTACTGAACTTATCTATGATAAACATCGAATCTACGCAGGCAAGCCTACTTTAGAAGGTTTGCCGGCTACGTATACAGAGCATGAGGACGAAGCACAAACGCTTGAGTTGGAATTAGTGGATGCGTTGATTGGTCTACGCGTCATTCTTTCTTACACCATCTTTGACCAGCATGCGGCATTGACCAGATCCGTGCGTTTCGTGAACGAAGGCACTGCTGATTTGAAGCTGCTTCGTGCACTTAGTATGAGCGTTGATTATTCGCATAGCGAATTTGATCTGCTGCAGCTTTCAGGCAGTTGGGTGAGAGAGCGGCATATAGAACGCAGGGCGCTTGCTCCCGGCAAATTGACCGTAGAAAGCCGCCGCGGATCCAGCAGCCATCAGCATAACCCATTCATTGCATTGCTCGCCAAAGAAGCTGGCGAAGACCATGGGGATGTATACGGGTTTAGCCTCGTGTACAGCGGAAATTTTGCCGCTCATGCCGAAGTAGAACCGTATGGGAATACACGTATTTCCATGGGGATTAATCCGTTTGACTTCTCTTGGCTGCTTGAGCCTGGACAAGCTTTTCAGACGCCTGAAGCCGTTATGGTTTACTCCAGCTCCGGTTTAGGGGAAATGTCCAGGTCTTATCACAAACTGTACCGTACCCGCCTATGTCGTGGAGAGTTCCGTGACCGTACTAGACCAGTGCTCGTGAATAACTGGGAAGCGACGTACTTCCAATTTAACGCGGATAAAATCGAAAGCATCGCCAAAGCGGGCAAGGATCTTGGGATCGAGTTGTTCGTTCTTGACGATGGCTGGTTTGGCAAAAGAGACAGCGACAATAGCTCTCTAGGCGATTGGTTCGTCGATAAAGCGAAGCTGCCGAATGGGCTGGAAGATTTGGTTGCCAGAGTAAATGGCATGGGGCTTCAATTCGGACTCTGGTTTGAGCCGGAGATGGTGTCTCCGAACAGCGAACTGTACCGGAAACATCCGGATTGGTGCTTGCACGTGCCGAACCGCCGCCGTACAGAGGGCCGGCAGCAATTGATTCTGGACTTTTCGCGCGAGGATGTTTGTGAGGCCATCTTGGGGATGCTTCGCAACATCCTGAGCAGCAGCCCCATTACTTATGTCAAATGGGACATGAACCGCAATATGACGGAAATCGGCTCTGCTGCGCTGCCGCCTGAACGTCAAAGGGAAACGGCTCATCGTTATATCCTAGGGCTATATCGCGTTCTAGAATCATTAACGAAAGAATTTCCGCATATTTTGTTTGAAAGCTGTTCTGGTGGTGGAGGCCGCTTCGACCCTGGCATGCTTTATTATATGCCGCAAACGTGGACGAGCGATAACACCGATGCCGTTTCCCGCTTGAAAATTCAATACGGCACGAGCATCGTCTATCCGATTAGCTCGATGGGTGCGCACGTATCCGCTGTTCCGAATCACCAGGTGCACCGCGAAACCTCGCTGAAGATGCGCGGTGATGTGGCGATGTCCGGCAACTTCGGTTACGAGTTGGATCTCACCCGTTTCACGGATGAGGAGAAAGAGATTGTCAAACAGCAAATCGCGGACTACAAAGAAATTCGCCCGCTCGTCCAATTCGGCGACTTGTATCGTCTGTTAAGTCCCTTCGAGGGCAACGAAACGGCTTGGATGATCGTCTCTGAAGATAAAAAACAAGCGCTGGTCGGCTACTTCCGCGTGTTGGCAGAACCAAACGCACCACTCAAATCGCTGCGGTTAAAAGGGCTTAACCCTGACTTCGACTACCGCATTGCTGGCAAGGAAGAGGAGTATCCTGGCGATCACTTGCTTTACGCCGGTCTTCCCGTCAACGATTTGCGCGGAGATTTCCAAAGTAAAATATGGGTACTGCAGGCATCTTCTCAATGATCCTATTTTCCGCTATGATTAGTCTATTACATAAATAGACTGATCATGGAAGGGAGATTACTGCGATATGTTGAAGCGGCCTGGGAAAGATGAATACGCGCCATATTATGAACAGTACATCAGCAAAGTGACTGACGAGGAATACGAGGTGTTCTTAGACCGTCAACGCGATGAAATCCTTGCATTATTTGGGGATATTGACGAGGAGAAGGCACGATATCGCTATGCCCCGGGGAAATGGAGCTTGAAAGAAGTATTAGGGCATATTACGGACACTGAGCGGGTGATGAGCTACCGGATGCTGCGCATTTCTCGCGGAGATTCGACGCTACTACCCGGGTTTGATCAGGACGTCTTTGTTGCGAATACTTCGTTCGACGAACTGTCTATCGAGGATCTATTGAATGATTTCAAAGCGGTTCGGCAGGCGACCTTAACACTTCGCCGAACGATTGCAGATTCCGCTTGGTCGCGCCAGGCGAACGTCAGCACGTTTGACATCACTGCACGAGGTCTAGCCTACGTGATTGCCGGTCATGCCGAACACCATCTAACCATTGTGAAAGAACGATATTTATAGAAAAAAAGAGTTTGTCAGGGAAACACCCTCGACAAACTCTTTTTTTAATATAGGGATAAAGCCAACGAATCGCGTTCATTAAATGAATGGAGAATCGCTTCACAGCCAACGATTTCGATGCTGATGATCGACTCCAAACATTTCTTAATGGTGGCTCTGCCTTTAGTAACTTTCGCTTCAAGAGCGGATTTCAATAGGTTGAATTTCTTTTTATTTTTCTCATCGGAGTAGACAGGCACGGGTTTGTTATGAATCGTAATAAACATTTTCATAGATTTTCACCATCCTAGGAATTGGATATACATCAAGCATATATGAGGATTATTAATTTAACCTTAAAATAGTTTTACAATTTTGAAACAAACTTGCATTTCATGTATATATGTTAAAACTATTCAAAATAATTCCTCATTTTGGATCTAGTAAACGACTAGCTTTTTCAGTTGTCAAAGAATATACGATTTAGAAGGCAAAAAAGTTCCATACTCTAAGAAAAACTACATGAAAAATTTGTGAATTTTCTTTAATTTTGCGAATCCTTCTGCCGATACAGCTTTGGAGAGATCCCGAATCGATGTTTAAAAGCGCGATGAAAGTACGGATAGCTGCCGAAGCCGCAGCTCAAGGCGATTTGCTCCAAAGACATGGAGCTATCGTGCATGCGTTCCACAGCACTGGATAAGCGGACTTCCAAGGCGTATTGAATCATGGTTTTGCCGAAGCATTCCTTGAACAAATGAACAGCACGGGATACGCTGAGTCCCACATGGTCAGCCACATCGTCCACTTTGAAAGTGGCTGTTGCATGCGCCTCAATAAACCGTTTCATCCGGGTGCCTGTAAAAGGCCGTCCTTGCAAGGAGACGGTTTCCGTTGCCGCACGTTCCACATACAGGCATAGCGCCTGCAGCAAATACCCGCTAAGCTCCCGGTTTTCCTCTTCCATTCTGCGTTTCTCGAGAATAAGCTGGCGCCAAAGCGAAATGAGCCGCGCGTCAAGATCAATGCGCGTGCAGGTTTGTTTGTGGCTGCGTTTCCACCAGGCGTCGATCCAGGCCCCTTTGCAAAATAAATAATAATCTCCGCTGGCGATTTTGCCGCCGGGGTTGTCTTTCGCGGGTTCGATCTTTAACTCATATGGATCGCCCGGCTTATATAGAAGCAAATGGCCTGATTCGATTTGAATCATTTGCCCATCAACGAGAATTTCACAAGTACCCTCTGTCTGTAAACGGAAAAGATAAGTATTGAGTCCGGATTTCGCACTCACATTAAACGGTTCCATATGAAAAGAATAGCCGCAGGTCAACAACTCCGTATCCATTGTAATCACCTTTCGTAGCCAAATAAGAGATGTTTTGATTATATCGTGAATGGTCATAATAAGCTATGTTCCGTTATACTGTCTACAAGGTTAAAGAAATGCATAAATTGGAATTTAAGAAAAGAGGGAAACAAATGGGACGTTTAGGAATTGGTCTTCAATTGTATACACTTCGTGATGATATGGCAAAAGACTTGGAAGGCACACTTCGTCATGTTGCGAAGTTAGGTTATGAAGGCGTAGAGTTTGCCGGTTATTTTGACAAGCCTGCTGCTGAAATGAAAGATTTGCTGGATGAGCTTGGCCTGAAAGCAATTGGCAGCCATGTAAGTTTGGAGAGATTCCGCAATAATCTGCAAGGTGAAATTGACTACCTGCACACGATTGGCGCGAAATATGCGATCTGCCCTTATGTAGGTGCTGAAGAACGTGAAAATGCTGAACAATGGAGAAAGTTAATTGCAGAATGTGAGCAAATTGCGATTGAAGTTGGCAAACAAGGCTTGCAGTTCTTATATCATAATCATGATTTCGAATTCCATCATAAGGTAGACGGCGAGTTCGTCTTTGATGCGATGTACGCGGGGAAAGATGCGATTCAAGTGGAAATGGATGTGTGCTGGGTTAAATATGCCGGACAAGATCCATTAGCTTATATTGCCAAGTATGCTGGACGTCTGCCGCTGCTTCATTTCAAAGATTTCTCCAAGGATGCTGAAGGCAAACTGGTTACATTGGAGCTAGGATTAGGCGAAGTTCCACTGGAGCAAGTGATTAAAGCTGCTGAGCAAGCAGGCGTGGAGTGGCTTGTAGTTGAGCAGGATCACTGCCAGAAGCCACCGCTTGTGAGCATTGAAAACAGTTTGAACTGGGTTAAAGAGCACTATATCAACGTCGTTCCTAACTAATTTTTCTAATTAATCATTCAGAGGAGTGTACAATTATAATGAGTAAAATTAAAGTGGCCGTCGTTGGTTGCGGCTCGATTTCCAAACATAGACATATCCCGGAATACGCAATAAATCCAAATGTGGAGCTTGTTGCTTTTGTTGATCCAATCATCGAAAGAGCTGAGCATTATGCTCAGCTTCATGGCGGAAAAGCTTACAGCAGTTATACTGAAATGCTGAAAGAAGAAAAAGTGGATGCCGTTAGCGTATGTACGCCTAACTACTTGCACGCAGAAGTTTCAATTGCCGCAGCAAATGCTGGCGCTCATGTACTCGTAGAGAAGCCAATGGCTGCTACAGCTGAAGAAGCAGAGGCTATGATTGAAGCTGCTAAGAAAAACGGCGTGTTCTTGATGGTTGGCCACAACCAACGCCTAATGGCGCCGCACGTGAAAGCGAAAGAAATTTTGGAATCAGGCAAGCTGGGCAAAGTGCTGACATTCCGCACCTCTTTCGGACATCCAGGACCGGAAGGCTGGAGCATTGACGGCCGCGAGAGCTGGTTCTTCCGCAAAGAAGAAGCGATCATGGGCGCAATGGGCGACCTTGGCGTGCATAAATCGGATTTGATCCGTTATTTGTTGAATGATGAAGTTGCACAAGTGGCAGCTTTCGTAGGCACTATTCACAAAGAGGGAACGGATGTAGATGATAACTCCACTTGCTTGCTGCGCATGAAGAGCGGCGCTACTGGCTCTCTAGTTGCTAGCTGGACTTACTACAAAGGCCAAGACAACTCCACGGTTCTCTGGTGCGAGAACGGCGTTATCAAAATCGATACAGATCCAAACGATCAAGTTATCGTTGAACTTCGTAACGGCACGGTTGAACGTTACAAAGTAGGTCAAGTAGCGACAAATGAGAAACAAACGGTAAGCGGTGTAATCGATGAGTTCGTATCCTGCATTGTGAGTGGTACAAAACCGCGTATTTCCGGCGAAGAAGGCAAACGTTCCTTGGAAGTTATCCTGGCTGCATTCGAATCCGAAGCAACAGGTAAAATCATTACGCTCTAATTGCATTTTATATAAAAAAAGAGTGTGTCCCACGAGCCATGAAGTTGGCTGTTGGACACACTCTTTTGTTTATCTTCCGCCCATCTCAATCGGGAGCGTGTTCGATTTGCCCACAACGGTTTCCTTCGAGTCTTTCACTTGCACTTGGATGTCCCAAATGCCGGCTTTTAGCATATTGCCTTCCACCCTGGCTGTGACCATATGCTCATCTTGCCATGTCGTCGGAATGGCTTTGCCGTTCAGCGTTACAATGCTGAGAGGGGGCAAGTTACTGCCGCGTATTAGAAGTGTAACACTGGAACGCCCTGAGATATCTTGGTCTTGTGTATCTGCCTCGACTTTATCAAGGAGTATGGGACCAAAACCGAGCATATACTTCGAATTAATAATAGGTACCTTGTAGTCCTTGTAGGCATGTCGGTCGCCGAACATAATGTCATACTGCAAGGTTTCATAGTCTTTTAAATCTTGTTCGTTGATGTGCATCGCCTCAAAATAATCTTTAGGCGGGATAATAGGGATCTTTTTCGAAAGCTGGCTTAAATAATTAGTATAATAGCTGCCTTGCTGTTTAGATAATTCTATGAGATAAGGACCTAGATATGATGGGCTGATATTGAGCTTATCCTTGCGTTCCGTGTCGAAATTGTTCCAGACGACAAGAGGAACGCTGTACATTTTTTTCAAGAAATCCGGATCGTCTTTACCGCTAATATATTTGGTGTCAATATAAGTGGCGTAATCATCGCCTAAGGCCGGCAAGTGGTCGCCCCAGAATGCGATAATGGTAGGTTCGCCTTTTTTCTCATAATACTCGACAAGCTCTTTCAGCATTCTATCAGAGGCATTGATGCCTTGAGCAAGCGTTTCGAGCATACCTTGAGAGGAAGGGGACATGTCACCTGTGACATCGAACGTATTTTTTGGGAACTTACCCGGGAAGAAATGGAAATGATTTTCCATCGTATTTGCGAAAACAAAGTCGGGACCTTCGCTGAGATCCGTCGCATGGATAATATTCGCCGCAACTTCACTATCCGCGATGTAAGGGCCCGAATAGTTAGGCTTAAAATATTCAATTGGAATATACTTCGAGAAACCAAAGTCTTTATAGACTCGATTACTGTTAAAATACCAGTTATAGAAAGGGCTAATCGCTGTAGATGTGTAACCTTGTCTCGCATAAATACTAGCTAGGGAATCTACTTCATTCGTAATAAATTGGTTATACGCAATCGATCCTTGCGGCAAGAAGCGCATGGAGTTCCCCGTTAATACCTCAAACTCCACGTTGGCAGTTCCACCGCCATACTGCGGCGAAAGCATGGTACCGCTCGTACCTGTCTGCTGTAATTGATGAAAAAATGGGATTGGATCCCGGCTGAATGTTACACCCTTGATCACGGTAGGATCCCAGAAAGCTTCACTCAATACGACAATCACATTCGGCTTTACATTCGGATCGCCGGCTTTAACCGGCGGTTTAGGTGAATTGCTGACGATGGCTTCAACCGCTTTATCATCATAGCCTTCTCGTTTCTCGCTGAACATCGACTTCGTATTCAGGAAGGTGGCTAGCGCATAACCGTTTGTTTGCGTATTCTCAACCTGATTCCATACCGAAGCTTTAATGCCGCACCATTTCTGAACCGGTAGCGGTAAATCGGTATAAACCGCTGCCAACATGCCAAGCGCAATAACGGCGACAATTCCCCGTTCTTTTATATGCACTTTTTTCATAAATAACTGTGTGCGGTATAACAAGAAATAGCTGGCTGCAAGGAACAACACGATCATAAACAGCACATTGAAGGTGAATATATTTTTAATATATTGCACCATATCGGATGCTTCGCCTGCTAAAACAATATCCCAAGGTGTCAAAGGGACGCCTAATATTTTGAGTTTTATCCCACTAATGAGTCCCATCACCAGCAGTATTCCCGAAAGAATCCAATAGGCTACTCTAGTACGGCCAATAATGGCGATAAAAAGCAAAAGCAGACTAAATACAATCCATTCATTATAAAGCAACTCGATAATATGCTTATAGCTCCATGTAAACATCTCTATATATTGCCCGCGGCTTAAAATTTCCATGATGACCACAGGAATTAAAGCGATAAGAATAAAGGGCAGCCGCTGCCGCGACAGCTGCAGTAAACGTTCTAGATGTAATTTCATATGTTCTCCTATGGATTGTAGATAAATTGTAAAGGACATCAGACATTATACCATGGGAATCGGCAATATTCGATGGTAGTTTATCTAATTATTTTAAGGCATTTTGACGTGAAAATTTGGCGGCTATAGGCAGGGAAATGATGGTTCCGACGAGAAGATAGTAAGTAGAAAAATGTAAGTGACGAAAGGGGATGAACGATGGCTAAAGAACAGATCGAATTGCAGAAGCGGGCAACGATTAGAGCGCAGCATCGCAGAATGACCAAGACCAGCTTATTGCGGCGCGGTGTCTTTCTATTTATCGGAGCAGCCTTAATGGCTGTCGGACTCGAAATATTTTTGGTCCCTAACAAAATTATTGATGGTGGAATTACCGGGATTTCAATTATTTTGTCATATTTGACCCAAATTCAAGTAGGGATATTCCTTACCTTATTGAATCTTCCATTTCTGTTTATCGGTTATAAAATGATTGGTAAAACATTTGCGTTATCGACATTATTCGCTATTTTGGTGATGTCGGCAGGCACAGCCTTGCTTCACCCGGTTCATGAGCTGACGAATGATCCTTTATTGGCTGCCGTATTTGGTGGGATTATCCTTGGAATTGGCGTAGGGATGGTTATCCGATTCGGGGGATCGCTTGATGGAACAGAAATCATTGCGATTCTGATCTCTAAAAAGATTCCTTTTTCCGTCGGCGAGGTTGTGATGTTTTTCAACGTATTTATTCTAGGCAGTGCAGGTTTTGTATATAGCTGGGATCGTGCGATGTACTCATTAATTGCTTATTTTATCGCTTATAAAATGATTGATGTGACGATCGAGGGTTTTGATGAGTCCAAATCCGTTTGGATCATCAGTGATCGGTTTAGACAGATCGGAGAAGCCATTTTGGACCGGTTGGGTCGCGGTGTTACCTATTTGGAAGGGGAAGGCGGTTTCTCCGGAGACAATAAAAAGGTTATATTCTGTGTCATCACGCGACTGGAGGAGGCGAAGCTGAAATCCATTGTTGATGAACTCGATCCATCGGCATTCCTCGCAGTCGGCAATATCCACGATGTCAAAGGCGGAAGATTTAAAAAGAAAGATATCCACTAATCTTTATCACTATCACTGGTGTGCGTCGAGTTCCCTCGCTCGAACAGTCCTAATTCTCTCATTTTCTGAGCGGCATCCTTGCTGCTTGGACTTCCTAATTTTTTCAAAATATGGCCCACATGAATTTTCACTGTCCGCAGCGAAATGAAAAAACGGCTCGCAATTTCCGTTTGCGTATGGCCTTGATCAATCATTTCCAGTACTTGAAGTTCTGTCGGTGTAATCAGATCACGGGCTTCCTTGACCTTGAATTGATGTTCAAGCCGCTTGAGCCTGCGAAACTCTTCGCGCATTTGCTCGGCTACAGCGGCGTTAATGGACGCTTTCCGAGCATGTGCCCCGCGGATGATTGCCGGCAATTCCTCGAATCTGGATTTGATTTGATAATCGATGGCGCCGGCTTGGAAGGACCGGAAAATGAAGTCCTTTTCCTCCATGGAAGTGAGCATGATGACTTTGGCACCCCAGGCCAAAAGTGCCTGCTCGGCAAGCCCGATGCCTGCAGGTTCATCCTGCAGCATAATGTCCATAAGTACAACGTCAGCATCCGGTTCAGACGCCGTAAAGAGCTCTCTCGCTTCTTCCGCGGTAGAGAGGGTGCGAATGACTTGCAGATCAGGTTGCCGGTCTAGATACGCTTTGAGGCCGCGCAGCCAATCCAGGTCATCCTCAACGATTAATATGCGAATTGGTTCCATCTTGAACCCCCTTAAGTTTGTATTCGGCTGCTTGGAAATGTAAGAAACACACTCGTGCCTTTCCCCGGTGAACTGCTAAGCTCCAATGTTCCTCCATGTTTTTTCATGACGCTATAGCAATAGGCGAGCCCAAGGCCGAAGTTATTGCGGCTGCCGCTTTTCGTCGTATAAAAAGGTTCCAGGACTTGTTTCAAAACATCTTTGTCCATCCCCATACCGTTATCTTTGATTTCCAAGACAATATTTTTCTTCACGTGCAGAGTGCGAATCATCAGTTCGCCATTATGCGGCATGGCTTCAATGGCATTCATCAGCACATTCGTTAAAGTTTCCGCCATTTGGATGCGGTCAATTTGAAGCGTTAAGTTTTCCGCGATGTTCAACTGAACGGCGATATTCGATAGAGAAGGCTGGAGAGGTTGAAGCACCTCATCGATCAGCTCACCGATACGAACAGAAGTGACCCGCAGGGGGAGCTCCTGGGTTTGTTCGTGGACCCTGGAAATCATATCGCGGATATGCTCGGAAGCTCCCATGACAACCTCAATGTCTCGGATGAGCTCCGTTTGATGGGTTTCTTCGGCGTGCTGCTTCATTTTTTCCAGAAACAATCGCATTTTCCCGACATCATTTTTAATGGCATGATTTAATATAGCGGTCCCTGAGGTGATAGCACGCAGTGTCGAGTCCAGCTTACGGCGTTCAATTAAAAGCCTCATCCCGAGGAAGCCGTATTTGAAAAATGTGTAAACGAAAAAAGGTACGACAAAAGCAAGAATCCATACGTGGTACACCCACATCCGGTAATAACCGAAACTTGGCATCACATAGTTCAGTACGCCAACACAGAGAATTGGCGGCAAGAGCGCAAGGCATGTAAACAAATGCGTTCGCTTTAAAGCGGGTAGCCGCTCTGTTTTTATAACAATTAGCACGGAGCCAATGAAAAAATAAGGCACGGCCCATAACGCGACGATGGGGAATGTAATCGGCATTTCCTCTGTGTATCCTGGTGTGAACAGAATGCACGCAATAGCAGGTAGAAGTAATGCGAATGGCAGCCATGTGCGTAAAGCGGGTTTCTGCCATGTCGTATTATAGCTTAGCGAGAGCATAGCGAACGAATAGGGCAAGCCGTAATAAGAAATTAGCGAACAAATCCCCATGAAGCGATAAAGCAAGGCACTAATCGAAGGATTAGGTACAGCTTGTTGAATGTAGGGAATGAAGGTTTCCGATAAAACGGCTGCGAGGGCTCCGAAACCACCTGTAAAAGCGATGGCGCTCATCCAGCGCATGGTGCTTGACCGGGGATCGATCATCACAAGGCCAAGCGCGATAATCCATAAAGCAAATAGAACGAACAGCATGAGTCCTCCGTAGACAAATCCAATATTTCCTCTATTGTGGCACGGAGCCAACAATTGCACAAGAGTTCCTTTGCCGAGGAACTGGCAGGATTTAGGGCCTTTTTCTCGAATAAGTGGGAGAAAGGAGTGAAGCCTCATCGATGTAAAGAAGCGAACGTCCTTATCCATTCTGACCATTTTGGGCAAAGTACTCTTGACCCTTGTTTTCATTGTTGTGATTACGGTCATATTATCGATTGTGGCAGCGGTTATTGCGATTTTGAAGCAGCCGGAGCTGGAGAGGAGCATGGCCGCTGTAGCTGGCGATTCCTTTTTTATTAAGGCAGCTTTGTGGGCGCAAATTATTGGTTTCATAAGCGGCGTGTTTCTCTCGTATGGGATCTTTGAACGACGCAAGGGATGGACACTGGGCTTACAGAGTCGCCATCTTGCAAGACGATTGGGTGAAGGCTTCGTTGCGGGGGCGCTCCTTATCACAGTCTCCTGCTTAAGCATCTGGCTGCTCGGCGGCATTAACGTTCAGTCCAACTCATGGACCGAATCGATGTTTGCCGAATTAGTAAGGGGGTTCTTGTTGTTCATTGGTGTCGCTGTCAATGAAGAATTATTTGCCCGCGGTTATCTGCAGGGACTAGTGAAAGAAAGGTTTGGTACGACGGTTGCCATAACCATCTCGACGCTTGTGTTCGCGTTCCTGCACTCGTTCAATCCTGGGATGTGGAGCACGTCCATGCCGCTATTGAACTTAATTTTGGCAGGATTGTTATTCGGTTTGTCCCGCGAACTTTCAAAAGGTTTGTGGATGCCGATCGGCATGCACATGTCGTGGAACTTTATTCAAGGCTGCATTTTTGGATTTCAGGTTTCTGGCACCCCTATGCCTTCTATTTTCAAAGCCGAAAATCAAGGTAACGTGCTTCTTTCTGGAGGCAGCTTTGGGGCGGAGGGCAGCTTGGTCACCACGATCATTCTAGTAGCGGGAATACTGTTAGTCTTGAGCTATTACGGGCAACTAGACAGAAGACAGATCTACAAGAAAAGCTTATCGTAAGCATAAACAAAGGAGGATTTAATAATGTCACGTTATGAACTTATCCATAGTGAATGGGACGGGGAGTCGACGCTTCGCCTCGTCGACCACGAAGCCCAGGCAACGGCCGAAATCATTCCGGCCGTTGGACTGCACCTGTTCCGCTTCGATGTGCGGAACCATGCCTACATCGCGAAGCCAGCCAGCGTCGCTGAGCTTCGCGTCAAGTCTTCGCGCTACGGCGTGCCCATTCTGTTCCCGCCGGGGCGCGTCAAGCAAGCGGCCTTCACCTTCGAAGGCCGCGAATACCGGCTCCCCGCTAACCGGGAGCCCGATCACTCTCACGGCGAGCTGCGCGAGCGGCCGTGGAAGGTCGTTGCCAGCGGCGCGGATGCGGCTGGCGGGGCTTATGTCTCCGCGGAGTTCAATATCGCGGAGCACCCGGACGTGCTGGCGTATTTTCCACACGCCGCATGCTTTCGCTTCACGTACCGGCTGAAGGACGGTACGCTGTCACTCAGCGGTGAAATCGCCAATGAGAGCGGCAGCACGATGCCGCTCTCACTTGGCTTTCACCCGTACTTCGCTTACGCGGACGGCGAAGCGAGCCGCGTGAAGGTGTTGATCCCTGCGGCGGCAGAGTGGCCGCTAAGCGCAGATGGCTACGCCGCAGGCGAGCCTGCACCATCGCCGCTCACCGCGGCGCTTCAGCAAGGCGAGCTCGTTACGGCGCTGCCGAGTTATCCAGGCGGCTCGCAGATGCTCAGCATCGAGCCGGGCCCTCAGACCTGCGAGATTCAGTATGAAGCTCGCGGAACCAAGCTTGTGTTCAACATGGGCGACAAGTTTCCCATTCATGTTCTGTTCACAGCGCCATGGACGAGTGCCGTATCTCTGGAGCCATACACGAGCATCATGAACGTGTTCAACGAATCTTTTGCACCCGAAATATCCGGTTCACTTGGCTTGGCGGCAGGAGAGACATTCACTTTCGAGTGGTCCATTCAGATCCAAACATTAAAATAATACAGAAAGAGTCAAGTGGAAGCCCTGCAGCTTCTGAACTTGACTCTTTTTTTCACCAAGGTTCATAGCCAAAACCAGCGGTAGAATACCCGGAATAGCTATGCTGATGCAGTTCAGTAATCAGTCCCGTCTTTTGGGCGGAGATTTTAAGTGCACCTCCTCTAGATGTGTTATATGCATTAAGTTCTACGACTCCCTCTAAAAAATGGATATGCGTGCCGTTTTGCAGCGGAATGGCAGGACCTGTCGTACCAAAATAATTATGGTAATGCCCATATCGAATGCCGGTAATCCCTTGGTATTGGTGAACATGGCCATCATAAGCCGTGCCATTCACATTAAAGGTATATAAGCGTAATAAATGATTATGGTCGAGAGTCATGGATGAAATGGCCTTGAAAAAATGAACGTGAGCAGGCGGGACATAACTGGACAAACGCAAAACCCCCTTGATGCAGGATATGGTTCATCCTATTCCAAGAGGGCTATCGTCATGACTGCGGTAGCGGGTATAGAGGTGATTGGCCAATTTTCATCTTCTTATCGTCATAAACCCGCACTTCGACCTGATGAGGCTTGTCGTTATCGAGGATCGGATTCTCTTTATCCGTTAGATCAACATACAAGCTATCTTCACCATCAAAGTTAGATTTAAACAACTTATCATCGATATACACATTGCAGGAAGAATAAAATGGCTTGCCCACAACCTGAAGTTTATTTCCGCTGCGATTTAACTTAGTAATAACTGGATCTCCATACCCTAACACATATCCTGGCTGAACAATTGTGTCTTTGAAACCTTTGGCTTCATACCCGTAACGGCCGCCAAATAAATTGTCATATTGAAGCTTCATATAGTCACTAAGGTCGCTTGCTTTAATGTTATATTTTTCCCACATGTCATTTGGCGGTATGACCGGAATCTTCTGCGATAAATTATACAGATAATCAGTGTAGTAACTGCCTTTAACACCAGCCATGTGAAGGAGTTTGGGACCAAGGAACGAAGGACTCATCTTGAGATTCAACTGTTCTTGGTCTGCAGGAAGGAAATTGTTCCATATCAAAAATGGCGTATAGTGAGTTTTTGTATAGAGATCAGGATCATTGGGAAGAACATACTTCGCATCGCGGTACACTTTGTAATCATCTTCAAAAAAAGGAAAGTGGTCGCCGAAAAATAGCAAAATGGTAGGCTCAGATTTTCTGGAGTAATAATCCACCAAGGACTGAAGCGCTTTGTCAGTTCCCGAAATACCCTGAGCATACGTTTCCAAAATACCTTTGGATTCCGAGCTAATATCTCCCGTCACTTCAATCGTGTTTTTGGTGAACTTCCCTGGCTTGTAAGGATGATGATTTTCCATCGTGTTTGCAAAAATAAAATCAGGTCCCGCGCTTTTTTCAGTTTCCTCAATAATCTTCTTCACGACAGCCCGATCCGCATAGTTCGGCCCTTCAAAATCATTTGGGAAATACTCGCTGGAAATAAACCGCGAAAATCCAAAATCCATATACACCTTACGACTGTCAAAAAAATAGCTGAAGAAAGGGTTGATAGAAGTAGCAGTATACCCTTGTCTAGTCATGATACTGGCCAATGAATCAACGCCATGATTCATATACTGGATATAAGGCAATATTTTATCAGGAGATTTGCCGAAAAACCGCATCGAATTACCGGATAGCACTTCGAACTCTACGTTTGCCGTGCTGCCGCCGAATTGGGGAGACATCATCCAGCCGCTTGTGTACGTTTTTTGAAGCTGATGCAGGTTCGGGATTGGATCACGGCTAAACGTTACGTTTTTCATAAGTGTTGGATCCCAGAATGATTCTCCAAGCATCACGATGATATTTGGTTTTTTATCACCAGCAGCCGGTTTCTCTGGAATTTTGGCTAAAATGCTTTCTATCGCTTTTTTGCTGTAACCATCCGGTTTGGCTACATTCAGAAAACCTAACATCTGCACAGATGAATAGAGGTATCCATTCTCATCATAGGTGATTGTTTGATCCCAAGGGACCGTGTATATCCCGTAAATATTCATGAATGGAATTGGCTTGTCCATATAAAGGCTCGTCGCCATTACGATGGCAACCACAGCATAGACACTGCGTTCTATCCATGTAAATCGGATATGCTGGCGGCGCAGCGCCAAATGAAATAACAAAGCGAGCAATACGAGAAAGAGCGCGACAACTCCGAGTATTCGAAGATTGAGATACCCTTTCAAAAAGGGCACGTACGCCACAATTTGATTGTTAAAATAAAGATCCCATGGGTAATAAGGGGCTCCTATTGCCTTTAATTTACTTCCGCTAATTGCACCTAGCGGTAAAAGTGCAGCGCAAAGCAGCCAGAAGGATAAGCGGCTTTTGCCGGTAATAGCAATAAGAAAGAGATACAAAGTTCCCACTACAAAGTAGGCAAGAACCATGGATAGAGGGTGGTTCGTCACCCATTTGTGGAGTTCTTCATACGAGCCGCGATCTAAATATTCGACCATAATCATAAGGAAAAAAGGCAAAATCACAATCATCATACGTGAGGGCAGCTGCTTGAGCCATTGAAGTAAAGTCGTCATTTAAGTAACTCCTGTTCGATTAATGCAAGTCCATTCGTTCATTATCTTATATCTTGATCAAAGAGGGAAGATATCCCTTGACAGATCAAACTATAACAATTATCATTACAGTTAATTGTAATCTGGATAATTACAGATAACTGGAGAAAAGTGGAGGTGAAAACCATGCAACACGTTGCTTCTGCAACTGAGGTGGCACAAGAGAAGGTTATAGATGCCAAAAAGGCTGTGCCATGGATTATTTTTCTGATCTTTTTTGCTGTATTAAACGAAACGGTTTTCAACGTTTCAACCCCCGAAATCGCTAAGCAGTACGGCATTACGCCAACAGGGGTTAGCTGGGTGCTCACGACATTTATCATCTTTTTCGGGATTGGGTCCGTTATATATGGACGGTTATCCGATATTTTTTCTTTGAAAAAGCTGATTGTTGCCGGAATCCTCATCTATAGTATTGGATCTGCACTTGGCTTTGTGCTTCAGGCTTGGTATCCCGCGGTCATCTTTTGCGCGCGCCGTGCAAGGTGCAGGAGCCTCAGCCATTCCAGCGCTCGTTATGGTCGTTGTTGCACGTTACTTTTCACCTACGGATCGAGGAAAAGTTTTCGGGCTTTTAACTTCCACTGTTTCCTTTGCTATCGCCGTAGGGCCTGTAGTGGGTGGATTTGTTTCCTCGTCACTCCACTGGACGTACTTGTTCGTCATTCCTTTGTTTACTCTGATTTCAATCCCGTTTTTTAATCAGATTTTACCTGAGGAAAAACGGAAAGAAGGCAGTGTAGACATCTTGGGAGCGGCGCTCGTTGCATTTTCTGTCGCTGGCATTATCGTCTACTTATCTTTCCCTCATTGGTACTATTTGGCCGCGAGTTTAGCGCTATTCATTTGGTTTATTTCTCATATTCTTAAAGCCAAAGATCCTTTTATTGAACCGTCTCTATTCCGAAACAAACTGCTGCGTGGCGGTTTAATCGTTGGATTCCTCGTATTTTGCACTGTCATGGGCATTATGTTCGTCATTCCGCTCATGTTAGCCAAAGTGAACGATCTAGGCACGAGCACAATTGGGCTAATTTTGTTCCCAGGGGCCATGTGTGCCGTTATTTTTGGTACAATTGGCGGGAATTTAGCGGACAAAAAGGGCAATAACTTTGTCGTGTTTATTGGCCTTGGGCTTTTAGTGATCAGCCTTGTGGCAATTGCGTTATTGGTTGGTCATACCCCATGGTTCATTTCTGCGGCGCTTCTTCCTACTTATGTCGGCTTCTCCTTCGTGCAAACGGCTCTGGCGAACCGTGTATCCTTGACGCTGAGTGTGAGTGAAACCGGAGTGGGCATGGGACTTTTCAACCTAATTAGTTTTATTTCAGGGGCTGTAGGAACGGCACTTGTCGCCAAATTGTTGGATGGCGGTATGATGGACTTTTATAAGAATCCTGTTCTGAATTCTGTAGCAGCAATTCCTTACAGTAATCTTCTCATCATTTTTGCGGCAGTGATCATCGTTAGTGGTTTGTTTTACTTGCGAATATTCACTAAAAAAGCAGCAGGAGAAACGTCAGAAGCAGCAGCTTAAAATCGCAATTAAAAAAACCGACCGCTTTTCCTGGAGAAAAGCGAGTCGGTTTTTTGTTGTACAGTTTTATGATTCGGTTTCATTTTCATTTTCGTCAGGTTGCTCGGCGCTAATCTGCTCTATGGCCTGAAGGAGTGTTGCGGATGGCTGTGCGCCGGTAAGCGCATATTTTCGGTTAATTACAAAAAATGGAACGCCGGTAACACCAGCTTGCCTAGCGAACTCTAAATCATCTTCAACCTGTTCCAGACCTTCTTTCGCGTCCAAAAGAGATCTGGTTTTCTCGCGGTCCATACCAAGCTGTTCCGCTACGGTTAGAAGTTCATCCAAGTTGCCAACGTCTTTGCCATCTTCAAAATAAGCTTTAAATAATGCGTCTACGACTGGTTTTTTTAACTCTTTTGGTGAAATTGCAATCAGTTGGTGAGCTTTTAGCGTATTCGGCATTTTCTCAACTTTGGAGAAGTCAAAATGCAAACCGGAGGCTTTGCCTGCTTGAGTGACCTGCTGCAGCATACCGTTCAATCGATCTTCGTCTGCGCGCATCTTTTGGTGCATAAGCTCGCGGAACGGAGAACCTTCTGTTGGTGTATACGGATCTAGTTGAAAGGCACGATAGTGAACTTCAACCGGTTCCGCTGTAAAATTAGCTAGGGCATCTTCCAAATTCTTTTTGCCGATACGGCACCAAGGACAAACAATGTCTTCAAAAATTTCTATGATCATAAAAAACTCATACTCCTTCGATGAAAAAATAGTTACTATATTTTCATTATATACGATTAGGTTCGTTAATTCATCTGTCTGAACTTTTCCGGTGTCAGTCCGACGTGCTTGCGAAAGCTGGCTACAAAGTGACTCGTATCACGGAACCCAACGTACTTAGCCACATCCTTGACTGTTTTTGCAGGCTGGTGAATGAGGATTTCTTTGGATTTACGAAGTCTCATTCGAATTAGATAGGAGTAAGGCGAGAGCCCGAAAGCGTGCTGAAACAATGTGTTCATATGCCGTGGTGTAATAGCTAAGATTTCAGCCATTTCTTCAAGACTTGTATCAGGGTTATGATAATGAATTTCAAGCCACATCAGCAAAGGTTGTAAAAGGGCAATTTGATTACGAATTGAGGTGCGGTTATTGACCTGACCATGTTTTTTAAGTTGGATGAAAAAATGATATAAATCGGCTGAGGCGTCATACCCAGAGTATTCGGAGCCTGCGTCCATATTTGTTATTATTTGACCAATTACCGTATTCATCGGACCACTCAAATCCCATCTGTAAACAGCAGATTCCAAGAGATCTAAAGTGCCTAGGATGGCTTCTATGCAAGCTCCGCCAAAGGTGACATACTGCGTGCACCATAATTCCGTAACGGCATAATAAGAATGCGGAACCCCCGGAAGCATAAAAACACCTGTTCCCTCAGGAAGTAAATATTTTTTGCCATCCAGGACGAACTCTCCTTCACCAGCATAGGTTTGAAGCCAATGATAACTGGGGAAGCCCTCGGGTCTAACCAATTTTTCCTGATCCTCATGATGTCCAATACTCTCAATAAAGATTGGAAACGGTTGCGCATTTGAAGGCGTTAATTCATATCTTTTGTGCATAGTTGAGTTCACCTGTTCCATTTTATTATATGAGTATGTAAAAATATTATATTTTAAGATGAAAAATAATCCAATACAATGGACTTATTCTTATATTTATTTATCCAATTTGATGAGGTGGCAGTTATGATCAATGAGAAACTCCCCAAGATTTGGTACGGCGGAGACTACAATCCCGAACAATGGGATAAAGAAATCATGGATGAAGATCTACGCATGTTTAAGCTTGCGGGAATTGATGTAGCGACAGTTAATGTTTTTTCGTGGGCGAGATTGCAAAAGAATGAGGATACATACGACTTTGAATGGTTAGATGAAATCATAGACAAGCTTTATAAGAACGGGACTTATGTTTGCTTAGCCACAAGCACGGGGGCACATCCTGCTTGGATGGCGCGTAACTATCCGGACGTTCTCCGTGTTGATTTTGAAGGAAGGAAGCGTAAATTTGGCGGGAGACACAACTCTTGCCCAAACAGCCCTACATATCGTAAGTACTCTACGCTCCTCGCTGAGAAGCTGGCAGAACGCTATAAAAACCACCCTGCGGTCTTAATTTGGCACATTTCAAATGAATATGGCGGGTATTGTTACTGTGAGCAATGCGCAGACGGTTTCCGCAGTTGGCTTCAAGAACGCTATAAGACACTTGAAACATTAAATAAAGTTTGGAATACAAGCTTCTGGGGTCATACCTTTTATGAGTGGGAAGAAATCGTTTCTCCAAATGCTTTGTCAGAAGAATGGGGGGTGGACAACACCAATTTCCAAGGCATTTCGCTAGATTATCGGAGATACATGTCTGATAGCATGCTAGAGTGTTATAAGCTTGAATACAACGCTATCAAAAAACATACGCCTGATCTTCCAATCACCACTAATTTAATGGGATTATACAAAGAACTGGATTATTTTAAATGGGCCAAACATTTGGATGTGATTTCTTGGGATAACTATCCTTCCTTGGACACACCGATCAGCTTGACGGCTATGACACATGACCTTATGCGGGGTTTAAAACAAGGACAACCCTTCATGCTGATGGAACAAACGCCAAGCCAGCAAAATTGGCAGCCCTACAACTCGCTCAAACGTCCAGGCGTAATGAAACTTTGGAGCTATCAAGCAGTGGCCCGCGGTGCGGATACCGTCATGTTCTTTCAACTTCGAAGATCAGTCGGAGCATGTGAAAAATACCACGGTGCCGTCATCGAGCATGCCGGTCACGAGAATACGCGGGTATTCCGCGAATGTGCGGAACTAGGGGCTGAACTGCAAATACTTTCAGATAAGCTGCTGGATACCAGAGTCGAAGCTAAAGTAGCTATCGTATTTGATTGGGAAAACCGTTGGGCAGTCGAACTTTCCAGCGGGCCAACCGTTGCACTGAAATATGTGAATGAAGTCCATAAGTACTACGACGCGCTTTTCCAGCAAAACATCCAAGTTGATATGATAGGTGTTGAAACCGATCTATCTAGCTATGACATCGTCATTGCACCAGTTCTCTACATGGTAAAAAAGGGCTATGCAAAACGAGTCGAAGACTTTGTACACGCAGGTGGGACATTCCTCACCACATTCTTCAGCGGCATCGTCAATGAGAATGATATCGTCACCTTAGGCGGTTATCCTGGTGAGTTACGCAAAGTACTTGGGATTTGGGCGGAAGAAATCGATGCTTTGTTCCCAAGCCAGTCCAACCAAATCGTCATGAGTGAGCAGTGGGGAGAACTGAAGGGCGACCACCCATGCGGCATACTTTGTGACCTAATCCATTCGGAAGGCGCGGAGATCAAAGCCGTTTATGGCAGCGACTTTTATTCAGGAATGCCTGCTCTGACCGTAAACACATACGGCTCTGGCCAAGCTTGGTATGTAGCTACTAGTCCAGAACCTTCATTTTTACAAGGGCTCATTCGCAACCTGTGTCAGCACAAAGGAATTATTCCGCCTGTAGCTCCTGTTGCAGGTGTGGAGATATCCATGAGAACTCGAGATTCGGACACCTATATGTTCCTTCTGAATCATAATGATCATGAGGAAACAGTGGATCTAGGAGATCTCAAAGCAACAAATATGATAACCAATCACCAGGAAGAAAACACCATCGATCTCCCAGCAAAAGCAGTTATCATTCTAAAAACACAATAGCCATTAGCGAAAAACCTCTGTCGCTTTAAAGGATAGAGGTTTTTTTGCATTTTTGGTATAATTTCACGTATAGTAGGTTCAAAGGGGAGGTGCAGAGTGACCGAACAACAGCAGCTGTTTATTTGCTCAGATTCAATTGGAGAAACCGCCGATGCCGTTGCCAGAGCTACCGTTCGTCAATTCAATTCCGAACAGATGAGAATTAAACGTTACGGTCATATCAGCCAACAAAGTGAAATCGTTCAAATGCTGCAGGAAGCAGCTGCAGCCGGGGGCTTTGTAGCCTATACATTCGTGCAGCCTGAGCTTCGCGAAACCATGAAAAATGAAGCGCAACGCCTCGGTGTGCGAACCGTTGATATAATGGGACCGATGTTGGAAGCATATTCAGAAACGTATGGACACCTACCGAAGCGCAAACCGGGTTTACTTCACGAAATGGACGCCGATTACTTCCGCAGAGTAGATGCGATCGAATTTGCCGTCAAATACGACGACGGCAAAGATAACCGCGGTATGCTTCAGGCCGAAGTTGTCCTTATCGGAGTTTCACGTACATCCAAGACACCGTTAAGTATTTACCTAGCGCACAAAGGGATTAAATCTGCTAATCTTCCTATCATCCCAGAAATAAAGCTACCACCGGAACTTTTCAAAATCCCAAGCAAACGCATCATCGGCCTCACCATGGACGCCAACCAAATCCTGCAAATTCGTCTCGAACGCCTCAAAGCCGTCGGCCTCCCGGATGGTTCCCAATACGCCACCTTCCGCCGCATCCAAGAAGAACTCGACTATGCCGAGTCCATTATGAAGCAGCTTGGCTGCCCGGTCATCAACGTCACTAACAAAGCAATCGAAGAAACAGCAGGAATTATCCTAGATCTTGTTTCATTCAGATAAATGAAATCCTTCTCCATAAACGATGCCCAATGAACCCTAACCGTTCAGAGGCATCTTTTTTACATTCAGCCTAACGTAAGCAGCGTACCAAAAAAACCAAGAACACAAACACCTCAATCTACCCACACCCATATCCCCACATACACGCACACCCATAATTCCTCTCACGCACCTCAAGCGCATACCACGCCAACGTACCAGTTTGCAATTACCCCAGCCCTCCAAACATACCTGAACAACAGAAAGCAACGACATCCACAACAAAGCTCTTCTAAACGCATACCGCATCAACGTACCAGTTCGCACCTTACCCAGCTAGCCAAGCATACCCGACCAACAGATAGCTCCAATATCCACAACAACACGCTTCTAAGCGCACACCGCACCAACGTACCAGTTTGCACCTTGCCCTAGTCCTAGAACATACCCAGCCAACAGCTAGCACATAGATACACAACAACAACGCTCTTTCTAAACGCATACCACACCAACGTACCAGTTCGCACCTTACCCAGCTAGCCAAGCATACCCGACCAACAGATAGCACCAACATACCAATTCGCACCTAACCCCAGCCCTCCAAGCATACCCGACCAACAGATAGCACCAACATACCAGTTCGCACCTAACCCCAGCCCTCCAAGCATACCCGACCAACAGATAGCACCAACATACCAGTTCGCACCTAACCCCAGCCCTCCCAAGCATACCCGACCAACAGATAGCACCAACATACCAGTTCGCACCTAACCCCAGCCCTCCCAAGCATACCCGACCAACAGATAGCACCGACATCCAAACCAACGCTCTTCTAAACGCATATCACATCAACGTACCAGTTCGCACTTTACCAGCTACTAATCAACACTCGACTGAGGTGTATACAGCACAAACCTCCCAATCTGTACTGAACCCGCTTTCATATTTAGACCAGCCCAACACTACTGCGCCAAACTACTGTCTAACATCCGCATCGGCAATGAACCCTTACCTACGTCTGCGACCTTGCCTGCTCTGATTGACGACTCCGTATAACTTGATACAGCAAAATCTGTCGTATCTACAACAAGGTATTTTATTTTGAATTAACCTGTTTTTAGTTATGGATATGAGCACAACCTATACAGTACTTTTACTACTTTTGCATATATCACAGAATCTGTGTTTCGCCGACTTATCCTCTTGAAATCTGAAGGGCAAAATAAAAAGAACTTCCAATTCGAACATATGTTTGATATAATAGAAACAAGAACAAATGTTCTTTTTGCGAGGTGAGAAGATGGAACAGCAATTTATGGATCTGAGCTCATACACATTTCGTTCGGAAGAAGAATGTGAGGAGTTTTTATTGAAAATGCGTTGGGCAAATGGGTTTTGCTGTCCGCGTTGCGACCATAACGAGGCTTTCAAGATTCGAACACGTAAATTGCTAGAATGCAAAGAGTGTAGAATGCAGGTTTCTTTAACTGCGGGGACACTCATGCATAAATCGAAGCTTCCATTATTACTATGGTTCCAAGCCATTCAATTTTTATTTAAAGAGGGAGTAGAATGTACCGCAAGCATACTATCTCATGCTTTTGAGATTAATTATAGAAGCGCGCAATTATTGTTAAATAAAATTCAGTTTGCATTCGAGTATACTCAGAATAGAACTAAATTACTTAATAAACTTGAATTATCTAACCACGAATCACAAAAATCTGTTAATCTTTCACCCACCGATGATCCTCGCCCATGTGCGCCGACTCCACTGACTCCAAAAAATCCTTCAGCTCAAGATCTACATGCTTATCTTGCATCCAAATTAAACAGACTAAACACGAAGTTAACGATTTATAATAATCATTACAGCACTTCGCAACTAGGTAGATATATCAAAGATCAATTTAATGGCAAGCATGATCGTGAAAGTCTTTTAATTAAGTGGATCAAAATGGCAATTTCTAATTATTTTTATCCTACGTTTCTTAAGTGTTTTCACATTCCTGAGTAAGAATAATGTACGATTTGACCCCATTCTGTTTTTCAGGCATGATGGTAGAGTATCATGTACAATTAACTTTGGGTGAGGGAGAGAAACATCATATGAAAAGGACGCTGCAAGCTCCTATTCATTTCTATAGGAAGTTCATTTCGCCGTTAAAGCCGCCAACCTGTCGATTCTATCCCACATGTTCGCAGTATGCATTGGAAGCAATTGAAGTGCATGGTCCTCTAAAAGGATCATGGCTGTCTATGAAGCGGATTTGTAAATGCCATCCATTTCATCCTGGAGGGATTGATCATGTGCCTCCGCGGGCGGAAAAATTAATTCATAACGATCAGTCGGCTTGACAGGTGGCTCTTTTTTTCGATATATTTGCCTTAAGATGTTATATATGGATTCGATGAACGGATAAGTACAGACGGAAGCCTATGAACAGAGAGCCGGGAAAGGTGAAAGCCGGCATAGGAGTAAGTTTGGAAGATGGTCCTGGAGAATAAGCCTTCGAGCGGCTCAGACTGCGTACTAGAAATAATAATGCGCAAGGTTGGGAGTAAGCTGGCTTCGTGTCCCAGCGTTAATGGGCAAGTCGTTATAGACTTACTGAGCCCCGAGCTTGTGAAAGGCGGGGGAAACTGGGTGGTACCGCGTGAGTTCAGCTCTCGTCCCAAGATGGATGAGGGTTTTTTGTGTTTTCTACATTTTGCTAGGAGGAATTCTGGATGACAACGAAATCAAAAACGTTTTACATCACGACGCCCATTTATTATCCAAGTGATAAGCTGCACATCGGTCATGCCTACTCAACGGTGGCGGGCGACGCTATGGCACGCTACAAAAGACTTCGCGGCTTTGATGTAAGGTACTTGACGGGGACAGACGAACATGGACAAAAAATTGAACGTAAAGCACAAGAAAAAGGAACAACGCCACAGGAGTTTGTAGATGGTATTGTTGCTGGAATTAAGGACCTGTGGAGCAAGCTCGACATTTCTTATGACGATTTCATCCGTACTACAGAAACTCGCCATAAGGATGCGGTTGGCAAGATTTTTCAAAGATTGCTTGATCAAGGGGATATTTACTTAGGGGAGTACGAAGGTTGGTATTGTATTCCGGATGAGTCATTTTTCCCAGAGAGCAAGCTCGTGGATGGGAAATGTCCTGATTGTGGGCGTCCTGTTGAGAAAATGAAGGAGCAAACCTATTTTTTCCGGATGAGCAAATATGCTGACCGTTTGGTGCAGTATTATGAAGAAAATCCAGAGTTTATTCAGCCAGAGTCCCGCAAAAATGAGATGCTTAACAATTTCATTAAGCCAGGACTGGAGGATTTAGCTGTTTCTCGTACAACGTTTGATTGGGGGATCAAAGTCCCTGGGGATCCTAAGCATGTGATTTACGTGTGGATTGATGCTCTTTCAAACTATATTACAGCACTTGGATACGGTTCGGATGATACGAGTAATTTTGATAAGTATTGGCCTGCCGATGTTCACTTAATGAGTAAAGAGATTGTTCGTTTCCATACTATCTATTGGCCGATTATGTTGATGGCGCTTGACCTGCCGCTGCCGAAGAAAGTTTTCGCTCATGGCTGGCTGTTAATGAAAGATGGCAAAATGTCAAAGTCCAAAGGGAATGTTGTTGATCCAGTGACTTTGATTGATCGTTATGGGTTGGACGCGCTTCGTTATTACTTGATGCGCGAAGTGCCTTTCGGGGCTGACGGAACGTTCACGCCGGAAAGTTTTGTAGAGCGGGTCAACCATGACCTCGCCAATGATTTGGGGAATCTGCTTAACCGTACGATCGTCATGATCGATAAGTATTTTGCAGGCACGATTCCCGCGTATGTGCCAGGGGCTACCGAATTCGACGACAGTCTCTTGGAGACTGTTCAAACGACGGTAGCGAAGTATGAAGAAGCAATGGAAAAAATGGAGTTTTCCATTGCGCTTTCCGCGGTGTGGCAGCTGATTAGCCGCACGAACAAATACATCGACGAGACTCAGCCATGGTCGATGGTCAAGGATGAAGCCAAGCGTGAAACACTTGGCTCCGTCATGTATGTGCTGGCCGAATCTCAGCGCATTTCGTCGGTACTGCTGCGTCCGTTCATGACGAAGACGCCGCAACTGATTTGGCAGCAGCTTGGCTTAGCTGCCGAGGATCTGCCGCGCTTAACCGCATGGGAAAGCGTGCAATCATTCGGGCATCTCCCGGCGGGTACAACCGTTCAAAAGGGAGAGCCTATGTTCCCGAGATTGGACGCTCCGGCTGAGGTCGCGTACATCGTTGAAGCTATGGGCGGAGGAGCGGCAAACGCCGCCGATGAAGTGAAAGAAGCAGCACCTGCGGCTGTTGCTTCAACTGTGCCCGCGCCAGAACCAAAGGAGGAAATCGGAATTGACGATTTCGCCAAGGTGGAGCTGCGCGTAGCTCAAGTATTATCGGCGGAGCCTGTGAAAGGCGCCGATAAGCTTCTAAAACTGCAGCTCGATCTTGGATACGAGCAGCGTCAGGTTGTTTCGGGCATTGCGAAGTTTTACACGCCCGAGGAACTTGCTGGACGCAAAGTTATTTGCGTCACCAATCTTAAACCGGCCAAGCTGCGCGGCGAGCTGTCGCAAGGAATGATTCTCGCGGCTTCACACGGGGACCAGCTGACGCTGGCCACGGTTCCGGATTCTATGCCTAACGGCGCGATAGTAAAATAATCAAGAAACCACCCTTTCCCTATTTTTTCATAGGTCAAGGGTGTTTTTTATCGTATGGGGGTTCATCTAAGTGGGGTACTCTAAGGGAAACTAACCACGGAGTGATATAGATGAGAGCGAGAAATTTCTTTAAGTTGATCTGTATTTCGGTGATGGTTCTTGTTTTAACGTCTTGTTCTATTTTTGGCGGAGGTTCGGATAAAAAGAAAGAGGAAGAGAAAGCAAAAAAAGAATCTAAGTCCAAGGCGTCGAGCACAAAAAAAGAGGATGATAGTGTAATTAATCAGGAGTTAAAAAAACAATATGAGATGTACAATGAGATTATTCAATATAAGGTAAAGCAAGAGAATAAGCTAATTAAGCAGTCGGAAGAGCGATATAAGAAATTGAAAGAGGAAAGCAACAAAAAAACGGAATCCAAATCTGAAGACGGAGCCGATAAGGAAGATAAAAGCTCATCTAAAGAAGATTCTGACAGTTCAAAGCAGAAGGACGACCAAGGGAAGCAGTAATTGAATTAAGTCCATGCTGTGACATTTCACAGCAGGGCTTTTTATTTTGCCTCCAAGATGTATTGACTTCAAGTAGGGGGACTCGTATAATCAATTCGTTAATAAAAATTATTACGATTTAGAACGCGAGTGGAGTGAGGATTATGATACGTTCGAAATGGATTATGTTCATAACCGTCATGGTTATTTTATCTGTTATATTGGCTGGATGCGGTACTGCTGCAAGTTCAAAAGCTAAGCTTGTTGAAGGAAAGGTTAATGTAGTAACGAGTTTTTATCCTTTATATGAGTTTACTAAGGCAATTGGTGGAGAATATGTGAATGCCATTAACCTGGTTCCGGCTGGAGTCGAGCCCCACGATTGGTCTCCGAAGAGCAGGGATATCAAAAATATGACGCAAGCACAAGTTTTCGTATATCAAGGTGCTGGGTTTGAAGGTTGGGTGAAAGATTTTCTGGGAAGTCTATCACCGGATTCAACTTTAAAAGTAGTAGAAGCAAGTAATGGGGCAAATTTAATAAAAACCTCTGAAAATAAAGAGGAATTTGACCCACATGCGTGGCTTAGCCCGTTAAATGCTGTGAAAATGGCTAATAATATTAAAACGGCACTGATTAGTGCAGATCCGGCTCATAAGGCTGCCTTCGAGCAAAATTATGCGAACTATGCTGCCAAATTAACAGATCTAGATGCTCGTTACAAAAAAGAGCTGGGGCAAACTTCGAAAAAGGAAATTGCTGTTTCTCATCAGGCGTTTGCTTATTTGTGCAGAGATTATGGTTTAACGCAATTATCCATTATGGGTCTATCGCCTGATGCCGAGCCAACCGCTCAGGATCTTAAAAATATGAATGAATACATCAAAGCACACAACTTGAAATATATATTCTTTGAAGAGCTTGTATCCGACAAGTTGGCGAAGACGTTAGCCAAAGATGCCAAGGTAGATACGATGGTGTTGAATCCTCTTGAAGGATTAACGGAAGCGCAAGTTAACGCTGGTGAGGATTATATCTCGATCATGGACAAAAATTTGAAAAATTTAGTGACTGCCTTACAATAAAAGGGTAGTTCATTATGAGTCAGGGGTTATAAAAATGGAGATAAGCCATAAAGATTTCTGCCACCAAAGTATCGTGTCTATTGATGATGTTTCCTTCTCATATGAACATAAGAAGGTCATTGATAAGCTTCGTTTTAATGTGCTTGAACGAGATTTTGTTGGTGTCATTGGCTCCAATGGCGCAGGTAAAACAACGCTGCTCAAAATGCTCGTAGGGCTTCTTAAGCCTACGAGTGGAGGGATCAGGTTGTTTGATAGTCCGCTAAGCCAATTCAAGGATTGGGAACGCATTGGTTATGTTCCGCAAAAAAATGCCTTCAATCCCTTATTCCCGGCAACTGTGCGGGAAATTGTTTTATCTGGGATGTATTCGAAGAAGCGGATCTACCGCAGGTTGTCCAAAGCTGACCTGCAAAAAGCGGAAGACGCGATGCACGCCATGCGCATCGAGGACCTGGCTGACCGCAAAATCGGCCAGCTGTCGGGTGGACAACAACAACGCGCTTTCCTCGCGCGCGCGATCGTGAACAACCCGGAGCTGCTCATATTGGATGAGCCAACCGTGGGGATCGATGCGGAATCGCAGCTCGGATTTTTCCGGATGATCCGCCACATGCATCAGCATCATCACATGACGTTCATCATGGTGTCGCATGATATGGACATGATGCAGTCATATTTAGGTTCGGAGCCGCAGCAAGTTAGCGGCGGTATCAAGTTTCATGTGAAGCATACCCATGATCCCGAGGATTGCCGAGAAACGAATTTGACACATTCGATCGGCCAGATTCGCGAGATGATCGGAGTACAGTAAGGAGCGGGCATTTTGGACATATTCACGGAGTATTTTTTTCAACGCGCTTTAATTGGCGGAATATTGATCGGGCTGACAGCGCCATTAATGGGCGTTTTTCTTGTCCTTCGGCGATTGTCGATGATCGGAGATACACTTGCTCACGTTTCCATTGCGGGGGTTGCTCTTGGGTTTCTCATTAATGTGTACCCTTTGGGCGTAGGACTTGTTTTCGCTTTGTTAGCTTCGTTCGCTATTGAACGTCTGCGCAAAGCTTATAAAACATATGCAGAGCTCTCCATCGCCATCATTATGTCAGGCGGGGTCGCGCTGGCTACGATTCTTTTTACACTGGGCAAAGGCTTTAATATGAATGTCATGAGCTATTTGTTCGGAAGTATCTATACGCTGGATCGGCAAGATCTATGGGTTGTTCTCGGTGTATCTGTGCTTGTTGTCGGGGTCATTGCTGTTCATTTTAAAGAGTTCTTTCTCATGTTTTTCGATGAGGATGCAGCTAGTGTAAGTGGACTTCCGCTTAAATATTATAATATGATGATTACAATGCTTACTGCACTCGTTATTTCGGTTGCCATCAAGATTGTAGGCGCACTGCTTGTTTCGTCCTTGCTTACGATTCCAGTCGCATGTAGCTTGCTAATCGCAAGAAGCTTTAAACACTCCGTTATTTTGGCTGTTATTTTTTCAGAAATTGCGGTTGTCATTGGGCTGGTTGTTGCTGGCGTTTGGGATCTCGCTCCGGGTGGAACGGTTGTGCTTACACTCATTGCGATGTTGATCGGGATCATTTTAAAAAGAGGATTGAGGATTTAACATGGACTCTGTTAATTTATGGATTGCTTTATGGGCGGGGATCGCATCCTTCATTTCGCCATGCTGTTTGCCATTATATCCTTCTTATCTTTCCTACATAACAGGAATCTCGGTAAGTGAATTGAAATCGGGTGAGACATCATCCCAGGTGCGCAGGCAAACAATGCTGCATACGCTAAGTTTTATCGTTGGGTTTTCCATCATTTTTTATGCGTTGGGCTTAACGGCAGGATTTTTAGGTAATTTTTTTATTGATTATCGAGATTTGCTTCGGCAAATTGCAGCGTTATTGATTTTTATTATGGGATTATTTTTGCTTGGTGTTTTCCAACCGCAGTGGTTGATGAAAGAACGCAAGCTGCAAATCAAGTTCCGTCCCGCGGGATATCTCGGTTCGGTGCTGGTAGGGATGGGGTTTGCTGCAGGATGGTCTCCTTGTGTAGGACCCATTTTATCGGCCATTCTCGCTTTGGCTACTACAGAGCCTGGAACGTGGTTTCAGTTAACAACCGCCTACTCGTTAGGATTTGCTATTCCGTTTTTTGTACTCTCCTTTTTTATCGGTTCAACCAAATGGATTTTACGTTATTCCAATCTCATTATGAAAATTGGAGGGGGTTTAATGGTGGTGATTGCGGTTTTACTTTATACAGGTAAAATGACGCAGATCACACTTTGGTTAAACACCATAACCCCGGATTGGTTGAAGTTTTAATGATGGATGTGTTTATGATTAAGTAAAATACTCAATTTTGGCTTGAGGGAATTTATCAAAGATTTGTTCTGTGATAAATTCCCTTAGCGCGTTTGCTTGTTCATCTGGATATACGTATTTACCCTGTCCCCAACGGCCCCATTTGTATTTACGTTTTTCTTCGTCCATCTCAAGCTTTGTTTTGGGATATCTTTTTTCAATGACGTTTTTGGCCGTTCTGGTAAATCGATGTTGAATCATTTCAAAGGTTAAATCTATCGTGGCTTCGGTTGGAAGTTCTTGGTGAAGCCGTTCCAATAGGGTAGCATAACCTTCTTCCCAACCTTCGTGCCAAATGATGGGGGCAATAATGAAACCAAGCGGATAACCGGCTTTAGCGACTTTTCCGGCTGCTTCGATTCTTTCGTGAAATTTGGAAGTACCCGGTTCAAAGTTTTTAATGACATAATCAGCGTTCACACTAAAGCGAAAGCGAGTATGCTTATTATGTTTGGCATCTAATAGCGGTTCTACATGATGGTATTTCGTAACAAACCGTAAACGACCATGCTCCTGCTGTCCCATGAATTCGATAAGCTGCTTTAAGGAGCCGGAAATATGCTCCAAACCTACGGGATCCGAGGTACAGGCAGCTTCAAAACGGGTGATTTCGGGTACTCGTTCATCGATATATTTTTGAGCGGCTCCCAGAATATCGTCGATATTGACGTAAATACGAATGTAAGGCTTAGCGCCTAAAGTAGTTTGGAGATAGCAGTAATGGCAGTGACCCATACAGCCAGTAGCGATTGGAATCGCATATTCGGCGGATGGTTTTGAAGTGTCGAATTTAAGTGTTTTGCGTATGCCGACGACTAAAGTTCGTTTGGCTATACGGTATTTTTCTAGTTCGGTCTCACCCGGAAGATCGCGTATTTGATTATGCGAGGTTGTCATATGAATCTCTAACCCTTGCTGCTTGGCCCACTCATAGATCATCTTGCCTTTGGTATAATTCATCGCATCAGGTTCAAAATAAACAAGCTCTGGTACGAAGACAGCTGTGTTTGGTACTGGTCTACTGAGCAATTCTGTTGACATGCAATTCTCCTTTCAATAAGCCGGGATGATGTTTGTTCCTGACATTTAGTGTGCCAATGCACAGAGTGGATGAACCATGGGATATTTGACCGCATCTAGGTTGATGGATTATGATAGGTAAGCAAGTGGCAGGAAATAAAGGAAAGCAGGGGGAAATAAAGCAATGGCTACGCCTAGCATGGAAGACTATCTGGAGAGAATATATAAACTCATAGACGAGAAAGGTTACGCTCGTGTCTCCGACATTGCTGAAGGGCTTGAAGTGCATCCCTCCTCCGTGACGAAAATGATTCAAAAGCTGGACAAAGACAATTATTTAATCTATGAGAAGTACCGCGGACTTATGTTAACTCCAAAAGGTAAGAAAATGGGCAAACGACTTGTTGAACGTCATCAACTGCTCGAAAATTTCTTAACAATCATTGGCGTCCAAGAGGACAATATATATAAGGATGTTGAGGGAATCGAGCATCATCTAAGCTGGGATTCCATTACTTGTATCGAGACTTTGGTCGAATATTTCCGCAGAGATCCAGGTCGGACAGATGAACTCTTGAATGTTCGTAAAGAATTAGAAGCTGATAATTAGACAGAGGCCGCAACACGCGGCGCTCTGTCTTTTTATTGTGCATAGAAACAAACTGCCCCCGCATACATAACAAAGTAAGCCCTTTTGTTTGATTTCGGGGAGGGGTGTCGAATGTTAATCAATGGCGTGTTCGAAGGTGGCGGCGTTAAGGGGATAGCACTTGCCGGCGGCGTCACTGCAGCCATGGAGCAGGGGCATGTGTTCCATCAAGTCGCAGGTACAAGCTCTGGATCGATTGTAGGGGCTTTGTTATCCGCCGGCTATACCGGAGAAGAGATGAGAGAAATTATCCTCAGAACTCCATTTAAATCATTTATGCAGCGATCACCGATTTTCAATACCAAAATCATCGGACCAGCGGCGCGGCTGTTGATCAAGAAAGGCCTCTACTCCGGCGAAGCGCTGGAGCAGTGGGTGTCGGGGCTGCTTGCTGACAAGGGAATCCGCAATTTCGGAGATCTCAAGCACAATCAGCTGCGAATTATCGCATCCGATATTACGCAAGGCAAGCTGCTTATTTTGCCTGCGGATATTGCGCAGTATGGGATTGATCCGCGGAAGTTTTCAATCGCCAAAGCGGTGCGGATGAGCACGAGCATCCCCTATTTTTTTGATCCGGTCATGATTCGCCGGCAAATAAAAAGCTCTCCGAAGGCAGCGCCATTCGCAGAGCAGTTTTATTATATCGTAGATGGTGGATTGTTGAGTAATTATCCCTTATGGGTGTTCGACCGGGATACAGATCGTGAAGAAATCATTCCCGTTATCGGGTTCCAGTTGGTCGGGAAAAGCGAATCGCCTACGCACACCATTAAAGGACCGATTACGATGCTTGAGGCTTTGTTTGGAACTATGTTGAGCGCTCATGATGAGCGATACATTGAGATGCAAAACCGGTTCCGTACGGTCAAAATTCCAACGCTCGGCGTGGGGAATACACAATTCAATTTGTCTAAAGAATTGAGTTTGTCACTGTACGATTCCGGATACCAATCGACCAATGACTACTTTACCAAATGGTCCGCCAAATCCTACGAAGAGAATTATGAGAAATACGTACTACGCATTCTTTCCAAGTGACGGTCAGGGCTTAATGATATTTCGGATAATCATCCGGGTCCGAGTCTTTCGTTCCGTTGATGACGCGAAACTTTGCGTTTTTCCTTTTTGGCTTAGACGAGCCGCGGCTGCCATAGGAAGGTTTTTTCCAACGAGACGGTGGGAATTTGTATAGAAGAAATATAAGCCCTAATACGAGAATCGGAATGAATAAAGTTCGCAAACTTACCAACAATCCAATCGCAATCAAAACACCGATAGCGATCTCGACCGGCGAAAATTTTCTTCTCATACCCGTCCCTCCATTATTCTTTTTTCTGCTTCACGCATCCGGTTAAAAGAAGCGATAGACACCTCAACCTGACTGTCTTCAGGTTCTTTGGTTGTCAACAGTTGGAGCCATAGTCCCGGATACCCCAGGTAGCGGAGAACCGGCACTTCACGAAGGGAGTTCGTAAATCTTAGCACTTCATAAGAAACTCCAATTACAACAGGTAGCAGCACTAAACGCTGCAAGATACGTTCTACATATCCATCATAGTGCAGGAATGAGTAGATAACGACGCCGATCAAAACGGTAAAAACAATGAAGCTGCTGCCGCAACGATAATGCAGCGTGTTGAATTTCTGTACATTGCTGACGGTTAACTCGACGCCTGCTTCATAAGCGCTGATGACTTTATGCTCAGCTCCATGATACTGAAAAAGTCTGCGAATCATAGGTGTTAAAGATATGAAGTAAATATATCCGACAAGCAAGATGATCTTGATAACACCTTCTATAAGATTATGAAGAATTTGATTGCTAAATACATTCCCAAACAAAAACTGTTCAATGATTGCCGGGACCAGGGTGAACACGAATTTCCCAAAAAGGAAAGAGATCACACCCACAACTGCTACACCAAGAATCATCGAAATATTTGAGAAAAAGCCAGGTTTCTCATCTTTATTAGCTGAGGACTTGTCCTCACCTTCTTGTTCAGCGAAGGATTCCGCTGAGAAATTAAGATGCTGAGCACCTTTGGCGCTGGATTCTATAATGCCGACAATCCCTCTGACCAACGGGATCTTCTTGAGCGATTGTACCCAGGGGATATCTTTCCTAGGGACTTCCAAGAAATCAAGTGAGCCATCTTTCTTGCGCACGGCGGTTACATGCACATTTTTTCCTGCGAACATGACGCCCTCAATGACGGCTTGTCCTCCGTATATACTGTTTTGTTCTGCCATGAGATCCACCTTCTTATCCTTCTCGAATTCGGTTTTTCGTACTTTCCTATTGTAACGGATTCAGGGTTTGAATGCTACCGATAACGGTAGAACATACTATTCTTACCTGTGATTGACGTGCAATCTTTGTAGAGAAAGGAAGAGAACGACTGATGAATGAGAAAAATGTGGGGGAATTGAAAACAAATCGTTGGCTTTTCGTCTTATACATTGGCTTTTTCGCTGGCTTCATTTGGGGAGCAATGAAAATAATTGAACACTACTTTAAATTTACCAACATTGTGGTGGGGTTTCTTGTAGAGCCTTTTTTCAAACATGATTTTCTGTTGACTTGGCAGGGCGTGCTCGTTGGCTGGGGCTTTTTTACGGTATTTTCCATTATCGCGGCCTTCATCTATATGGTTACAATGTGGAAGCTGCAATCTGCCTGGTGGGGGATTGGGTATGGGGCACTCTGGTGGGCGGCAATTTATTTGCTGATCGGTCCTTTGGCGGGGATGACATACTGGATTACGGATTTGGACCTCAATAGCATTCTGACGGATCTATGTTTATTCCTTGTCTGGGGAATGTTTATTGGATATTCCATCGCGATCGAGTACACAGATACAAGAACAAGACAACCTATACACAAGACATGAAAGTTATGGTAAAATATCAAAGGTTAAATAGGCGGATAAAGTCTGTGCAACTGAAAAATGCTGGGGAGTGATTCCTGTTGAAAAAGGTTCTGGTGATTAACGGGCCCAACCTGAATATGCTGGGCATACGTGAACCTGGTGTGTACGGAACGGTTTCCCTATCCGTCATTATTCAAGGCTTGACTGAATTAGCCCAAGTTCTTTCGGTTGAGATTGAAAGCTTCCAATCGAATCATGAAGGCGATATTATTGATAAAATTCATGAAGCCTTTGGTACGAAAGACGGCATTCTCATTAATCCTGGCGCATTTACGCATTATAGCTACGCCATTCGCGATGCGTTATCTTCCGTTCAATTGCCTACCGTAGAAGTTCATCTATCGAATATTCATAAGCGCGAGGAGTTTCGTCATCAGTCCGTCACCGCGCCAGTTGTTATCGGTCAGATCAGCGGATTCGGCGTGCAGAGCTATGAGCTAGGTTTGAGAGCACTTCTATCCCATATGCAGTAAAAGAAGGAATGGTGATTTCGATGCAGGAGAAACGTATTGAACGTCTTCGCAAGGTTATGCAAGAGCAAAATTTACCGGCTGTACTCATCACGAATGCCTATAACCGTACATATGTATCTGGCTTCACCGGTTCTTCCGGCTATGTTCTTATAACGTTAGATCGAGCAATTCTTTTGACAGATTTCCGTTATATGACGCAGGCCCCTCAACAAGCGAAGCTTTTTGAAGTGGTTGAGCATCAGGCTAAAGTGATGGAAACTGTTAAAGGACTCTTGAATCAGCAAGGGATTACACAACTCGGCTTCGAGCAAGGGGATGTGTCCTATGGTGACTTCCTGAGTTATCAAGCGGCTTTACCGGGCATTGAGCTATTGCCGACGGCGAAACTCGTCGAGGGCATCCGTATGGTCAAAGACGATGTTGAATTGCAAGTCATGCAGGAAGCGGCAGATTTGGCTGACCAAACCTTTTCGCACATTTTGTCCTATATCAAGCCAGGTGTGAAAGAACTCGATATTGCGCTTGAGATTGAAATGTTTATCCGCAAAAATGGCGGAACATCGACTTCGTTCGAAACAATTGTTGCTTCCGGCGAACGCTCCGCTCTGCCACACGGCAAAGCAAGTGATCGCGTGCTCCAAATAAACGAATTTGTCAAATTGGATTTTGGAGCGTATTATAAAGGGTATTGCTCTGACATCACAAGAACAGTTATGCTAGGAAAGCCGACGGACAAGCATAAAGAAATTTATGATATTGTGCTGGAAGCTCAACTCAATTGTCTAGCCAATCTCAAACCCGGTATTGCGGGCAGAGAAGGCGACGCTTATGCACGCGATGTCATTGTGAAGCATGGCTATGGCGAATACTTCGGTCACGGTACCGGACATGGTTTAGGCATGGAGGTTCATGAATCTCCGCGCTTGTCGAAAACCGAGGATACAATTTTAACTCCTGGTATGGTGGTTACGGTGGAACCTGGCATTTATCTTCCTGGTTTTGGGGGAGTTCGAATTGAGGATGACGCAGTAATTACTGACACCGGCATTAAAATACTTACAAATTCTACAAAAGATTTTCTTATTATTGACTAGCGGAGGGATTCACAAGTGATATCAGTAAATGATTTCAAGACAGGACTTACCATTGAAGTAGAGCACGATATTTTTACAGTTCTAGATTTCCAACACGTTAAACCAGGTAAAGGCGCTGCATTCGTGCGCTCCAAGCTGAAAAACCTGCGCAACGGCAACACGGTTGAGCGTACTTTCCGTGCGGGCGAAAACGTGGGCCGTGCACACATCGATAACCGTGAAATGCAGTACCTGTATGCAAGCGGCGACGAGTTCACGTTCATGGATACAGAAACGTTTGATCAATTCAGCCTTTCCCGTGAGCAACTGAAATGGGAATTGAACTTCCTTCTTGAGAACATGAACATCAAAATTTTGAGCTACCAAGGTGAAATTCTTGGGATCAATCTGCCAAAAAGCGTTGACTTAAAAGTTGTAGAAACAGAACCAGGCGTTAAAGGCAACACAGCACAAGGCGCGCTTAAAGGTGCAAAAGTGGAAACTGGCCTTGTTGTCCAAGTTCCATTGTTCATCAACGAAGGCGACGTGCTTACGGTTGATACCGAAGATGGCCGTTATATCTCCCGTGCCTAGTTTCAAGTAAGACAAGCCTCTCTGACTTTTGACAAGTCAGGGAGTTTTTTTATTTTGTGTGTGCAATTTTTCACACAAAACTACATTTTATGCTATAATATTGAATTGTTATGCACTAGTATGCGTTAGGAGTGGGTCAGCTTTGTCTCTAATAGTGATGAAATTTGGCGGAAGCTCTGTCGGTGATGCGGAGCGAATGAAACGTGTTGCAAAAAGAATCGTTGAGCGAAAACAAGCAGGTCACAGCTGCGTTGTTGTCGTATCTGCGATGGGAGATACAACGGACGATCTTATCGACCTGTCTAAGCAAATTTACGATGGAGCCCCACCGGCTCGTGAAATGGATATGCTCTTAACGACAGGAGAGCAGGTTTCTGTAGCCCTCTTATCGATGGCGATACATAGTTTAGGGGAACAAGCGGTATCTTACACCGGTTGGCAGAGCGGGATTTTCACGGAAGATGTGCACGGAAAAGCGAGAATCACGGATATTCAGCCAGGGCGCGTTCTGAATGCGCTTGAACAAGGCAATGTCGTGATTGTAGCCGGTTTCCAAGGCATGACGGAAGATGGAGAGATTACGACGCTTGGCCGCGGCGGTTCCGATACAACGGCCGTTGCTCTTGCTGCTGCAATCAAAGCAGATCTTTGTGAGATTTATACCGACGTAGATGGTATTTACTCAACGGATCCGCGCATTGTGAAAGTAGCGAGAAAGCTAAATGAAATTTCTTACGATGAGATGCTGGAGCTTGCGAACTTGGGAGCTGCTGTACTTCATCCAAGAGCAGTGGAATATGCCAAAAACTATAACGTTACCTTGGTGGTACGTTCCAGTTTTACCAACAATGAAGGTACCAACGTGAAGGAGGAAGCAGTGATGGAGCAAGGGATCGTTGTCCGTGGCATCGCCTATGACAAGAATGTGGCAAGAGTTAGTATTCTAGGTGTACCCGAGAAACCGGGTCAACTGGCAAAAGTATTCATGGCGCTTGCCGAGGTTCAAGTCGATGTAGATATCATTGTACAAAGCGGTGTGCTCAATGGATCAGCGGATTTCTCATTCACAACGACGCTTGCTGACCGCGAAAAAGCTTTGGATGCAATTGAATCCATCCGCGGTGAAATCGGCTTCCGTGAAGTAACTTCCGAAGTGAATATGGTGAAAGTGTCCATCGTTGGCGCCGGCATGGTTAGTACGCCTGGGGTTGCTGCTACGATGTTTAAAGTGATTTCTGACCTTGGCATCTCCATCTCGCTGGTCAGCACGTCCGAGATTAAAGTATCTTGCGTCATCGAGAACTCGAACTTGACTGAAGTGATTCAATCTCTGCACACAGCTTACGGCTTGGACACTACAGAGCAAGCTTTCGTTGGCGGACCGCAAGATCGCAGATAATCTCAGTTCTCAACTGAATTTATCGGATATAAAATAAGCAACTTTTAATAAAAAAGCTGTGATCCCGGCTGCCATCAAAGGGCCGACCGGAATCCCCCGCAAAAAGATAATGCCAAAAATGGAACCAATGACAAGACCCACAATTAATTGTGGGTCTATTTTTAATAGCTCCAACCCTTTTCCGTTCATATACGTTGCAATCGCTCCTCCAAGAAGAGCAATAATTCCCGGCCAAGAGGTAAATACCGACATGATGTCCTTCATAGAGATTCGTTCACTTGCAAACGGTACAAGGACGCCAATCGTCAGAAAAAGCAATCCCAGCTCCAGGCCTCTGCGTTCCATAGCGGGAAAAAATCGCATTAATCCGACTAGTTTCAAGGCAAGCAGCATGCAAGAAGCAGTTGTAATAATTGGAGAACGGCCTATGAGTCCAATAACAATGAGTGTAACTAAGATTATATTGCCATTCATCATCAAACCCCTCACCCTCATAACTTTCCATCTTAGTTTATGAGAGGGGCTTGTATTTAGAACGCAGGACGCCCTGAAGTCCCTAGCAGCACCATTTGATCACGTTCAAGGACCGGCACTTGATCTGTGATATTTGTTTTGGCACAGGCTTCAATATCCGCCTGAAAACCGGACTTGCACATTTTCTTTCCATTCGTGGAGGACAGCAGTGTATCGTATAACGTTTTTTGAGCTTGCAAAAAACATCCTCGCATAGCTAAACCGAAATCATTGGTTGCTATCTGTTTCTCGCCTAGAGCCCGGATTAGCTCCTCAAGAATGTGCCCAGCGCAAAGTCCATCCTCTAAGGAGAAGACGTCTTGTGTCCCTGCGCATAGAATCACAGTGTCTCTCTTGAAGGCAATCGCAGCCGCTGCGCAAGCTTTACTATTTAAAAAAGAACCTGCCAGCACTTGATCGGCTTTTATCGCCTTTTGAATGCCTCTAGTGCCGTTCGTTGTAGTCAGGATCACACGTTTGCCCTGTACAGCTTCCTTGGTATATTCCAATGGTGAATTACCGAAATCGAAACCGGGAATTTTCTTGCAAAATCGTTCCCCTCCAAGCAGATCACCCTCTTGTTGCAATTCTTTGGCCCTCAGAACGGTATCCACTGGAACGATGGCTTTGCATCCGTTAATCAATGCGGTGATGATCGTGCTAGTTGCACGGATAACATCAACGACGATGACGGTTTTATGAAGAAAATCGTCACTTCTTGCTTCGCCGATGTTGGCGACAACCTCGATATGCATCTTTTATTCCTTTCTGGTACCTAAGGACAACGTATCGGAACGCAGTCCTCTGCGCAATGCTTCCAAAGCAATAAGCTCATCCGGTGAGATGTTGCCCAAGTGGATATCTGCTCCAAGCATGCTAATCAAATGCACCTGTTGACTTTTGAGCGGAGCCTCCCACAGAAGCCGCTGCCCGGGAACGGCGGAGAGCACTTGCCCGACTTCCTCATCCTTACATTTTCCCTGTGAATCAAAAATCCCAACACCCATCCCGGATTCACGAGCTTCAATCGTTACTAGGGAAGCTCCGAATTCGGTGTCTAACATAACGGTCTCGATTAATTCCTCTAATTCGATGGCAGAACCCCAGCCCTTTTTACCATATTCCGTTATAACCTCTAGTCCTTCGTCTAGCCCGCGCGCTATCAACTCATTTCTAAGCTTACGGTCGAAATCAATGGTTCCATTGGATATTTCAACACCGTTAAACCCGAGTGCGACAATCATATCGAAATAGGAAGCCACTGCGTGCTGTGTAATTGCAACTTCGAGAAAGGTGCCTCCCGGATAGATGCAAATGCCATTTTCTTTGGCGGCGTTAATTTTGCTTTTCAGCACATGTTGCGGATACAGAGGAGATGTGCCGAAGCCGAGTTTGATCAAATCCACATGATTGCTGCCCGCGGTAAGCAAATCTTCAAATGCATTTGGCCCTAAGCCTTTATCCATTACCATTGTTTTCCCCAACGTTCTGGGTTTGGCCTGCCTTTGTCCTGTGGGGTCGGCCAGAACGGGATTCCAGTTCAAATAAGAGGTAACTTCCATCGGTATTTCTCCTCACTGTCCTTCGAAGGTTCAATTATGTGTACAGCATATGCATCTGGGCAAATGGTGGTGCCCACTATGCCTAAAATCAGACGAGCCCGCATAAGGTAGGGTAAAAAGAGTGAGCTGCCGTTGAACCTTGCTGCAGCATTGAAGTTATGTTTGTGAGCTCCGCATTGATATAAAAACCTTCAGACTCCATTGTAAAACTGTTCCTTTTATTGAATGAGATCTTATGTGGTTGGAACAGTTTTACAAAAGTCGCTTCCGGCCTTTTATATCAATTCTACGCGAGTTACTTTAATGCTGCAGCCGGTTCAAAAGAGCTGTTTCTTTTTACGAAAGGAGTAGAAAACATGAACAAAATTGTTCTGACGATGGCGTCGCTGAGACTGATGTCAGGGAGTATAGAGATCATAGCAGCGATCGTCATGTTGAGACTGGCGACAGTGGAGAAGGCCCTGCTAGTGAACTCTACGCTTGCTCTAGTAGGTCCTCTAGTACTACTAGCTACTACGACGATAGGTTTGGTAGGGATAGCAGAGAAACTTTCCTATGGGAAGATGCTCTGGGTGATTGCGGGAGTAAGCTGTCTATTCATTGGTATTTTAAAAAAGTAAACGGTCATATTTCTTTCTATTAAGCATAGAAATGAATATAGAAGACTGGACAACTTGGAGGGATGTTTCGCTATGCACGACACGATTATGCACATTCTTCCTCAGACGCTTCGGATTCTACTCTCAGCTTTGCCTCCGGACGTACAAGCTAGCGTTGAGGAAATCAGGGTGAGAGAATCGCGCCCCTTCGAGCTAATCTGGGGGGACGGGTACGCTTTCGTTGATGAGAGAGGCCAATTGGTGACTGGGGAAGATCAGGCGTACAAACCAACCCGACAAGATTGTTTGACCTTGCTGGAGATGCTAACGAACCATTCCATGTACACCCATGAAGAAGAACTGCGGAGAGGTTATATCACCATTGCCGGCGGCCATCGAGTCGGACTAGCCGGGCGTACGGTGTTAGATCAAGGAGATGTCAAGCAGATTCGCGATGTTAGCTCGTTTAATATTCGGATTGCCCGTGAGATTCAAGGGGTAGGCAAGCAGGTACTGCCGCATCTCTTCGACCCTATTCGGAGAAGTGTCCATCACACGCTCGTGATCTCGCCGCCGCAGCAAGGGAAGACAACCCTGATTCGTGACATGGCCAGGCTCATTAGCCGCGGAGAGTGGGGCGTGAACAGCCTGGGCACGACAGGCAAGAAGGTAGGCGTAGTCGATGAACGCTCAGAATTGGCGGCTTGTGTCAAAGGAGTGCCCAGATTCGATCTGGGACCGAGAACAGACGTCATGGACGGTTGCCCAAAAGCGGAAGGCATGATGATGATGATTCGATCCTTATCGCCAGATGTGCTGGTCGTCGATGAAATCGGCCGGCCAGAAGATGCAGGAGCGATCCACGAGGCTGTCCATACGGGGATTCGCGTTGTTGCAACCGCGCATGGTGCCGATTATGAGGATGTGCGAATGAGGCCTGTTCTGAAGCAGCTTTTGGAAGAGGGTGTATTTACGAGATATGTCATCCTGCATCGAAGAAAAGGCGAGCCTGCTGCCTATCGCATACTGGATCGGACGGGTAAGCCATTGGAACTCTATCCTGCACGTAAAGGATGATGAAAGATGCTGAAATTCGTTGGCGGGATACTCATTATCAGTGCCGCCACCTTGTATGGTTTTCTGCAAGCCGCTCATTACGTCAGGCGACCTAAACAAATCCGGATGCTGATCTCAGCGCTAGGACGCATGGAGACAGAAATCACATACGCAGTTACACCACTGCCTGAAGCATTCTCCTCACTTGGCAAGCAAGTGGCTGAACCTCTCTCCTCCTTGTTTCGATTAACATCGGAGCGGTTGCTGGCGAGTGACGGGACATCGACTCGTGACATTTGGCATAGAAGCGTTAAGGATGTATGGGGAAGAACATCGATGAAGCAAGCCGAGCAAGAGGTTGTGCTGCAGCTCGGGTCTGTACTAGGCGTGACGGATCGCAGTGATCAAATCAAACATTTGCGGCTAGCTATTTCACAGCTTCAGGCAGAAGAAACGGAGTCTAGGGAAGATCAACGCCGTTACGAGAAAATGTGGAAAAGCCTGGGTGTCCTTATCGGAGCACTAATCGTAATTTTGATGTATTAAGGGAAGCAAGGGACTTGCCTTATGGCAGAAGTTCCTTGTCAACAGAGTGAGGTGCCTGGAATGAACGTAGATGTGAATGCCATTTTCCAGATTGCCGGCATCGGCATCATCATTGCGATGATCCATTCGGTGCTCAAGCAGATGGGGAAAGAGGATATGGCACACTGGGTCACGGTCATTGGCTTCGTGGTCGTGCTCTTCATGGTTGTCAGCATGCTCGATCATTTGTTTAAAGAAATCAAAACGATCTTCTTATTCCAATGAGGTGCGCCGTATGGAAATCATCCAGATTGTAGGCCTGGGGCTCATCGTTACAATCTTAACGCTCATCATCAAGGAGCAGAAACCCATGTTTGCGTTCTTGCTGGCCGCCTTTACAGGCATCATGATTTTCTTGTTTCTGATCGGCAAAATCTCCAGTGTCATCCAGGTGCTTGAAGATTTAGCGCAAAAATCAAATATCAATATGGTGTTTCTTAAAACGATCCTGAAAATCATCGGCGTTGCCTACATTGCTGAGTTCGGCGCACAAATTGTGCGCGATGCCGGACAAGAATCCGTCGCCTCCAAGATCGAACTCTCTGGGAAAGTGCTCATTATGGTGATGGCGATTCCGATCATTACTGTCATCATCGAGACTGTCGTTAAGCTGCTCCCTGCTTAGATGATCCATTTAGGAGTGACTCAAATGAACCTACTTTATTCGCACCAGAAGCTGAACAACCGCTGGATCATCTTGTTCATCATGACAATGGCCTTGTGGCTTGGCATGTCGAACTTCACGACAGCAGAATCACCGACAGACGCCATCATCAAGGAACAAGCAGAACATTTGAATACGGAGCCTGTCGAGCAATATTGGGATAAGCTCATGAAAGATTACGGCGGCTACTTTCCAGAAAGCAAGACGCCAACCTTCATGGAACTGCTCCTGGGTACGAAGGGCATCAGTATGAAAAGTATCTTCAAAGGTCTCTTACGCTACGTTTTCCATGAAATCATCATCAACGGCAAACTGCTCGCTTCCATTGTGATTCTAACGATTTTCAGTATGATTCTCGAAACGCTGCAGAGCTCATTCGAAAGAAACACGGTAAGTAAGCTCGGCTACTCGATTACCTACATGGTCTTGATTATTATCGCAATTAATTCCTTCAGCGTAGCAATCGGATATGCCAAAACCGCAATCACTTCAATGATAGAATTCATGATCGCAATCATGCCTTTACTGCTAACATTGCTAGCTTCTATGGGAAATGTAACCTCAGTAGCCATTTTGCATCCGCTCATCGTTTTCATGATTCACTCGGTGGGCACGGCGATTTATGTCTTTGTCTTTCCGTTATTGTTCTTCTCGGCCGTTCTGCACATCGTGAGCTCGCTAAGTGAGAAATACAAAGTCACCCAGCTGGCAAACCTGCTTCGCACAATCAGTCTTAGCATGCTCGGGGTTTTCGTCACTGTTTTCCTCGGCGTGATTTCGATACAAGGGACTGCCGGTGCGGTGCGAGATGGTGTTGCCATCCGAACAGCCAAATACATCACAGGCAACTTTGTTCCCGTGGTAGGCCGTTTATTCTCCGATGCAACGGAGACGGTTATAGGCGCATCCTTGCTCGTGAAAAATGCGATCGGACTTGTCGGCGTTGTCATTCTGATCATGCTGTGCGCGTTCCCGGCGATCAAGATTCTGACCTTGGCTTTCATCTACAACTTGTCTGCAGCGGTCATGCAGCCTTTGGGAGACAGCCCGATCATTGCTTGCTTGCAGACGATAGGCAAAAGCTTGATTTACGTTTTCGCTGCGCTGGCAGCTGTGAGTTTAATGTTCTTTCTGGCTTTAACGATCATGATTACGATCAGTAACGTCTCGGTGATGATGCGGTGAAAGGAGATTCGCTATGGACTGGTTAGGCGGATGGCTGAAAACGGTCATCATGGTCATCATGCTGGCCACCTTCGTTGATCTTCTACTCCCCAGCAACACCATGCAGCGCTATGTAAAAACAGTCATGAGCTTATTCATTTTACTAACACTTTTAACGCCAGTCTTGCAGTTATTTCAGAAAGATTGGGATGTGGATCAATTGCTTAGCCAAGCGGAGAAGCAGCAAAACGAAAAGACGATGCTAGCTAGCGGAAGTGGAGGAAGCTCCTGGATGAAATCACTTGATGTGATTACAAAAGATGCCCAAAAGCTTCAAGCTGCGGGCCAAGAGCAATCACAGCAGATGATCCAGACCCAGCTTGCCGGACTGATGAAAGAAGACATTCAGAAACAGACGGACCTAACCGTTCATGACGTGCAGGTCGTCGCGCAAATAGACAATAATGGGAAGCCCTCCATTACGAAAGTCAGGGTCACCCTTGATGATATAGAAGTCAAAAGAAAGTCAAGTCTTGCTGCTGGGTCCAAAAGTATTGCTGCTATGGAACCGGTTAAGCCTATTGATCCGATAAGGATTAAAGCGAATGAACAAGAAACAACGGCATCGGCCCAAGATGCAGCACCTTATGAGCAAGAGGTTGAACGATTGAAACAAGGCATTACGCGCAATTGGCTGGTTGAACCTGAACGCATTGATATCCAAGTTGAACAAAGGAATGGAAGGATTGCGAGGTGAATCGATGGGAACATTGCTGCAATGGATGGAGAACAAATTCGGCGGAGGTCCGGGAGGACCGAAACGTAAGAACACACTCCTATGGGTCATCATGATCGGACTTATGGGAGCGGCGCTGATGATTATGAATGCATTTATGACTGTAAAAGAGGTTGATCCCATCACTGCGGGCAGAGCCTCTCCGCCTCCCAGTAAAGAAACATTTCTCAATAATACATCCAAGGAGAACTCTAGCTTTCACGAATATGAACTGGCGTATCAGTCGCAGCTCAAAGATATTTTACAGAAAATCGTTGGTGTTGGCGATGTTGAAGTACTGGTCACCATTGAGTCAACGGAGGAATTGACCGTCGACAAAAATTACAATGATAACCAGCAAATGACGACAGAACGCGACAATGGCGGGGCGACTCGAAATATTTCCCAGGTCACGCGAAGCGGGGAAGTGGTTATCTATCAAGTGTCAGGCGACCAGAAGCCGCTTGTGCTCAAATATATCAAACCTAAGATCAGAGGGGTCATCGTTGTCGCGAAGGGCGCTGAGAATCTGACGGTGAAGAAAATGATTTCGGAAGCCGTCGAGCGCGGGCTGGACGTCCCATTGAATCGTATCTCCATTTTACCCCGGAAAACCGGTGAATAAATCAATAAATCCAATAGGCAATCAAAATTGAGGAGGAATATACAATGAACGCAAAAAGACAAACAATTTGGCTCGTATCTATGCTTAGCTTGATGGTGGTGCTTTCCGCTTACTATTTGTTCACCGAGGATGTGAATAAACTCGATTTGGCATCGACGGATACGACGAAGCAGAGCCAAGAAGTGAAGATTGATATGGCTCAGGTTGACACGGCAAATGCAGCAAAAACAGACGTAAAAGCAACAACAGGCACAGATACAAAAGTCGACACGAAAGCAACAACGCCGCAAAATTCAACAAAAACAGACGTTAAGGCAGACGCTAAAACGGATGTTAAAACCGATGCAAAAACGGATGCAAAAACAGATGTAAAAACAGACGTGAAAACAGACGTGAAAACTGATGCAAAAGCAAATGTGAAAACGGACGATCAAGTGTTGAAACAAATGGAAGAACAAGCGAAAACAACGTCGGCAAGCGACTACTTCACGAATGAGCAAATGAAACAAAGTGAATATTTCGCCAAAGCTTCCTCCGATTTGATGGAAATCATCATTGACACGAAAAAAACACCTGAAGCAGTAGCGAAAGCAACGAATGATTTATCGAAATTGACAGATGTTCAAGAAAAAGTTGAAAATCTGCAAGAAGTGCTGATGAAAGACTTCCCGCAAGCCATCGTTAATCAAGAAGGCAACAAATGGAAAGTAACCGTTCAAAGCGATAAACTGGAGAAAAGTCAAGGGGTTACCATCGTTGATATGGTCGTCAAAGAGCTTGGTGCAGCTCCAGAAAACATCAAAATTCAATACGTTCGTCCATAGTTTAAAAGAGCTGTCAACACGGCAAGGGAGGGTACAGGAAAGGGTCCAGGTAAAACTGGACTCTTTCCATTTCTTGCGTTTATGGGTATAATACATACGTTGCGGCTATGAAACCGCATTTTTTACTGGTTCACCAACTTTGAAGGAGTGACATGAATGTTCAAATTGAGTGAAATCAAAGAGTTAATCAAACTCGTCGATCAATCCTCTTTACAAGAACTTGAAATTGAAAATGAAGGTGCTCGCCTGTCGATTCGCAAGCCGAATAAATCAGAGCCTGTTTACGTAACAGCACCAGTTCAACACACATATGCTCCGATTGGTCAAGCAAGTGTTCCTCACGCAGCACCGGCTGCAGCTTTGGAAACTTCTGTACCTGCGACTACTGGACATGCTAAGCAAGAGGACTCATCTTTACATAAGATCGTTTCACCGATGGTAGGAACTTTCTATCAGTCTGCTTCTCCTGGCGCTGCTCCTTTCGCAAGTGTTGGTCAAAAAGTAGGCGATAAAACCGTTGTGTGTATCGTTGAAGCTATGAAATTGATGAATGAGATTGAAGCCGAAATCAAAGGTGAAATCGTTGAAGTACTCGTTGAGAACGGTCAACTTGTTGAGTACGGACAACCTTTATTTTTGGTTAGACCGGAGTAAGTTAGTATTTTGCTAACGGAAAACTCTTAGGAGGAAAATTAATGAAATTTCATAAAATCCTAATAGCGAACCGAGGAGAAATAGCTGTTCGTATTATCCGAGCTTGCCGTGAATTGGGCATTTATACGGTGGCTGTATATTCGGAAGCAGATCGTGAAGCGCTGCATGTGCGACTTGCTGACGAAGCCTATTGTATTGGTCCGACTGCGTCTAAGGACAGCTACTTGAACTTCACGAACCTGATGAGTGTTGCTACACTAACAGAATGTGATGCCATTCATCCCGGTTATGGATTTTTAGCGGAAAACGCCGACTTCGCAGAAATTTGCGAAAGCTGCAACATTACGTTCATCGGTCCTTCACCTGACGCCATTAGCCGTATGGGCGACAAGGCGGTTGCCAAGCAAACGATGAAAGACGCACGCGTGCCAATCATTCCAGGGTCCGACGGGTTGGTTGAAAACGTGGAAGACGCAATCGTCATCGCAAGAGATATCGGGTATCCGGTGATCATTAAGGCGACAGCCGGCGGCGGCGGTAAAGGAATTCGTATTGCCGAAAATGAAGAGACGCTTGTCTCCCAAATTACGGCTGCGCAACAAGAAGCGCAAAATGCTTTCGGCAACGCCGGTATATATTTGGAAAAATATTTAACGGGCATGAAGCATGTGGAGATTCAAATTTTAGCGGACAAACATGGTAACGTCGTTCACTTGGGTGAACGCGATTGTTCCGTACAGCGCCGCAGACAGAAGCTCGTAGAAGAAGCACCTTGTCCGATCCTGACGCCTGAAACGCGTGCAGCAATGGGGCAAGCAGCCGTTCGCGCAGCCTTGGCTGTTAATTATTCGGGTGCAGGAACATTGGAATTCTTGCTTGGACCTGACGGTAATTTCTACTTCATGGAAATGAATACGAGAATTCAAGTCGAGCATCCCGTAACCGAAATGATTACCGGTATCGACATTATCCAAGAGATGATCAGCGTTGCCGAAGGCAATCCGTTATCCTTCTCGCAAGATGATGTTCGTATCAACGGATGGGCGATCGAATGCCGTGTGAACGCGGAAGATCCGAACCGGAATTTTATGCCTTCCGCAGGCCAAGTAAAATTCTACTTGCCTCCCGGTGGATTCGGGGTTCGCGTAGACAGTGCCGTTTATCCGGGCTATACGATTCCTCCGCACTATGATTCTATGATCGCCAAACTAATCGTCTGGGGAAGTACGCGCGATGAAGCGATTGCCCGCATGAAAAGAGCGCTCACGGAGTTTGCCGTTGACGGTGTTAACACAACGATTCCGTTTCATCTGAAACTGCTTGAACACAAGAAGTTCATCAAAGGCGACCATGATATTAAATTCTTGGAAGAGCACGACGTGAACGATGCAGATTCATAGATAATCATTTGTCATATTTTTGGCAAAATGGTATAGTTATAAATTAAGGATGGCTTATCCAAAAATTCTTAGGAGGTGCCACAATGAGCACAATCGCTCCGGATTACGTCAAAACAGACATGGGCAGCATCCAAATTGCCCCCGAGGTTATTGAAATCATTGCCGGTTTGGCAACGGTGGAAGTGCAAGGAGTAGCGGGGATGAGCGGTGGACTTGCTGGCGGCATTGCTGAATTGCTTGGACGCAAGAACTTGTCCAAAGGCGTAAAGGTAGAAGTCGGACAACGTGAAGCTGCCATTGACGTCTCCATCATTATCGAATATGGGAATCGCATTCCTGAGGTTGCTAGCGCCATTCAACAGAATGTGAAGCACGCAATCGAATCAATGACTGGACTTAGCGTCGTTGAGGTTAATGTTCATATTCATGATGTTCATTTTAAACAGGCAGATAAACCGGTTGAAGAAGAAACAGCAGCTGCTGGTCGAGTGAAATAAGGCGGAATTGCTGCATCCATATGGATCATTGAAACCCCCTACAGCATGCAGGGGGTTTCCTCTAACTATAGGAAGGGGACAAGCTTACGTGGGTAAAATTGTGGACAGGCTCTTGCTGCTTCTCTATAGCCTAATTATTTTCGTTGCATCTATCCTTGTATTGTTCACAGCATCGAGCTGGATCCCATTAGAACAAGTAGGTCAACTGTTACGTAATTTCTATTACGAGAAGAACTATGCATATCCGGCCATCGTTATTAGCTTGGTTATGCTGCTAATTTCTGTTCGGTTTCTCATTCTAACGCTTCGCCGCGGCCGCGCTCAAGCGCCATCGATTGATCAACGCACGGATTTTGGCGATATTCGCATTTCTATGGAAACCGTCGAGAATTTATCTTTGAAAGCTGCTGGTCGTTCGAAAGGTGCCAAAGACCTGCGCGCGCGTGTAAGAGTGAATCAATCAGGACTTGAAATTACGCTCAGAACCGTGGTGGATGGCGAAAGTTCGATTCCTGAACTCACGGAAGAGATGCAAAGTACTGTGAAAAGTTACATAGAGGACATTACCGGCATTCCCGTAGCTTCCGTAACCGTATTCGTAGCAAATATCGTGCAATCAGCCCCAACGTTTAAAAGCCGAGTCGAATAGAGGTGAACCCACTCATGTGGAACGAATTGTGGGAGTCCCATAGGGGCAAAGTGATCGGAGTGGCAGCAGGCATTTTCTTCGGCTTCATTTATTTATTTTTTGGATTCTGGGATATGCTGATCTTTGGATTCATTGTTCTGGTCGGATTTTATATTGGGAACAAACTGGATCGCAAGGAAAGTTTCGTCATGCTTGAAGACATTTGGCGCTATCTCACGCAAAAATGGAGAATGTTTCGCTAAAATCCCTGGTACATCCATGGATTTTTTTGTTTGGATTGGCTCCATTATGACGTATACTAACAAAAAGAGCTTTAAAGGACGAAGTCAGTTTTGCTAAAGCAAAACTCAAAGTTTACGCTTACGAAGACAGTTTTGCTAAAGCAAAACTCTTAGGAGGAACAAAATGAAACGCAGAGTTGCACGAGAACTTGCTGTACAAAGCTTATACCAAATCCAGATGAATGAGGCTACCCCTCAGGAAGCTGTCCAAATCGCTGTTCATGAAGCGGAAAATGACAATGAAACGCAATTGGATTTCAAAGGGGACAAAATTAATTCAGCTTACATTGTGGAGCTGGTCGAGGGGACATATAGCAATAAAGTTAGAATTGATGAGCTGCTGGAAGAGTATTTGAAAGGCTGGGCAATGGACAGGCTGTCACGCATTGATCGTGAAGTGCTGCGTCTGGCTGTCTACGAAATGCTCTACCGAGACGACGTTCCGCCGAAAGTTGTCGTGAATGAAGCCATTGATTTGGCTAAGCATTACGGCACAGACGAGTCCGGAAAATTCGTCAACGGTGTTCTTGGTAAAATGATCAAGGAAGTCGAAGATTTGAAAAGTAAGGTCACACCAACTTAACTTAACAGCTTACGAAGATGATGTTCACAACATTTTTAGGGGGAAAAAACATGTCTGGTCAAGTTATTAATGGAAAAGAATTGGTAAGTTCTATTCGTGAGGAAATTCGCGCGGATGCTGCAGCGCTTACAGCGAGTGGCCATCAACCAGGTCTTGTGGTTGTCATTGTAGGGGAAGACCCGGCTTCGCAAGTTTATGTTCGAAATAAAGCAAAAGCATGCGACGACGTAGGCATTTATTCGGAAGTACACCGTTTGCCTGAAGCTACGACTCAGCAAGAATTAATCGCACTCATTCACAAATTTAATAGCGACAACAGAATTAACGGCATTCTTGTGCAATCACCCCTGCCTAAACATATTGATGAAGAAGCTGTTGTGGATGAAATCGACCCATTGAAAGATGTGGATTGCTTTCACCCCGTGAATGTTGGGAATTTAATGATCGGTAAAGATGGTATGAAACCTTGTACGCCTCATGGGGTTATCGAAATTTTGAAACGCACAGGCGTAGAAATCGCAGGTAAACACGCTGTCGTCGTTGGAAGAAGCAATATTGTTGGGAAACCAATGGCTATGTTATTGCTGCGCGAACATGCAACTGTTTCTATTGTTCATTCACGTACTCCGAATATGGAGGAAATTACGAAGCAAGCGGATATTCTTGTTGTTGCCGTAGGTAAAGTGCATTTGATTAAAGCTCATCACGTAAAACCAGGCGCAGTTGTCATCGATGTGGGGATGAATCGTCCTGCTGACGGCAAGTTGACTGGTGACGTTGATTTCGAAGCGGTAAAAGAAATAGCAAGCGCAATTACACCGGTGCCGGGCTGCGTGGGACCGATGACGATTACAATGCTGCTTCGCAATACGGTGGATGCTGCAAGCCGCGCCGCTAAAGTGAATGTGAGTGTTTAACCGAGCTTATGGGTAGAAACGAGACGAAGATTTTTTCTGTCAAGGATTTAAATCGCTATATTAAATTGCTGCTTGAAGGCGATAATCGCCTTCAGGATGTATGGGTGCGAGGAGAGATTTCCAACTTCACGCATCATTCCAGCGGCCATATGTATTTTACGTTGAAGGATGCCGATGGCAGACTGAAGAGTATCATGTTCGCCTCCCATAACCAGAGGCTAGGCTTCATTCCCAAAGAAGGTACCAAGGTAATTGCCCGAGGTAATATTTCCGTGTATGAACGGGACGGCGCCTACCAGTTCTATGTGACAGCGATGCAGCCGGATGGCATCGGCAGCTTGTATTTAGCTTTCGAGCAGCTGAAAAAGAAGCTCGAAACGGAAGGGCTGTTCGCGGCGGAGCGCAAAAAACCGATTCCTCGGTTTCCACGTGCGATCGGCGTGATCACCTCCCCGACGGGGGCCGCGATCCGTGATGTCATCATCACGCTTCAGCGGCGCTATCCGTCGGTGCAAATCCTCCTGTACCCCGTACTTGTACAGGGGACAGGAGCAGCTCCTTCGATCGTTAAGGCGATCGAAGCGATGAACCGCCTCGGTGAAGCCGACGTGCTCATCGTGGGCCGCGGAGGCGGCTCACTGGAGGAGCTGTGGGCGTTCAACGAGGAAGCTGTGGCGCAGGCGATTGCAGCCTCCGCGATTCCTGTCATCTCGGCCGTCGGCCACGAGACGGACTTCACGATCGCGGACTTCGTCGCCGATCTGAGAGCTCCTACGCCTACGGCGGCGGCGGAGCTCGCCGTGCCCAGCACGCTGGAGCTGAAGCAGCAGCTATCGCAGCAGGCGCAGCGCCTGCACTACGGGCTGCTCCAGCAGCTGCGCCGCAAGCAGGAACGGCTGGAGCGCGCGAAGCGCTCGCCGTTCTTGACGAACCCCCGCAGGCAGCTGCTGATGCAGCCTGCGGAAAGACTTGACCGGCTGGCGGAGCAGCTCGGTTACCGGATGCGCCAGCGCGTTCAGCGGCTGGCGGAGCGGCATATGAAGCTGGAGCGTACGCTCAGCAGCTTCAATCCCAAAGAGCAGGCCGTATTCGCAAGGCGGCGCCTCGATACTTCGGGGCGGCAGATGCTCACGGCCATGCAGACCCTCCTGCGTGCGAAGAAGCAGGAGTGGCAAGCCAGCGTCCGTCATCTGGACGCCCTCAGCCCGCTGAAGGTCATGCAGCGCGGCTACAGCTTGGCGTATGACGAAGAGGACCAGGTCCTCATTCGCTCCGTTACCCAGGTGAAGGTTGGGGACCATGTGAAGATTCGCCTCAAGGACGGCAGATTGGACTGCCAAGTATCGGGGATGGAGGAGAACCAAAATGTCAACGAATGAAACGGAAGTAAGTTTTGAAGTCGCGATTGAGCAATTGGAGCGCATTGTGGCGCAATTGGAAAGCGGCGACGTACCTCTGGAGAAAGCGATTGAGCTTTATCAAGAAGGTGTGCGGCTCTCTCACTTGTGCGGTGTGAAGCTTGAGCAAGTCGAGAAGAAAATTGAGATGCTGGTTGAAGGGGAAACAGGCACTATAAACAGGAAGCCTTTCCAACCTGCCTTGGAAGATAAGGGGAATTAGGTTGAAGACAATGTCCACTATTCGTGAATATATTGCTTCGAATGCTGAAATGGTCGAAGCAGCATTAATACAAGCACTCCCTGCGCAGTGGAATGTACCTGCCTCTCTGCGTGAGTCAATGAACTATTCGCTGATGGCTGGCGGGAAACGGCTCCGCCCTATTCTTGTTCTGGCGGCAGCTGAGGCGCTTGGAGGATCCCAAGCAGCAGCATTACCTGCAGCACTTGCGATTGAAATGGTGCATACGTACTCCTTGATTCATGATGATCTCCCTGCGATGGATAATGATGATTACCGCAGAGGTAAACTGACGAATCATAAAGTATACGGGGAAGCTATGGCTATCCTGGCCGGAGACGCTCTACTGACACACGCCTTCTACAGCATCACGCAAGCTCACAAAGTACATGGCATCCCAGCGGAACGCGTGCTATCCATAACGGAAGAACTTGCTGCATACGCGGGTGCAAGAGGTATGGTTGGTGGACAAGCCGCTGATATGCTTGGAGAACAGGGCTTAACGAAGCTTGAAGAATTGGAATTCATCCATCTGCATAAAACAAGCGATCTCATCGTATTTTCACTGCGGGCGGGCGCACATATTGCCGGAGCCACACCAGGGCAGCTAGCTGCGCTAAGCGAATTCGGGAATGCGATAGGACTTGCTTTTCAAATTCAAGATGATATTTTGGATATTATCGGGGATGAGCAGAAGCTCGGCAAGCCGGTGAAGAGTGATGAGAAGCAGCAAAAGGTGACCTACCCGTATTTTATAGGGCTCGAAGCTTCCGAGATGAAGGTCAAAGAATTGACCGAACAGGCTAAGAAAGCACTTCTGCAAGGCGGGTTTACCAATCCGGAGCGGCTGTTTCAGCTTGCTGATTATCTAATGGAAAGAGATCATTAAAGGTTTATTTTACATATTTTGTTGTTACTTAGGGTGGATTTTCACGATTTGCCCAAAACTATGATATAATGGTGAAATGAATCTCAGTATTTTCACATTGAAAGTGAGGAAACAAGCGTGCTGCTCGAACAAATCAATCGACCTGAGGATTTGAAACGGTTATCCATGGCGGAGCTTGAGGTATTGGCTGGTGAAATCCGTCAATTTCTGATCGAAAAGTTATCCGTTACAGGTGGACATCTGTCCTCGAACTTAGGTGTGGTTGAGCTCACCATCGCTTTACATACCTTGTTCCACAGCCCCTATGATAAATTGCTTTTTGATGTGGGTCATCAGGCGTATGTACACAAAATTTTGACAGGCCGCAAGGATAAGTTTGATACATTGCGTAAGTACAAAGGCTTGTGTGGGTTTATCAAGCGATCTGAAAGTGAACATGACGTCTGGGAAGCCGGACACAGCAGTACCTCTTTATCCGCAGCGATGGGCATGGCCATGGCGCGTGATCTCAAAGGCGAACACAACAAAGTCGTTGCCATCATCGGTGACGGTGCTATTACTGGCGGCATGGCGCTGGAAGCCATGAATCATATTGGTCATGAGAAGAAAAATATAATGGTCATTCTGAATGACAATGAAATGTCCATTGCGCCCAACGTCGGGGCGATTCATAACTATTTAAGCAAGATTCGTTCGGATCGCCATTATTTGAAGGCGAAAGAAGAAGTTGAACATTTACTTAAGAAAATACCTGCCATTGGCGGCACGTTGGCAAAAACAGCGGAGAAGCTGAAGGACAGTCTCAAATATTTTGTGTTGAACGGAGTTTGGTTTGAAGAGTTAGGTTTTACTTACATCGGTCCCGTAGACGGACACAATTTGCCTGTTTTACTGGATACTTTGAAGCAAGCAGAGAAAGTTGTCGGGCCTGTACTTGTGCATGTCGTCACTACAAAAGGGAAGGGTTACACGCCTGCTGAGCAAGACTCTCATAGCTGGCATGGACCAGGACCTTACAAAATTGAGTCAGGCCAAGTGTTGAAATCGGTTGGACCTCCCATGTATACAGAGGTGTTTGGTAATACACTCATTCAGATGGCTGAACAGGATTCCCGCATCGTGGCGGTTACACCTGCTATGCCGGGGGGATCAGGCTTACTTAAGTTTGCCAAGCAATTCCCAAGCCGCATGATCGACGTTGGGATTGCTGAACAGCATGCGGCTACGTTATGCGCAGGGTTAGCCAGTGAAGGATTAAAGCCGGTGTTTGCCGTTTATTCCACTTTCCTGCAAAGAGCTTACGACCAAGTGGTCCATGATATTTGCCGTCCGAAGTTGAATGTGGCCTTTGCCATTGACCGCGCCGGGTTTGTAGGACCTGATGGCGAAACGCACCAAGGCGTATACGATATTGCTTTCTTGCGCTCGTTGCCTAATATGGTATTGATGATGCCGAAGGATGAGAAAGAATTACAGGATATGATGCAGACAGCTCTTGAATATGACGAAGGGCCAATTGCTTATCGTTATCCTCGGAATAGCGGAGTCGGGGCGAACCTCGATGAAGCTCCGAAAGCCATCCCAATCGGAACTTGGGAGACGCTGCGTGATGGCGACTATGCCGCAGTTTTGGCGGTAGGTCCGATGGTTCAAGTTGCCTTAGAGGCTTCTGAGCAATTAGCCAAAGAAGGAATCAAACTTCGCGTTGTGAACGCTCGCTTCATTAAACCGCTGGATGAAGTCTACTTACGCCAGTTGGCGAATGAATCGATACCGATCATCACGATGGAAGAAGGCGCCATTCAAGGCGGGTTTGGCAGTGCTGTCATGGAGTTTTTTGCAGCTAATCATTTCACAGGATTACATGTTAACGTGATGGGGATTCCTGATTATTTCGTTGAACATGGTTCGGTGAAGGAACAACGTGAAGAGGTCGGACTTACTGCACACAATTTAATTGCTGAAGTGAAGAAGCTCGTGCCTCGCAAAAGACAACGGGCCTAAACGCTGCAACGCTACGAATAGGAGTAAAGACAAACACAATGTCATCGGATAAAGAACGATTGGATTTATTGCTCTTGGAGCAAGGCTATTTTGAAAGCAGGGAAAAAGCAAAGGCCGCCATTATGGCAGGCCTTGTTTTTGCTGACGAAGAACCCGCAGATAAAGCAGGGATGAAGATCAGCCGAAAAGCCGTGCTGAAAGTGAAAGGGGCGCTTCATCCTTATGTAAGCAGAGGTGGCTTGAAGCTGGAAAAGGCGTTAAAACAGTTTGAGATCAATCTAGCGGGCGCTGTCATGATTGATATCGGCGCATCCACAGGTGGTTTTACAGATTGTGCGCTGCAGAACGGCGCTTCCAAGGTTTACGCGGTTGATGTAGGCTACAATCAATTGGATTGGTCGCTTCGCAATGACGAGCGTGTTCAAGTGATGGAGAGAACGAATTTCCGTTACACCACCATGGAAGATTTGAACGGCCCGCGGCCAACTTTTTCCAGCATTGATGTCTCATTTATTTCCTTGCGCATTATTTTACCGCCACTTAAAGAAATCTTATTGAACGAGGGTGCCGTTGTAGCGCTCATTAAACCGCAATTTGAAGCAGGACGAGAGAAAGTGGGAAAATCAGGTGTTGTGCGGGATCCAGACGTGCATGCGGAAGTTTTGACCACGGTGCTCACTTTTGCGGAAGAGCTTGGTTTTCGATTGAAAGGATTAACGTACTCACCGATTACGGGTGGGGAAGGAAATATTGAATTTTTAGCTTACTGGTCAAGCGATTCGAATGATGATGCCACGCTTGCTGACGCTGCTTCGCTGAAAGACCTCATTGCCCTTACCGTAAAAGAAGCACAAAAATTGCATGGCAAATAAACTCATCTTTGAGCACCCTTTTTGCGGCCCAGAGATGGGTTTTTTCAGTAGATTAGAAAACATAAGTTTTTTACATTTGCTTGGCTCTACCTTGACAAACGCGCTCGTCCTAAGGGACGACGAAGTCGCTTATCCTTGGTTGACAAACGCGCTCGTCCAAAGAAAGACGACGAAGTCGTTTTTCCTTGCTTCATAAAAAGGATTTACGGACAATATCCGCGAATACTATGGCGAGGTGAGGGACATGGAGAAAGGCGATGTCACAGTCATTTTGTTGATCCTGATTGTAGGTATAGGTTTTCTTTTTTTTCGATTTCAACGGTGGCTGGACGGGCCAACGAAAAAGCGAATCCGAATTCCAAAACATTCAGAAATTCCTCAGGATGAAGTTGTTGAGCTGCTGGAAGGCGCTGGCTTTGACGTGTTGGCCGGTAAAACCAAAATTCCAATCTCCATGACCTTGAACGATAAAGAGCAGCTGGAAAGCAGGCTGTTTATTGACTATTTTGTCCAGAAGGATGATCGCATTTACCTGGTTAAAGTAGCCAAGGAACGTAAGCCGCTTGAAATGACAGGCAGCTCCATTCGCGATATGCTGCTGGTTTACAGCCTTATTTATCCGGAGGCTGAAGGGGTGCTTTATGTCGATATGGCCATGAATAAAATCAAAAAAATCACATTCCATATAGAGGTGTAGGCATGAAAGGTCAAAGGCATGTAAAAATCAGGGAAATCATTACGAATCACGAAATAGAAACGCAAGATGAATTGGTGGAGTCCCTGCGAGCGGCTGGTTTCCACGTTACCCAAGCGACTGTTTCCCGAGATATCAAAGAGCTCCATCTCATTAAAATCCCGCTGGATGACGGGAGATACAAATATTCAATGCCGGCCGATCAACGGTTCAACCCTATGCAAAGGCTGCGTAGAGCGCTCAGTGATCATTTTGTGAGCATTGATAGTACCGACAATCTGGTTGTGATGAAATGTCTGCCGGGTACCGCAAACACCATTTGTGCACTAATCGATAATTTGGAGTGGGAAGGTGTCATGGGAACCATTTGCGGTGATGATACGATTCTTGTGATTTGCCGCGGCAAAGAGAAAAGCGTTTCTTTTGTAAACGAAGTTATGTCCTTATTATCTTAAAGCCAGGAGGAATACATGCTTACAGAATTATCGATTCGTAATTTGGCGGTTATTGAACATGTGCATATCCGTTTTAAAATGGGGTTTCATGTTCTAACAGGGGAAACAGGCGCAGGGAAATCCATCATCATTGATGCATTGACACTCATAGTTGGCGGCAGGGGTTCTTCCGATTTGGTCCGTTATGGTGCAGACAAAGCAGAGATTGAAGCCATGTTCGAGCTTCCGCAAACACATCCGGTATGGCACACGCTGACAGAGCTCGGCATTCAAGCGGATCCCGGAGAGCATTTGCTTATCCGTCGGGAAATTACGGCTACTGGGAAGAGCTCCAGCCGAATTAACGGGCAGCTTGTGAATCTTACGATGCTGCGTCAAACAGGGGAATGGCTCGTTAACATCCATGGACAGCATGAGCATCAATCGCTGCTCAACGATGAAGAGCACATCCATTCTCTTGATTTGTTCGGGGATGCGGAAATAGCTGCGGCTAAAAAAATCTATCAATCTACTTATGATGAATATATGAAATTGCATAAGGATTTGCGCGAGCTTCAGGAAACGAGTAAACAAGCGCTTCAGATGCTTGATTTATATCGTTTCCAAATCGATGAGATATCGGCTGCGAAGCTGAAGGCTGGCGAAGATGAAACTTTGGCGGAAGAGAAGCGCAAACTGGCGAACGCAGAAAGGCTGTATCAAAGCACTTCGGAAGCTTATGATTTCCTTTATGCGACGAATCGTGGGTTGGATGCCGCAGGCAAAGCGGTTTCTCGCATTCAAGATATCGTTCAATTGGATCCGGCCAATCTTACGCCACTGCTTGAACAAGCGCAATCCGCCTACTATCAGCTGGAGGATGCAGCTTACCAATTACGCGATTATCGAGAAGGCATTGAGTTTAATCCGTCTCGCTTGGATTTTATTGAACAAAGATTGGATACAATCACGTCTCTTCGCCGAAAATATGGAGAGAATATTAAAGAGATCCTAACTTACTTGGAGAAAATTAAAACGGAAGTCGATACAATTGAGAATAAGGACGAGCACATTCAGAAAATTGAGGCCAAGCTTGCTGCGCTCGAAAAACAATTAGGCGTCGCTGCGCTTGATCTATCTAATATGCGCCGCGGGATTGCTCAGCAGCTCGCCGTTCAGATTGAGCATGAGCTTCGCGATCTGCAGATGGAACGGACTCAGTTCCGCGTCCAAGTCGAGCAAGTGCTTGATGAGCGAAATGGGATCGAAGTCGAAGGGAAGAAAGTGAAATTTTCGCGCCAAGGGATCGATCAGATCGAATTTATGATGGCTCCTAATCCGGGGGAACCGCTTCGCGGGCTCAGCAAAATCGCTTCAGGCGGGGAATTATCGCGAATCATGCTGGCTATGAAAACTATTTTTGCCCGAATCGATCAGATTCCCGTACTCGTTTTCGACGAAGTTGACACAGGGGTAAGTGGACGCGCGGCGCAAGCGATTGCTGAGAAAATGTCTAATTTGTCAGATAACTGTCAAGTCTTTTCGATTACACATTTACCGCAAGTGGCCAGCTTCGCTGATGTCCATTTCTATATTCGCAAAGAAGTAGATCAGGACAGAACGTTCACACGGGTGCAAGATATGCCGGACTCCGGGCGAATTGAAGAATTGGCGCGGATGCTCGGCGGGGTCGAAGTAACGGAAACGACGCTGCATCATGCGGGGGAAATGCTTGCCATGGCAAGAAATAAGAAAGCAAGGGCATGAAAGTATAGATAGTCATCATTTTCAGTTATAAAACAGGGGGAGTGGGGTTAACTTATAGGTACGCATTTGACGACGAAGTTCGTCAGGGCCTAAGGATGTGTGAGGGAGCGTGAAGATATTGCAATCCAGCAAAAGGAAAAGATTGTTCGGACTCCTGCTCGTCTTCTTCGTTTGTATGGTAAGTTTGTCTCCGCCTTTTCAAAGTTTTGCCTCCTTCCCCCAAGAACTCCGCTTGTTTAGCGGTCAAGGGAAGCAGCTACAATTAACGATGCCCGTTAGCGCACAAGTGACTGTCAAAGACACGGACATTGTGAAAGTTAATGGCAACGCTGAGCACTCATTTCAAGTTAATCTGAACGAACCCATTTCCTTACAGTCCGATCGCTCTGGGCAAACCGAAATGAAGCTCAAGCTGTTCGGCGCAATTCCGATTAAAACAGTGAAAGTGAATGTTGTACCTGATTTAAGAGTCATTCCAGGTGGACAAACCATCGGAGTGAAGATTAAATCTGCCGGTATTCTGGTGGTAGGCCATCACTTGGTAACTGTTGCCCCAGACCAAAAAGTTTCACCTGGTGAAGAAGCGAAAATTCAAGTCGGAGATTTGATTACCAAAATCAATGGCAAGGATTCGAAGGATGTCAGTAAGGTTGCGGACCTGGTTGCCAAATCCGGAGAGAGCAAAACGCCTCTGGATCTCAAAATCTTGCGCAACAATGAAGAGATCTCGGTTAAACTTCAACCCGTTTATGATGTTGTAGACAAGTCTTATCGTTTGGGGTTATATATCCGCGACTCGGCAGCAGGTGTTGGCACTTTGACCTTCTATGCGCCTGATCAGGGTGTATATGGAGCTCTGGGACATGTTATCACGGATATGGATACCCAGACGCCAATTATTGTAGGTGACGGGGATATCGTATACTCCAATGTGACCTCAATCTCCAAAAGCCACAACGGCGATCCCGGCGAAAAACATGCTACGCTTTACAAAGATAGTAAAGTGATTGGCAATATCGAACGTAACACAGCTTTCGGTATCTTTGGCAAAATGTATGCTGCGCCTGATCATAGCTTGGATAAAGAAGCTATTCCTGTTGCTTTCGCTGAGGAAGTGAAGGAAGGTCCGGCACAGATTTATACCGTAGTCGAAGGCCAAAAGGTCGAGAAATTCGATATCCAAGTCGTTCACGTCTCTAAACAGGATACGCCAGGAACAAAAGGCATGGTCATCAAAATCACGGATCCTCGTTTGTTAGATAAAACGGGCGGTATTGTGCAAGGGATGAGCGGCAGCCCCATCATTCAAAATGGGAAACTCATCGGTGCCGTGACGCATGTGTTTGTTAATGATCCTACAAGCGGTTATGGTTGCTTTATCGAGTGGATGCTGCAAGACTCAGGGATTATTCTTAGACCTTCAAATGGAGCGACTTTCAAAGAATCAAAGGCGAGCTAAAGCCTTTGGTTCTTTGTTTTATTTTAACCGGATTCTACAAAGGAATATCCGTTTTACTATGAATTTGTCGAAAAATGTAGTATGCAGAAGATAAATATATTATTATATAAGAAAGTGAAATAAAAGAAAAGAAAAATAATATTCGACAGAAGGAATTTAAGTTGGGGTGTCGAATACCTTTCTTAAGAGAGAAATAACCAAACCTGCCCAGTAGCTAAAGGAGGATTTTACGTTGCAAAAAATTCAAGTATTACTAGCCGACGATAACCGTGAGTTTACCCATTTATTATCCGAGTTCATTGGTGAGCAAGAGGATATGGAAATTGTAGGGGTTGCGTATAACGGTAATGAAGTTCTTCGATTTCTCGAACAACAACGCGAATTACCAGACGTACTCATTTTAGATATTATTATGCCTCATCTGGACGGTTTGGGCGTACTCGAAAAAATGAGGGAAATGAACCTGCCTACGCAGCCCAAGATCATCATGTTGACAGCATTCGGTCAGGAAAATATTACGCAAAAGGCTGTGCAGCTTGGAGCCTCTTATTACATACTTAAGCCTTTTGACATGGAAACGTTAACGAATCGAATCCGCCAGCTGGTCGGTAATACGCAAACCAATGCGACAACCTCTTCGGCTTCAACACCTCGCGCGAATGTCGTACATATGCCTAAAGGAAAAAATTTGGACGCAAATATCACAAGCATCATACATGAAATCGGCGTTCCTGCACATATTAAAGGATATCAATATCTTCGCGAAGCGATTACGATGGTGTATAATAACATCGAAATTTTAGGGGCGATCACCAAAACGCTTTACCCGGCAATCGCTGAAAAGTACAAAACGACGCCTAGCCGCGTTGAGCGCGCGATACGCCACGCGATTGAAGTCGCTTGGACCCGCGGCAACATCGACAGCATTTCCTTTATTTTTGGCTACACCATTAATATCTCGAAATCGAAACCGACGAATAGCGAGTTTATCGCGATGGTGGCGGATAAGCTCAGAATTGAGCATAAGGTTTCTTGAGACAGTTAGAATCTTTATAACCGTATATGGACCCAATGAACCAATTTGGTTTATTGGGTTTTATTGTTTATTACAACGAGATGAAGCGGGGGATTGTATCAATGAAATATGAACTCGGCAGGTGCCTGCTAAGTGAGCGTTTGCAAGAAAAGGGGATGTCGATGGAGGAATTAGCACAAGCCTTGCATTTTAAGCCGGAGAAGCTCTCTGATTTCGTGGAAAATAAACGAATTATGCCGCTCAAGTCGGCAATTTCGATTGCTGTTACTCTGGGGTGCGAAGTAAATGATCTATATGAATTAATCACAAGCGAGCCCGCCGTGAATTAAATTATAAGGGCAGTTGCAGGTGGAATGTCAGAAAGACTACCTACTAAGTAGGCAGCCTTCTGTAAGTTTAATTACCAAACGAATGCGCTAGTGATGATTACCAGCAAAATGAAAAGTACCAAGATTGCTGCTGAAGAATTATACCCACCAGTTCCACAACTCATCCGAATCAACCTCCAACTGAGATTTGGTTTGTGTTTCGAGATAGCTTATGACTATTTTCAAATAATGTTTGGGCGAAAGGACTGATTGTGCTTTTGTCCCGAATTGCAAAAAATTTGGAACCAAACTTTGCAAATTTACGTTATACATCTAAGTCAAAACATACTAACCACCGTAAGGTAAAGCTTGGAGGCTGCGAAGAAGTTGTTATTAACATTAGCGATTGTTGTAGTGCTTATTGTTGTCATTGTCTTATTTATGTATGGATACCCGGTTTTTGGACGGCGGCCTTCCAAAGATAAAGCGCTGAAATTATCGCGCTCTCCCCAATTCGTTCAAGGGAAATTTCAAAATCCTGTTCCGACGATGATGGAGATGAACCTAAAGACGACCATGGGCATTTTGCGCGACTTTACCAAAAGCGCCCCTAATCGCCGACCGTCAACACCCTTAGTTATGGATGCTCCACTTCTCCAAAAGGATACCGAAACGAAAGTTACTTGGTTCGGCCATTCGGCGTCATTGCTCACAATCGATGGCAAGGCTCTATTGCTTGACCCTATGTTTGGACGGGCACCTTCGCCGTTTCCTTGGTTTGGGAAAGGAAGATACAGCGGCGGATTGCCTTTTGAAGTTGCGGAACTGCCCGTCATTGACGCTGTCGTGTTATCACATGATCACTATGATCACCTGGATTACGGTTCAATTCTGAAAATTAAACACAAAGTAAATAAGTTTCTGGTTCCGCTCGGGGTCGGAGGCCATTTGGAACGGTGGGGTGTGCCATCTGAAAAAATCGCGGAATACGACTGGTGGGATGAATTCACCTACGATGGGCTGACATTTGCATGTACGCCAGCGACGCATTTTTCTGGAAGAAGCATGACCGACCGCGGGGCTACACTCTGGTGTTCCTGGGTGATCAAAGGCGAGCAATCTAACGTATTTTTCAGCGGGGATAGCGGGTATTCCCCTCATTTCGAAGCGATTGGCCGGAAGTATGGCCCTTTCGATGTTACGCTGATGGAATGTGGCCAATACGATAAACGCTGGGCTGATATTCATATGCTGCCTGAAGAGACTGTACAAGCCCATATGGATGTGAAAGGAAAGCTGCTCATTCCCATTCACTGGGGGGCTTTCACCCTAGCGCTGCATGATTGGTTCGATCCGGTGGAGCGGGCTGTGAAGGCGGCACATCAAAATCACGTCCGCATCGCGACGCCGAAAATCGGCCAAACGGTTCGTATTCATGCGGATGAAGTTCCGATCACTGCTTGGTGGAAGATGCGGGGCTAGTCGCCAGGTTGGTAAGAAACTGGATACCGGGTCTTCCACATGGTATGATGGGTAGGATCTAGACAAGTAATCAGGAGAGAAGAATAATTTATGGTTGAGCAAAAAAGTGAAAGAAAATTTCATTTCCTGGGCGTGCTGTTAGGCGTTGCGGTTGATAATTTGGGGACTTTGGTATCAACTGTGTTATTTGGCAGCCTATACTTTGGAAGTAACCCGGTGAACGAGCAGGATATCAGCACATTTTATTCAAATGTCATGCTTTTACTGTTGTTTTTAGTCATTGGCCTTTTCTGGTCGTTTCTTGGCGGGTATGTCGCTGCCAGGGTGGCGAAACGTGCGGAATATTTCAATGCGGCATGTATTGGCGTCATTGGGGCGGCTATCGGGTTCGATTCGATGCTGAGCAATAACGGTATCCCATTATGGTATGAGCTAATTGGCTTCTTCGCCATCGTGCCGGTCTCGCTGTTAGGCGGCTATCTGGCTTTGAAGAGGAAAAAGGCGCCATTGAAATGAATATGATGTTCAAAGAGACTTGGGTAGGTTCACCGGGTCTTTTCTTTTTGGATTTTACCTCAGTTAATAAGTTATACTAGGAAGCATTACTTTATTAGTTTGAGAGGAACTCAACCATGCCTAAATATGCGAATGCAAGTGCGGAAGCGACTGAATTTTTACGCCAAAAAACAGGAAGCAGCCAGCTCGAATGCTATACTTATATTGACCCGGATCGGGCCGAAGACAGTTTTTTTATCGTTAAAACGAGCAACAAAGTCATTCATGTGTCGTTCTCGGAAATCACCTATGAAGCGAGCAGCTATCAAAGTTTACTAGAGGGGCTTTATCGGGCTATCTATGAATAAAGGCGTGGCACGTAGAATGGTTATTGCGGGAACGGGTAGCGGTGTGGGCAAAACTACGCTGGCAATTGGCATCATGGCTGCTCTACAAAAACGCGGGCTAGCAGTTCAAGGTTTTAAATGCGGCCCTGACTATATTGATCCGACCTATCACACAGCCGTGACAGGCAGGCCTTCCCGCAATTTGGACTCATGGATGGTAGGCCGCGAAGGGGTTAAGGAACTGTTTGTTCGCGGCAGCAACGGCTCCGATATTGCGGTTATCGAAGGAGTCATGGGGATGTTTGATGGAAAAGATGCATCATCCGACGAGGGAAGTACGGCTGATATTGGCCGAATCCTCGATGCTCCTGTCGTTCTCATTGTAAATATTGCTAGCATGGCCAGAAGCGCAGCGGCTATTGTCAAAGGCTTTCAGCAGTTTGGACAAGGCGACAACATCGTTGGAGTCATTGCCAATCGTGCGGGTAGTGAATCGCATTTTAAGATGGTGAAGCAAGCAATCGAGCAGGAATGCGGCATTCCTGTTATTGGGTGGATGCCACGTGATGCGAGCATTGAGCTTCCGGAAAGGCATCTGGGGCTTGTCCCCTCGATCGAGAGAGGGGAACTGCAACCTTTTTTTGACAAATTGGCTGATCAGGTAGCCTCTTATGTAAATTTGGACCAACTGCTTGAAGTGGCAGCGGCAAAACCGGTTGAAAGTCTGCCGCGGCTGTTCCCTGGCGCAGAATCTGGTTCGCGGAAGCGTGTGAAAATTGCGGTAGCCAAGGATGCCGCATTTCATTTTTATTACCCGGAGAACCTCGAACTGCTGGAGGAGGGAGGCGCTCAATGCGTGTTCTTCTCGCCTCTTGCAGGCGAGGAGGTTCCCTTGGATGCGGATGGCTTATATCTCGGAGGCGGGTTTCCAGAAGAATTTGCTGAACGTCTGGGAGCTGACGAGCGGGTAAAAACCTCTTTTCGCAGTCGCATTATGGAGGGGCTTCCAACCTTGGCGGAATGCGGCGGCTTCATGTATTTAACGGAGCAAATTGTAGATACGACAGGAAATGCTTATAACATGGTGGGGATTGTTCCTGGAAAGGTAACCATGCAAAAGAAGTTGGCAGCATTAGGCTACCGTGAAATTACAGGTACGAATGAAGCCAACTTCTTACTCTCATCCGGGGCAAAAGCACGAGGACATGAGTTTCACTATTCCACGTTTGAAGCTGCGGAGGGAGCGGTAATACCGGCAGCTTTTCAATCGAGTGGACGCATGGGGATTCGTTCTGATGGATATGCCAACGGCAGACTTGTGGCCGGCTACACACATTTGCATTTCGCTTCGAATCCGGGAATTGTTGAAAAATGGATCCGCGCCTGCGAGCAATATCAAGGTGAGAAAAAGCAAAATGGTTGATCAGGATTTCCTCCTGACCAACCATTTTTAGCTTCTGGTATTATTTTATGAGAGTTAAAGCTTGATCTGCAATGGATTCTTTGTAACGGTCTAGACAGTTGCAAAGGTAATCTTTGCGACAGATCGGGCAAGGTTCTTTCATCAATCTATTCAGATCGGTCACTCTGCCAACTCCGGTTTCGGAATCTCTTTCAAAGAATAAACGGCATTTGTTCCGGTCTTTCAATGAAACGACCACTTCGAAAAGACCATTTTTTTTATTATCACTAACGATTGTTGCGTCTACTACTTGCGGATCATAAGCCATAAGTAATTCCTCCTACTAGCATGCCCTTATCTTTATTAGCTTGGGCGCGTTAGTATATTATATAAATAAAAAAGATTTTATTCAATAGGAGGCCTTACGCTGGTGATAATCGATTATTGTGAGCAGGAAGTCGTGGAGGGCAAGATGCAGCTCCATATCGGGCTGCAGTTCGAAGATGAGCCTGATTCTTTATATGTAGCCGAATTGGCGGTGGATGATGAGGGAGTCGTCACGGAGTGGAAGCTGTTCTTTAATGGATTTGATTGCAAGTATACGTTTCGTCCTGATGAAAAAGAAGCATGCATCCATTATGCAGCTGAACAGGGCATTACGATTAAATGAAAAAAGGAATCGTCCCCATGATGATGGTTCAAATTCCTTGATTTGTGTTTATGCAGCTGTTTGGCTTGCAATTCTTTCAGGCTTGGGGTCTTTTTGGATACAGGATTCACGCCGTTCCAGTGAAGACGATGAATGGCAGGATCAAGTTTACCTTCTCGTAAATGGCGCTGCCGCAGCTTTTGCGCTTGCGATTTGGACATGAGATTTTCCTCTTTTCGTTGTGGAATGTTTGTAGTACTTCTTCATTCTAAATATTCATGGGAGCAGTCGCAATGGAAAGTTTTTTTAAAATGAAAATAGATGTGAGTCGAAGAGGGTGAGTGAATTGCGTATCAGTATTCAATTGGCTGTGGCCGGCGACATGGTAAAGCAAGATGTGTTGGAAATCGCTGAACATAAGCTAGGGGAAATGACAGAGGAAGAAATAGAGAGCGCGATAGAAATCAAAATCCGGACTTGGGTTGACCGCATGATTCAAGTGGAATGGGAAGTTATCGAGGAATAACGATGAAAAAATAGCTCCGAGTTTGGCATGCGATCCGCCTCTCGGAGCTTTACTATGTGTGCCTATGTATGTTTAGTGAACGATATTGCCAACTCCTGTCTTTTGCAAGGCGTGTTCCCAGCTTGGGTAGTAATACAGGGCGTTTTTCATAAGATCAGGATGCAGCTTTTTCACATTTTTCTTGGATAGTGATTCTCCTGTGCTGTGAAGCTGTACAATATGGCCTAGCACTTCCTCTGCACTCATGTTTAGCTCCATGGATGTTCATCTCCTTTCCTCAAGAATATAACCTCAATGCTTGCCATTAACTGCGCATATTATACATAGAACTTCATGGCAGAGGGCAAAATAGACGTATCTATAGACGAAAGGAAAGTCGGTGTCTATTTTGAATTGGTCCTCGCTGTCATTGTTTTCTTCTAAGCCGCTGCCGCAGTGCAGAGGGAGAATTAGCGCAGGCGCGATCACGAAAGTATTGCTTCGTGATTTACCCCCTGGACGCATCGTCGTGCTCCAGCATCGTGACCTCGATGAAGTAGCCGCGCAAGAGCTTATCGATCAGAAAGTCAAGGCTGTCATTAATTGCGAGCTGACGATGAGCGGCAGGTACCCGACTCATGGTCCTCTTATGCTGCTTCAAGAACAAATCCCGATTTGGGAAGCAGATGCCGCTCAATTCCAAGCCTTCAAGACAAACTCGGAAATTACAATTTATGAGGATCGGATACTTTTAGAGGATCAAGTGATTCCTTGCAGCGCTTTTACACGTGAAAAATGGCTTAGTATGCAGCAGCAAGCGAATGAACGGACGACCCAGTTGATGGAGCATTTCATTGATAATACGCTAACCTACGCCAAACGTGAAATGCATGCGGTGATGGAGCCGCTGCCGCAGATTGCTATCCAAACGGACTTGGAAGATAAACATGTGTTGATCGTTTCTAGAGGAAAGGGATACAAGAAGGATCTGCTTGCTGCAAAAGCTTATATTGCTGAAGTAAAACCGGTGCTAATCGGGGTGGATGGTGGGGCGGACGCTCTTCTGGAGTGTGGTTACTTGCCTCATTTAATCGTTGGCGATATGGACAGCGTGACAGATAAAGCGCTATCCTGCGGCGCTGAAATCGTTGTTCATGCATATGCAGATGGATCTGCGCCGGGGCTTTCGCGAATCGAAGCATTGGGGCTGTCTGCCCATGTGCTTCCATGTTTTGGAACAAGCGAGGATATGGCGCTGTTGTTTGCTTATGAGAAAAGGTGTGAAGTGTTAGTCACAGTAGGCGCGCGCACGCATATGATTGATTTTCTGGAAAAAGGGAGAGCGGGCATGGGGAGCACGCTCCTGGTCAGAATGAAAGTCGGGGCGCGATTGGTCGACATCAAGAGCATAGGCATTTTATATAAGTCTCGTGGTTGGACGAAAGAGATTAGTTCTACTTTGTTTCTTTCCCTATTTTTTATCGCATTGAGTTTATTCCAATTGCATTGGATCGTGAAGCGGGTAGCCCATGTCGTATGGAAACTCGGAGGTGAAGGATGAAACCTTACTTATCCATTATCATTCCTGCTTGGAATGAGGAAGGAAGCATTGAACATACGCTTCGGCATCTGCAGGATCAAGCGGATCTGATGTACAATCCGGGAATGAGAATTGAAATTATCGTGGTGGATGATGGCAGCTGCGATAAAACGTATGAAGCCGCTTGGCCGTGGGTGGACAAGCTCATTAAGCATAAACGCCGCTGCGGGAAAGGGGCAGCCATGCAGTCAGGCGTCGCCGAAGCCAGAGGCGATCTGCTGCTCTTTCTGGACGCCGACCTGCGGGCTACGGCCGGGCGGGCGCTCGTTCTCATCGAGCCACTGCTGCGGCACGAAGCGGACATGGCGATCGCGAAGCTGCCGCCGCCACACACCAAAGCCGGCTTCGGCTTGGTGAAGGGCTTGGCCCGCCGCGGCATCCGCCGACTCAGCGGCTATGAGACCGAAGCTCCCTTGTCCGGCCAGCGCGCTGTGCGCGCGGATCGGCTGCGGGAGCTTGGGGAACTTCGGCGCGGCTTCGGCGTGGAAGTCGCGCTAACCATCGATGCGGCGCGGCGCGGCCTGCGCATCGTCGAGCTGGACGTGCCAATCACGCATCGGGAAACGGGGCGGGATTGGCACGGATTCATGCATCGCGGCAAGCAATTTGCCGCGGTCAGCTTGGCGCTGCTGTCTCGCTGGAAGGAGAGAAAGCAGCTATGGTATTCATCGGATCGATCCTCGATCTGATTGTGATTGCGGCAGCCGGGCGATGGCTGCTGCCGCATGTTCTGAGGTTCCTGGAGGGCCATAGTCAAGTTGAAACTAACTATGTCGGCCAGGTGGTCCCGCGTGGGTTGGGAGCGCTGCTGTGGCTGCTTCTATGGCTGCAGGAGCTTATCTTACAATTAACCAATCGCGTAATTGCCTATTGGCAGATAGGCCCATTGACGAGGTTGGAATCGGTTGAAACGAACCATCAGGTGTTTGTTTTTGCAGCTAGCCTCATTTTCCTGCTGGGTTGGACGGATGATTTAATCGGCAGCAAAGCCGTGAAAGGTTTAAAAGGTCATTATCGTTATTGGAAAGATACGAAAACTTTCTCCATGGGAGCCGTCAAGGCGCTGGGAATCGCCACGGCTGCGGGATGGCTGGCATTGTCGGCCGAAAACGAGCAAACCCCTATCTGGTGGATAGGGGGACAGATGCTTTTGCTTATGATGATGACGAATGCTTTGAACTTGCTTGATGTACGTCCAGGGCGTTCGCTGAAGTTTTTTTTCACAGGTGTAGTGGCTGTAGTGGTTGTGTCCTTATTGCTGGCTGGCGATAGCATTCCTCTCATATTTCCTATATGGCCAGTATGCCTAGGCGGTTATTTGGTCTATGGCATGGATGTTCGGGGCAGGGGCATGCTGGGGGACGCCGGAGCGAACCTGCTTGGGTTTACGCTTGGATATACCGTCATCATGACCCTTCCTTGGGAGATGCAAGGTCTGATTGTTATCGTGCTCATCTTGCTGCATAAACAGGCCGAAGTGAGCTCCATTACCGCTTTGATCGAGCGGAACCGATTCTTAAATTGGCTAGACCGTCTAGGCCGGACTTGAGAAATTGAGGGTCCGGTCTATTTGCGCCGTTTGGCTTTAAACCTAGGAGCCAGATAATTGCGTTTGCGGTCACGGAAGAACGTCCATCCGCCGATAAAAGCGACACCCAATAGAAAAAGAATAAGGCCTAGAATAAATTTCCCCCACAGCATGTGGCCGTCCGTGTCGAACTGTGCGAAAAAAGCGTCTTTCATGGAGAGAAATCCATAAGTTGCTGTCAAACCGGGAATAACGAGTAGAAGAATGGCGATAAATCGGTAAAATGGTGCTTTCATAGCTGCTCCTTACATCTAGGTATCATGGTATTTCTATCATCATACTCTGAAACGGTTTGCCTGTCTAATTCACAAATAAGACTATGATTTCCGATCCAAAAAAGGGTAATATAGTAGAGACTAGCGTATACATATGATGGTACAGAGTGCAATAGGAGGAATTATATAATGAGTGAACATAGATATGATGTTGTCGTTCTAGGCGGCGGGATCGGCGGTTACACGGCTGCTATCCGGGCTGCTCAGCTGGGGAAAACCGTGGCCGTTGTTGAAAGAGAGAAGCTAGGGGGCACTTGTTTGCACCAAGGCTGTATTCCAAGCAAAGCTCTGCTTCGCAGTGCCGAAGTGTATGCAACAATGAAAAAGAGTGAGGAATACGGGATCACCGCAGGTTCCCTTGAACTCAAGTTCGGGAATGTGCTTGCGCGCAAGCAGCGTATCGTTGATCAACTGCACCAAGGGCTGCAATTCCTGATGAAGAAAAATAAAATTACCGTTCATTACGGAAATGGACGCATCATCGGTCCTTCCATTTTCTCGCCACGCAGTGGAGCAGTATCGGTTGAGAAGGAAGACGGCGATATCGAAACACTGCTTTCGAGCAATTTGGTAATCGCGACCGGCTCCAAACCTCGCAGCTTGCCAGGACTTGAGATTGACGGCACACATATTATTACAAGTGAAGATGCGCTGAAGATGGATGAGCTTCCGAAGTCGATCATCATCATCGGAGGCGGCGTGATTGGTGTCGAGTGGGCTTCCATGCTGCGTGATTTCGGTGTTGAGGTAACAATCGTCGAATATGAGAAACGGTTGGTAAGTCTGGAAGACGGCGATATCTCCAAGGAGCTTGAGCGCTTGTTCAAAAAGCGCGGCATTAACTTGGTGACTGGCGCAAAAGTACTGCCTGACTCTGTGAAGATCGCGGAGGGTTCGGTCACTTTGCAAGCGGACAAGCAAGACGAGTTGATCGAGCTGCAAGCTGATAAAGTGCTTGTTTCTGTTGGCCGAGCTGCCAATATTGAGGGCATCGGACTTGAAAATACGGATATCAAAGTAGACAAAGGCGTCATTCGTGTAAATCGTTTTATGCAAACAACGGAATCCCACATTTATGCGGTCGGCGATGTGATTGGCGGGTTAATGCTGGCGCATATGGCAGGACATGAAGGGATTCTTGCTTCAGAACATATTGCAGGACAAACACCTCACGAGCTTCAGGCGCATCTGGTCCCAAAATGTACGTACACAAGACCTGAAATTGCCAGCGTAGGGTACACGGAGCAGCAAGCAATCGATCTTGGCCATCAAATAAAAGTGGGCAAATTCAGCTTTAAAGGGATCGGGAAAGCGCTCGTTTACGGCGATAGCGACGGCTTCGTGAAAGTGATTGCCGACAGTGTGACCAATGACATTCTCGGTGTGCATATGATCGGACCGCAGGTTACAAATTCCATTACCGAAGCGGCTTTGGCTCAGGTGCTGAACGCGACGCCTTGGGAAGTCGGACAAACGATTCATCCGCATCCTACTTTGTCCGAAGCTTTAGGCGAGGCTATGCTTGCTGTGGATGGAATTGCCATTAGCGGATAAAAAATTGTAATCATACGCATTTGCGTTTATAATAAGCTTATAGAGTCAAGTCTTAGGACCAGGTAATAAGAATAGCATCTAAATTATTTTAAGGAGGCAACCTCCATGTCCATTGGTCAGCTTTATAAGCATAGAACATTAGGGTTATCTGACGAAGTCGTTATTCGTATGTATAGAGTCATGTCTCTTGCGGCTAAATATGATGAACGTGCTTTTATGCTTCAACGTGCGGGCAAAATTCCTTTCCATGTTTCCGGAATGGGGCAATATGCAGGTCAAGTAGGGATGGCTTTCGCCATGGAAGCCAAGAAAGATTATTTCCTACCTTATTATCGTGATTATGCGTTTGTTCTTGCGGTTGGTATGACCGTGAAGGATCTTATGCTTGCTGTATTCTGTAAAGCAGAGGATGTTAATAGCGGCGGCAGACAGATGGCGGGTCATTTTGGTGACCGGAAAAATCATATCGTAACAGCATCTTCTCCTGTAACGACACAAGTCCCTCATGCTGCAGGTATCGCGCTTGCCGCCAAAATGAAAAAGCAAGATTTGGTTACTTACGTCTCTTTCGGAGAAGGCTCCAGCAATCAGGGGGATTTCCACGAAGGGTGTAACTTTGCTGGGGTACATAAACTGCCTGTCATTTTTGTTTGTGAAAATAATCAATACGCCATTTCGGTCCCCCTACATAAACAAGTAGCCGGGAAAATTTCAGATCGCGCACTGGGGTATGGTTTCCCGGGCGTTCAAGTTGACGGCAGCGATGTTTTGGAAATGTATCGTGTTACCAAGGAAGCCAGAGATCGCGCAGCTCGCGGAGAAGGTCCTACCTTGATCGAAATGATGTCCTATCGTCTGATGCCGCACTCCACTTCCGATGATGATATGCTGTATCGCACGAAAGAGGAAGTTGAGGAAAATCGTCAAAAAGACGGGATTGTCAAGTTCAAAGAATATTTAATGGAGTGCGGTCTATGGAGCGATGAGCAGGATCGTGAGCTTCAGGAAGAACTCAAGCAAGAGATTAACGAAGCTACGAAGTACGCGGATCAAGCTCCATATCCGAAGCCGGAAGATACGCTTCGCCACGTTTACGCAGAAGGAGATGACCACTAATTTATGGCAGTCATTACTTATTTGGAAGCTATCCGATCTGCGATGCAGGAGGAAATGCAAGGGGACGACAATGTTTTCGTCCTCGGTGAAGACGTTGGCAAAGGTGGTGTCTTGAACACCACCAAAGGGCTTCGCGATCTGTTTGGAGAAGATCGCGTGTTGGATACACCGCTGGCGGAATCCGCTATCGTCGGTGTAGCGATCGGTGCGGCTATGTACGGCATGAAGCCGATTGCCGAAATTCAATTCGCCGATTTCATCTTCCCGGCGACAAATCAAATTCTAAGCGAAGCGGCGAAAATTCGCTATCGCTCCAATAACGACTGGTCTTGCCCGATTGTGATTCGTGCGCCTTACGGGGCGACCGGCGCAGGCGCCTTGTACCATTCCCAATGTCCGGAATCGGTTTTCTTCGGCACGCCGGGTTTGAAAATCGTTGCGCCTTCCAATCCGTATGATGCGAAGGGATTGCTCAAGGCAGCGATACGTGATGCGGATCCCGTGCTGTTCTTCGAGCACAAGAAGGCGTATCTTGCGCTGTCCGCTGATGTGCCGGAAGAGGACTACATCGTGCCGATCGGCAAAGCTGACGTGAAGCGTCAAGGCACGGACATTACGGTCATCGCCTATGGGATGGTCGTGAATTTTGCGCTGCAAGCCGCTGAGGAGCTTGCGAAGGAAGGTATTTCTTGCCACGTGCTGGACTTGCGGACTTTGCAGCCTTTGGACAAAGAGGCGATTTTAGAAGCCGTGAGAAAGACGGGCAAGGTGCTCATCACGCATGAAGATAACAAAACAGGCGGCGTTGGCGCCGAAGTGTCCGCCATCATCGCCGAAGAACTGCTGTTTGAACTTGATGCACCGATCGCTCGACTTTGCGGGCCGGACGCACCGGCTGTGGGCAGCAACCCTCCCATGGAGAAGTTCTTCTTGCTCAATAGCGATAAGCTGAAGGAAGCTATGCGCCAGCTTGCCATGTTTTAATCGCTTTACAATTCCTTTGGTCTGATTTTATGCCATTGATCATTTCCTGAACTTAGGAGGTACACCCATGAATCAAACGAACGGTCGACTCACGGAGGTAACGGTACCGCATTTAGCGGAAAGCCTCGTTTCGGCTACAATCGGCAAATGGCTGAAAAAGCCAGGCGATTATATCGAGCAATATGACGTACTCTGTGAGCTTTTTACAGAGAAAGTAAATACAGAAATGCCTTCACCGATTGAAGGCACCTTAGTGAAAATTATTGTAGGCGACGGTGAAACAGCGGCTGTCGGCGAGGCGATTTGTTTGATCGAGGAGTCGGCAGGAGCAGCGGCTAGTTCGCCAGCTGCTGCGGAACTGGCTGGCAGCACGAGTGTGTTCGTGCCGGAAGAAGGCAGCGACCAAAGCATGCGCGGCCGTTACTCGCCGGCTGTTCAGCGTCTAGCCCAAGAGAACAACGTTGATTTATCACGCGTTCCTGGGACGGGGCTTGGGGGAAGAATCACGCGCAAGGATATCGAGCAGTTCGTCGCGGGCGGCGGCTCCAAATCAGCTCCTGCAGCTGCGGCTGTTCAGACGAATCAGCAAGCAGCGCCTGTAGCAAGCAGTGCGCCGGCTCCGCAAGTTGAGACGCAGCCTGCCAATCTGCCGGTGCGCAGCTCCGGCATCCATCTGTCTGCGAACCCGCAAACGCCGCTAATTGAAGCGGAAGGACATTCGCTCGACTCGCGCAATGAGCATTTCATCGATGTAACGCCAATTCGTAATGCCATTGCTACTCGCATGCGCCAAAGTGTGACGGAAATTCCGCATGCATGGACGATGATCGAAGTGGATGTGACGAATCTCGTCGTTCTGCGGAATAAAGTGAAGGACGACTTTATGCGCCGCGAGGGCATTAACTTAACCTATTTGGCTTTCATGATGAAGGCGGTCGTTAATGCGATTAAAGATTACCCGATTATCAACTCGGTATGGGCTGTAGATAAAATTATCGTGAAACGCGATATTAATATCTCTCTGTCCGTAGGGACGGAAGATTCGGTTATGACGCCAGTAATCAAGAAAGCGGATCAAAAGAATATCGCCGGACTGGCTAGAGAAATCGACGAATTGACGAAGAAGACGCGTGCCGGCAAGTTGTCCCTGAATGATATGGTTGGCGGGACGTTCACTGTAAACAACACAGGCTCCTTCGGTTCGATTCTGTCTTATCCGATCATTAACTACCCGCAAGCAGCCATTGTGACCTTCGAATCGATTGTGAAGAAGCCTGTCGTTATTCAAGATATGATCGCAGTCCGCTCTATGGTTAACCTGTGTCTGTCGCTTGATCACCGCATTCTGGATGGTGTAATCTGCGGTAGGTTCCTGCAGAGAGTCAAAGAAAATTTGGAAAGTTACAATGCCGATACAAAAATTTATTAAACTAGGAATCAAAAAATAATCCGGCAGTAAACAATATGCTGGATAGCAGCATGGTGATGAGCATTACGTAAATCACGACTTTAAACCAACGTCTATTCTGCAACATGAAGAGTCACTCCTTTATCGTAAAAGCTTGTACCGTATTATTGTAACCCATAGTGAGTATCGGAGGAAAGTACATGATTCAGCAAAACCGTTTAGTGGAAGAATTCATATCGCTCGTTCAAGTAGACAGTGAAACACGCTTTGAGCAAGAAATTTGTGTGGTTCTGAAAGAGAAGTTCAGTCAATTAGGCTTAAAAGTCGTTGAAGATGATTCGATGGCAAAAAGCGGTCACGGATCGGGCAATTTGATCTGTACATTGGAAGCGACGGACAGCAATGCCGCAATCCCGACGATTTTCTTTACATCGCACATGGATACCGTTGCTCCTGGTAAAGGCATCAAGCCGCAAATTGGCGAAGATGGTTACATCCGCAGCGATGGGACTACGATCCTGGGCAGTGACGACAAAGCGGGCATCGCAGCAATGCTTGAAGGTATTCAAGTGCTTAAAGAGCAAAACATTCCTCATGGCCGTATTCAATTCGTTATTACAGCAGGGGAAGAAAGCGGTCTGAAAGGCGCTCGTGCCATGGATCGCAGCATGATGGAAGCAGAGTTCGGCTTCGCGTTGGATTCCAATGGCAGCATCGGTGATATTGCTACTGCAGCTCCGGGCCGTGCGGAAATCGAGATCATTTTCCATGGCAAATCAGCGCACGCAGGCGTTAATCCGGAAGATGGCATCAGTGCCATCCAAGTTGCCTCCAAGGCTGTTTCGCGTATGTCGCTTGGTCGCATTGACAGTGAAACAACGGCGAATATCGGCAGTTTCTCCGGTGTAGGTCCACTTAACGTGGTATGCGATAAAGTGAAGATGGAAGCGGAAGCTCGCAGCATCGTGCAGCATAAGCTGGAAGCGCAAATCGCTGCGATGAAAGAAGCTTGTGAATCCGCAGCGGCAGATGCAGGAACGACTTGCGAGTTTAACGCAGACATCGTTTATGCTTCTTACATGCATGATGACTCTGCCCCTATCGTTCAGCTTACGTCCAGAGCGTTGTCAACGCTTGGATTGACGGCTCGCACGTTCCACTCCGGCGGCGGCAGCGATGCGAACATCTTTAACGGCATGGGGATTCCAACGGTGAATCTTGCCGTCGGTTACCACGAAATTCATACGACCAAAGAGCATATCGCTATTAGCGATCTGGTCAAAACGGCTGAATTGGTCGTTGCTCTTGTGAAAGAAGCTGCAAAAGTTTAATTGTTTGTCTAACCGATTAGTTGATGCCAAATGTTGGCTCTCTAGTCGGTTTTTTTGATAATAAGCTTAACTCTGCGTTAAGCCACATATGCTGCAAAGAGGAACGAGCCGAAAGGGGGATATTTGGATGCTGAGGCGGGCAGAAGGCAAGGTAAGCGCGGTTATTTCCGTTAGGGAAGGGCTGCAGGTCGTCCGTGTTATCATGCGGCATAGCGGCAAGGAGGAGCGCGCTGTCCATTATACCGATAGTTCACCGCCGCTTCGTCCCGGTGATGTGGTTGTTCTGAATGTAACGGCTGAGGAGCTTGGACTAGGCTCAGGAGGTTATCACATCGTCCTGCCTGCTGACGCAATAAGCAGCGATCTCTCTGCTGCTGAACATCTATCCGACGGACATATTATGAAACTCAAATACACCCCGTTACAGCGGAGTGTGCTTGCTGTGGAGGAAGAGATCAGCAGGTTTCATCCTCTTTTTCAAAAAGAGCAAACCCTGGAGGGGATGCCTGTCTTGCTTGGGGAATTACATAGCATGCTTCCTGTGGTGCTCTGTTGGCTTCGATACCGTGAACAGCAACCGGATCAACCGGTTAAAATGACGAGGAACGCAGCCTACATCATGACGGATGGCGGCGCACTCCCATTTGCCTGGAGTCAGCATATCGCACAACTGGAAGCTTTGGGATGGCTTCAAAATACAATTACGTATGGTCAGGCTTACGGTGGAAAGCTGGAGGCAGTAAACAAATTTAGCGCGTTGATTGCGGCTAAACATGCTGCCAAAGCGGACATATGTCTCGTAACGATGGGACCTGGAATTGTCGGTACAGGTACACGGTACGGCTATTCCGGTATCGAAGTCGGTGAGCTCGTTAATGCCGTATACGCCTTAGGCGGGACACCAATTGTGATACCGCGCCTTTCCTTTGCCGATGAGCGGCCACGGCATCGAGGGATTAGCCACCATACGCTAACGGCTTTGGAGCTTGCTGCGAGATGTCCGGCTATCGTGCCTTTCCCGCAATGTATTGCAGAGGAATATGCGATAATTCAAGAGCAGCTGAACCGTTTGGAGATGCATCGAATAAGGATGATGCCATCTGTATCGGCGGAGCAAATCGCGGAGTCCTTACGCCCATATCCGCTGCCGATTACCTCGATGGGAAGGGGATTACGGCAGGATCCTGTTTATTTCCAAGGTGTTTGCGCTGCGGTTGATTGTGCAATCCAGCTGCATAATCAATCAACGTGACGTTCGGCCCGCCTTGCTGCACCATGAGTTCAAGCTGATGTTTGACTTCCCAGGCTTTTCCCACCAAACGAATTTGTTTTTCCGCGATATAGCTCTTCATATCGATCTTCCTCTTTTCCGGTTGAAATTTGATATAATGATCGATATGCAAAAGTAGGACAAGTTATACCATTTTAGAAATTGACGAGGTGTCCAAATGACCGTACATAAGAAATTCGAAGAAGTTACTGTACAAACGGAGTCCATTTATAAAGGCAGAATCATATCACTTCAGGTAGACACCGTTACACTGCCAAATGGGGAAACGGCAACGAGAGAAATCGTGAAGCACCCAGGTGCCGTAGCGGTCATTCCATTAATTGGGGATAAAATGATCGTCGTGGAGCAGTATCGAAAACCATTGGAGAAAAGCCAGGTTGAAATCCCGGCGGGCAAGCTGGATGCAGGGGAAGAACCGTTGAAGGCGGCTATACGCGAGTTGGAAGAAGAAACGGGATATCGGTCTGACAACGTAAGGTTGGTGAGCTCCTTTTATACATCCCCGGGATTTGCGGATGAAATTATCCATCTCTATATCGCGGAAGATTTGGTCAAAGGAGACGCCAATCCGGATGAGGATGAATTTCTGGAGTGTGAAGCCATTACGCTGGAGCAAGCTCAAGCGTATATGCGGGAAGGGCGTATCAGCGATGCCAAAACCATTATGGCTGTCTATGCTTGGCAGCTATACAAGTTAACGGGCCAGATCTAGGATGAAATCTTATTACGCAGACCTTCATATTCATATTGGACGAACCGAGAGCGGCCAAGCTGTGAAGATAAGCGCCGCGAATAACCTGACCTTTTTCAATATTGCCCATGAAGCGGCCGTCCGCAAAGGGATGGAGATCATTGGCATCATCGACTGCCATTCGCCATCCGTGCAAAACGACATCCTGACCTATTTGGATCGTGGTGAGATGGCAGAACTGGAAGGTGGAGGTATCAGGTACCGGGATACAACCGTCATGCTGGGAAGTGAGATTGAAGTAAGGGAACCAGGCATGGGGCCAGCACATTTGTTAGCGTATATGCCCAATCTTGAGGTCATGCAGGGATTTACAAACTGGATGAAGGGGCATATGAAAAATGTAGAGCTCAGCTCACAGCGAATATATGTGCCTGCGCGAGTATTGCAGGAGGAGGTGCTAGGCAGAGGGGGAATCCTGATTCCCGCTCATATTTTCACACCTCACAAAAGCGTATACGGCAGCGCAACGAGCAGGATGGAAAATCTGCTTGATCTGCAAGGTATCTCCGCTGTGGAGCTTGGACTAAGCGCCGATTCGGAGATGGCTGGACTGATTTCTGAGCTCGATCCTTTTACATTTATAACCAATTCAGATGCGCATTCGCTGGGTAAAATCGGGCGTGAATATAACGAGATACAGCTAGCTGCGCCTACCTATGATGAGCTCGTTAAGGCGCTTCATCGCCTGGAAGGGCGTAGCGTGGTCGCAAATTACGGACTGAATCCCCGGTTGGGAAAATATCACCGCACCTATTGCTCCTTATGTGAAGCCGTGTTGGATGAGCAAGAGGGCACCGTAGAGCGCTGCGCAGATTGTGGCAGCAATAAGATCGTCCGAGGCGTTATGGATCGCATACTGGATTTGGCGGATCGCGAAGAGCCGTATCTGCCACCTTACAGGCCGGCGTATCATTTTCAAGTCCCACTGGAGTTTATCCCTGGGCTTGGTCCTAAGAAATTGAATCAATTGCTTCACCGTTTCGGAACGGAGATGAATGTGCTGCATCGCACGACGCACGAAGAGCTGGTTAGTGAAGTTGGTGAAGAAATAGCCGCTTACCTTGTCGGTGCGCGTGAAGGTACGCTTTCGTTGGAGGTTGGCGGAGGCGGAAGATATGGCAAAGTGAAAAATCGTTCATAGTTTCCAGGTCTCGCTCATAAGCTTGTCTTTGTAGAGGTTGTACACACGGGAGGAGCTGCGAGAGTGAATAGGAACCTAACGATGAAACAATATATGAAGGACAATCTGCCGCTATTTATATTCGTCTCCGTACTCTTTCTCATTGGTGTTGTGTTCGGTGCCGTGATGGTTAATGCGCTTTCCTTGGAACAAAAGCAGGAGATGACGCGTCATTTGGGAAGTTTTTTCCATGAAATTAATGATGGCGGCGAATTTGACAGCAGGCAGTCGTTCGTTCAATCTTTTGGCATGCACATGAAGTGGATTTTACTGATCTGGTTGTTTGGGCTGTCCGTGATTGGCCTTCCGCTTATCCTTGTGCTGGATTTCCTAAAGGGTGTGTTGATTGGCTTTACAGTTGGCTATCTGGTCGGTCAAATGTCTTGGAAAGGCATGTTGTTCGCGCTGGTTTCTGTAGCTCCGCAAAATTTGATCGTCATTCCGGCGATTCTCTTCTGTAGTGTTGCAGCGATGTCTTTTTCCATTTATATGATTAAAAATAGGTTTATGAGCCGCAATGGCAACATGTACCAACCCTTCATGCGATTCACAACTTTGACGTTGCTAATGGGTGTTTTCCTTCTTGGGGCAGCACTTTGGGAGGGCTATGTTTCGCAATTGATGATGAAATGGGTCACGCCGATGCTGGTTCCGCTCTATGGATGACAGAAAACAACATGTTTCTGTTTGACTTTGTCAGTAAGCTCCCCCTATAATGAAAAGAGTGGCTAAAATTGGGCTTGGATGCCCACCTTTCTGAGGGGGAGGCATATGGAAGCAAGGATTGAGAAAATTAAGCAGCAGTTGCAATCCCAAGGGTACAAGCTTACCCCTCAACGGGAAGCGACTGTGCGTGTACTATTAGAAAATGAACAAGATCATCTAAGTGCCGAAGACGTGTTTATGCTTGTGAAGGATAAAGCTCCGGAAATCGGTCTGGCAACCGTGTACCGAACATTAGAGCTTCTGAGTGAGCTGCATGTCTTGGAGAAAATGAATTTTGGCGATGGCGTAGCTCGTTATGATTTGCGCGATGACAGCACACGTCACCATCACCATCACTTAATCTGCGTTCAATGCGGGACCGTGGATGAAATTATGGAAGACTGGCTCGGGCCTTTAGAAGAAAGGCTGGATAAGGATTTTCATTTTCAAGTATTGGATCATCGACTAGATTTTCAAGGTATATGCTATCGCTGTAACGAACGAGGGAAACCGGACTCATTGGACAAATCCAAAAATAACAGCACGGAATAGAGCTGTTCATACAAAGAAAATGCCTGTAAGCACATGGAGTGCGTACAGGCATTTTTGCTTATTTCTCATATACTGGATATTAGAAAATAGAATCTCCTTCCACATAATTGGACTGGAAGCATGGGTACATTATGACTAACGTTCATGAGAAAGAAGGTAGACGCGAATGACGGAGCAATCATTTGTAATCGGCGTCCCAAAGGAAATAAAAAATAATGAAAATCGCGTCGCATTGACTCCAGGCGGAGCAACGACGCTTATTATGGCTGGACATAAAGTGCTCGTTGAAGCCGGTGCCGGAGCGGGCAGCGGGTTTAGCGACGAGGATTATGCCAAGGAAGGCGCCGTTCTTGTTGCGGAGGCCGCTGAGGTATGGGCGCGCAGCGATATGATTATGAAAGTGAAAGAACCGCTCCCTGCGGAATATGGCTATTTTCGGGAGGGGCAGCTGCTTTTCACTTATTTGCATTTGGCTGCTGCGGGGGATTTGGCAGACCACCTGCTGAACAAGAAGGTGACAGGTGTTGCTTATGAAACCATTCAGCTCCCCAATGGATCGCTTCCTCTGTTAACGCCGATGAGCGAAGTTGCCGGTCGTATGTCCGTCCAAATCGGCGCTCATTTTCTGGAGAAGTTTTATGGCGGGCGCGGCATTCTATTGGGCGGTGTACCAGGCGTACCACCTGCGAATGTAGTGATCCTAGGCGGAGGAATTGTTGGAACCAATGCAGCCAAGATGGCGCTTGGTTTAGGAGCTAATGTTGCCATTATCGAACGGAGCGCGGATCGGATGCGTGCCTTGGACGATATTTTCGGTGGCAGGCTGAATACCTTGATGTCGAATCCGTTTAATATAGCAAGTGCCGTTGCCAAAGCAGATCTTTTGATCGGGGCGGTTCTTATTCCAGGAGCGAGAGCGCCAAGGCTAGTGACGGAAGCGATGGTCAAAACGATGAAGCCTGGCGCTGTCATTGTGGATGTCGCCGTGGATCAAGGCGGTTCGATCGAAACGATCGACCGGGTGACCACGCACAGCAGCCCTACCTATGAGACACACGGTGTCGTGCATTATGCGGTAGCGAATATGCCCGGCGCAGTCCCTCGGACTTCGACGCTTGCTTTGACGAACGTAACATTGCCGTACGCTTTGGAGCTTGCCAATAAAGGATTAACAGAGGCGATCACAGCTAATTACGCCCTGCAATTGGGGGTTAACACGTATAAAGGCAGCATTACCCATCCAGCCGTTGCAGAAGCGCTGGGGATGCCTTATGTGAAGTTGTCCGATCTGTCATAAACAGGGCCTGAGCCTCATATCCTGTCCTAAAGAAAGGGACAGAAATGGGGACCTGGCCTATGATTTTTTCCTATCGAAAATTACTTGTTCGCTTGCGCTTTATGCTGCTTTTCATGACATTAACGGTTGTTCTGTATCAAGTGATGTTAGTACTCTCCAGCTGGATAGAGCCTGTGAACCGCTACCGCGCGCCAGCGGGCAATTCCGTCAAGGTGTTTGGACAGCATGAGCATGCATCGTTTCCAGAGTCAGACAAAATGAGTGACAGGCTGCGTTTATTTTATTGGTATGGTGAATAAAAGAGGAGTTCGCAGGTCCATCGTTGAATGCTAACTGTTAGAAATATGGCAGGTAACGAAGGAGCTACATAACATGATGATGGTTGATTTGCAATCCTTCATCCGATTTTTGTCTGTAGAACGCGGACTATCCAAGAATACACTGGAATCTTACGAAAGAGACTTGCAGCAGTTTGTTGACTATTTGCAACGGCAGGGGATTACAGCTTGGAAAGAAACAAGCAAAACCAACATTGCGGGTTTCTTATCCCAATTGAAATTGCTAGGCAGAGCTACAGCCACCTTGTCTCGGAATCTTGTTTCGATCCGTGCTTTCTATCAGTATTTGCTGAGAGAGCGTTTGGTGGACGCAGATCCATCCCTTTTCATTGAAGCGCCTAAGCTGGAAAAGAAGCTGCCCAAGGTACTTTCTGTTGAAGAGGTTGGCAAATTGCTGGATGCGCCTCATCTTGAGCTTGTGAGCGGCGTGCGCGATAAAGCGATGCTTGAACTGCTGTATGCAACGGGAATTCGCGTCTCTGAACTTATCTCGATGAACGTTGATGACGTTCATCTGCAACTTGGCTTCATTCGCTGTATGGGAAAAGGGAACAAAGAGCGTAATATCCCGCTTAGTTCAATCGCTATTCGCTGCTTGACCGCCTATATACATAAAGATCGCAAGAAATTGTTGAAGAAGTCGGCGGACGAAGAGGCTTTATTTATTGGACACTTAGGGACCCGGATGACGAGACAGGGCTTTTGGAAAATTTTGAAAAGATACGCAAATGAGATGAAGATTGAGAGTGAAATCACACCTCATGCCTTGCGGCATTCTTTCGCTGCCCACTTGATCGAAAATGGTGCAGATTTAAGATCCGTCCAAGAAATGCTCGGACATTCCGATATTTCGTCCACACAGCTCTATGTGCAAGTCACAAAGCTCAAAATGAAAGATGTTTATAACCGCGCTCATCCGAGAGCGAATATGTAAAAGATGACAGCGGCGATTTCCTTCAGGAAAAGCTGCTGTTTTGCATTCATAGAAAGGAAATGCGATAATCAAGGGTGGATAACATTGTGAACAATTTGGAGGGACAAGTGTGCGCTTTGAACGAATAGGTTTAATCGTATTGGATAGCGTAGGCATCGGCGAATTACCGGATGCCAAAGAGTTTGGCGACACAGGCAGCCACACGCTTGGACATATCGCGGAGAGAGTGAGTGGATTCTCGCTTCCTAATTTGCAGCGTATGGGTCTAGGCAGTATCGCTGAGATAAAAGGCATCCCGGCAACTGACGCGCCAGAAGCTTATTATGGCAAAATGGCCGAGGTATCGGTTGGAAAAGACACGATGACGGGGCACTGGGAATTGATGGGGCTTCGTATTTCTACACCGTTTAACGTATATCCGGATGGATTCCCGGAAGCATTGATTTCCCAGTTTGAGCAGGAGACAGGGCGCAAGGTCATCGGTAATAAACCGGCTTCAGGGACAGAAATTTTAGATGAGCTTGGCGAAGAACAGATGAAAACAGGAGCTTGGATCGTCTACACGTCGGCAGATAGTGTATTTCAATTGGCTGCTCACGAAGATGTGATTCCACTTGAAGAGCTGTACCGTGCATGTGAAATTGCCAGACGTCTAACGCAAGGCGAATTTGCAGTAGGCCGCGTCATTGCGAGACCTTATGTTGGCGAGCCTGGAGCTTTCAAACGTACGCCGAATCGGCATGATTATGCGGTCAAGCCGCCGGAGCCGACCGTGATGAATCACTTAAAGGACGCAGGATATGATGTCATTGCCATTGGAAAAATCAATGATATTTTTGACGGCGAGGGCGTCACGAAAGCAACGTCCACAAAAAGCAATTTAGACGGCATACAGAAGACGATCGAAGTACTTGGCGAGCCGTTCAAAGGGTTGGCTTTTACAAACCTCGTTGATTTTGACTCGTTATACGGTCATCGTCGCGACCCCGAAGGTTATGGCCGAGCACTGGAGGAATTCGACAGCTTCGTACCGCAGCTCAAAGCGCAGCTAGGGCCGAAAGATCTGCTGATCCTTACAGCGGACCACGGCAATGATCCCGTGCATGCGGGAACAGATCATACACGCGAATATGTGCCTATCTTGCTATACAGCCCGAGCTTTGAGGCTCCTGTTTCTCTGGGAATCCGTGGAACATTTGCTGATCTTGGGGCTACCATTGCCGACAATTTCGGTGTAAAGCCTACAGATCAAGGCGAGAGTTTCCTGCATCTTCTCAAATAAAGCGACTGCCGAACTGAAAAAGCCAAGGAGGAATATAACATGTCAGAAACATCCATGATTCAAAAGATTCAAGAGGCAGCCGCCTTTATTTCGAAGGAAACAAAGATTAAACCGCAAATCGGACTTATATTAGGTTCAGGACTCGGCGTGCTTGCTGACTTAATCGAGCAGCCGATCGTCGTTGACTACTCGCGAATCCCGCACTTTCCGGTATCCACCGTCGAAGGTCATGCGGGGGAGCTGGTCGTTGGTACAATTAAAGGTAAGCAAGTGCTGGTCATGAAGGGCCGTTTCCATGCTTACGAAGGTTATGGCGCAGAAACCGTTTCTTTCCCTGTTCGTGTTATGAAAGAGCTGGGTGTGGAAACGTTGATCGTCACGAATGCAGCTGGTGGCATTAACGAGTCTTACCAAGTCGGCGATTTGATGGTTATCAGCGATCACTTGAATTTGACGTACCGCAATCCTTTGATCGGACCAAATGATTCTGCGCTAGGCGTTCGTTTTCCGGATATGTCGGAAGCGTACAGCAAACGTCTGCGTAAATTGGCGCATGACGTGGCGGCATCGCAAGATTTTAAACTGCAGGAAGGTGTTTATGTTGGACTTCTCGGACCTAACTATGAAACTCCGGCAGAGATCCGTATGTTCCGTACACTGGGCGGTGACTCCGTAGGTATGTCTACAGTACCTGAAGTGATCGTAGCCCGTCATGCAGGCATTGAGGTGCTTGGTTTCTCCTGCATTTCCAATATGGCTTCCGGCATTTTGGACCAACCGCTTTCCCACGCAGAAGTGATGGAAACGACGGAGAAAGTTAAACCTAAGTTTTTGAAATTAGTACTGGGCATTATTGAGGCTATTTAATTACAAATTGAGGTTATTTATCAGATAAGGAGATCAAAATGGCATTGACGTACATAGAGAAAATTAATGAAGCAGCAGTGTTTATTAAGGGAAAATTAGGGGATGTCGCACCTGTTATCGGGCTAGTTTTAGGCTCAGGGCTTGGCGATATGGCGAATCAGGTAGAAAATCCGATTGCGATTGATTACAGCGAAGTGCCGCATTTTCCGGTTTCAACGGTTGAAGGGCATGAAGGCCGTTTTGTCGCAGGAACGCTTGAAGGCAAGCAAGTCATCGTGATGCAGGGGCGTTTTCATTATTACGAAGGTTATGATATGAAAAAGGTTGTTTTCCCTGTGTATGTCATGAAAGCAATCGGCGTTCATTCTGTTGTCATGACGAATGCGGCGGGCGGTATGAATCGCGGTTTCAAAGCCGGTGACCTCATGGTGATTAGCGATCATCTCAACATGACGGGTGACAATCCGTTAATCGGACCTAACCACAGCGAGCTGGGTGTTCGCTTCCCGGATATGTCCGAAGCGTACAGCCGCGAGTATCGCGAGCTTGCGCATAAGCTGGCCCAAACAGTTGTGGGAGAGGATGGCGTGCCTCTGAAGCTTCAGGAAGGCGTGTATGCAGGGATAACAGGACCTACTTACTGCACACCGGCTGAACTGACGATGCTGGCTCGCATCGGCGGCGATGCGATCGGCATGTCCACCGTAGGTGAAGTCATCGCGGCTCGTCATGCGGGACTTAAGGTGCTTGGCATCTCGTGTATTACAGATATGGCGGTGGGCGAGGAGCTTGAACCTCTAACGCATGAACAGGTTGTCGCGGTAGCCAATCGGACGAAACCGAAGTTCATCGCTTTGGTCAAAGCTTTTGTGCGTGACGTGCAATTGGGATAAAAGAGTTGAAAAGTAACAAACCCTACAGGTTGTAGCGATAAAGAAGCAAACAACATGGTCCGGCAGCTTCCAAATTCGGGAGAGACTGCACGGTGTGTAATTTGCATTCGTGTGGGAAATAGTAAAGTTAATATCCCCCGATAAGGGGGATGTTTTTACGAGGATTCATTCACAATTCCGTCACAAAATATTCAAAGATTTGCCACTAAACCTGTATGGGATTGTCTCGCGATGTTAGGTAGAATAGATGAAGTGAACACATTATGAGGGGGATATGCATGCAAAAGTGGATTTTCTTTGTGTTATTTATACTTGCGGGCGCACTGGGGCTGGGAGTCCTTTTTCAAGATATCTCTGAACGCCAAGAGGCGAAAGCAGCAGAGGAAGCCGGCAGCAAAATTCAACAGCTTAAAATTGCAGCATCGAACTGGCAATTTGACTCGACCGACTACACGATCAAAAGTGGCGAGCCTACGAAAGTTTCCTTGTCTTTGAAAGAAGGCGTACACGCAATCGAAATTAAAGGGTTGGATGTCAAGCTGGATAAAGAAAACCCTTCAAAAGAAATTACGTTTGACAAGCCGGGAACTTATGAAATTGATTGCGTACTGCCATGTGGCGAAGGTCACGCTAAAATGAAAGCTAAATTAGTTGTACAATAAAGAGAATAATAGTACAAAGGGGGGCTCAAGCAGCTCCCTTTTTTCGATTTATTATTGAAGGAGGAACTCGCATGAGAATGGTTGATTTAATACATAAGAAAAGGTCCGGTGAGGTTTTAACCGAACAAGAAATCACGTTTATCGTACAGGGTTACACAAAAGGTGATATCCCGGACTATCAAATGTCAGCGTTGTTGATGGCGATTTTCTTTAATGGCATGATCAGTGAGGAAATATCCGCACTAACGATGGCCATGGCTGGATCGGGGGAAATGATTGATCTGTCGGAGATTGCCGGGATTAAAGTGGATAAGCACTCGACGGGCGGAGTAGGGGACAAAATCAGTCTGATTGTCGGCCCGATCGTTGCTTCTCTCGGCGTACCGGTCGCCAAAATGTCAGGCAGGGGTCTTGGTCATACCGGCGGAACCGTGGATAAGCTGGAATCAATTCCGGGCTTCCAGATTGAATTATCGAAAGAGGATTTTATTACAGCAGTTAATACCAATAAAATTGCGATTGTTGGCCAGAGCGGCAACTTGGCTCCTGCTGATAAAAAGATGTACGCACTGAGAGATGTAACCGCGACAGTAGACTCTATTCCGTTAATTGCCAGTTCCATCATGAGCAAGAAAATTGCCTCAGGCGCTGACGCGATTGTCCTTGATGTGAAAATCGGTTCGGGGGCTTTCATGAAAACCGTCGATGATGCAAGAGTGCTTGCCCGCACAATGGTCGATATCGGCGTGAAATTGAATCGCAATACGATTGCGATGATCACCGATATGGAGCAGCCGCTTGGCCGCGAAATCGGCAATGCGAACGAAATTCGCGAATCCATCGAAGTGCTTCGCGGCACAGGCGACAAAGAGCTAACCGAAGTCGCGATTTCCGTAGCGGCATATATGTCGCTGCTAGGCAAAGTGTTTGAGAGCTTTGAAGAGGCGCAGGAGGCTGTTCGCGACATTGTCATGAACGGGAAGGCGCTCGAGACGTTCAAGCGGTTTGTAGCGAGCCAAGGAGGCGATCCGAGGGTGGTGGATCAACCGGAGCTGCTGCCGACAGCGAGCTATCGTTTTGAAGTGCCAGCCGAGCAAGATGGCTATGTGAATCAAATCGATGCCGAGCATATCGGAATCGCGGCCATGCTGCTTGGCGCAGGACGCGCCAAGAAAGAGGATCAGATCGACTACGCTGTAGGTCTGACTTTGAATAAGAAGATTGGTGACGTTGTCCAGGCAGGGGAATCGATCTGCACCATTCATGCCAATCGAGAAGATGTACAGGAAGTCACGGCGATGATTCAAGGGGCTTATCGTATTGCACCTAGTCAACCGGCTCCTGTTCAATTGATTTATGATGTGATTGTTTAGAACAGGCACAGGCTCACGCTTATGCAAAAGGCTATCTCTCAGGTTTTTAGACCTTTGAGATAGCTTTTTTATTTTCCTTCCTTTGGAATATTTTGAGGGAAAATCGTCAAGACTGATTAGCAGTCATTCAAGCTGCAAGCGTCTGGTTTTCACTTCATAATCTCACAGGAGGGGTACAAAGGCTATGCGAAAAAAAGGGCTAATAAGTTTAATCTGTTTACAGTTATGTGTGATGCTGATCTTACCGGTTGCTTTTGCGGAAGAGAAAAAAGCGCCTACGGTCGATTTAACGCCGAACGCGCAATCCGCGGTATTGATGGATGCAGACACGGGCACAGTCATTGCGGAGAAAAACAAAGACACCAAACTTCCGCCAGCTAGTATTACGAAAATCATGACGATGCTTCTCATCATGGAAGCTATTGACAAAGGCAATATTAAAATGGATGAGAAAGTCCGGGTCAGTGAATACGCAGCTTCTATGGGAGGTTCACAAATCTTCTTGGAGCCAGGCGAAGAAATGACGGTTCAAGAAATGCTGAAGGGCATTGCGATGGCTTCCGGCAACGATGCCTCGGTGGCGATGGCCGAGAAAATCGCAGGATCCGAAGAAAATTTTGTGCAAATGATGAACGAACGCGCGCAGCAGCTTGGCATGAAAAATACCCATTTTTCAAACTGCAACGGGCTGCCAGTCGCCAATCACTATACAACAGCCAATGATATTGCTGTCATGTCCAGAGAACTGCTTAAGCATGAAGGGATAACGAAATTTACCGGAGCTTACCAGGATTATCTGCGGAAAGAATCACCAAACCCGTTCTGGTTGGTAAATACGAACAAGCTTGTACGTTTCTATAGCGGCGCAGACGGCCTCAAAACCGGCTACACCAGCGAAGCGAAATTTTGTTTATCCGCAACGGCCAAACGGGATAATTTGCGTGTCGTGGCTGTCGTGCTCGGAGAACCGAACACCAAAACGCGAAATGCGGAGGTCACGAAGCTGTTTGATTACGCTTTTGCCCAATATACCAACTATCCTTTATTCAAATCAGGCGATAGCCTGGGGAATTTTACTGTAAACAAAGGGCAGGTTTCGACAGTGCCGTTAGTTGCGAAGCAAAATTACAGTATTTTAATGAAAAAGGGCACGGCAACAGATAACATTCGACATGAGCTGCAGTTGGAGCCAAACTTGCGAGCGCCAATTACGATGGGGCAACCGATTGGTAAAATTGTCGTATACAGCGGGGATAATGTGCTGACCGAATACCCTCTTGAGTCACCTGTAGCCGTGGATAAAGCGTCTTGGTGGAAGCTGTTCAAGCGGACGACCTCGCACATGTTCCATACAGATAATTGATGAGATTTCGCGAATAATCAGGCTTTTCTTCTAGTTTTAGCGCTTTTCTTCTAGTTTTGTCGGGGTGGCAGGAGTTCCCAACTCAGTTGTAGAAACTTAAGTTTCAAGACTTATATAGAGATCTTTGAGTGTAGCTCAAAGTCTCTCAGCTGAGGGGAGTGAACAGGTTGAGCCTGCAAATTGAATTCGAGCAAGGCCGAAGAGCGCTGATTGTTAGATTGAAAGGCGAGCTGGACCACCATACTGCCGATGTCGTCAAAGCCAGGATGGAGGAAGCGATTGCCAAAGAGCATACGCATCACTTGATCCTGAGTTTGAAAGATCTTACGTTCATGGACAGTTCAGGTCTAGGCGTCATTCTCGGTCGCTATAAGCAAATCACGAGTAAAGGCGGCAAGATGGTCGTATGTGATGTTTCGCCAGCTGTCTATCGCTTGTTCGAGCTCTCCGGAATGTTCAAGATCGTATCAATTCAGGATAACGAACGTAATGCAATGTCCAGTTTGGAGGTTGCACTATGAGTGAGCACAATTTTATGACGCTGCAGTTTGCCAGCCGTTCCGAGAATGAGGCCTTTGCACGTGTCGCTGTTGCTGCTTTCGTTTCACAATTGGATCCAACCTTGAATGAACTAACCGACATCAAAACGGTGGTTTCAGAAGCTGTGACGAATTCGATTATTCATGGGTATAACAATAAACCGGATGGTGTCATTACCATTACAACGAAAATTGAGGATGACGTAGTCCGAATTACGATTGAGGATCAGGGCTCAGGCATAGATGATTTGGAACAAGCGAAACAGCCACTTTACACATCCAAGCCAGAACTCGAACGTTCCGGTATGGGATTCACGATTATGGAAAATTTCATGGACGAAGTGGAAGTTGTGACGGCCGTCGGAATCGGAACCAAAATAAACATGTTGAAGCGAATTGAATCTAAAAAAGCTTTATACAATTAGGGGTTTGATCTATGGATGTCGATCTGAAGCATGCTTCTCACAGTTATTTAGACGATTCGGAAGTCAAACGGTTAATCGCCCTCAGCCAATCCGGAGATGGACTCGCCAGAGAAACACTCGTCAGCTGCAATATCCGCTTGGTCTGGTCTGTGGTTCAACGCTTTTTGAACCGGGGATACGAAGCCGAAGATTTGTTCCAGATCGGTTGCATCGGACTGCTGAAGTCCGTTGATAAATTCGATCTGTCCTATGATGTGAAGTTTTCAACCTATGCGGTGCCGATGATTATCGGCGAAATTCAGCGCTTCCTTCGGGATGACGGAACACTCAAGGTTAGCCGTTCGCTCAAAGAACTGGCTAATAAGATTCGCAAGACGAAGGACGAGTTATCGAAAAGGCTTGGCAGGCTTCCTACGATTAAAGAGGTGGCAGAAGAGCTTATGATCACGGCGGAGGAAGTTGTTTTCGCGCAAGAAGCGAATAAGCCGCTTTCATCGATTCATGAGACCGTTTTTGAAAACGACGGTGATCCCATTACGTTAATGGATCAAATCTCCGACGAAAGCGGAGAGAAGTGGTTCGAGAAGCTTGCGCTTAACGAAGCTATAGGGACGCTCTCCGAGCGGGAGCGGCTCATTGTCTACCTCCGCTATTTCAGGGATCAAACACAGTCGGAGGTCGCTAGCAGACTGGGTATATCCCAAGTGCAAGTATCGCGATTGGAAAAGAAGATTTTACAATCAATCAAAGATCAGATTGCGCAATAACGGTGTTAACCATGAAATAACCGTTCTCCATCAGGAGGACGGTTATTTTTTGTGCGTAGAGACATTTGCAAGATTTATGTATAATAAGTACTGCCAATATCGGTACGGATTTTTCTGAAAGCGAGAAATTATCATCAATGCTTGTATCAGTCGAGGAGTGAATCTAGTTGTACGGGAAATGGAAGGATTCGTGGTTATTTAATGTACGAAAGGATGTTTTATCAGGGATAACAGTGGCTTTGGCATTAATCCCAGAAGCGATTGCTTTTTCCATTTTAGCTGGGGTAGACCCGATGGTTGGCTTGTACGCTTCATTTATCATTGCGATAGTGATCTCATTCACCGGTGGCCGGATGGGGATGATTTCCGCAGCAACAGGCGCGATGGCCTCTCTAATGGGGCCTTTGGTAGCGAAGTATGGCATTGAATATCTATTCGCCGCCAGCATTTTAACGGGGATCATTCAATACCTCATGGGTGTGTTTAAGTTCGGTAAATTTATCACCTTCATTCCGCATTCTGTTGTTATCGGGTTTGTAAATGCCCTTGCCATTATTATTTTCATGGCTCAGCTCCCTAGTTTTGCAGGTGCCAATTGGCAGATGTACGCTATTGTCGCAGGTACCTTGGTCATCGTGTACGGACTGCCGCGGATTACCAAAGCCGTCCCTTCTGCGTTAGTCGCGATTATTGTGATGACCATCATTTCGATCAATTTGCATCTGGATGTGCGCACAGTAGGAGATATGGGGGAAATCACGCAGACACTGCCGTTTTTCCATATACCTGATTTCCATCTGTCACTGCAAGCGATCGGGGTGATTCTACCGATTTCCTTGGCTTTGGCGGTGGTTGGTATTACAGAATCCTTGATGACGGCTACGATCGTGGACGAAATGACGGAGACAAAAAGCGATAAAAACAAAGAAGTTCGTGGGCAAGGGATCGCCAATGTGTTTTCCGGTTTTTTTGGCGGAATGGCAGGTTGTGCGATGATCGGTCAAACGGTGATTAATGTGAAATCAGGAGGAAGGTCCCGTCTATCCACCTTTGTATCCGGCGTGTTTTTGCTATTTTTGATCATGGTGCTTGGTAATGTCGTGAAACAAATTCCGATGGGGGCATTGGTCGGGGTCATGTTCATGGTCTCCATAGGCACTTTCGATTGGAAATCCCTGAGAACCATAGCCAAAATTCCAAGAAGCGACGCGTTAGTCATGGTGATCACTGTCGCCATCGTTGTTGCAACGTCCAACTTAGCCATTGGGGTCTTGTCCGGGGTTACGTTAAGTGCTCTCATTTTTGGTTGGAGATCGGCAAAGATTAAAGCCTTTACCTCAATAGACGCTAATGGAGCCAAAATATATCGTGTTTCCGGCCAGTTATTTTTTGGCACAATGACTTACTTTATTGATTTATTCGATTATCGAAACGACCCTGAGACAATTACGATTGATTTTAGCAGCTCTCACGTCTGGGATCACTCCGCTGTTACGGCTATCGCTAAAACCATTGCAAAGTATGAGCAGCTGGGCAAAACGGTGATTTGCATTGGATTGAATGAGGAAAGTAAGCTTTTGGTGAAACAAGCAAGCTAAATATGTTGTAATCGCTACTTTTATAGAAATGAAAAAGAGCCGCTTTTTACCCGTTGATCCACTGGGTATGGCGGCTTTCTTTTATTCACTTATACGCCTATCGTGCAGAATGTCTGTTGTCGGAATAGAATCTTACGCAGTAAATTCCGCATAAGCCGACGATGGTATAGATGATGCGACTTAAAACCGAAGATTCCCGATGTGAATCCCCACCAAATATAGCTGAAACTAAATCCCATTCGAAGAGCCCAACTAAAAGCCAATTCAGCGCACCAATAATCACTAGTGTTAACGCTACTTTTGCCATGTTATCACCTTCTTTGTATGGAATAAGTTATCGTTATTCATTTCTTACTATGCCAATACGGGGAGGGCTTTATTCCTGGAGAATTTACCATTGAAGCGGGTGATTATGGGTAGGAAACATTTTGCATACTACTCCTATACATGGATGATACCCGTAAGTATTGAAGGGAGTGAGACCATGGCTAAGACTGGAGCTCCATACCTGTATATCCGGCTCAGGCGTAAAGCGAGTGTTCGCAAAGGAAGTGTCGTAAAGTTGCGGCATATCGCGCAAATTATTGTGGAACCTGACTATGAAACAGCCTTGAACGAGCTGATTATTCATAAGCCGCAGCAGGAGGATGGCAACCGCGTCCTGATTGATATGATGCTGATTGTGCGAAAAGTGAAAGAGCGGCACCCGGAGCTGCAAATTGAGCATTTTGGGGAACCTCATGTGCTCCTTGAGATTTTTTCTGATAATAAAAAAGCAAGCCCAGTACTCATCGGATTGGTATGGCTGCTGCTGTTCATCGGTTCAGGGCTAGCCATCATGAATTTCCATGCCGATGTCTCCATGCTGGAGGTTCACCAGAGGATCTACGAGCTGATGACGGGTAAAAAGGTAGAGCATCCGCTCATTCTGCAAATTCCGTATTCCCTCGGCATAGGTGTCGGGATGGTGATCTTCTTCAACCATTTGTTTAAAAAGAAATTTAATGAGGAACCAAGTCCGCTAGAAGTCGAAATGTTCATGTATCAGGAGAATATAAACCATTATGTGATCACCGAAGAGTATATGAAAATTCATGAGGAAGGGGAGTCGAAGGGATGACTCTCCTTGGAGAAGTCCTTCTGATTGCTTTTATCGGTTTAGCGGGAGGAATTGCCGTGGGCAGCGGCATGGTGGCCTTCCTTGTCGTTCTGGACATTATTCCGAGGTTGGCGCAGATCACACGAACATTCTCAAAAATACGTGCCTATGAAGCTGCGGTTGTGTTAGGTTCCCTTTTGTTTACTTGGGTGGATTTTAGCGATATGAAGGTGCAGCTATTTCCAATAAGCGCTTCGCTCGTGGGACTATTTGCCGGCTGTTTTGTAGGGATGTTAGCAGCTGCGCTTACTGAAATTATTAATGTGCTGCCGATTCTTGCCAAGAGAGTGGGTATGGGTTCCTATATGATTTTGCTGCTGATGGCGATGATATTCGGCAAAGTGTTTGGATCCTTGTTTGAGTGGTTGTTTTATTAAGGAATGAAGGAGGCGCACGGACATGAAAGTGATCGTCAAAACAGGGAATGACCATGAACATGAACACGATAATGTGAACGAATCAAAAGAAAATTTAGATAAACTGGCGATTGATGAGGAAGGGAATTTATCCGAGTATAATCCAATCACGAATATGACGCCTGAAGAAAAAGAGTTGAAAATTCAGGAGGACATTCCGGATAACTTAGAGGATGTAAAACGAGTTCTGGAGGAGCGCGTTGGCCTCAATCGCAGCTTTGATCTTGTGCTTAGGGAAATGGTTTTCGGGTCCAAAAGAGTAGGGATCTTCTACTGTAACGGGTTCGTCAAGGATACAGTTTTATCCGATATTCTGACACGCCTTTCCTATGCCGGTGAAAAAAGTGTTAACCACCACACGGTCGAATCTTTCATGGATTATCTAATCCCTCATAATCAAGTCAAGTCCTACAAAAAAATGTCCGAAATCGTAGGGCAGGTGCTCATGGGTGGAACCGCACTCTTCATTGAAGGAGAAACGGCAGCCATCGCCATCGACGTTAAGAGCTATCCCGTTCGATCCATCGGCGAGCCGGATTTGGAGCGGGTTGTCAGAGGCTCAAGGGATGGTTTTGTCGAAACCTTATTATTGAACGTAACACTCGTTAGACGAAGAGTGCGCGATGAGCGGTTGAAACTGGAGATTATGCAAATTGGCAAACGAACGAAAACGGATGTCTGCATCGGTTATATCAACGATATTGCGAATGCGGATTTGGTCGATGCGATTAAAGAGAAAATTAGCGAAGTGAAGTTGGATGGTCTCCCCCTTGGCGAAAAGCAGCTGGAGGAAGCTATCGTTAATAAAGGCTGGAACCCGTATCCGATGGTGCGTTACTCAGAGCGCCCCGATGTTGTGTCCGCGCATTTGATGGAAGGACATGTGTGTTTGTTTGTAGATACGTCCCCAAGCGTTATGATATTGCCAACGACCTTCTTTCATCATGTGCAGCATGCAGAAGAATATAGACAAACGCCATTTATCGGCACTTATTTAAGGTGGGTGCGGTTCGCCGGTATTATGTCTTCCATTTTCCTGCTTCCGCTTTGGTTTATGATGGTGATGGATCCTTCTTTAAAACCTGCCGGACTTGAGTTTCTTGGGCCGCAGAAAGAGGGGACACTGCCGCTGCTAGTTCAATTCCTAATCGCCGATATTGGGATCGATCTGATGCGGATGGCCGCGGTGCATACCCCGTCTCCGCTCGCCACCGCCATGGGCTTGGTAGCAGCCATTCTGGTGGGGGATATAGCCGTTAAGACAGGTTTATTCATTAATGAAGTGATCCTGTATCTGGCTCTTGCCTCCATTGGGATGTTTGCTACACCAAGCTATGAACTAGGGCTTGCTAACCGGATCATACGGCTAGGACTGCTCATTGCCGTGGCTATCTTCCATGTCCCGGGTTTTGTTGTTGGATCGACGTTGTGGCTGCTCTGGCTGGCTACAAGAAAGTCCTACAATGCCCCTTACATGTGGCCGCTCATTCCTTTCAATGCGAAAAGCTTCTTTGCGATTCTTCTTCGCCGTCCTGTACTGGCAGCCAAAACGCGGCTAAGCCTTACAAAACCGATTGACGGCACACGTCAACCCAAATCGTAATAAACTAAAAGGACAAGAGCATTCATCTTGTCCTTTTTACGATTTAGGGTAGCAAGGATATTGTCAAATGCGCTTTTCCTATGTTAATTTAAATAGTAATGCGCATTCGGCCGTTTGAGCGAAATATGAGCAGCAGCAGGTTCAGGGTGAGGGGGAAATGAAGCTATGTATTTGCATGGTACAAGTAAAATTAACGGTCAAGGTCACCTTGAAATCGGTGGTGTCGACGCAACGAAGCTGGTTGCTGAATATGGGACACCTTTATATGTGTTTGATGAAGCTCTTGTGCGTGAACGTTGCCGCGAGTTTGTAGATGCTTTCAAAGCGTCCGGTCTCAAATTCCAAGTGGCTTATGCGAGCAAAGCTTTCTGTGTGATGGCGATGTGCCGCATTGTTGAAGAAGAAGGCATGTCCCTCGATGTTGTATCGGACGGCGAGCTGTATACGGCTCTTCAAGCCGGGTTCCCGGCAGAGCGGATTCATTTCCACGGCAACAACAAAACAATTGACGAGATCGAGATGGCGATTGATGCGAAAATCGGCTGTTTCGTTGTAGATAATTTTATCGAGCTTCAAATGCTGAACGCCATTGCCGGTGAGAAACGTCAAAAAGTGAAGATTTTACTGCGCATCACACCTGGTGTTGAGGCACATACACATGAATATATTTCCACAGGCCAAACGGATTCCAAGTTCGGTTTCGATCTAGGCAACGGTTCCGCATTCCGCGCGGTGGAAGAGGCTTCCAAGCTGAGCCATTTGGAACTGCTCGGTATTCATTCTCATATCGGTTCGCAAATTTTTGAAGTGGAAGGCTTCCGCATGGCTGCCGAGAAAATGGCCAGCTTTGCCGTTCAAGTTCGTCAAGAAATTGACGTAACGTTCAAAGTCATTAACCTTGGCGGAGGCTTCGGTATCCGTTATGTGAACGAAGATACTCCGCTTCCTGTGTCCGTCTATGTGAAAGCTATTACGGATGCGATTAAAGACAATTTCGGACGCAACGAATATCCGCTTCCCGAAATCTGGGTGGAGCCGGGCCGCAGCATCGTTGGAGATGCAGGAACAACTTTGTACACCGTTGGAACGGCGAAAGATATTCCTGGCGTTCGTAAATATGTATCTGTCGATGGCGGAATGACGGATAACCCGCGCCCAGCCTTGTATGAGGCCGTGTATGAAGCTATGCTGGCGAACCGCGCAACCGAAGAGCCAACCGAGCTCGTATCGATTGCAGGCAAATGCTGTGAGAGCGGAGATATGCTGATCTGGGACGTGAACCTCCCGAAAGTGAACTCGGGCGATGTGCTTGCCGTCTCTTGCACAGGCGCATATAACTATGCGATGGCAAGTAATTACAATCGGATTCGCCGTCCAGGCGTAGTTTTTGTGAGCGAGGGGCAAAGCGATCTCGTCGTGAAGCGCGAGACGTTCGACAATATTGTCGGGAACGATCTAATTCCAGCAAGAATGAAACAAGTGAGCAAAACGGTTTAACATAGCATACAGCTGGATTTCCAGGCTGAGTAAGGGCTATCCCTCAGTTCTTCAGGACTTGAGGGATAGTTTTTTTTGCTTGCGGGAACTAGCTTTCTATACTCAACTGAAAAGGCAAATTTGTGAAATGCATCTTTTCATAGTAGAATAAGATATTATTGTCTAAAGGAGTGGACCACAATGGCCAAACAAGCAAAAATTAAACTAGCAGGCGGTGGCGAAGTTCTAATCGATCTTTTCGAAAAAGACGCGCCTAATACCGTTGCCAATTTTGAAAAATTAGCAAACTCCGGTTTCTACAACGGACTTGTTTTTCATCGCGTAATCCCAGGATTCGTGGCACAAGGCGGTTGTCCATCCGGCACAGGAACTGGTGGCCCAGGCTACCAAATCAACTGTGAAATCAACCCGAACAAACATGAGCGCGGCTCCTTGGCTATGGCTCATGCAGGCAGAAACACAGGTGGAAGCCAATTCTACATCGCTTACCAACCACAGCCTCACCTTGATGGACAACATACTGTATTCGGTAAAGTGTCCAAAGGTATGGAACTAGTTGATGCTTTCAAAGGCAGAGACTTGATGGAAAAAGTAGAAGTTGTAGAAGTTTAATACGAAAACATCGAAGAGCCTGCTGACAATCGTCAGCAGGTTTTTTTATTAGAGGGAGCTGCAGTATGGTGCTTCAACGGGAGCTGCGGGACGTAAGCTAACGGACAGAGATGACCATATTTCACAGAAATAAGGCTCTATGAAAATTTAACGGACACGAGAGCCGCTATTTACGATCATTGCGATAAAAATGGCCGTGAATTGACCCGATAACGACTCTGGAGTCCGTTAGAGCTGAGAAATGCTGATTTAACGGGAATAGCGGCTGTGAGGTCCGTTAAATGAAGGCAGAACTTGCGCACGCGATGCCAGTATTTTCCATTCAGAAGGGAGGGAACATTAGGTTAACATAGGCGGAATCGGGTTGAGGCGGCGCAAAAAGAGTCGGTTTTTGTAGGGCGAGGTAAAATAGACCTTGCTTTTTCGATGAGTGAGTGATAAATTTTTCATAAGTTACTTTTCATATGTGTGCAAACCTTCGGGGCGTGGTGAAATTCCACACCGGCGGTGATTTGATAGCAGGCTGGTTTGGCTGCTTTCGATTAGTCCGTGACCCGTTTTGAAGCTAGCGGTACCTGACATACAGCTTCGCTACGGCTGACCCGGTGAGAATCCGGGACCGACAGTATAGTCTGGATGGGAGAAGGAATACGCGAACATTAGATTCGCTATGCATACTTGTACATTTTTTCACGAGAACAAAAATTCGGCAGGTCTATGCTTTGGCATGGATACGTCGTGCTTGTTTGATTTGATCAAAAATGCAGCAAGTGTGGATGGATGAAGCTTCTTCGTGTTACCTAAACAATCTCTGGCCCCTATCCGATATGCGGAGGGGTCTTTTTGCATTCTATTTCAAAATAGCTTGGAAAGGCAGTGAACACACATGCATGTCTTGAATGATGAAGCTTATATGAGGCTCGCTCTGCAAATGGCTGAGAGTGCTCTTGGCCAAACAGGGATTAATCCGGTTGTTGGATGCGTTCTGGTAAAAGACGGGCGTATCGTGGGGATGGGAGCGCATCTGAAGCGCGGACATGGCCATGCTGAGGTTCTTGCTTTGCAGATGGCTGGCGAGGAAGCCAAGGGCAGCACGGCGTATGTCACACTTGAACCGTGCAGCCACTTCGGCAAAACGCCGCCTTGCAGCGACCGTCTCATTGAGGCCGGTGTTGCGCGCGTTGTCGTTGCGGGTACCGACCCGAACCCGCAGGTTGCGGGCACGGGAATCGCCAAACTGCGTGCCCATGGCATAGACGTGTCCGTCGGGCTGCTGGGAGAGGAAGCCTCGGCCATGAATGAGGCTTTCAATAAATACATCGTCACGCGTATGCCTTTCGTGACGATGAAAACAGCGAGCACGCTCGACGGCCGCATTGCCTCGAAAACAGGCGACAGCAAATGGATTACGTCGCCTGCATCGCGCGCATTCGTGCATACCCTGCGCCATCGGCATCAGGGGATCATGGTCGGCGTCGACACCGTCATCGCCGACGACCCGCGCTTAAGCGCGCGCGGCGACGTACCGGCTGTACAGCCGGTACGGATTGTCGCGGACTCGCGCTTGCGAGTCCCGCTGGGCGCCCAGGTGCTCACCGAGCAGGATCGTCAGCCGACGATCCTGCTCGCCACCGCACAGGCGCCCGCAGAGCGGCGTGCCGCGCTGGAAGCGCGCGGCATCACGGTCCTCACCTGCGGAGACGGCCCGCAGGTGGATCTGACGCTCGCCATGAAGCAGCTCGGCGAGCGAGAGATCGGCTCCATCCTCCTCGAGGGTGGAGGTAAGCTTAGCGGCGCCATGCTGGAGCGGCGCCTGCTGGATAAGCTGGTGCTGATGTTTGCGCCGAAAATTATCGGCGGCGGGCAAGCAGCACCTATGAACATCAGCTTCGAAGGCTTCGCGAAGATGGATGACGCAATTACGCTCGACCGGTTAAAGGTTGAGCAGTTCGGACCGGATGTATGCCTAACCGGGTATCCGGTTTTTAAGAGCTAACGAATGGAGGGCTGTCATGTTTACCGGCATTATTGAAGAAATCGGCCACATGCGCCGCATTCATAGCGTAGGTCAAGCTATGGTATTAACGATTGGCGCAAGAAAGATCCTTGAGGATGTTCATCTAGGAGACAGCATTTCGGTGAATGGCGTTTGTCTGACGGTCATTTCGTTTGACAACGAATCTTTCTCCGTAGACGTGATGCCGGAAACTTACCGCAAGACGAATTTGCGCAAGCTGCAAGCCGGAACGCGCGTGAATTTGGAGCGAGCGATGGCGGCGAACGGCCGTTTCGGCGGTCACATTGTGCAAGGACATGTAGATTCAACAGCAACGATTATTTCGCGGATTCCAGAAGAAAATGCGGTTGTTTATCGGTTCGAACCGGAGGATAAACACATTTTCCGATATATTATAGCTGGCGGCTCGATCACCATTGACGGGATCTCCCTTACGGTTGTCGATGTCACAGAACGCGATCTGGCGGTTTCCATTATTCCGCATACACTGGCTCAAACCGTTCTGCATGATAAAAAAGCAGGAGATACTATTAACATGGAATGCGATGTTCTGGGCAAATATATGGAACGACTGCTAAAGTTCGGTCCTGCTGATGCCTCAGCGGGTAACGGTAAAAAGCAAAGTACGCTATCAGCAAGCTTTCTGGCGGATCATGGCTTTATGTAAGGGTAATTAGCTTACAAAGATAGTTCGGTTAGGAGAGGTGAATATGACAGAAATAAAATTCAGCACGATCGAAGAGGCACTGAAAGATCTCAGTTTAGGGAAAGTAATTATCGCTGTGGATGACGAAGATCGCGAGAACGAAGGGGATTTTATTGCACTGGCGGATAAAACGACCCCGGAAGTGATTAATTTCATGATCAAAGAAGGCCGCGGGCTAGTTTGCACGCCGATTACGGAAGAACGGGCGAAAGAGCTTGACTTGCCGCCGATGGTCGCTAGAAATACCGATTATCATGGCACTGCCTTTACCGTTTCTGTAGACCATGTTGAGACGAGTACGGGGATTTCCGCACATGAGCGTTCAAGAACGGTTATGGGCTTGATCGATCCGGATACGAAACCGCAGGATTTCCGGAGACCAGGTCATATTTTCCCGTTAATCGCCAAAAAAGGCGGCGTACTTCGCAGAGCCGGACATACAGAAGCAGCGGTTGATTTGGCTGTTTTATGCGGCTCCTATCCTGCCGCAGTCATTTGTGAAGTCATCAAGGAAGACGGAACGATGGCTCGGGTTCCAGACCTGATGGAAATCGCTAAGAAACATGAGTTGTGCATCATTACGATTCAAGATTTGATTCACTATCGCAATCAACAGGAGAAATTGGTTGAGCGTGAAGTTGAAATTAAGCTGCCTACGGATTTCGGCACTTTTAAAGCAATCGCCTATACGAATCAACTGGATAACAAAGAGCATGTTGCCCTTGTCAAAGGAACAATTGATCCTTCCAAACCAACGCTGGTTCGTGTGCATTCCGAGTGTTTAACTGGCGATGTTTTCCATTCACATCGCTGCGATTGCGGTCCTCAACTCGATGCTGCATTAAAACAGATTGATGAAGAGGGCAATGGTGTATTATTATATATGCGACAGGAAGGTCGCGGCATCGGTCTGATCAACAAATTAAAAGCTTATGCTTTGCAAGAGCAGGGATTAGACACTGTAGAAGCGAATATTAAGCTTGGATTCGCTCCAGATCTTCGTGATTATGGCATTGGCGCGCAAATCTTGAAAGATCTTGGCATTACGCAGCTTCGCTTGTTAACGAACAACCCTCGCAAAATTAAGGGTTTGGAAGGCTACGGCCTCGAGGTCGTTGAACGCGTTCCGATTCAAATGGCAAGCAAAGAGGATAACGTAAATTATTTGCGGACCAAAAAACAAAAGCTAGGCCACATGCTGAGCTTCCATGATTCCGGCAGCGGGATCTGATCTTTCCACTTCAAATAACGGTTTTTATATAGAAAAGGAGAATTTAATCATGGCTACAATTTATGAAGGACATTTAGTATCGCAGAATTTGAAATATGGTATTGTCGTAGGTCGTTTCAATGAATTTATTACTTCCAAATTGCTTGGCGGCGCGCAGGATGCTTTGAAACGCCATGGCGTGCAAGATAGTGAAGTGGATATTGCTTGGGTACCGGGCGCGTTCGAACTTCCGCTTATTGCTCAAAAAATGGCGGAGAGCGGGAAATATGATGCTGTTATTACCCTCGGCGCTGTCATTCGTGGTTCAACGCCTCACTTTGATTATGTGTGCAGTGAAGTTGCAAAAGGTGTATCTGCCATTAACTTGAAAACAGGCATTCCAACAATCTTTGGTGTTTTAACGACAGATTCCATCGAGCAAGCTGTTGAACGCGCGGGAACGAAAGCAGGCAACAAAGGTTGGGAAGCGGCAGTAACGGCAATTGAGATGGCCAACTTGACGAAACAATTCACTTCCTAATGCTTTCTTATTATCATCTGGAATCACTGCTTCCCAGGCTGCTCGCTTTCCTGATTGCTATGACGCTCCATGATGCTGCACATGCAGGAGTTGCTTGGCTGCTCGGTGACCGGACAGCCCGGGACAGCAAACGCTTATCGCTTAACCCCTTGGTACACTTAGATGCCTTGGGGTTGGCGATGATTGTTTTTGGTCCATACGGCTGGTCGAAGAAAATGCCGGTAGAGGCTATGCAGTTTAAAAAGCCAAAACTTTATCTTACAATTGTGTATGCAGCAGGTCCTTTTACCAATTTGCTGCTCGCTTTGTTTTTCTGGTGGCTCTACTTCTTTCTTCCTGCCTTTTTCGGAGGAGCATCCGAGTCGATCACCGTGGAACAATGGCGAGTCTATTTGCAGTACGGCGTCATTGTCAATCTCATGATTTGTCTTATACATATATTACCGCTTTATCCGCTAGATGGTTGGTATATCCTTAAAGGCCTTATTCCTTCGAAAAATCAAAGATGGATGGACCGCAATCAGCTTTATGCACTTTTTCTTGTCATTGTTTTGATGATTACACCTATCGGCCAATGGGCGCTGGAACGTATTTATCCGTTTGCCGCACAGTTTGTTATGAATATATTTTCACTATGACAAGGGGGAGATGACATGAAAGTTACCTATAAGTTAGAAGCTTTTGAAGGCCCCCTTGATCTTTTGCTTCATCTTATCGATAAAAATGAACTCGACATTTATAATATTCCTGTCAAAGAAATTACAGATCAGTATTTAGCTTATGTACAAGCCATGCAAGAGCTGGAGTTGGAGATTACAAGTGAGTTTCTAGTGATGGCCGCTACACTTCTCTCAATCAAAAGCAAAATGCTGCTGCCTAAGCCGCCTGTTATTGAATTTGACGAATATTTTGATGATATGGAAGACGAGCTTGATCCTCGTGCAGAGTTGGTCGCTAAACTTATTGAGTACAGAAAGTACAAGTCTATCGCTGATATGCTTAGAGATAAAGAAGTAGAGCGGAGCCTGGTGTATACCCGTGAGCCTGAGGACTTGACGCCATTCCTGCCGCATGTGCAGGAGAACCCTGTTGAAGGGTTGGACGTTGCTGATTTGCTATTCGCTTTTCAGCGTACGCTTCGCAAGCTTGTGAACCGTAATATTGTTACTAGAATTCGAAGAGACGAAATTTCCGTCAAAGAACGGATTAGAGAGGTTATAGATTTGCTAAAAGTGAAAGGCGGCAAACTGCTTTTCTCGAAATTATTCGATTATGAAATGACTCGAGAAGAGATCGTCGTCACGTTTTTGGCCATTCTTGAATTGATGAAAATGAAAAAAGTCGTATGTTATCAATATCAATTATTTGAAGATATCGTGATTCAAGCCAAAGAGGAGGTTTCAGACATTGACACTCAGTTTTCCACAGATGAAATCGATTATTGAGGGACTCCTCTTTGCCTCTGGTGACGAGGGATTGGATGCCAAACAAATAGCTGAGGTCATGGAGCTTGATTTGTACATTGTTCGCGACTTGCTTAAGGATATGCGCACGGAATTTAAACGCAAGGGAAGGGGAGTCCAGATCGTTGAGGTAGCCGGTGCTTACCAGTTAACGACTTTGGCTGAGCATGCGCCATATTTTGAGCGACTGGCTTATACACCATCACGTTCATCCTTATCGCAAGCTGCACTTGAGACCTTATCCATTGTTGCTTATAAACAACCCATTACCAGAGTAGAAATCGAAGAGATACGCGGCGTGAAATGTGATCGCGCTTTGGCTACACTTGTAGGTAAAGATCTCATATTGGAAGTCGGACGCGCTGATGCGGTAGGGAAACCGATCTTGTATGGCACATCCAAACAATTTCTTGAATATTTCGGGCTCAGCTCCATCCAGGAACTACCGGATTCAGGCAGCTTCCAAGGGGAATTTGATCTGGAAGAAGAAACTCGCATGTTGTTTGATCGGATGGGCGGGGATCAGAAGCAGATTACACTCGAGGATGTTTCGGAGGAAACCGAGTAACGGTAAATGCATTTCATTTCCTAAATTAGCTCATACTAACTCTACTTGCCAGAAGATATCTTCCGGCTGTGGAGTTTTTTTGTTAAGGGGGAGAATGGGGTTGTTGTGGGTAGGATTCGTACTTCTAATCGTCATCCTTGCCATTATCATTGTGCTGCTCAGTTTCATTCGGGGAGAGTTCTATTTCTCCAGAGTGAAAGATAATGACACACTTACTGTGGAGATGCGTGCTTTATTTGGATTAATCCGTTATCGCTATGTCATCCCCATCATCCAGTTCAAGGGATTCACGAAAGGGATCCTGGTTAAATCGGAAATTGTGAATAAAACATATGCAAAGCTGAAAGATGAGAGCAAGGATCACATTACGAAGGACAAAGTAATTCAATTTTATAAAGAAACCAAAGATTTGCTTGTTCATACGCTTAATTTGTATGATTGGACGAAGCAGACTTTAGCAAGAGTTGAGTGTACGGAGTTAAAATGGGTAACGCGCGTCGGTGTGGGAGATGCTCCGGAAACCGCTATTACGACGGGAGCCATCTGGGGGATTAAATCGTCGCTCTTAGGCTTTATAATGCGCTATGTTCAGGTGAGGGCAACGCCGCGGGTAGACGTGATTCCGCAATTTAATGAGAAACACTTCTCAACGGAAGTACGGGTCGCCGCCCGAATCCGCGTCTGGCATATGGTTTTTGCAGGCGTCAGGCTGATGGTCAGGGCTGCTAAAGTAAAAGGCGGCCTACGCACCTGGATTCAGTTGGCTCTGAAAGCAAGGTCAAGATTTAAAACAGCTTCGTGATGTACATAACGATATTCCTCTAAGGGTACTCTAAAAAAGAACCAATATTGGTCTTAGACACTTAAGCTTCCGATGCCAGTTTTTAATGGCGAAAAACGCTAAGGAGGAATATTATCATGTCAGAACACCCGATTCAAGGACTCATGAAAGTCGCCATGGAAAATATCAAGGAAATGGTCGACGTTAACACGATTGTCGGAGACCCTGTTGAAACCCCGGATGGCAGTGTCATTATGCCGATATCCAAAGTCGGTTTCGGATTTGCAGCAGGCGGCAGCGAGTTCGTGACCGATTCCGAAATTGAGATTGAAGGCGGATCGATGGGCAAAAGCGATGCGCTGAACGCGAAGGTTGCCCTTCCATTCGGAGGAGGCAGCGGCGGTGGGGTCTCGATTACACCAATTGCCTTCCTCGTTGTTGGCAAAAATGGCGTTAAAGTTGTTCCTCTCGACAACCAAACGCATATTCTGGAACGCCTCATAGATTCTGCGCCGCAGGTTGTAGATCGTATTCAAAGCATGGTCAAGGGCTTTAACACGAAAGCGGGCACAGTCGGAACCAACGGCGCCAACAACGTAACGAATATCGAGAATCAAAATTTCATCGTATAAGAATCGGTTCGTCTGGGCTGTCCTCTGTGACAGCTTTTTTTTTTGTCACAAACGCCGCCTTTTGTAATTAACAGGACTTGGACATATCCCCATTTCATAAGCATATACTTGTACAAAGTTTTTGTCTTGTCTATTTGGTAAGTAGGGGGATAACGATGAAGAAAAGAGTCGGGTTCATCATCTTATGCAGCGCATTGATCAGTCTATTGCTCGCACCTTGGGCGCAAGTGGAAGCAGCGCCGCCAGGCATTCGTACCAATGCGGTTGGTGCCTCGCTCATTGACGTGGAGTCTGGACGCATCCTTTATAGTGAAAAAGGGGACACGCCTATGCGGATTGCCTCCTTGACCAAAATTATGACAGCCATTATCGCGATTGAACAAGGGAAGTTGAATGATAAAGTAAAGGTTAGCAAAACAGCTTTCGGCAAAGAGGGCTCATCCATTTACCTGAAGCTGGGCGAAGAGATGAGACTACATGATATGCTGTATGGCTTGATGCTGCGCTCGGGGAATGACGCAGCTACGGCCATTGCCGAATATGTAGGCGGAAGCGTGGAAGGCTTCGTCTATCTGATGAACGAGAAAGCGCGTTCTCTTGGCATGGATCATTCGCATTTTACGAATCCATCCGGACTTGATGAAGGCGAAGGGCACCGTTCCAGTCCTAACGATATGGCCAAGCTTACGGCTTATGCGCTCAAGAATCCGGTGTTCAAGGAAATTGTTTCGACTAAGCTGAAAAAGGTACCAAACCCGAACGAAGCTTGGGATTATTCGTGGTTGAACAAAAACAAGATGCTCTCTCTTTTTGAAGGAGCTGACGGTGTGAAAACAGGGTATACGAAGCTTGCTAAACGCTGCCTTGTTTCTTCAGCGACCAGGAACGGCCAACAACTCGCCGTCGTCACGCTTAATGATGGCGATGATTGGGCCGATCATGCAAGGCTGCTGCAATACGGTTTTACATATTATCCGCTGCAGACGATCGTCAACAAAGGCGATGCCGTTGAAGGAACGCCATGGGTAGCAGGTAGAACGTTCTCTTACCCGCTAGCGGAAGACGAAGCGGCTCAGTTGACGCATCAAGTGAAACTGGTCGACCCTTCTTCCACGGCATACCGGTTGGCTGAGCGGGGAAGCATACAGTTTTCATTGCAGCAGCAACTGATTCAATCAGTGCCGCTATACGATAAAGCGAGTCCATTATTACAAGCGCAGACCCAGTCCACGTTCTCTTTTCAAGAGAGTAAGCCATATCAAGAAACGCTGCTCACCCATTATAGCTTAATTTGCCGGATGTTAATTCAGGAGTTGTTTTCAATCTCTAGATCAGAGTGGGCGGACTAGAGGGCTCACAAGGAGGCCATCGATATGGTGAATTGGATTTGGTTGTTTTTTATCGTCATCGGCTTCGTTGTTGCTGCTTTGAATGGAAATGTTGAAGCCGTTACGCAAGCTGCTTTCGACGGCGCGAAGAGTGGTGTGACGGTCTGCTTCGGACTCATTAGTGTGCTTGTTTTTTGGATGGGGATGATGCGAATTGCCGAGGATGCCGGTCTTCTGAGCAAGCTTGCCAGATTATTGCAGCCTGCGGTGCGATTTTTGTTTCCAAGCGTCCCCAAAAACCATCCGGCTATCGGTTATATCATGTCGAATATGAGCGCTAACATTTTAGGTCTGGGCAATGCGGCAACGCCAATGGGGATTAAAGCCATGCAAGAGCTGCAAAAGTTGAATGCTGATAAAGATACGGCAAGTACAGCCATGTGTACGCTGCTTGCGCTGAATACGTCAAGCATCACGTTAATTCCTACAACGTTAATTGCCATACGTATGAATTACAATTCCGTCAATCCTGCAGAGATCGTGGGTACGACGCTGATTGCTACGATAATCTCGACGGCTGTTGCTATTTTTGTGGACCGATGGTACCGAAGGTCTCGCTCACCCATCCCTCCGCTGAAAGGATGATTCCGCATGTATGCCTTCGTTTCGCTCATCTCGGCATGGGCTATTCCCATCATGATCGTGTTCATTCCTTTATATGCGGCCTATCGTAAGGTGCCTGTCTATGAATCGTTCGTTGATGGCGCCAAAGAGGGCTTTGATACGGCGATTAAAATCATTCCGCATCTAGTCGGTATGATGGTCGCCATTTCCGTCTTCCGTGCTTCGGGGGCGATGGATTTGTTAATCGGCTGGATGCGGCCATTCTTTGAAAGCATCGGAGTTCCTACCGAAGTGCTGCCGCTGGCGATTCTACGACCGATCACAGGAGCTGGTTCGCTCGCTTTTACGACCGATTTGATCGAGCAATTTGGTCCGGATTCGATGATTGGCCGAATTGCTTCTACCGTTCAAGGCAGCACGGATACAACCCTGTATGTAATTACCGTGTATTTTGGAGCGATTGGCATTCGTAAGGCAGGATATGCCTTGAAGGTCGGGCTTATTTCAGACATTGTCGGCTTTGTTGCATCGATTGTCATCTGTTATTTAGTGTTTAGCTGAACCGGCGCTCTTGTGATTTGCAGTCAACTCCGTTATCATTAGCTTGAGGTGAAAGCGGATAATGGAAAGACTGCAAAAGGTATTAGCCGAAGCGGGGGTCGCATCCCGCCGGAAATGTGAAGAAATCATCACTGCGGGGCGTGTACAAGTGAACGGTGAAGTTGTCACGACGCTTGGCGTTAAGGTGAACCCGGCTGAGGATGAAATTAGAGTCGATGGAAGAGCTATCGGCCAACAAAAGAAGATTTATGTGATATTACATAAACCGAAGGGTGTCATTACAAGCGCGACGGACCCTGAGGGACGTAAAGTGGTTACAGACTTCTTGCCAGGCATAAAAGAACGCGTGTATCCAGTCGGACGATTGGATTATGATACGGAAGGCTTGCTCATTTTAACCAATGACGGGGAATTTGCTCATCTGCTCACGCATCCTAAACATCATGTGCCGAAGACGTATCAAGCAACTGTCAAAGGAGTGCCGCACGGGACGTTATTAGACAAGCTAAAAACGGGCATACAGTTAGAAGACGGGATGACAGCGCCGGCTGAGGTTGAGTATGCGGATGTGAATTTAGAGAAGAATGAGTCCGTCATTCAGATAACGATCTACGAAGGCAGGAATCGGCAAGTGAGACGGATGTTCGAAGCGATTTCCTTCCCGGTGATTCGATTGAAACGGATTAAATTCGGTCCAATCTTTCTTACAGGGCTGCCAAGAGCGAAGTTTCGCCACTTGACGCCCAAAGAGGTTGAAGAGCTTAGGAACGAGGCTCTCAAGACACATAACGTTCAAAAAGGCCAATAAGAATTGGCCTTCTTTTCGTTATAATAAAGGTATTACCCTATGTGAAAAATCTAACATAGCTAAAGAAAAAGTGAAGGTGATTAATCGTGGGTGCAAGAAAGAAATGGGTACAGATCGGGATCTTTGCGATCGTGCTTATTATTGGCGTGTTTACCATTATTACGAATTTGTCGGCTTCTGATAGTAAAAAATATCCCCAAGTTGGCGACAAAGCGACGAACTTCTCATTAGTCGGCTTAGATGGCAAGACGCATGAGCTATCGGAATACAAGGGAAAGCCGGTTTTAATTAATTTCTGGGGTACTTTTTGTCCGCCATGTAAAGAAGAAATGCCTGCTCTGCAAAAGCAGTATGACAAATGGAACAAAGAAGGCGTTATTTTCTTGGAAGTCAATGTCGACAAAAACAAAGTGACCGTTCAAGGTTTCATGGATCAGTATAACTTGAATATGCCTGTGCTGCTGGATGCGAAGGAAGTTGTACGCAAGCAGTATGGCGTAATGGACTATCCGACGACCTTCTTTATCGGCGCAGACGGCAAAGTAGCCGTCAAAAAAATTGGGCAAATGACCGAAGCTTTTGTCGATGAAACGCTTTCGAAGCTTGTCTTAATAGAAGTGAATGCTTAGAGTTTTCAGGAGGTCATCATGTTCTACAACACCAAATGCGATTGTGGGCATCAGAACCCCACAGGAACTACGCTCTGTGAATCCTGCGGGAATCCGTTGATCGATACGGATGGCAGAGATATACTCGAAATGCGCTATGACGGTATGGCCCGCCGATCGCAGAAATCAAACCCCTCAATTCTAGATAAAGTCTGGAATTTCTTCTCCTCGGTTAAAATAGCGGTATGGATTATTTTCATCACTTTGCTGGCTTCTGCCGTTGGGACGATATATCCGCAGGAAAACACGTTTTTGGATATGGATCCTGCGCAATATTATTCGGAAACGTACGGGAAATTGGGAACGATTTATCATTTTCTCGGACTCTCGCACACCTTCAGCTCATGGTGGTTCATCACGTTGCTATTTATGATTGGGACGTCACTTGTCATCTGCAGTTTGGATCGCGTTTTACCGCTCTACCGAGCATTATCCAAGCAGCAAATCCGTAAGCATCTTAATTTCTTGACACGGCAAAAGGTGACGCTTGTGACCGATTTGCCGCCAGGAACGGATGAAGAAGCGTGGACCGATAAGTTAGGCGTGCTTTTACGCAAGAAAAATTACCGCATACATAGGGACGGGACGGCACTGCTTGCCGAGAAATACCGTTTCAGCCGTTGGGGTCCTTATATTAACCACATTGGTCTTATTATTTTTCTGATCGGTGTCTTGATGAGAAGCATCCCAGGTTGGCATATGGATGAGTATATGGGTATTTTGGAAGGTGAAACCAAAGCCATCCCCCATACTTCTTATTTTATAAAAAATGAAAAATTTACTTTAGAGCTTTATGACGAAAAAGATTTGCCTGAAAGCATAAAGTCCAAGGGTCAAATCGTGCCCAAAACGTATGAAACTCAAGCTGTCTTGTATCATTGCTCAGCGAATTGTGATGATTCAACGAAAGAGCCGGTCTTAGAAGAAGTACATAAAGCGAATATTCTGGTGAATCATCCTCTGGATTATAAAGGCTTGCAAGCGTATCAATTTGACTACAAAGCGACGCCGCTTCTGATTTCGGTCAAACCGACTTTGAGCAATCCAACAACAGGTGAAACGTATGGAAGTTTCGATTTGCCGATGAATAATCCGAAGGATGTTTATCAAGTTGGTCCTTATAAGCTGACTTTAAAAGGGTTCTTCCCTGAGTTTGGCTTAGAGAAAGGACAACCTATCTCCAAGTCGAATGAGCCGAAAGCCCCGGCATTTATTTTTAGCATCACAGGCCCGGGATTGGCGGCAAATGGTGAACCGTATTTGTATTTCCCAAGACAAATTGATAAAGAAGCGTTCTCCCAAGATACGATTAACGGTGCGATCAGCCAGAAGCTAAAGATTGCCGTTGGAACGATGGAAGGCGTACAGTTTGCCAACTATACGACTTACCTTAACATTCGTGTTGACAAAGCTATGCCTTATATCTGGGTAGGATCTGCGATTTTCATGATTGGGGTCATTATGGGCTTCTACTGGCAGCATCGCCGTATCTGGATCCGCATCGACGAAGGTAAACTTACGCTCGGCGGACATACGAACAAAAACTGGTTCGGCTTACGCAATGAGGTTGCAGCAGCCTTGAAGAAAAATAATTTGGACATACTGCCGAAATCATTAGACAATGGAGGGAACCAGGGGTGAATGTCAATTCAGTCAGCAGCACCTTTTTACTTATCGCATTTTTCGTTTACCTGGCAGCATTTTTGCTTTTCGTCCTCTCGATTACCGGGAAAAAGTGGAGTAATCGTGATCCGGAGCAGCATCAGAAACAGTGGGGTTTCGCAGCCTTCCTGACATCTGTTGTCGGATTTGCTTGCCAAGTGACGTTCTTCTTTACAAGATGGGCGGAAGGAAATCACATTCCGACTTCGAATATGTACGAATTCATGACCTTCCTGGGAATGATGATCATGTTCGCTTTCTTGATCGTGTATCTCATTTATCGAACGCCTGTACTTGGTGTTTTCGCATTGCCGATCGGCTTTATTATCATAGCGTATGCCTCTGTCTTCCCGAGCGAGGTTCAGCCACTGATTCCTGCACTGCAAAGTTACTGGCTGAAGATCCATGTAACGACAGCGGCAACCGGTGAAGCCTTCTTCGGCGTCGGTTTTGCTGGCGGGCTTATGTATCTCCTGCGTGCAGTGGACTTTAAAGGTACCACCCAAACAGATAAGCGTGAACAAAGAGGCGTAGAGCTAACACTCTTTTTTATCTTGATGCTAATCGCTTTTATTGCTTCTATTTTTACATTTAACGGTTCGGGATATAAAGCTGTATTCTCCAAAGAAGTGACGGTTATGGATGCGCAAGGACAACAGCAAACAAGCATTCAAAACGAGACTTTCGTATTGCCTCCAATTGTGAAGCCTTACGATACGAAGGTTGTTGAAATGAAGCCGTTCCTCGGCATGACAGAACCGTTGTTTACAGCACCTTCCTGGATGGAAGGCGCAAGCGCAGGGCGTAAATTTAATACTGTGATTTGGTCTGTGCTCGGAGGTCTTGTGCTTTACTGGCTTGCCCGACTGATTGCACGCAAACCGTTAGGGGCCGCTATTGGCCCGATCGTGAAAGGGATGGATCCAGAAGATCTCGATGAAATCAGCTATCGCGCTATTGCCATCGGCTACCCGATTTTCACATTGGGCGCATTGATTTTTGCGATGATTTGGGCTCAGGAAGCGTGGGGACGATTCTGGGGCTGGGATCCCAAAGAAGTATGGGCATTGATTACCTGGTTATTTTACGCCGTATTTTTACATCTTCGTTTATCCAAAGGCTGGCAAGGCAAGAAATCAGCTTGGTTAACCGTTATCGGCTTTATCGTGGTTATGTTTACGTTAGTTGGGGTAAACCTTGTTATCGCTGGGCTGCACTCCTATGCAGGTGTATAAAACAAATCGAACTTAATTTAGATAAGGATGTGAAGCTCCATGGAAATGAAAGCTAGCATACTCGTTGTTGATGATGAAGAACGAATTCGGAGACTGCTCCGCATGTATTTAGAAAAAGAAGGTTATATCATTGAAGAAGCAGAGGACGGAGAGAATGCCCTGCGCATGGCGACAGAAACGGACTATGACCTGGTGCTTCTCGATGTCATGCTCCCTGGAATCGATGGGATTGAAGTGTGTGCGCGCCTTCGCCAGGTGAAATCTACGCCAGTCATCATGCTGACCGCCAAAGGGGAGGAAACGAACCGTGTCAGCGGATTTGAAGTGGGGGCGGACGACTATGTCGTGAAGCCATTCTCTCCACGCGAAGTGATTTACCGGGTTAAAGCGATTCTGCGCCGTTCCTCAGCTACAGCCTATTTGTCAAAGGATGCAAGCTCAAGCAACAATATTGTGTTTCCTAACCTGATTATTGAACATGATGCCCATCGTGTAACGGCAGGTGGCCAGGAAGTAGCGTTGACGCCAAAAGAATACGAACTGCTGCATTACTTGGCTGTGTCACCGGATAAGGTTTTCTCGCGCGAGGAGCTCTTGAAGGATGTTTGGAACTATGAATTTTTTGGAGATTTGCGGACGGTCGATACCCATGTCAAAAGACTCCGCGAAAAATTAAACAAAGTTTCCCCGGATGCTGCTGCGATGATTACGACCGTGTGGGGAGTAGGCTATAAGCTAGAGGTGCCTAAATAACGTGTTTATATTCAGAAGCGTCGTAGGTAAGCTTTGGTTGACCATCATTGGCCTAGTTGGGGTAGTACTGCTCATACTAGGTCTTTTTCTTGTGAATTATATGGAAAATTATTTTTCCCAAGCCAAGGATCAAACCGCCAACATTGAGAAGCTGGCTCGGAATTTTTCAGAAGAAGCCTCTCATCATATGTATAATGAACAGTTTTATCAATTGAGCAATGAACTTTTGGGTTTCCAAGATGCGAAAATGCTGGTGATTTCCAAGGATATGAAGGAAATGGCGTTGCCATCCACCCTAGGAAATACGTTAGGCGGTTTCCACGCCAGGGATCTGTACACGGATGTTGAACTGCAGCGTGTATTTGCTGGTGAAACCATCGATAAATCAATTAACAAGTCCAAAATTGGTCGTTTAAAAGCTGGTGAGGAGTATCTGGTTGTGGCTGTTCCGCTGAAAAATTTGCAGGGCAGCATTGCCGGAGCGACGATTATTTATCAATCCTTGCAATCTCTCGAAGCGACACAGTCCTACATGCTCAGATTGTTTATTTATGTGTCCATTGTTGGTTTTCTGATGACAACCTTTTTTGCTTTCTTCCTGTTCGCCAAAATCACAAGACCGCTTCAGCAGTTGAAAAAAGCGGCGGATTTCATAACCAAGGGAGAATACGGGACTAGAGTACCTATTATCTCCAAGGATGAAATTGGTGAATTGGCAAAAACCTTTAACCATATGGGAGAGAAAATGCAGGAGAGTATCCGTGAACTTTCCCAAGAGAAAGAGCACTTATCCAGCATCTTGCACAGTATGACCGATGCGGTAATCACCTTGGATGCGAATGGGTCTGTTATGCTGACGAACCCGCAAGGGGAGAAAATCGTACAGGAGTGGAGCACCATCGAGTGGTCGGAGGATGATGAGGAAACCAAACGCTACCGTAAGCCGGATACGGCTCTTGGTGATTGGGGATTAACAAGCTACAGCAATCCCTTCCTGGTTCCGATTCCCGTCCCGCTCATCCCGCTGTTTGAAGCGGTTGTGGACGAATCATCGGAAGCCGCCACAAAGCTGCACGTGCAGAACGGTGTATGGTCTGTTGCCATGACGCCCTTATACATGAGCGAGCAAAGCGAAGAGGTGCGCGGCGCGGTAGCGGTTCTCCGTAATGTGACGGAGGAAGAGCTCCTCGACAAACTGCGCAAAGATTTTGTGGCGAACGTATCGCATGAGCTGCGTACGCCGATCTCGATGCTGCAGGGCTATAGTGAAGCCCTGCTGGATGATATCCCCTCCACGCCGGAAGAGCGCGTGGAGCTTGTGCAGGTCATCCACGACGAGTCGCTCCGTATGGGGCGCCTCGTCCGTGACCTGCTCGATCTGGCGCGGATGGAGGCAGGCCATCTCGAGCTTGTGTTCAGGGAGGTCGAAGTCGACTCCCTGATCCGGCGCATGCACCGCAAATTTTCGGTGCTGGCCAAAGAGCGCGGCATCGCGCTAAGCGTGGCACTGCCGGAAGACCCCCTCATCCTCGAACGAGGGGATGAGGACAGGCTCGAGCAGGTGCTGACGAACCTGCTCGATAATGCTTTCCGGCATACGGCTGCAGGGGCCGGTATTGCCGTGAAAGCAGAGCGGGCTAAGTATAAGAATAAGCCCGCAATTCGCATTGAGGTCTCCGACGAGGGGCAGGGGATACCTGCCAATGACCTGCCGTTCATCTTCGAACGGTTCTACAAAGCCGATAAAGCCCGTACACGCGGCTCATCGGGAGGTACAGGTTTGGGCCTTGCCATCGTGAGAAATATAATAGAATCGCATTTCGGGATCGTTACAGCCCAAAGTGTGCTGGGGCAAGGAACAACGTTTACGATTTTACTTCCTTGCGAACCCATATAATGTCACAAATTCGACACAAAAGAGGCGTTTGCTGTGAAAACTCACAGCAAACGCCTTTCATTTTGTAGAATATTCAGACAAAATCTTGTTGTTCGTGAAACACTTTGTACCTTGAAGCGAGTGGTTTATACTTTAAGCGCACGAACATTCACGATTTCGGCTTGGGTCGACAGCTCTGCCAACACTTCAGCAGGAGCGGATTTGTCGATTGTCAGAACCATGATAGCGGAACCGCCGATCACTTTACGACCTACTTGCATCGTTGCAATGTTCACGTTATTGCTTCCAAGGAGTGTACCTACGCGACCGATGATCCCTGGTTTATCATTGTGGGAGATAAGCAGGAGGTTTCCTTCAGCAGCGAAGTCAACCGGATATTGATCGATACGTACGATACGTTCGCCATAACCGGAAAGCAAAGTTCCAGCAAGCGTTTTTTCTTCTTGTTTAGTTTTTACGGTAACTGTGACAAGGTTTGTAAAAGAGCTGGATGTATTAGATGTTTGAACGACGATGTTCACATCGCGTGATTTAGCCAAGTGCATCGCGTTTACGATGTTGATGCCTTCCAATTGGTTCTCGAATACACCTTTAACAATGTAACGAGTTAATTGGCTTGTATCTACATCAACGAGATCGCCTGCATAATTGACGACAATTTCAGATACAGCGCCTTGTGCGATTTGACCCAGGATTGAACCGATCTTTTCGCCAAGCCCGAAGTATGGTTGAAGTTTGTTCAAAACGTTCGCCGGTACAGGCGGCAAGTTAACCGCATTTTTGAATGGTTCATTGCGCAGGATATGAAGAACTTCTTCAGAAACGTCGATTGCAACGTTTTCTTGCGCTTCAATCGTAGAAGCACCAAGGTGAGGAGTGACGATTACTTTTGGATTGTTCAAGAACGGGTGATCCTTTTGCGGAGGCTCTACCTCGAATACGTCAAAAGCAGCTCCAGCTACGATGCCTTGATCAATAGCTTCAATCATCGCCATTTCGTCAATAATTCCGCCGCGAGCACAGTTGATCAGGCGCATACCTGGTTTCATGATCTCGAATTGAGGCTTGGATATCAAGTGACGTGTTTCTGGTGTAAGTGGTGTATGAACCGTGATGAAGTCGGCTTTCGCAACGATTTCATTAACAGTCCCGAGCTTAACTCCCAGTTTCTCAGCGCGCTCTTCCGTCAAGAATGGGTCATACCCGATAACTTCCATGCCGAATACTTTCGCGCGTTTTGCCACTTCGCTACCGATACGTCCCATTCCGAGGATACCCAGTGTTTTGTTGCGAAGCTCAACACCGATAAATTTACGGTCCCATTCGCCGCCGACTGTTTTCTTATACGCTTGTGGAATCATACGAGCTGCAGACATCATCATGGCAAAAGTAAGCTCACAAGTTGCAATGGTATTGCCGTCTGGCGCATTGATCACAATAATACCGCGTTTTGTTGCAGCTTCCAGATCAATGTTGTCGACGCCTACACCAGCGCGGCCGATTACTTTCAATTTAGACGCTGCCGTCATAATTTTCTCTGTTACTTTCGTTTGGCTGCGAACCAGGAGAGCATCATATTCGCCAATGATGGCAACTAGCTCATCTTCGGATAGTCCCGTTTGTTTTACCACTTCAACATCAGCTGCATCATAAAGCATTTGAATTCCCATGTCACTAATTGGATCGGATACTAGAACTTTATACATCATTCGAACCTCCTTAGAATATGAACATAAAAAAAACTCCCAACCCTCCGGAACAGACACGGATGTCTATATCCAAAGGGACGAGAGATTGCTTTCGTGGTACCACCCTAGTTCGCTGCCCATTCGCATGAGAAGCCTCAATCGGTCTTGCGACCTGGAACTGTAACGTGTTCCTGTTCCGATTGCATCTACTTTCGTTCAATGCAATAACTCTGGAGTGCTCCGCAAAATGTTCGCTACCGATTCGCACCAACCATCGGCTCTCTGAAAACTACTTTACTTGCTTGGCTCCGTCAACGCTTTACTGTGATAGAATTTTCATTAGATTACCATGCTGTTGAAATCGTGTCAATACATGTCGAATCATTTTCATCAAATTCACATGAAAGCCATATTTGACAATCGATGCGAAAGCATTTTTGTTTATTTTAAAGCAAGGTTCCTCAGAAAGCAATGGTATTTTTGCTTGAATTTTACTACGATTTTCGCTAATGTACTGGATAAATAGTTATTGCATTGCTGCAGCTTAGAAAGGAAGTGCCATAGTGGAGATTGCGAGTATTCACCCGCAGAAGTTTGTTGAAGCGCTGGATCAAAAGACATTGAAGGATAGCGTCATTATCGACGTGAGGGAACCCCATGAATGGGATTATTATCACCTGGATGAAGCGAAGTTGATTCCAATGGGACAAATCCCGCATCGTTTAGGAGAACTGCCGGAAGATCAGGACATTTATCTCGTATGTGCACATGGTGTGCGAAGCTATCGGGTTGCCGAGTATTTGCAAGAGAACGGCATAGACCGCGTTATTAATGTTGACGGTGGAATGGCTGCAGTAGGGATGCTGCGAGGATTTCAATACGACTGAGTATCATTTTTGGCACCAAAAAGGAGTTAAGCACCTTGAGGCCGCTTAACTCCTTTTTGCTCATGTTATGTATTCGCTTAAGTGACATCCGAGAAGAAAGGAAGCTGTGGCAGCGGTTCGTTCGCATACCATTTGGCTTTGCCTTTCACAAAATCGCCGGATCGAACGGCATTCGTACTAAGCAGTAGGTCCATCGTTTGATTGACGTCATTGACGTTCAGTTTCTTGGCTTCTCCCGAGGCGATAAATTCATCTATACGAATCGTCAAATCCTGCGGGTAAAAAGGAGCAAACGATTTGTTTTTCAACAACTTTGTTGTGATATACAGATTTTTGACATTTAAGTTCATTGCACGCCATTGATCTAAGTTCGCATTATTATTAGGATCGAAGTTTTCAATATCAGGATCGATTGTGCCATTCCAAGCAACAATAGAATCAAAGTAATTTTTCTGTGCTGTTAGCGCTTGTGTTTTGGCTTCTACGAAATATGCATCTTTTTGTATAGCATCAAGCAGCTGTGGTCCGCTTAGCCCATTGGCTTTGCTTTGATAACCTTTCAACGTATCCGCAAAAAGCTTCAAGCTTTTGAGATATCCTTGATGCGATTGGACGAGAAGCGGCGAGGTTGCCGGCATATTTTTGCTTTGGAGGGCGGCATATTTCTCGTCAGCCAGCTTGCTCAATTCTTTGAGAACGGCCGAGGCATCGACAGTTGAATTGCCGGCTTCGATTTGACTCATCAATTCAAACCATTTATTCTGAAATTCCCTAAAGGGCAAAAAGATGGTATGGTAATAAGAAACGAGAACTTGCTGGTCGTAGGCCCCATATTCTTGAGCAACCGCTTTATCAGCGTGCAATATTTTCTCGTATTTCTGATCCGATTTTTCCTGCCCGATTTTCAAACCGTAGAAGAAGGCGCCAAGGATACAAACAAGCATAAAGATAAACATGAGGGCAAATAAATAATCAGTGCGGGTAAGACGCTTATCCATAATCAAGCTCCTTATTCTCTCTTTTTCTTTTAACTTAGTATAGGTGAAATAGGTATAAAAGGGAATATGTGAGGAAAGAGGCTGCATCCTATGAAAAAATTCGATTTTAAGAATATCCGCTTCGGAAAAGTCGATGTGAATGATCTCAATGACCGAACTTTACTGCTCAATCTGTACATAACCCAACTACTTACGCTTATTATCGGAATAAGCATCATTTTTTTTCAGAGCAATCATAACTTTATTTCCATGTTCACGATTCAGGGCGGTTGGAAAATCCCGATTTGGGGGACTTTATTTGCAATAGCCGTTCTTGGGATTGATATGTTAATCTCAAGGTGGGTGCCCAAAGAAGTGTCTGATGACGGCGGAATCAATGAGATGATTTTCGGAAGACGTCCGATCTGGCATATCGCGCTCATTTCATTTATTGTTGCCATATGCGAGGAAGTACTATTTCGCGGAGCCATTCAGCATGCCTGGGGACCTTATTGGACCAGTATATTGTTCGCGGCGATCCATATCCGTTATTTGCAGCATTGGCTCATGACAGGGATGGTGTTTAGCATAAGCTACGGCCTCGGCTGGATTTATTTACAAACGGGGAGCCTCTGGACACCGATTATTGCCCACTTCATTATTGACTTTGTCATGGGATGCATACTTCGTTATGGTAAGGAGGAGGAAGAACAGAGCACATGAATGCAGAGGGAAAAATGCCTTCTCGTTCTCAACGAAGGACGATTGAAATGGAGGAAGATGACACCTATTTACCGCCGCGGAAAGCGGTGCATCCCTCTGAACGGGGAAAATGGACCCAAATCTTTTACGTTACACTGCTGTGGTTATTTGTAATTCTTGTCATTAGTTTAACGATATGGGGCATCAGGTACTATTCATAACATTTGCCAGTTGAGCTAAGTTTGTATTAAACAAATAGAGAAGCTATGATAGATTCATAGCTTCTTTTTTTATGGGCTCATTTTGTCATGGGAGGATTTAGCTGCAATGAATGCGATTCAAGCGAGAAGAAAATGGACTACTTCGGTAAAAATAATAGCTGCGCTTTTTGTTTTATTATCCAGTTTCATTTGGCCGTCAAAGCCGTCTTACGCGTTTTCCTATGGGTATTTGGCTTATCCGCAGGGAAATGTAGGCTTATTGAGACCGGATATCGGGGTGGATTTAGAGTTAAGTGAAGGGAAAACGCCAGACAGCTATCATTTTTATCTCAATGATCAGGAAGTGAAAGCCACTTACGATCCTGTTTCTGTTAAATATGTGTACCAACCCAAGGAAGATTTGGCACCAGGCACGTATTCTGCTCGTTTGTCTTTTAAATTTGACGGTTATGAACCTGTTCAAATGAATTGGAGTTTTACGGTGGTAAAAGGAGCTGCTACACCATCTCCGGAGACAAGCCAGGAGCAGCAAGCAGGCTTGCAAGCGATTAATGACTATCGGCTTAAAATGGGCTTACCCCAAGTGAAGTTCAGTGATGCCCTGAATCTAGCGGCTCAAAAGCATGCACAATACTTATCGCAAAACAAAATTGATCCGATAAAAACAGCAGTATCCCTGCATGATGAGGATCCGGCGCTGCCAGGCTATATCGGAAAGTCTTTAAAAGAGCGCTCGCAATTTATCGGATACGCTCGTGCGAGCAGTGAGGATGTTGCTTACAATCAGGTTTCGCTCGTTGAAGCCATTGATAGTTTATTTGATGCGCCTTATCATCGAACGCCATTTATGGTCCCTGGTCTCGTCGAAGTAGGTGTTTATCGAGTAGGAGCCTATCATGTGATTGAATTTGGATTTTCAGATGGAGTAGCGCCTGATCTTGTTGTTTCGCCAGGAAGCAACGACGTTTATGTGCCAACCATCTTCGATGGACACGAAACGCCTGATCCGCTTCGTAATCATACCGAAGCGGCCTATCCGGTCGGCTATCCAATTATGGCTTCAATCAATGGGCCGGACGTGAAGAAAGTGAGTTTGGACGAGGCAGAATTAAAGGATGAAAACGGCAAAGCTGTAAGCCTGATGAAGAACGTACCTGGTACAGACGATCATCTGGATACAGAGGTTATCCTGATGCCTACTAAACCGCTGGCGTTGGATACGACCTATGAAGCGAAAGTTAAACTAACAGCAACTATGAAGGATGGCAGCACCAAGTCTTATGCCAAGGAATGGACATTCCGCACAGAGCCGCGCGAGGGATTAGGGGTACTCAAGTTGCATAGTGATTCAGCTTCATATATCCTGCAAATGGGCAATTTCGGACTAAATCGAAATCATACCGTTTCCTTTGCCTTGTCCGGTGATAAATATGTTCTTGACCTCATCCCGTATACGATGAAACAGAAGCCATATATTCAAGAAGGTACCTCGTTTCTATATATTCGAGATCTTGCCGCGGCTCTTGGTGCAACGGTGGAGTGGGATGATAAGTTAAAGGCTGCGGTATATAAGAAAAAAGACAAAACGATCATGTTCTATACAAACCGTGATGCGTATAGCTTGAATGGGGTGGAGCATCAAACAGGGGACGCGGCCAAGTTGGTTAATGAAACAACGATGATCCCGGTTCGGTTGTTGTCGGAAGCGCTTGGAGCGAAAGTCACCTATGTCGAGAGCTCGAAAACGGTCAATATCAGCTATTAATTAAAAAAGCTTTGCAAGCCCCTGTGTGTTTCGATAGGGAGCTGCAAAGCTTCTTTTGTCTTATCTCATTTCGAGCTCAATAGCATTGGGATCCACGAACGAATACCCTTTCTCCTCTAGCTGCGTAAGAAGGGTGTCCAGAGCTTTGACCGTCCAAGGCAATTCATGCATAAGAATATTGCTGCCGCCGTGCAGCTGCTTCATGACATTCTCGATGACTTTGTTCGGATCATTTTTATTATTGGTCATTTCCCAATCCAATGAACCGTTAGACCAAGTCATATAGAGCATATGATTTGCTTTGATTTTAGCTTTCAAATAGTCATTGCCCGAACCGAATGGCGGACGGAAAAATTGCGGAGCTTGCCCCGTCAAGTCTTTAATCGCTTTTTGAACATCGTCCACTTGCTGATCAATTTTGGCATTCGGCATGTCTTTCATATTGTCATGATCCCAGGCATGGTTGCCGATGATATTGCCGCTTTCATGGACGAGCTTGACAAGCTCGGGCTTTTGCTTAATCCGGTAGCCGTTGAAAAAGAAAATCGCCTTCGCGTTATGTTTTTTGAGGATGTCGATTAACGATTGATTCATCTCTTGCTCTTTGGGTCCATCATCAAAAGTCAGGAGGATAATTTTCTTGTTTCCGTTAGGGTCATTGGGGACGATATCATAATTTTTGTTCATATGATAGTCCTTCTTAACTTCTAGCGGGACTGCTTTCGTTGGCTCCGGCGTAGGTGTGGGAGCTGGTGTTTGGGTAGGTGCCGCCGTAGGAGTAGGGCTAGCAGCTGTCGTAGCTGCCATTGTTGGTGTCGCACTGGTTGTGGAAACTGGGCTTTTGGCCGGTTGGCTTTCACTGCAGGCAGTTAGGAATATCATCATGCTGATCAACAGGACACTGGCTTTGTTAGTCATTTCTCGTTCTCCTCAGGCAAATTAACTTCTTACGTCTCTCCTTATAGTACCACATTTCTTCCAGAACATATCTCCTTTGTTTTCCTCTTGTTGGGACGTATGCCCTCTCTTCAACTCGCGCAACCTATGAAGGATTCATACTAAATTAACATGGAGGGAGACCCAATGAAGATAGGTACTTTCTTGTTAGGTGGCATTGCCGGAGCGGCAGCGGTCGTATATCTGAATCGCAAAAGTAAATCGATGTTGTTCTCCGCGTTCAGCTCATCCAGTGAATCGATGGGGAAAGTAGTGGATAAAGCGAAAGATACCTTTGCGAGCAAATCCTTTGGCGATTCACCGGTCCGGAATTTCTCAAGTGCAAGCACCAATTCGAGTGCTAACTCAAGCGCAAGCACAAGCGGAGGGCTCAGCCAGGTTGAAAAAATCGTGAAGGAAGATCCGCATTTGAGTGTGACGGTCAACGAAATTTTGCAAGCCAACAAAGAAAATACGTCGTCAATTCAATAAAAACTCGCAACAGGCACAGTCAGGCAAACCCACGGGGCCGGCTGTGCTTTTTCTTTTATACATAACTTGCGCGTGCAATTGGAATCAAATAGTGTTAACATGGTAGGTGAAAACGATAAAAGAATACTTGTCCAAATCGTACTTCAAGGTTCACATTTTTATTTTTTTATCATATTCTGTTTTAATAAGATGACCATGCTTTCGATGCAAGCTTTCCAATCGGAAGGCTCAAAGGAGGATCCTATCATGAAAATAGAACGCTTAAGTCAGGATAAGATACGGATTTTCCTAACATTCGATGACTTAACTGAACGCGGAATTCAAAAGGACGACATGTGGAGAGAAATCCCCAAAGTACACGAACTATTCAGTGAAATGATGGATCAGGCTTATTCAGAGCTCGGATTTGACCCGTCCGGACCTCTAGCTGTTGAGGTGTTTGCATTGCCAGCCCAGGGAATGGTTGTCATTGTAACAAGAGGCAAGCTTGATTTGTATGCGAATTCAGATTCGTATGACGATCATGAAGCTGAAGAAGTGTATGAGATGGAAGTAACGCTTGAACAGAGCGATTTGGTCTCCTATGCGTTCCGTGATTTTGAAGATCTGCTGCGTGTCTCCAAAGTAATCAATCCGCTTCTTATTGAGGGCGGTACCCTTTATTCCTACAAAGGGAAATATATTTTACAACTAGAACCTGTTGACCTTGAAGATACGAAGTACCAAGCGTTAATCGCGGTCCTGTCCGAATTCGGGGAAGCTGCTTCCGTAACACAAGCGGTGCTTGAAGAGTATGGGAAGACGATTATTGCCGATGACGCCGTGAAGGTGCTCTGTCAGCACTTTAAATAAAGGCCTTCCCTCTTTTTCTTTTGTTGTTGAATGAAACAAGCATCTTCAAAAACAACCGTTTTTGTTGATGCTTTTTTTAATTGGATAGAAAGTGGTTTTGCATCCTTGCGAAGAGATGATGGGGGAGTAAATCATGACGAATTTAGAGCATAAACGCCTGGCGCCGACATTGGCAGCGGTTGATTTGGACAGTTTGCTTAGCTATTACCAGAAACAGATGAGAGAAGAAGCATATTTGTACTTGCAAAAAAGGGGAATCACCGAGGAGACCGCTCAATTATTCCGGGTCGGTTTTGAAATCGGAAAAATTGGGTTCTACGTCGATCAGAATCAGTTAGGCGATTATTTTGAGCACAGAGTGATCTTGCCAATCCGTAATTACGAGGGTGAGATTGTCGACTTAATCGGACGCTCGATTGACAATAAGGAACCGAAATACAAGGCTTTGTACGGGGTTGATCAATACCTTTTTAATTACGCCGCCTTGGAAGATTCCGATGAAGTCATTTTGTGCAGCGGCATTTTCGATGTGCTTTCTCTTACGCAGGCCAAAGTCCCGGCTGTTTGTGTGCCGGATTACGGGATATTCAAAGAGCACCATCTCTCCCTTTTTACGGGAAAACGCGTCTATATATGTATGGGGAACGATGAGTACGGGCGGAGAGAGTCTACACGGATTGAATCTGTTCTGAGAGAGCAGGGGAACGAAACCTATATTATCTCCTTGCCTGAGACCATTCGTGACATCAACGATCTATTCGTAAGAGCTAAAAACCCGGTCGAGGCACTCCTTGAGTTGGTGAATCAGTCTGTTGAAGAGGCTATGTTAGCTCCCGTAGCGCCGGATATCAAGAATAGCACGGTTTATTTGGAAGAATATATGAAAAGATTCCGCGGGCAAGTAGCCTCTATTCGAACGGGCTTTGATAAGCTGGACACGCTCCTATTCGGTGGCTTTGGCAACGGTTTGTACCTTCTTGCAGGGTCAGGATCCATTGGTAAAAGCATGTTGCTGAAACAAATGGCTGATCATATCGCACTTGAAGAAACACCGGTTATATTTGTTTCCTGGGACATGACGAATTTCGAATTGTGGTCTCGCAGCATTGCGCGGATTATCGGCGTAGCGCCGCAGAAAGTGCTAGGAGGAAAAATAGATCCTGAACAAGTGGCTGAGGCGAATAAACAGTACGGCAAGATCAGTAAAATGCTTTGGATGCTTGAGTGTACGATAAGTACAACGCTGGAACAAGTAGCCGCCAATATTGAGCGAATCGCCGTCATCGTGGGCAAAGAACCCGTCATTTTCATTGATCATTTGCAGCGAATTCCGATGGGTGAAGCCGCGGCGGCATTAACTTGGCAGCAGCAGCAAGCAGCCATCGCATTTACGCTTAAGCAATGGTCACGGGAATGGGATTGCCCGATTATCGCAGCTACCGCACTGGAGTTAGGTCAAGATAACGTTCCAGACCGCGTGCAGGCATCTGCCGATGTCGTGATGATCATGCAGCCTGTTGCATCGGATGTGGATCGTCAACAAGCGATCTCGCTTGCATTAACGAAAAACCGAAATGGCACAATAGGGAATATCCCTCTTGTTTTCCATAATGATTGTGCACTCTTTACGGAATAAATCATAGAAAAGTCATTTCAAAATGACTATAATGGAATTTGACATGACTGTACTGAGGGTACTTCATAACTTCTAGCATAAGGGGGAAGCCGCATTTGCAAATACTACCGATTGTTCTTGCAGCCGTAGCCCCAGGCCTCTCACTGCTTGCCTATTTTTATCTAAAAGATAAATACGAAACTGAACCCATCCATTTGGTTATCCGCATGTTCTTATTTGGTGTGCTGCTTGTATATCCGACGATGGTGCTTCAGAATGCTTTGGTTCAAGAATTTGGCGAGGGAACTTTTATTTCATCGTTTCTCCTTTCCGGGGGCATTGAAGAGTTCATGAAATGGTTCGTTCTGTATCATCTGATATTCAGACATGAAGCATTTGATGAACCCTATGACGGTATCGTATACGCGGTTGCGGTAAGCTTGGGTTATGCGACATTAGAAAATATCATCTACGCATTTTTGAATGCAGCATCTTTCTCTGCGCTTATGATCCGCGCTTTGCTGCCGGTTTCGGCGCATGCTCTCTTCGGTGTCATGATGGGTTATTACTTGGGCAAAGCCAAGTTCGTTCCTCACAAAACCCAAAAGTATCTGTGGTTCTCGCTTCTGTTGCCTATCTTTTGGCATGGATTGTTTGATTACATTTTGCTCTTCTTCAAATCCAACTGGATCTGGGTCATGATTCCGGTTATGACATTTCTGTGGATTCGGACGATTTGGCGGGTGGACCGGGCGAATGCTCATTCGCCATTGCGCGTCGCATCAGCAGATGAGAAGATTAAAATGAGTTAATTTGGGCAATACTGGACTGTATAGAACGCGATTCCTGGCTCATAGAGCTCGGAAGCACCGGGAGGGTGTACATGTCCATAACACGAGTGAAAGTAAAGATCCGCTGTAGACAGTGCGGGGAAAAGTTCGTGCTGAAAGGAAAAAGAGAAAAAGGTAAAATCGAAACAGGATTTAGGCAATGTATTTGCAGCAATGAGCATGACTTTGAAATAGAGACGGATGAATAACGAGAGGCCATTCTTTACGAATAGGCCTCTTTTTGTTGTCAATCTTGTATAAACCTGTCTATCCACGCAAAAACTAAGCGCAAGTTTAGGGGATGAAAGGGGTATTCACGTGTATAAAAGATTGAGCATTGTCATGTTTCCATTTCTATTAGTTGCCTTAATCGGTGCATCGGTTTGGGGGTACTTGGAGCATCAGGAGAAAAATACGATTTTGATTAAAGCTGAGAACCAATATCAGCGTGCGTTCCATGATCTCTCCTTCCATATGGATAAGCTGCATACGGAGTTGGGGAACACACTTGCTGTTAACTCGACGGCTGAGCCTTCTTACCGCAAAGGGCTTGTGAATGTATGGCGGTTGACCAGCCAGGCTCAAAGTGACATCACACAGCTTCCGTTAACCCTGCTGCCATTTAACAAGACAGAGGACTTCTTAGCGAATATGGCGAATTATTCATACCGAATGTCCGTTCGTGACATGACCAAGCAGCCGTTAACGGAAACAGAAATAAAAACGTTAAGTTCGCTTTACGATCATTCCGCTGAGATTACGAAGGAAATACGCGGAGTTCAGGATAAAGTAATGACGAACAATTTGCGTTGGATGGACGTGGAAATGGCTTTAGCTTCCGAAAATGAAGTGCATGATAATGCTATCATTGATGGCTTTTCCATCGTTGATAAAAAAGTAGGCGCCTACGAGGAGCTGAATTGGGGCCCTGGCAGTATGGGCATGCTTTCCCAGAAAAAAATAAGCATGCTGTCCGGCAATGAGATGACGGCAGATCAAATTAAGCAAAAGGCGGCTCAATTCCTGGGGCAAGCCGACACGGCCAATATGCAAGTCGTAGAAAACGGCGGGAATTCGCCTGAAAATCAGAGCTTTAGCGTTGTGGTTCCGAGCGGGACTGGCGGTGCCGATAGTGCGCAGATGGATTATACGAAAAAAGGCGGTCATTTGATTTATTTTATGAAGCCGCGTGATGTCAAAGAGTCGAAGTTCGATCTTAGACAAGCCCGCGATATCGCGAATGAGTTCTTGGACCAACATGAATATAAAGATATGAGTGCAGTTAGCTATGATCAATATCAAAACATTGCGAATATTATTTTCGCTAAACGTGAGAAGGATGTTACCATTTATCCCCAGCAAATCAGTGTGAAGGTTGCGCTGGACACGCTCGAAGTCATCGGACTTCAAGCGACGGATTATATTTATGGCCAAGTCCAGCGGAATATTGGGCAACCTAAAATTACAGCGGCCGAAGCACGGAAACAACTTAGTCCGAATATGAAAGTGACGGGTGAGTCTCTCGCTATCATCAAAAATGATCTGGATGAAGAGGTTCTCTGCCATGAATTTATCGGGAAAATGAACAATAATCTATATCGTGTTTATATCAATGCTGATTTGGGAATGGAAGAAAAAATCGAGACGATTCGCCCCGATCAGGCTCAAGCCGCGGCAAATAAAACAACATAAAGTCGAAAAAGAGAGAAGCGGGTTCGAGCAGATTCGAGCCTTGCTTCTTTTTTTTGCTATTCAAATAAGAGCGGCGTGGTTATAATTGTGTCATCATATGTTTCGGAGGTGCAGGGATTGCTGCCCAAGGTTAACCAAATTTTACATATACAAGTGAACAGTATTGATGATGAAGAATCCAGGATTGAATACAAATCCAGAATTGCCGATGTAACAGATAGCTCAATCTTGATAGAAATTCCTATGAATGAGCAGACGGGCCGACTCAAGAAGCTGTATTATGGCGATGAGTTAAACACCTTCTATATTGCACAAGGGGGCGTGAAACACTACTTCACAACGTCGGTTATCGGGTTTCGGGAAGACGTGTTACGGTTAGTCGAACTTCATAAGCCCGAACCGGAAGCTATCACGCAAGTCCAACGCCGAAGTTTTCTGAGGGTGCCGGCTGAACTGGAAATTGCAGTCAAAGTGTCTGACCAGGTTCAATTTATCGGTGTGACGGACGATGTTGGCGGTGGCGGCATCTCGATGGAATATGACGGCCAAATCCCGCTTGGCATCAACACGATTATTTCTTGCTGGCTGCTTGTTCCTTACAAGAACGGCAACATTGAGCATATTCCATTTAACGGTGAAGTTGTGCGCGTCAAGCTATTGGAAACCGGCAAGCAGCTTGCCATGGTGCGGTTTGTTGAGATTTTGGACAGGGAGCGCCAGAAGTTGATTCGTTTTTGTTTTGAGCGCCAGATGGATTTCCGCAAAAGATAATATAGGGATCTTTTGACGAAGTCAAAAGTCTCTCTGCTTGTATGAAAGTCAAAAGTCTCCTGCTTGTAAGCATGAGAGTTAGCTCGTATGGGTATACTACCAGACAATATGCCTATTCGAGCAGGTGAGAAGCTCTTGTCCAACGATCGGGAAACGAAGTCCTATGAGCAGTTGTTTATCCTCTTCTCTGCGAAAGTAGAAAAGGTGATTATTCGAACAACTCTCGTATGTTTTATCGTGCTTATTTGCGTGCAGTTATTGCTCCAAATCCCTTATATACGCAAGCATTTTACAAGGGTTGAACCCCTGGAAGGCAAGCCTTATATGCTGCCTCAAAATGCTAAGGGAGAGCGCTCTTAAGCAGGCTAGGTTGCAATCTATTATGCGTCCAAGTTTTGCATATACCTAGGTAGTGTGATATAATTTGAATCAATTAGCAGGCAGTGCCTGCTTTTTTGTTCGTAAGGTATTGTGGAGTATCGTTGGGAGGAACAGCAGCTTGGATAAGTTCAATATTGCCATTGATGGACCTGCTGGTGCCGGTAAAAGTACCATTGCTCGGCTTGTTGCCGGAGCACTTGGATTCGTTTACGTGGATACAGGGGCCATGTATCGGGCAGTAACATGGAAAGTACAGCAAGAAGGGCTGCTACCTGATCAAGAGACAGAAGTGGCTGCTTTGGCCAATCGTATGAAGATTGAGCTCATTCCTGGAGAAGAGGGTCAACAAGTTTTTGTCGATGGCGTCGATGTGACGAAAGCAATCCGTACGACTGCCATTACAGATCATGTTTCCCAAATTGCCAGTTATGGCGCGATACGCGAGCTGCTGGTCAACCTGCAGAAACAAATGGCGATTTCTAAAGGTGTTGTTATGGATGGCCGGGATATCGGCACTCATGTCATGCCGGATGCAGAAATCAAGGTGTTTCTGACAGCCAGCGTGCAGGAACGCGCAGAGCGACGCTTCAAAGAAATGCAGAGCAGCGGTACTTGTACACTGACGCTCTCCGAACTTGAACAGGACATCGCTCGTAGGGACCAATTGGACCAAGATCGAGAGATTTCTCCGCTCAGACGTGCTCATGACGCTGTGTTGATGGATAGCACCTCAATGACAATTGAAGAAGTTGTGGACGAGATACTTGGGCTTTGTAAAGACAAAGTCGGAGGTGGCAAATAAGATGCTATATCGCATCGGAAGGGCCTTGTTTCGCTGCTTTTTTACCTTGTTTTTTCGGTTACGTGCCATCGGTATGGAAAATGTCCCTAAACATGGTGCAGTAGTGCTTTGCGGCAATCATACAAGTTTATTGGATCCTCCATTATTAGGAACACCGCTCAAACGTATGGTACATTTTATGGCGAAAGCCGAACTCTTCGACATTCCTGTTCTGGGCGCGGTCATCTCAAAAGTTGGCGCATTTCCAGTTAAACGCGGTGGTGTAAGCAGAGATTCGATCCGTCTCGCGGTGCAATTGCTCCGTGACGGCAATATGTTAGGCGTTTTCCCGGAAGGCTCGCGTAATAACGCTGGGGGAATGGGCAAGAAGGGCGCTGCTTCTCTGGCATTGAAATCCGGTGCTGCTGTCGTTCCTGTGGCCATTGTCGGTACTTATTCTTTATTCCGCCGCATGACCATTGTGTATGGCAAACCGCTTGATTTAACTGCTTACGCAGGAGCTAGCTCAGAAGATTTGGAGCTCGCGACGGAAGCCATTATGAAAGAAATTCGCCGCTTACACAGTACATATAGCAAGGCATAGGCCCCATGTATGGAAATGAAAGCTTGGAATTATACTATCTTCAAAAGCGAATGATGATTGTTTTGTTTGAAACAGAGTAGAAGCTTACATACTGCTTTGTGACTTATAAATTATTTTTTGTTGGTTGTAATTAGAGGAGGCTAATCTCATGTCAGATGAAGTAAAAGTTCAAGATCAAACGCAAGAAGCTCAAGAAACAGCCGTATCGCAAGCAGAAGCGGAGCATGCCATGAATAATGTTGCTGTGCTGAAGAAAGGCGCTACCGTGAAAGGCAAAATCGTTAAGGTAGACGCAGATCAAGCCTTCGTGGATATCGGTTACAAATACGATGGTGTTATTCCGGTTCGCGAACTATCTTCCGTAAGCTTGGAAGATGCTGGTCAAGCGGTACAACTTGGACAAGAAGTTGAGTTGAAAGTTGTTTCCATCAACGATGCGAAAGAAACATTGGTTCTTTCCAAACGTGTTGTAGACAGTGAAAAAGCTTGGGAAACACTGCAAGGCCAACTGGAAAGCAAAGAAATTATCGAAGCTTCCGTTGCTGAAGTGGTAAAAGGCGGTTTGGTTGTGGATATCGGCGTACGCGGTTTCGTACCTGCTTCCATGGTTGAGCGTCAATTCGTTGAAGATTTCTCCTCCTACAAAGGCCGCACATTACGTCTTCGTGTGAAAGAAATCGATCGCGAGAAAAACAAAGTCATCCTTTCCCAAAAAGATGTATTGGATGAAGAATTCGAAGCAAACAAAAAGAAAATCATCGAAGGATTGCAAGTAGGACAAGTTCTAGATGGAACTGTTCAACGCTTGACGCAATTCGGTGCATTTATCGATATCGGTGGCATTGACGGTTTGGTACACATTTCCGAGCTTGCTTGGCACCATGTAGATCAAGCTTCTGACGTTGTCAAAGAAGGCGACAAAGTGAAAGTGCAAATCCTTAAACTTGACCCGTCCAACGACAAAATCAGCCTTAGCATCAAAGCTACACAAGCAGGCCCTTGGTCCAATGTGGAGAATGATTTCAAAGCTGGCGATATCGTAACAGGTACAGTGAAACGTCTTGCTGCGTTTGGCGCATTCGTTGAAGTAGCTCCTGGTGTTGAAGGTCTTGTGCATATTTCGCAAATCGCACACCGCCACATCGGAACACCTCATGAAGTATTGAAAGAAGGCCAAGAAGTTCAAGTGAAAATCTTGGAAATCAATGCTTCCGAGAAACGCGTTAGCCTAAGCATCAAAGAAACAGAAGAAGCTCCTGAAGCTCCTGCTGGCGCAGCTGCTCCGTCCGCTGCGAAACCGGAAAGAGAAAGACAACCAAGAGGCGACCGTGACCGCGGTAACAGCGCTAGCCACCAAAAAGAAATCGCTGGTAACGAGAACGTGTCTCTAAGCAACCAAGGTCTATCCATGACACTTGGCGAGCGTTTCGGCGACAAACTGGCTAAATTTAAAAAATAAGTGATACTTGGATTTTAGGGGGACCAAAGGAATGCGCATCTCACGCAAAATGGAGCATGTCCATTACGCGCTGGAGCTTGGTCAATCCAGACAGCAAGGGCTGTCGGATATCAAGCTTGTGCATAACTGTTTACCTGAGACTTCAACGGATCACATTGCACTAACGACTGAAATCGGCGATCTCATTATGAGTTCGCCGATTTTAATTAATGCGATGACCGGAGGAGCTCAGGAGACAGAGAGCATCAACCGCGAGCTAGCGATTATGGCGAGGGAAAAAGGCATGGCGATGGCCGTCGGCTCCCAGATGTCAGCGCTAAAAAACAGCGAAGTAGCGTCCAGCTACCAAGTCGTGCGGCGCGAAAACCCGAAGGGTATCGTGTTTGCGAATTTGGGCAGCGAGGCCACCGTTGACCAAGCAGTCAGAGCCATTGACATGATTGAAGCCAATGCGCTGCAAATTCATTTGAACGTCATGCAAGAACTCATCATGCCCGAAGGAGATCGCAGCTTTGTAGGCATGCTGAAGCGAATTGAGGCCATTGTTCGGCACGTTCAGGTGCCGGTCATTGTCAAGGAAGTCGGCTTCGGCATCTTGAAGGATAACGCCAAGCAATTACAAGACATTGGTGTCCGCGTCTTGGATGTTGGCGGTTCAGGCGGCACGAATTTCGCCGCCATCGAGAATGCCAGACGTCCAGCAGCGATAGAGTGGCTGAACGACTGGGGTACCCCGACAAGCATCTCGCTATTGGAGGCGCTGTCTGTTTATCCAAGAGGCGCAGTCATTGCCTCTGGGGGAATTACCAACGCTTTGGAAGCGGCCAAAGCGTTAGCTCTTGGCGCCTCAGCCGTCGGCATGGCGGGCGCATTTCTGAAGGTGTTGCGCGAGCAAGGCACCCAAAGTCTGCATCGCTTTGCAGACGAGCTTCATCAGGGACTTATCTTAATTATGACGGCGCTAGGCGCCCCTACAATTAAGGATTTGGGGCATTGCCCTGTCGTCATTATGGGAGAAACGGCGGAATGGTGCCGCACCCGTGGGATTGATTTAACTTCATACGCAGATAAAACCAATCGGAGTAAATAATCGAAAGATTGCCATACTAAGGATCAAGATGTGCTTCCCTCTACACAAGAAGAGTGGAAGCCGTAGATCCGCGGGCAAGCGGTGATAGCTATCATCGGTTCGCCTATGCCTTGTAGGGTGGTCAGATTATGAACTCCGGTTATTTGTCTCTCATTCTCCTTTGCATCACGTTGATTTTGTTTGCCAGCGGATGGAAGGAGTTGTACGTCAGAAGTATATCGCATAAGGGCATGCTTCTTTTTTTTGCCCTGTGGATTGCAAGTTCGTGCCTATCCGTGACGATTAAGCAGGTGCATATCCAACTCGTCTATATCTTGGTTTTTGCCATTAGCATAGCTATTCTTTTCGTGATTCAAGGCTTCATACATAAGCTTCATTTGCTTTCTATCGGGCTTCTGCTGGGTTCGCTTCATTTCTTGCTGCAGCAGCTGCTGGAGATGGATCCAATCCTCATTGTGCGAAATTCAGACTGGGATATTGCCTTATTGCTCGCTTTAATAGCGGTTGTGTTACAGCGCAATCCTCTGGAGCAAATTGCCGCTCTCTCGATGGGCTATTTGCTTGGTGATATGTATCAGGCGAGTATTCATCCCATAGAGGGCTACCATCATGTCGGCCATTCGACATTTCAAGACCAATGGTGGCTATCTGTCTTTGCCGCGCGAACAATGACGATTATTCTGCAAGCGGTCTACACGGGCTGTCGAAGTATGGTAAGAAGCTGGATAGAGCGAAGAGGAGGCTGGAGAAAGTAATGGACTGGTTTTATTCACACCGGTATACGATAGGCATTGTGGTAGGTGTTATTTTTGGAATTTTAGCCAGGCTCAATATGCTTAGAACAGATTACAGACAATACCCGACATATCCGCATGGTAAAATCATACATATTTCCCTCGGTGTCATTGCGGCAGGTTTAGGAGCTGTCGCAGTGCCTGCTTTGCTAGACAAAAACTACACAGCGGTTACGTTTCTTTCCTTAGCTGCGCAGCAGTTCCGTGATGTTCGAAATATGGAGAGACAAAGCTTAACGAAAGTTGATGAATTGGAGCTAGTTCCCAGAGGGGCTGCCTATATTGAGGGTATTGCCATGGTTTTCGAGGGAAGAAATTATTTGGTCATTTTCTCAGCGTTTCTGGCGTCTCTCTTCAGCATTTTGTTTGCCTGGTACTGGGGAGTTCTTGCCGGTATTTTGTCGATCTGGATTGCGCACTTTTTTAAATCGGGTAAAAAGCTTGGGGATATTGCGGATATTGAAGCCGTTCCGATTCGGATGGATGGACCTGATTTGTTTGTCGGATCCGTTTATATCATGAATGTGGGGCTGCAGGATAGCCGAAGTAAGATTCAAGAGCATGGGGTAGGTTTTCTGATCAAACCTAAAAATCGTAATTCTCGCGTAACCCTGGCGAATCTGGGTCAAAGACAGGCGATATTGCACGATATTTCTACGCTATTTGGCGTTTATCGAGATGAGGGGGAGCCCTCTTTGCGGCCTATGGCCAAGCTGGATATGAATTCGGGCATTCTCGGAGTGCTGCTGCTGCCGCAAGAGCAGGATGTTGACAAAACATTTGTTGCTTTGCATCGGGTTCCCGTGCTGGAGAGCGCCGTACGTATGCCGTCAGAGGCCGGCGTAAACAAAAATAAGGGGGCGTGATTCGCCATGTCGCAAATTCTTGCTGTTGTGACATTAACGAAGGATCGGGTTGGCGGAGGTGCGCCAATCTTTGTGGTAGAGCAGGAGGATGACCTGCAGAAAGTTTCTTTCTCGCTGGAAAAAATATTGGATGCGAACGCGCATGATTTGAAAAATGGCACGATGATTTTGGTCAAACATACCTGAAAGGTTGGTTTGTTAGGATCAATTTGGCGACAAGTCTCAAAAGAGATTAGCCAATCCGTGTCTTTTTTGTTATGATGTAAGTTGCGTATTTTTCCATGGCTGATCATGGAATCAGGAGGAGTGAATGAGAATTGGCTAGACCAGTACTTGCAATTGTCGGCCGACCGAATGTCGGAAAATCCACCATTTTCAATCGGATCGTAGGCGATCGTCTTGCGATTGTGGAAGATAAACCGGGTGTAACACGTGATCGACTCTATGGTGTGGGTGAATGGCTGAATACGTCATTCAGCGTGATTGATACAGGCGGTATTGAAATTGATGGCGAGGATGCGATCCTCAAATCTGTTCGTGTGCAGGCTGAGCTTGCGATTGAAGAAGCGGATGTTATTGTGTTCATGGTAGATGCGAAAGCGGGGGTAACCCCATCGGATGAAGAAGTAGCTCAACTGCTGTTCCGTTCCAAGAAACCGGTTGTCCTTGCCGTGAACAAAGTGGATAACCTCGCGCGCCAAGATGATATCTACGAATTCTATGCTTTGGGATTTGGCGATCCGATAGGGATCTCAGGTTCTCACGGGATCGGGATCGGTGACCTGCTCGAAGTTGTCTGCGGTCTTTTCCCTGATAAAAAGGATGACGAGTATGGGGACGAAGTTATTAAATTTGCACTGATTGGTCGTCCGAACGTTGGTAAGTCGTCCATGACGAATGCCATTCTCGGTGAAGAACGCGTTATTGTCAGTGATGTTGCCGGCACGACACGCGATGCCATCGATACGCCATTTGAACGGGATAACCAGAAGTTTGTTATTATTGATACCGCTGGTATGCGCAAAAGAGGCAAGGTTTACGAGAACACGGAGAAATATAGCGTCATGCGCGCAATGAAAGCGATCGAACGCGCAGATGTTGTGCTCGTTGTTATTGATGGCCAAGAAGGCATCATTGATCAGGACAAGCACATCGCTGGATATGCGCATGAAGCAGGAAAAGCGATTATCATTGTCGTAAATAAATGGGATATCGTTGAAAAAGACGATAAAACCATGCAGCATTTTACACAAACTATTCGCGATCATTTCTTGTTCTTGAGTTATGCTCCAATTGTCTTTGTATCGGCCAAAACAACACAACGCTTACATAAGCTGTTGCCGGTTGTTGTTCAAGTGGCGGAAAATCATGCTCTGCGTGTTCAAACGCATTTGTTGAATGATGTCGTTTCCGATGCCGTAGCCTATAATCCGCCTCCAACGGATAAAGGCAAGCGCCTGCGGATTAACTATGTTACTCAAGTTGCCGTTAAGCCTCCTGTCTTTGTGCTCTTCGTGAATGAGCCTGAGCTCATGCACTTTTCATATGAACGGTATTTGGATAACAAAATTCGTGCAGCCTTTGGTTTCGAAGGGACGCCGATACGTATCTTAAGCCGTAGAAAGACTTCGGACAAAGAATAAGGAGATGTTGCAGCTTGCTTTTAATTTCCATAATAACAATCGTAGCAGGTTATTTATTAGGGGCTATCAGCTTTAGTTATTTATTTGGAAAATGGTTTAAAGGCATCGATATCCGCAAGCATGGAAGCGGTAATGCTGGCGCAACCAACACACTTCGCGTATTGGGCAAGGGTCCGGCAATCATGGTATTAATCTTGGACGGGTTGAAGGGGGTTGCTGCCGTTTGCCTTGGCATCTGGGCAGCTCCCGGACCGGACGATATGTGGGTTCGCGTATTGTGCGGACTTGCTGCCATCATTGGGCATAACTGGCCGGTGTATTACGGGTTCCGCGGCGGCAAAGGGATTGCCACGACAATCGGCGTCATGGCCACGCTTTGCTTCATTCCTACGTTAATTGCAGGTTTAACGGCTATCGTCATTATTGCTATAACCCGTTTCGTCTCGTTAGGTTCCCTGATTCTAACTGCACTTTTACCTTTTCTTATTTGGGGAATGGATCGACCACTACCGGTTCTGTGGATTAGTATTCTGCTGTGCGCGTTTGCCTTTATGCGCCATCGTACCAATATTGTGAAGCTCGTTCAGGGCAAAGAGAATAAACTGGGCCAGAAAAGAGCATAGTCTTTGCATACATCACCCAATTATTCCAATGCATAACGTTTAGGAGGGGTAACCATGTCAAACAAAGTATCGGTTCTTGTAGCAGGCAGCTGGGGAACGGCTCTTGCCACGGTACTGGCGGATAATGGGCATCAAGTGCTGTTATGGTCTCGTAATGAGGAGCAAGTGCATGAGATCAACGAACAACACCGGAATAGCCGTTTTCTCCAAGATGTGGAGTTATCACCGCTAATCGTAGCGACGAATTCGCTGCAGGAGGCGGTAGAAGGAGCAGATGCGATTATTATGGTCGTTCCTTCGTCCGGCATGCGTGAAGTTGCATCTAACGTGCGTCCCTTTTTGAAAAAGGATGCTTTGCTGATTCATGCAACCAAAGGATTTGAAACGGGATCCCTCAAGCGGATGACCGAGGTATTGGCAGATGAACTGCCTGAAATCAATCCGAATCGGCTTGTGGTGCTTTCCGGCCCTAGTCACGCAGAAGAAGTCATACGGAAGTGCCCGACCACCGTGGTTGTCGCGGCACAAGATCTGGAAGCGGCTGAAGCCGCGCAGGATTTATTGATTAACTCGTATTTCCGTGTCTATACGAATCCCGATGTTGCAGGCGTTGAAGTCGGCGGAGCGCTCAAAAACATCATCGCCCTGGGTGCAGGGCTGACAGATGGCTTGGGCTTTGGTGATAATGCCAAAGCTGCGCTGATGACCAGAGGATTGGCCGAAATCGCTCGCTTAGGTACAACGATGGGGGCTAACCCTTTGACTTTTGCCGGATTAGCTGGAATCGGAGATTTGATTGTGACTTGTACGAGTCAACACAGCCGGAATTGGCGCGCTGGAAATAAATTAGCTAAAGGCATGCCTCTAGATGCAGTCCTGCAAGAGATGGGAATGGTCGTGGAAGGCGTGAAAACAACGAAAGCTGCTTATGAATTGTCCCGCAGATATGATGTGACAATGCCTATTACAGATGAGTTGTACAAGGTGCTTTTCGATGGGAAGTCTCCGCAGTTAGCCGCTCAGGATCTTATGGGTCGTGTCAGAACGCATGAGATCGAAGAAGTGGCTACGGATGCCATTACAAATGTATTGAAGTAGCCTACACCACATTCTTCCCGCACTCATACTATACCGTATAAGTATTTAGTTCTTATCAGGTATAGGGAGGCGGCACATTTGGCAAACAAAGATATGTCTAAAGACGTATTGAATGTGGTGAAGAAGAAAACGGGGAAATCCGTTTCACCTAAAGATATCGAGAGAATTGCGAGTGGTGTGAAACCTTCAACTCTTCAGAGTGAGACTCAACTGCGTCAGTTGATCAAGCAAGTCTCTGGTCTTGTTAATGTGAAAGTATCTGAAGAGACGATCAATGACATCATTCAGGCAGTGAAAAGCTCTAAGCTCGATAGCAACAACATGCAGCAGCTTATGAACATGATGATGGGCAAAAAATAAAAAGCATGAAGGGGAGCTTGCTGCCCTTTATGCTTTTTTTCTCATCCTATGCTATACTTACTGTTGATAATTTTAAAGATTATACATAAGGGGTAAAATTATATGTCAAGTTTGGACAAAATGTGGGCGTCTTTTGTAGCCATTGGACTCATGGTTGTCGCATCATTACTGATTTCGTACGCAAGAACGCGTACCCAAGGGTGGGTTCGTGTCGTTCTATCGACGGTTGCCTTTATTTTATTCATTCCCATTTTACTCTATATGCTGCTATCATTGTTCTAACTTGGAGGCGATACATACATGCTGGAATTAAAAACGCGCAAAGCGCAAAAAACGATGGAGCCGGAAATTGGGTTAAGTATCTTGGATCATGCGCTCAAAAACGACGTGGAATGGGGGTTCTCGTGTACCCGAGGCACATGTGCCAGATGCCGCTGTTACGTAGCTGCTGGACGTGAACTGCTTTCACAACCTTCCGATGCGGAAGAGAATCGCCTGGAGCCGGAAGAAATCGAGCAGGGCTATCGACTTGCCTGCCAATGCATGATTAAACAAACAGGCGTCATTTCCGTTACACATAAGCCATATTTTTAAAATATCTGCCTGAAAGGTGTGGGCATCTTGGTCCTGCTGGAACCGTTAGTACCAACGATTACGACCATCCATACACAATTATTGCAAGCGCCTAGCGTACGATGGCTCATCGGTGGCAGCTGCGGACTGCTTATGCAAAACGTAGATATTGGAAGAAGTCCAAGAGATCTGGATATTTATGTGGATAAGAACGATGTATCCGCCATTCATTCTTCTCTTCAAGATTATTCAGTTGATACACCTGTGTATAATCAAACAAACATATATGCCTCGATCCTCAGCCATTATCAAATTCATGGAGATACGGTTGAAGTGGTAGGGGATTTCAAAGTTCAAGCATTTGATTCCTCCTATCAAGTGGAGGCTGCATTCCTATGGGAGGACCATAGCCATACAGCAGTGATCGGCAGCCATGAAGTGAAGGTAATGCCGTTAGCTCATGAGCTTCTCTTTAATCTATTGCGAAATCGGCCTGATCGTTACGAAGCTATCTATAAAACGATGATGGCTGCTTCAGAGCTGCACATGCCGGCATTAAATGCGTTACTGCAAAGAAATAGTTGGGGACTAGCGTTTGAACACAAGCTTGAGGAATTAATAGATTCGCGCTGAGATTTAGGAAGTTGACAGATAAGTAGGTGGACCTGATGAGTGGATTTGAAGTGCATTTCTGGCCAGATGATAAGAAGATCAGTGTTCGGACAGGCACGACTTTACTGGATGCCGGACGGAAGGCTAAGGTTCATATACGCACACGCTGTGGAGGCAAAGCTGCTTGTCTGATGTGCAAAGTGCAGGTGAATGACGCTAGCAGCAAGGGGCTTGCCCCGATGAATGTGAATGAACGGCTGAAACTTGGCTCACAAGCGGAGGAAGGTTACCGCCTAGCCTGCCAAGCTCGTGTGGTTGGCCCTGTGCAGGTGACGATCCCAGAGGACCCTCTAAAGGCTGCAATTCGTGCTCAGCTTGCCAGACAAGCCGAAGATGATGATTTATTTTAGAGAACAGAGATAGGATGATGGATGCGTGAAAATAGCTCGAGGTGTTGGATATGGCAGATGGATAGGCATGATTCTTAGTATGGTTCTGCTGTTAAGCGGTTGTGCTTATCCGAAAGAACTGCGCAAGGAGAATCAAATTAACCCTGCGGAGTTTATTACCGTTGTTCAGCAAGCCGTTGATCTTTTCCATGAGAAAACCGGTGTTCTGCCTATAAAAAATAGCGATATGACTACACCGCTCTATGAGAAATATGTCATTGATTTTGCAAAGTTGAAAAAGTCAAACTATTTAAGCACCGTACCGGCGAACGCTTTTGAAAGCGGTGGTATTTTCATCTACGTGCTCGTCGATGCGGAAACGAAACCGACAGTGAAGTTGATGGATCTATCGGCTTATCAAAGCGTGGAAGATGTCCAGAAGAAAATAAATGATTATAAAGCAAGTCATGATGGGAAATTGCCTGCTGGAATTGCTATCAATGAAGCGTTCGAGTATGTAGATTTCAATAATTTGGGGATGAAAGCCCCTGAAATCAAGTCGGTTTACAACCGCCAGAACCTCGTAACCTATTTGGTGAATAAGCAAACGGGCGAGGTTGCAATCGATTATGCGATGGATATGATGAAGTTCATTCAAGATCAGGGTTTAGCCAGTTCCCTGAAACCGGATCAAGATTTACGAGAGATTCTCGTGAACAAATCTTACTTCGTGCCGATTCGCAGTTTTCCATATCATTGGCAGAATAATCAGCCACTTCCCCAAGTGACGCCATAAGTATTGATTCCTCTTACAGCATTCTGTAAGAGGTTTTTTTCATTTTTCAGAATATCGCCGTCGAGGCAATCATATATTCTTTCAATGTGGTGAGGAAAGCCCTATATGTGCTTCATAAAATATGAGCGGTAAAAAAAGATATGTAACATCTATCATATTTCTATCGAAAGTACATATATTTCTTACTAGTCCAAATGAATGTACGAGTAGTCAATTGTTAACGTCTCAAAGTCAGTTGACGACCAAACTGTAGGAGGGATTCTCTTGGAGAAAGTGGATATCTTTAAGGACATTGCAGAACGAACGGGAGGGGACATTTACCTGGGGGTTGTTGGAGCAGTCCGTACAGGCAAATCAACCTTTATTAAGCGTTTTGTGGAATCTGTAGTGCTTCCGAACATTCAAAGCGAAGCGGATAGGATCCGGGCTACCGATGAACTCCCGCAGAGCGCTGCTGGCCGCACGATTATGACAACGGAGCCAAAGTTCGTGCCGAATACGGCGGTCCAAATTTCTGTGGCCGAAGGGCTGAATGTGAATGTGCGCCTTGTTGATTGTGTAGGTTATGCGGTTGATGGCGCCAAAGGCTATGAAGACGAAAACGGTCCACGCATGATTAATACGCCATGGTTCGATGAACCAATTCCATTCCAGGAAGCGGCTGAAATCGGAACTCGCAAAGTAATTCAGGAGCATTCAACACTAGGTGTTGTGGTGACAACCGATGGCACGATTTCGGATATCCCACGGTCATCCTACGTGCTGGCCGAAGAAAGAGTGATTAATGAGCTGAAGGAAGTGGGCAAACCTTTCATCGTCATTATCAACTCTCAGAAGCCAAACAGCGAACCGGCGCTTGAGCTGCGCAGCGAGCTGCAAAGCCGCTATGATGTGCCAGTTGTGACAATGAGCGTTGCTAGTGCAGGCGAAGAGGAAATGGTTTCTGTCCTGCGTGAAGTGCTCTACGAGTTCCCTGTTCATGAAGTGAATGTGAATTTGCCAAGCTGGGTCATGGTTCTAGACGAGAATCATTGGCTGCGTACTCAATTCGAAAATTCCGTACGTGATACGGTTCAAGATATTAGACGCTTGCGCGACGTGGATCGTGTCGTCAGCCAGTTTGCTGAATACGAGTTTATTGACAAAGCGGCACTTGCCGGACTCAATATGGGTCAGGGCGTGGCCGAGATTGATCTCTTTGCGCCAGATGAACTCTATGATCGGATCTTGGTGGAAGTGGTCGGCGTTGAAATTCGCGGAAAAGATCACCTTCTGCAATTGATGCAGGACTTCACACACGCCAAACGAGAGTATGATCAATTCGCAGAGGCGCTGGAAATGGTCAAAACAACCGGTTACGGCATCGCACCTCCAACACTCGCAGAAATGGCGCTGGATGAGCCGGAATTGATCCGTCAAGGCTCTAGATTCGGTGTCCGTTTACGGGCAACCGCTCCGTCGATTCATATGATTCGGGTGGATGTCGAGTCTGAATTCTCTCCGATTATTGGAACCGAGAAGCAAAGTGAAGAGCTTGTCCGCTATTTGATGCAGGATTTTGAAGATAATCCGCTCAAAATTTGGGAATCCGATATTTTCGGAAGATCCTTGCATTCGATTGTGCGTGAAGGCATTCAAGGGAAACTTGCTCAAATGCCGGATAATGCGCGCTACAAGTTGCAAGAAACACTTGGACGTATTATCAACGAGGGATCTGGCGGTTTAATTGCCATAATTTTGTAAGAAAGTAGACAAAAAAACACTCGCGAGAGTGTTTTTTGTCGTTTTATAGCAAAAATACCCACATAAAATGGAAAACGATACTTGAAATTGATGTCGTAGTATATTACTATGAATTTATTCGTCTGCTTTCGATGTTCATTTTTACTAAGAAAATCAACGCTTTTTCATGGATTCATGTATATTTTCTGACGAAACGGTGAAAACAGGAAGTAACGGAAGTAAGAAATCTTGGGGGGAGGTGAATGGCATGAATAAATCTGAATTGATTAACAAGGTTGCTGAAACCTCTGAGCTTTCCAAGAAAGATGCGACGAAAGCAGTTGATGCTGTTTTTGAAGCAATTTCCGAAGCGCTGCAAGGCGGGGATAAAGTACAATTAGTTGGGTTTGGTAACTTTGAAGTTCGTGAACGTTCCGCTCGTAAAGGACGTAATCCACAGACTGGTGATGAAATCGAAATCCCAGCAAGCAAAATTCCAGCTTTCAAACCTGGTAAAGCACTTAAAGATGGCATTCAATAATTGCGTTTTACATACTATTGAACGTTATATAACAACAAAGCCGTGGCCGCATTTTGCTGTCACGGTTTTATTCATTTATAGGCAGAAAATGCCTTTACAATTCGAAAATCTCCTACTATAATTACAAAGTGAATAAGTAGCTTGGGGATACAGACGGGGTATGGCGCAGCCTGGTAGCGCGCACCCTTGGGGTGGGTGAGGTCGCACGTTCGAATCGTGTTACTCCGATTATGAAAAAGACATCGAAAGTCCGATGTCTTTTTCTCTTGCAGAGGCTTGTTCCGATTGATAAGCACTTCTTAGATGATTTAGGGGGAACAGTCTTGAATAAGGTGAAACTGAACGAGTTAGTAAAGTCCCAAGATTGGACAATGTTCGGTATTATTGCATCGATTTACTTAGTTTGGCGAATTGGCGTGGTTGGCAACTGGAGTAAAGAATGTTGGATTTTGCTGTTGGTTTGCTTGCTAGGTGTTCGCAAAGATCAGATTGATGTGGATTGGAAGCGGTTTTTTCTTTTCGGTATACCGCTGCTTGGCATATTTTATTATTTCTACGGGTCCGGCAACGGATTTTGGTGGAAAATCGCCAACTGGATGTTTGAAAATAACCGCCATCCCTGGCACTGGGATGAATATATGAATGCGATTCCTCTGAACACGGGTGGATGGGCGAGGTGGATTGCCACTCCTTCACTGGATAAAGCCATGGTTTGGATTTATAATTATGGCTTCGTTTTATCCCTATGGATCTGCATTGTGAGAAGCTTTTGGACACGCAGTATCAAGAAAATGTTATCGTACGCATTATCCGGTCACATGCTGCAGTTTCCGCTCATTTTGCCATTCTACAACCTTATTTTGCTGCATGAAGTGTGGTATGTGAACAAGCAGCCGGATTTATTAAATCGTGTATTTGCGGATCAGAACTCATTGCTTGTAGCCGTGATGAACTGTTTTCCAAGTATGCACACGTCTATCTCCTTTGCTATGCTTCTTCTGGCCCTACGAGAAAAAGATCGTATTTTCAAAACGATGATGGTGACTTACTGCGCTGCGATCATCTTCTCAACCCTGTATCTGCAAATCCATTGGTTAATTGATGTATTTGCCGGCATGCTATTCGCTTATGGGACGGTCAAGCTATCGGATTTCCTTATTCGATTGGGCTCTACTCGCGTACTGCCAGCCAGATTCAAAAAATATTACGGCAATGGCCTACAAACGAGTTCAAATGAAGTTTCAATTTAGGTTAGTTGACTTCGGGATGCTTTTTTTGGCATCATTAGGTAAGGATATATGAAGTGAAGGCAAGAACGGAGGATGAGAATGGACGATACGAACAAAATGAACCCATCGAATACGAACGGCAATGAATATTTCGTTATCAAAGCCAAAGATAATGGCGTTCATGTCATTGGACTAACACGCGGTCAGGACACACGCTTTCATCATACGGAGAAATTGGACAAGGGCGAGGTTATGATTGCCCAGTTTACAGAGCACACCTCCGCAGTTAAAGTCAGAGGTAAAGCGCTTATCATTACGAAATACGGCACTGTAGATACCGAAGAATAATTTATTATTGATAAAGCAGGCATAGCCTGCTTTTTTTCTTTGTACAATGGTGTATAGAGCTTGTAACAGAAAGCAACGTTATAGTCCGATTTGCTCTTGCTGAATAGCCAGGAGGTGCAATATGATATGAGATGGTCGATGCGCATCGTGATGACGTTAGCGGTATCTATTGTCATAGTCGTTTGTTTATCTTTACTGCCCAAAATGGATAGCTCAATGGGATTAAGCTCACCTTACCGCTGGCCAAGCAACCGAATCGGGCAAGTGACCGACAATAATTTACCGGATTTACTCGTTCAAGTGCCTCTGCAAATGCGAATTCGCAAAGTCGAGTTGACCAACGCCCGCATGTCGCTTGATTTGAGTTTGCCTAAAAATGCGGACTCGGCAGCCGTTTACCGAGATTTATACACGATCGCTCAGACCATGCTGATGAAAACCAAAAATGTGAACCAAGTCTGGGTTCGGGTGATTGATTACTCCAACACGTCTGATAGCGCGTCAACGCAGCTTGTACTTGCCATGGTTGCCGAGCGTGAATCTGGGAAGGATATGGAGAAGGGCGCAAATGAGCTCAGCCTTATTCAACTTGAACAGGAGCTGCAGAATCGGTTTCGGATTACGTACACCTCCAAATGGCAGCAAAGATATCCTTTATAATTAATTGTGCTTCTCTTTACGTGTTATGATATAATGATTTGAATTGAAACTTGACCAACCTTAATGAGATTTGGCACACGGTTACGGAGGCTTTTGCATGAATTCTTATCGGATCCCAGAGATCGCTAAGCAGTACACGGAGTATGATATGATCCAAATTCACACAGACTTGCCCGATTTCCCGGAGCTGCGCACCCGTCTGTTGTTTGCATTCTTGAACGGAAATAGTAAATTGAGCTCCTCCAGTGAGTTGTACACGTTAGCAACATCGCTTGTGCAGCTTGCGCTCGACACACATGAATTGGTTACGGCTTCAAATGACATTAAAGAGAAAAAAGCGGCAAGATCCAGACAGCTTAAAGTTCTTGCTGGAGATTATTTCAGTTCTCGCTTCTATCATCTCCTTGCCGGTGCCGGCCAAATTGACATGATTAAGCAATTGTCGAATGCCATTTGTGATGTCAACAGGTTAAAGATGAATACGTACATGAAAATGAAGCAACTGAAATTATCGGCAGAAGATTACATTCACCAAACGGTGGAGATTAAATCTCAGCTTTTTTTGTCATTCTCGGAGTTCATGTCTGAGGTGTATGACCAAGCTTGGCCGGAGATTTTGAGAAGTTATACGAAATGTGAAGTGCTCTTCGAAGAAATATTCCGACTGGAGTCTGCTGCAGATTTCAAGAACAGCTGGGGATTCTGGCACATTTTGCAGCATGGTACGAAGGATGAGCGGAAGCAGCTTCAAACCGAGGAGTCGGATCAAGTCAAAGTCCGTACCCTGATGCACAAATATCATATCCCTTCGCAATTGTATCAAATGCTGGATTCTCAGACGAAGCTGCTACAAGCTAAAGTGAAGCAGCTTGAATCGGACAAACTAATAAGTGAACTGTTTCACATAGGCGAGCCGTTCCTTCGTTTTTTAGCCAAGCAGCCCAAAGTACTGGAAGAAATTTGAGGTGACCTGACAGATGAATATGACAAAATCAAAGACACACGTTAAAAACTCGAAAACCAAAGAAGAGTTCGTCCACTCGGTCTTCGAGAGCATTGCGCCAAAGTATGATTTAATGAACAATATTTTAAGCTTCAACAGGCACAAAGCATGGCGTAAATTTACAATGAAGAAGATGAATGTTCAGCCTGGTGAAACAGCCATTGATTTATGCTGCGGGACTTGTGATTGGACCATCTCACTAGCCAAAGCAAGCGGCACCGGCAAAATGGTAGGGCTTGATTTCAGCCAAAATATGCTGGATTATGGTGCAGAGAAAATTAAGCAGCTTCACTTGGACAAGCAGATCCAGTTAATTCAAGGCAATGCGATGAGTCTTCCCTTTGACGATAACACGTTTGATTATGCAACGATCGGATTTGCCCTCCGTAATGTACCTGATTTGGAGCAAGTCATTCGTGAAATGCAGCGTGTCGTTAAGCCAGGAGGACTAGTTGTGTCTCTGGAATTGTCCAAACCGACATGGCAGCCGTTCAAGTCCATCTATTATTTTTATTTCCAACGCGTCCTGCCTTTCTTAGGTAAGATGATTGCTCAGAAATATGAGCAGTACAAATGGCTGCCGGAATCATTAATTCATTTTCCCGACCACAAACAATTAGCAGCCATATTTACAAACCTAGGATTAAAGAGTGTACAGGCTTACCCGCTAACAGGCGGGGTTGCGGCCTTGCATATTGGCACCAAGGGGAATACGAAATCAGGAGAGTAATGCGCATATGTTTACTAAACTAAAAATCTTTCTGGAAATGATTAAATTCGAACACAGTGTCTTTGCACTGCCTTTTGCTTTCATGGGAGCGATTCTGGGTTCCGTAGTATTAAATGGACATTTGCCGAGTTGGGCTCAAATTGGCTGGATCACACTAGCGATGGTGGGAGCTAGAACCGCTGCCATGGCCTTAAATCGTGTGATTGATAAAGCGATTGATAAGAAAAATCCGCGCACGGAGAATCGCGCAATACCCGCAGGATTAATATCCATTCCGCAAGTTATTATTTATATTATTATTTCATTTGCTTTGCTTTTCTGGGCAACTTCCAATCTAAGTTCGTTATCGATGAAACTGCTGCCTATCGCAGTGTTTTTTCTTGTCTTTTACTCTTATACCAAAAGATTTACTTGGACCTGCCACTTTGTGCTCGGTTTGACTTTAGGCTTGGCCCCACTTGGCGGCTGGATTGCCGTAACGGGCCAATTCACATGGGCGTCCATTGTATTTTATTTGACGGTCGTTTGCTGGAGCGCTGGATTTGATCTCATCTATGCTTGTCAGGATGCTGAATTTGACCGTAACGAAGGACTTCATTCCTTGCCTAGCCGCTTTGGCATCAAGGCAGCATTGAATACAGCTCGTATCTTGCACGTACTGACAGCGGTTGGCCTTGTTACCTTATTCTTCATTACACATTTGAGCTGGTTTTATCTAGTAGGACTCGTAATTGCTTATTTTATTTTGTACAAAGAACACAGACTTGTTTCGCCACAGGATTTATCTAAACTTAATACAGCCTTTTTTACAATGAACGGTGTGCTTAGCCTTGTGATGTTTGCATTTACACTGCTTGATGTGCTTGTGAGAGAGTACTTATGAGCGGCGGCAATTGGGTGGTAGGGATTACTGGGGCAAGCGGAGCTGTTTATGGCGTTCGGTTGTGTCAGGTCATGCTGGATCAAGGCTTGGATGTGCATTTGATTGTCACAGAGGCTGGCTGGCGAGTGCTGCATGATGAGATGGGCTGGCAGGCAAGCAAACGCAAAGAAATGCTGCAAGAGCATTTTGGCGGCCGTGCAGGCTCATTCGAGCACCATCCGATTGCTGATATTGGAGCAACTGTTGCCAGCGGATCCTTTCGGACAAAGGGGATGGTTGTCATCCCTTGCTCGATGGGCACGTTATCCGGCATTGCGCATGGCTCATCCGATAATTTGTTAGAACGGACAGCAGATGTGATGCTGAAAGAAGGAAGAAAATTAATTCTGGTCCCAAGGGAAACGCCATTGCATGCCATACATTTGGAAAATATGCTGACCTTGTCTAGAATGGGTGTACGTATGATTCCAGCTATGCCAGCCTTTTATCATCGTCCGAGCTCCATAGAGGAGATGGTCGATTTTCTGGTAGGCAAGGTGCTGGACAGCATGGAAATTGAGCATTCCTTGTACCGAAGATGGGGTGATAACCATGAGTAGCTCTGACCCGAAAATTCGTATTGGCCGTATCAATTATACCAACGTTTGGCCGATTTATTATTATTTTCCTGAACTTATGAACACGTCCGAGGTAGATATTGTTGAACAGGTTCCGACTTCGCTGAATAAAGCGATGGCTGCCGGAGACATTGATATGGGGCCAATCTCCTCTTTTGCTTATGGAGAGTCCTTTGAGAATTATTTGTTATATCCGGACCTTTCCGTAAGTGCGTATGGAGAAGTCAACTCCATCCTGTTGTTCCATGAGAAGCCGCTCCGCGAGATTGCGAACGGGCATATTTTGCTGCCCACAACTTCAGCTACATCGGTAAATTTGCTCAAGATTATACTTGAGAAATTTTACGGAGGGAAGCCCACTTATGAATATTCAACTCCCGATGTCGAGCAGATGATGGCGCTTGGGGACGGAGCACTGCTCATCGGAGATGATGCAATCAAAGAGAGTTGGCGCAATAAAACGTATATGATTACGGATCTTGGGCAAGAATGGGCGAAATGGACAGGACAATGGATTTCGTTTGCCGTATGGGCGATACGCAGGGAGACGGCAGAACTGTTTCCGGAGCTTGTGGCCAATGTGTTTAATGCGTTCATGGCAAGTAAAGCGAAAGCACACAGTAATCCGGAAGAAATGATCGAGGAGGCGCAAGCTTCCGTTGGCGGTACGGCTTCCTATTGGCATCATTATTTTCATACGTTATGTTATGATTTTGGTCCGGAACAATGGGAAGGTCTTGCATCCTATTACAAGTATTGTTATGAACTTGGGTTCCTGCCGAAGCCGGTAAGCATCGCTTTATGGTCAGAGAATAAAGTGGCACGGGTGACAGAATGAAAAATTTAATCGATATCTATTCAAGAAAGAAAAAAGATATAGCGGCTATAGAAAAAACGCTCGAGGAAAGCGTATACTCCGATCACGCCATGCTGAGAGAAACGTCAAATCATTTATTGAAAGCTGGTGGCAAACGAATTCGTCCTGTTTTTGTACTGCTTTCAGGTGAGTTCGGCAACTACCAGTTGGAAACGATGAAGCGCGTGGCCGTGCCGCTGGAGCTTATTCATATGGCATCGCTCGTTCACGATGATGTTATTGATGATGCGAATACAAGACGCGGGCAATTAACAGTCCGATCCAAATGGGATAATCGGATTGCGATGTATACAGGTGATTACATATTCGCAAAGGCGTTAGGCGTCATCACTCAAATTCACAAGCCAGCGGTACACCAGATCATGTCTAAAGCGATTGTAGAAATGTCCATTGGTGAGATGGAGCAAATTCGCTTCTTTTTTCACTCCGAACAAACGATTCGCGATTACTTATTGAGAATTAGGCGCAAAACAGCGCTGCTTATCGCTATTTCCTGTCAATTAGGTGCTATGGCTGCAGATGCGCCGGATTGGATCAGCAATAAACTTTATGGTTTTGGCTACAACGTGGGGATGGCTTTCCAAATCAGAGATGATATTCTGGATCTTATCGGGACCGAGAAGCAGATCGGGAAGCCGCCAGGTTCCGATGTGAAGCAAGGCAATATTACGATTCCTGTCTTGTTTGCTATGCAGGACCCCGCCCTTAAACCGCTTATTTTGGCTGAATTAGACCGTATACATAAATTAGATGGACAAACAGATGTTAGCACTTTTTTGGATATCATCCGTCACAGTGAAGGTATTGCTATGGCAGATACGCTGTCACAGAAATACATTGACAAGGCAATTGCTTCTTTGGATAAGCTGCCGAACGGGCAAGCCAAAAGAGATTTAATCGAAGTTGCACATTTCATCGGCAATCGCTCGTACTAAAGGATTTTGTGATTTGAGAAAAGCTGCCAGAAAGTGTAAACTAAGAGGGAATACATAAGATTTAACCCTTTTGGGCGTACAGGCCTACGATGGAAGTCAGTTTTCTAACGAAAACTCAGTAGTTGCTTATGAAGCAAGTTTTCTAAAGAAAACGCTAAGGAGGATATCGTTATATGGAAAAAACATTCTTGATGGTGAAACCGGATGGCGTGCAGCGCGGCCTGATCGGAGAAATTGTAAAGCGCTTTGAACAGAAAGGCTTTCAACTAATTGGCAGCAAATTGACGATGGTCACGAGAGAACAAGCCGCATTTCATTATGCTGAACATGAAGGCAAAGACTTCTACGAAAGACTCGTTAATTTCATTACCTCCGGACCTGTCTTCGCAATGGTGTGGCAGGGAGATCAAGTTATTCCTTTATCCCGCACATTAATCGGCAAAACGAATTCGTTGGAAGCAGCACCTGGTACGATTCGTGGCGATTATGCGGTACATACGAACTTCAATCTCATTCATGGCTCGGATTCACCGGAAAGCGCTGAACGCGAGATCGGTAATTTCTTTAAAGCAGACGAGATTCTTGACTATACCAAAATTATTCAGCAGTGGATTTAGCATTTCGAAACGTGAAGAACCTGACATCTTTCCAGATGCAGGTTCTTTTTTTGTCGTGCTTTGAAGGAATTTGGCAACGTATGAAAGAATGTATGTTATTTAGACAACGACCAAGGTGGGTGGGCAGCATGGAAGAAGATCAGGATTTTTTATTATTTATAAAAAAAGTAAAAGAACATACGTCCATAGATCTTGCTCTTTATAAAGAGGCACAAATGAAAAGACGTCTGACAACACTTCGAATGAAACGTGGTTATCAAACGTTTGTCTCCTTTTTTGATGCCATGATGAAAAATAAAGAACTCTTTTATGAATTTCTGGATCGGATGACAATCAATGTTTCCGAGTTTTGGCGGAACCCGAATCGTTGGGAACTGGTGGAATCAAGATTCATCCCCGAAATGCTCAAAAAGAATCGACGACTGAAGGTTTGGAGCGCTGCTTGTTCAACAGGTGAGGAGCCTTATACGTTAGCCATGATTCTGGCGGAGCAAGGGGCCTTGAACGATGTCCATTTGTTAGCGACGGATATCGATGAGGGTGCCCTGGATAAAGCGCGCAAAGCGGCCTATCTCGATCGTTCCTTGCGAGATGTACCCGAGAAGTATGTGAAGAAATATTTTCGGCAAGATCAGCTCATGTATCATGTTTCAGATGAACTGAAAAAGCCAATTAAATTTCAAAAGCAGAATCTGCTTGTCGATACGTTTGATACCGGGTTCGATTTGATTGTATGCCGAAATGTGATTATTTACTTCACTGAAGAAGCGAAGCATGTGTTGTATCAGAAATTTTCAAAAGCATTGAAGCCAGGAGGATTACTATTCGTTGGGTCCACTGAGCAAATCTTTTCACCAGGGCAATATGACTTAGAACCGGCTGATACTTTCTTTTATCGAAAAAAGGGTGTATAAGATCTTCCATATCTTCCAATACTAAGATGTAGCAAAACTCAGTGAACGTTAATGAGTACAATACATAAAAATGAGGCAACTCTTAGGGGGCTCTTATGGACAAACGCAAAGTGATAACGGCTTATCGCAGGGGAATGATCTCCATTCAGGAATGTGCACAAATTTTGGGAGTAGATTCGTCGCAAATCATGGGTTTGATGAATGACCCACAAATGGCAGAACTTCCAAGAGTTGTCCAAAAGCAGCCCATGCACGGGTAACCATTGCTCCTGAGCAGATGTTAACACGCTTGCGCCTAAGGGAATAGCCCTTATATGCAAAGCGTGTTTTTGCGTTTGTGCTGTTGCCAAACCAGAGTACCTATACTATAATGACTAAAAGATAATCGCGCGTCAAAGCGCTAAAGCGTTTGAAACCATTTCAAGTTGAACGGGTAATAACTTCACCTTGACAGCACTTATACGCAAATGCTTCACCAAATTATAGGGGGTAACGGATTGTGAGATATTTAACGGCTGGCGAAACACATGGACCGCAGCTCACTGCGATTATTGAAGGGTTTCCGAGTAATGTAACCCTTAACTTTGAGGATTTGAATTTTCAATTACATAGACGTCAGAAAGGGTATGGCCGTGGTCGTCGGATGCAAATCGAGAAAGATACGGCTACGATTGCCGGCGGTGTTCGTCATGGCAAAACAACGGGAGCTCCGATAGCGTTAGTTGTTGTCAACAATGACTGGAAGCACTGGACAACCGTCATGGGCATTGAGCCGGTCGAAGAGGATAACGAAGGCAAGCGCCGCGTGAACCGTCCTCGTCCAGGCCATGCCGATTTAAACGGCGGTCTGAAATATAATCAAAAAGATCTGCGCAACATTTTGGAGCGCTCAAGCGCCCGCGAAACGACCATGCGCGTAGCGACTGGGGCTGTAGCACGCCAATTGCTGGCAGAGTTCGGAATCAAAGTAGCTGGACAAGTCATCCGAATTGGGGATGTGGAAGCACAGCGTCAAGAGCTTCCAATCGACGAGTTGATTGCCATTACCGAGGAATCACCGGTACGTGTTGTTGACAAAGAAGCGGAAGCCAAAATGATCGCAGCTATCGACGCTGCCAAAGAGGATGGCGACACACTCGGCGGTATCGTTGAAGTCATTATTGAAGGCGTACCGGTAGGATTGGGCAGCCACGTTCAATGGGATCGCAAATTGGATGGGAAAATTGCGCAAGCGGTATTATCTATTCAAGCGTTCAAAGGCGTGGAATTTGGAATTGGGTTTGAAGCTGCAGAGCGCAGAGGATCGAATGTCCATGATGAAATTTTATATACAGAGGAAGGCGGCTTTAGACGCAGAACGAATCGTGCAGGCGGATTCGAAGGCGGGATGACGACTGGCGAGCAGATTATCGTTCGCGGTGTCATGAAGCCGATCTCGACACTCTACAAACCGCTGCAAAGCGTTGATATCGATACGAAAGAAGTATTTACAGCGCAGGTTGAGCGCTCCGATACTTGCGCAGTCCCGGCAGCGGGCGTCATTATGGAGAATGTCATTGCCTGGGAAGTGGCAAATGCCTTCTTGGATAAGTTCGGCGGGGACTCCATTGAGGAAATTCGTGCGAATCTCAACAACTTCTTGAAACAAGTGGAGAACTACTAATATGAGAGAGCTTACGGTAGAGCTTGGCGAACGTTCTTATCCGATCTACATTGGTCAAGGCGTCCTGAACGATATCACGGCTTTGTTCGACCGCGCGAAGCTCAGCCGCAAGTCACCGCTGCTCGTCGTCACCGACAGCGAGGTGGCTCCGCTGCACCTGGAGCGCGTCATGGCGCTGCTCCGCGAAGGCGGCTTCGCCGCAACGTCCTGCGTCGTTCCCGCAGGCGAAACCTCCAAATCCCTCGCGCAGCTCGAGGGAATTGTGACCACCGCCCTCCAGGCGGGCCTTGATCGCAGTTCTGCGATCGTCGCCCTTGGAGGAGGCGTGGTTGGCGATCTCGCCGGCTTCGCGGCGGCGAGTTTCATGCGCGGGATCCGCTTCGTGCAGATCCCGACGACAATCCTTGCCCACGACAGTTCTGTCGGCGGCAAGGTTGCCGTAAACCACCCGATGGCGAAGAACATCATCGGGGCGTTCCACCAACCCGAGCTCGTTCTCTTCGACATCGACTTGCTTCTGACTTTGCCGCCGCGTCAAGTGAAGGCGGGCCTCTCCGAAGTGATCAAGCATGGCTTGATCTGGGACGCGGCTTTCACGCAGTGGTGTGACGACAATGCGGAGAAGTTACTATCTCTTGATCCAGAAGCGCTCAGTTATGCGCTTTATATAGGCTGTAAAGTAAAGGCGATTGTCGTTTCTCAAGATGAACGGGAGAACGATTTGCGCGCCATCTTAAATTTAGGACATACGATTGGCCATGCCTTGGAAGCGGTAGCTGGTTATGGCGAGCTTCTTCATGGGGAAGCAATCTCAATTGGTATGGTCGGGGCTGCCAAGCTTGCCCAGGAATTTGGGTATGCGGCGGAAATCCTTGAAGTAACCAAGGGTCTGTTCTTGAAATACGGACTGCCTGTCAGCATTCCGCCTCATTTGGACACGGATAGCATTATGAGCGCGATGATGCACGATAAGAAATTCAAAGAAGGCACTATGGTCTACATTATTCCTATGGAAATCGGTAAAGTCGAAATTCGTAAGGATGTTACCGTAGAGCAAGTCAGACAAATTGTCGAGCTTCTGAAAGGGGAGAGTGTAGCCGATGTTTTGTAGGGGAATTCGTGGCGCAACGACAGTTGAACACAATGAAGCGGAAGAAATTTTGACCGCTACCGGAGAACTGCTTCGTGCCATCGTAGAGGCGAATGATTTTCGCCCAGAGGATATTTGTTCGGTTTTTATTACAGTGACGGAAGACATTACAGCAACATTCCCCGCGCGGGCCATTCGTACGATGGTTGGGTGGGAACTGGTGCCGTTAATGTGTTCATTGGAAGTTCCGGTTGAAAATTCATTGCCTAAATGTATCCGACTCATGGTTCAAGTGAACACGACGAAGAGCCAATCGGAAATCAACCATATTTATTTAAAAGAAGCAAAAGCACTTCGCCCTGATATTGTTAAATTGACAAATGAAGCTGCACGGTAGTATAGTGGAGTTAGATGAGATTAGGTAAGTAGAGCAGAGTTTAGTTGAGTAGAGCAGAGCACAGTTGAGATGAGAATGAAAACATGGAATTGTATGCAGATGAACACGACTCATTCGGAGACGTTTGTTTCGTCATACATTCAACGTTTATTTTTCATATTCTTCTTAATCTTCTACATGAAACTAAAAGCCAGCCTCTACTTCGGTAGAGGCTTTTTTGTTATTCAATTAGAGTTTGGAGCACCTCGTAAGACGACGGAAGGCTCACAAGCTGAGAGGGGATGTAACCATGTATACACCTGAAATTCAAGAAGTGATTCGACTATCCAAAGACTATAACCTTATTCCTGTGGTGCGTCATCTATTAGCCGATACAGAAACACCGATTCGTGTTTTTCAACATTTGTACCAAGAGAAGCGTGCGTTCCTGTTAGAAAGCGTAGAGGGCGGCGTGAAATGGGCACGATATTCCTTCATTGGAAGCGATCCTTTCCTGATGATTAAGGCGAAGCATGGGAAGACGGTCGTTGAAACACAAACCGAGAACAAGGTTACGGATGAGAAACCCATTGATGTGTTGAAGGCGTACCTAAGATCCTACTCCAGTCCTCAGCTTGCGGACCTGCCGAGGTTCACGGGTGGCGCTGTCGGATTCTTTGGATACGATCTTCTGCAATACTATGAGAAGCTGCCGGCTCATCAAATTGATGATTTGCAAATGAACGACATTCAATTCATGTTCTGTGATCAAGTTATCGTTTTCGATCATTTTAAACAGCAAATCAAAGTGATTGCTAACGTACACGTGAAGCCTTTTGCAACGGATGCAGAAATCGCTCAAGCCTATCACGCGACTTGTGAGAAAATCGATGCAACGATCGAGAAGATTAAAAGGCCGCTCGGCACGGAGACGATGACACACAATCCGATTGTATTGGAGCCGGATCTTGGCGACATTCGTTCGAATATCACGAAGGAAAAATACATTGCCAACGTGAATAAAGCGAAGGAATACATTCGTGCCGGTGATATTTTTCAGGTTGTGCTGTCACAGCGTTTTGAGATGGAAACTACAGTCTCACCGCTGCAGGTGTATCGGGTGCTACGTACGATGAATCCATCCCCTTACATGTATGTGCTCAAAATGGATGATGAAGTCGTCGTTGGCACATCACCGGAGCTGCTTGTAAGGGTTGAAGAGGAAAAAGTAGAAACACGCCCGATTGCCGGAACCAGGCCGCGTGGTAAGACACCGGAACAAGATTTAGCTTTGGAAAAAGAGCTGTTAGCGGATGAGAAAGAACGTGCTGAACACTTGATGCTAGTGGACTTGGGCCGTAACGACATTGGCCGCGTATCGGAATTTGGCACGGTGAAGTGCGATACATTCATGGATATCGAGCGCTACTCACACGTCATGCATATCGTTTCCAACGTATCTGGAAAAATTGCAAAAGATAAAGATTTCTTCGATGCTTTTCTATCCTGTATGCCAGCGGGGACGGTGTCTGGAGCGCCGAAACTGCGAGCTATGGAGATTATTGCTGAGCTGGAGCCTGAAGCACGCGGGACTTATGCAGGGGCTATTGGCTATCTAGGATTCTCGGGGAACTTGGACACATGCATTACGATTCGGACGATTGTTTTCAAACACGGCAAAGCTTATGTGCAAGCAGGCGCGGGAATTGTGTGGGATTCAGTTCCGGAAAGCGAATACCAGGAAACGGTGAATAAAGCGACAGCTTTGCTCAAATCGATTCGAATGGCAGAAGCCATGTTTAGTCCAGAGCCTAGGCCTGTAAGCGATATTAACAAAGATTACTTTGTTAACTCTTAAGGGAAGAAGTAGAGGAGGAATAACGTCATGAGTGAACTTTTTCAGATACAGCAAGCACTTGGCAAAGTAATTAGCGGCAGCCATCTTTCCAGGGAGGAAGCGCGCGGCGTCATGTCGGAAATTATGGAAGGCGCAGCGTCACCGGCTCAAATCGGCAGTCTGCTGACAGCTCTTCGCATCAAAGGGGAGACGCTGGAAGAGATTACAGGTTTCGCTGAAACTATGAGAAACAAAGCGATCCAGGTGAATGTGCGGCAGCATGATCTGCTGGACACATGCGGCACAGGCGGAGATGGAGCGGAGACGTTCAATATCTCGACGACAGCGGCGATTGTTGCTGCAGCGGGGGGCATTCGTGTAGCCAAACATGGCAATCGAGCGATGTCGTCCAAAAGCGGCAGCGCGGATGTGCTGGAAGCTCTTGGCGTGAAGATTACGCTAAGCAGCGAGCAGGCTGCGAAATGTTTGGATAAAACGGGCATTTGTTTCATGTTTGCGCAAGCCTATCATCAATCCATGAAGCATGTCGCGGCACCTCGCCGAGAGTTGGGCTTCCGTACGGTATTCAACTTGCTCGGCCCGCTTACGAATCCTGCGGGAGCGGATCGTCAAGTGCTGGGCGTGTTCGATCGCACGAAGACGGAATTAGTCGCGCAAGCGCTGCAAGCTTTGGGGCTGAAGCGGGCTTTGGTTGTAGCGAGCGAAGACGGACTGGATGAATTCAGCATTTCGGCGCCGACAAAAGTGACGGAGCTGAAAGCAGATCGGATTAGCACGTATTCCATTACACCTGATGATCTTGGCTTACGGGCTCACAGTATTAAAGATGTAGGCGGTGGAGATGCGATACTGAATGCAGAAATCATCCGTCATATTTTTGCCGGCGAGCGAGGGCCTCATCGCGATATCGTCCTTGCAAATGCAGCCGCATGCTTCTATGTGACAGGTCACGTTGGAAGCCTTCAGCAAGGGGTTAAATTTGCGGCTGACGTTATCGATTCGGGCCGTGCGGAACAAAAGTTGAACGACTTAATTCATTTCACAGGAGAACTATGCCATGTTTCTTGATAAAATTGTTGCTACCAAACGAGCTGAAGTTGAAGCAATGAGCAGCTTTTCCATTGCGCAAGCGGAGAAAACCATTTCCGAGATGCCGTCTTGCTTAGGTTTCGAAAAAGCTTTGACAACACGTAAAAATCGCGCCATGGGATTGATTGCCGAAGTCAAAAAGGCGTCTCCGTCCAAGGGTTTGATCCGCGAGGATTTTGATCCGGTATTGTTGGCTAGTTCCTATCAACGGGCAGGCGCTGATTGCATTTCGGTGCTTACGGATGTGGATTATTTCCAAGGAAGCAATGCGTATTTGAAAGCTGTACGCCAAGCGGTGAATGTGCCTTTGCTGCGGAAAGACTTCACGATCGATCCGAAACAAATCTATGAAGCGCGCTTGATTGGGGCAGATGCGATCTTACTGATCGCGGCCATTTTGACGACTGACCAGATGAAGCAATATCTCAAGCTAGCAAGTGATCTTGGTTTGGATGCGTTGGTTGAAGTGCATGACCGTGAAGAATTGGAGCGTGCGCTCGAACTGGACACCCAAATGATTGGGATCAATAACCGGAACTTGAAGACGTTCGTTACCGATTTGAAAACAACAGAAGAGTTGATTCAATACATTCCGGCAGGCAAAACCATCGTCAGTGAGAGTGGAATCTCATCCGTCCAAGACATGGCCTATCTGCAGCAGATCGGCTCGCAAGCCGTGTTGATCGGTGAACATTTCATGCGCCAGCCTGTTGTTGAGCAAGCGGTTCACGATCTGATGGGGCCAATTGTGCATACAACGAATCAGACGGTTTAGAAAGAGGCGAATAGGATGCCAGCAGACACGATGCCAACGGTTAAAATCTGTGGACTTCAAAGCGTTGAAGTGTTAAAATCAGTCATACATTTGCCAATTGATCATATTGGATTGGTCTTTGCTCCAAGCAAGCGTCAAGTTAAGCCAGACAAGGCTGCGGAGCTTATTTCCTACTTGAGAAATGAAGCGGATCATGGTATTTCCGTGCCGCTAACAGTAGGCGTGTTCGTAAATCCGAGCCAAGAGCAGCTCAAGGAAATCATGGAGGTTGCCCCCCTTGATATCGTTCAATTGCATAGTCAGGAAACTCCTGAGTTCTGTAAATGGGTGCGTGAACAGTTCGATGTTCAAGTGTTCAAGTCTGTGTCCATTTCCAAGTCAGAGAATAAAATTCCGTCTAGCTCAGAAGTAGCTGCTCAGCTGGATCCGTATATCGGATCGGTTGATGCCGTGTTGCTTGATACTTTTGACCCTGTATATGGGGGAGGATCCGGGAAAACTTTTGCCTGGGACTGTATCCCTGTTTATCAGGAGTGGGCTCGTAAAGCAGGTGTCAAATTGCTAGTAGCAGGTGGATTGCAGCCTGACAATGTGGATCAACTAGTGGAAGCCTATCGTCCTGACGGCGTGGATGTGTCCAGCGGTGTAGAGACAGATGGTGTGAAAGATATTGCGAAAATTACCGCATTTGTGGAAAGGGTGACCGGAAAGTGACGCAAGTACCTGATAAACACGGCAGATTCGGCAAATTCGGCGGCCGTTACGTACCAGAAACATTGATGAATGCTTTGACGGAGCTGGAAGAAGCTTATAAGCAATATAAAGACGACCCTGAATTTATTGCTGAAGTTCGTTATTTGCAAAAGCAATATTCCGGCAGACCAACTCCCCTATATTACGCTGAGCGACTCTCTGAGCAGTTGGGTGGCGCCAAAATTTACTTAAAACGAGAAGACCTGAATCATACAGGCGCTCATAAAATTAATAACACCATCGGACAAGCCGTACTTGCGAAAAAGATGGGGAAAAAGAAAATCATCGCTGAGACGGGAGCAGGCCAGCACGGTGTTGCATCGGCAACGGTCGCTGCATTGATGGGCTTTGAGTGCAAAGTTTTCATGGGCGAAGAGGATACGAAAAGACAGCAATTGAACGTCTTTCGGATGAAACTGCTCGGTTCTGAAGTCATTCCGGTTACTTCAGGAACTCGTACTCTGAAAGATGCGTGCAACGAAACACTGCGTTATTGGGTCAGTAATGTACAGGATACATATTATATCCTGGGTTCCGTTACAGGGCCTCATCCTTACCCGATGATGGTCCGTGATTTTCAGCGCATTATCGGTGACGAATCGCGTGAGCAAATTCTCGAAACCGAAGGCAGGTTGCCGGATGCCGTTGTTGCTTGCGTAGGCGGTGGCAGTAACGCCATGGGGATTTTTTATCCGTTTGTTCAGGATGAAACGGTTAAACTCATCGGCGTTGAAGCTGCTGGCCGCGGTATCCATACGGAAGAGCATGCCGCTACGATGACCAAAGGCTCACCTGGCGTATTTCAAGGTTCGCTTAGCTACCTGCTGCAGGATGAATACGGGCAAGTACTGCCGGCTCACTCTATCTCGGCGGGGTTGGACTACCCTGGTATCGGACCGGAGCATTCTTACCTGAAAGATATTGAGCGTGCTACGTATTATCCGATTACTGACCAGGAAGCGCTTGACGCTCTTCAATTGCTAAGCCGTACGGAAGGTATTATACCAGCTTTAGAGAGCGCTCATGCGATTGCACATACAGTAAAACTAGCTCCAACGATGTCCAAGGATCAAATTATTGTCGTAAGCCTGTCTGGCCGTGGCGATAAAGATGTGGAATCCATTATGAGCTATCTGGGCACAGGGGAGGAATAGGCGATGAACCTAATTGATAAGCGTTTCGCTGAGCTTAAAGAGCGGGGGGAAACAGCTATGATTCCTTTCCTGACCATTGGTGATCCAACGATTGAAGCTTCCTTAGAGCTTATTCTTGAAATGGAGCGGGCAGGTGCCGATTTAATCGAGCTGGGTGTTCCATATTCAGATCCTCTAGCAGATGGTCCTGTCATCCAACGATCTTCTGAACGTGCGCTGCTTCGTAAGATTACGATATTTGATGTGATAGATGTTGCTCGCCAGGCGCGGAGCAGGGGATCCAAGCTGCCATTCATTCTATTCACTTACTACAACCCTGTTCTGCAAATCGGACTGGAACGGATTTTCAAAACGATGCAGGAAAATGAAATCAGTGGAATTATTATTCCAGATCTACCGTTAGAAGAAGATAGTGAGACGAGAGCGATTGCAGAAACGTATGGTGTTCATTTGATTCCATTGGTTGCGCCGACTTCGAATGAACGTGTGAAACGTATCGCAGCCGGAGCTCGTGGATTCGTTTACTGTGTTTCCTCACTTGGTGTAACCGGTGAACGGGCTGAATTTTTCGGCGGAATTGAAGATTTTCTATCTACGGTGCGAGAAGCGGCGAAAGTGCCGATCGTTGTCGGATTCGGTATTTCCAACCGGGAGCAGGTTCAGCGGTTCGAGAAGCTCTGTGACGGAGTTGTTGTGGGGAGTGCCATTGTCCGCACGATTGAAAGCGCGCTGCACCATTTCCAAGAAGATGCTGCTCATCCAGAAGGATTACAGCAAATTGGCGGCTTCGTGGGCCAGCTAAAAGGCAGATAATGAAATCCCTCTAGACATTAGTCTAGGGGGATTTTTAAAAATTACCTATTTACTGTTAAGCGTTAAAGCAGTACACTATTATGTGTTGATCATTGAGACATTTGTCTCTAATGAGTGGCTAAAGCAATATTCCTTCTACATAAAAAGGAACCACATTTTACAACAGTACTAGTTTTGTGGGACAATTACAAAATTCGGACAACTAATTGATGAGGTGGCTACCAATGAAACCGAAACAAACGATTGTACATTTGCCGGTCTATCAACCGGGTAAACCTATTGAAGAAGTAAAAAGAGAGCTGGGATTAACGGAAGTGATTAAACTCGCTTCCAACGAAAATCCATTTGGCTCGTCGCCAAAAGCAAAAGCGGCGATTGAAGCGGAAATCGCTAACATCAGCTTGTACCCTGACGGCGGGGCTGTTCAGCTGACAGAAGCAGTGGCTGAGTATCTTGGCGTCGCGACGAATCAACTCATTTTCGGTGCAGGTTCTGATGAGGTTATTCTTATGCTGGCACGCGCTTTCCTCGTACAAGGCGATGAAACGGTGATGGCTTCTCATACCTTCCCGCAATATAAGCACAATTGTGAGATTGAGGGAGCTGTATCCATCGAGATCTCATTGAAGGATGGCACTCACGACCTGGATGGCATGCTGGCTGCTATTACTGAACGCACGAAGATCGTCTGGATCTGTAATCCGAACAATCCAACAGGCACGATGAATACGGATGCGGAAATCAAAGCCTTTTTAGCCAAAGTTCCTGAGCATGTACTGGTCGTTCTGGATGAAGCTTACTGCGAGTACAATACGACGGGAGAATTCCCGGATAGCATCGAGCTGATTGGTCAGTATCGCAATGTCATCGCACTGCGTACTTTTTCGAAAATATACGGTTTGGCTTCCTTACGAATCGGTTATGGCATTGGGCACCCGGATGTGATCCGATCCATTAATCAAGTTCGTGAGCCTTTCAACACGACAAGATTTGCTCAAGCTGCTGCTTTAGCCGCGATTAAAGACCAAGACTTCATCGCAAGCTGTCGCGAAGCGAATACAGCAGGTTTGAATTATTTAACGGAGCAGTTTAACGAAATGGGGTTAAAGGCTTTCCCTGCACACGGTAACTTCGTTATGGTGAATGTCGGACGCCCTGCGGCAGAAGTATTTAATGGTTTACTGCGCAGAGGCATTATTGTCCGTGGCGGACATATGCTTGGCTTCCCGACGTCCATCCGAGTTACCATCGGCTCAAGTGAACAAAATGAGAAATTCATTGCAGCTTTGCAGCAAGTGCTTGCTGAGGTTGCTGTTCAAGCCTAATACAAATTAAAGGTTGATCTCTTATGACGAAAATTGCGATATTTGGTGTAGGGCTTATCGGCGGTTCACTGGCCTTATGTTACAAAGGAAAACCGGGTTTTACCGTTGTCGGCCATTCTCCGAATCCGAAATCGGTTGAGAAACTGCTCAAACGAAACGTGGTTGATGCTGCAACAACGAATATGGCTGAGGCGGTAGACGGGGCTGACTACATTTTTCTCTGCGTGCCGGTTGGGATGTTAGAAGAATATGTTCAGCAGTTGATGAATCTTCCGCTCAAGAAAGGCTGTATCATCACGGACGTGGGGAGCACGAAAGCAACCATTACGGAAAGCGCAGAAACCATAGTAAAAGATGGTGTTTTCTTTATTGGCGGTCATCCAATGGCAGGCTCCGAACGTCACGGCGTTGAGGCAGCATCTTCGCATCTTTTTGAAAATGCCTTCTATGTGTTAACCCCGGCAGAGGGTACACCACAGGCAGAGGTTGACCGCTTAACCGAGCTGCTTAAGACGACGAAAGCACAAATCGTGCAGGTCGGAGCACGGGAGCATGATGATATTGTTGGTGCGATCAGTCACTTGCCGCACATTATTGCGGTTGCGCTGGTTAACCAAGTCAGAGGATATAACGAAACCAACCCGTTGTATCAGAATCTGGCTGCGGGGGGCTTCAGAGACATCACGCGCATTGCCTCAAGCGAGCCGATGATTTGGCGGGATATTTTAGTGAATAATCGACAGGTGCTGCTCAAATTGCTTGTGGATTGGAATCTCGAAATTTCTCGTTTTATTGAACTCATTGAGAATAGTGATGGCGAGGGAATTGTTGAACAATTCCGGATTGCCGGTGAATTCAGAAGCCAACTGCCTGAGCGCAGAAAAGGCATGATCACATCATTGTTTGATATTTATGTTGATATTCCGGATCATCCCGGTATTATTGGTCAAATTACAACACTATTAGGTAATGCTAGAATTAATTTGAGCAATATTCAAATTATTGAGAGCCGCGAAGATGTGCCTGGTATTTTGCGTTTATCCTTCCGCAATCAGGAAGATGCCGATCGCGCCTCAGAGCTGCTGAGCGGGCCTTACGCGGTTCATGTATAGCTGAAATTGTACGCACAAATAAGCTGATTTCTCCTCTTGTAGAACGTCCCAAAAGAGAAGAAATCAGCTTATTTTTTATTCTGTTGAAATCAATTCTCAAATAAAAAACTTCGTGCTATAATGACATCGTTCATATTAATATTACAAACTTCTAAGTGTGGGGCGAACGAGATGAAGCTGTGGATGATGTTAAAAAGCACGTTGATTGTTATTGTTATTTTTGTTAATTTTTTCCCGTCATTTGTAAGTGCGAACAATGTCATCTACTCAAAGGAAGTTGCTGTTCTCGTGTATCATCACATCGATGATCAGGTTGAGGGTTCTGTGACCATTTCAACCAAATTATTTGAGCGGCAGCTAGGTGCACTACAGCGTCAAGGCTACAATTTTATCACGATGGATCAGTTTAAGAGTTTTATGAAAGATGGGGCGAAAATACCGGATAACGCTGTACTAATCACCTTTGATGACGGGTATGAAAGTTTTTATACGAATGCATATCCTATTCTCAAAAAAATGCGTATACCAGCCGTGAATTTTGTGATTACCAAAGATTTGGATAACCCGACAGCGACGTTGCTGCCATCCTTGTCCAGGGATCAAATTAGAAAAATGAGAAAAGAATTCTCAAATATTGATTTTCAACTTCATTCGGATCAATTGCACGCAATGAAAGATGGCAAGCCGATGTTGAACAACAGAATGACAACGAATGGCGTAACCGAGACTCAGGAAGATCTTAAGCAAAGGGTTATTGCGGATACGAAGACATGTATGGCAAAACTTAGAGAGTTGGATGGCGCTAAATCTATCGATTCCTATGCTTACCCGTTTGGCAGCTATGATGATTTCACCATTTCCTATCTGAATGAAGTTGGAGTTAAATATGCGTTCACGACCAAAGCGGGATTAACTTCCAAACAAACGGATCCGATGCAGATTCCGCGTATTAATGCAGGTAGCCCATATATTCGGCCTCATTCCATTAATAATTTAATTAATCAATCCATAAGGAATCAACTGAAATAGAGCATTTCTTCATGTTAAAAAAGAGAAGGTAAACGTTTTCAAAAAAGTGTTGACAGAATGAAACCGTATACATATAATAAAAGTACAGTATGGTTTCTCTCCACTCCTATCCGATAATCGCACCATAAGTGCAGCCGCCAATTTGGCGGTTTTTTTTTTGCTCATAAATACCATATTTTTCTGATATTCATATATAATGGATAGGGTGGGTTGTTGCTTTCAACAGACAAGCATGGAATGTGAATTTTTTTCAACAAATTGTCGAATGGAGCAGGAATTTCGCAATTCATCGAGAAGAATTTAATAGGTCATAATTTACATATTGATCCTTTCACATTTATTTTACAAATGAACGCAACTTTTCACTCTAATTGCAGTACAACATGTATGAGCAGTTGGAGTGGTACCCGGGAACCGTTAGGAGGGTCGCCACGTAATGACCGATTCCCAGTTGATCAGAGAAATCAAGGATGGAAATGTTCAGCTTTATAACGAGCTTATGCGTCGTTACGAGCGTAAAATCCTTGCATTCATCTTTCATATGCTCAAAAGTACACAAATGGAAGCTATTGCTGAAGATTTGTGTAACGAAACGTTTTATAAAGCGTATCGCAGTTTGCACTCTTTTCGCGAAATTGAAGCCTCCTTTTCTACCTGGTTGTATACAATTGCCCGGAATACAGTTTTGAGTGAGCTGCGCAAAAATAAAAGTGTGCAAGTCTCGTTAGAGCAAAGCGGGTTGACGCCCCATGCTTCGTTTGATGCCATGCCGGAGCAAGCCATGCTGCGTAACGAGAAAGTATCGATGGTTCGAGATGCGATTAACAGTTTACCGGAGAAACAACGATCTGCTTTGATATTAAGAGAGTATGATCAGATGGATTATCAGGAAATCGCCAACATTTTAGGTCAAACCGTAAGCTCGGTGAAGTCTCTCTTATTTAGGGCTAGAGCATCAGTCAAGCTACAGTTGGACCCTTACTTCAGTGAACCGATATTCGAAGAATCGAAGGGATGAAACAGCGATGAAGTGTAGTGAGATCCAGGAATTATTTGGGGTTTATTGGGACTTGCCGAATGATGACCTGCGACGTACCGCGGTGGATGAGCATATTGCATCATGCGCCGAATGTGCGGAAGAATTTCAGATTTGGGAAGAAAGTACGATCCTCATACGTACTGCTGCAATCGAGAGCGAACTTCCTGATTATGAACCGATGGTCTCAGGCAAGGTCATGAGTCGAATTTATGAGGATGAATCATGGCGTATTCCGGTTTCCGAGCGCATGTATACGATCTCTTACAAGCTTCGCCGCAACCTTACGGCTGTCATTGCTTTTTGTTTAGCGTTATTCGTATTCAGCTTTTTATTCGCTGTTGTCTATGACGGTACGCCCAAGTCGTCGATAGCTGCGGCCGACAATACGCTATTTGATTTGCAAGCGCCGCAAGCTATGAAGTCGACTGGCTCAGAAACGATGAATGGCCATAAGATGGTAGATGCCGTAGCTAGCCTAAACCCTAGCTTTATGGAACCGTTGCGATTCCATGTAGGGCCGATTCATTCATATCCGCATTATTTGCTTGTTGTATCCATCTTGGGTCTAATTGCAACAATTATTATTATGAACTGGTTATCGCGAACAAAAGCTTAGTGCTCCGGAAGGGGCATTTTTCATTTTATTGACTGATGGAGGAATTGGTAATGACAACGATTGGATTTATCCGGCATGGAAGCACGGAATGGAATCGCCTAGGGAAGCTGCAAGGGCAGTTGGACACGGATTTGACGGATGAAGGAAGAGAACAAGCCAGGTTGCTTGGAATCCGATTAGCCGGCGAATCCTGGGACGGGATCATCTCCAGTGATCTGAAACGAGCGAAGGAAACAGCTCAAATCGTGTCACAGCTATCAGGAATCCCGATTATCGGGACGGATAGCCGGCTTCGCGAGCGGAGATATGGTCAGGTTGAAGGAACTACTGTAGCAGAAAGAGAAGAACGTTGGGGGCCAGAATGGAAGCTTCAGGATTTAGGTCAGGAGTCGGATGATGATCTATGGAAACGATGGTCCGAATTAGAAGGTGAGCTGCTTGAGGCCTATCCGAAGCAGAAGATATTATTGGTTTCACACGGCGGATTCATTGTGCAGGTGCTCAGAGTTTTGCGTATGGATAGCGAGCAATTCCTGCAAAATACGTCTCTAACTATTCTGCTGCGCCAGGAAAAAGGGTGGGAGCTGCAGCTGTACAATTGTTTATCTCATTTGGAAATCGTACACGAATAATTGTGAAATAAGAAGCATGACTCTGTTAATGGGTCATGCTTTTTTTGCGTGGGTTGGAATATTTTCGGGAAAAATTCCCATAATGGTTACTAGAAACCACGGAGCTGAAAGCTTCGCCAAATGGGGGATGTAGATGGAAATGAACCTAGCGGACATGCTCAGCTACGCCGATATCCACGAGCTAGGCCGAATCGCTAACACATATGAGTGTGAGTGCAATGGCCATTCAAAAAACGAGTTGATTCAGTCGATTTTGAGTACAGCCCTGCGCAGAGAGATTTTCGAGAAGCATATTCAAAGCTTGAACTTGGAGGACATCCGATTTTTGAATTCTCTCCTCTTCGATCCTCGCAACGCATTCAGTATTGAAGAACTGATCGCTAGAGTTCAACAGTCACGGTTTCAGAAAGATGAATCAGTTGAATGGAATCCCCGCGACATGGTCATTAAATTTAAGAAACTCGGCTGGTTGTTTAATGGGTATTCCCAACAAACCAAATTTTTGTTTCATGTGCCAAATGATTTGAAACGGAAATTCAGCGATGTGCTTACGGGACAGTTCAAACAGAGTTTGAAACTGACTCCTGAGCCTAATGTTTATCGGGATGAACAATTACTCATTATTGAGGATATCTTTCATTTTTTGACGTTCCTTTCTCAGGTGCAGGAATTGCCTTTAACAGTTGAAGGATCCATGTACAAGAGGCAGCTTCAGCAAATACTGGATCGCTTGTCTGTGCAGGAGGAAATGGTGTCCAAAGGATCTTGGCGCTTCGGATATGGCCGTATGTTTAAAGACTATCCGAACCGATTTTCATTCATCTATGATTACTGCTATTATCGGCAGTTAATCAGCGAGCAAGGTCAAGTGCTCAGTTTGACGGAGGAAGGGAAAGCACGTTTGCTGGAAGGGAAAAAAGAGAATCTGGCGGATGTGTATAAATTCTGGCTCAGGCTCTATAAGAACCCTATTCCCAATGTACAAAGTCTCGCGGGATGGGTTGACCGCCTAAGCGGTCAGTGGGTCACATTAGCCTCTTTAAGCGAAGTGTTATGTAAATTGGTCAAGCCATTTTATTATGACAGTTCGGAATCCATCGTAGAACAGCGTATTTTACAAATGATGATGCATCTTGGGCTTATACGTATAGGAGAAGATCATGAGAATGGCATGGTCGTGCAGGCGACTAAGATGGGCTCTAAAGTGATTCAAGGTACTTTTGTTGCAGAAGAAGACAAGGTTGTCCTTTTTCTGGACCAAGAGAGCGCAAGGTTCAAAGGGGATAGCAAGTAGTAGGTAAAGACACATTCCTAATCAAGCGGGCTTTTGAACGAAGCGCGAATGTACGGAGTGAATATGATAAAAGTAGGAGCACACAGGGGTTGGCAGACACCTAGGAACGGACTTTCATGTTTTTGCGAAAAAGAAGCTCCTGACAAACCGCGTACACATTTGGAGGTAGGTCTCATGGGAAAAATGAATGTATCTAACAACGCGCTGCTGGCACTTTTCGCGGAAATGGTTTGGGATGATGCCATTCGCAAATATAAAGAACAGAATCTCTACAAAGAGATTGATCTTGCATTAGCAAAAGGGGATCAACCGACATTCCTTGCTCTTACATCTGAGCTTAAAATGCTGCAATCTTCAGGATAATGATCGTGGTGGCAGCCACAATAGGGACGAAAGACATGTGAAACCATTTCACATGTCTTTTTTTGCTGGAAAGATGACAAAAAAGAACTATTTTGTTACTCCATACGTCGATTATTTAGACTATATTGCGACGCAAAAGGAGAATACAAATGAGAAAGCTCTTGAAAACCATGCGGAAACGGAAAGTTTTATCATCGTTTCTTCTATTTACTTTACTCGTTGTCGGGGCAGCATCCGGCTATGCCGCTTTTCTGATGAATAAATGGAATCATGCCTTGGATCAAATAGCGGCTCCTATCGTACCTGCTGCAAATGAAATCCATACAAGCGATTACCCTGTATCGCAGACGTCCCAAACATCCGATACGATTGAGAAGGAAGAGAAACCGCTTACCCTGCTATTAACGGCAATTGACGAGCGGTCAGGCAGCGAAGGATCGTTAAATACGGATGTTATGATGCTTTTTCGTGTAGATCCGGTAACTCATCAAGGTACAGTAGTATCGATTCCTAGAGACCTTGAAGTATCTGCAGAAAAGTCCGGTTTAGAAACCTCCCATAAAGCTAATTATTTCTATGCGTATAACTATAATAAGAACAAAGAAACGGCTCTTGATGAAACGAAGCAGTTGTTCAGCAGGATTTATCAAGTTCCGATTGATCATATGGCTGTTATTAATTTCGATGGGTTCCGCAAGCTTATCGATCAGTTAGGCGGTATGATGGTTGATGTTGATATGGATATGAAATACCAAGATGAGAGTGATGGAACAAATATCAATTTGAAAAAAGGCATGCAGCGCTTAAATGGCAAACAAGTGCTTGATTTTATTCGCTATCGCAAATCGAATTTGGGTACAGCAGAATCGTCAGATTTGGAGAGGAACCAGCGAGAGCAGTTTGTGCTTAATGAATTACTTGATAAATTAACTTCAGTGAATGGTGTAACCGCGTGGGGGAAGGTGCTCGATATTATGGGAAGTTCCATTAAAACAGACATCCCGGCGGATGAACTTCGCACATTAACCAAATCGTACCGTGACTATAAGCCAGCTAATGTCCAGTACATTCACCTGGATGGGACATGGGAAAGTCCCTACGTGGTCGTGAAACAGCAGGATTTGGAGGAAGCGCTGGAAGCACTGCGCGGTCAAACGGACAGTTTGAATGACAGTTCAATCGACAGTTCAATTGACAGCTATTTGCAGACAGATTAAAGTGTACAAGAAGCGATGGCTATTGCTACATAGCAAATGCATTTTTGGTAAAAGATAGAGGGGGAAGCACGGTTGAAGTTTAATGAGATTTCTGCGCAAGAATGGTACGATTTAAAACCATACTTGGACACATGTTTGCTGCCAGTAACGGGGTTGACCGGATTCGAAGACCCCGCGCAAGTAACTTTGGCGTTGGAACAGCTCCGAGATGCACTGGAAAGCATCGAAATTCCATACAAAGGTAGGGTAGTAACGTACCCGGCGCTTCATTATATGACGGCGGTGAGCATAAGGGACCAGCTAGAAGCCCTTTCCATTCATTTAAAAAGGATGGGATTCCGCTATGTCATCGTACTGACCATACATACGGAAGCTGCAAGCTGGAAGGCAGATCAAACCGATTTGTTGATTGCTGTCGACATGGAGCAGTGGGAGAGCAAAGCTGAACAGATCAAATCAAGTATTTCTAAGCAAGTTCAGCACTTATGGCAGCATAGTGATTAACTTTAGCTGGTAAGCGTATTATTGGAAAAAAAATTGCACAGGATAAGGGAAGTAATGGCGTACATTGGCTGCCAAAAAGTTGTGACAATTTCGTTAAAATTTGTCCGAACGCCAAGTTTTCAATGGCTCAAAAGGAGTTCTGGATTCTTGACGACCTAGTAGTCGTAGGATATTATTAGTAATGTCCTAGTTATGTAGTGTAATGTCGAACGACACGTGATAGAGGTAACTGACGTCCGAGAGGGTTGGACATCGGCCAATGTAGGAGGGTAGACCTGAGAATGAGTGATCATAACAATCACAATGAAGAACAGCATGGGAAGAAACCCGGGACTAAACGCGAAATGTCTCGTCGACAATTTCTATCCTACACCCTAGGTGGCGCTGGAGGATTCATGGGGGCCGGCATCATTATTCCGATGATTCGGTTTGCGGTAGATCCTGTACTTCAGAAGAAGTCAGAATCAGACTGGGTTAAAGTTGTCGAAGAAAGTAAAATTACAAATGTACCACAATCGTTTACGTTCCAAGTTCATCAAGTGGATGGTTGGTACGAAAGTGACGCTGAATTGGTTGCGTGGATTTCCAAAGACAGCAGCGGCAAGCTCTTTGCATTGAATCCTACTTGTAAGCACCTTGGATGTACGGTCAACTGGAACGATAACCCGGCTTACAAAGATCAGTATTTCTGTCCTTGTCATGGTGCTCACTATACGCAAGATGGTAAAAACCTTGCCGTCGCACCAAAACCTTTGGATGAATACACAACCAAAGTTGAGAATGGGTTCGTTTATGTGGGACAACTGCATGCTAACACAAGAGTATAAGGAGGCGTCACAGTCAGATGTTTAAAAACGTATACAACTGGATTGACGAACGTCTTGATATTACGCCTATGTGGAGGGATGTAGCAGATCATGAGGTTCCAGAACACGTAAACCCTGCTCATCATTTTTCCGCTTTCGTGTATTGCTTCGGCGGATTGACGTTTTTCATTACAGTCATTCAAATCTTATCAGGTATGTTCTTAACCATGTATTACACACCTGATATCATCAATGCTTATGCAAGCGTTGACTACTTACAACATAAAGTAGCTTTCGGTGTTATCGTCAGAGGTATGCACCACTGGGGAGCTAGTTTAGTTATCGTAATGATGTTCTTACATACCCTGCGCGTGTTCTTCACAGGTTCTTACAAAGCACCACGTGAAATGAACTGGGTAGTAGGCATGCTCATTTTCTTCGTTATGTTAGGTCTAGGTTTTACGGGATACCTGCTTCCATGGGATAACAAAGCATACTTTGCTACACAAGTAGGTATGAAAATTGCAGCGTCCGTGCCTTTAGCGGGTCCGTACATTGAAACGTTGCTGCAAGGCGGAAGCATCGTTGGTGCGCAAACACTAACTCGTTTCTTTGCCATTCACGTGTTCTTCCTGCCTGGCGTTCTGCTCGCTTTGCTTGCTGGACACTTCTTCATGATTCGCAAACAAGGTATTTCCGGACCGCTATAAATTAGGGAGGGGCGAATAGCGTGGCGCATGGTCATAAGTCAGACGAGAAAATCGTTTACGTAGGGGATTCCCGCGTAATTAAGAAAACACAAGAACAAAGATTAATCCCTCGCGATTACTCTGCGTATCCGGGAAAATCGGAAGCCTTTATTCCAAACTTCTTGTTAAAAGAGTGGATGGTAGGGGTCGTTGTACTAGTCGGTATGTTAGTGTTAGTCATGTCCGATCCGGCTCCGCTAGGTTATCCTGCGGATCCTAAGAATACAGCGTTTATTCCGATGCCTGACTGGTACTTCTTGTTCATGTATCAATTGTTGAAATACCCGTATACATCCGGTGATTATGTAGTACTTGGAGCGGTTGTTGTACCTGGTTTGCTGTTCGGTGGCTTGATGCTGGCTCCTTTCTTGGATACAGGCAAAGAGCGTCGCTTCTACAGAAGACCAATCGCTTCAAGCTTGATGATTTTATCTCTAATCGCTTGTACATACTTGACGTACACATCTTGGGATCACTACCAATTTGAGTTGAAAGAGAAAAACATCATTCCTGAGCACATCAAGCGTGAGGAAGAATTGCACGCTAACAAAGGCGCAGCTGCTGGCGGCGGCGCGGCGAAGGATACGAAGAAAGCTCCTGCTATTGTAGCAGCAGATGATCCGGGTGCAGAAATCTACAAAAAAGCAACTTGCTTGTCCTGTCATGGTGCTGGACTTAAAGGGATGCCGGCTTCAGGCGTACCGGCGCTGCTTGGCGTAGGTGACAAACATTCGCAAGATGAGATTTTGAACATTGTCAAGAACGGTAAGGGTAACATGGGTAAACAATATCAAGCCAACATTGATAAAGGCTTAACAGATGCCGATATCACTAAGCTTACTGAATGGTTATCCAAACAAAAAGCCCAATAAAATAGGGAAACCTGATCGCGAAAGCGGTCAGGTTTTTTTAAATCACCGGAGGAGGAGCTTGCTTGCATCAAGGCATATCCATTTCGTATTTTTGGAGTAAGGATTTTTTGTTAAGCAAAACGATGCTGTGGCTGTTTTTCATTATGAATCTGCTTGGCACTGTGTATGGTTATGAGTGGTATTGGCTTCAAATGGTGGACACAATTGCCGAAAAGCCGCTTTGGTACGTCTATTTTGTACCTGATAGCCCGACAGCCAGTTTATTTTTTACCTTGTCGGTCTGTTACTTACTCATAGATCGTTCGAGAGGCAGCCGGTCCGGGAAAGTGTATCAAGCCATTAGAGGCTTTGTGGAAGCCTTCGCACTTATCACTTCATTTAAATACGGCATATGGGCAGTTACCATGATTTGGGCAGGCGCTTGGCAAGGTGTTCCTGTTGGCTGGGATGGTTGGATGCTTACGTGCTCACATTTGGCTATGGCAGTGGAAGTGCTATTATTTGTTAGATGGTATACATACCGGATCCCGGCTATCCTGCTTATTGCCTGCTGGACACTGTGGAATGACTTCATGGATTACGAAAGAGGGGTATTCCCTAGATTGCCTGAAGTGCTTGTAAACAACTACTATAGAACCATAGAAGGCTTTACAATCAGCTTAAGCATTATAGGTATTTTGATAGCTTTCATCTGTTTGGGTTTACGTCAGAAGAAACAACGATAATCACATAACCGATGGTCTAAATTGGGACGAACCTCCATATGATGATGGTGAAGGAGGGGATGTCCCATGTTTATGTTTACCGGGGGAATTAAACGACTGACAGCCACGCTTTTGCTGGCAGCAGTCGTAAGTATAAGTTCTGCATGCGCAGCCAGCACCAGCACGATTGGACAAGCCGCTAAACCCGTAGATCCAGAACAGTTGAAGCGGGTTGAGTTCTTGAATCAAATTGCTGATGAGATGTACAAGCAAACGATGGACGGCCAAGTGCTTGAGGCACGGAATAAGCTGATGCAAATGTCAGATCAAATTCCAAAGATACAATTTGAAGGAATAACCTCTGTAGAGGGGCTAAATGCACTTACCGAAACCATTACGCAGGCCAAGAGAGTTTACAGCGCCGCGAGCTACTCACCGGAGGAAGCTCAAATGGCTGTAGCCAAAATTCGACTTGCAACGGATGCCCTAACCCATAAAAATCAGCCCATGTGGCTGCAATATTATAAAGTGCTGCAGAATGACACGGCTGCATTGACACAAGCTGTCAAAGCTGGCAAACAACAAGAGAGCATTGCGGGCTTCGGGAAGCTTTCTCAGCATATTGCTATTATTCATCCTTCATTATTGATAAGCCGGGATGCTTCCTCTGTCGAGAAGCTTGACTCTGTCGTTGTGTTTTTAAGGAAAAACATTAATAGTCAACCGATGATTGGCCGTCAAGTGGAAACAGGGCTGGAGCATTTAGGTCAAGTGCTGGACGAATTATTTTTGAAAAATAAAGATGCAATTGCTTTCGTACCTATAACTGACCCTAAGCATCCGATCATCTGGTCTGTTGGGATTGGACTGATCATCGTCAGCGTTTTATCTTTCGTGGGCTGGCGAATGTACCAATCCGGTCGGCACATCGTTCCAATTAAGCATTCGCGAGCGCAGGAGCAGGAATTCGGCGATTAAAATAAAAAGGTTGAGCAGATGGTAAAATCTGCTCAACCTTTTTTATTGCGCTTTAAAGCCCTCGCCTATGACGTCATGGACTTCCCCAATGATGATAAAAGCGCGAGAATCGATGGATTGAATGAGCTCGCGAAGACGTCTAGTTTCATGGCGATACACGACGCAATACAATACTTCTTTATTGTTACCGGAATATGCGCCCCTGGCAGGGAACAACGTCACGCCTCTGTCTAATACCTTTGTAATAGCTTCAGATAAAGGCACGGCTTGATCGCTTATAATCGTAAAAGCCTTAGCAGCATGAGCGCCTTCGGAGATGTAATCAATGAGGCGCGAAGTGACAAAGACGGCTACAAGTGAGTAGAGGACTTTTTCCTTCGGCAAATAGAGGAAGGAAGAACCAATGACGATAACGTCAATAATTAAGATGACTTGTCCAACGCTCCAGCCCCTCTTCTTATTTCCGATACGAGCCAGGATGTCTGAACCGCCTGTCGTGCCGCCGAATCGAAAGACTAGGCCAAGTCCGGTGCCCAGCGTAAGCCCGGCATATAATGTAGCCAGAAAGTAATCCTGGGTGGTATGAAATGGGATGAGCCAATTGTTATGTATGAGCTGTTCCATCACCCAGAGGAAAAACGATAAGGAAACTACGCCATAAATCGTGTACAGCATCGGGCCTTTTCCGAAAACACGCCACCCGAGATAAAATAAGGGGATATTACATAACAAGGTTGAGATTGATGGAGGAACGTTAAATACATATTTCAGCAGCAGAGCTACGCCCGTAACGCCGCCTTCCATGAGCTCATTTGAAATGACAAAATAATGTAAACCAAATGCATAAATCGCGGTGCCAATCGTAATGGCAAGTACATTTGTAAATTGATCAGATAATTTTTCCTTGAAAATCATTTCGTTTCCTCCAAACCTCATGCTTCGCTTCTGTCAAAAAAATTTGTCAACTTTTCTTGTTTAGTTTAACATAGTAATGATATCTTGGTGAAGAAGAAGGAAAGAAGGGTGAACATGTCGGAACGCACGCTGAAAGATATACAGAAAGAAGTCGATACTTATATTTCCCAGTTCAAGGAAGGATATTTCAGTCCTTTGGCTATGCTCGCAAGAATGTCCGAAGAAGTGGGGGAGTTAGCCCGTGAAGTGAACCATACCTACGGTGAGAAACCGAAGAAAAGCACGGAAGCGGACAACTCGATTGAGTTGGAACTCGGCGATATTATGTTTATAACGATCTGTTTCGCGAACTCACTCGGGATTGATTTGACGGAAGCGCATGATAAAATCATGCATAAGTTCAATACGAGAGATGCGGGTAGATGGACTAAAATTAACACCGAAATTACATAAGCTTCATAAACTATACCATCCCCTCTGAAGGGAGACTCTCTTTCGATAAGGAGGATGGGCAGATGAATGGAGAAGATCAAATACAGAAAGCGTACGAATCTATACTTTCACAAGACTTCGAAAAAGCCATCGAATGGTTTGAAAAAGCGATAATCGCAGAACCCGACAATGCTGCCTATCACTACAAACTATCGATAACTTATGGAAGAAACAATAAGCTGAGCAATGCCATTGAACACGCGTCAATAGCTACTCAGTTGGAACAAGACAATCAAGTGTACCGTTATCATTTGCAAGTGCTGCATGCCAGAGAATTAGTTGATAAAGCTCGCAGGCAGTTAAGCACGCAATCCGAACATGCGGAAAGAGCGATTTTTTTGCTGAAGGAAGCGATTGTGCTCGATCCTTTGACGATTGAAGCTTATCTAATACTTGGGGAAGCTTTCGCTTTCCGAAATGATTACGGGAGAGCTTATCAAACGGTTATGGAAGCCATTCGATTGGAGCCGAATCACGAACTAGCTAAGCAGCAGGCTGCTCGCTACCAGCAAAAGATGAAAAATAGAGTCTGAAACATACACAAAGGAGAAACATCGTCATGGATCGTAAAATTCGAGTAGCCGTCATTGGGGCAAGTGGAAGAATGGGGAGAGAGGTCGTTAAGACCGTGCTCACGGAGTCCGATATGGAATTAGTGGCGGGGGTAGACCGCTCCTCAGGCCCAATTGATCTTGGAAGAATGGTAGGGTTTGAAGAATGCGGCGTCAAAATGAGCAATGATTTGGAACTTGCACTAACCGAATCCAAACCGGATGTATTAGTAGATTTTACGGGTCCGCAAACGGCGTTTTCACATACAAGTTTAGCGATTCGGTTAGGCATTCGTCCCGTAATGGGGACTACGGGATTTACACCGCAGGATATTGCTGAGTTGGACAAGCAGTGTCAGGATAAAGAAATCGGTGGAATTATAGCACCTAACTTTTCCATTGGAGCTATTCTGATGATGAAATTTGCTGCGCAAGCCTCCAAATATTTCCCTCATTTGGAAATTATCGAGTATCACGGTGACCAGAAGTTAGATGCACCTTCAGGAACTTCAGTGAAAACCGCTGAACTTATCTCAGAAGTGAGAGAAGAGATCAGACAGGGTAATCCCAAAGAAGAAGAAACGATTGAAGGTTCCCGCGGCGGGTATTACAATGGGTTTAGAATACATAGCGTACGTCTACCGGGTATTTTTGCTCAACAGGAAGTCATTATGGCTGAACAAGGGCAGGCTCTTAAGATTAGACATGACTCTTATGACCGTGCTGCCTATATGCCGGGCGTAGCGATTGCTGTTCGTAAAGTAATGACATATAGCGGTATGATTTATGGATTCGAGCATTTTATAGATTAAGAAAGTCCTAGGGGAGTGGAAGTCAGAATGTTAAATATCGCGCTAATCGCTCACGACCGTAAAAAAGATGAGATGGTCAATTTCGTTACGGCGTATGAACATGTCTTTGCAGGTCATAAATTATATGGAACAGGCACGACAGGACAGAGAATCATGGATAATACGAAACTCGATGTCCATCGCTTTATGTCGGGGCCACTTGGCGGTGACCAGCAAATCGGTGCTTTGGTTGCTCAAAATGAAATGGATTTGATCATCTTTTTGCGTGATCCGTTAATGGCGCAGCCGCATGAGCCGGATATCATTGCTTTATTGCGCCTATGCGATGTTCAAGGAATCCCTTGCGCCACCAATATCGCCACGGCGGAAATTCTCGTTAAAGCGCTCGATCGCGGGGATTTTGCTTGGAGAGAACTCGTACATAAATATAAACCGGGTCTTGAATAAGATGAGTGAACAATTAGATATTCTTATTTTTGGCGCGCATGCAGATGATGCTGAGATTGGAATGGCCGGGGCGATTGCGAAGCATACCGCATTGGGTTACCGTGTGGGCATTTGCGATTTGACCTATGCAGAGATGTCCTCAAATGGGACGGTCGAGACAAGGAAAGAAGAAGCGGAGCAAGCGGCACAACAGTTAGGATTGACGGTGCGAACAAATCTCGGGTTACCGGATCGTGGCTTGTTCGTGACTCCCGACCATATTGAACGAATAACGGCGGAAATTCGGAAATACAAACCTAGAATCGTCTTCGCTCCTTATTGGCAGGATCGCCATCCCGATCATATTGCTTGCTCGGCGCTTGTTCAAGAAGCTGTCTTTAATGCCAAACTGCGCAAATATTTGCCGGAGTCTGATCCAGTCCATGTGGAGAACATGTATTTTTATTTTATAAATGATGTGTATGAAGCTGACTTTATTGTCAATGTAACAGATTATTATGAGACCAAAAAGGCTGCGCTGAGCGCTTATCGTTCGCAGTTTACAACGGGGCAAGGTACCGTAGCGACACCGCTGAATCAAGGCTATGTAGAGCGTGTAGTGGCCCGTGACCATTTATTGGGACAAAAGCGGATGCTTCAGTATGCAGAAGGTTTTGTTTCTAAACTGCCTATGGTGGTAGATCGATTCGATTGATCTGGAAAAGAGGTGCAAAATGAGCGATAAACTTAAAAGCGATAAACTTAAAATTGGAATTACGTGTTATCCGACGTTAGGCGGTTCAGGCGTTGTAGCAACAGAACTCGGCAAGCTGCTTGCCGAAAAAGGGCATGAGGTTCATTTTATTACGCACAGCATGCCGTTTCGCCTGGGTAAATTCCATAAAAATATATTTTATCATGAAGTGGAAGTCAGTCAGTACTATGTATTCCGTTACCCTCCTTATGATCTTTCCCTTGCAAGCAAACTTGCCCAAGTGGCTAAGATGGAAGAGCTTGATCTGCTTCATGTTCACTACGCCATTCCACATGCCGTGTGTGCACTGCTTGCTAAACAGATGGTTGGCAGCAAGCTGAAGGTCGTCACTACGCTTCACGGAACGGATATTACAGTGCTGGGTCAAGATCAATCCATTTCAGATTTGATTCAATATGCGATTAATGAGAGCGATGCGGTTACGGCAGTATCGAAGGATTTAATTAAGGAAACTAGGGAATTACTGGATATTGAGCGTGATATCGATTTAACCTATAACTTTGTTGATAAAAGGGTGTATTACCCGAGAGATGTTACGAAACTTCGTGGAGAGTTTGCAAGACCGGAAGAAAAGATCCTCATTCATATTTCCAATTTCAGACCGGTCAAGCGCGTTCAGGATGTCGTGGATATCTTTGCGAATGTAAGCAAGAGAATTCCTTCAAGGCTTCTGTTTGTGGGAGAAGGACCTGATTTGTCTAAAATGATTGCCAAGGTGAAGGAGCTAGGTCTTACCGATAAAGTCACGTTCTGCGGCAAGCAGGATGACGTCTCCCAGGTAATTTCCCTGGCGGATGTTATGCTTCTGCCATCGGAGAAAGAAAGCTTCGGATTGGTTGCCCTGGAAGCTATGGCTTGCGGTGTGCCTACCATCGGGTCAAATGCAGGAGGAATTCCAGAGTTGATTACTCATGGGGAAACCGGATATCTAGCCGAAGTCGGCGATACGGATGCGATGGCAGATCATGTCGTGAACCTGCTCAGCAACCAAGTACTGTATGAGCAAGTGGTGCAAAATTGTTTGGACCGTGCGAGATACACGTTTTGCAATGATATCACCACACAACAGTATGAAGAAATTTATTATCGCGTATTGGGAAGAGAACTTCCGGAATCTCACCGGATTACAGCCTCGTCCTGTCAATAAGAGGATGTACGCTGGATAGGAGTAACATGTTGGATGCTGGGAAAATTTTGGAGGAAGATCGAGGAGCATCCTATGTGCTGGCTAAGCTTACAGAAGCAGGTTATGAAGCCTACCTCGTAGGAGGCTGTGTACGGGATGCCGTGCTTGATCGGCCGATTAAAGATATCGATATCGCGACGTCGGCCTTGCCGGAGCAGGTGATTGCCTGCTTCCCGCGGACGGCGCCGACGGGGCTTCAACACGGAACGGTCACCGTCATCCTGCAGCAGGGGACGTATGAAGTGACGACGTTCCGCCAAGAGGCGGAGTACGAGGGCTTTCGCCGCCCGACTTCCGTCGAATATATCTCCGACTTGACGGAGGATCTGAAGCGGCGCGATTTCACCATGAACGCGATGGCGATGGACCGCGGAGGCGAAGTGATCGATCCGTTTGCAGGGCAAAAGGATCTCGCTTTAGGCGTGCTCCGCTGCGTAGGCAAAGCGGAGGAGCGTTTCGGCGAAGATGCGCTGCGCATGCTTCGCTGCATTCGTTTTGCCTCGACCTACGATCTGCAGGTCGAGGAGAGCACGTGGCAGGCGCTGCTTGCGCAAGCTCCGCTGCTGCGCCACATTGCCATGGAGCGCGTGCGTAGCGAGCTCCAGCGTATGATTGACGGCCCGGCCCCTGCGCGGGCTGTCCGGCTGCTTCTGGCGAGCCGCCTGACGGCGCACCTCAAAAAGCAGCTTCCGCTGCCTTTTGAGCGGTGGCTAGCCTGGGATGACGCGCTGGACGCAGTCAGCGCGCTGGAAGAGCAGCATGACCGCTGGTCCATGCTGCTGATGCTCCTGGAGGTGCCGGCGGACGTGGTCCGCACGGCGCTCCAGGAGCTGACCTTCTCCCGCGCCGACGGCGACGCGGTAGAGGCTGTGCTGGCCCTGCGCGAAGCAGTGGCCGCCTCAGCTGCAGACCCTGCTCCGCTGGAGCGGGTCTGGAAGCTTGGCGCTGTGCGCAGCGGCATAGCCGCCGCCCGCGCGCTGCTGCGGCTGCTGCGTGCGCTGCAGCCCATAGCCCATCAGCGCGGCGAGCTCGCGCTGTTTCTGGAAACCACCGCGCCGGAGCTGGTGCGCCGCGGGGAGGATTGGCTGAGCGAGGTACCTTGCTTCAGCCTGAAGGAACTCGCCATATCCGGCAAGGATTTGGCGTCAGAGCTGGGCATGCAGCCTGGCCCATGGATGGGCAAGCTGCTGCAGGACCTGCTGGAACGGACCGCGCTCGGCGAATTGCCGAACGAGCGGGAATTGCTTTTACAAGCCGCGCGTGCTGCGAAGTAGCAGTGCGCGTGGTTTTTTACTTTTGTTTTTCAACTAGTCTTTAATTGGAGTGAAAAAGATGAATGAGCGGATTTTAGAACTATTTCAAGAATCCCCGGAAGCTTATGTGTCTGGTGAGGAGATTAGCCGTAGATTAAACGTGAGCCGTACGGCGATTTGGAAGCATATCGAAGAACTGCGGGCCGCTGGTTATGAGTTTGAGGCAGCTCCCCGCAAAGGATACCGGTTGGTGAGCAAGCCGGATAAATGGCAGGTGGCCGAACTGCTGCAGGGATTGAAGACCAAAGTACTCGGACAAAAAGTGCATGTGTATGGCGAAGTTGACTCCACACAGACGATTGCACACGCGCTGGTAGCTTCAGGGGCTTCTGAAGGCACGCTAGTGCTTGCCGAGGCACAAACAGCCGGGCGTGGCCGAATGGGGCGCGCATGGCATTCTCCGGCAGGCAAAGGGATCTGGATGAGTCTGGTGTTAACGCCAAAGGTGCCTGTTTACTTCATGCCTCAACTAACTTTGCTGAGCGCAGTCGCTCTCTGTCGGTCGATTCAGAAAGTATGCCGCGTGGACATTGGGATCAAATGGCCGAATGATTTGCTGATCAAAGGGAAGAAAGTCAGCGGTATTTTGCTGGAAAGCAGCGGCGAGGATGAGCGGCTGAAATATGTCATTGCCGGAATTGGGATCTCCGTGAATTTGAAAGTCGAAGACTATCCGGAGGAATTGCGTTCCATTGCAACTTCCTTGGCGATTGAATCAGGAACGGAAATCAAAAGAGAAACGTTGGTACAAGCCTTTCTTTTAGAATTCGAAGAGCTGTATGCTTTGTACTTGCAAGAAGGCTTCTCCCCAATACGATTGCTTTGGGAAGCTTTGAGTGTCACGCTCAAGCGTCCTATCCGAACACACACACCTATGGGTGTGATTGAAGGTATTGCGGACTCTTTGGATGACTCAGGCGCGTTAACGGTGATTAAAGGGGACGGAGAGAAAATCAAAGTTTATTCCGGCGATATTGAACTGCGGTAGAAAAGTTGAGGTATCAATTGGAAGCTATATTTGGTATAATTGAATAACGAGGCGGTATCCTTAAAGGAACTGCACTTGCTGCTATACAAGCGTAGTAACATGTTCAACTCAGCCAAATAATGAGTAAACAAGAGGTTGGATTCTGCTCTGAGCCTACGGGACCGAGACAGAAGAATCATTGGATTCTTTCTGCATGCGATCCTTTTAGCTCTTAGCTAAAAGGTTTTTTTATTTTATATGAGGAAGCTGGGATACAAATGGAAAAACGAAAGCCGCTAACAACAGCCAGAATGAGAAAAATGAAGCAAGACGGTGTACCGATTACGATGGTAACGGCTTACGATTACCCGTCAGCTCGCTTGTCGGAAGAAGCCGGCGTAGATGTGATCCTCGTTGGAGATTCACTGGGAAATGTTGTATTGGGGTATGACTCGACCCTGCCTGTGACGCTCGATGACATGGTTTATCATACACGTGCTGCCGTACGCGGCGCTTCGAACACGTTTATCGTAGCGGATATGCCATTCTTTACGTATCACGGAAGCTTGGACACCACACTCAAAGGTGTCGCTCGATTAATGCAAGAAGGTGGCGCGAAAGCGGTGAAGCTTGAAGGCGGAGCTGAGATCGCGGCAACAGTCAAAGCGATTACAGAGGCCGGGGTGCCTGTTATCGGCCATCTTGGCTTAACCCCGCAGTCCGTTCATCAACTCGGCGGTTTCCGCGTACAAGGCCGCAGCTCAGAGCAAGCAGAGAAGCTGCTTAGCGATGCGAAAGCCATTGAGGAAGCGGGAGCATTCGCAATTGTGCTGGAGCTGGTTACCGATGAGCTGGCCGAATGGATCACCAAGCAGTTATCGATCCCGACAATCGGCATTGGGTCCGGGGTTCACTGTGACGGGCAAGTTCTGGTCTACCATGATCTTTTACAGTATGGTTCTGACAGTGCGCCCAGAAAGTTTGTAAAAGCTTACGCGAATATCGGGGAAACTATCCGTGAGGGCATTCGTGAATATGTTAAAGAAGTGAAAGAGCGGGCGTTCCCTACACAGGAAAATACGTTCCACATGGATAATGATGTAGTTCAATATTTGTACGGCGATAAGGAGTAGTGAGCGGTCATGAAAGCGATCCAGACGATGGAAGTGATTCATTCGATTGCCGATTTGCGTTCCCGGATTCGGGAATACCGACGTAAGAATGATGGATCTGTAGGTTTTGTGCCTACAATGGGTTATTTGCACGAAGGACACGCCAGCTTGCTGCGTCAAGCGCGGTCACAGAGCGGGCTTGTGGTTTTAAGTATTTTCGTCAATCCGCTGCAATTTGGTCCTGGGGAGGATTTTGAGCGATATCCACGCAATACAGAGCGGGATCTTGAGGTGGCTGAGGCAGCCGGCGCTGATCTTGTTTTTATGCCCTCTGTAAGTGAAATGTACCCGACTCCAACACGTACGACGGTTGCGGTGTCAGGGCTTACCTCGAGGCTCTGCGGAGCTTCGAGGCCGGGACACTTCGACGGTGTTGCGACTGTGGTTAGCAAGCTGTTTCATATCGTACAGCCGGATCAAGCATTTTTTGGACTGAAGGATGCCCAGCAAGTTGCCGTCATTCAGCAGATGGTGCAGGATCTGAATTTGCCGGTCGACATCGTCCCTTGCCCAACCCTGCGCGAAAAAGATGGCCTTGCTATGAGTTCACGCAATGTGTATCTATCGGACGAAGAGCGGAAACAAGCGTTAGTCTTGTCCCAAGCTTTGGATAAAGCAAAGGAATTCGTGCAATCTCGAACTAACTTCAATGCTGCCGAGCTTGAAAGCCTGGTTAAGAGCCATATCGCAACAGCGCCATTAGCTGTTATTGATTATGCGGAAGTACTCGCATTTCCGACGTTGGAACCTTTTGAGAACAGCACTCATACCGATTCAATCATTCTTGCACTTGCCGTTAAATTCGGCAAAACACGTCTAATCGATAATGTCATTATACAATTGAGGAAGTGAAGTTTATGTTTCGCACAATGATGAAAGCTAAGATCCACCGCGCTACCGTAACAGAAGCAAATTTGAACTACATTGGAAGCATCACGATTGATGAGGATTTGCTTGATCTTGTTGACATGCTGCCCAATGAGAAAGTGCAAATCGTTAATAACAATAACGGTGCACGCCTTGAAACGTATATCATTGCAGGCCCACGCGGGACGGGAGTCGTCTGTTTGAACGGTGCCGCGGCACGTTTAGTGCAAGAAGGAGATACGGTCATTATTATGACTTACGCCATGATGACTGATGAAGAAGCCAAGAAGCATCAACCAACGGTTGCAATCATGGGAACAAATAATAAAGTAGCCCAATTGTTAAAAGCAGAGGAGCATTCCACCATCCTTTAAGATGGTCCTGTCCATGCATGAAATCGGCTCTGTTTACAAAGAATGAGGGTAAGCTTTCGAAGCAAAGGTGGGATGCCAAATGTTTAAGCATTTATTTTCCACAATGAACGAGGTTTTGGAAGAAATCCAAAAAGAATATCCGAATAGTGATGTGGAGAAGAGAGCGGAGCTTGACGAACAGTTGCAAGTGTTGAAGACAATGAGTGATGAGTTCATTGAGGCGTGGCTGCTTTTTGAGGAGAAGCTGGGAAAGTTTTATGGGGCCGTGCCGATCAGTACCCAAACCCTTCATAAAGAACTGATGGATCTCGATCTGTCCGGGAAACAAACGGATGAATTTGTCCGGGGGCAAGGATACTACAAGCTTTATATGTATGATCAAGCGATCAAAGAGTTTGAGGTCTTGATTCGTAGGCAGCCTGATTTTTTGTTGGCAAGAGTCTATTTGGCGATGGGGCATCTGCGTAAAGGGGAGTTTGGAGAGGCGTACAGGCACTTCAAATTCCTCCTGCCTCTAACGGATAATTCCAAGATGAAAGCTATTTCCTATAACGCCATGGGAGTCATACAGGTGCAGAATCAGAATATAGAAAAAGCTTTCGAGTATTTTCAAAAAGCGTACCATACGGACCCATCATGTATGGAGCCTCTCATCAATCTGGACGAGTCCTGAAACCAAAGTGGCGATCAGGTATTCCCTTTTCCTAATAAGATTTGGTATGCTAGGAGAAGTGCAGGACGAAGGGATTGAAGATACACGTCATGAAATTTGCAGTTTTGGATTTTGAAACGACAGGAAGTCAGCCTACGGATGAGATCATCCAAGTTGGACTGGTCATTATAGATCAATTTCAAATTATCGACAGGTATACTTCTCTGGTTCATCCAGGGATGGGTATACCTTCTTCCATTACGACACTTACTGGCATTACGGATGAGATGGTTGCTGACGCTCCCACGCTTGATCAAGTGATGTCGGATATGTTCCCACTTTTGTTTGATTGCGTGCTTGTGGCGCACCATGCAGCATTTGACGTTTCTTTTTTGCAAAGGGGACTGACCAAAACCGGGTACCCGCCATTTTCAGGCCGAGTACTGGATACGATGGATATGCTCCGCATATTATTCCCATCGATTTCCAGTCTTCAGTTGAGCATGGTAGCCGGTTTGTTTGGCATTGACCATGAACGGCCTCATCAGGCTGACAGTGACGCGGAGGTCACAGCTGAAATCTGGATCAGGTGTCTGGAAAGGCTGATTGGACTGCCTCTCCTTACGGTTCAACGGCTGCAGCATATTTTTGAAAATAGCTCCAGCGATTTGGGTTGGTTTTTAGACGAAATATGTTTATATAAAGAATCGATTACGAGCATTGACACGGATACGAATCGTTATTTCCGCCAATTCACACTGAATGTCACCGATTGGGGCGAAGAAGATGACATCCGCGGCGCTTCGGATGAAGATGGATTAGGCGCCTCTTTCCAACAATTTCATCAAGGCTTGAAGTTAGCGCTGCAGCAGAAGTTTGAGATTTTCGAAGAGCGGGAATCGCAAGAGCAAATGATCTACGAAGTGGAGAAATCGCTGGAGAACGATCAACATTTGATGATTGAGGCCGGAACAGGCACAGGGAAATCGCTTGGTTATTTGATACCTGCCCTTTATTATGGCATCAAATATGAGAAGAAAGTGGTTGTCTCCACGCACACGATTAACCTGCAAGAGCAGCTTAGAGAGCGGGATATTCCGCTGCTGAAAGAGATATTTCCGGTTCCTTTTAAAGCGGCTGTGCTCAAAGGTAGAAGTCACTATTTGTGCTTGCGCAAATTTGAAACGAAACTGACAACGCGTGATTACGAGAATGGCAAAGAAGATCCGGTCACAGCGGCACAAATGGTCGTTTGGCTGAGTGAAACGGAACACGGGGATGAAGAGGAAATCCACTTTGGGAATAAAGGCGCACAATTCTGGTATTCGGTTGCCAGCGATACAGACTCGTGTTTGAACCGGATGTGCCCTTGGTACAAAAAATGCTTCTATCATCGCGCGCGGAATGACGCCAACACGGCTGATGTGATCATCACGAACCATTCCCTCCTGTTTACCGATATGAAGGCGGAGAACCGCCTCCTACCGGCTTACAAGCACCTTGTAATTGATGAGGCGCATCATTTCGAAGAAGTGGCGAGTAAACATCTCGGTATCGAGCTGCATTCCTCAGCGATGTATCATTCATTGACCTGGCTTTACAAAGATAATCGGAGCGGCCACCTGCCGATGCTGCGGTTTAGACTGCAGAAATCGGATGAGCAGCAAGAAAGGGCAGCGGCATGGAGTCATACGATTGATGGTCTTTTCCCAAAAATCGTGCAAATCAAAGAGGATTGGGATCGGCTGAGCGAATCACTGTATGAGCTGCTGTCGTCCAAAAGCGATCCGTCGCAAACGGAGAATTCCACGTATGTCCTGCGCATGAAGCCGGAGACTTTGCCGGCTAATTGGCACGAGCTGATGGCAATGGAGGACAATATCTATCTGAACGCGAATGATTTGCTTCGCACGCTTGATAAATTGTTAAGCGATGTGAAGGAACATCAGGACGTCTTCGGGGTCCAAGGTTTAGTGACAGATCTTAACGGCACCGTGAAAGAGCTCTATGAGCATCGTGATGCCCTCCATTTCTTTATGAAAATGGCGGATGATGGTTATGTATATTGGATGGAAGCAGGGACGTATGCCAGGGCGAAGTCACTTCAGTTGATCTCTGTGCCGACGGACGTCAGCGGCTTGCTCCAGCAGCATTTCTTTGAGACAAAAGAAAGTATCATTATGACCTCGGCAACTTTGTCCGTGAATAAATCCTTTCAATACTCCGCTGATCAATTGGGGCTGATGATTCCGCAGGATGAAGAGAGCGGTAAGCTCAAAACGGTTCAACTGCCTTCTCCTTTTAACTATCGTGAGCAAGCTTTGGTTGTTATTCCAAGAGATTTTCCTACGATTAAGGGAGCTGGGGATCCCGTTTTCATTGCTTCGCTCATTGAATCGCTAAGTGAAGTCGCTATCGTGACCAAAGGTCGAATGCTGATCTTGTTCACATCCAATCGGATGCTCAAACAGATTTATGCCGGGATGAAAGATTATTTGAAGGCATATGGCATTACTGTGCTTGGCCAAGGGGTAGACAGCGGCAATCGTAGTAAATTAACCCGTATGTTCCAGGATAACAAGATGTGTGTGCTGCTTGGCACCAGTTCATTTTGGGAAGGAGTAGATATTCCTGGGGATGCGCTAAGCTGTTTGGCCATTATCCGGCTGCCGTTCCAACCTCCGAATCATCCGCTCGTTGAGGCCAAATGCGAAAATATTAAGAAACGGAACGAGAACCCGTTTATGAAATTTTCTGTGCCACAGGCGGTCATTCGATTTAAACAAGGCTTCGGCCGGTTAGTTAGACGCGCATCTGATAAAGGAATTGTGATCATCTACGATACGCGTGTCATCGAAACCTTTTATGGCAAGCACTTCCTCTACTCACTGCCTGGACCCAAAATTGAGCATATGACAACGGAACAAATGTTACCAAGGATTGAGCAGTGGATGGGGGAGGCGTAGAAATGAAATCACAAAAAATATCGGAAGCTGTTGTTCGCAGGCTGCCCATCTATCTACGGTTCCTGAACGAGCTTGCTATGAAAAATGTCGCAACGGTATCTTCGCAGGATTTGGGTCAAAAACTTGATCTGAATCCGGCCCAGATTCGTAAAGATTTGGCCTATTTCGGTGAGTTTGGCAAAAAAGGCATCGGATATGATATTGCTTATTTGATCGAGAAAATTAGGCAAATACTCAAGCTGGACCGACATATCCAGGTAGCTCTTGTTGGAGCGGGGAATCTGGGCCGCGCATTATGCAATTATAATACTTATCTACGGAATGATATGAAAATTGTCGCAGTTTTTGATGCGATGCCCTCTAAAACCGGGGAGACGATTAATAATTTGACGGTTCAACCGATGGGGGAAATGAAGGCTGTTCTATCGGAGCTAGGCGTGCGAATCGGGATTATAACTGTGCCAGCGAGTGAAGCTCAAAATGTGGCCAATCAATTTGTGGATTGCGGCATTGAAGCTATTCTGAATTTTGCACCGGTCATTATTAAGGTTCCCCCGGAAGTTCGCGTGCATTATGCGGATTTCACAACGGAGCTGCAAAGCTTGGCGTATTATTTAGATTAAAAAAAGAAACCGTCAGGATTCCCTGACGGTTTTTCTTTATTTAGAAGATCAGTCTGAAGATAAGGAAGTAAATGGAGTACGCGAGTGCAATGCTGATCGGGATGGTAATGACCCAAGTAATCAACATGCGACTGACGGTTCCCCACTGAACTTCATGGAAGCGCATGACACTGCCTGTCCCAATAATAGCGGAGGAAATAACATGTGTTGTGGATAATGGTTTTCCGATATGGGTGGAGAATTGAATGACGAGTGACGATGTAAGATCGGATGCGAATCCGTTAATCGGTTCGATTTTTACAATTTTCCCAGATACGGTTTTAATAATTTTCCATCCACCGATCGAAGTTCCTAACCCCATGGCCAATGCTGCTGAGATTTTTACCCAAAGCGGGACGTCCAGCGTCGTTTGAACATCGGCTGCGACTAGACCAAATACGATAATACCCATCGCTTTTTGTGCATCGTTACCGCCATGTGAGTAGGAGAGCAACCCGGCAGAAATAATTTGCAATGTCCTGAAGATACGATTGAGTTTGGATCTGGACGTATTTCCGGACCAGATGACGATGTACTTGATCAAAAGCATGATAACGTAACCTAGGGCGAAGGCAATGATCGGTGAAAGGATCAAAATGATAATGATCTGCGTAAAACCGCTCCAATTGACAGAATGCACGCCAGCTCCAGCGATAACCGCACCGGCAAGGGCTCCGAGCAGGGTGTGAGAAGAAGAGGATGGAATCGCAAGATACCATGTCAGAAGGTTCCATATAATCGCCGCGAGCAGGGCTGCGATTACGATTTCAACGCCATTGGCAATTTGAGCAGGATTAGCTATACTGCCTCCGACCGTTTTGGCCACTTTGGAGGATACCATTGCTCCAACAAAGTTAAGCGTCGCTGCCATGGCAATAGCTACCCGCGGACTGAGTGCGCGCGTAGAAATAGATGTGGCAATCGCATTGGCTGTATCGTGAAATCCATTGATGAAATCAAAAAGCAAGGCTAGTACAACAATTACGATCAAATAAGTTAACATGATTTCCTCCTAAGAGTTTTCCATTCGGAAAACTATCTTCGTACACATAGACCGGTTAAAGTTTATGAATAACGAAGTACTACGCTATCTAGGATATTGGCTACGTCTTCACAAGCGTCCGTTGTTTCTTCCAAGCGCTCGTAGATTTCTTTTAGTTTAAAGTCTTCGTATACATCTTTGCGTGTGATGAAAATTTGACGAATCCCTTCACGCATCAAGCGATCACCGTCATTCTCAAGGGAGTTAATGGCAACGGTATGTTCAGGGATTTGCATATATTTTTTCTTCGCAAGCAATTTGAATGCATCAAGCATGTGTTGGCAGGAATCCACGATGACAGCCGAGAAGTCTTTCATATATGAATCCGTATGCGAGACGTTCAAATAGTCAAAACGAGCGATTGTAGCTTCAATACCATCCGTGACATCATCCACTTTGGAGGCAAGAACCATGATGTCCTCACGATCGATCGGTGTAATGAACACTTTATTGAGTCCTTTGAAAATTTCGTGAGTGATGGAGTCTCCAGCATGTTCTAGATCGTGAATGGACTGAACGTAGTCTATAGGGGATTTGTCACCCATCATGGCTGTGCGGAACAGCTGTGCAGTTTGCAGTGCGTTTTCTGCAGCGCGGATGAGCAATTGCAAGAAATCGACTTCGTTCTTTTTTGTGAATAACGTGGTCATAAATGCCTCCTAGTATTTACTATATGTACAAGATTTTGATCGAATTTATAAGATAAACAGACCAACTTGTTGAAAAAACTCACAAAATTAAAAATATCATAATAATTGCACCGAAAGCAACGAAAATTCCGTGACATTTTACATTTTCTTAACATTGTACACTTCCTTGATTTTACAAGCCTTAAGATGTAAAGTTTATAAAGCGGTGTTTAACTTAGAATGAGCATAGAGAGGGTTTTTTAGTATGAAAAAAACATTAATTATGAACGGTCATTTTATTTCTACTATTGAAGGAAAATCATCAATCAAAGGCTGCATGGTTATAGAAGGCGATCTGATTACATATATTGGTGAACAAACTCCTGAACCCAAGGAAAACTACGATGAAATCATCGACGGTACGAATAAATTGTACATGCCAGGCTTAGTCAATACGCATGGTCATGCCGCGATGTCGCTGCTTAGAGGTTACGGTGACGATTTAGCCCTGCAAATCTGGTTGGAAGAGAAAATGTGGCCGATGGAAGCGAAATTTACCGCTCAAGATGTGAAATGGGGGACTAGTCTGTCCATTTTGGAAATGATGAAGGGCGGGACTACGACTTTTGTAGATATGTACGACCATATGAATGAAGTGGCGAAGGCTGTTGAGACTTCAGGGATGCGCGGCGTTCTTGCCCGCGGTGTGATTGGACTGTGCCCGGTTGATGTACAGACGGCTAAGCTGCAGGAAGCCACTGAGTTTGCAAAAACATGGCATGGGGCTGCAAATGGACGTATCACGACAATGATGTCTCCTCATGCGCCTTACACATGTCCTCCGGATTATATTGAAAGAATTGTTCAAGTTGCCCACGATTTGAATTTACCGATCCATACGCATATGTCGGAAACAAGCCGTGAGGTACAAGGAAATGTAGATCAATACGGACTGCGTCCTGTTGCACATCTGGAGAAGATCGGTGTATTCAGCCGACCAACGCTTGTAGCGCATGGAGTCCATTTAACGGATGAAGAAATAAATGTTCTCAGACAATATGATGTTCGCGTTTCTCACAATCCGGGAAGCAACCTGAAGCTTGCTTCCGGCGTAGCGCGTGTGCCTGAATTGCTTCGCGCCGGAGTGAAGGTTTCACTTGGTACGGACGGTGCAGCGTCAAATAACAACTTGGATATGTTTGAAGAAATGAGACTTGCCGCGCTGATTCACAAAGGCGTTTCTGGTGATCCGCTAGCTGTACCCGCTGCTGAAGCGCTGCTGCTAGGCACGAAGATGGGAGCGGAATCCATTTGGTTGGATAACGTGGGATTACTGCAGCCGGGTATGAAAGCGGACTTTATCGCGCTGGATTTGGATCAACCTCATTTCCTGCCAAAAACAGATTTCGTATCACATGTCGTTTATTCCGCTTGTGCCAAAGATGTCGTCGATGTCTGTGTGGACGGCAATTGGCTTGTCCGCAAAGGGGAATGCTTAACGATGGATGAAGAAGAAATCAAACGTGAATTTGAATTGTGTTTTGACAGATTAATTGGTTAAAAAGGTGCCGGCAATTGGTTGGGGAGGTGAGCGGCGCTGATGGGTGCAAAGCGAACTAGAATTATTACTTTTGGCGTGTTTATTATATTGACGCTTGGCGTCGTGCTCAGCCGCTTCTACTTAAATGTGCAAAAGGATCATTGGGATAACAAACGCATGGCGGTAGAAACTGCTTATGAGAAAAGCATCATGACGAAAGCGGCAAAAGTAGATTTCTTTTATGGAGATGAACCTTTTCGAATCGTCTATGGAGAAGATAAGCTCGGCCAAGGTGTCATTGTATGGGTATCGGATAAGGGTGTTCACACGGAGATGGCTTCTGAAGGCTTCACGGAAGCCCAAATTCGAGATACCGTTATGAAGAAAAATCCGGGTGTGGAGATTGATCGCGTCATGCCGGGGAAGCTTGGCCAGGAGTACGTATGGGAAGTTTTTTATAAAAAGACAGACGATAGTGGTACAAGATATTTTTATGATTATTATAAATTTAAAGATGGACTCTATCTGGATACGTACAGACTCAGCCTGCAATAGGCTGAGTTTTTTTGTTTCCACTCATTTCATAAGGTCACGGTATATATCGCATGATATACTACTTGTATGGAATCGGACGCAACATAATATATCGAGAAAGGGGGACGTTGACTGATGAAGCTACGTCTCTTACCTGTTGTACTGAGTGTAATTATTTCTGCCGGCGTATTATTCGGAGGCTGGTTCGCGTATACAAGTTTCGCAATGGAAAACCCATTATCAGATATCATTAGTAAAGTTCCCGGTGTGACAAGTTCAACGATGAAATTGGACAAAGATCGTGTTGATATAGAAGTTAGTTTACAAGCTGATGCTAATTTAAGAACGGTTGTTGAGCGGATTAACAAAGATGGTGCATCGATTATTGGCAAACGTACAGTAAATATTCAAATTAAAGATAATCCGTCCGAAAAGCTTGATCAATGGTGGTCCAAGGCTTTATTTGAAGTCGCTCAAGCTATGGAAACCAAACATTATGCAGACATCCCTACGACCTTACAAAAGTATGCGTCTGACATGCCTAGTATGAAAGTTGAAAGTGAAATGGACCAAACTTATGTTTATATTCGATTGACAGATGGCGATGCCACTAAATTCATAATGCTTCCTAGATCCACGCAGATGGGAGTGTGGCCGAATGAGTAAAATTTATAAAGAGATTGGGATTGGCGCTATTCCGGTATTGCTAGTTTTCTTAATTTTCTTAGGGGTCAACATTATCCCTATTTTATTTGTCGGCGTATTGGGCGTTTCATTGTTTTATATGATTAGAGGCCGCGGCGGCATTGGTATTTCCGGTGGCGGTGGCGGCGATCGTAAAAGCAAGACTCGGACTCCGGCGTTTCTCACCTTTGACGAGATTGGCGGACAAGACCGGGCGAAGAAAGAATTAACAGAAGCTCTTGATTTTTTGATTAAACACGAAGAAATTAAGAAGTTGGGCATTCGTCCTCTCAAAGGGATTCTGTTGACAGGTCCTCCAGGGACCGGTAAAACACTGATGGCGAAAGCAGCAGCTCATTATACGAATTCCGTTTATTTAGCAGCTTCAGGCAGTGAGTTTGTGGAGATGTACGTCGGTGTAGGTGCAAGCCGTGTGCGTGATCTCTTTAAGGAAGCAAGAAGCCGCGCCGTGAAGGAAGGCAAGGATAACGCGATTATTTTTATCGATGAGATCGATGTTATCGGCGGTAAGCGTGACGGGGGTCAACAGCGGGAGTATGACCAAACGCTGAACCAACTGTTAACCGAAATGGACGGTATTCATACGAATGACGCTCCGCGTATTTTGATTATGGCGGCAACGAACCGGAAAGAAATGCTCGACAGCGCGCTGCTTCGTCCAGGGCGTTTTGACCGTCATATTGAGGTTGAATTACCGGATAAAAAAGGCCGTCTTTCTATTTTGAATATTCATGTGAAAAATAAGCCGTTGGCTGCTGGAGTTTCATTAGATACGATTGCCGAACAAACGTTTGGATTCTCGGGTGCTCAGCTAGAAGGCGTTCTAAACGAAGGGGCTATTTATGCCATGCGTGAGGATAAGAAGGAAATTGAGCAGCACCATTTGGCATCCGCGATTGATAAAGTCATGATGGGTGAGCGGACCGATAAGGAAACCGCGCAGGATGAGAAAGAACGTGTGGCTTACCATGAGCTAGGACACGCTATTATCGCTGAGCTCGTTCGTCCTGGCTCGGTATCGCAAGTAACTGTCAGCCCGCGCGGGAAAGCGCTCGGTTATGTGCGTCAAAATCCACCTAAGGACCATTATTTATACACGAAGGATTATATCGAGCAGCAAATCATGATCGCTTTAGGCGGAGCCGCGGCGGAAGAAATCTTCTATGGCGGTCGCAGCACGGGCTCGCGGAATGACTTTGAGCAAGCTCTTTCTATGGTGCGCAACATGATGGACTCCGGCTTAACGTCACTAGGTATCATTGACCGTGAGATGGTCACCAAGGATCAACTGATGAAAGAGAACACAGCCATTCTTGATGCGTTAATGATCCGTACCAAGTCGCTGCTGGAGCAGCAGAGAAATGTATTTGATCATTCCTTCGCTATTTTAATGGGGGAAGAAGTCATCTCAGGAGATACGTTCCGTAAATTATTCGATGCTTCAGTTATACAAAGTGCATAGAAGGATTGAGGTTGTCACGAAAAGCAGCGAGAAATAAGCTGCTTGCGGGGCAGCCTTTTTTCTATGGGTAAATGTGTCAAAGCTCGTAAAGGTTCCGCAAGGTTTTGTGACGAGTAATGAAATTTGGAAGCAAAAATTGTATGATATGAGTGGGTTCCTTAGGTTGTATTGCCCTACAGTTGTGAATGATAAGTATGAGCCCTAAAGAAGGAGAAATATGGCATGGTGTTTAAAACGATTGGTGTAGTTGGCGGTGGCACAATGGGGCAAGGCATTTCTGAAATGCTTGCAGCCAGCGGCTTGGAAGTATTGCTTGTTGAGAAAACAGTAGAGAAGCTGGATCGCGCGCTCGAGCAAATCCAGGTTAGTTTAGATAAACAAATTGAACGCTGGGCTTTGACGGAAGCGGAGAAGAAGCTCATTTTAACTAAAATAAAGAAAGCGGATTCCCTGCAGGATATGGCGGCATGTGACATGGTCATAGAAACCATTACGGAGGATTTGAATGCCAAGAAGCATGTTTTCTTCCAATTGAATCAAATCTGCGATCCTTCTATTATTTTAGCAACGAATACATCCACACTTAGTGTAACCGAAATTGCTGCAATCACAACCCATCCGCAGAGGGTCATTGGCCTGCATTTCTTGCATCCGGTGGCGAAAGTCAATCTCGTAGAGATCATCCGGGCGATGAAAACGTCCGACGAAACCTTTGAACAAACGAGACGTTTTGTAGATGAGTTCATTCATAAAAAAGGTATTAAAGTCAATGAATCACCTGGCTTTATTACGTCGAGATTGATCTGTACGCTCATCAATGAGGCACTGCACACACTATCCGAAGGTGTAGCAACGGCGGAAGATATCGATACCGCGATGAGGATCGGATATGATTTCAAATACGGCCCATTAGAAATGTGCGATCGATTCGGCTTGGATGCCGTGCATGATGCGCTTGAAGGGATGTTCCGCGATTATGGGGACATCAAATATCGGCCATCGTTCTTATTGAAGAAAATGGTTCGTGCTGGCCATTTAGGCGTCAAAACGGGAGAGGGATTTTTCGTTTATGACAAGGATGGTGACAGACTATGAATATTCTCGTCATTAATGCAGGCAGCTCTTCGCTCAAATACCAGCTGTTTCATATGGAAGATGATACGGTTCTGGCCAAAGGCCGTGTGGAGCGGATTGGAATGGATACTGCTATCCTGCTGCATGAACCGAAGGATAAACCGGAAGTTCACGAGGTCAGTGAAATTTTGGAGCATACCACTGCGATCCGCAAGGTGCTGGCGCTGCTCGTCCATCCTGAGCACGGCGTGGTCGCGTCAACCGCAGAGATTCACGCCGTCGGCCACCGCGTCGTTCACGGCGGTGAAAGCTTCAAGAGCTCCGTCCTCGTGGACCACGAGGTGAAGCAGGAGATCAAGCGGCTCTTTGATTTGGCGCCGCTGCACAATCCGGCGCATATGCTCGGCATATCCGCCGTAGAGGCGAACATGCCGGATGTGCCTCAGGCCGTGGTGTTCGACACGGCCTTCCATCAGACCATGCCGGCGCAGGCCTACCTGTACCCGGTACCGATGGTGCTGTACCGGAAGCACAAAGTGCGCCGATACGGGTTTCACGGCACTTCGCACAACTATGTCAGCGAACGCGCCGCAGCCTTTCTTGGCCGCCCGCTGGAGCAGCTGAAGCTCATTACCTGTCACATCGGTAATGGAGCTTCCTGCGCCGCCATAGAGGGCGGCAGGTCCGTGGACACGAGCATGGGGATGACCCCGCTCGAAGGATTGATGATGGGCACGCGCAGCGGCGATCTGGATCCTGCGATCGTGCCCTATGCGATGGGCAAGGAGGATCTGACGCTGGGCGAGATCTCGTCCATGTTGAACAAGCACAGCGGACTGCAGGCGATCTCAGGGTTATCCAGCGATATGCGGGAGATCACGGAAGCGATGGAGGCTGGAGACAAAAACGCCAAGCTGGCTTTTGAAATGTATGAGTACCGCCTGCGCAAGTACATCGGGGCTTATGCCGCGGCCATGAATGGCGTTGATGCCATTGTATTTACAGCAGGTGTCGGCGAAAATTCAGAAGTGCTTCGCAAGCGAGTTTGCGAGCATCTAACCTATCTCGGCGTGGAATTCGATGATGCCGCTAACCGCACAGGAAGAGGATTGGAACGGCGTATTTCTACGGTAAATGCCAAAGTGCAAGTGCTGGTCATACCAACGAATGAAGAATGGGTTATCGCCAGAGACACCTATCAGTTAGTTCAATCAACCACACACTGAATCTTTGCTTGAAATAGTGTACAATAGAAAAGCGCCGAAATTAGCGATGGGGCAACCCGGCAAAAAGTAGGTTTGCACGAAAACTCAAGGAGGTACAAAATCAGTATGAAATGTACGATAGGTGAAGTAAAACATCATGTCGGCGAGTCAGTTACAATTGGCTGTTGGCTAAACAAGAAACGGTCTAGCGGTAAAATTCAATTTTTACAACTTAGGGACGGTTCAGGATATATACAAGGTGTTGTAGTGAAAAGTGAAGTCGGAGAAGACGTATGGGAAGCGGCGTCCAAGCTGACACAAGAAAGCTCGCTGTACATAACAGGCAAAGTGAAAGAGGATACGCGCAGCAAAGGCGGCTTTGAACTTGATGTTACCGGCGTAGAGATCATTCAGGTAACGGAAGAATATCCGATTACGCCAAAGGAGCATGGTGTCGATTTCTTGATGGACAATCGTCATCTGTGGATTCGTAGTCCGCGTCAACGTGCGGTTCTCGTCATTCGTGCTCAGATTATTCAAGCTGTACAGCAATTTTTCAATGATCGCGGCTTCCATCTGGTAGATCCGCCGATTCTGACGCCTTCCTCCTGTGAAGGAACGACTAATTTGTTCCACACCAAATATTTTGATGAAGATGCCTTCCTGACGCAAAGCGGACAGCTGTATATGGAAGCGGCTGCGATGGCGCTTGGTCGCGTGTATTCATTCGGTCCAACATTCCGGGCAGAAAAATCGAAAACAAGAAGACATCTGATTGAGTTCTGGATGATCGAGCCGGAAATGGCCTTCGTAGATCATGCCGAAAACCTTGAAGTCCAAGAACAATTCGTATCTCACATCGTACAAACGGTGCTCAAAAATTGTGCGCAAGAGCTGGAAACCTTAGAGCGCGACACGTCCAAATTGGAAAAAATCAAAGGCTCCTTCCCGCGTATTACGTACGATCAAGCCGTTGAATTCCTGCAAAAGAACGGCCATGAATTCGAGTGGGGCGAAGATTTCGGAGCGCCGCATGAGACGGCGATTGCAGCAGAGTATGAAACACCCGTGTTCATTACACATTGGCCAACGGAAATTAAGGCTTTTTACATGAAACCAGATCCTAGCCGTCCGGAAGTCGTATTATGTGCGGATATGATCGCTCCTGAAGGGTATGGAGAAATTATCGGAGGCAGTCAGCGGATTGATGATCCGGAATTAATGGAACAACGCTTCCAGGAGCATGATCTGCCCAAAGAAGCCTACCAATGGTATCTTGACTTGCGGAAATACGGAACTGTGCCACACTCCGGTTTCGGCCTTGGGCTTGAACGTACCGTTGCTTGGATTTGTGGTCTGGATCACGTTCGCGAAACGATTCCATTCCCACGTTTGCTATACCGTCTATATCCGTAATCCGTTATCAACCAAAGGTAGAAAGGAGACCGGATGAGTAAATCGTTCCATACACAGCAGCAGATCGAGGCCGTCCTATTGGCCAGTTTCCAGGAGGGCAGCGTCGCGGTACCGCTTCTTCTGCTGAAGAACTATCGTGCCCTCCAGTTAAGCGAAATTGAGGTCATGACGCTAATCCATCTCATTTCCTTTTTGGATAAGGAAAAGTACGAATTTCCAACCACGGATGAGATTCAATCCCGGATGTCGGCTTCACCAGATCTGGTCATTGCCAGCTTGCAGAAGTTGATTCACGAGCAATTCATTGCCATTGATGAAGACATGGAAGCAATGACAGGGATTCGGAGTGAAAGATACAATCTTACTCCGCTTTACCGGAAGTTAGCCAAACAGGTAGCTGAGCAAGAACTGGCTAAACTATCGGCGGTGCGCACTCCGTTGCCGACCGATGAGGGAGCCAGGAACATTTTTACCACGTTTGAAAAAGAATTTGCGCGTCCATTAACACCGATGGAACTGGAAACGATCAGCGGATGGTTAGACAAGGATCAATACAAGGAAGAGCTGATTATGACGGCATTGAAGGAAGCAGTGTTTGCCGGCAAGGTACATTTCCGATATATTGACCGCATTCTGCTGGAATGGAGCCGCAATCGAGTGGGTACAGTGGATCAAGCGAAGGAATATTCGCAACGCTTCAGACAATCAAGATAAAAAGAAGAGGCTGTCTCATTGGTCATTTCGGACCTTTGAGACAGCCTCTTTAGTTTATTAAGCTTATTATTTATTCAGCAAATGAGAGCGATATACGTACTCAAACAGGAATTCGAAAGCTTCCAAGTGGCGTTTGGCTTCGAACGCATTCGCACCCCATGCATAAATCCCATGCTTGCGTAGAACGATCCCAGGAATCCGCGGGATAATGGCATCTTCAACGAGTGCAGCAATACGTGGAATCTCTGCATAGTTCGGTAAAATTGGAATCTCAATTTGAGCTTCTTCATCCCAGATATTGAAGGCTTTGATCAACTCAACGCCGTCGACAGGAATGCTTTTACGCTCCCAATAAAGTTCTGAAACTAAGTTGTTGAAAATGGTATGCACATGAAAAATAGCGCCAGCGCCTGTTAAGCGATAAATCTCGCTATGGATCAGCGTTTCAGCCGAAGGCTTCAGGTTTGTAGCTTCCGTAGCGACACCTTTTTCATTAACAAGTAGGAAATCTTCCGGGGTCTGCACGGATTTATCTCTGCCGCTTGATGTGATGGCGAAAGTGAATTGTTCAGGCTCGAAGTCGCCTACACGAACGGATAAATTGCCGCTTGTCGCCGGAAACCAGCCTCTTGCAGCTAAATTGGCTTTAATCTCACGCAGTTCAGCGAAAGCGCGTTGTTTTTCTTCCAGTAAAATACTCATGCTACAGGTTCAGCCTCCAATTGCTTCATAATATCGAAGAAGTTATCGAATGGGTAATACGCGTATCCCAGCTTCTCACACATCTCGACAAGATGGGAGCGTGCAAAAATCGTATCGACCAGCTTTGCTCCTTCGAAATCCGTAACGCTATCTCCGATGATAATCCGCTCATACCGATTGGCATCATAGGAACGAATGATACTTGTTTTGCACATCCCACAGTCCGTTTGACAATGTTCATCACACTTATTAGGCCACAAGATTTCAATGACGCTGCCCTCGAATGAGGAAGCATTGCAGTAAATATGTTCATGTGGAATGGGAAATGGCTTCAACAGCGGGTAAATAAAGAAATCGATGCCTCCGCTAGTGATTAATAGCTTGATATTTTGTTCTTTGCAATAGTCTACGAATTCCCTGAAACCATCCCTTATGACCGCATTTCCAATAGCATACTGAACAATTTCATCCTTACGCGAAGTGGGCAGCAGAGCGAACATGTCGCCGACGCCTTGGCGGATAGACATGCTTTTATTCAAAATGCGTTCCACAATCGCGTCCCAGCCTGGCGGGTTAAAATGTTTCATGATCGCCACAATGTTATCATTTACGGTAATGGTTCCGTCAAAATCGCAAAATATAATGCGTTCCTTACTCATTCTCTAATCCCCCAAGTGTCAATAGCTGATTGTAATTCTGGATGTGTGTGGGCGTAATCGCGAAGGTGTATCCCTTGCAGTGTTGCATCTATGGCTTGACGGAATGCTCGCCCTCCGGCGATTGTACCAAGCGGATGGCCATGAATGCCTCCACCTGCATTCACAATCACGTCGTGACCAAAGTCTCTCAGAATGAGAGGGACCAAGCCAGGGTGGATACCCGCAGACGGAACAGGGAAGGAAGCAGCCAGTTTCAAATGAGCATCTGCCGGAGCGTTGTAGCTGTAATCGGTATGTAGATCATTTGTTAACAGGACTTGTTTAATGGCCAGGTTTTCTTCTCTCGGCATAACCACAGAACCATAAGGAGAAGGGAATAACACCAGATCTGCTCCAGCAAGTCGCATCAATTTACCCAGCAGCACAGAAGGGGAGATTCCGTAATGTGGTGAAGGGTACGTTGCACCGGCCATTGCCGGATGCGCCATAATCGGAATCGTAATCTCCGGGTCAGCGCTTAGCTCATGCAAGACGTCGAAGCCGTACGCCAATACATTGAATAAAAGGGCGTTAGCTCCAGCACGGATCGCTTTTTTGGCTTGAGCGGCCAGCTTCGAAGTAGGGCCGGTCAAATTCACGGCGTACAGCAGCTTCTGGCCGGTTTCTTTGGAGGCTTGCGCTGCCGCTTCCATGCAAATTTCAATCCGCTTCTCCAGCGGAGTTAACGGATTTTCAAATAAAATCTCATCGTCCTTGATTAAATCCACGCCGCCTGCCGCTTGCAAATAAAATTGTTCGCGCAGGGCCGACAGCTCATAGCCGACAACGGATTTAAAGATGCTCATCAGTAGCGGACGGTCATGCACACCGAGAAGGTCGCGCACGCCTTGCATCCCGAACTTCGGTCCAGCGAAGCCGGCAAGGAAGTCGGTGGAGAATTTCAAGTCAATCAGTTTAATTTTGCCGTCCATGGATAGTTTACCGAAAACGGTGACTAACAACGCAGGGATATCGCGGCTGAAATTGACGTCAGGATAAGCGATCGTAATGTCCGCATAACGCGCAGTGATCGGCTCTCCAGGAGCGGGCTCATGAACCTCCACGGCAATCACTTTGCCCAAATGCTTTTCCATTTGCGCCTTCTGAGCCTCAGGCAGTTCCGTCCATGAGCCGACTGTCAGGCCGACAGCGATGCCCGTTGCTTTTTTATGAAAATCGGCTTTCTCATCGAAACTCCGATATGTGGCTAAACAATATGCACTCATCGTAAATGTTCACCTGCTTTGCTAGAATAAAACCTCGTTCATTCAGGACGTTTTGCTCACTGGGCTTGGGGCTGCAATTTGCTCGCCCATTTCTTTGGCCCGTTCAGCCGAGCGGAAAACGGCCTTTGTAATAGCTTCCGTAAACTGGTAATGATCCAATGCTTCAATTGAAGCCTGTGTGGCACCGTTCGGAGATGTTACCTTACGGCGAAGCTCAGCTGGATCTTCTTGGGTATGCTGGACCATATGAGCGGCGCCGAGAACAGTTTGCAGTGTTAACTGGCGGGAATCTTCTTCGGTTAGACCGCCTTCGATACCTGCTTTGATCATGGCTTCCATGAAATAGTAGACATAGGCAGGACCGCTGCCGGATACGCCAGTAAGAATTTCTAGCTTCTCTTCTTCAACAATGGATACAATGCCCACCGCTTCGAACATTTGGGTTGCGAGCTGCTTGAATGTATCATTCACGTTTGCGGAGAAGCTCATTCCTGTAGCGCCCAATCCGATCGTTGAGGAAGTGTTCGGCATTGTGCGAGTGATCGCCATCTTCGAATCCAGCAATACTTCCATTTTGGCGATGGATAGGCCGGCAATGACGGAAACGAGTAGCTGATTTTCATTCAAAAGCGGCTTCAGATCCTCAAATGCGGTCACAACATCTTTGGGTTTCATACAAAGCACTACGACATCTGCTTGGCGCAAGTATGCTTCTTTGGTAGCAGGATCGGAAGTGGCTTGCAGGCCATACTCAGAACGAAGAAAAGCTAATCGGTCTTGATTAGAACGGTTCATCACATAAATATGCTGCGGATCGGCTACTTTGGTTTGAATCAGACCACGGATGATAGCTTCCGACATGGAGCCTGCACCGACAAAAGCAATTTTGGCTTGGGATAAAGTTATGGACATCGTACATTCCTCCTCAAATTGTAAGAACTATTGACGTATTTGACCGCTTCCATAGATGCGGTATTTGGTTGAAGTTAAGGCCGGCAGACCCATCGGTCCGCGGGCGTGCAGTTTTTGAGTCGAAATGCCGATTTCCGCACCGAATCCGAATTCAAAGCCATCTGTGAAACGCGTCGAGGCATTGTGGTAAACCGCTGCCGCATCGACTTCCTGCAGGAATCTCTCCGCATTGGCGGCATCTTCCGTCACAATACACTCAGAATGCATCGTGCCGAATTGGCGAATGTGGTCAAGCGCTTCATCCAGATCTTTGACTACTTTGACATTAAGAATGTAATCTCCGTATTCCGTTCCCCAATCTGCCGACCCAGCAGTCTGCATGCTAGAGACCAGGTCTCTGGCACGATCGTCTCCTCTAAGCTCGACATTTGCGCTTGTGAAAGCTTCCGCAATGGCGTTCAAATGTTTGGCTGCCACAGCTTCATGTACAAGCAGAGTTTCCATCGAATTGCAAACGGAAGGACGTTGAGCTTTGGCGTTAAGCCCAATAGAGATTGCCATTTCAAGCTGTGCGCTTTCGTCTATAAAAGTATGACATACACCTGCTCCTGTTTCAATGACAGGGACGGAGGCGTTATTGACAACATTTTGAATAAGTGAGTGTCCGCCTCTTGGGATGAGAACGTCAATGAGGCCGTTCAGTTTCAGCATTTCATCTACAGAACTGCGGTCTGCACTTAAGATCAATTGAAGGGCGTCAGCCGGGATGGCGGAGCGGTTTAGCGCACCATGCAGAACCTCGACGATTTTCTCATTGGAAAATAGTGCGGAAGAGCCGCCACGCAGCACAACGGCGTTGCCTGTCTTCAGACACAATCCTGCGGCATCCACGGTAACATTGGGTCTAGCTTCATAGATGATGCCGATGACGCCAAGTGGAACCCGAATTTTGCGAATGCGAAGACCATTCGGACGTTCAAAATCTTCGAGCGTATCCCCGATCGGATCGGGCAATTCAGCAATTTGACGCAATCCTTCGGCGATAGCGGCAATTCGGGTCTCGTTAAGAGCAAGACGGTCTAGCAGGGAAGCGCTAGTGCCCAGCTGCTTGCCACGCTCCAAATCTTTGGCATTTGCTTCAATAATAGCTTGTTGTTCAGTAACAAGGGCATCTGCCATAAGCAGCAACGCTGCGTTTTTCTGTTCCGTTGTGAGATTGCCCATGGTTTGGGCAGCTTGTTTTGCTAATTTGGACTTTTGAACGACTTCACTCATGGGAAGATCGACCTCCTGTTTGGAAAAAAGTTTGGCAATGCGCAATGATTTGTTCAGCCGTAAGTTCATATTGATCTCCGCTGCGGCGTTCTTTACATTCCACGATCTGTTCGGCAGCTTTCTTTCCTACCGTAATTCGAAGCGGACAGCCAAGCAGGTCGGCATCGTTGAATTTAACGCCAGGACGTTCTTCACGATCATCCCAGAGGACGGAATATCCGGCAGCGGTCAATGATTTATAAATCTCTGTGGATAACTTCATTTGAATCTCATCCTGTACATGAACTGTGAGGAGATGTACGGCGAATGGAGCAACAGATGTCGGCCAAACGATGCCGCGCTCATCATAGTTTTGTTCGATAATGGCGGCTAGCACACGGGAAACGCCAATCCCATAACAGCCCATAATGATGGGCTCGGAAGCACCATTCTCGTCGCTGAACGACGCGCCTAGCGAACGGCTGTATTTGGTTCCTAGCTTGAAAACATGACCAACCTCAATCCCTTTGGCAAAAGAGAGTTCATGTCCGCAAGACAGGCAGCGTTCTCCTTCGGTAACATTACGCAAATCATAGTATGTCAAGCTGGCAAGATCCCGCTCAACTTGGACATTCGTGAGGTGATAATCGGTTTCATTGGCACCGATGACAGCGTCCTGCATGCCAATTACAGAGGAGTCTGCGATAATCTTAACGTTCTGAAGTCCAAGAGGTCCGATGAATCCGGCTATAGAACCTAATTGTTGAATGGCGGCTTCAGATAGCATAGTGAATTCGGTACCGTCTAAGGCATTTTTTAATTTAATTTCATTAACTTCACAATCACCGCGAAGAAGGACAATCACCGGTTCGCCTTTCGCTTCAATTGCGATGGATTTAATGATTTGCTTAGGCGAGATATGAAGGAACTCGTTTAGCTGTTTAATGCTGGTTATCTGTGGCGTGTGCACTTTTTGAGGTTCGTTAGGCAGGCTTGCTTGCTTGCTCGCTGAAGCAGCAGTCGCCGGCAATTGGCCAACCGCTTTCTCCAAATTGGCTGCATACTGACAGGAAGGGCAATGAACGATGGTATCTTCCCCAATGTCCGCTAGCGCCATGAACTCATGAGTATCCGTACCGCCGATCGCTCCGGAATCCGCTTCAACCGCCCGGAAATTTAACCCGCAACGTGTGAAAATGCGATGATAAGCCTTGTACATGCTTTCATAACTTTCATCGAGACCGCTCTGCGAACGATCGAAGGAATACGCGTCCTTCATAAGGAACTCACGTCCACGCAGCAGACCGAATCTAGGTCTTCGTTCATCCCGGTACTTTGTTTGAATTTGATAAAGCGTAACAGGAAGTTTCTTATAGGATTGAATTTCGTCTTTCACAATCGTTGTAATCACTTCCTCATGAGTCGCTCCTAGAGCAAACTCACGCCCATGCCGGTCTTCGAGACGCATTAATTCGGGCCCATATACATCCCAACGTCCGGAAGCTTTCCATAATTCGGAGGGATGGAGCGCTGGCATGAGCATCTCTTGCGCCCCGGCAGCATCCATCTCTTCCCGAACGATGGTTTGGATATGTTGAAGGGCTTTAAGCCCCAATGGCAGATAAGAGTAAATACCGCTGGATAACTGGCGGATCAGTCCCGCACGCAGCATCAGCTTGTGGCTTGCGACTTCAGCATCACCCGGGACATCTCGTAGAGTCGGGATCAGCATGCGTTGTTGTCTCATCTTTGGTGTGCCTCACTTTCCATAATCAATTTAAGCAAGTGGAACCCATTCATCCCGGTGAATGACTTCAATTCTTGCCACTTCGACGCGCTTCTGCACTTCTTCGGTGGATAGTCCTGCAGCTGCTTGTATTTGCCAAGCAGCGTAGTTGACTACACCGCGTCCGAGCAGCGAGCCTTCGTTGCTGAGCACTTCGACCACGTCTCCGGGGTGGAAATCCCCGGTAGCTCCAATAATGCCGGCGGGGAGCAGGCTCTTGCCGCCGCTCATCAGGGCCGATCTCGCGCCAGGATCGACGAGGATTTGGCCTTGGGGCAGCGAGTGGAAGCCGACCCATTGTTTCTTCACCGGCAGATTATTCAGCGCCGTGTCAAAGTACGTGCCCTTGCCGCTGCCGCCGACGGCAATCGGCAGATCGCCGGGCTCCAGCACGCGCCCGATAAAGACCGGTACGCCCCCGCGCATCGCGATGCGGGCGGCTTCAACCTTCGAGCGCATGCCGCCGGTGCCGACCGCGCTCCCTGATCCTCCAGCGAAGCTGAACAGCTCATCGCTGATGGCGGCTACGCGATCGATACGCTGAGCGTTCGCGTTTTTGCGTGGATCGTCCGTGTACAGGCCGTCCATATCTGTAATGATGATCAATTTGCTGGCCTTCACCAAATTGCCAACCAAGGCTGACAAAGTATCATTGTCGCCGAATTTAAGCTCATCCACCGAGACGGTGTCATTCTCGTTGATAATCGGAACGACGCCGCGATGCAGCAGCTCGTCGATGGTCATCAGCGCGTTCTGGACGCGCTTGCGGTTGGAGAAGTCGTACCGGGTCAGCAAAATTTGCGCCACGCTGATACCGTGGGACGCAAAGGCTTCATGGTACGCCTGCATGAGCAGCGCCTGCCCTACAGCGGCAGCGGCTTGCTTCTCGTGCAGCACTTTGGGCCGCGTGCGGTACCCAAGGGAGGTGAAGCCTGCGGCTACTGCGCCGGATGTCACGAGCAGGACTTGGTTGCCGTCCTTCTGCAATTGCGCCAGTTCCGATGCGAAAAAGCGGATTTTATCGGGATTCAAACCACCCGTATCTGAAGTTAAAGAAGAACTGCCGATTTTCACGACGATGCGCTGTGTCATTACGATCCCATCCTTTATTTGAGCAATATGTAGATATAAAAAAAGACTCCCGTCCTCATAACATAAGGACGAAAGTCTGTAGCTTCCGCGGTACCACCTTAGATTGGCGCACGCCAAAAAGGCTGCACCCAACTCTAGATTCCCTGGATAACAGCAGGGGACTGTTCAACTCATCGTTGACGGTTCAGGGGCGGGTTCGGAATCGGTTCACGGCAAGCTCTCTCAGTCGGTGGAGCTTACTCTCTGTTTACGTGCTGATCGTTCCTACTATTCCCATCATAACATTGCGATATAGAAGTTTTGGAAGACTTCCTTTTTTGGTTCTATATAGAATAGCACGGGGTACAAGTGTTTGTAAAGAAGCAGAAGCCTCTATTTTTACTAACCGAATAGGTTCAGTTTTCCTATGCGCTGTACAGCTTCTGCTAATCTTTCTTCTGAAGATAAGAGGCCAAGACGAACATAACCCTCGCCATGTGTACCGAAGCCAATGCCTGGCGCGACGACAACTTTTGCTTCCTGAAGAAGCAGATCGGCAAGGCTTTGTGACGTGTGTCCCTTCGGAACCGGCAGCCAAGAGAAGAAGGAGCCCTGGGAAGGACGGGCATTCCAGCCAATGTTAGCTAAAGCGGTGTACAAAGCATTACGACGGCTTTCATAGACATCCCGAAGCTCGCTGACGCAATCTTGCGAAGCGGTAAGTGCCGTTGCCGCAGCAGCTTGAATGCCGCCGAACAAGGAGCAGTAGTAATGATCCTGCATTAAGTTGATGAGGCGGATGACTTCCTTGTTACCCAGCGCAAAACCTACGCGCCAACCAGCCATGTTATACGTTTTGGAGAGTGTATAGAACTCGATGCCAACTTCTTTGGCGCCAGGCGTCTGTAGGAAGCTGATCGGTTTCTCGCCGTCAAACCCAATGGCACCGTAAGCAAAATCACTGGCTACGACCACGCCGTTGCGCTGCGCGAATTGGACCGTTTCTTCATAGAAGGAAGCGGGTGCCGTAGCGCCAGTCGGATTGTTCGGATAGTTGATGAACATGAGCTTCGCACGGTCCAGATCGGTTTGCTTCAATGCCGAGTAGTCCGGAAGAAAGTTATTTTCTTCTCGCAAAGGCATGAAAGCCATCTCCGCTCCGGCTAATGCCACACCTGACCAATAATCGGGATAACCCGGGTCAGGTACAAGGCAAACATCGCCAGGGTTCAGCAAGCACTGAGCGATCTCGATGAGTCCTGTTTTGCCGCCGAAAAGAATAGCAACTTCTGTATCTGGATCCAGATCAACTTGATGATCTTCCTTGTAACGCTGTGCAATCGCTTGTTTCAGAAATGGAAAACCACTGAAAGGCGGGTATTTATGATACAAAGGATTAGCTGCTGCTTCCTGCATCGAAGCTACGATATGAGGCGGCGTTGGGCGATCCGGGTTACCTTGTCCCAGATTGATGACATCATGTCCTAAGGCAATTTGTTCGTTCGCTTTGCCTACGAGCGTAGCGAAAAATTGGGTAGGCAAACCTTTCATACGTTCAGCAGGCTGTATGGGGAAAGCACTTGTTTGTGTAGATAGTGTAGTCACGTCTTTAATTCACACTCCGGAGGTCGGGATTTTAATTAATAACCTAAATGTAACATGATTAGTCTATTTTTCATAGTGATGAAAAAAATCGATTTTACAACGGACTAGTCTTGTCATACAGTTAGTTCAAAAGCTGTGGAAAGGTGATGAGAGCTATGTCGGACCAATCACAAGTTGCTCAAGTTTTTTTGCAGGAGTCGATTCGTGCATTTGAAAGTATGAAAAAACTGGCGGATCAAGCATTTGCGCAAGCAGCGGATGAACATTTTTATCAAGCCATAGATGAAGAATCGAACTCTTTGGAAGTGTTGATCAAACACATGCATGGGAATATGTTATCCCGTTGGGTCGATTTTCTAACATTGGACGGGGAAAAGGAAACGCGGGAGCGCGACAAGGAATTCGAGAGCAGCCGTTTCTCACGGGAGGAGCTTATTTCTTTGTGGGAGGAAGGGTGGAAGGTGCTGTTTGATGCCCTACATTCCCTAACACCAGAAGATGTTCTGCGTATCATTCGCATTCGCGGACAAGAGCATACAGTCATCCAAGGCATTCAGCGCCAGGTTTCTCATTACGGTTACCATGTAGGACAAATAGTTTTCTTGAGCAAACACTTGGCCAGCCAACAAGGCTGGAAAACGCTTAGCATAGCAAGAGGTCAATCGAAAGCATTCAGGCCGTCTTAAGCCAGCACTTGGGTTCAAACCGATTTTCGATTATGATGGATAACAGTAATGGCTATTTAGGCCCACTGGAAGGAGTATTTACAGTATGTCAGAAACCAAGCAGCTTCACTTGGCACTTATACAAATGGATATCACGATCGGTGAACCAGATAGGAACTTTGCACGATTGGAGATGCTGCTCCAAGAGGCTGTGCAAAACGATCCGAAACCGGATGTCATTGTTTTTCCTGAGATGTGGAACACCGGCTATGCCTTGACGGAAATTCAGCAACTTGCAGATGTGAACGGGGAGCGGACAAAATCGCTATTGAGCAGTTTTGCCAAGGCGAACCATGTGAATATCATAGGCGGCTCAATTGCCGATAAAAAAGAAGACCGTGTGTTGAACACGATTTATGCGTTTGATCGCGAAGGAGCGGAAATTGCGGAGTATTCCAAAATTCATTTGTTCCGCTTAATGGACGAAGAGAAATTTCTGCACAGCGGCGACCAGCTTGGCCGGTTTGAGCTCGAAGGCGTACCGGCTGGCGCAATGATTTGCTACGACATCCGTTTCCCGGAGCTGGCACGCAAATTAGCGCTTGATGGCGCTAGAATTTTATTCGTTCCTGCCGAGTGGCCTCATCCGCGACTGCATCACTGGCGCACGCTGCTTATGGCTAGAGCGATTGAGAATCAAATGTACGTCGTTTCTTGCAATCGTGTCGGAACGAGCGGGACAACGAGCTTCTTCGGACATTCCATGGTCATTGACCCTTGGGGCGAAGTGCTGGTGGAAGGCGATGAGAGCGAAGCGATTTTGCACTCAACGATTGATCTGGAAGAAGTAGTGCGTGTAAGAGCTAAAATTCCGGTCTTCGAGGACCGCCGTCCGCATTTATATTAATTTTTTTGAATTAGGCGGTAAGCATTTGATTTTTTGTCGGTTTTTCTGTAAACTAAAGCCAATTGAATGATCAATTGCGGCAGTGAAGGATGAATAGTACTTGAACAACTTCTTGTTCAGCGAGCTGGGGACGGTGAGAGCCCAGACAGGAGCTCAAGGAAAAGGCTATCCGGAGCCGATACGATAAAGGGGATACAGGGCTTTTACAGATGTATCAACTAGGGTGGAACCGCGGGTGCGTAAGGCTCTCGTCCCTAGGCATGATTTGATGCCTTTGGATGTGGAGCTTTTTTTGCGTGCTCATATCCAAACGGACGTCTTAGGGCTTAGTCCCATTATGATAAGCTGAAGGAGCGAATGAACAATGAGTGTTACTATGGATCAAGTTGTCGCATTAGCAAAGCACAGAGGTTTTGTATTCCCGGGTTCTGAAATTTATGGCGGTTTGGCCAACACATGGGATTACGGTCCGTTAGGTGTTGAGTTGAAAAATAATATCAAACGCGCTTGGTGGAAAAAATTCGTTCAGGAATCCCCGTACAACGTAGGTCTTGACGCTGCCATTCTGATGAATCCACAGGCTTGGGTCGCTTCCGGTCACGTTGGAAACTTCAACGATCCGATGATTGATTGCAAAAACTGTAAAGCACGCCACCGTGCGGATAAGCTGATTGAGAACAAACTGGCTGAAAAAGACATCGAAATCGTCGTAGACGGTATGACGTTCGATGATATGATGAAGCTGATTGTCGAGCATAACATTGTTTGCCCGGATTGCGGCAGCAAAGATTTCACGGATATTCGTCAGTTCAACTTGATGTTCAAAACGTTCCAAGGCGTAACAGAAGCAAGTTCCAATGTTGTTTACCTACGTCCTGAAACAGCTCAAGGTATTTTTGTTAACTTTAAAAATGTACAGCGCACGATGCGCAAAAAGCTGCCATTCGGTATCGGCCAAATCGGTAAAAGCTTCCGCAATGAGATCACGCCGGGTAACTTTACGTTCCGTACACGTGAATTTGAACAAATGGAGCTTGAGTTCTTCTGCAAACCGGGCGAGGATATGAAATGGTTCGAGTACTGGAGAAGCTTCTGCCACAACTGGCTGCTGTCATTGGGCGCTAAAGGTGAAAACCTTCGTTTGCGTGACCATAATGAAGATGAGTTGTCTCACTACAGTAATGCTACGACTGATATTGAGTACAAATTCCCGTTTGGTTGGGGCGAGCTTTGGGGTATTGCGGATCGTACGGATTTCGATTTGAAACAGCACATGGAGCATTCCGGTGAAGATTTCAACTATATCGATCAAGAAACGAATGAGCGTTATGTTCCTTATTGCATCGAGCCGTCCCTTGGTGCGGACCGTGTAACGTTGGCGCTGTTGATTGACGCGTTCGAAGAGCAAAAGCTGGAAGGCGATGACAGCCGTACTGTGCTTCATTTCCACCCTGCGCTAGCTCCGATCAAGGCGGCTATTTTCCCACTTTCCAAAAAGTTGAATGATGGCGCGCAAGCCGTTTTTGCTGATCTGGCGAAACATTTCATGGTTGACTATGATGATACAGGTTCAATCGGTAAAAGATATCGTCGTCACGATGAAATCGGTACGCCATTCTGTATCACGTACGATTTCGAGTCCGAGACAGATGGTCAAGTAACGGTTCGTGATCGTGACACGATGGAACAAACACGGATGCCAATTTCAGAATTAAAAGCATTCATCGAGAATTCACTACAGTTTTAATTTAAAAAGGCTGGCCATTAAGGTAGATAAACCTTGTGGTCAGCCTTTTTTGCTGTGAGTTCGCTGTAGCGAGTGAATGTGTGGAACTACAGGGCGCTATTTTGGTCAAAACAGCCAGTTGAGCAGTGGAAGGGGAACTATGGGCCCTTATTTCGCTGGCAATGGTGGAGATTTAGGTGATTGGGGTGAATATGGCCCTGTAGTTCCCTTCCTGCTATGAATTATCGTTTTTAACCAGAATAAGGACTTGTAGTTCCGTTATTTTGGAGGGTGTCAGCGGAAAACAGGCAAAAGAGGCTATCCCTTTGTCATTCAAATGACTTTTGGGACGCCTCTTTTATTTAAATGACGTAATCGAGAACTTCACTGTATGGCAGATAACGATGAACGTCAGTAAGCGGTGGACTATAGACATGAATGGATACGGCGGGCTCATGGAAAGGATTGCTAAGCTGATGGATTTGATCCTTCGGAGCCGTAAAATAGTCGCCTGTTCGAATCAAATCATCGCTATGAACAACCGGGTAACCTTCCGTGTCCAGATGGAATTTAGAATTGACGATATGGCCTTGAACTAGGCAAGCAGCTCCTATCGAAGCTCCGTGATTATGAATGGCTGTTGCGGCTGAGGCGGGAATATGAATGATAATGACTTCAAGCTCTTTCGTGCTATAAATGACATTGCGGCCATATGCAAGATTCAGGGGTTCAGTTTTATGATCAGGCACCTCGTGCAATAAGCTGTTTACGGACTGAAGTGCAGATTTTAATTGTTCTAATGAGGGTTCTTGCAATTTACAGAATGACTGCTCAATTGCTTCTATTAACATCATGGTTTCCGCCTCCTAGGCATTTGGTATCTCTTTATCAAAATTAATTAGAGAAACGATAAGATTTAATTATATAGTATGCTTTAGGAGGTGGAAGGGTTAGGGGAATTGGCATAATTTTGATAAGAAATGGGTCATGAAATAACAAAAGAATTAGACGCGAAACGGCGGCATTCGTCTACCATCGATATCCGTGAAACCATATTCGGCAGCTAGGGAACCAACTTCGTGAAGCTGTCCTGCCTTAAGATGAACCTGCGGATCACAGGCCAGCGCAACAACGGCACGCCCAATATATTCAACGGACTCCGTAGCGTGTAACTCTTCAATTCGCATGAAGTCGGGATCGCCAGGTTCGAGGCCATAATGTTTATACACAGCTTCTGTACGCATCCAACCGGGAGCTAATGCCAGTGCGGTTACATCTAACTGGTTTGCTTTAAGATTGAGCGACATAGCACGGGTCATATTTACAACTGCACGTTTCACTGTGTCATAAAATACATTTACCGGGTAATCTCCTCCAATGTCGGAGTAGACCCCTGTGTTAATAATTAAGCCGCGCTGCTGCTCAAGGAAGAAGGTGGACATGGCATATCGGCTGGACACCATTTGAGCCCGTAATCCGGCATCAAACATGTTGTCCCAACGTTTCATAGGCTGCTTCCAGAAAGGCGCTAAAAAATCATCTTTTTCAATGTCTTCATAACCGCCCCAAGCGTTGTTGACGACAAGATGAAGGGCACCTTGTTCCTGTTTAATTTGCTCATACAGTTTTTGAACATCGGCTTCAACCGTATGATCACAACGAACCGCAATCCCAACGCCTCCGCGTGCAGTCACTTCATCCGCAGTATCTTCAATCGTGCCAGGAAGATCTGTCTGAGTCGATTGTACTCTTGTACTGCGGCCAGTCACATAAACAGTGGCACCTGCTTCTCCAAGCGCTAAGGCAATTCCTCGGCCGGCACCTCGGCTAGACCCAGTCACAAGTGCTACCTGACCGTGAAGCTGTTTGCTTATTGTCATCCTTTTATACCTCCAATTTGTCATTCACCAAGTTACTTTGCACTTATAGTTTAACTCTATACTATGACAATTCTTGTCATGGATTGAAGACGCGCAAAAAAGCTCGTGTTTGTGGCTCTTCCAAGGTGCTGTATGCGTGAAGCATACTCCGAAGCTGTTCGCGAATCCATTGCACCATTTCAGGTGGTTCTTCAACGATGGCATCTGCACCCATGCTCAGGAAATATTTTGAGAAATAGAGCAGATTACTCTGGTGCATCTCACTGATTAATTCTCCGCTCCCATCGGCATGAATCGTGACATCCGCATCCGTGCCATTGCTTCGCTCGTAAGCTCTGACACCGGCTGGTGTAAGTTTGACGCGAAGTCTCATCTCTTCGGAAGAATCCGTTTTTTGACTTACTCCACCTGACAGCCAATCCAGAATGGTATAGTTCATGAGATCTTTGCTAGGATGATCCGGCTCAGCAGAGGTCAAGCTTAGCAAACGATCTGTGCGAAATAGCAGGATGCGATCCTTTTGAAAACAATAGGATGGAAAATACCAATAACCATTCGATGCGTAAATGCCGATGGGCTGTATGGTTCGTTCCGTAGCACTATCTTTGGAAGCATAGGTGATATGAAGGGGGAGACCATCGATGGAAGCCTCCAATAGTTGCTCCAAGTAAGGAGAACTTTGTGTGCGGGTAGGTGTCCAAAATGACACACGACTCTTGAGGGCATCAATTCGTTTCTTCGTATCGGTCGGAAGATAGTGATAAAACTTGCCTAACGCTGAAGTCGATTCTGAAGCAAAAGGCAGCGCTCCATAAAACTGGAGCGACTGAAAGGCAAAGAACATCGCGACGGCCTCTTGTTCCGTGAACAGAATAGGAGGGAGCATCCGCTTCTTCAGCAAACGATAGCCTCCATGCGGGCCGAACTCCGTATACAGTGGCATTCCAAGCTCGCTTAGCTCCTGTAAATCGCGATGCATGGTGCGTTCCGAGACGCCGAATTCTTGAGCGAGCTCTTTGGTCGTGAAAGCCATGCGTTCATTAACGGCCATCATAAGCTGGATCAAACGCTGTGTTTTGTTCATGGCAGTTCGTTTCCCTCCTGTACGTTTAAAGCTATCCAATTGTTCGCATAACTTCTTTCATCGTGGTGACGAAAGCTTCAGCTGCTTTGGAGAGGTATCTGCCTTTGCGGTAAGCGATGACAAGTGTTCGGGTCGGTCTGTCTTCCAAAGCAAGGTGAACGGGAGACAGCTCGCTGAAGCTGCGTTTTGAGATCAAATACGGCACGAATGCGATGCCCATCCCAGCAGCAACAAGAGATTGGACGGTTTCCATGTTGCTGGATTCGAAAACGATATTAGGGACAATTCCGGCGTTTTGGCACAGATCAAGCGTAAGCTTTCGAAAACCTTGCCCCTTCTTTAAGGCGATGAAGGCTTCTTTCTCCAATTGCGAGATGCTGATCGGTTCTTTGGCCTGAGTTAACGGATGACGCGGGGGTACGGCAAGGACAATTTCTTCTTCCAAAAGTGTTTCATAAATAAGCGATTCTTCCCTCAGCGGCAAGGACAGGAGAGAAATATCGGTCTGCCCGTTCATGGTCAATGTCTCCAAGTTGGATGAAGTTTCTTCAACTAGCGAAATTTCGATATCCGGATATGCGGTTTGGAAAACAGGGACTACAAAAGGAAGAATGGTCGAACCCGTGATTGGCATACTGCCGACGACGAGGCGTCCTTTTTTCATCTGTGAAATGTCTTCCATTTCTTTTTTGAGCTGCTCCACCATATCAAGAATTTTTTGTGATTTCTCGACGAATAAAGAGCCGGCATGCGTAAGTTCAACGGAGTTTGTACTGCGCTGGAACAGGAGAACGCCAATCTCTTTCTCTAGCTTGGACAACTGCTGACTGAGTGAGGGCTGGGCGATATGAAGTTTTTCTGCGGCTCGCGAAAAGTTTCGTTCAATGGCAATCTGAATGGCATATTGTAGTTGGCGTAATTCCAATGATTTTACAACTCCTATAGTGAATGATGAGGGTAAACGTGTTTATTTATCATAGCTCATGATCGTATTTTAGCATAATCCATAAATAAAAAGAGACTGTCACACAAGCAGAATAAATCTACTTGCGGACAGCCTCTTAATACTTCCAAATGTTATCTCTTCACTGTACTCCGGTACATCAGGAACAGTAAGTATGGAGCGCCAATGACAGCAACAACGATGCCGGAAGGGATCTCTTTGGGAATGGCGATCACTTTCCCGATAATATCCGCAATGACTAGCAAAATTGCACCGATCAAAGCGGACAGGACAACCGATTTCTGGTGACGTTGGCCCATGAAAATCCGAACGGCATGCGGAGCGAGCAGCCCAATGAAAGATATGGTGCCAACACAGGCTACTGCGATCGCCGCTATCGTAACCCCAATGCTTGCGGCAATCAGGCGGGTTTTCTGCAGCTTGAGGCCTAATCCGAGCGAGACAAGATCTCCAAAAGCAAGCAAATCCACACGGCGGCCAAGCAGCCAAGCGATTGGCAAAAGGATAACCATTGCCACGCTTAATTGAGAAAACTCCAGCCAACCTCTGGCATACGTGCTCCCTGCCAACCAAGTTAGTGCGGGAGCAGCACCGAGTTTGGATTTAATGATCAGGAATTGGATGACAGCTGATCCGAGCGCAGATATCGCAATCCCGACAAGAATTAATACGACTGGATTCAGCCCTTTTTTCCATGCCAGCAGATACACACTGCCGGCCGAGAGGAGAGCGCCGGCCATCGCGCCGATCGGTACCCACATGCCTGAAGACGTTGGCCAGATGGTGAGGACAAGAAGTGCTCCCATACCAGCACCTGTCGTTACACCGACAACGGAAGGGTCGGCGAGCGGATTGCGAACGGCGCCTTGCATCATGGAGCCGGCAATGGCAAGCGAGGCTCCGGCAAGTGCGGCTACGAGCACGCGAGGCAAGCGTAAGTTAAAGATGACGTTGCTCGACATCTCGGGTCCGCCGCCGGATAGAACTGCAAGGACATCTGCAAACGGAATCTTTAAAGCACCCGCGGATAATCCGGTCAGAATAAGCGCAAGCAGAGAGACGGATGACAGCAAAATAAGCAAGGGATATGGAATTTTGCTGCCGATGAAGCCGACGCCCATCGAAGATCCGCTATCCGACGAAGCTTGCATCTTGGAGCCGCGAACAGCAAGCCAAATGAGCCAAGGAGCTCCAAGAACGGCGGTGACGGAGCCGGCAGGCAGTTCGCCAAGCGTGCTGCGAAACATTTTCGCAATCGTATCCGCCGAAATGAGCACGACCGCTCCCCATATGGCGCTGCCCGGAATCAGGAACCTATGACGTCTGAGGCCAATCAGTCGGATCAAATGGGGGGCTATGAGCCCGACAAAGCCAATTGGACCTACGACACTTACCGTCACTCCGGCCAGCAAAATGGCAGCAGCAAGCGCCATGAAACGGATTAAATTTACATTCTCACCCAGTGAAGTAGCCGTTTCCTCATTCAGCTCCAGCATATCCAACTTTTGACTGAACAAAAGGGCAGCAACTAGCCCAATCAATACCCAAGGAAGAGCGTAGCGTACACCAAGCCAATCATTTTGCCCTAATGCGCCTGAGCCCCACATAAACAGGCCGTTGGTCTCATTCTCATACATAATTTGCAGACCGCTTGTAAAAGCAGACAATACGAGTGAAACGATCATGCCTGCCAAAGCCATGCGCAGCGGAGTACTTTTGCGTCCTCCGGACATGAAATAAGCCATGACGGCCGCGCCGCATGCACCAATGAGTGCCAACAGCAGTGAATGATCCGACTTTAAGCTGGGGAAGTAAACAGCTGCAAGCACGATGATAAAATAAGCACCTGCATTTAATCCCAGTGTTGAAGCGGATGCCAGCGGATTGCGGGTAACGGTTTGGAGCAGCGCTCCTGCAACCGCAAGCGAAGCTCCGGCTAGGAGGCCGATGACCGCCCGCGGCAAGCGAAGCCCCCGAACCATATGATGGTCGGGGGTATCCTGTGGATGCAGCAATGCGTTCACGATAGTTTGAACGGTTAAGTGGGCTTCTCCCTGCGTGATGTTCAGGAACAGAACCAGAAGCAGAGCCAGAAGGCCTCCTCCAAAAACGATAAAGGCTTTCCATGTTGTTTGCCGATGTATGAAAGGGTCTGATTTTATTTGGATTTGGTTCATTTGGTTAATGCGTTAGCTGTCAGTTCGGCAAATAGTTTTGCAGACAATGGACCGCCGAACGGCCAAGTGTTGCCAGGCAGCTTGTAGGTTTTGTTCTCTTTTACAAAGGATAGACCTTTCCAAACGGCATTATCTTTGAGTTGTTTCTCAAACACATTATCGTTGTCTTGCACGATGTAAATGAAGTTGGCGTTTTGCACGGCAGGCAGTGCTTCCACGGAAGCTGTCGAGTAGCCGTACATTTCAAATTTATTAGCTTTAAACACGTTCTTCAATCCGATGCGCTGAAGAATTTGTACAGCCATAGAGTTGTCTAAGAACATGCGAAGATCTGCGTTGTTTTGATTGCTGAAAGCTTGTGTAAGTGCGACTTCAGCGCCATCTTTTTTAGCAGCGGCAAGCTTATCTTTCGTATCTGTGTATGCTTTTTGAAGGTCGGCAAGCACTTTCTCGCCTTCCGCTTTTTTACCGACAACATCAGCAATCGTTTTGAAGGTATTTTCCATTTCCGCATATTGATCGCCTTTCCCTTCAGCAGGGTAGGAGTTAAATACGATGGTAGGAGCGATTTTCTTGAGTGCCTCATAGTTTTTGCTTGAACGCAGTGTGCTGGTGATAATGAGATCAGGCTTGAGACCTGTAATGGTTTCCAGGTTAGGTTCTTGGCGTGTTCCTACATCAACGACAGAAGCATCCAAAGCAGGCGTTACATTAACCCAGTTCGCATAACCTTTTTTATCAGCAGAACCTACAGGTTGAATACCAACGGCGAGCAGGTCTTCCGCATAGGTCCACTCTAAAGTGACGATCCGTTTAGGAGTTCCTTTAATTTCTGTGGTCCCTAGGTCGTGTGTGATGGTTTTGACCGTGTCTGCAGCCTTAGCGGCAGCAGTCGCAGCTGGAGAAGCTGTTGAGCTGGAGGTACTAGCTGCATTACCACAAGCAGCAGTAAGGAAAAGCATGACGAGTGAAGCTGTAACCGTTAATGGTTTTACTATTTTACGCACAAATAAACCCTCCTAAAATATGTATCTATAAATGGATAGAATTGATGGCTTTTTCAATCCCACTTAGAGAATGATAATCATTATCATTAATGATGTCAACGTTTAATTAAATTATAGGATTAATCTATCAAGCTTATAGTTATTATATCTTGGAGCAATGATGATAATCGTGCTAAACTACGTTATGAGGGTAAGACATTAACAAATTGAGCGGATAATGACAAGAGGTGACTGGATATGAGTAAAAAGACGATGTTCGAAAAAATCTGGGATAATCACGTAATTAACCAGGAAGAAGGCAAACCTAGCGTAATTTATATCGACTTGCAGCTGGTCCATGAAGTAACATCGCCGCAAGCATTCGAAGGGCTTCGTTTGTCAGGCCGTAAAGTTCGCAGACCTGATTTGACTTTCGCAACGATGGATCATAACGTTCCAACGAAGGATCGTTTCAATATTACAGATCCTATTTCCAAGCAACAAATTGATACACTATCACAAAACTGCCGTGACTTCGGCGTTACATTATTCGATCTTGACAGTATCGACCAAGGTGTCGTGCACGTTATGGGACCTGAACTTGGTCTAACGCACCCAGGTAAAACGATCGTTTGCGGCGATAGCCACACATCGACACACGGTGCTTTCGGAGCGCTTGCATTCGGTATTGGTACAAGTGAAGTTGAGCACGTTCTTGCAACGCAAACGCTGCAACAATCCAAAGCCAAAACGCTTGAAGTTCGCATTACGGGAAGCCTGAAACCGGGTGTAACAGCGAAGGACTTGATCCTTGGTGTTATCGCGAAATATGGCACGGATTTTGCTACTGGTTACGTTATCGAATATACAGGCGAAGCCATTCGCGGTCTTTCCATGGAAGAGCGTATGACGGTATGTAACATGTCTATCGAAGGTGGAGCTAGAGCAGGATTGATTGCTCCGGACGAAACGACTTTCAACTACCTGCGCGGTCGTGAGTACGTGCCTCAAGGTGCTGATTTCGATGCAGCTGTTGCGGAATGGTCCAAGTATGTAACGGACGAAGGCGCGACGTATGACTGGGTCGTTGAGTTTGACGCTGATTCCTTGATTCCGCAAGTAACTTGGGGAACTAGCCCGGGCATGGGTACAAGCGTAACTGCACTTGTTCCGGATCCACAAAGCTTCGAAACCGAAAATGAACGTAAAGCAGCTGAAAAAGCGCTTGAATATATGGATTTAACACCAGGTACACCAATGACAGATCTGAAAGTTGACTATGTTTTCATCGGTTCCTGTACGAACGGACGTATCGAAGATCTTCGCGCAGCTGCCAAAATCGCACAAGGATACTCCGTTGATCCTAGCGTTACAGCTATCGTGGTACCAGGATCCGGCCGCGTCAAAATTCAAGCTGAAAAAGAAGGCTTGGACAAAATCTTTACAGACGCGGGCTTTGAATGGCGCGACGCTGGCTGCAGCATGTGTTTGGCGATGAACCCGGACGTTCTGCAACCAGGTCAACGTTGTGCATCGACTTCCAACCGTAACTTCGAAGGCCGTCAAGGCCGCGGTGGACGTACGCATCTTGTGTCCCCAGCGATGGCTGTTGCTGCAGCGATCAAAGGTCATTTCTATGATGTTCGTGATTGGGAAATTAAAGAATACCAACAAGCTTAATTTTGGCTGATTAAGGAGAATGAAAACATGGAAGCTTTCAAACAACATACAGGCCTCGTCGGTCCTGTGGATCGTGTCAATGTAGATACAGATGCAATTATTCCTAAGCAGTTTCTTAAAAGAATTGAGCGTTCCGGCTTCGGTCAATTCCTGTTCTTCGAATGGAGATGGGATGAAGCGGGTAACGTGATCGAGAGCTTTCCTCTGAATCAGGATCGCTATCAAGGCGCTTCCGTCTTGCTCTCCAGAGCGAACTTCGGCTGCGGATCTTCCCGTGAGCACGCGCCATGGGCGATTCAAGATTTTGGCTTCCGAGTCATCATCGCACCTTCTTATGCGGATATTTTCTATAACAACTGTTTCAAAAACAGCATTTTGCCAATTAAGCTTTCGGAAGAACAAGTGGATGATTTATTTAACCGCACAGCGCAACATGAAGGCTACAAGCTAAATGTTGATCTTGAGAACAACAAGCTTACAGACGACTATGGATTGGAAATTAGCTTTAACATCGACGAGCACCGTCGTCAGTTTTTGCTGCAAGGTTTGGACGATATCGGTTTAACACTCCAGCATGAAGACAAAATTACGGCTTACGAGAAAGCTCACGCAAAGCGTTTGGCTTATAAATAAGTTCGGGTCGAAGACGCATCTCTATGGGGACCCCATGGGATGTGTCTTTTTTTTGTTAATTTTTTATGCAACTTTTGGTAGTTTGATACGTCTAATAGATTACTAGATTGTCGAACGGACGGGGGTTTTGCTGTCGGGCTAAGTGACTAATATGAGATAAAGGACAATTGCTGCTAGGTTTTGAGAGACAGAGTTCTCATTTTTGTGATTACGACCATAATTCCGACAATATATAGAGGTGAATGATGAAAATTCCTGCATTTTGTTTCATGTTGCTGGTTTCTGTGATGCTGCTGCCTACTACGGCATTGGGGGCGGAAGCGTCTAGTGCGATTAAGCTTTTTATGAATGAGAAAAGATTGGTTTCGAATGAAGTTCAACCTCGTATTGTTAGTGGAAATACAATTGTGCCCGTGCGTATTATCGTGGAAGAAATTGGCGCTAAGGTAACTTGGGATGAAGCCACGAGCAAAGTAACTATCGTCAAAGACGATGTGAACATTCAATTGACAATCAATAGCAAAACAGCGTTGATTAAAGGCAAAAAGGAAGTCATGGAGGTTGCTCCGATCATTGATAAAGGCAATACGATGCTGCCGCTCCGTTTCATTGGACAGCAAATGGGTATTGAATTTACATGGGACGCATCCACTTCTTCCGTTCATATGTTCAAAAAAGACGATAGCGATTCCAAACCGGTAACAGGTCCGGTAGATGTCGTAGATGGCAACACGCCAACAACGCCGCCAACAACACCTACCAATCCAACAAATCCAGTCAAACCAGGAGAAGGTACAGAGACTGGGAGTGGAACTGGTACAGGCACTGGCACAGGGTCCAACATACCGGATCCGAATGTTCATCTGGTGCAATCTATCGTGTTGACCGATAAGGAGTTAACGGTAACGGCCAAAGACGGTTCGCTTGTACCAACATCAATGAAATTAGCCAATCCGAATCGGATTGTATTGGATTTCCCTAACACAGTGTTAGATGAGCCTCTTAAGAAACTGCTGGTCAAAAATGCGGGAGAGCTGAGTTCGAAGCATCCGCTGGTCGAGAAAGTTCGCTTTTCCAATTTTAACGATAATCCGGCTACCGTAAGAATTATTCTGGATTTGAAAAGCACTGCTGATTATAAGGTTCAGCCTTCCAAGCTGCCTAATCAGTGGAAAGCGACGATCGCCGAACATCAGTTGACTGTCGTGATTGATGCGGGTCACGGTGACAATGATCCTGGCGCATTATCCATAACTGGAAGACATGAGAAGGATTTTACACTGTCTATGGCGAAGAAAGTAGAGCAGCTTCTCCTTCAGGACAAGCGTCTTAATGTTTTGATGACTCGTTCTGATGATACGTTCATACCGCTGGATGACCGGGTATCATTTGCTAATAACATTCAGTCGGACCTTTTCTTATCTATTCACGGTAACAGTGCCAAGGCTACGGTATCCGGTACAGAAACGTATTACAACAGACCGGAAAGCGCAGCTTTTGCGAATGTCATTCACAAATATGCGATTCCGGCAATAGGGTTTCCTGATCGCAAAGTACGCGAAGCTGATTTTAGAGTCATCACGAAAACGACCATGCCGGCTGTTCTGCTGGAAGTGGGGTATTTGTCTAATAAGAACGATGAAAGTGCGATGTACAAGGATGCGTTCCAAGACAAGTTAGCCTCTGCTCTCGTTGCTGCTATCAAAGAATACTTGAACCTCAAATAGGAGGTAAGAACTCTAAATTTTAGGCTACGATGCTAGTTTTGCTATGCAAAACGCGAAGGAGTGTATGAAATGACCCAAACAAGACGCTTTATTCAAGGGGCACTTCTTGTAAGTGCCATTACATTGTCTATAACTGCCTGTGGTCAAAAAAACCAGTTGGTAAGCGGTAGTGCTCCGCAGACATCAACGAACCCAATCTCAACGTCTACGGTTCAAAGTCCTGCACCAACAGTTGCGGCGACTCCGACACCGGAACCTGAGCTGCACAAAAAGATCAAAGCTTACTATAGCGATCAAGATGAAATGAAGCTTGTAGAGAAAGAAGTTACGATCTCTTACAAAAAGGATGCAGATGTATATGGTGCAGCCCTGAACGCACTTAAAAAGAGCGATGATCCTAAAGCCATTCCTTTATTTGACGACTTAAAGTTTACAAGTTCAGCCTTTGATAAAACCAAAGGGGAATTAAAAGTGGATCTCACGTTTGGTCCCAAAACGCAATTGGGCGCCCCAGGGGAAGAAATGTTTTTACAAGCCCTGAAGAAAACGGTTTTTCAATTTCCGGAAGTGAAAGCTTTATACGTCCTGAAGGATGGCAAACAAGTAGACAGCTTAATGGGGCATCTGGAGCTTCCCTACCCAATCAAACGACCTAATTAAATGGAAGAGCAGAGGAGTTAATTTAGAGATGAGAAATAAGAAGTTGGCAAGTGCAATCTTAAGTTCTTTAATTGTAACAAGTTTAGCTGGAACACCGGTTCTGGCCGCTGATTCCACGAGTGGAACGTCAAAAAATAACGTAAAACTTTCGTTCCCGGATGTAAAATCAGATTATTGGGGAATTCGCCATATTTCGAAATTGGCCCTCGAAGGAATCATTGAAGGTTATGAAGATGGTGCCTATCGTGCTGAAAACTCAGTTTCCCAACAGGATGTCCTGATTATGGCAGTCCGCATGATGGGGTTGCAGGATGAAGTCAATAACATGACATCAACAACTGTTTTCCCTGATTTTATGCTTGTTGATAGTTATGCGAGGAACTATGTCGCTGTTGCGCTTCAAAAAGGATTAATTACGAACGAAGAAGAGAAAGAGCGAAGCTCTGGCGATAAGTCCAAAGAAAATTGGGGACAACGCAAGGCAACAAGGGAATGGGTAGCAGAGATCGTCATTCGTGCGATTGGCAAAGGCGCTTTCGCCCAAAGCTTATCCCAGACGCAAACGACATTTAACGATAATAGCTCCATCAGCGCTACATCACTTGGATATGTAAATGCTGCGGTAGCATTGAAAGTTGTTGATGGTTTTGAAGACGGGACGTTTCAACCGAAAGGCGCAGTAACCCGCGCTCAGATGGCTGCATTCCTTAGCCGCTCGCAGAAAGAGTTAACATCTTTGCCTGCGCATGCGAAAAAAGGATACTTGACCACCCTCACAAGCGGCACCATTGGACTAATGGACAAAGAGGGCAATACAAGTACATATAAGATCTCACCAAATACTGTCTTCTACGGAAACAAAAATGATACGGCAATTGACCCAAAAGAACTTCAAGAAACATATGAAGTTTCAATCGTTGAAGTAAATGGTGTTGCTTACTATGTTGAAATCATTAAAGACGAACTGCAGATGGACATTAAAGAGGGCAAATTGCTCAAATTAAACATGAGCACGATGAAAGCTACACTGGATGATTTTGAAAGCTATGATTTGGCTTCAGATGTGGCCGTAACGGATACGGAAGGTCGCGGTCTCAGCCTTGGAGACATTGTAACTGGCAGTACCATTCAATTGCGTAAAAGCAAAATTGTCAACACGGACAAATACACGTCTATCATCGTCAAACAAGTGCCGGTTAACAAAACGGCAAATGGAGCCATCCAAAACCTGAATAAAGACGCGGCACAAATTACGTTGCTGGATACGGAGTCAGGTCAACCTGAATCTTACAATTTCTCCTCTGCTTTAATCATTACTTCTACAGATAACAGTTTGGCGGATCTGAATTCCCTGCACATTGGCGATGTCGTCGAATATACGATTAAAAACAGCGAAGTAGTGAAGATTTCTGTTAAAAAGCAAGCGGATGTCGGTGTAAGTATTGAGGGAACTTTTAAAGAATTTTCTGAAGATAAATCGACTTTATTGATTAATAAAACAACGGGTAAACCTGTTGATGCGTATGAATTGTCTGAGAATGTGAAAGTCGTTATCAATGGATTAACGAACGCAAGTATCTACGATCTTGCTGCTGGAGATCAATTGAAACTGGAAGTTCTCAATAATAAAGTAACGTTGATTACAGTTGCCAATCGCTCTATTGAAAATTTATATTTTGCTAAAATAGTTGGCTATGATCAAAATTTGAAGCTGCTTTCGGTTATTGATAACAAAGGTGAGCCTCATGCGTATATTTTGACGGATAGCGTGTCGATTTCATATGCAGGTATGAAACTTCCTTTATCTAACTTTAGCGGTACATTTACAGTAGGAAAATATGTAGATTTGCTGGTTGCACAGAAAAAGGTTACACAAGTTCAGATGTCCACGCAGCTAAACGGGCAAATCACGCAATTAAACCTGCAAACGAACGATATTACGCTAAAAACAGACAGCGGTCAAAGCTTGTCATTTAAGCTGCAGTATGCACCTGTTGTTGAGCTGGCGAATAAGCCAAATAGTACACTTTCGGATCTAAAAGTCGGAGACACGATCTCCCTTCAAATTAGCTTCGACCAAAGTATCGTGACTAAAATTACAACTAGTAAAACAGCTATGTACAAAACGGTTATTACAAATGTAAATTCCAAGCAAATTACTGTGACGGATGAATCGAATTCGCAGTATGTCATCTCACTTGACGGTGTACCGATTGTGAAGCCGGATCAAACCGCAGGTTCGATCAATGATTTTGTAGTGGATGATTATGTGAAACTTTCATTCAATGGTGCAACAGTTGTCAGAGCTGAGATTGCAACGCCTGTAATCGGGAAAGTAACAGCTGTGAATGCGGCTAGCTCCTCGTTGACGGTTCAAGATTTTACTGGGAAAAGCCAAGTCATCAATGCAGGAACCAATTTCGGCGTGAAGCTGAACGGTGGATCGGATTATAATTTCGCCTCCATTAAAGTGGGCGATCGTGTACAAGTCATGAAAGATGCAAGCGATAAGCTCATCATTCAAGTGGCCGCTACTGCAAAACGAGAAGTTGATAACTACAGCTCAGTTGTTAATCAAATGTATTTGAAATCAACTTCTGCTGGAGATAAGACTTCCTATAGCCTTTATCCAAGAGCTTATTACCATAAAGGAACAGATATTGTGGGTCCATCCTCGTTCGTGTCCGGCGATATAATCACGATCTATGTGCTGGATAATAAAATCGTTGAGATTGAGAAGTAAGAATTGAACAAAATAATCGTCACATCCGTCTGTATCGTAGGAGCTTGTCTCCTGCTGCAGGCGGTTTTTTTATTATTTTTAAAATAAATATGGCAATTTTTTAGAAAATGTTCGCATTTTGACGCTCACAAGCATTGATTCTAACGTCACAATTCGCTAAACTGAAGAATATTACGACCCTAAGGAAGCAAAGACATGACGCAGAAGTTAGTAAGGCATATTTTGGATACGATTGGTGAACTATTTCCGGATGCACATTGCGAGCTGCGTCACAGTAATCCTTTTGAATTAACGATTGCTGTTTTGCTATCCGCGCAATGCACTGATGAAACCGTAAATAAGGTGACATTGGATTTATTTCAGAAATATAAGCGCCCCGAAGATTACTTGGCCGTTCCATTGGAGGAGCTGGAGCAAGACATCAGACGGATTGGACTATTTCGAAATAAAGCGAGCAATATTCAAAAACTGTGTCGGTTACTACTGGACAAGTTTGATGGTGAGATCCCAGAGAAGCACGAACACTTGGTCGAGCTGCCTGGTGTAGGCCGAAAGACGGCAAACGTCGTTGTCTCCAACGCTTTTGGAGTACCTGCCATTGCCGTTGACACTCATGTAGAGCGCGTATCCAAGCGACTAGGCTTGGCGGGCATCGATGATTCGGTGCTTGAGGTAGAAAAGAAGCTGATGAAAAAGGTTCCACGAGAAGAGTGGACGCAAACCCATCATCGCCTGATCTTTTTTGGCCGTTATCATTGTAAAGCGCAAAACCCGAAATGCGAGGTATGTCCACTCTTGGATAACTGTCGCGAGGGTAAGAAACGTATGAAACCAAGCTCAACTAGGAAAACTATTACAAACAAATGATATGCAGACAAAGGATGGGATTTAAATGAAATGCATCGCCGTATACACCAATAGTTTTGAGTTATTCTCTGATATTTTCGAACAAGTGATTAATACTCCATTAGCCGATAATGAGGAAAAAGTCATTGAAGGAATTACAGTCAGTGAATCAGGTGAAGTTCCTCAGAATTACATAGACAAGATGAAAACAAAAACTGAGGTTGTTGTGATGAAAGTCAAAGAATCGGATATTACGATTTTGCAGCATCGTGATGTTTTTGAAATTTTCTTGCCTGAAAAAGAAAAAGTGGTTATGTCCTAAAAAATTAAATCTCCCTCTGGGAGATTTTTTTCTGTATCATCATAGATATAGGATTGGATAGAAGACCGGTAAATAAGGAGCGGAACGGACGAATGACGCAAGCAATCATTACAAACATCTCGGTCATGCCGGATGCAATCAAGAAGATGCAGTTAATTCTGCAAACAACAGGGGATCTGGATAATGCCAGTAAGCTGGGGCAGCTGCTAGCGAAGATTGATTCGGGCAGAATGAACATCGCTTTCTGCGGCCATTTTTCAGCGGGGAAATCAACCTTAATTAACCAGCTATGCGGGCATCCGCTGCTGCCTTCCTCACCGATACCAACGAGTGCTAATATCGTGAGTATCCGCAATGGGGCACCTGGCGCTCATGTTACACATCGACATGCAAGTCTTCAAGGGATGACGAATACGATCCCGCTTGATGAGCTTGAAGCATATTGTGTGAACGGCACAGATATTGAAACGGTGGAAATATCGTATCCCATTGCTTTTCTGGGCGAACATACAGCGCTGTTGGACACTCCAGGGATTGATTCTACGGACGATGCCCATCATAAATCAACAGAGTCTGCGCTGCACTTGGCGGATGTCGTGTTTTATGTGATGGATTACAATCATGTACAGTCCGAAGTGAATCTCGCGTTTACGAAGAAAATGAAGGAGTGGGGCAAACCGCTCTATCTCATTGTAAATATGATTGATAAGCACAAAGAATGGGAACTGCCATTTTCACAGTATCAAGAGGGGACGAAACAAGCCTTTCTGAACTGGGGAATCGTGCCGGATGATCTACTCTTTGTTACCATGAAAGAGCCGAACCATCCTCATAATGAGTATGGGAAGCTGCAATGGCTATTAAGCCGCTTGATTGAGCGTGGCGACGAGCTGCGCAGCTTCAGTATTAACGCCTCTGCACGCTATCTTGCCGACGAGCATGGCAAATGGCTGGCTGAGCAGCATGAGCCTCAGAAGGCTGAGCTGATGGAGCAAATCAGCCAGGAAGGCGATGTGCAGGAGGTCGAGGCGCAGGCAGCTGCCAAGCAGCAGGAGCTGACGACCTTGAAGGGACTGCCGGAAGCATTGACCTTACAGCTGCGTAAGGAAGTTGGCACGATCATTGAAAATGCCAACATTACACCGGCCTTGACCCGCGATCAGGCTCATGCGTATTTAGAGAGTCGCAAGCCTGGGTTTAAGGTAGGCTTCTTCTCCAGAGCGGCACAGACGGCTCTGGAAACGGGTAAACGGCTCACCGCGTTTCAAGCGGATTTATCGGAGCAGGTGGAAGCGCAGCTGGATTGGCATCTGCGGGATGCTTTGAAGAAAGCTGCGCAAAGCCAAGGGCAGCATGATGCGGGTCTCTTGGGTCAGATTGAAGCTTTGCGCGTGGAGGTTACGGCGGAGTGGCTTGCAGCACAAGTCAACGCAGGCGCCACATTCGGCGGTGAGTATACACTCAATTTCATGAAGCAAGTTGCGTCCGATATTAAACAGCAATACCGCAAACAGGCGTTTGCGTTGATCGACCTGCTCGCGGCTGCGGTCCGCGAGCACAGCGCTGTGGCGCTCGCTGCGCTTGCGGCCGAGCTGGAAGCGCTGGGCAGCCGCCTCGGCGCTGCCCGCGAACTGCGCCGCCTCGAGGAAGCCGAGGCGGCCGCAACGGCCCAGCTGCTGCGCATGGCGAGCTGGGCAAGGCCAGCTGCGCCGGCACTGCCGGACGCGCAGCAGTACACCCCCATGGAGGAGCAAGCAGCCGCCCCGCTGAGCGGGGGGCTGCATGTCACCTCCATGGATAAGATCTTGCAGGCCGCTGCGACAGCATCGGCGGCCGCAGGGCCTTCAGGCGCTGCCCCTGTGGAGGCAGCGGTCTCCGCGCCGACCGCGTTCACCTCAGGTGAACACGGCAGGCGCATGGAGCGCAAAGCCGCCGACTTGCTGGCGGCTTCCCAGCTCATCGACGGACTGCCGTCGATGCGGTCGATCGCTCGCGCCATGCGCGAGAAAGCGGAACGTCTGCGTCAGCGGACGTTCACGATTGCGCTGTTCGGCGCATTTAGCGCCGGCAAGTCGTCTTTCGCCAATGCTCTGATTGGTGAAAGAGTGCTGCCGGTCTCGCCGAACCCGACGACGGCGGCCATTAATAAAATCATGCCGCCGCAAGAAGGCTGGCCGCATGGCACGGCCAAGGTGAAGATGAAGAAAGCGGACGCGATTCTGCAGGACGTTTTGTATTCACTAGAAATTTTAGGCGTGCAAGCGAGCGATATGGCGTCCTCATTGAAACGTATAGGCGCTCTTTCACCTGCTGATGTAACAGCCAAAGGAAAACCGCATTATTCTTTCCTCAAAGCCGTCGAGAAGGGCTGGCAGCTGGCTCAGAATCATTTGGGCACGGAGCTGAAAATTACCAAAGAGGAGTTTCCAAGCTACGTCGCGGATGAGTCCAAGTCTTGTTTTGTTGAATTTATAGAATTATATTATTCGAATCCCCTGACGGAACAAGGCATTATTTTCGTTGATACACCTGGTGCAGATTCCATTAATGCCCGCCATACCGGCGTTGCTTTTAATTATATTAAAAATGCCGATGCCATTCTTTTCGTGACTTATTATAATCACGCGTTTTCGCAGGCCGACCGTGAGTTCCTGTTACAACTTGGTAGGGTTAAAGACAGTTTTGAAATGGATAAAATGTTCTTCATCGTGAATGCCGCCGATCTTGCAGCAAGCCCGGAAGAATTGCAAGGTGTGATGACCCATGTGGAAACAAATCTTTTGCAGCACGGTATCCGCAATCCGCGGATTTACCCGATATCCAGTTACTTAGCGGCAGAAGGGAAAATTACCGGCAACGAAGCACTTGTGGCGCAGTCGGGCATTCGTCCGTTCGAAGGTGAGTTTGTGCAGTTTACTTTCAATGAACTGAGCGATGTTGCGATACACTCAGCGAATTTGGAGCTGCATCGCGCGATTGCCACCATGCAGCAATGGCTGGAAAGTGCGCAAACAGGGGAAGAACAGCGGAAGCAGCAGCTTAGGAAGCTGGAGCAGTCTGAGCGGGAGTGTGCTGAACTGCTTGAGCGTACGATTTTCGAAGCGGAACTCAAAGAATTGAAGAAAGAGATTCAGGAACTTCTGTATTATGTGAAGCAGCGTACGATGTATCGGTTTGGCGAATTGTACAATTACGCCTTTAATCCCTCCACGTTCCGTGAGGAAGCAAGAGATCCGAAGCAGGCGCTGCAATCGGCCTGGGGTGAGCTGCTGCGCATGATCGGTTATGATCTTTCGCAAGAAGTGCTTGCAACGACGCTGCGTGTTGAGAATCGGATGAATCTGATATCCGGAAATCGTGTTAAACGTTGGGAAGAGCAGCTTCGCCAAGTTATGGATGGCTTCGAGAGCGGTTCATACGAGTCCAACACGTTTGTGACGCCTGAAATCAGCTCCAAAATGGAAGCACCTGAGATTTCACTTAAATTGCTGCAAAGTCATTTCAAGAACCCGAAGCAATTTTTTGAAGGGGATGGCAAAAGTAAGCTGAGAGCAGATTTGGAAAACCGGATGACGGCGCCGGTCGCTCAATTTGTTGAGCTTCAAACTGCAGAGCTTGAAGAGGCTTATGCCAATCAGCTCGAAAACTGGTTGATGAAACAGAAAAATCAGCTGCTTGGGCAGCTCAATGAGCACGCCGAAGGGATGCGCGATGCCCTTGAAATGAAGATTGATTTGAACGAACTAATATCCAAACAGCATCAATTAAAGTCGTTTGTTTAACATTTAAACAATAGGGTTGGTCATGTTCAATTGAACGTGATCAGCCCTTTTTCACGTACCGCTATGTAAAGGCTTACATTGATGGTTATTGGGATGATTTTAAAGAATAGGGGGGATTCCTGCACGTTTTTGTGAAGTTACGGGCTTTTAAGCGAATATATCACGCATTCTTCTGATTGCCCGCATATAGGGATGGTGTTAAGATTCATTAAGTATTAAAACGCTTACCTAGCTTTTCCAAATTCACCTTCTTGAGGAGGGGTCATCAGAGTGGATGTATTCAGGCAACTGAAGCCCTATTTTTGGCCAGAGAAAAAACTGTTTTTTGGAGCAATTTTATGTTTAGCCCTAGCAACTGCATTAGGTCTCGTTTATCCAAATTTACTCCGGTATCTCATCGATGACGTGATCGCAAAAAAGCAATTTGAAGTGGTTCCGAAATTAGCAATTATTGTTGTGATTGTCGTATCTACGAAGGGGATGTTTCAATTCCTGCATGGCTTGTTCGGGGGCCGATTGGGCAACCGGGTGGCGTATCATTTGCGGAATGCGCTCTATAACAAACTGCAGTATTTATCCTTTCAGTACTACGATCAAGCAAGAACAGGGGACTTGATGTCCAGATTGACGGCTGATTTGGAAGCCATCCGGCAATTTATCGGATTTGGTTTCGCTCAACTATTAAACGTTCTATTAATGCTGATTTTCGGCATGAGCATGATGTTCTCCATCAATTGGAAGTTAGCTTTACTGACCATGATTTCGATGCCATTTCTGGCGTTTACGGCCATTCGTTTTGAAGGCAAAATTCATCCCGCATTCCGGATGGTGCGTCAATCGCTTAGTTCGATGACAACCGCGGTACAGGAAAACATCACAGGAGTTCGGACCGTCAAATCGTTCGCGCGCGAAGCTCATGAGGTAGATAAGTTTTCGGCTCGCAATGAGGACTATAAGGCGATGAATATTGAAAGTTCCGGGATTTGGGCAAAGTATTTTCCGATTATGGAAATTCTGGCGAATCTGAGCGTTGTAGTCCTGCTTGGCGTCGGTGGTTACATGGTCATCCAGGATACGATTTCCCTAGGTGAGCTGGTTGCATGCTTTAGCTTAATCTGGTACATCATCGGACCGATGTGGGGACTTGGTTTCCATATCAACAACTTTACGAATACGAAAGCTTCTGGCGAGAAAATTCTCGATATTTTGCATCAATATTTACATGTGAAAGATCAAGCGGATGCAGCCGTTGTAACAAGCAGCCAAGTGAAAGGGCATGTGCGTTTCGACAATGTGACATTTGCTTATCCCGAAAAGCAGCCAGCTTTATATGACTTCAATTTGGATGCTCCGGCAGGCTCAGTTATCGGGCTTCTAGGCAGCACGGGTTCTGGTAAAACGACGGTGATTTCACTGCTGATGAGAGCGTACAATGTGAAAGATGGCCGAGTCATGCTCGATGGCAAAGATGTACGTTCGCTCGAGATTGAGAGCTATCGCAGCCAGATTGCAACCGTTTTCCAAGAAACGTTCTTATTTTCTTCCACTATTCTTAACAATATCGCTTATGGACGCAAAGATGTTACGATGGATGAAATTATTCGAGCAGCGAAACTGGCTAAAGCGCATGATTTCATTTCTGAGCTGCCGGAAGGCTATGATACCGTTGTCGGTGAGCGCGGATTAGGCTTATCAGGCGGTCAAAAGCAACGTATTGCCATCGCTCGAGCACTGATCAAAGATCCCAAAATCCTGGTGCTTGATGATGCAACGAGCGCTGTTGATATGGAAACAGAACACGAGATTCAAGCAGGCTTTAGCGAAGTTATGCAAGGAAGAACGACATTTATTATTGCCCATCGGATCTCTTCCTTGAAGCATGCTGATGAAATTATCGTCTTGGATAAAGGACGAATCGTTCAAAGAGGCAAACATCACGAACTTCTGCAGCAGGAAGGCCTTTATCGTCAAACTTACGATATTCAATACGCGGATCAACCGAAGCAAGCGACTGAAGATGATCAAGTTGCTGCAGCCAAAGATAGTGAAATAAATGCGACAACGCGAAACCATTCCTCTTTGCAAGAAAGAAGGTTAGCACATTGAGTACGAAATCGAATCAAGCCGAGGCGGCTGCGAAGAATGAAGATTCTCAAGTCGGGCAGCGATTTGTCTACCAGGACGATGAGTTGATTGATAAGCCCTTCGATTGGGGTCAATTGAAACGTTTATTTAGTTATATGAAGCCCTATAAGAAACAAATGCTCCCGATTATCATTATTATGATGCTGGTTGGAGCTATAACCAAACTGACGGTACCCCTACTGATCAGAGAAGCGATTGATAATGCTATTATACCTAAAAATGCGAACTTGCTGCTAATTATTGTCGGTGTCATGCTTGGCGTATATATCATCCAATGGCTCGCAAATACATTCCGTATTAAATACACGAATATGATAGGACAACGCGTCATCTACGATTTGCGGCACGATTTATTCAGCCACATTCAAAAGCTGTCGTTCCGATTCTTCGATACACGTCCAGCAGGATCTGTCCTCGTTCGTGTAACGAATTATGTGAACTCGCTGCAAGATTTGTTTACGAACGGGGTCGTCAACCTGTTGATTGACGTCATGCAGCTAGTTGGAATCATTATTATTTTGTTGACCTTTAATTTTAAATTAGGGGCTGCCATTATTGTAACGGTTCCGATCATGTTCATGATTTCTACCAAGCTGCGCAAAAAAATTCGCCATGCTTGGCAAGATGTAACGATGAAACAATCGCGGCTGAATGCCCATTTGAATGAGTGTATTCAAGGGATACGGGTCACCCAAGCTTATTCGCAGGAAAAAGAAAATATTCAGTTTTTCACCAAAATGAATATGGTTAACCGTTTGTCCTGGAATCGGGCTTCAATGCTTAATCAGACGTTCGGTCCTCTCATCGAGATTACAGGAGCAATCGGATACTGCATTCTTTTCTGGATGGGTGCTTATTTGATCCAAACGGAAGAAATTTCAGTCGGTTTATTGGTTGCCTTCGCTACTTACATAGGTTATTTCTGGGAGCCGATTACGCGCCTAGGTCAAATGTATTCGCAACTGCTAATTGCAATGGCTTCTGCTGAGCGTATCTTCGAATTTATCGACGAAAAGCCTTCTGTCGCTGAGCTTGAAGACGCGAAAGATCTGCCTAACATCAAAGGGAATGTGAAGTTTGAAAATCTCGTATTCGAGTACGAGGCTGGTCGTCCGGCATTAAAAGGTTTCAATCTGGATGTGCAAGCAGGGCAATCTATTGCGTTAGTTGGGCACACAGGATCAGGTAAAAGTACGATTATGAATCTGCTTTGCCGATTCTATGATCCTACAGAAGGACGTATTATGGTTGACGGCACTGACATTCGGGATGTTACGATTCAAAGCTTGCGTTCTCAAATTGGCGTCGTTCTGCAGGATACGTTTATTTTCTCCGGAACGATTCGAGATAACATCCGTTTTGGTCGGTTGGATGCAACGAATGAAGAGGTTGAACTAGCTGCTAAAGCTGTTCATGCGCATGACTTTATCGTCAGCTTGCCGAATGGCTATGACACGGAGGTACAGGAGCGCGGAAATGTGTTATCGATGGGGCAACGCCAATTGATTTCCTTTGCGAGGGCACTGCTTGCGAATCCACGAGTGCTCATTCTGGATGAAGCGACGGCCAGTATCGATACGGATACGGAGCTGAAAATTCAAGAAGCCCTCAAAACGCTTCTTGCCGGGCGGACTTCCTTCATCGTGGCGCACAGGCTTTCTACGATTCGCAACGCTGACAAAATCGTCGTGCTGGATCATGGCCGCATGATGGAAATCGGCAATCATGATGAGTTGATGAAGGAGCAGAAAATTTATTACGGCTTGATTCAAGCGCAGTATAAGTTTTTGCAGGATGCTGTTTAGTTTATGTTCTTAAAAAAAGAACCTGGCGGTGAAGTTCATACCGCTAGGTTTATTTTATTTGGTTAAGAGTGTGGGAAAAGTATGACCAAGTTTTCCTACTGAAACCTTCCAGCACGCTATATCTCTATATCTCCTGCTAACGGACCCACATGCCGATATTCGGCCAAGTTAGCCAATTTTGAGAATCTAACGGACCGAGTAGCTGTTATTTAACGAATTTACAGGGGTTTCAGCTAGTTTCAAGACGAGTAAGGTCACCTGTGTCCGTTAAATTCCAAATTAGCTCAAAAAATAACCAATAGCGGCATCTCAGTCCGTTAGAGCTCCCCAATCCTACCATCAACAGCCCCCACACAAACCAAAAAATAATTGAGACTGTTTGAATTATGACCAAGTATGATATACTATCCAAACGAACATATGATCGTTTTTTTGAGATCCGCCTTTGTGCAGCGTTTGCAAATTTATTCTAGAAGCTATACTCTTAGTATGAATTATGCCATTTATTCGCAGGAGGGGACATTTTTGAGATCATCTCGCTTCATATGGGGAACAATTGGCTTAACCGCATCTATTACCACGATTGTTTTCGCTGTAGGATTTGCTTACGCGGCGAATCAGATATGGTTTCCGAAGGCTTCCGGATCGCTTCAATTGGCGACGGAGGCTCCGAAGAAGGAATCGATGATTGAAAGCAAAGCAAAGCTGCAAATTGTTGCGCTCGGCGATTCATTAACGGCAGGAACGGGTGACAATACAGGCCAAGGTTATGTGGGTCGCGTCCGTGAAAAGCTGGAGAAGGAAACGGGCAAACCGGTATTTGTGCTTAATAATCTAGCCATTCCAGGCTACAAGAGCGACCAGCTTCTAGCTGATCTGGCGCTAAAAAAGACACAGGATGCGCTCGCGCAGGCAGATATTATATTGCTTACTATCGGCGGAAATGATATTTTTGCTGGTGGAGACGGACTTTTTCAGGGGGAAAACCAGACAGAGTTTAACCCTGAGGCAGCGGAAAGTCGAGTGGCTCCGGCGCTCGAAAAAGTGCAGAAAATTCTCGAAGCAATTAATAAAGCTAACCCTAAGGCAACTGTGATGTACGTAGGCTTATATCATCCATTTCTAGATTTGGATCCGAAACAGGAAGGATCGCTCGTTGTACAGCGCTGGAATAATGGCGTTTTCGAAATGATCAATCGTTACCCACAAATGGTGATTGTCCCGACTTATGATTTGTTTGAACAAAATTTGATTAAATATTTGTCTTCGGCTGATCATTTTCATCCTAATGGGGATGGTTATGAGCGGATTGCAGATCGAATTTTACAAATTCTGAAGTAATGGGGGCAGGCAAAGTGACAGAAGCAGTAATCGTTCCTGATACCGTATTATCCGTGAAAAATTTGAGAAAGCAAATTAAAAATAAAGAGATAATCAAGGGAATTTCTTTTGATGTCTACGCCGGAGAAATTTTCGGTTTCTTAGGGCCTAACGGTTCTGGAAAAACGACAACAATTCGAATGCTTGTTGATTTAATTCGGCCAACGGAAGGAACGATTCACATTTGTGGATTTGACGTCCGTAAGGAGCACAATCAAGCCATGCGTCACGTTGGCTGCATTGTTGAGAACCCGGAGTTGTATTCATACTTGACCGGATGGGAAAATCTCGAGCATTTTGCAAGAATGCTGCCGGATGTTGACGAGCAGAGAATTCATGAGGTCGTAGAAATTGTTTCGATGGATGGGCGAATTCATGATAAAGTTCGTACCTATTCCCTTGGTATGAGGCAGCGTCTTGGTATCGCGCAAGCGCTTCTTGGGCGACCGAGTTTATTAATATTGGACGAGCCTACCAATGGACTTGATCCGCAAGGAATCAAGGAAATGAGGGAATTTATTCAGCGTTTGGCGGCTGATGGATTGAGCTTGTTTGTTTCCAGTCATCTATTAAGCGAGATTCAGCAAATGTGTGACCGTGTAGCGATTATTAGCCATGGCCAAGTCATTCAGGTAGGAGCGGTAGATGAGTTGATTGCGCAAGGCGGCAAAGTGGTTTGGTCCGTGTCTCCGGCCGATAAGGCTGAGGGGCTTCTCGATGCGTCTCCACTTGTGAACGCGATTGAGGAAATTGGACAAGTAGATCTTATGCATACACATGATTCGGTGAGACAAATTGTTACCCAGATGGATAAAGAGCATGTCCCGCAAATAAGTAGGCAATTGATGGAAGCAGGAATTAGCCTTTACGCTGTAGAAATCAAGAACCCAACGCTGGAAGATTTGTTCTTGAGCCTAACCGAGGGTGAAACCATACAATAGGGGACGGTGAAAGAAATGCGTATTCTGTATGAACTCGTCAAAAATGAATGCATCAAAATGATCAAGAAGAAACGATTTTATGTGATCATCCTGATCCTGCTTGCCCTTATTCCTATGTTTACTTATGCACAAATGCGAGTGGCTCAAAATACACAAAAGCAATTTGGAACGACAGACTGGAAGGCGGATCAGCGTCAGAAAATTATTGATTGGGAGAAGCGTTTGAGCTCTGCACGTACGCCGGATGAATGGAAACAGCAGCTTAAAGTGCAGATACAGATTGCTAATTATTATCTGGATCAAGATGTCGATCCGAGCTCGCCTAATGCCGTTACTTTTACCCGTGAATTTGTCAAAAATGCCGTCTCTTTATTCATTCCGCTGATCATCATGGTCATTTCCGCAGATATCGTATCATCCGAGCATTCTACGGGGACTATTAAATTATTGTTGACAAGACCGGTCCGGCGATGGAAAATCCTATTGAGCAAATTAATAACTGTTATTTTCTTTACTTCGCTTACGGTTCTTTCAACCGGCGTGCTGTGTTACTTGATTTCCGGCCTTGTTTTCGGCTATAACGGATGGACGATGCCCATTTTTACAGGCATTCAGATCAATGGCACGGATGTGGACTTCAGCCTGGTAAGAGCGGTTGATCAGTGGTTCTTCCTCTTGATGGAGTTTGGATTAGTTTGGTTTTCGGCATTAGTCGTCGCACTGATGTCGTTAATGATCTCTGTTCTCATTCGATCAACAGCTGCCGGTATGGGGGTCATGCTCGCAGTCTTAATTTCGGGGACGATACTTTCGAACATGGTGTCATCTTGGGAAACAGCGAAGTATTTGTTTATGGTCAACTTGGATTTAACCAAGTATCTTACAGGAGGTCTGCCGCCGATAAAAGGTATGGATTTGGCCTTCTCGCTAAGTGTATTAAGTGTCTGGGCCGCGATTTCGCTGATTGTTTCCTTTACTGTTTTCTCCCGCAAGGATATATTGAATTAACAAGATACTTGGAGTCGCGGAACTCCTATCAAAGAACCCTATATTAGAAAAAGGAGGGCTTCAATGACTGAGCAACTAGAATTTGCAAATGGAAAAGCCCCAACATCGGATTACGATGTCGATGATATTCAAGTACTGGAAGGGCTTGTCGCTGTTCGTAAACGACCAGGGATGTATATCGGCAGCACGAGTTCTTCCGGTTTGCACCATTTGATTTGGGAAATTGTCGATAATTCGGTAGATGAACATCTTGCCAAATACTGTTCCAAAATCAGTGTGACGATACATAAAGATCAGTCCATCACGGTGCAAGATAACGGTCGGGGGATTCCGACAGGTATGCATAAAACAGGAGTCCCTACACCGCAGGTTGTGTATACGATTCTTCATGCCGGAGGTAAGTTCGGAGGTTCTGGGTACAAGAAATCCGGAGGACTGCACGGCGTTGGAGCCTCGGTTACGAATGCCCTGTCCGAGTGGCTGGAAGTTGAAATTTACCGAGACGGCAAAGTGCACAAAATGCGCTTCGAATACTGGGTGGATGATGCAGGCATTGAGCATGTAGGTGAACCGGTTACGAAACTTGAAGTCATAGGCAATACGAATCGGACAGGGACCAAAGTTACGTTCAAGCCGGACAAACGCGTATTCCAAGGCGGCACCACCATTTCTTACGACACCTTATCCGAGCGTTTGCAAGAGATTGCCTTCTTGAATTCGGGTTTACAAGTTAATTTAAAAGATGAGCGTACGGATAAACAGGATTCGTTCCAGTATGAAGGCGGCGCTAGCCAATTCGTTGAGTTCCTGAATGAAGAGAAGACGGTGCTTCATCCTGTTATTCATTTTGCCTCTGAGAAGGATGAAATTGAAGTTGAAGTGGCTCTTCAGTACAATGATGGCTACACAGAAACGATCGCATCATTCGTAAATGCCATTCCGACCCGCGGCGGCGGTACACATGAAACGGGTTTTAAAACGGCTTATACAAGAGTCATGAATGAATATGCACGTAAAGCGGGCATTCTCAAAGAGAAAGATAAAAACCTTGACGGTACCGACCTAAGAGAAGGTATGATGGTCGTAATCAATATTAAGATGGGCGATGTCGAATTCGTTGGTCAAACCAAGGATCAGCTTGGAAGCGCTATTGCAAGAAGTGCGGTGGATGCGGTTGTTTCGGACAAGATGACGGTGTTTCTGGAAGAAAATCCGCAAATCGCGCAGATGATGCTGAAGAAAGCTGTTCAAGCTTCTAAAGCCCGTGAAGCTGCACGTAAAGCAAGAGAAGAAATTCGCAGCGGGAAAAAAGGGAAGAGCGAAAGCTCCAATCTAGGCGGCAAGCTAACCCCTGCGCAATCCAAAGATTTGCAGCGCAATGAATTGTTCGTCGTTGAGGGAGATTCTGCGGGAGGTTCCGCGAAGCAAGGGCGCGACTCCAAACATCAAGCGATTTTACCGCTAAAAGGGAAGCCAATGAACCCTGAGAAGGCAAAGCTGCTCGATATTATGAAAAACGACGAGTATAAAGCGATTATTGCGGCGATCGGGGCAGGAGTCGGCTCTGAGTTTGAAGTTGAAGAAATGAACTACGGTAAAATTATTATTATGACGGATGCGGATACCGACGGCGCGCACATTCAAGTGCTGCTTCTGACGTTCTTTTACCGCTACATGAAGCCTATGATTGATGCAGGCAAGGTGTACATTGCGCAGCCGCCGCTTTACAAAGTGACGAGAAAAGGCAAAAATGGCGGATATAAATATGCATGGACCGACGACCAATTGCAGCAAGTTGTGAAAGAGCTTGGCAAGAATACAGAGTTACAGCGGTACAAAGGACTTGGCGAGATGAATCCGGAGCAGTTATGGGAAACAACCATGAATCCGGAGAGCCGGCAACTGCTGCAGGTTCAAATTGAAGACGCTGCGAAGGCGGAGCGCCGAGTAACAACCCTAATGGGCGATAAAGTTGATCCGCGTAAACGTTGGATTATCGAGAACGTCGATTTTACCGAATATGTAGAGTAGACCAAAAAGAGTGGTGACTGAAAGTTGGGTATTTTAGAAGAATTTTTACCGGCCTATCTGGAAGAGATCGTTGGCGATCGATTCGGGCGTTATTCCAAATACATTATCCAGGATCGCGCGATCCCGGATGTCAGGGACGGCTTAAAGCCAGTACAACGACGCGTATTGTATGCGATGTACGACTCAGGGAATACCCCTGACAAACCATACCGCAAGTCCGCGAAAACGGTCGGCGATGTGATGGGGAACTATCATCCCCATGGAGATGCCTCTATTTACGATGGCATGGTTCGTATGGCACAGCCATGGAAGATGGGTCATACACTTGTGGATGGCCATGGAAACTGGGGATCTCTGGATGATGATCCGCCGGCAGCGATGCGGTATACAGAAGCCAGGCTCTCAGAAATAGCGATGGAACTGCTTCGTGATATTGAGAAACGTACCGTCATGTTCAAAGATAATTTTGATAACTCCACGAAGGAGCCAGTTGTGCTCCCGGCGCGTTATCCTAATCTGCTTGTGAACGGCGTAAGCGGCATTTCGGCAGGTTTTGCGACTGAAATTCCGCCGCATAACTTGCGTGAAATTATTGATGCTTGTACAGCAATGATCGACAAGCCTGAGATGACAGTTGACGAGTTAATGACCATTGTTAAAGGTCCTGACTTCCCTACCTCCGGGATTATTATGGGTGAAGAGGGGATACGTGAAGCTTATCGCACAGGCAAAGGCCGTATCTACATAAGGTCCAAAACAGCGATCGAAGACATGCGCGGCGGAAGACAACAAATTGTGATCACGGAAATTCCGTATCAGGTCGTGAAGGCACGCCTTGTAACTGCTATGGAGAACATCCGTCTGGAGAAGAAAGTCGAGGGTATCGCGGAAGTTCGGGACGAAAGCGGACGTAACGGATTACGGATCGTCATTGAACTGAAAAAGGATGCGGATGCACAAGGAATTTTGGCTTATTTGTTGAAGAAGACGGATTTGCAAGTCACGTACAATTTCAATATGGTGGCGATTGTTAATAAAGCGCCGCGCCAATTGGGTATTCGCGAAATTCTGGAAGCTTACATTGAGCATCAAAAGGAAGTTGTCACGTTCCGTTCGCAATATGAGCTTGAGAAAGCGGAAGACCGCGCTCACGTGCTGGAAGGGCTAGTCAAAGCGCTTAACATCTTGGATGAAGTGATCGCAACGATTAAAGCGTCCAAAAATCGGCAGGATGCACAAAACAACCTGATGGAGAAATTTGGCTTTTCTGAGCGTCAAGCGGACGCCATTCTCGTCTTGCAATTATACCGGTTAACGAATTTAGAAATTACAACTCTTGAAAAAGAGTTGAAAGATGTTGAGAAAACCATTGCTTATTTGCGTGGCATTTTGGGCAGCTTGAAAAAGCTCTTAGGTGTAATTAAAGATGAAATGGGCGAAATCCGGAAGAAATACGGCATTGAGCGCCGTTCAGCGATTCAAGGCGAGGTTGAGGAGTTGAAAGTTAATCTGGAAGTGCTCGTCAATCCGGAAGACGTGTTCGTCACGCTTTCTAACGAAGGTTACTTGAAACGCACTAGCAAGCTTTCGTTTACACGATCCGGCGGAGAGCTGGAAAATACAGGTCTCAAGGAAGGCGACTACTTGCGCTTCTTGCTAGACGTGAATACGATTGAGAGCTTGTTGATCTTCACGAAAAAAGGCCAGTATTACTTACTGCCTGTCCATCAGGTGCCAGAGTACAAATGGAAAGAAAATGGTACCGCGATCGTCAATGTTATTCCAATCGCCAAAGAAGACCGTATCGTGGGTGTGATTCCGGTCAAAGGCTTTGAAGATCCAACGAAATCACTTGTGTTCGTCACCCGCAAAGGCCAAGTGAAGCGTACGGAACTCAAAGAGTACATGACGAATCGCTCCAATGGGCTTGTCGCTTGTAAGCTTGCTGAGCAAGATGAAGTCCTTCATGTGCATCTCAGCGATAACACGAAGGAAATCCTGCTTGTCACGAAGCAGGGAATGAGCATCCGCTTCCGCGAGGAGGAAGTAAACCCGATGGGCCGTGCAGCCGCGGGTGTGCGCGGCATCCAGCTCAAAGAAGACGATGATGTCGTCTCGGCTGAGTGGATTTATGGGGATGAGGGGGAAGTGCTCGTCATTTCGGACCTCGGGTATGCCAAGCGGTCCCTTGTCGTAGACTATCCAATTCAAGGGCGTGGAGGTAAAGGTATTCTCACCTTTGAGTTTAAAGAAGGTAAGCGAGTGAGACCGAATGGAACAGGTTTAATCCGAACATTCATTGTGAAAATGGATTATCAGATTACAGCCGTGATGAGTAATGGAGAGAAGCTTCGCTTCTCAACGGAGACAGCGCCACTGGAAGATCGTAAAGCGCAAGGCAAACAGCTTATACCTGTTACCAAAACAGAATCCATTATAGATGTACTGCGTTTCCCTCAGTCGTAACTGACCGTAGGTGGATCCAGCTTCTCCATCAGCATAAAAGCTAACTCTAATAAGACCCACAGGGGCATCGGTTCGTCTAATCGATCCAGCCACTGTGGGTCTTTCAGCATGCCGGCCTCGAGTGCCTTTTTGCCAAGCTCCATTTTCCAATCATCCACTTTGAACCACTCCTTAGCGTGATCTGCAAATCTAACTGCTTCACAGTATATGTTAGAAGTGGGCGGAATGTTAAAAAGAAGTCGAGATATTCTTCAAGTTCGGACAAAGTTGTGGATGACTCGACAACATGCCACAGCATGTCCCGGAAATGTGCAGCTTTTGTAGGAAAGTATTAACGGCATTAACCTTTTAACCAGTGAAAATGCGTGCTATACTTGCGTTATAGTAGATGTTGGAAGCGAGTTGATGTGAGGTTGTATTCCGATGAGTTTGGAAAGCTGTGGCTGAAATTGTCTAAGGAATTGAAGAGCCAGATGGAAGTAGGATTAGCACCTACGATTACAGAAGGGCAACTTAACGTATTAGAATTGCTTATGACGAACGAGCGTATGAAGCCTTCAGATCTAATCGAATATTTATCTACAACACCTGCAGCGGTTACAACGCTATTAGATCGTATGGAGAAAAGTGAATTAATCGTGCGGGTGCGGGATGAGAAAGACCGACGAATCGTATGGGTACACGTAACAGACAAAGGAAAAGCGGAATGCGAGCGAGGTACGTTAGTCCGTGAACAACTGCTGGACACCTACCTGAGCCGCGTTTCCGCCCATAATCAGAAACTGCTTATTTATTTGTTGGGGAAAGTTGCTAATTAATTGCAGTAGCGACTTTCCGGTGTGGGTTGAATTTACAATTCTGGGATTGCAAATTCACTCCATGGCCGCTGCACTGGCGGCAGCGACCGGAAGCGCATCGTTTCTTTGAGTGTTGGATGCTCAAAGGATAAAGCCGTCGCCCAGAGCGCTAGCTGCTGGCCGGGCTTGTTGACCGCGCTGCCATAGCGCTGGTCGCCGTACAACGTGCAGCCGATGGCGGCCATCTGCACGCGGATTTGATGCGGCCGCCCGGTATGCAGCTTGATCTGAATCAAGCTGAGACCGTCTTGGCTGCCGAGCAGCTTATAATCCAGCACAGCCTCCTTGGCTTCGTGCTGGCCTGGTTTGACAACGCTGACGGTATTCGTCCGCGTGTCCTTCCAGAGCCAGTGACGCAGCGTTGCCGTCGGCTGTGGCGGTTTGCCATGCACAATAGCGACATACGTTTTGTCGAGATGTCTAGTTCTTACAGCGTCCGACAGCCGTGATGCGGCTTTTGACGTTTTGGCGAAGACCATCACGCCGCCTACAGGCCTGTCAAGCCGGTGGACAAGCCCGAGGTATACATTGCCAGGCTTGTTGTGCCGGTGCTTGATATCCGCCTTCAGGACGTTCAGCAGATCAGGATCACGCGAGTCGTCCTCTTGTGTTGGCATGTTCACGGGCTTCTCTACCACGAGAATGTGGTTGTCTTCGAAAAGGATCGGAATTTGCGATGCTCCCGAAACATCTTTAGCTCCAGTCATGCTAGGACTCCCAGCGTCCCAGAATACCGCAAGGGAGCATTAAGCCGGAGTGAGTGATCGGCAGGCCGATTTCTCCACTTGAGATCGTACCGCCATGTTTTCTTTTCATCGCCATCGTTAAGATGTTTTGCAGGACCGTAGCCGAAATACCTGTTGTATAAGAGTTAATTAACAGGAACAAGGGATTATCGGTCAAGATCGTCTGGCAGGTTTGAATGAAAGGGAAGAGGTCATCTTCCAGCTTCCAAGTCTCGCCATTAGGTCCGCGCCCGTAAGAGGGAGGATCCATGATGATCGCATCATATTTGCTGCCGCGGCGCTGCTCTCTTTGCACGAATTTGAATACGTCATCCGTAATGAAACGTACAGGACGGCTGCCCATGCCGCTTAGATGCAGATTCTCCTTCGCCCATTGTACAACACCTTTGGAAGCATCAACGTGGCAAACTTCTGCTCCTGCATAAGCACAGGCCAGAGAAGCTCCGCCTGTATAAGCGAATAGGTTCAATACCTTGATCGGTCTTCCGGCGTTTTGGATTTTATCAATCATCCATTTCCAGTTGACGGCTTGCTCAGGGAAGAGGCCCGTGTGCTTGAAGCTGGTTGGTTTAATATAAAAGCTCAGCTTCTGGTCATAGGTGATAGTCCAGCGTTCCGGCAGTTCAGCATGCTGCTGCCACTGTCCGCCGCCGCTAGAGCTGCGGTGATAATGAGCATCGGCTTGACGCCATGCGGGTGTTTCTTTTTCCAAAGGCCAAATGATTTGCGGGTCAGGTCTTCTCAATACGATCGTACCCCAGCGTTCCAGCTTTTCGCCGCCGCCGGTGTCGAGAAGTTCATAATCTACCCAGTCTTTTGCATAAAACATGTTGCATTCCATCCTTCAACTTGTATACTTTAACAAACATTCATTGTACACCATTTATTCACTTAAATCGATCTTTTCAATCAAACCGGGCAATTCTTTTTCTACAAATTGTTGGTATTGCGCTTGTTCCAGTGAACCTCTTAATGAATCCTTGACGGAATCGAAAGATTTCACGGATCTGGATTCCACTTTGATCACATGATAACCAAATTGTGTTTCAATAGGGTCACCTACAACGCCAACAGGTTGTTCAATCACAGCTTTCTTGAATTCCGGCACCCAACCGCTAACACCTGCATCTTCATAAAGCCCGCCGGTTTCTTTGGAGCCAGGATCGTCTGTTACTTCTTTAGCCAGCTTCGCGAAGTCTTCGCCGTTCTTAATTTTTTGTTGAATGTCCTTAGCAAGTTTAAGCGCTTCTTCTTTCGTACGTTTTGCACTTCCGTCTTCGTTTGTTAAACCAATCAAAATGTGACGGACAGAAGCAATCGTGTAAGCATCTTTATCTTGTTTGAGGTTATCGTCATATTTGGCTTTCAGTTGTTCATCGGTAATACTGGATTTGATATAGTTTTCTGCTGTTAAGCTGCCTACCAAGAAATATTGAAGTTCAGTTTCAGTCACTTTGTTTTTTTTCAAGGAATCTAGAACATTAGCTTCACCGTATTTAGCTTTCCATTTAGAAATTTGATCAGGAGCACTTTCTTTAGCAGATTTCTGGTCAGTTTCGGAAGATTTACTATAAAGAATTCTATTTTGAATTAATTGCATTAATACACTTTTTTGATACTCAGGGTCATCCTTTGAAGCCGCATGACTGGCATTTAAAATACCTTGCATCGCAAAGAAAGTATCGAACTCGCCTTTTGTTACCGTACCGCCTTTATAGGTAGCAACAACTTTATTCGGGTTACTTCCGATCCAAATGGTTTCATTGGCTTCATCCCATTCGACTTTTTTTCCCAGTGCTTCACTCACGAAGCGAAGAGGAACGTAAGTAGAACCTTCATAAACAAAACCTTTTCCATCTGCAGGCACTTTTTCGACACCATCAAACATATATTTGATGCTGCGGAAGGCCACTTCAATTTGACTGCTAGCCGCAAAAGCAGCTGTACCGCTAATTAACGAACCGATCGTTAAACCTACGATAAGTCCTTTCACCTTGTCTTTCATAATCTGGTTTCCACCTTTCAAATGACTGTCACTTTAGTAATTCACCTAGGATAAAGGATTTTCCTTTTTTTAATATGAGGGTTTGAAGGAATTCTCCACCTGCTTGTTGTATTTGTACTGTATGTGATTAATTGTTACATCCATATTTTGAATAAAAAGGTCGATTATGGGAGGGATAACATGGGGGCAAATGTTGGTATACCCAGCTCAGAAGATTTGTTTCTGCTTCATGAAGGATCCCTGTATCACAGCTATCGCATTCTAGGGGCGCATGTTAGCAAAAGAAAAGGTTACGAAGGAGTTCGTTTCGCTGTATGGGCGCCTAATGCCAAACAAGTAAACTTGCTCGGCGATTTCAACCAATGGCAATCCGGTAAACACCGTATGGAGAAGTTCAGTTCACTCGGCGTTTGGATGCTGTTTGTTCCTGAAGCTAGTGAAGGTGATCATTACAAGTACGAAATCCTTAGCGAGACAGGTCAAACTTTGTTGAAAGCTGACCCTTACGCCTTTTATTCTGAAGTGCGTCCAGGTACAGCCTCACGTGTTGTCGATTTGGAAGGCTACGAATGGCAAGATGAGGCTTGGTTAGAGCAGAAGAAATTGGCTCCCGCCTATAATAAGCCTTTGTCGATTTATGAAGTGCACCTAGGTACATGGCGCAAAAAAGACAGACATAGCGAAGAATTATATACCTATGACCAGCTTGCGGACGAGTTAGTCGATTATGCCGTGGAGATGGGTTATACACATATTGAAGTTATGCCGCTTGCTGAGCATCCGTTTGACCGCTCATGGGGCTATCAGGCGACAGGTTATTTCTCTGTGACGAGCAGGCATGGCACACCAAAAGAGTTCATGCATTTCGTCGATCGTTGTCATCAAAAAGGGATTGGCGTCATCATGGACTGGGTCCCTGGGCATTTCTGCAAGGATGCGCATGGCTTGAGGCAGTTTGACGGAAAACCGCTTTATGAATATCAAGACCCTCGCAAAGCCGAGAAATTGGAATGGGGGACACTTACATTTGATTTTGGCAGGCCGGAAGTGCAGAGCTTCCTCATTTCAAATGCGATTTTTTGGATGGATATGTACCATATCGATGGTATCCGGGTTGATGCTGTAGCTTCTATGCTGCACTTGAATTTCGGCAGATGGAATGAGAAGCCCCTTAAGAATCAATGGGGCGGGGATGACAATCCCGAAGCTGTCGCTTTCTTGCGAAAGTTGAATCAGGTTGTTTTCTCTTATTATCCGGATGCGCTTATGATGGCAGAGGATTCCACGGATTGGCCACTGGTGACAGCACCCGTGCATGATGGCGGGCTTGGATTTAACTATAAATGGAACATGGGCTGGATGAACGATATGCTGCGTTATATGAAGCTGGATCCCGTTCATCGCAAATATCACCATAAATTGATCACGTTCTCCTTTATGTACGCCTTTAGTGAAAATTATGTCTTACCTTTTTCTCACGATGAGGTTGTCCATGGGAAACGTTCACTCCTGCATAAAATGCCAGGCGATTATTGGCAGAAATTCGCCAACCTGCGCGTTTTATACGGATATATGTCAGGTCACCCTGGCAAAAAGCTGCTGTTCATGGGCAGCGAATTCGGTCAATTCGACGAATGGAAAGACCAGGAGGAAGTGGATTGGTTCCTGCTGGACGGTTATGAGAAGCACGAGCAAATGCACGTTTACGTGAAGGCGCTCAATCAATTTTATTTGGATCAGCCGGCTTTATGGCAAAAGGATCATAGTCCGGACGGTTTCAAATGGATTAATCCGCATGATGAAAGCCAAAGTGTCGTCACTTTTATGCGCAAAGGAAATAAGGCTGAGGATGATCTGATTCTCATCTGTAATTTCACCCCGGTGGTGCATCCCGATTATCGAATCGGCGTTCCGCGCAATGGCATGTACGAGGTTGTTTTCAACAGTGATGCTCCAGAATTTGGCGGTTCCGGCCAAGGAAACAAGCTGCCGATCACAAGTGAAAAAAGAAAATACCACGAACTGCCCTATAGTTTGTCTCTGTGTATTCCGCCGCTTGCGGCTGTTTATATAAAATGTGTAAAAGAATTCCAACTAGAGAAAACGAAGTTGAAGGGGGAAATCAGAGATGCGCAGTAAAGAATGTGTTGCCATGCTCCTCGCTGGTGGAGAAGGACGAAGACTAGGCGTACTAACGAATAATTTGGCCAAACCAGCCGTTCATTTTGGCGGGAAGTACCGTATCATTGATTTCACCCTAAGCAATTGCACGAATTCAGGCATCGACACGGTTGGTGTCTTGACGCAATATCAGCCTCTCGTGCTCAACACGTATATTGGAATCGGCAGTTCGTGGGATTTGGACCGCAAAAATGGTGGTGTCACTGTGTTGCCTCCGTTCATGGAACAAAAAGGCGGAGACTGGTATAAAGGTACCGCCAATGCCATCTACCGCAACATTGGATTTATTGAGCAGTATGATCCGGAGTATGTATTGATCATCTCGGGTGATCACATTTACAAAATGGATTATGATAAGATGCTTTCCTACCACAAAGAGAAGAAAGCTGATGCAAGTATCGCCGTTATCGAAGTGAAATGGGAAGAAACGAGCCGTTTCGGAATTATGAGCGTGAATGAGAATCAGGAAATAACTGAATTTGCCGAAAAACCAAAAGAAGCGAACAGCAACTTGGCTTCCATGGGTATTTATATTTTTAACTGGAGCGTTCTGAAATCGTATTTGATTGCGGATGAGGAGAATCCGGATTCCAGTAAGGATTTCGGTAAAGATATTATCCCGATGATGCTCCGAAATGAAGCAAGAATGTATGCTTATCCGTTCGAGGGGTATTGGAAAGACGTCGGTACCATTGATAGCTTATGGGAAGCAAATATGGATTTGCTCGATGATCATAACGAGTTGAATCTTAATGATAAAGATTGGCGTGTGTACTCCCAAAATCCATACCAACCAGCTCAATATGTAGCGCCTACTGCGAACATTAAGCGTTCACTCGTGAATGAGGGTTGTGCGATTTTCGGAGATGTCGATCATTCAGTCTTGTTCTTTGGTGTACAAGTGGGGGAAGGCAGCCAAATTCGAGACTCCGTCATTATGCCGAATGCCAAAATAGGTAATAATGTAACGATTAACAAAGCGATTATTGGTGAAAACACGATCGTGGAAGATGGCGCTGTAGTAGACGGTCACGGTGAAATTACACTCATAGGCGGCAATGAACGAGTAATAGCGACTGCCAAACAGAAGGGATGATCTCAGATGAAACATGTAATGGGTGTCATTAATTTAGTGAATGAACCGGACGATTTGGAAGAACTGACCTATTTCCGCTGCCCTGCATCGGTACCATTCGGTGGACGCTATCGGTTAATTGATTTTACATTGTCGAATATGGTGAATTCTGGCATTGATAATGTGGCCGTATTTACGCAGCACAAATACCGTTCCTTGATGGATCACCTGGGGTCCGGGAAAGAGTGGGATTTGGACAGAAAGCGCGGCGGATTGTTCGTCCTTCCATCCGTCATGGATGAGCCGACGGGTATTTCACGTGGAGATCTATATCAATTTTACAGCCATCGGGATTATTTCTATCGTGGTAAAGAAGAGCTGGTTATTATCTCCCGCAGCCACATGGTGTGCAATCTTGATTTGCGCGATGTCATCCGTCATCACGAGGATACGCAAGCGGACATTACCGTTATCTATAAGCAAACGGATGAGGATATTCAAGGGAAATTCCGCCGCTTGGCCGTCAAAGATAACGGACAAGTGACGCTTATGGAGGATCACACGGGTAGACTGCGGACGAATAACATTTCCATGGAAATGTATATTATGAGCAAAGCGCTGCTGCTGGACATGGTAGAATCCTGCCTGGCTCAAGGGTATGATCACCTGGTTCGCGACGGTATCATGAAAAATATTGATAAACTTAGTGTGTATGGCTATAAATTTGAAGGGCATGTAGGCATCGTGAATTCAATTCAAGGTTACTACAAGCACAGCATGCAGCTGTTAAATCCAGTGATCTGGAGAGAATTGTTCTTCCAGAAGAACCTGATCTATACAAAAGTCAAGGATGAACCGCCTGCGAAATACTTGGAATCCGCCGCAGCCAAAAACGCGTTGATCGCAAACGGCTGCACGATTGAAGGTAAGGTAGAGAACAGCATTTTGTTCCGCGGAGTGAAAATTCGCAAGGGGGCTTACGTGAAAAACAGTATTATCCTCCAAAACTGCGAAATCGAGGAAAATGTCATTATTGAGAATGCGATTCTCGATAAGGATGTCTTTATCTCCCGCGGTCGCGTCCTGACAGGTGACAACAAAGCACCGTTCATCGCGGCAAAAACGAAAGTGATCTAATCGGTATCTTTCTTGAGCGCATAACTAGATAACATTCGAAAAGCCTGCCTTCCCATAGGCGGCTTTTCGACTATCAGGAGGAGTGGAAAGATGAAAGTACTCTTTGCAGCTTCAGAGGCAGTTCCTTTTATCAAAACGGGAGGTCTCGCCGATGTGATCGGTTCACTGCCGAAGGAACTCATCCAGCAAGGGCTGGATGTACGAGTTATCCTGCCTAAATATGGCGGGATTCCTGCCAAGTACCGGGACGCGATGACTACGGCTGTGACACATGATATCTATGTCGGTTGGAGAAAGCAATATATTGGCATTCAAGTTCTGCAGCAGGATGGGGTCACTTTTTATTTCGTGGACAATGAATTTTATTTCAATCGTTCCGGCGTGTATGGGTACGGCGATGAGGCAGAACGTTTTGCTTTCTTCTGCAAAGGCGTTATCGAAACGCTGCCGCTGCTCGACTTCCAGCCGGATGTTATTCACTGTCACGATTGGCAAGCCGGCATGATTCCCGTGCTGTTGAAGGCTCATTATCAACATCTGCCATTCTATAGCGAGATTAAAACGTTAACGACCGTTCATAACTTGAAATACCAAGGTGTGTTTAGCCAATCGTTGTTTAAGGAGCTGTTTGGCTTATCCGACGATCATTTTACCGGAACAGCGCTTGAATTGCATGGAGGTGCCAGCTTCCTAAAAGGAGGGCTTCTGTACGCGGACCGTATTACAACGGTGAGTCAGACCTATGCGGAAGAGATTCAAACTCCGTACTTTGGTGAACATTTGGATAGCTTGCTGCGTCACCGAAGGGACCAGCTGACGGGGATCGTGAACGGGATTGATTATGAGGTATTTGATCCGATGAATGATCCGCATCTGGTGTCTACGTACCGAGATTCGCTGCCCAAAAAGCAATTGAACAAGAAAGCACTCCAGGAACGCCTAAGTTTGGAAGTAAGAGAGGATGTGCCGATGGTTGCCCTTGTAACGCGTTTGGTGCAGCAAAAAGGGCTAGATCTCATCCAGCATGTCCTTCCAGAAATCTTATCGCTAGACATCCAACTAGTCGTACTAGGGACAGGCGAATACGATTATGAGGAGATGTTCAAGCAAGCGGCATTGAAGCATCCCGACAAAGTATCCGCTCAGATCTGCTTTGACGAGGCATTAGCCCATCAAATCTATGCGGCTTCGGACTTGTTCCTAATGCCATCTCAATTCGAGCCATGCGGTATTGGTCAGTTGATCGCACTTCGGTATCGCTCTGTGCCGATCGTTCGAGAAACCGGTGGACTTAAGGATACGGTTCTGCCATATAATGAGTTTACAGGCGAGGGGACAGGCTTCTCCTTTAGAGATTACAATGCGCATGATATGCTGCATACGATCCGCCGTGCGGTCTTTTTCTACAAAAATGACCGTGACGCCTGGTTGAAAATTCAGATGAACATGAAAAAAGGCGACTTTAGCTGGAAGAAGTCCGCGCAGCAGTATATCGGACTTTATAAGGAAATGGTCAAATAAAGGGAAAAATCAGGACTGGAGGCTCATAGCTTCCAGTCTTTTTTACCTACTTCCTCTTCATTTATCATTTACAAATGACGATATGTATGTTGTCACGTGAAAAATGGTGAGGAGGCACTTGTTCAGATGAGCAGGACGACAGATTGTTTAACCGATGCGGATATGTATCTTTGCATGCTATTTCAAACACCTGTTGAGGTGTGGTTTGATGGCGAATTAGAAGACTCAGGAACACTCATAGAAGCGTATTCGGATGATGTCATTAAAGTAGGCGGCGTTTACTATTTACGGAAGTTATGCCTAATTAAAAAAATAACCTAATGCAAGATCAACCTCGTGTTCTTAAGCCAGAATACGAGGTTTTTTTCGAAATTGCCGAAAATAAGGTATAATATTCCTGATCCACTGACAACAACGGTTAGGAGTGGCAACATGGATTGGATATCGCACGCACTTACTGTACTTTTTATTGTTAATATTTTACTTGCTCTTACGGTTGTATTCTTGGAACGCCGGAACGTGGCGGCTACCTGGTCTTGGTTGATGGTGCTTCTATTTATTCCGATTCTCGGTTTTCTGCTCTATGTGATGTTAGGGCAAAATTTAAGCCGCAGAAAGCTGTACAAATGGAATCAGCGCATGCAGGAAAGAATGCAGACGGTCATCTCTGAACAGCGGGAGCAGCTGATGAACGGGACGATGACATATCTGAATCCGATGGTCAGCGACTACCGTGATTTGATTTATTTGAACGTGGCCTCGAATGACGCATTTCTGACCCAGGATAACAGCGTCGATATTTTCACGGATGGGATAAGCAAATTCAGTGATTTGATGTTGAAAATCGAAGCCGCGAAAACGCATATTCATATGCAGTATTACATCGTCAAGAATGATGCATTGGGGAAGCGGATTATTCAGGCCTTAACGAAAAAAGCGGAGCAAGGGGTCATCGTTCGATTTTTGTATGATGATATTGGTTCACGTTCGTTAAAGGATTCTTTCTTCCGTGATTTTCTGAAAGCAGGCGGGCAGAAGGCAGCCTTTTTCCCTTCGCGAATTCCTTATTTGAACTATCGGGTTAACTATCGCAATCACCGGAAGTTAGTCATTATTGATGGCAAAATCGGCTATATGGGCGGGTTCAATGTGGGGAATGAATATCTCGGCATGGATCCTCGTTTCGGGTTTTGGCGGGATACCCACCTTCGCTTAACAGGAAGTGTGGTTCGTGCGCTTCAGTCCCGTTTCATCTTGGACTGGAATTTAGCTTCTTCGACAGCAGTCGAAGTGGATCAGTGTTATTTTCCAGAACGTGAAGAAGGAGGGACTTCACAGCAGGTACCGATGCAGATCGTGGCGAGTGGGCCTAACGAAGAATGGCCGCATTTTGTGTACACCTTCCTCAAAATGATTCATATGGCCAAAAAACGGATCCTGCTGCAGACTCCGTATTTTATTCCAGAAGAGAGCATGCTGAATGCACTGCGCATTGCAGCCTTGTCTGGCATAGATGTTCGTATCATGATTCCGGAGAAAGCGGATCACTTGTTTGTCCATTGGGCTTCCCTTTATTATGTGGGGGAACTGCTTCGCGCCGGTGTGAAATGTTACCTCTACGATTATGGTTTTTTGCACGCGAAGACAATTGTTGTTGATGGGAAAGTGGCATCGGTTGGGACGGCTAACTTCGATATTCGAAGTCTGCGGCTTAATTTTGAGACGAATGCGCTGATGTATCACGAGGAAACTGCGAAAAAGCTGGAAGCCACATTTTGGAAGGACATGGAAGGTTGTATGGAACTAACACTGGAGGAATATGAGAAGCGCTCCCTTCGCATCCGATTCCTGGAGTCCATCTCGAAGCTGATTTCTCCCATTTTGTAAACAAAAAACACGTCAACTCTCTGGAAAGAGAGGGCGTGTTTTTGTTTCACCCGTGGAATTAATAGACGACCTCACCGTTATCGTAGTTAAATTGCCATTGGATGCCGAACTTGTCTTCCAAACTGCCGTAGCACTTGCTCCAGAAAGTTTCTTGGAGTTCCATGCCTACTTTGCCGCCTTCTTTCAGCTTATGGAAAGCGGATTTGATTTCTTCGATATCCTTGCTGACCATGGATAAGGAAATATTATTTCCGGCTACAAAAGGCATACCTGGGAAGACGTCAGAGAACATCACGGTACTGCCGCTAATCGTAAGTCTAGCGTGCATAACCATGGATTTTGCTTCTTCTGGGAGTGGGTAGGCGGGGTCTGATGGCGTATCGCCAAAGGTCATGATTTTCGGTTGTTCAGTCCCGAATACTTCTGCATAATATTCCACCGCTTCACGACAATTTCCATTAAAATTCAAGTAAAAATCTAATGCCATTTGTATCACTCCTCAGATTTGTTTTTTTCATATTATTCCCATATTGTATCATTTAACTTGTCCATAATCCAATATAAAGCAGACGAAGGACACTTCATTTAGCTCTTTTGAAATTGCGTTGGCGTCATGCCTTCGAGTTTCTTGAAAATGCGTGTGAAGTAGCCGGCATCATCGAAACCAATGGATTCGGCAATCCATTTGATGGCTAAATCGCCATTGCGCAGTAACGGTTTTGCTTCTTCAATTCGCTGTTTCTGCTGAAAGTCGGTCACGGTCATTCCCGTCTCTTTTTTGAATTGCCTGGAAATATGTGCTGGATGCGCGTGGCACTCCTGAGAAAGCTCCTCTAAACTTAATGGTTTATTATAATACAAGGAAATAAATTGAATAACCTTCTGAACGAGCGGGGAATAGCCCTTTACAGCATGCTGGCGCACAAGACGGCAATATTCGTCGAACATGAGCGTCATTAATTTGTTAAGAAAATCGATCGTTTCAGTTCTTTCTATTTGCTTTGCGAATTTCTCCGAGATTTGATGTAAGAAAAAGGGCTGAACAGTCGCATTTTTGGCGGCTACCCTCAGCAAGGTATTTAAAATAATAAGCGCATTTCTTAAGGCTCTTACCGGTTGGTTCGGGAATCTTTCGGAGAAGTCGTACAAGTTTTTCATTTTGGAGCGCACTTTCTGCAAAGTTTCATGATCTCCATGCTGGACGGCTTGCATCATTTCCTGTTCAATTTGATAACGCAATTCAATCAGGTCGATAAATACCTCATCAGGCTGCTGCAGCATAAGTTCTTTTTTTCTCTGACGGGGGAACCGGACAGGCTGTGGTTGGAGTTCTAATTCCCGGATATCCGTTTGGGAAATGCCTTCGATTTGCTCGAACAGATTGGCCATGCTTTGAACCCTCGCGGCGCTAATTAACTTCATTCCTCGATAAAAACCTTCTAATTCGATTCGCTTTCCTTGATCCAACTTGAACTTCGAGTATAGTTTATTGAGGTCCGGAACCTGCAGTAAGAATGGCCCTGTGACTATGATTTTAGTGCGTTCCTCTTGTAATCGAAAAGCTTTGGCTAAGTAGGTAAACCCCCATATATTCGTGTATTTGCAGCATTGTTCAGGAGAGATTAGAGATTCCGCTGCAAGGAACGCGATATCTTCCTTCTGCCAGCTGCTTAGAAATTCAGGGATGATATCTTGCTCATGATTTAACAAGACAGTTCCGCTGCTGGTCAAGACGACGGTGTTGATGTCCGTTAAGTGAAACAATGTCGTGCTAATTGCTGATAGATGAAACTGAAGTTCGCTCATAAAAATCTCCTTATTTCAGATTAGAATGTTAAAATAATCCCTAAAATGCAGTTTCCGTCCTACTTAGAAGTTAGTTAACTTAGTATAATCTTAATTGTTGAGTTTGCAAATGAGAATAAAAAGGAGCGGGTGTTATGTTATATCCAATCGTATCAGAGTCACGGGGAATCATAGATCTTAGCGGGATTTGGAATTTTAAATTGGATTTTGGAAAGGGCTTTCAAGAGAAATGGTACGCTTCTTCGCTTACTGAGACCATCCCGATGTCAGTGCCATCGTCCTTCAACGATGTAGGCGTTACGGCAGATATACGGAATCACGTTGGCTGGGTCTGGTACGAGCGAGATTTCACGGTATTAAATTTACTAATGTCCGAGCGTATTGTCTTGCGTTTTGGTTCGGCGACTCATCGAGCAGTCGTTTATGTGAATGGCGAAGCGGTTATGGAACATAAAGGTGGGTTTACACCGTTCGAAGCGGAAATCAATTCCTTTTTAACTACTGGTCATAATCGGTTGACGGTTGCGGTGAACAATATTGTGGACGAGACGACGCTGCCGGTAGGAATTTACAGTGAGCAGGACGTTCCAGGTCGTGGCCTTGTTGCGAAAAATAGCCCGAATTTTGACTTCTTCAATTATGCAGGCATCCATAGACCGGTGAAAATTTATACGACTCCACATGTGTATGTGAAAGATGTGACCATTCTAACCAATTGGAACCAACAAAACGGACTTGTTCAGTACGAGGTAGAAATTACGGGCAAAGGACAAGTGAAGGCGTCTGTTGTTGATCAGTCGGGCGTTGTCGTGGGAGAAAGCAGCGGACTTCAGGGGTTGATCGAGATTGAAGAGGTGAAGCTGTGGGAGCCTTTGAAAGCTTATTTGTATACACTTAAAGTTGAGATTAGTGATAATGGACAGCTTATCGATGTTTACGAGCAGCCATTTGGTGTTCGCACCGTTGAAGTCAAAGACGGGAAATTCCTGATTAATGATAAACCGTTTTATTTCAAAGGGTTTGGGAAACATGAGGATTCGGCGATTCATGGAAGAGGATTTAACGAAGCGGCGAATGTTCTCGATTTCCGTTTGATGAAATGGATCGGTGCCAATTCGTTCCGTACAGCGCACTATCCTTATTCGGAGGAGTTAATGAGGCTCGCTGATCTTGAAGGTCTTGTTGTCATTGACGAGACGCCTGCCGTCGGGCTGCACTTGAATTTCATGGCGATGTTCGGAGGTGGTCCGAAGCGGAAAACTTGGGAGGAACTCCGCACCAAAGAGCATCATCAGGATGTCATTCGGGAACTCATTGCGCGTGACAAAAATCACCCTTGTGTCGTCATGTGGTCTATTGCCAACGAGCCGGCTTCAGAAGAAGAAGGAGCGGATGCTTACTTCAAGCCGCTTGTCGAGCTTGCCAAGGAACTTGATCCGCAAAAAAGACCTGTGACCATTGTCACACACCTGATGTCAACGCCTGAAACGTGCAAAGTGGCAGAGCTTGTTGATGTGCTAGCACTAAATAGATATTACGGCTGGTATGTGCAAAGCGGAGATATGGAAGCAGCCAAAATCAAACTGCGCGAGGAACTGGATGGCTGGGGCAAACGCTGCCCGGGCAAACCAATCATAATGACCGAGTATGGGGCAGACACGATTGCCGGCTTGCATGATGTAGACCCTGTGATGTTTACAGAAGAGTTCCAGGTCGAGTACCTGCGGGCAAATCACGAAGTGTTTGATGAATTCAGTACCTTTGTTGGTGAACAAGTTTGGAATTTTGCTGATTTTAACACGTCCCAAGGCGTTATACGGGTTCAAGGGAACAAAAAGGGCATCTTCACTCGGGATCGAAAGCCGAAATATGCGGCACATGAGCTGCGCAAAAGATGGCTGGCTATTCCAGAGTTCGAGTATAAGAAATAAGATCTGAGCACTCTGAGTTACACATGTAGCGGGGGGATACGATGAGTAATTTGGCTATTCACAATGTGCCTGAAACAAAGGGTAACGTCAAGGCAAGCCGTCCTTTTGGGATACGAGATAAGCTGGGGTATTTGTTCGGCGACTTCGGGAATGATTTCTTTTTTATCCTCGTGAGCTCGTTCCTGATGGTCTACTATACGGATATTTTCAAAATTCATGCGGCAACGATCGGCCTTGTATTTGTCATTGCAAGACTCTGGGACGCTGTTGCAGATGTGGTGTGGGGGCGTTTCATCGACACAAGAAAAGCGGGGGTTCAAGGCAAATTTCGGCCTTGGATCTTCCGAATGTCTTTTCCGCTCGTCTTGTCCGGTATTCTTATGTTTGTGAAAATCCCGGGGATGTCCGATGGTTTCTATATGGCCTATGCATTTGTCACTTATCTGATTTGGGGAACACTGTACAGCACGGTCAATATTCCATACGGGTCTATGGCGTCTGTAATTACTAGCGATTCAGTGGAGCGCACGACATTATCGACATTCAGAACGATGGGGGCTATGCTGGCGAGTCTAATCATTAATGTGATCGGGCCTTTAATCCTATTCGTTAACAATAAAGCAGATTCCAACAGGTTCATGCTGGCAGCTATTATTTTCGGCATTTTGTCGATTGCCTGCTACATGGCTTGTTACAAACTATCAACAGAACGGATCACAATACCAGAAGAGCAAAAAAATAAGATCCATCTAGGTACAACTTTACAAGGTATGTTAAAAAACAGGCCGTTAATCTCTATTTTGATCGCATCGCTCACGTTTATGATGCTTTCTATGCTGGTAGGTGCAGTGAATGTTTATCTGTTTAAAAATTATTTTGGAAGCGCTTCGATGTTGAGTATGGCTGTATTAATTCAGACAGCTGCGGTATTTATCGCAATTCCTTTTGTGAAATCATTGGTGCACAAGTATGGCAAAAAGGAAATAGCTGCAGCAGGTATGCTGCTTTCCTCCGTTGTCTACCTTACCCTCTACTTCCTGCCGCATTTGACAGCTTGGCAATTTGTCCTTATTTCCGCTGTTGGCATGTTTGGCTTTGCCTTTTTCAACTTAGTCGTATGGGCTTTTGTCACTGATGTGATTGACTACCAGGAGTATGTGACTGGTGTGAGGGAGGATGGCACGGTGTATTCCGTGTATTCCTTTGCCCGCAAGGTAGGCCAAGCGCTTGCCGGCGGGATCGGCGGCGTGGCTATCGGTTCGGTTGGCTATGACGCAGCTCGGTCTGTTCAGACCAAAGAAGCGTTAGATGGCATATACACGTTAGCCACTTTAGTCCCCGGCATCGTCTATCTGGTCATTTTTCTAATCATTGTATGCTTGTACCCGCTGAATAAACAGCGGACGAGTCAGTTGGCCAATCATTTGAACGAAAAGAGATTAGGGGACGCTTAAGAGTGAGAGTATAGGAACTGATTAACCTGACTGTGTGCAGCTCAGGTTTTTTGGTTTGCTAGGATGCATGGCTGAGCACGGGCTCTCCACATGACGATAGTCTGGTGGGAGCTACAGATGCGGCTGTATGCGGCGGCAAATAGTGGACCATGAGGGAGTTATTTGTGCCCTCAGGGTTGTTTCAGGCTTTTCGGGGAACTGTAGGGCCTTATTTCTAAGGATTTGGCGGAAAACCCGCCCAATCCCAAGAAATAAGGTCTCTCAGTTCCCTTTCGGCGTCTAAAGGGCTTATTTCGCCGAAATAGCGCCCTGTAGTTCCCACGGCCGAGTCACAGCCTCGGCCCCGGCCTTGCCGCAGACATGCCAGACTGCATGCGGCGGCACATCTGTCAGATGGTGCGACGCGAAAGACAACTAAGGCCGGATTGCATTGACTAATCCGGAACATCGATATAGAATTGGGTTTGTAAATTAGTAATTTACTAAATTACTAAATTACTAAACTCAATCAAAGGAGATAACCAAATGAAAATACCTACTTCTTTAAAACATAAGCCCGTCATTGTTTCCGAAAATTATGAGCAAGTGGACGGTAGATACGCCGATACATCCGATGCAAAAGGGCTCTCTTTAGGACTGGCTCAATGGAATGACAGAGGGAAGGTCGACATTTCGGCCAAGGTCTGGAGATACACAGGGGAGAAGTGGTCGAGGCAATCGGAAGAGCTTCCGCTGCACCGCGTCCTCGATCTTGCCATTCTTATAACAAGAAGCATGCTGTATTTCCGCGAAGATGCGTATCGAAATAAGAGCTTATACGATCCTGAGAATCCAGTAATTGATCGTGTAGGTCTGCAAGGAGATGCCATGACCGTGGCCGTCTGTACGGATAACGATAGAATTAACGAAGACATCAAACTATTCAGCCAAGCGCTTAGCGAAGATGACGAGCTCAACGGCGAACGTCTGCGTACGCTGTCTAGTATTTTAAAAGATATGGGGTATTAACGTGTTTACGAATCGATACGTGCGAACGATTATCCTTTCGCGGGTGTTTCTGCAGTTAGGTGTATGGATAAGAAATTTTGCCGTGCTTTTATATGTGACTGATATAACAAATAATGATCCTAAGTATGTATCACTTATTTCCGTCGTTGAGTTTGCTCCAATTTTTTTATTCGCCATCATCGGAGGGACGTTCGCGGACCGCTGGAAGCCAAAGCGCACGATGGTGTGGAGCGACTTTTTATCAGCTATTTCCGTGTTAGTCGTGTTGCTCGCTCTTGTGATGGGCGAATGGTATGCGCTATTAATTGGAACACTGATCTCAGCGAGTTTATCTCAATTTTCGCAACCCTCTGCGATGAAGCTCTATAAGAAACACGTTGCCAGTGACAAATTGCAAAGTGTCATGGCTTTATCGCAATCTTTAATCGGCATCTTTACCATTATCGGTCCGATCATTGGTGTCTTTATTTTCATGCAGTTCGGTATTCAGGTTTCCCTTTTGTTGACGTTTTTATTTTTCCTGACCTCTGCCATCATCTTGTCGTTTTTACCTCGTGACACAGATGAAGCGAACGCGCAAAATACCGGTAGCTTTATGACAGAGATGAAAGCTGGAATCAGTTATGTATGGTCTAACCGTTCATTACGAACCCTAGGTGCAACTTTTGCTGCTTCAGGGCTTGCCGCGGGGATGATTCAGCCCCTAATGATTTTTATCACGATTGAAAATTTAGGACAGGATAAATCATTTATGCAGTGGTTTCTAATGACGAACGGCGCGGCTATGCTGATTGGCGGAGCCTTCATCATGACGGTAGCCAAGAAAGTGAAGCCGCAAGTTTTGCTTGCGGTAGGCTTGTTGGTCAGCGCCATATGTACCATTGCAGTCGGAGCATCGAAGATATTGCTTCTGTCCTTTGCGCTCCAAGCGCTCAGCGGGTTATTTTACCCTTGCATTCAAGTCGGCATTCAAACTCTGCTGATGAAAAATACAGAAGCCGCTTATATGGGCAGGGTCGGAGGCGCTATAACTCCCATTTTTATGGGCATGATGGTGGTTGGCATGTCGATTTCCGGATATTTAAAAGATATGTCCTCATTGTTAACGGTCTATGTGCTTAGCGGCTGTTTGCTCCTGGTTGGAGCATGGTTGTTGATGCCGATCATGAAGGAAAAGCAAGCGCGGGTGCAAAGTTTTTGATTCTCATGACAACAAGAGGCTGTCCACAGGTTAATAAACCTCAAGACAGTCTCTTTTCTTCTTCTTCTTTTTCTTCTTCTTTTTTAACCAAGAACCCTACGAGATTGTGCACGAAAAGTCGGATGCTGTGTTTATACAATTGCTATTGTATAGATAAGCGAGGGAGGTGAGCTTGAAGATGCTTGAAAACATGAACGGGGCTCTATCTTATATCGAAGAAAATCTGACAGACGAGATTGATTTCAAAGAAGCAGCCAGAATAGCGATGTGTTCGGAGTTTCATTTTAAAAGAATGTTTTCGTTCCTGGCTGGTGTCCCGCTGTCGGAATACATTCGCCGCAGAAGGCTGACGCTTGCTGCATTTGAGCTGAACCATAGCGCAATCAAGATTATTGATTTGGCAGTCAAATACGGCTATAATTCGCCTGATTCTTTTACCAGAGCTTTTCAAAGCATGCATGGGATAACGCCAACAGAGGCAAGAGAGACGGGGCAAACGTTAAAAGCTTACCCAAGACTGACCTTCCAGCTCACAATTAGAGGAGGAGATGTCATGAACTACCGGATTGAAGAGAAAGAAGCATTTCGCATCGTGGGACTGAAGAAAAGGGTGCCGATTATTTTTGAGGGAGTGAATCCAGAAATCGCCGCCATGTGGGGAAGTTTAAACGAGGAGCTCATTCTACAGCTTAAATCGCTTTCCAATGTGGCGCCAAGCGGGCTTATTAGCGGGTCAGCCAACTTTTCAGAGGGGAGGATGGAAGAGAAAGGAGAGCTCGATCATTATATCGGAGCGGCAACCACGAAAGAGTGCCCGGATTATCTGGCTGTACTGGAAGTTCCTGCCTCCTCGTGGGCCGTATTTGAGGCTGTGGGTCCTTTTCCGGAAACGCTGCAACAGGTATGGGGCCGCATCTATGCCGAGTGGTTTCCATCGTCGAGCTATGAACAAGTGGATGGTCCGGAGATCTTATGGAATGAAAGCAAAGACGTAACATCCCCTAACTTTAGAAGTGAAATATGGATTCCTGTTTCGAAAAAGTAAGTGAAACTTCATGAACAATCGAGTAGAGATGGTGCTTCCGGAGCATCCTCTCTTTTTTTTGCAACATTTTATTATTATTTTATGTGATCTTTCGCTTATTTCGACAAACATTTCAAATTGAACATGTTAGATTATTCGTGTATTTAATCGGTGGAAAGGGTGAGCGCTTTCAATAATGTCAGCAAACTAATCTCGATTCGCACGATCTTGCTGTCCGTTTTTCTTCTGCTCATGATTCTTCCGCTAGTCGTTATCACGTATATTACCTACAAAAAGGAAAATGAATTGTTTCAAAAGCAGGTTAGTCAGTATCTTCTGCAGACCGTAGGGCAGACTCAGCGTGCTTTGGATGCCAATCTCTCAGAGATTGATCGACTCACTTGGACTTTGTTATATGAACAGTCGCTTGATTTTTTAAACGGCCCCTTAGACTCCTCTTATCCACTGTTCGAAGCCAATCAGAAGTTTAAAAATATGGTCTATTCCAATCTATTTCGTGGCAGGCTGGAGCATATCCGAGCCATCTATTTTATAACAGCTGGACATGAAGTGCTTTCGACAGAAAATTTATTTTACACATATGAGCAAGTTGATCGCGTCAATATTCAATTTGTTATGGATCAAATAGAGCGCCAACCCTTGAAAATGAACTGGTTTAGCGATAAAAGATCGATTTACCGTCTAAAGGACGGTTTCGAAACACCGGTTCGCGCGTCCGTTACGGCTGCTCGGCGTCTGATTGACAGTAACACGGCAAAGCTTCGAGGTTATTTATTTGTGCAATTTAACGATCGTTTTATAAGCGAGCATTTGCGAAATGTTCAAATTGGTTCAACGGGCTCGTTATTAGTCACGGATGCTTCCGGCGATGTGATTTATCAGCAGGACCCTCAGCTGTCTCAAAATAATAAAATAAGCCAAGCCATACAAGCCTTGCCCTCACAAGGTCAAGGGCTGCAGATTGTCGATGGCAAATGGCTGCTCGCCTTCGATACCTCCAAAATTAGCGGATGGAAGATGACGGCGGTCGTCCCTATTAATGAATTAATCGGACCCAATCAAAAAATATTGCGGTATTTGTTAATGATGTCGGCCATTGGCGCGCTTGTCGCGGTAATCGTCTCGTTTCTGTTGGCTACCGCCATTTCGAAGCCGGTTATTAATCTTGCCCGATTAATGGCATTTGCGGCGAAAGACAATCTTCATGTACGGGATACGCAAGGACCCATTCAAGAGATCAGCATCTTGCAATTTAGCTTTAATCGATTGATGGACCGTATTCAAAGGCTAATCCAAGAGAATGAAAAGCAGCAGAAGGAAAAACGCGAGGCTCTTCTTCAAGCGCTGCAAATGCAGATCCATCCTCATTTTTTATATAACACGCTGGATATGATTTATTGGATGGCCAAGAAACATAAAGCGGAATCCATCAGTAAGCTGGTAACGGCTTTAGGGAGGTTCTTTCGGTTCACCCTTAATGCCGGCCAGGAATGGACAACACTGGGGAAAGAGCTAGAGCACGTGGAGAACTATTTACAAATTCAATCCTTTCGATACAGAGACAAGCTGTACTATGAAATTGAGCTGGAACCCGAAGTTGCTTATGTCAATGTGATGCCGCTTATTCTGCAACCGTTAATTGAAAACGCTTTAGAGCATGGGATATCCAAGAGTCAGGATGGCGGAAAAGTCATGATCAAAGCGTTTCGAAGCGAAGATAATGTTCTGATCGTCATATCGAATACGGGTAGACAGGTCGATCTGGATCATGTCCGGCTTTTGCTGCAGAATGCAGCTTCAAACAACCATGTGGGACTGCGAAATGTACAGCAAAGAATTCAGACAGCCTTCGGAACGGAGTATGGCATTGAGGTAGCGGCAGGTGAGGATCAAGGCGCGTTGGTAACGGTTACAATCCCTTATCGATTGGCTACGTTCCAAGAGGATCAAGAGGGGGCATAGCATTTGAAAATGCTGCATTTCAATCGATTAATGTTGGTTTCATTCGTTTTGCTGCTCGTCTGGGCTTTAAGCAGTTTGCTGTTACTGGATCGGGTGACCGTGGATTCTCCTAAAGCATTAGCGAGCCCCAAAAAGATAAAAGTGTTGATTCGTACCGGTACGGAATCTACGGCGATGCGTCAAATCTCCCAGACGTTTGAAGCGGATACGGGCATTCAGGTGGAGTATATCGAATTGGGAAGAGATGTCTATTTCACTTCTGTTGGTACGCAGCTGCTGGCTGGAACAGAGTCGTTTGATATTGTCTCGATTCCGAATACATCCATTGCCCAATTTGCGGCTGTTCATGCCATTCTTCCGTTAGATTCCTTCATGAATGATAAAAATTTGACGGATATCCAGTCGTTTGATGTGAGCGATTTTTTGGCCACTTACCAATATCAAGATACGACATACGCACTGCCGACAGATATTAGCACACACTTCTTGTATTATCGAAGCGACTTAATTCCCCATCCACCGGAAACCTGGGACGAATTATTCGAGCTAGCCAAAACGTATACCAAAAGTAAAAACGCCACTTCCCCCACGAGATGGGGGCTTGCGATGCCTGCTGTAGTGCCGGAAGAAAGATCCAAGATCTTCGCCTCCCTGTTATGGTCGTTTGGAGGCGACGTGCTGAATGAGGAAGACGGAAATGTCTTGTTGGATCGCGAGGAATCGGTTCAAGCCGGCAAATATATGGAGAAGCTGGTTCAGGAGAAAGTGGTCCCGCAGGATTTGCTAAACTGGGATTTCGCCAGAACCCGCGATGCTTTAATCGCAGGCGAGATCGCCATGGCCGCACCTTATTGGAATGCGGCGTATCCAATGATCAAGCAAAACACCGACCCCAATAAAGATGCTATCAAAATCGCGCTAATTCCAGGCACCAAAGATCAGTTTGGCCATATTAAGCGTGTCCCATTTCAGCATGGTTGGACGCTTGCTATTAATGCAAGTTCCAGAAACGCTGTAGACGCTTGGAAATTCCTCGAATATGCAACCGGGAAACGCGGTGGGATGATTTATGCACAGCAGGGGGGGATACCGGCAAGGCGCTCCATTCTAGCTGACCCGTCCTTTGAAGAGACGAGACCGGATTTTGCCTTGATTTTGAAGAGCATGGATATGGCCAAAATTGAACCTTCGATCAGTTATTACCCGGCGATGGTAGAAATTGAAGAAAGGGCATTGGCCAAAATCATTACATCTTTTGCCAAGCCGGAAATATCTTTTAAAGATGCAGCGAATGAATTACGCCAGCTCTCTATGAAAATGAACGGAAATTTGAAATAGGACGGAGGATGACTCGATGACTACGACCGTTTGCCGTGCCGTAATTATTGATGACGAAACCTGGATTCGGGAAGGCTTAAGCGAACATATCAATTGGGAAGCGCTCGGAATCGAACTGGTTCAAGTCTTTCAAGACGGACTTGAAGCTATCCACTATATGGAGGAGCATCCCGTCGACATTCTGTTGTCGGATATTCGCATGCCCAATATGACGGGGCTTGAATTAGTTGCAAGATTGCGCGAATTGGAAAAAGAAAGTCGTGTGTTGTCGAGTACCAAGGTTATTTTCCTCAGCGGGTATGGTGATTTTAAATACGCCCAAGAAGCGCTTCGTTTAGGAGCTGTAGATTATCTGCTTAAACCTTCGGATGTGGAAGAGATCGAGGTGGCTTTGCAGAAAGCAAAGACGCTGTGCGCCAACGAGGCAGCAGCGCCTGATAAACAGGAGCAGAAGGTCGCTGAGGAACCCAGCTCCTACTTGATTAAGAAAGCGCTTCAAATGATGAGCGCCAGGTTCACAGAAGACCTGCATCTGAATCAGATTGCGGATGAGCTGTTTGTGACCTCGAACTATTTAAGTAGGCTGTTCCGTCAAGAAACGGGCAAATCGTTCAGCGATTATTTATCGCAGCTGCGCATTGAGAAAGCCTGCGAGCTTCTTGGCAGCAGCAACCTCAAGATTTATCAGATTGGAGAGTCTGTTGGTTACCCGAATCCCCGATATTTTAGCGAATGGTTTCAAAAACAAAAGGGGATGTCGCCTGGGGATTATAGGTCCAAACATGCTTAACTAACAGGGATTGCGTTTTGTGCAAAATAACGGAATAAAAGATAGATTTACCTCATTAAAAGTAATTCTCCAATTGAGTAAGATAATTTTGTAAAGCGGTTTCATACAAAAGCGATCTGAAAGGGGAAGTACTGTGAAACGTAAATTATCTTTGATTCTTTCGACTGTAACATTAACGGGTTCGCTTCTTACGGCATGCGGCACCACAACGAATGAGGCAACGAACAGTTCGGCTCCAACTCCGGCTGCAGCCGCAAACACGCCTGCCGCATCGGCTGCGCCAGCTACTCCGGCTCCTGCTGCTGGCAAGAAACAAGTGGAAATCTTCAGCTGGTGGACGGGTGCCGGTGAAGAAGCGGGTCTTCAAGGATTAATTAAACTGTTCAAAAATAAATATCCGGACATTGAAGTGATTAATGCGGCTGTTGCCGGCGGTGCCGGAACCAATGCCAAAGCAGTTCTCGCCAGCCGCATGCAAGGCGGAGACCCGCCTTCAGCCTTCCAAGTTCATGGGGGGGCAGAGCTGAATACAGGTTGGGTGGCAGCTGCTAAAGTCAGCCCATTGAACGACCTGTACGACAAGGAAGGTTGGAAGGATAAGTTTCCGAAGGACCTGATTGAGATGGTTAGCAAGGACGGCAATATCTACTCGGTACCAGTTAATATTCACCGGGGGAACGTTATTTTCTATAACAAGAAAATTTTTGACCAGAATGGTTTGAAAGCGCCTACGACATTTGATGAATTCGTTAAGGTAGCGGATGCATTGAAAGGGAAAGGTATTACGCCTCTGGCACTCGGTGATAAAGAACCATGGACAGCTACCATGTTGTTCGAAAATGTCTTGCTCGGCGAATTTGGTGCTGACGATTACAAAAAATTGTGGACCGGCGAAATTCCGTTCGACGATGCACGCGTGAAAAAATCGCTCGAAACTTTTAAAAAGATGCTTTCTTATACAAATAAAGATCATGCTGCACGTAACTGGCAGGATGCCGCCCAGTTGGTGGCCAATGGCGAAGCGGCAATGAACAATATGGGAGATTGGGCAAAAGGATATTTCACAACGGATTTGAAACTGAAAGTAAACGAGGATTTTGGATGGGTAGCTTCCCCGAATACGGACGGCAGTTTCATGGTAGTAACGGATACGTTTGCTTTGCCGAAGGATTCCAAAGATCAAGCGACAGCTAAAGAGTTCTTGAAGGTCCTTGGTTCCGTGGAAGGTCAAGATGTGTTTAACCCGTTGAAGGGGTCCATTCCGGCAAGGGTGGATGCGGACGTTTCCAAATATGACATTTATGGCAAAACCACGATCGAAGATTTTAAAAAGAGCAAGCTGACGCCAAGTATGGCTCACGGCTCGGCAGCGCCTGAAGGCTTTACGACACAAGCGAACCAGGCGATTAATATCTTTGTAACGCAAGGTGATGTGGAGCAAGCAGCAAAAGCACTTAAACAAGCACAAACTGCCAATGGCATGAAGAAATAAGTTTGAAAAATCGTCAGGGCCAGATGTTGGAATTAGGCATCTGGCCCTGTTTTTCTGGAGTGTGAATCGATGAACGCTTTTCGTTGGAAGTCGGAGAAGCTTGTGCCTATCGCCATGCTGATGCCGTCTTTAGTCGCAATCGCCATATTCGTGTATGGTTTTATAGCCTGGACCGGCTACGTATCGTTATCAGAGTGGAATACTCTCGTTAAAAACCTGACATTCGCAGGATTCAGCAATTATGCTTTTCTATTTAATGATTTCCGGTTTCAAGCGGATTTAAGAAATACGGTGATGTTCACGGCTTTATTCATCGCCGGCGGGATGATTGTCGGCTTATTTTTGGCAGTGATGATTGATCGGAAGATACGGGGGGAAGCTTTTTTTCGAAATATATTCGTATTTCCGATGGCGCTTTCTTTTGTAGTAACCGGGGTTGTGTGGCAATGGATCTTGAATCCAACGACTGGGGTTAACTTATTGCTGAAGTCGCTTGGCGTTACGAATGTGCCTAGCTGGTTTGTAAGCACGCAAATTATACCCAAAATTCCAGTAGGCCAAATTGATGTCGGCCTTCCAGTCGCTATTATTGCGGTTGCTATTGCGGCCATCTGGCAAATGTCGGGATTCGCCATGGCGATGTATTTGGCCGGATTAAGGAACATATCCGAAGAACTGCGGGAAGCTGCACGCGTGGACGGCGCAACGGAGTGGCAGGTGTTTCGGAAGGTGATTTTGCCGCAGCTGAAACCCATAACGATGAGCTTGATCATTATTTTGGCACATATCTCCCTTAAGATATTTGACTTGGTCTATGCCATGACTGGACCTGGTGCGATGTTTGTCACGGATGTGCCGGGCGTGTACATGTTTGAAACGACATTTCGCGGAAATCACTATGCCCAAGGAGCAGGAATCGCGATGATTATGCTGCTGCTGGTTTCCTTGCTCATCATTCCTTACTTAATTTCCAACTTGCGCAAAGGAGAGGAATAATATGTCGCTGGAGCGCGTGAATCGTACGCTGTTGTATGTGGCGCTGATCGTTTTGGCGATTGTTTATCTGGTTCCGGTTTATGTCATGCTCATCACGAGCGTCAAGGGACTGAACGAAATCACACTCGATAAAATGTGGGCGCTGCCTCAGTATTTTAACTTGAAAGGCTATCAAGAAGCGTTTAAGAAGCTTGTCCCCAATTTGACGAACAGCTTTTTGCTTGCTATTCCGGCTACGTTGTTGTCTTCCTTGTTAGGCTCTTTAAACGGCTATATTTTATCAAAATGGAAGTTTAGAGGATCGAACTTTTTGTTCTCCCTGATGTTATTCGGGATGTTTATTCCCTACCAAAGTATTCTAATTCCCTTAATTCAGTTTCTGCAATCCATTAAGCTTTATAACTCAATTCCTGGATTGATTCTCGTTCATGTTGTGTACGGTCTGCCCATTTGCACCCTGATGTTTCGCAACTTTTATGTAGGAATCCCAACGGAAGTGTTGGAGTCGGCCAAAATTGACGGAACCGGATTTTTCGGCATTTATAGGTATATCATGATTCCACTCTCATTAACGGGATTCGTTGTAGTAGGCATTTGGCAATTCACGAGTGTATGGAACGAATTTCTGTTTGCCGTTACCCTGACCACCCAGAAGCAGCAACCGATTATGGTGGCTCTGCAAAACCTGTCAGGCAGTCAAATTGTACAGTGGAACGTACAGATGGCAGGAGCGATTTTGGCCGCTTTACCTACGCTGCTCGTTTATATTTTCTTGAGCAAGTATTTTATTCGGGGTCTCCTGGCAGGTTCGATTAAAGGATAAAAGGACGCTCAGAAAGGAACGATCTGCATGAAACATAAAATTTTTGGTATGTACCTCACTCTCATGATCTGTATGTTAATGGTTCCCATTTCCACTTGGGCTGCAGACTCCTTCACTTACACGCTAACAATCAGTAACGATAAACCTGAAGTAGGAAAAGACAAGGAAATTAAGGTGACGGTTACAGGGGATAACCTTCAGGATATTTACGCTTATGAGGTAAACTTTGTTTATGACCCCAACCAATTACGATTTAAGGAGGCGAAAAGCGCGCTAGATGGCTTCTCCATTCCTGCTATCGTGAAAGATAATCAGATTCAATTTGCGAGTACCAAAATTGGCAATAAAGCAGGGGAAAGCGGGAAGGTTCCCTTATGCACACTTACTTTTGAACCGATTGGCAAAGGTCAGGCAGCGGTAGAACTGACGGACGTGAAGCTTGTTACCAGCAAAATGGTTTCTAGTAAACAAAATGCGGGCACACAAATTGCTATGGATATCAGGAACGACAATACTCCTATGTTTCGTGATATTGCAGGGCACTGGGCGAAAGAGGCGATTGAAAGAGCGGCGAAACTGGGTTTTGTCAACGGTTATGAGGATGGCACTTTTAAGCCGCAGGGACTTATCACACGTGCAGAGTTTGCGACCATGCTGGCTCGGGCAATTCAATTGCCGTTGAATGACCAAGATCAGCTTGCTTTCGATGACGAGTCTATGATACCGGAATGGGCTAAATCAAGCATCTCGTCCGCCGTAAAGGCCGGCATCGTATCAGGGTATGAAGACAACACGTTCCGTTCAGACAAAATGATATCCCGTGCCGAAATCACCACGATGATTGTGCGGGCTTCAGGTATCCAGACAGCTGAGCAGCCAATATCGACTTTTGCCGATAAAGACCAAATTCCTCCTTGGGCGTTCGCTTTCGTAGCAGCTGCCGCAGAAGCCGGACTGGTTCAAGGCAAGGGAGATCATCTGTTCATGCCTAATGACAATGCGACCAGGGCAGAGGCGGTCACACTCCTTTTATCTTTGCTTGATTATAAGAAATGACAACCCGTCATTAGTCCATACATAAAGCCAGAGAGGATATTAGACGATGAGAAAAAGAAAAAGGCATAGGACGTACCTTGTATATGCGCTTCTCATGCTTTTATCGGCGAACTGGTTTGCTGATCTCTCACTTGCCAAAGCCGAAGAAGCCATCCATGCCACCTTGTCCGGAGAGGACAAGGTGCTGGTTGGTGAAGCATTTCATTTGACCTATGGATTGAAGGGGGTTACGCAAGCGGTCTATGCACAGGATCTCACAGTTACTTATGATGCTGAGCAGTTAAGTTTTAACGGTGTGGACACAGTAAAGGAATTAAAGGATCAGTTCTCTATTGTCGGACTGTCTGACACACCCGGACGCGTCCGAATTATTGCGGTAAGTCATGGAGCGCAATATGCCATTCGCGAAGATAATGAATTGTTAACGCTTCATTGGAGCTCTAAAAAGCTTGACCATTCTGCCTCATCTGATGTATCTATTAGCAATTTAGTAGTTTCAAACGGTGACGGCGTGGAAACCAATGTAAGCGGAGCGACACATAAGATCCAAATTTCTGTAGATAACTCGCAGCCTGGGGATTTGAATGGAGACAACAAATATACGATCGGAGATTTGGCGATTGCGGCAGCCTCCTATGGTAAAACATCGGCGGACTCCGATTGGGCCAAGCATGTGAAGGCGGATGTCCATCCCGATGGCAGGATTGACATTGCGGATTTGGCGATTATCGCGAAAGCTATCATGAGTGGTTCGCCGGATGTACCGAAGCCTCCCCAGTGGACGGCGGCAAAGCGGCTTGATGTATCCGGAGTGTCAAGTTCAGGCGTGACGTTATCATGGTTCGGAGCGACCGATCCAGACGGGATAACCGACTATAAGGTTTACCAGGATGGGCAGGCGTTAGGCACTGTGACGGGCAATGTCTATCAATACGCAATTACGTCTTTGATTTCGAATACGGCGTACACCTTTAAAGTGGAAGCGGTTAACGCCTCAGGGCTTTGGAGCACGAATGGTCCCAGCGTAACTGTCACCACACAGGCAAACCAGCCGCCATCAGCCCAATTAACCGGTCAGGGATCGGTTGTTTCCGAAGGTCTATTTACGCTAACTTATGGACTTAAAAGTGTAACTGAGAGCATATATGCTCAGGATTTTACACTGACTTATGAGGCAGAACACTTGGAATTCCTCGGTGTGGAAACGCTCCGTGAAGACATGTCCGCTGTCATCGATTCCGAAATGAACGAACAAGTTCATGTCATGCTTCATGCAGGGGAACATCCAATAAAAGAGGACGCTGATTTATTAGTGCTGCGCTGGAAGGCTAAATCCATTTCTCAACCAGTAACAACAACAATGGCGATTCAAGACATCGTGCTGACCAATACAGACGGTTTAGAAACAACAATTAGCGGTGTATCTCACAGCGTTCGCATTACTTTGGTTGATTTAAATAGTGATAACAAAATTTCTGTAGGAGATCTGGCTGTGGTTGCGGCGGCTTACGGACGCTCGTCAGACGATCAGGATTGGGCAAAGTATGAACGAGCTGATCTCAATCAGAACGGCAAGGTGGATATCGACGATCTGGCGATGGTAGCCAAATGGATTTTTCGTTAAAGGCACAAAGTGAGGGGATAGGCGGTAAGCGACCTCACTTTTTGTATTCCTAAATACCGATGGAATGGAAATGTGATTATTTTATCGGAAGAAAAGATAGATTTACCGCATAGTTAAAGCCAGGCTCTTTCAGTAAGATATGTATGGGGAAGCGCTTACAGGTGTGCTTCGAAAGGAGGCTGCTTGACTCTTAACGATTAGGATCGCTTTGAAAACAAAAATGGGAGGTTTTCTGGAATGGGTAACCGGAAAGCTAGGAAATTTCTGGCTATGGCAACGAGCTTTACACTTCTGGCAGGATCATTCTATCTGCCTACGAATCAGCGGGCATCCGCTGCTGCTGCAGAAGGTGCTGACTTCTACTCGTCATTCGAGGCAAGTGACCCCATTGTGACATGGGAAAATAAAGTCGAGGCAGATATCGACGGGAATCCTCTAACTTCGGGGATCGACGGCAATACGCCGTTTGCGGGCATTCCAGGCAGCATCACGAATAAAGTCGTTGAAGTAACTGCAAGAGGAGAGTACACATCTTCAGGTGAAGTCGCCGTCAATTTGATCGATTCAAACACGAATTCGAAATGGCTGGATACGAACTCGACGAGCTGGGTCAGATTCAAGCTTAGTGAAGCATCGGCAGTCATGAGATATGCTTTGACCTCTGCGAATGATTCAGCCGGAAGAGACCCTAAAAACTGGCAGTTTGAAGGCTCCAATGACGGAAGCACCTGGACGACGCTTGATACGAGAACCAACCAGACCTTTAGCGAACGCTTCCAGACGAAAGTATATGACTTCGCGAATGAAACACCGTATGTCTATTACCGGTTAAACATAACAGCAAACAGCGGTGATTCTTACATTCAATTGTCCGAGTTCCAGCTCTCCAATGGCATTGTTCTCCCACCACCACCACCGGCAGATATGAAATCATATGTCTCGAACGGTCCTTCAGGCCTTTATAATGCCAAATCCAATGTCGGATGGACAGGGGCAAAAGCTTTTACCTACTCCGGAACTCACTTGGTTAATGGCAGAGCTTATTCCTATAATAAAGTTTATGATGCCGATATCGCCGTGACGCCAAGTACCGAACTCTCCTATTACATTGCTCCTGAGTTCACAGATAAAGCGCAGATGGATTACTCCAGCACTTACGCAGCGGTAGATCTCGCATTCTCAGATGGCACTTATCTGCATAATCTCGGTGCGCTCGATCAACACGGCGTTAAACTTAATCCTCAAGATCAAGGCAACTCCAAGACACTCTACAACAACCAATGGAACTTCAAAAAATCCAACATCGGGTCCGTAGCCGCCGGAAAAACAATTAAACGCATTCTGGTTGCGTACGATAATCCAGCAGCGAAAACCGGTACAGGATTTAAAGGCACAATCGATGATATCAAAATTGTAGGGAATCCCGCTCCTGTAAATTACAGCCGGCTCTCCGATTATGCCAACATTCTTAGAGGTACACAGTCCAATGGAACGTTCTCCAGAGGAAATAATATTCCAGCCGTTGCAGTTCCGCACGGATTTAATTTCTGGATACCGAAAACAAACGCAAGCTCAGACTGGGCTTATTATTACAATCAAAGCAATAACGCGAACAACTTACCTACGATTCAAGCGTTCGCATTAAGCCATGAGCCAAGCCCTTGGATGGGGGATCGGCAAACCTTCCATGTGATGCCATCCGACACGGTGGGAACGCCCAATATTAGCCGTACGACAAGGGCACTACCTTTCAAGCACGAGAACGAAATCGCGAAGCCGTACTATTATGGCGTGACTTTTGAGAACGGTCTCAAAACGGAATTCACGCCTACCGATCATGCAGCGATGTTCCGATTCACATTTGCTGGGGATTCGTCTAATCTGCTTTTTGACAACCAAAGCAATAGTGGCGGTATTACGCTGGATGCGGCTAACAATGCCATCTCCGGCTACTCCGATCAAAAAAGCGGCCTTTCCACAGGCGCAACGCGCATCTTCATCTATGCGACCTTCGATAAGCCGGTTACAGCAAGCGGCAAGTTGACGGGCAGTGGCGGTGGTGGAACCAATGTGCAGGCCTATTACAAATTCGACACCACGATAAATAAAGTGGTTACGATGAAGATCGCAACTTCTTTAATCAGCTTAGAGCAAGCCAAGAAAAACCTGGAGCTGGAAATCAGTCCTACGGATACTTTTGAAACGATTAAAGAAAAAGCTCAAACACAGTGGGATCAACAAATGGGCATCATTCAGGTTGAAGGTGCCACAGAAGATCAACTGATTACTTTATACTCCAACATGTACCGTTTATTCTTGTATCCAAACTCAGCTTTTGAGAATGTGGGCACGAATGAAGCGCCGGTTTACAAACATGCGGATCAAACGCCGATTACATCATGTTCGACAAGTACGGCAACCACATCATGCGCCAAAATTAACGATGGCAAAATTTATGTTAACAACGGTTTCTGGGATACGTACCGTACGGCATGGCCGGCCTATTCTTTGCTAACACCATCTAAGGCTGGCGAATTTATTGACGGCTTCGTTCAGCACTATCGGGATGGCGGTTGGATTTCCAGATGGTCCTCTCCTGGTTATGCCAACTTGATGGTAGGAACAAGCGCGAATGTTGCTTTTGCGGATGCGTATTTAAAAGGTGTTACGAACTTCGACGTTCAAAGCTTCTATCAGTCTGCGTTGAAAGATGCTGCCGTCACTCCGCCAAATGCCAATGTAGGCAGAAAAGGGATGGCTACCTCCGTTTTCGACGGCTATACGAATACGGATACAGGTGAAGGTTTGGCATGGGCTGTGGATGGCTATATCAATGATTTTGGTATTGCCAACCTGGCTGATGCACTCGCAAAGAAAAATGACACCAGCGATGCTTATAACGCTCATTACAAAGATGACCAACAATATTACATTAATCGGGCACAAAATTATGTTAACATGTTTAATCCTGATTTAGGATTCTTCAATGGCCGAACGGCAAGTGGTGCCTGGAGATCTTCACAAGCCAATTTCGATCCTAGAAATTGGGGCAGCGATTACACAGAAACGAATGCGTGGAACATGGCATTCCATGCTCCGCAGGATGGCCAAGGATTGGCCAATTTGTACGGCGGTAGAGCGAAGTTGGCCGAAAAACTTGATCAATTCTTCAGCATACCGGAACCTGCTTCCAGCTCCAATGCCGGTTCATACGGTGGTGTCATCCATGAAATGACGGAAGCTAGGGACGTAAGAATGGGGCAGTACGGACACAGCAACCAGCCGTCTCACCATATTATCTACATGTATGATTATGCAGGGCAGCCTTGGAAGACACAGGAGAAAGTTCGTGAAGCTTTAGACCGTTTGTATCTTGGAAGCCAAATTGGCCAAGGTTATGCGGGTGATGAGGATAATGGTGAAATGTCTGCTTGGTATATTTTCGGAGCATTAGGTTTCTATCCGCTCAAAATGGGCAGCCCGGAATATGCGGTCGGCGCTCCATTGTTCAAAAAAGCGACGATCCAACTTGATAATGGCAAAAAACTCGTTGTTAATGCACCGAATAACAGCAAAGAAAATAAATACGTTCAAAGCTTGAAAGTGAATGGCGAAGCCTATACGCAAACATCGCTGCCGCATGCGGTACTTGCAGCCGGAGCTACGCTGGACTTTGACATGGGATCAACGCCTTCTACATGGGGAAGCGGCGAAAATGACGTTCCGTCATCCATTACTCAAGGGTCTGCCGTTCCTGCTCCATTAAAAGACATGACAGATAAATTGGTTGCTCAAGGGTTTGCTAAAGTAACCGACAGTACGAACAGCTCCACAATCGGCAACTTGTTTGATAACAGTTCGAATACCCGAGTTACGTTAAACAGCGCGAAGCCATGGATTCAATATCAATTCCTCGGCTCGAAAAAGCAGGCGGCTATGTATACATTGACTTCGGGCAATACAGACGGCGATGCGAAAAGCTGGATGCTGAAGGGCTCCAATGATGGTCAGAATTGGACAATATTGGATCAAAGAACGAATGAAACTTTCGCATGGCGTTCGTATACCCGACCATTTACCATTCAGACTCCGGGTAAATATGAATTCTACCGATTAGAAGTTACAGAAAATTCGGGAACCGCCACCACTTCATTTGCGGAAATTGAGCTCCTGGGCTACCCGACTCCTCCTGTAAACGATGAAACAGCGGTAGCGGAAACCGTTAAAGGCCTGGATTTAGGAAATACCAGTGCTGTGACAAAGAAGCTAACCTTGCCTACTGGCAACTTTGAATTTGGCACTACGATTACATGGGTAAGCTCAAATCCAGCGGTTGTTTCTAACGAAGGTAAAATTATAAAACGTCCTGACTTTGGGCAGCCGGATGTGAGCTTAACGTTAACCGCATCGGTGAATAAAGGCAGCGTGAGCGCTACGAAGGTCATTACGATCACGGTGCTTGCTCTCAATGAAACGGATCTAAGCTATGAAGCCGGCGTTGATTTCAAAACGGGGCTTGAGGCCGGAGATATCATGCCGACTTGGGAAAACCGTACGATCGAATCGAAGAACATCGGCGAATTCTGCTGTGGAATCGGCGGTGTTGAAACGAAGGTTGGTACACCTGGACGAAATAACAGCACAAGTGCGATCTTGTATTCCGGTAATGCGACCAATGCTGTAGAGAACTATGCTTATAATCAAATGTTTGACGCTGATTTTGACATTAAACCTTCTACAGTGCTTTCTTACTGGATAAATCCGGAAGGCAGCGCAGGAACCGTACTGCCTGGTAATGTGAGAACAACAAGCCAAAATTACGCGGTTGACTTGCTGTTCACCGATGGAACGTATCTGCACAATTTGAGTGCCGTCGATCAAAACGGTGTCGGTCTTAATCCGCTGGCACAAGGAAATGGCGGTAAACTTGTTTCCGATCAATGGAATTTTGTGACATCGAATATCGGAGCTGTGGCTGCTGGGAAAAGGGTAGATAAAATACTTATTTCCTTTAATGCTACAGGGAAAACCGGATATTCACGCGGGTATTTCGATGATATTTCCATTGAACACGGCAAGAGCGAAGCAACGGCGTTCTTAAGCGGCAGCTCCGTCGTTTCAGCCGGTCAAACGTTTAATTTGACGTATGGATTAGGCGGAGTGACACAAAGCGTGTATGGCCAAGATTTTACGATTACGTATAATTCGGATATTTTTGAATTGCTTTCCGCCAAATCGGCGAAGGAAAAAGATTTCGTGATCGTGGACGAGAAAAAAGCTCCTGGTCAAAGCCGATACCTTGCCGTTCATGTTGGCCCAAGTGCTTCCCAGCCAAACGGTGCCCTGCTGTCGCTTCAATTCAAAGCGAAGACATCGGAAATTGGCGCAGCCGGCACCGTCGCGGTTTCCCAACTTGTGATTGCCGATGGAGAAGGGAAAGAGACCGAAATGCCTGGCGTTTCGAAACTGATCAGCATTAAAGCGGTGGATAAAACAGCGCTGAACAGCCTGATTACAGAGGCGCAAGCGGTACACGATGCAGCTGTGGAAGGAACCAAATACGGTCAATACCCGGTAGGTTCCAAAGCAATTCTACAAGCGGCTATCGATACGGCTAAGGCAGTAGCAGCGAAACTGCAGGCTACACAGGATGAAGTAGACCTGGCAAGAACTCAGCTGAATGCAGCTTTGCAAACGTTCAAAAACGCAATCAACAGCACAGTGGATAAAGCGGCACTGAATACCTTGATTGCAGAAGCACAATCCACGCATGATGCAGCCGTAGAAGGCACCAAAACCGGCGAGTATCCTGCAGGCGCTAAAGCACTTCTGCAAGCGGCCATTAACGCAGCCAGCCAGATCGCTAGTGACGCAGCGGCTACGCAATCTCAAGTAGATCAAGCTGTGACCGAACTGAACTCGGCTCTGCAAGGCTTCCTTGCATCGGTGAATACACGCGTACCTGAGGATATGAATGGTGACGATAAGTTTACCATTGGTGACTTGGCTATTGTGGCTGCTTATTATGGTAAAACTGATCAGGATGCTAATTGGAACCTGTACAAAAAAGCAGATTTGAATAACGATAAAAGAATTGATGTCGCTGACCTTGCGATCATTGCAAGTAAAATTTTGAATCAATAACAAGATATCGGGAGGATGGCAGGCGGTAACGTCTTCCTCCCGATTTTTCTCATGGAAAAAAAGTGGAGGTGAACGCGATGAATAGAAAGACCTTCAGGAAATCGTGCAGTCTTTTACTTAGTTTTGTGCTGTTGTGGAGTATGTTGTTCATCACACCGGCATTTGAACATTCAGCAGAAGCTGCGGCACCAAGCTTTCATGCAGGGTTCGAAAGCACTGAGGCTGTTCAGCCAAACTGGGAAGATGAAACCGAAGCGAGCCATCATGTGAGCCAAGCGGAATCCAAAATTTCCAGCGAAATGCGCCAATCCGGTAAAAAAGCGTTGCTTTACGCGGGGAAAACTTCCGATACAAGTGCAGCTTATGCTTACAATAAAGTGTTCGAAGTGAACATTCCTGTTAAATCCAATACCACTTTATCTTATTGGATTTATCCGCAAAGCCATACTACGCTAGGCGGGACTGATTTGAATCATGGTAAAAACAGCACCTATGTCGCTGTAGATCTTGCTTTTGAAGATGGAACCTATCTGCACAGTTACCAAGCTGTTGACCAGCACGGGGTTGTCATGAGTCCCGAAGAACAAGGCAAAGGCAATCAATTGGCTGTAGACATATGGAATTTTATTACTTCAAATGTGGGTTCGGCTGCAGCGGGGAAAACGATTAAGCGCATCCTCATTTCATACGAACAAAGCGGCGGAAACGCAGGGACATACCGAGGATTTATCGATGACATTCAAATTAGAAATTCTGAATTTGATCCGTCGGCCTACGCCAATCCGTTATTAGGCTCACAGAACAATAAGCTTGATATTGTCGGTTTCGGTGGCAATAGGGGAAATACGTTCCCGGGTGCCGTCGTGCCTTTCGGTATGATCCAATGGAGTCCGGATACCGGTTACAACGACCTTGGGTCCGGTAAATCACCTTTGGGCTCGGGATATGATTACGATCGTAAATCCATTGCAGGGTTCAGTTTGACGCATATTGACGGACCCGGCTGCGATATTGCGCAGGACATCCCCTTTCTACCAGTCGTAGGCAAAATGGGGAAATCCCCGGCAACGCATTTCGAAGATTATGCTTCACCTTTTCAACGCGAAAATGAAATTGCGATCCCTGGCTACTATAGTGTCTTGTTGGATAAATACAACATTAAATCGGAATTTACAGCAACGGAGAGAACGAGCATCGGCAGATTTACTTACCCTGCTTCTACACAGGCGATGATGCTGATTAATACGGGCATTAACGCCACGGGTGTTAGGGACGCCAACATCCAAATTGACAAGAATAGCAGCATGGTGACTGGGTATGTGAATGCCGGCGGATTCTGCGGTACCAAAGGAAGCGGTACATTAGCTGAAAATACGAACAACTACACCGTTTATTTTGCGGCAGAGTTCAGTCAGCCGTTCACAGAGGTCGGCACGTATAAAGGCTCTCAAATTACGAAAGACAGCCAATCTGCACAATCGGAAATTCCGAACAATCGGAAGGTTGGCGGTTATGTCAGGTTTGATACATCTAACCAAAAAGAGGTTTATGTCAAGGTTGCAATTTCCTATACCGATATGGAGCATGCCAAACTGAATTTAAAAACGGAGAACCCTGGCTGGAACTTCGAATCCGTCAAACAAACGGCGCAGGCCAAATGGAAAACGGCGCTCAGTAAAATTCAGGTCACTGGCGGGACCGAGAAACATAAGCGGATGCTATACTCCTTCTTATATCATTCCTTGATCCACCCGAATGTGTTCAGCGATGTGAACGGCGATTATAGAGGTTTCGATCAAAAAATATATAATACCGGGGGCAAATATACCCATTATTCGACTTTTTCCGGATGGGACGTATATCGCACACAGATGCAGCTCATAGGGCTTCTGTTCCCGGATATAGGCTCAGATATCGCGCAATCCTTCGTTGATGATGCCAAGAGCAGAAGCGGGTTTTTACCGAAATGGAGTATTGCCAATTCCGAAACGAATGTGATGAATGGCGATCCCGCTTCGATTACGATCTCCAACATGTATGCGTTCGGTGCCAGAAACTTTGATTTACAAGAAGCTTTGAAAGTGATGAACTTTCATGCATCGACACCATCCAGTTTGAATGGACGGTTTAATTTGGCCGACTATTTGCAGCTGGGCTACATTCCGATCGAAAGAGGCGGTTGGGTAACCGGTTATATCCCGGAATATAACAATGCGGACTTTGCAATCGCTCAGTTTGCCAAAGCGCTTGGGGATGAAGGGAAATACAATAAGTATTTGACCCGCTCGCAGAGCTGGAGGCTTTCGTTCAAAGATGGCTATATTCAACCGCGCCTGGCAAACGGAAATTTCGAGAGCACCTTTGATCCGGCTAGTGAGCATGGCTTCCAAGAGGCAAACTCCGCTCAGTATACGTGGGTGCTTCCTTTTGACTACAAGGGATTATTCGAGAAGATGGGTGGTTTGGAAGCAGCAAGAGCAAGACTTGATTTCTTCTTCCAAAAATTGAATGCAGGATCGACGGAGCCGTATTCCTTCTTGGGTAATCAACCGAGTTACGGCATTCCGTGGGCCTACAACTTTGCCGGGCAGCCATGGAAAACCCAGGAAATCGTACGCAAAGGCATGCTAGAGCTGTTCCATGATGGACCTGCTGGTCTGATCGGCAACAATGATTTGGGAGCGGGCTCTGCGTGGTTTGTTCTGGCAGCACTTGGTCTGTACCCGTCGATTCCGGGTATCGGTGGCTTCTCGATGCACGCGCCACTATTCGAGGAAACGATTATTCAATTAAACGACTGCAAACAAATCCGGTTAATCGGTAATCATGCTTCGGAAGAAGCGAAATATATTCAGGACTTAAAGCTGAATGGCCACAGTTATGACAGTACCTGGCTGCCATATGAGTACTTGAAGGATGGGGCGGTTCTTGATTTTACGCTGGGCACAACGCCTAATACAAGCTGGGCAACGACTCCTCCGGATCCGTTGGCAACGCCTTCCAAAGGGGAATTCGCCTCTCAAGTCGCAATTGCATGCAGCAACTACACGCCAATGCAGGATAGCGCTCAAAAGGCGCCGGATGCGAACAATTCGGATGGTGCACAGCCATTAGTTGCCGTGATGAATACAAAAGAGGCGGCAGCTTCTGAAGCACCGGCTGGATTCAGCAGTGAGGCTAAGCCGTGGAGGCTTGTCCAATTGCCAAACTCAAACGCCAGGTACAAGGAGGTTAATGGAAGATGATGAGACAGCTCTTAGGTCGTTGGCATGTTCTTATTTGCAGCCTGCTGATGTTCTGCCTGCTTCCGAATCTAACCGTTCAAGCGGCTCCTGGGGATTTGATCAATGTCGCTATCGCGGGCAATATGACTGTTAAGTTCAGCAAAGAAAACCAGCCTAATGAAACCGCTGTGAAATTGTTCGATAATAATGCCAACACGAAGTGGCTGGGGGCACAAACAACGAATGTTTGGGTGCAAGTCCAATTCAATTATGGGGATACCCAAGCCGTTAAAAAATATGCCATGGTGTCTGCCAACGATGCAGCGACAAGGGACCCGAAAAACTGGCGAATCGAGGGTTCGAATGATGGGTTGAATTGGAACGTGCTGGATGAGCAAAGCAATCAGTCTTTCAGTGCACGTTTTCAAACGAAAGAATATACGATTGCTGCCGACAAAGTGAAGGAGTACGGCTATTACCGGTTGTTCATTTTGAATAACAACGGGGAGTCGACGAATACGCAATTAGCGGACTGGAAATTGTATGCAACGGAACTTGATGACAATACTTCTGTAGCGTCAGCAGTCGCAGCACTTGATCTAGGAGATACGACGGCTTTAACGAAAGGAGTCATCCTTCCATCAACGTTCAGGAAAGGCACAACCATCACGTGGGAAAGTTCGAATCCTGGCGTACTTAGCAACACGGGCAAAATCGTGAAACGTCCGGACCTCGGCCAGCCGAATGCACAGCTCACCTTGACAGCAACGGTGAAGAAAGGTTCTGCATCGCAAATCAAGCAGTTTTCTGTGAATGTATTGGCGATGCGAGAGGCCGATTATCAATATGAAGCGGGAATTGATTTCGATTCAGGGTTTGAAGCGGAGGATCTCGCTCCTACGGATACGACGGGTCCGGCTAACACGTACAGGATCTTGTCGTTGACGAAAAATGTAGGGGAATTTTGCTGCGGGATCGGCGGAATGGAGTCTAAAAAAGGCACTGGGGCGCACAATGGCGCGGCTGCTCTCCAATTTTCCGGAAACGCTCTAGATGCTAATCAATCCTACGCTTACAACCAAATCTTTGATACGGAGATTCCGGTTAAGGCTTCGACAACCTTGTCTTATTGGCTGTTTCCTGAGAAGGAATCCGATGTTCTGTCGACTTTGACAAGAACAACAAGTAAGTATGTCGCACTTGATATTTTGTTTACCGATGGTACTTACCTGCATGACTTGGGCGCCAAAGATCAGAACGGCGTTGTCCTGCATCCGAATGCGCAAGGGAAAGGTGGCTTCGTTCTGGAAGATCAATGGAATTTGATCACGACCAACCTTGGAGAAGTGGCGAATGGGAAAGTCATCGATAAAATTTTGTTCGCTTTTGATTCCAGCGGGACGGTATCAGGTTTTTTCCGCGGCTCAGTCGATGACATCACCATTGATCACAATTCGACGGTTGGCGAAAAGGATACCCTCGCAGTGAATGCCGCGAAAGCTGCACTTAGCTTAGGCGATACATCCGGCGTATCCCATGATTTGAATTTGCCAGTGGCAGGCGAACAACAAACAAGAATCACCTGGGAGAGCTCAAATCCGCTTGTCATGAGCGATTCCGGGCATATTGTGACCAGACCCATTCAAGGGGAGCCGAGCGCGGAGTTGAAGCTGACGGCTACAATTATCAAGGGTGATTCGATCGCGACGAAGGCTTTTCAAATCACAGTGCTTCCCATGGACGATGCTGAAGCGGTTGATTTGGATAAAACCGCATTGCAATTGGGAAATACGAGCGCGGTTGCTGACCATTTGATGCTGGTGACAAAAGGTAAATATCGATCGACGATTGCGTGGCACTCATCGAATCCTGCTGTGATTGACGATGCCGGGCATGTGTCACGACCAGACGCGGGTCAACCCAACGCAGAGGTGACCTTAACGGCTACAATCACGAGCGGAGGCGTATCGGCAGACAAATCTTTTATCTTAACGGTAGTTGCCCGAGGAGATAAAGGAGATTTGGCCGCAGACAAGGCCGAGCTTGAGCTTATCAGCAGCAATACGGTGACAGGCAATGTGTATTTGCCAAGTGTTGGGCGATTTGGTTCCAAGATTAACTGGGCAAGCACTAATCCAGATGCTCTTAGTGCAACAGGGCAAGTTCATCGTCCAGGTGTCGGGCAGCCGGATGCGAGTGTTATGCTGACAGCTACATTGAGCAAGGGGGCAGATGCCGAAACGAAAGCATTCTCCTTAACCGTTAAGGCAATGAGTGCTGACGAGGAAAGTGTGCTATCAGCTGCAGCAGCGCTTGATTTGGGGAATACGCGATCTGTCGTGAACAATTTGCTCTTGCCGATTAGCGTGACCGGTTCGCCAGAAGTGGTGATTACGTGGTCTAGCTCAGATCCGGGAGTGATCGATTTCCATGGCCAGATCGTGCGGCCTTGCTACGGTGATCCGAATGTAACGGCTGTGCTGACCGCCAGGATTAGCAGAGGTACTTCAAGCATCACGAAAACCTTTAACATCACGGTTACTGCCCTTGGCGAGGTCGAAGTGCCATTAAATGACGATGCAGCCCTAAACAGCATCACATTAAATGGGGAGCGGATGGCCGGTTTTGATCAAGACAAAGTAGCCTACACCGTGGAACTGCCGGAAGGCGAAGTCCAAGCACCGACAGTTGCAGCAACAACGGCAGATTCGAATGCAACGCTGCTCATCACTCAGGCTGACAAACTGCCGGGTCAAGCGACAATTGTAGTTACCGCAGAAGACCGCTCCACACAGAAGACGTATACGATTGATTTTAAAATAAAAGAAAGTCCTGCCGGAAACATCGCCTATTTATTCGGTGCGGATCAAGTAAGCTCCGGTGCTACTTTCGATCTTACTTATGATTTGCACAGCGTGAGTCAAAACGTCTATGCACATGATTTGATCTTCACGTATGATGCTGCAGCTGTGGAGTTTATCTCTGCAAAATCGCGGCAAGAGGATGTCTTCTTCGTAAGTACGAAGGATACACCAGATCAAGTCCGTGTCCTTGCTGCAAGAATAGGAGCGGACAAAGATCCTCTGGCGACCGGTTTGATTACCCTGCAATGGAAAGCTAGACTTTCTGCGTTACCGGTATCCACAGCTATCTCACTATCTAGTATCATTATCTCAGACGGAGATGGAGTCGAGACCAATGTGGGTGGCGTTGTACATCCTATTCTTATCAACAGCGTAGATAAAGCCGGTCTCCATACACTTATTGCGCAAGCTCAAGCAGCGTTTGACGCCGCGGTAGAAGGCACAAGTGTCGGACAATATCCGGTTGGTTCGAAAGCTGTTTTACAAGCCGCAATCGTTCTTGCCAAAGCTGTAGCTGATAACGCGGCAGCAAGTCAAAGCCAAGTGGATCAAGCATCTGCCGAGTTGAATGCAGCGCTCCAAGCATTCCTGGCATCTATCAACACGCAAACGCCAGGTGACTTGAACGGAGATAACCACTTCAGTATCGGTGATTTGGCTATGATGGCAGCCTACTATGGCAAAAATTCCGATGATCCAAACTGGTCATTGTATAAGAAAGCGGATCTCAACAATGACGGAGTAATTGATATTCGTGACATTGCGATTGTAGCTAAAATGATTTTAGGCTAGAAGGTAGGCTAGAGGTGGTGTCCATTGTGACATCATCTCTTTTTTTGCATGTCTAAAAATGGAATAGAAGCTGCCCGGTGATCACATCCTAAGCTTAGCTTTATCATGAAAAGGGGGAGCCTAGGTGAAATTAACGTCCGAGCAGCGCATTACCTTACATGGTTTTAATAATTTGACTAAATCACTAAGTTTTAATATGTATGATATTTGCTTTACTAAAACCAAGGAAGAGCGCGAAGCCTATATTGCTTATATAGACCAGCAGTACAATGCAGACCGATTGACCGCGATCTTGAAGTCCGTTGCCGATATTATCGGCGCTCATGTGCTGAACATTTCCAAACAGGATTATGATCCGCAGGGATCAAGCGTCACGATGTTGGTGTCGGAGGGTCCCATTGAGAAAGAACCGAATGAATCCTTCGAAGAATCGCCGGGGCCGCTCCCGGAGGCTGTGGTGGCACATTTGAACACCAGTCACATCACCGTACATACGTATCCGGAGTATCACCCGGACGAAGGGATCAGCACATTCCGGGCTGACATTGACGTATCCACTTGCGGAGAAATATCGCCGCTGAAAGCGCTGAACTACCTGATTCGATCTTTCGACACGGACATTATGACTATGGATTACCGGGTTAGGGGTTTCACGCGCGATATCACGGGGCACAAGTTGTTCATTGATCATGAAATCAGCTCCATTCAGAACTATATTCCAAGTGAAATCAAAGACATGTACCAAATGATCGATGTGAACGTGTATCAGGAAAATATATTCCATACGAAATGTAAACTGCGAGAATTTGATTTGAACAATTATTTGTTCGGTTATACCAAGGATTCCCTGAGCAAGGAAGAGCAGCTGGAGATTGAGAAGAGTGTGAAATGGGAGATGGACGAAATTTTTTACGGGAAAAATATGGTCTTTACTTGATAGAAGAAGAAAAACCGCTCACAGGGAGAAGATCCCGATATGAGCGGTTCTTTTTTCATTATTCCGACTGAACAAGTTTCGATTTTTTATTGCCGATTTTAAACTGGATTAGAATCATGATGGCTACCAATATCGACATGCCGATAAGGGCAGGAGGAAAGCTGCCTGCATAGTCATGGATAAAACCTACAAAAAAAGGACCCAAGGCAGCAAAAATGTAGCCGCCGGATTGTGTCATTGCAGATAACGCGCTGGCTTCCTCCGTATTCGATGTTTCATCGATAGGCAGCATTAAAGCCATGGGGAACAGTCCTCCTGCACCGATTCCCAGGAAGATGCAGGTGAGCCAAGGCGTTACGGGGAGTTGGAGCAGAATGAGTCCGATTAACTCCATAGCTGAGCAGCCAATCAGCCAGAGCATTCTGCGTTGAAAACGGCTGACGAGAATAGGAATGACTAGGCTGACAGGCATTTGTACGGCAGTAAATAAGGTTAAAATCATGCCTGCCGTCTGTTTCCCGTAGCCCATTGCCTGCACCATGGGGGCCAGCCAGGCGGTAAGTGAGTAAAAGATGAAAGCCATCAATCCGAAAAAGCAAGTCAGCAACCAAGAACGTTTATTAGATAAAGGAAGCTTTAAGCTGTTGCTGTTTGATTTGGGCAAGGTGCCGGGCACAGCGGATTCAGGTGATTTCGGGCTTTTCCGTACCGGTCTCCACCAAAAGCAAAGCGCAAGGAAAGCCAGGACGGACCAAGAAGCGACGGATGCTTGCCAGGAATGGTTAAAGATATTTTGCAGAGGCACGGAAAAAGCGGATCCAAGGGCGGCGCCAAGAACCATCGCCATGGAATAGACGCCGACGATCGCCGAAGGGTTAGCAAAATTTCCTTTGATAAATCCGGACAACAAAGGCCCAATGATGGCAATCCCGATTCCGGCGAGGAAAGCGGTAATTAGCATCAACCATTCAGAGGTAACAAAGTACCTCGCCGCAGTTGCAAGTCCGATGAGCAATAGACAATAGGCAATCGCTCTTTCAATCCCCCACCGAATGCCTAATTTCACTGCAGCAGGAGCGAAAAAGCCCATGCAGAGCACAGGGAGAGAGGTTAATAGACTGGCGCTGGAACCGCTCATACCAAGCGCTTCCTGAATCGTTCCGAGCAAAGGAGAGACCGACGTTATAACAGGACGTAAATTAAGTGAAGCGAGAAAAAGAGCAGTGATCAGAAAAGCAAAACGCATGATCGGTCATCTCCATGATTCATTTAAGATTTATCAGCTTAGTCTAATATACGAGAGTACCGTCAAAGACTGTCTCCTTATTATGTATTTATGCAATGTGCAATATGTGTTAAGGGAATTAATGTTTGCTCCCGTTGGTATTGTTTTTATGCCTCGTTATCGAGATAATATAGCTTAATACACGGCTGAGGAAGTACAACGTCCCTCATTGTAACAAAGTTATGGAGGCTTCAATGGTGAATAACGTGAACTCGGAGTGGGCGGAGTCTCACTTTCCTTTCTATACAGCTGACAGCATTCAATCGCTGTACAGCACTTCGAACATACCGCAGTATAAGCTGAATGAGAATTTAACTGCACTGATTGCGATTGCTGGCGGCAAAGGTGTGTTAAGGGCAAAGGATGATCAAACATACGAACTCATGGAAGGAAGCGTCATCCTTTTACCCGCGTTTAGCGAGGCTGCATTGATTGCGAACGCTTCTTTTCCGCTTCATGCTTTTAAGCTTTTGATCAATACCCAAGATCAAGCGAGGTTCTTACAGGAAGGCGCCATGTCGCGAAAAAGCGAAGTTACCTCAGGCGCGAATATGCAATTTTTCCCTTATGAACCTGGGATCTTTGCCAATATGGAGGAACTGTATATCCACCGGTTACCCATCAGTGAAACCCGTCATGTGCAGAATCAAATTAAATTTCACCAAATTCTTCTTCAGTTATTGGAGCATCAGGCAGCCAAGCTTACTGCGAGCGAACAGCCAACCATGGAACGAAGCATTGCCTATTTGGAGAACCATTATAGTGAAAAAATAACGCGAGAGCATTTGGCGGCGATTGCAGGCGTAAGCGTGTCCCACTATTCGACTTTGTTTAAGCAGCATACGGGTTTTTCTCCGAACGAATATTTATCGCGATTACGCGTTCACCGGGCCAAAGAGCTGCTACTGAACGGCTCAAGCACGCTTAGGGAAATTGCACTCAAAGTTGGGTATAAGGATGAGTTTTATCTCAGCCGCCGTTTCAAGAAGCGGACCGGGGCGTCGCCTTCGGGATTCGTTCAGGGAACTTTCCAACGTGTGGCTGTATGGCTTACCCCATATGCCAGTCATCTGTTGCTGCTTGAATTGGAGCCTGCCGTCACCATCTCGGATAGCAGTGAATTTGTGAATACGACAGAGCTCCGGCCGCAAACGATGATGTTTATCGATACCAACAGCACATCGGAACAGGTGAAGACTGACTTGCTCAATGCCAATATCGAGTTGATTATTGCGGCAAAAGAGCATTTGCATCAATTTGGACTAAATCCGGAATATTTGCGTGTTGTAGCCCCTATTGCAGAAATTTCGTGGATGGAAATGGGATGGAAAGAACATCTGCGTCTCATCGCGCGATCCATTCAAAGGAGCGACCGGGCAGAGACGTGGTTAGCTGACTTTGAAAAGGAAGAGCAGGCTGCCCGTTCTCTTATCCAGCAAACGGCAGTCGCGAAAGAAATTCTAACCATTCTCGTGATCAAACCGGGAAAACTGCTCATTTATGGAGGGCGAAATGTCGGCTATGTCATGTATCAATCACTTGGGCTGCAGCCACCGGCAAGGATTGAGGATGAGATGAGAAAACTTAGGGATCAATTTCACTCCATTCCCATAGAGTTGTCTGAGTTGGATGAGTATGCAGGGTCCAGGTTAGTAGTGATTGTGTTTCCAGATGACAATGGTTCCATCGCACATTTGGAAATGGTTTTCAATTCCTCGTACTGGAACAAACTTTCTGCCGTAGAGCGGAATCATGTCCATTATCTCGATCGAGATGAATGGATCCCATACAATCCAGTTTCTATTCGTTTACAGCTTCAGCGGGCAATCGCTTTATTTACGGGCAACCAATAGTACAAGTCGATTTCCGAACAAAAAGGCATGGTTTGACTCTCCATGGATCATTATAATTAGGGATGCAACTGAGAATGATTTTCATGATCAGTGAAAGATGAGCAAAACTTTTTATATAAGTAGCTAAAGGGAGAGAGTCATCTAATGAAAAAGCTTTTCGCATTGTCCGTCGTAATCTTAATTCTTTTACTTAGTGCTTGCGGTAGTAAGCCAACGTCAACCGTCTCAAGTTCTGGTACATTTACCTACCAATCTGAGGATGGCCCTGTTCAGGTACCTACGAATCCGCAGCGAGTCGTGGTGTTAACCCGGTTTCTGACAGGTAATGTTATGCTTCTCGGCGTGCCTTTGGTCAGTGTAGACGAAATGTCCAAAACCAATCCGAATTTTCAAGACAAACTGAAGAACGTTGAAGTGGTTACAGACGAAAGCATCGAAAAAATTATTGAACTTAATCCGGATCTCATCATCGGACTGTCGGACATTAAAAATATTGATAAGTTCAAAAGCATTGCGCCTACGGTTACCTATACGTATGGGAAAGTGGATTATTTAACGCAGCAGCTGGAAATCGGCAAATTGTTGAATAAAGAAAAGGAAGCACAAGCTTGGGTGGACGATTTCAAAGCACGAACGAAGCAAGCGGGAGAAGAAATTAAAGCGAAGATCGGTGCCAATGCGACAATTTCGGTCATCGAAACTTTCAATAAGCAGCTCTATGTCTATGGCGATAACTTTGGCCGTGGCACGGAAATTCTCTATCAGGCGTTCGGGCTTCCAATGCCAGCTAAAGTGAAGGAAATGACTCAGAAGGAAGGTTTCTTTGCTTTATCCACGGAAGTTATGAAGGATTACATGGGGGACTACGTCATTTTTAGCAAAAATGCGGATGAAGATAACTCATTCCAGAACACAGAAACGTACAAGAATATTCCCGCAGTTAAAAATGGACATGTATTCGAAGCAGACGCGAAGGCGTTCTACTTTAATGACCCTCTGAGCATGGAATATCAACTTACTTTTTTCATTAAGAACTTTCTAGGCAAGTAATAGTGCAGTTCAAGACTGTTAATTAAAAAAGGCTGTCCCTAAGTCAAGGCTCTCCCTGGGTCATTGGATGACTTTTGGGACAGCTTTTTTTTGATTATGTGATAGTGTATGCTAAGCTTTAGTCATAGGCAAAGAAATCCTGGACACAAAATCCTAGACATAAAAATCCCAGAGGAGGGTGGTCTTTGAACGAGAAGGATTGCATCATGCTGCAGTATCTTGCAGAGGAACAGAGTCTGACAAAAGCAGCGGAACGCCTATACATTACGCAGCCCGCGCTATCTTATAGGATTCAGCAGTTAGAAAAAGACTTCGGAGTGCCTATCATCGTGAAATCCTCTAAGGGGACCAGACTTACCCCGGAAGGAAAGTATCTGGTTGCCTATGCGAAGAAAACACTTATCGAATTGAATAAAATGAAGGATCACATTATGAGCTTGCGGAATGAGGTCAAAGGGACATTAAGACTGGGCGTTGCCAGTTACTATGGTCTATACAAACTTCCACCAATCCTCAAAAGGTTTAAAGAGTTTTGCCCAGACGTGCAGTTCAATGTTACCTCCGCATTAAGCCCGGAGATTCTTGAATTGCTCCAAGAGGAAGAGATCCATGTGGGTATAATTAGAGGAGACTACCCGTGGTTTGATGCCCGATGTCTTTTACACGACGAGCATATTTATTTGATTTCCAAAGATGATATTGATTTAGATACCCTCCCGGACTTGCCTCATATCTACTATAAAGAACCAAGAATTAAAACCATGAGCTCCATGCAGTCTCCCTTCAGCGAAACGATTCAAGCCTGGTGGCATGAGCGGTATAACACGCCGCCTACGATTACAATGTGGGTAGACGCCTATGAAACTTGTAAAGAGATGGTGAAGCAGGGGCTGGGCTACTCGATTGTTCCTGGGGTTTTTGTTACGCCGCAAGATGGACTGAAAACCACAGAGCTGTTCCGAAAGAATGGAGAGCCCATAAAACGAAACACATGGATGATTTATCGGGAATCAACGTTAGAGCTTGCGTTTGTGGATAGATTCGTACAATTTATGAAGTCCCAATATGTTTAAGAAAATGTACAGTGCCATTCGGCAGTGTATTTTTTTTTCGTGGCTTTGGGGAACTACGTTCCTCTATTTTGCCGAATGCTGATTTTTCTCCAAATAGTGAACTCTGGTTCCCCTAAGGGAATCACAAGTCCGAATAGGTCATCGAGCTGCCACAGTTCCCCTTGCCACCGCCGCTATAAAAAAAATTAAGGGGTTGGCCAAAAAACAATCGATTGTACTTATAGATTTGAAGTCGATAAAATAATATTCATTATGTTACATAATTATTCATTTCATCACTGGTTTCATCCATGCAAATAAGTAAATCATCATGAGGTTTTGACAGGGGGCTTACACAATGATGCAAGAGAATTTAGATGTAATCAAAAGCAAACAACAGATTGAGCAAGCTGTAGATTCGCTTGACGAGCAACTAAGGCGCATATCTATGCAAATTCATGCGAATCCGGAACTCAGCTTTCATGAGCATCAAGCGAAGATGTGGTTGGTTGAACCCTTACTTGAAGCGGGATTTGAAGTGGAGCAAGGGATTGCGGGTTTAGAGACCTCGTTTCGCGCTACTTGGGAAGGTCAACCCGGAGGACCAACGATTGCGCTGCTGGCCGAGTACGATGCGCTACCTGCGATTGGCCATGCTTGCGGTCATAACTTGATTGGGACTGCATCCGTAGGTGCTGCGCTGGCATTGAAGGAAGCACATCCCGATCTGCCGGGTAAAATCGTTGTCTTGGGGACACCTGCCGAAGAAGAAGGCGGCGGTAAAATCATCATGTGCAACGAAGGCATCTTCGATGACATCGACGCTGTTATGATGTGCCATCCGCAAAATAAAACGATGGTACTGCGCGGAGCACTTGCTTGTGTCGACGCAACGTTCACCTTTCATGGGAAGCAGGCACACGCTTCTTCCTCTCCAGAGAAAGGAATCTCTGCGCTGGATGCCTTAATTAATGCCTTTGTAGCTATCAACTCCATTCGTCAGTTTGTGAAAGAGGATGTGAGGATTCACGGTATTATCACCAAGGGCGGGGATGCGCCGAATGTCGTACCGGAGTTGTGTGAAGCCGTATTTATTTTGCGAGCGTCGACGGTGGAAGAACTGAAAATTGTAAGAGAAAAAGTATATCGGGCCGTTCGCAGCTCGGCAGAAGGTGTTGGAGCTACCGTTGATATTACGGAAGGGTTAATTTATGCGGAGCGGAACAACAATAAGGCTTTGGCTCAATTGTTTCAAACCAATTTGGAACAGATGGGCATCGAGGTATCCGAACCACCGCAAAAGGGAGGCGTCGGCTCCTCTGACATTGGGAATGTCAGCCAGATGACGGCAACGATCCACCCATACATCCGATTAGGAGATGCTACGACGCATACGCCGGAATTTGCTCAGATGGCGGGTTCGGAAGAGGGCATGATCGAATTGAATCGAGCGGCCAAAGCGTTAGCCCTTACCGCGTATGATTTATGTACCGACAAGTCGGCGATGCAGAACGTTCGCAGTGAGTTTACAGCGTGGAAGCAGAATAGAGAGGGGGGAACGGGCATTGAATAGTATAGCAAAAGATAGTCCTCGCAAATGGTTTAAAATGCCTCATACCTTTGTTATCTTATTTATCCTTGTTTTCGTTGCAGCGGCATTAACGTATACAATCCCTGCAGGAAAATTTGAGCGTGTCAAAGATAAAGTGACTGGAAAATCCTTACTCGTGACAGGGTCATATCATCAGGTAGATGCGAGTCCGGTGAATCTCGTTGAAATTCCGAAAGCGATCGTCCACGGTTTAGTTTCTTCTGCGGATGTAGTCTTCTTTATTTTCATTATTGGAGGGGCGTTCCAAATTATTTCGTCGACGGGTACGATTGAGGCGGTAACCTCCAGGGTGGCAAAAACATTTGCCAATAAAGGCAGATGGGTGATACCCATCTTTATTACCCTGTTCTCGGTCGGCGGTTTTACAATGGGCATGTCCACCGAAGTCATGGTCTTCGTCCCCATCGGGATCGCGATTGCCCGTGCGCTCGGTTTTGATGCTTTGACAGGTACGGCAATGATATCCTTGGGAGCATCCTGCGGCTTTACGGCAGGGATATTGAACCCGTTCAATGTCGGTCTGGCTCAAGCTATTGCACAAGTGCCGATGTTCTCAGGTGCTTGGCTGCGCGTTATTTTATTGATTTGCCTCATCACCGTGACAAGTCTTTATTTGGTTCGATATGCAGGTAAAGTAAGAAAAGATCCGAAACAAGGGCTTGTTTATGATTTGGAGCAATCTGTTACAAGCGAGAAAGTCGACTTCTCTAAGCTACCGACCATTCAACTCAAGCACTACCTTACAATTGCTGCGGTGATCATTGGTTTCGGTCTCGTCATTTGGGGTGTTTCGAAAAAAGGCTGGTGGATGGAGGAACTCGGTGCGTTATTCTTGACCATGGGAATTGTGTCCGGCTTCAGCGCAGGTTATGGTCCAAGTCGTATCGCCAGCGAATTCGTCAAAGGTGCAAGCAGCATTACTTATGGCGCGTTCATCATTGGTATTGCTAGAGGCATCATGGTCGTGCTTGAGCAAGGAAATGTCATCGACAGCATCGTGAATGGCCTGTCCATTCTTGTAGGCGACTTGCCAAGTTCGATTCAAGTGCTAGGCATGTATGCTTTTCAAAATATTATGAACGTATTTATCACCTCTGGTACAGGAATGGCGGTTACAACGATGCCGATCATGACACCTTTGTCCGATTTATTAGGCGTTACGAGACAAACATCCGTATTGGCCTTCCAACTGGGCGATGGCATCACGAACATGATTCTTCCTACCTCTTCCGCTTTGATGGGCAGCCTGGCTGTATCGGGGATTGCTTATCAGAAATGGGTAAAATTTTTCTGGCCGTTGATGTGTATGTGGCTGATTATCGGTGCCATTTTTATCATCGTGGCGAATGTGATTAAGTATGCGTGAGTGAACGGGAAACAAAGTATGCTCTTCCTATATAAATAGGGTGGAGCATGCTTTTTTTCTATGCCAAGTTGCTAATGCAATGTCTTATTTTTCCTGAGTTGGCTTATTTTTATTTACCTTCAGCTAGTATAATGAGAATTATTATCAATGAACGAGCGAGGTGATGTACATGAATATTCAGGCACATCTCAAATGGTAGAGTTGCAGAACAAACGCTAATTATTGGGACAGACGAGCATATTCTCCGTCCCACGAAGCAAATCGTAACGGAGTCCAACCTGGAGAAGTATTTCGGTATCCACACAGAAATTATTCGGGGACGGAGTGGGAATAGGGTTGACGGTATTTTGCCGATTGATTTGGTTGATCGGATCAAGTAGGTTACCAAAGCCCCAAAGTATAATTCATTGTTTTATGGACAACCTATCTCATTAGTGAAATTATTTTCCTTTATTTGGGGAGGATGCAATGGAATATGTGATACTGTGGGCTGCCACAATCCTATGCTTTGGTTCAATGTTCATCTGGATGCTTAGAAAGCCTATAAAAGACTGGCTTATTATTTTTTTATTGAAGTCAGTTGTTACAGCAATTACCGATTGTTTTATCATTGCAGCTGATTTATTAGATTATCCGATTCGCTTCTTTCCTAAAGTTTTCGATACAAACATTGTTTTTGATTTTCTCGTTTTTCCTACACTCTGCGTCTTTTATAATATAACTACACAGCACTCGAAATTAAAAAGTATCTTTGTACAAGCACTTTTATATAGTATTCCGGTGACGTTGCTAGAATTTTGGGCTGAAAAAAATACGGAATTGATTACGTACAAACACTGGAACGCTTTTGTATCCCTTATTACTTTGATGGCAACTTTTTTGATTGTTCGCGGAGCGATAGCTATCGTTCGTAAAGTTGATTCTTATGTTTGATTGATTCTTTAAATAGGTTGCCGGTAATAAAAATCCAGCCAAAAGCTGGATTTTTTGTTGTATAATTATCCTGTTTAAATGGAAAAAACAGGACTATTTTGTGGTAAGACTTAAGTTCATCATTAAATGATTTGAACTATACGTGGATTGCGGGGTTTTCACGGTTTTCAATTGAAATTATGAACCCTAAGAACGAATTAACAGTAGAACAAATGGAACGTTTAGGTCATTTATTGGGATGTCAAATAAGCAAAGTAGTTGCGTATTATTAGATAAAACATTGGTTTTTATTTGGAGGTCTATTTTGAAACTAGGATTAGTTCCTTTGAGAATACCGTCAGGATGGATGGTGGCATATAATAATTTCCTTGAGATTTCTCCTTATGATTTTGTGGATGATACTTATAAATATGCAATGGAATTAGATGAAGATATTCTGCAAATGTCAAACCAATATCGAAAAAGAATTTTAGATCTTGGATGGTATCCATCATTTAATCCTCATGGCCAATATAGAATTGTTTTGGTTGAATTGGTAGATAACGAAAGCCAGTCTGACAAATGGACTACCCCTATTGTTATCTTCAGTTCAAGGGACATTTTGACCATTAAAATGACAATTGACTCTCTCTTGGAGGAAGTTGCTGAGGGACGATTATAAGATATATCGAGATTCAATAAAAGCGTAGTTTTATTTATACTGATGTCACGTTATAAAAATAAAGCAACATTTGTTTGATTTAATAAAACGTTAGTTGTGCAGTAAACCATGTTGGGACAATGCCGCGATTGTATTGAAAAATATTGGTTATCCAGCAAATGCAGTGGCGTTGCCTTATTTAATGGAGTGGTTTCAAGACATAACGTGGCCAGGTGTAAGACCAATTATTACGACCCTAAAAGATATAGATACAAAAATACTAATTCCTCATATTAAAAATGCATCGATTTCAGCAATTAGTGAAAAAGATGATGGTTGGGCAAATGGATTAATTTATTGATAAAAGAACTCAATATAGATAAAGCAGACTTTAATAATGATAAGTTACTTTGGGATTTAGAAAAAATAGCTGATAGATGAGAACACGGGTGGTGGGGGACATTTTTATAATTCGGATGAAGTTTAACGGAATTCATTTGACACTCAACAGTTTGATTATAAAAACGGATGGTGATGCAGTTGTCATTATTAAGAAGAAGATTTTCCTTCTGGATTTCTACGGTAAGTATCATTATTTGTTTAAGTGATTATATGGGGAGTGGTTTAGCAAATATTTTTATTAGATCAATTCCACCAATTAATATTCTTGCAGATGTTGAACCAATGAGACATTGGATGTTTGATTTTGAAAATAATAAATGGGGAGCTTCGAGCAGTATACTGTTACAAGTTACTTTTTTAACATATTTTATATTTTGTATTACTTGGTTTTTGTTAGGTTTATTTATTGACATGCTTGTTAAACGTTTAAGAAGAACAATACAACTTGTATAGTTGAACTTGTAACTTAAAAAAAAGTTTTATTTAAATATAGAAAGGGAGTATATAATGTCTGAACGAAAATCAAACGCTCTTATTAACGAAAAATCCCCCTATTTGCTACAGCACGCCTACAACCCGGTCGACTGGTTCCCTTGGTCCGAAGAAGCGTTTGAGAAAGCGAAGCAAGAGAATAAGCCAATTTTCCTATCTATTGGGTATTCAACTTGCCACTGGTGCCACGTCATGGCTCACGAATCCTTCGAAGACCAGACCATTGCCGACATGCTAAATAAAGATTTCATCTCAATTAAAGTAGACCGTGAAGAACGCCCAGACATCGATCACATTTACATGGCGGTGTGCCAAGCGATGACGGGACAAGGCGGGTGGCCGCTCACGGTGTTCCTGACACCGGAGAAGAAACCTTTCTTCGCAGGTACGTATTTCCCACGCAGCCGAAAGTACAATCGCGCCGGGATGGTGGAAGTGCTAGCGCAACTTGCAGGGAAGTGGCGGGAAGACGCTGAGCGCGTTCGCGAAGTTGGGGAACAGATCATTCAAGAGACAACAGCTCGGTTGCTGGAACATCAATCTGGCGGTGAATTAACGGAAGAGACGCTTCACGAAGCGTTCCGTTTATATGAGAGCTCGTTCGACCCTGAGTTTGGGGGATTTGGAAGTGCGCCAAAATTTCCAACCTCGCACAATTTGTCTTTTCTGCTCAGGTATCATAAGAAAACAGGGAACGGACGCGCCCTTGAAATGGTGGAAAAGACGCTGGATGCCATGCATCGCGGTGGTATGTACGATCACATTGGATATGGTTTTTCCAGGTATTCGGTTGATTCCCAATGGCTGGTCCCGCACTTTGAGAAGATGCTGTATGATAATGCGCTTTTGCTTATGACCTATGTAGAAGCTTATCAAGTTACTGGCAAAGCCAAGTACGCTGAGGTAGCGGAGCAGATCATTACCTATGTACTACGAGACATGACCGACGTTGGAGGCGCTTTCTATTCGGCGGAGGATGCAGATTCCGAAGGCGAAGAGGGCAAGTTCTACGTTTGGACACCCGACGAGGTAGAACTTGTGCTAGGCATAGAGGAGGGAGACCTCTTCTCTGAGTTGTTTGATATTACGGAGTCGGGTAATTTCGAAGGGCATAACATCCCGAATCTGATTCAGACGACGCTAGCTTCTTTTGCGAAGCGGAAGCAGATCCCTCTGGATCAGCTGAAGCAGCGGATGGAGGAAGCCCGTACCAAGCTGTTCGAGCATCGCGAGAAGCGCATCCATCCGGGCAAAGACGACAAGATTCTGACCGCGTGGAACGGTCTGATGATCGCTGCGCTGTCCAAGGCGGCCCGTGCCTTGGACCAACCGGCTTTCGCGGAGGCGGCTACGAAAGCCGCGGACTTCCTGCTTCGTGAGCTGCGCCGCGAAGATGGGCGCTTGCTCGCCCGCTACCGCGACGGCGAGGCCGCTTTTCCAGGCTACGTGGACGACTACGCGTTCCTCGTTTGGGGACTGATCGAGCTGTACGAGACCACGTTCGAGCTGCGCTATCTCCGTGAAGCGGTCCAGCTGAACGCAGAGATGCTTCGTCTCTTCGGAGACGAAGAGAAGGGCGGGCTCTTCTTCTACGGCAGCGATGCCGAGCAGCTGCTCACCCGCCCCAAAGAGATCTACGACGGCGCAATGCCGTCGGGTAACGCCGCAGCCGCGCTGAACATGCAGCGGCTGGCCAAGCTGACCTACGACGCGAAGCTGTCGCAGGCTGCGGATGAGCAGCTCCTGGCTTTTGCCGGAGCTGTCGCGTCTTACCCGCCGGGCCATTCGCTCATGCTGTCCGCGCTCGATTTCGCTTACAGCGAAGCCAGCGAAATTGTCATCGCCGGCGACCCGGCGAAGCCAGAGACGCAGCACATGCTGCGCGCTGTACAGCGGCAGTTCCTGCCGAATGCGCTGCTGATTCTTCACCCGCCAGGGGCAGCGGGAGAAGAAGTGCGCAAGCTGATTCCGCTTGTGCAGGACAAGCTGCCCCTCGGAGGACGCGCGACAGCCTACGTATGTCACAACTTTGTCTGCCAAGCGCCGACACAGGATCTCGAAGACCTCGAAAATCTTTTCACTATTCAATGATAATAATTATCATTATTGGTTACAATAGCAATAGAAAGAAAAAAGAGGCCCGAAAGGGCCTCCACAATCTTCATGTCTAAGTTGAGTAGTTCCAAAACTAAACTTTAGGTTCAAACGTTTTGCAGTCTGTTTCTTCGGAATTGCGCGCCTGATTGCTGCCGTGGTGGCTCACGACATAAATTGAGGACGCGTTGCATTTATTGCCATTTGCCCAGTTTTTGCAAGAATTAACTTCGCAAAGCACATCTTTTGCCATTGGTTATTCACCTCCTTTACCTCATAGGGTGGGGTAAAAAGGCACGTTTTTATACATGGTCAGACACGAAAATGGAAAAAAGTATAAAGGTTCGCATTCACCATTCATATGAATGACCTCATATACTTGAAGTGGAGACCCTACTTCAAGAAGGTGAAGTTATGGCTGAAAAGGAATTTCAGCAATGTGTCAGGTGCAAGTATGTTGCGGACAAAGAGGAAAGATATTGTATCAAATGCGGAGCTCCACTCAAGAACCGTTGTACACGGGAAAAAACGTTGCTCCACAAAGGATGTTCGAAGGTGAATAAGCCAGACGCTAAGTATTGCTCGGATTGTGGAACGGCAACAATATTTAACGAATGGAATCTACTGTGAACCTGAGCAAGGAGCGATACACAAAGGAACTACAGTCAGCTATTTTCCTGAAAAGGCGTATTTTCTACTTGTTGGGGAACTACGTTCCACTATTTTGCCGATTTCACCCGAAAACGTGCTGCGGAGGACAAAATAAAGCCCTGTAGTTCCGCTAAACTAGGGAAAAACTACATTTTCCTCCGAATAGCGGACTCCAGTTCCCTCAAAGTGAGTCTAGCCGGTATTTTCGCAAAATAGTTGGTGTCTTACCCAAAAATGGTGTTGACCGTAGATGCACCGTGGAACAATAGTAAACGTAAAAGCACTGTCAGGAACATCCTGACAGTGCTTTTCTGCTTTACACGCATTACTTGTTCTGCAAAATCATCGTCCACAAGTCCGACGAATCATAACCAAGCCGCCAAGCTGCGACACCGGCGATGTCGTACTTTTTCGCCACATCCAAACGAGCCTTAACGGTTGCGGCATCTTCTAACCAGAATACATAAGTAAAGCCGTCTTCTTGGTATTCCACGCGATACTGTCCGTAAGTTGCATCCCACGTCTGTTTGACCGTTTTGGAAGCGAGCAAAGCTGGAATATCCTTCATCAGCACAGTCCGATTACTTTGCAAGGCGCCGGCTGCGTCCAATTTCCATTCCCGCACATAATAAGGGATGCCTAGGATGATTTTGTCCCGCGGGATGCCATAGGATAAAAATTCTTGAATCCCACCGTCTGTCCAGGGAAGACCGGCAACGGAACCGGCGGAGGTACTCCCCTTATAAAATTGGTCATAGGCCATGATAACGACGTAATCCACAATGCCGCCGAGCTTCTCATGGTCAAAAGCGGAAAGATGATTCCATTTGACACTGCCGCGCGGTAAATCGATGGAAATAGCCAAGCCGTTTGAATGCGCGTAAGTTGTTAATTTGGTAATAAAAGCAGTGAATGCATTGCGATCCGAGCCTGCAAGACTTTCGAAGTCGACGTTGATGCCAGGAACACCAAGCTGCACGGAACGATCAACCAGAGCTTTAATGAATTTATCTTGGGCCTTACTATCGGCAAGGAATTGCGTCGTTAAGCTGGCATTGAATTGATTGCTGACGAGAGGGTATACGGTATAACCGCTGCTTTGCAGCCATTTTACAGTATCGGGATTCGAGCTGTCTTTGAGATTACCAGCAGCGTCCTGTAGCTCGAAATAGCTTGGTGAATCAACATCCAGTCCAACCGTGTTCGAGATTTGTGCTTTTATCGCATCGCCGCCGGATTGGCCGTTCCATCCCCACACTTGTAATTTCTTGAAATTATCCCAAAGTATTCGATGTTCAAGCGTTTGAATGGAGCTGTTGTTGTACTGCACGCTATAGTTCAGCGCATCAGGAAGGTTAGTATATTCACCGATCAGAGAGGCGTTCTGGAACACTTGATAAGCGGCAAAATTGTTCCAAATTTTGTGGCCATCCATGAATATGGTGGCGTGCCCCCATAATTTTGCATAGTCAATGGCTGCATCTAATGAAGTGAAGTCCTGAAGAAAGGTATCATTTTGGTATACTTTATAGGATTTAAGATTGCTGTATACGGTTTTTTTCGTGTTTTTATTTACGACGGTCGAGTTGCCCCAGTTCAATGCTTCTTTTATCGCATCCTCCAAGGAAGCAAATTCCCAGTTATCGGCTGAAAAAGTACCTTGATAGACCTTATATATAGGATCTCCGGCACGCAGCGATGTTTTATCCTCATTAGAAATGTTGTCCCAGACCCAAGCCCGACTGTTTAAGTCAATGATATGGGCACTGCCCCATTTCTTTGCTTCGGCGATAGCATCATTCAGCGTTTGAAATCTCCAAGCGTCTAAGGTAACTTCATTTTGATATACTTGATAATGAGGGTAGTTGTCCCACACCCAGCCCGTGGATGTTAGATCACGAACACTGGCATTGGACCATTTTTTCGCTTCAGCAATAGCTGCATCTAGTGTAGGGAATTGCCATTCTGGGAGTGTAGCGTCCAATTGATAAACTTGATAGCGAGGAAAATTGTTCCACAACCACTTGCGTGTGCCAATCTCTTCCACATAACTATTGGAAAAACCTTTGGCAAAAGTTTCCGCTTGTTTATATGTAGCAAATTCCATGAGCACTTGATTATACTGATAAACGCGGTATTTCGTTGTTTTATCGGTAGTTCCGCTTGTTGCTCCTGCTGCTTGTACAGCCTGCGGTATCGTTATTGATAACAAAAGGGTACTCGTCAGCAGCCATTTTCCAACTTTCATAGATCACGCCTCTTTCTCTTAATCTACTTAATAAGACGTACCGAATGATAGATTGGTTGCGTTGGAAATAGCTAGAAACACTTATGAATCGAAAGGTGATGTTGGACGATGGAACAACTTTCGAGTAACATGAGGTATACATAGTCATTATCGTGATCAGAACAAGGTGGAGGAACGATTTATGAAGCAGTATCCGGAAGCTTATATCGAATATTTACTGCATTTTCATGCAGAGCGAGATTATTTTGAGTGTCATGAGGTCATGGAAGAATTTTGGAAAGAGCATCCAGAGGACGAACGCTGCAGAACGTATGTCGCGTTGATACAAATAGCGGTTGGTATGTATCATATCAGGCGCGGGAATCGTGCAGGTGCCGTAAAAATGCTGCAAAGCGCAGAGCGTAATGCACAGGCTGAGCATGCGGCTTCTTTGGGGCTTGATCCTGTGAAGCTTGGCCAGTTAATTGGACAAACTTGGGCTCAAATCGAGCGGGATGGTTATTTGTATCAAGATATTAATTTACCGATCGCTGATTTGGAGTTAGTAGCGTTATGCGAGGCTGAATGCGAGCGAAGAGGGTTGATGTGGCATGCACCAAGCCGAATGGCCGATATCGAACTCATTCAAAAACATACGCGAAGAGACCGGTCAGACGTCATTGAAGAAAGAGCAAGACAACAGCAAATTCGTAAGGAAAAGGGTGGCGCCAAGTGAACTCGGAAGGTAAAGTACTTGTCGTAGATGATGAGCCGAATATTGCCGAAGTGGTTAGATTGTATTTGGAGCATTCCAATTATGAACCGATTCTGCTGCCGCGAGGACAGGAGGTTCTTCGTACAATTGTAGAAGAGAGACCGAGCTTAGTTCTACTCGACATTATGCTCCCGGATATTTCTGGTTATGAGCTATGCGAGATGATTCGTAAAATGGATGCTCCGTTTCATCAGACGCCGATTATTTTTCTAACGGCCAAAGGCGAATCCATTGATAAATTACGAGGATTTAACTTAGGTGTTGACGATTACTTAGTCAAGCCATTTGATCCTAATGAGCTTATTGCCCGCATTAAGGCTGTACTGCGACGTACGGTTCAAGTGCCGACAGAAGTGTCAGCCTCGCAAAATTCGTCGTCACGTAAATTATTGGAAATCGGAAATATTGTGATTGATTTGGATCAGTATCGCGTAACCGTAGGAGGGAAACGAATTGATCTCACACCGAAGGAAATTGAACTTCTGCATTTCCTGACCAGCCATCCAAGCCGCGTTTTCACACGCGAGGATCTGCTCGGCTATGTGTGGAATTTTGATTTTACCGGTGGCACGCGTACGGTTGACGCTCATGTAAAGAATTTGCGTAAAAAGCTGGGACAGCACGATACGTGGAACATTCAAACGCTCTGGGGGATTGGGTATTCGTTTGAGGTGGTCCAGCATGTTTAAGCTTTGGCTAAAGGGCAAATATAACAGCCTTTATCTGAAAATCTTCTTGTCGTTCCTGGCGACATGTGTGCTTTTCTTTGCGGGATTGTTTTTGTTCTGGAACTATTATTTTACGGATTTGTTTTATAAGGACAAAGTTGAACTGCTGGAGAAACGGGTTGTCGAGGTAACCCGTCTTATGAACTCTGTTCAAGACGGCACGATTTCCACAAGGGAACTGAAGTACACCGTACGCATTCTAGCGAGAAGCATTAATGGGCAGGTATGGCTCGTTGACGATAAAGGGAATATTCTGAACGGCTCCTCCGACAGTGAAGGTCGAACGATCCCTAAGCAGATGGATGCTCAGTTTATCGACGGATTGCATGGCCACAGCGGTTACGGGATGGTCACTGTAACGACGCCGCAGGGAAGAACGATTAATGTCTTTACGTATCACGCCCCCTATCAATTAAATGAGCAGCCCATGGTCTTCATTTTGCATTTTCCGGCTGAGGACATTAGTGAAGCTATTTCCGCTGTAAGGGTTAATATTTTGGTTCCGCTTTTGTTTTCTCTGCTGGCTGTAGGGTTCATTCTCTACATTATTTCACGAAAACTTGCCGGCCCACTTCAGCAGATGAACCGTGCGGCACTCGAATTGGCACATGGCGATTTTACGACACGTGTTCCAGTTACTTCACACGATGAGGTCGGGCAGCTTGCTGCAAGCTTCAACTTCATGGTGGAGCAATTGGAAGAATGGGAAGGTACTCGGCAGGAGTTTCTGACGAATGTATCCCATGAGCTGCGTTCACCGCTTACGACACTGCGTGGTTTCATCGTGGCGATGAACGATAAGATCATCCCTGAAGAGAAATACTCGCATTACCTGCGCATCTGTGATCAAGAGGTTCAACGGCTGCAGCGTCTCGTGACGGACTTATTAGACCTTGCTCAGATTCAAAATGGTGTCGATGTGTTTCGACTTAGACCGGTTGTCATGACAGAAGCACTTGAAGAATCATTGGAATTATTGAAAGCGCCGATTGCTGTCAATGAAATATCATTGCATCTTATTTTGCCTAACCCGGATAAGGAGCCTGCGCAAGTTCCGCTAGACCCTGACCGATTTGCTCAGATCGTCCATAATTTAATTTATAATTCTTTAAAATTCACGCCAAAAGGCGGGACGTTAACCGTTGCCTTGGAAGAGGCGGAGCATGAAGTCCATCTGTTCATTCGTGATACGGGAACCGGGATGACGGATGCCGAGTTAGCACGCATTTGGGATCGTTTCTATAAAGCGGATGAAGCAAGAACATCAAGATCAGACGTACCAACGGGCACGGGGCTTGGACTTACGATTGTGAAGCATTTAGTCACAGGGATGCATGGCACGATCCAAGTACGCAGCCGAGTAGGGGAAGGAACCGAATTTCGTGTAACATTTCCGCGAATTTCGTAGAGTTTCACAATTTTTTTACAACTTAAACAAACTTATTTCATGTTTGAAATGTATCCTGATCCTATTGGACAGGATTTTTTTGTCTTGGAGGTGTATGTTTGATGAAGTACACTTGGAAAGCAGCTATGGGTTTGACGCTTTTTTCCTTCCTATTGGGTGGTTGTCAGACTCATTTGCCGGATCTTTCCTCAACGCAGGCTGTGATCGCATCGCCCCCAATAACCGAGCAAGCTCTCCCCGAAGAAAACCTCACAGAAGACGTCCAGAATGTGAAGGAGATGCAGCTGGTCATGTTCTCTCAAGAACTGCTTCTTATGGACCGGCATGCCAATTTGTCCATTACTGCTAAGCAAGCAGAGACGATACTTCCATTAGTCCGTAAAAGCATAGATGAAGGAAGCATGAACGAATCCGAACGCAAGCTTGTTCTTGGCGGCTTGACGGCAGATCAAATTGCTTTTCTAGAGGAACAATCCAAGCAAGAAAAGGCGCGATTTGCTGAGCGTGCTGCGGGCAACCAGGGGGATGAGCTCTCTTCCGAGGAACGGGAGAAGCGGGTGAAAGCTTTTATGCAAAAAAGAAAGACCGATCGACAGGCAGAGTCAGACTTCATTGACCGTGAGCATGGAGAAAACCAGTTCGATCCTCGAAGCATGGGGATCAGCGTAGAGCAGCAGTTAATGGAATTACTCATGTCCAAACTCTAAGGAGGAAGTTACTTCATGAAATGGTATCGCAGTAAGTGGTTTATAATTTTGATCGCGGTAATTGTCTGCGGAAGCGGCACTTATGTTTATTTGACGAAAGGTAAGAAAAGCAAAGCAGCGGACGTGAAGGAGGCTATTTACGAGGTTAAAAAAGGCAATATCCGTTCTTCCGTTTCGGGTACAGCCCAGTTCGAGCCCAAAGATACACAAACGATCTCTGTCCCGGTTGATTCGGACATTAAATCCATTAATCTAAAACGGAACCTGGCGGTGAAGGCCGGGGATGTTCTTTTAGAATTGACGAGTACAAGCTTGGAAAGTGATTTGCAGGATGCACAGTTGACTTACGAGCAAACGCAAAAGGACTTGGATTCTTTGATAGCTCAACAAGGTTTAATGGCTGTTAAGGCTCCTGTTAGCGGGAAACTTACGTATGCCACGAACCTGGAGGAAGGAGCTACGATTAACAAGTCGACTAAAATTGCAACCATTTCCGATGTAAACAACTTGACAGTGACGCTGCCATTTTTTGTAGAAGATGCTGCACAGCTGCATAATGGCGATCCTGTTGATATTACGATAGATGGCTATATGATCACGAAAACAGGTAAGATTCAAAGCATTTCTAAAGACCCGAAATCGGATGGAAAAGGCGGTAAAGTAGTCGATATTGATGTTGCCGTTCCCAATGACAACTCGATGGATGCAGGTACGAGCGTACTGGGCAGTGTGACGATCGGCGGGCGTTCGGTTGATTCGCAAGCGAAAGCTGCGCTTCAATATGTGAAAGTCACAACTGTCTTGGCAGGCACAACCGGCAATGTGGCCACGATGCCTTTAAAAACAGGCAATATGGTTCGTCAAGGTGACTTACTTGCAACGTTCTCAAATGATACGATCGGCGATGATATTCTCACGAAACAGTCTGCTCTAGAGCGTGCGAAGTTGAAAGTGGACTCAGCGCAAGACAAGGTGGATGGACTTAAAATCTTAGCGCCATTTGATGGTGTATTCTCAACGGACTTTGTTAACAAACGCAATGATATTCTTAGTCTTCTACAAGTTGGAACCAAGGTAACCAGCGGTATGCAGTTAGGAGCTGTTGCGAGCATTGCCAAAATGCAGCTTCCGGTACAGGTGGATGAATTAGACTTGCCTAATGTTAAGCTTGGGATGAAAGCTGAAATCAAGGTCGACGCTTACCCTGGCCGCATTTTCCCGGCGGAAGTAACGCAAATTTCTTCTGTTGGTACAACAACGAACGGTGTAACGGCTTATGATGTCGTACTCGCTGCTGATAACAAAGATAATGTATTGAAATACGGCATGACGGCTACAGGTGAGATTTTGATTCAAGACAAGAAAGATGCGATTTACATACCTCCTGAAGCATTGCAATTACAAAAAGGCAAGCGCATTGTCACATTGAAAAAAGCGGATGGAACCGTAGAGCCTGATCATGAGGTGAAAATCGGTATTCGTTCGAAAACGCAAATTGAAATCACGGAAGGTCTGAGTGAAGGGGATAAAGTAGTTCTTCCTACTTCAGTAAAAAGACAACAAAACCTTAGCCAGGACGAAATTAATCGCTTAAGACAGCAGTTCCAACAAAACGGCGGAGCAGGTGGAGCTGGCGGATTTGGCGGCGGTGCTGGTGGCGGTGCAGGCGGAGCTACCCGGACAAATGGCGGTGGTGGAGGCGGCGGTGGCGGTAACAGATAACACTGCTGGAAAGGAGTTAGTGCGGTATGAATATCATTGAACTAAAAGATATTGTCAAAACCTATAAACGCGGTTCAGAAGATCTACCTATCCTGCGCAGCATTTCGCTTACTGTTGAAGAAGGCGACTTCGTAGCCATCATCGGGCCCAGCGGATCCGGTAAATCAACGCTTATGAATACCATTGGGCTCCTGGACGTTCCGACGTCGGGGAGCTATATCCTGGACGGTGTCGTAACCGAACGGATGAGTGATAATGAGCTCGCAGCGCTTCGTAATCAAAAGATCGGCTTTATTTTTCAACAATTTAACCTATTGCCCCGTTTATCCGCAATGGAAAATGTGGAGCTTCCGATGATTTATGCTGGAATTCCAAGAAAAGAACGGCGGGAGCGGGCGCATGAAATGCTCAAAATGCTCGGCATGGGAGAGCGGGGCCATCATAAGCCCAGCGAGTTATCCGGTGGTCAACAACAACGTGTGGCGATCGCCCGAGCTCTTGCGATTTCGCCATCTCTGATCTTGGCGGATGAACCGACAGGAGCATTGGATTCCCGAACGGGGGAAGAAGTTCTGGAGTTAATTTTGCAGCTGAATGCGCAGGGAAATACCATTGTTCTGATTACTCATGATCATCATATTGCCGATAATGCCAAGCGCGTCGTTGCTCTTCGTGACGGCGTCATCATTGATGACTACCGGAATAACGCTGACAAAAGCGATGTAAAGCAAGAGGTGAGCGTATGAAGGTAAATGAACTGCTCAGGATGTCGCTGCAGACGATTGTCTCAAGTCCGCTGCGTACCTTTCTGACGATGCTGGGAGTTATTATCGGAGTTAGCTCTGTCGTGACGCTAGTGTCCATCGGGCAAGGAACTTCGGAACAAATCGCCAAGCAGTATGAAAATATGGGGACGAACCTTCTCGTTGTTACAGCGACAGGAAACGGTCGTGCGACGCAATTGGATTACAATGAACTGATGAATTTCGAGAATTTTGAAGAGTTCAAATCCATTGCGCCTACAATGACGAAAAATGGCTCCAACATTAAATATGACCGAACGCAAGAAAAGTACAACGTACTTGGAACCAATGATCGATACTTGGACATTATTAAAGCGAAAGTCGATAAGGGTCGTAACTTATCGCCGACGGATCTCGAGTTTCGCTCCAATGTAGCGATTTTGGGGAGCGAAGTGGCCAAGACATTTTTTGGCACTTTGGATCCGGTTGGAGAGGAGATCAATATCGATGGCGCTGTATTCAGTGTTATCGGAACCCTCGAAGCCAAAGGCTCTAATATTGGAGGAGCCTCGGTAGATAGCTCTATCATTGTGCCACTGGAATCGGCAAGACGTGTATTCAAGCTGGGGCAAATTCGTACGACTTACGTCGAAGCACCAACCAAAGAAGATATTTACAAAGCTCAAGAAACGATGAAGCAATATTTAACTTATAAATTCAAAAGCGATACGGGCTTCGTGCTAACGAATCAGGATGAGCTGCTCAAGGCACGGACTGAAGCAACGAACACACTTACGAATCAATTAGTAGCTGTTGCTCTTATTTCCTTGCTCGTCGGCGGTATCGGAATTATGAACATTATGTTGGTGACGGTCAGTGAACGGACGCGAGAAATCGGGATTCGTAAATCCATTGGTGCTAAAAGGCGCAATATTTTGCTCCAATTTCTTGTCGAAGCCGTCGTCATCAGCGGACTTGGCGGACTTATCGGGCTTGGTTTAGGGGTCGGTTTATCCTACGCACTGCCCTATTTCAGCCCGAAACAAACGACTAGCCTTTCCTTTGATATTAGTTTATACGCCTTTTTATTTTCCGTATTGGTCGGTGTTATCTTCGGTTTATATCCGGCTAACAAAGCATCCAAACTGCGTCCGATTGACGCCTTACGATCTGATTGATGAACGAAAGAGGAGGACTACCTGTGAAGCAACATCTTAAAATGAAACGCTTGCTTAGCCGCTCAGCACTTATGCTAACGGCTGCAAGCTTCCTGACACTACCTCTGGCCACATCGGCTTTCGCTGGCAAGGAAGGCGTCTTCCTGAGCGACTCCGTCTACTTTACATTAGACAAGGTTTCCTTGTCCTCAGGAGCGGACGACGGTTCCCTTCGTTTCTCTCTGGGGCTGAACAATAACAGCGCTTCGCCCGTGGATTTTAACAACTATGGTGTTAAAGTGATGGATACGAATGGAGTATCTTATACCGCTAAACTGAGTGAGAAAGTAAACGGCCGTGTGCAAGCGGGGGAGACGGGGACTTTCAAATTCAGTTCCGAGATACCAGCGAATTTGACACCTGGTCAACTGAAAGTTGATATCTTCGAGTGGAACTACAATACGATGCACGATATCGGGGCTTTATCCGTAGAAGCTGCCATGGATGAAGCAGGGCAAACCGTGGTGCAGCAAACCGTCATCAACCTTCAGGAGGTAGATACTACCTTCGCGGATGATGCGCTAGTGACCGCTCAGCTTGGCAATAGCTACAGAGTTTACAAAGACGGTGCCTGGTTGGTTTATACAGATTTGACGTTGGAAAATTTAAGCAACACGACCCTAAAGCTGCCGGATGCGCTTGAACTTAATTTGCAAGATGCCAAGGGATTGACTTACGTTGCTCAGTTTATCTCGGGATCAGGTCAAACCTTGCTGCCGCAGCAGCCTGTTAAAACAACCATTCAAACAGCAGTTCCGGCATCCCTGGATGCGAACGGGCTATCCCTGCTTTTCTCGCCAAAAGGCAAAGTGAAAACAACGGTGCTCGGGTCACTAAATGTAGCGAAATCATTCGTGATTGGTAAGATCGGCGACTCATCCCAATACCCGGACGCAGATTTAGAGGGGCTTCATATCAATACAACGTGGGCAGCGGCTAGCAGACAATCAGATGGTCTGCATCTCCAAGCGAATGTTACCCTAACGAACAAAAGTGATGGCATCGTAACGATTCCTAACTTGTCTGCTTCTTTTCAAGCACTTCGCGGCAGTGTAGCGGTTACGTCTTCAGATAATGCTGTTCGGACGTCCTACTTATCGCCAAATGAATCGACGACCTTCCGCTTCTCCGGTATTTTGCCTGCAGGCCTGAGCACAGATGCTTTGCAGCTGGTCGTTTCAGAGAAACAAGGTACGTCGAATAACAGCACGCAAACGAACACGGGAACGGGTACAGATACGGGTACTGGTACAGGTTCTTCCGATACAGGAAATACAACGAATACAGGCAATACCGGTAGTTCCGGTAATAGCAAAACAGCGTCGCTGCCGGTTTCAATCACGACACTGGCGGGAGCTGGTCAAGGCGGAGAGGACTCCTCTTATACCGCTGCGGAAGATTACACACTCGGTACACCATTCAAGCTGACGTCGAATACGCTCATTGACTCGAATATTGATGTATCGCTTGTAGAGCTTGGAATGAGCGAGAATACGGACTTCGGCTTCAAAACCATCGTTGCCAAATATAAACTGACGAATAAAGGTACGACATCATTAAATCTACCGGATTTCCAAACCGATCTGACCAACGTTGAAGGCTACACTTACTCGGGGGCTCGACAATCTACCGTTGCGAAGACGATCGCTCCGAACACCAGTTATGTGTTGAACTACTCCTATATGGTGCCTGGTACAGAAACGGCAGATAAGTTGGCACTTAACTTATATGATGCCAATCGTTTAGCGATTGGCTCCTACAAAACAGCTGTTCAACCAGTACCAACAACCGGTGCCGTATCCTTGTATCCGTTTAGTATTGCAATTAACGATTACAGGGTCAGCGCAACGTATAGTAAAGATCAATCTTACGCATACCGTCTGCGCTTGGATTTGGATGTGAAACGTCAAGAGCAGGTCATCACGGACGCTAACTTCTCATCCCTCGTCTTCGAGGTTGTCGATTCCGAAGACCGCCTGTTAAGCACCAAGACCATGAGCTTCGTAGGCCAGGACAAAATTATGTCCGGCATTCAGTTTATCGATTTCGGTTCAATTAAATCCGAACAACTAAACACGAATGTTAAAATTAACCTTTACGAGGTTGTTACTACACCGAACGGTGATGCAAAACGTTTGGTGAAGACGTTGATTATGTAAGGTTCATGCAGGTGCTCATCCCTTGGGGATGGGCACTTTTTTTGGTAGATAAGAAAGTATAAGTTTTATACTTTTGCTTCGCATCTACCTTGACAAACGAGTCCGTCCTAAAAGGACGACGAAGCCGTTTATCCTTGAGGAGTAAGCTTAGGCTTACCCTTATTTATTTGTGTTGAGCACTCCACGAAATTTGCTGCTATTGCTTGAGCGGTCTCCCCGGCAAGCGGAACTAGAGGGCGCTATTTCTGCGAAATAGGCTCTTTTTCATGTGGAGGGGAACTGAGGGCCGCTAATTGTCCGTTTTCATAAAGAAAACGGGATTAGGCGGTCAAATAAGGCCCTGTAGTTCCGCTTGAACATTGAAACGAGGCTGAATTTGTTAGAATAGCAGGCTGCAGTTCCTCAAGGGTGTATCGTAGACCAACTTACCGCTAGCTATGAGGTACTCCCTCCGCCAAATGTCTCAGTAACGCTAAGTTGTAAGCGGTGTTGGGGGTTCACCACCTCAAAAATTCGCTCCAACCGTGCTCTTAACAAGCTAAACGACGGAGGAGAAGTTAGCTTCTCCAATGCTTCCTTTCCCCAGCACCAGCAAGGGAGCTAGGAGTCCGGGCACTACTTATCATTGGATGAAATCCAATAAAAGGATGAGTTTGGCAACCGTTTAGCTCATCTCATTGGACGAAATCCATGGGGAGGAATAAATGTAGTCGCTTTTTGAGAGCTTTTAATAGAGCTCATTGGATTTCGTCCAATATAAAGCGAAGTTTGGTTAACAGAAGAGTCATCTCATTGGATTTTATCCAACATGATCCAATAACAGCTTCCAAACCCGGATGTCCCTTCGAAGAAACGTTAGTTTAATTGCAATCAATAGGAAGAGAATGGCATGAAAAGATTGACAGGTACATATCCATTTGCGAAAATGAGAATGATTATCATGATCGTTTACGTGAAATGCGTAGTCGAATAGAACTTATATTTGTATGTTGATGTAATTTGTATGCTGAAGTAATAGTCTAACCAAACTGGAGGCACACGCACGATGAATATTATGCAAAATGAGAAATTAGGCGCAATCAGCGAACTGATTAAAGACAGACGTTCTGTCCGCGCATTTAAAAGCGATCCCATCGACACGGACCTCATAACTGAGCTGCTGAACGTAGCGGTATGGGCACCAACACATGGTCTAAGGGAGCCTTGGAGGTTCGTTTTATACAAAGGCGAGGCGCGTAAGCCGCTTGCTGAAGCCATGATCCGCACCTACACGGCGGAGGAGAAGGAAAGGCTAGCAGCACAGAAATTGGACTACTTCATGCAGATCCCGGCTCATCTCGTTGTCGTCATGAACGAAGATCCGAGGCAGAAACAGTGGGAAGAAGATTTCGCATGCGTTTGCTGCCTGATTCAGAACTTTCAACTGGCTGCCTGGGAAGTGGGGGTTGGCGTTGTATGGAAAACGAATCCATTTATTCACAGTCCTAACTTCCGCGAGGCGGTAGGCGTTAAGCCAGGAGAGAAAATAGTAGGCTTGCTGCATATGGGTTACCCGGAGCAAGTACCGGCCGTGAGACCGCGGACCGATGCTAGAGAGAAATTGATTATTAAAGAGTCGGTATAGAAAACAAAAACCTCACGGTTTTCCGTGAGGTTTTGTTATCGTGCTTATTCAACATCCTGATAGCCATCTTTGATTAAATCCAGTCTTCCCGTTTGCGGGTCAATAATTAGCCCGTGAACCGGTAAGTTTTTGGGAAGCAGCGGATGATTGCGAATAATATTTACGCTTTTCTCGATCCCTTCTCGGGCATGGTCAAAACCTGTCAACCAGCCTGACAAATCGATACCGGAATGGCCGAGCGTTGAGATGACATCATCGGAAATACCGCGTTTTTTGGCGCTTGCGATCACCTTGTCCGAGTTCAGACCCGTCATCCCGCAGTCGTAATGGCCAATCACGAATACTTCATCTGCATCGAGCTCATAAACAGCTACAATGATACTGCGCATAATACTGCCAAATGGGTGGGAGACAATGGCTCCGGCATTTTTGATAATTTTGGCATCACCGTTGTGCAAATTCATCGCCTTAGGCAATAATTCGACTAAACGCGTATCCATACATGTTAGAACAACCATTTTTTTGTCTGGAAACTTCGTAGTCAGAAATTCTTTGTACTCCTCTTTTGCAACAAATTGTTCATTGTAATTCAAAATTTCGCTAATCAAAGACATGGTTTCTCCTCCAGGTAAGTAATTGTGCTGCTTATACGTCCCATGCAGCTTTATCTTTTGTCGACCAAGCTCATACTGGCATTGTAAATCTGATTATTACTCTTCAGTATATAGGATTTATTTCCTTCAGAAAAGTCAATTTTCATATTCGATTCATAAAAAATTTCATCCTTGCTGTTATAAATCAGCTTAAGAGCATTGGTTTCGGCAGTTAAATCCTGTTGAGTTTCTTCGGAAACCAACCAGAGCGTCGGCACGCCGTTAACGGAACAACCGCATCCTTCTGTATCAAAAACAAGCTTCAACAGGGCGTCACCTTGGCCCATATATGGGGTTAATCGCTCAATTGCTGAATCGGTAAATGTAATTTTCATGGATGTTATCTCCTCACTATGTTGTTTGACAATGACTCTAACTAGCATTAAAAATAATGGCTAGTCATCATTTTACCACAAGATCAATAAATTTGATTCTGTGGAAAGGACGAAGTATGATGAAAATAGAAATTGATGGGAGGAGATTTGAAGCATGAGTGTGCAAACTGCCACAGCCAAGCTAGAATCGTTCAAAGCCTATGTTCGTAAAATGAAGCAATACGAGGAGGCCATCGCCCTAATTTATTGGGATATGCGGACTGGCGCCCCGAAAAAAGGGATTGGAACACGCTCTGAAGTAGTCGGAGAGCTCTCCACCGAAGTTTTCCGCATGTCCACGTCCGATGAAATGGGCGAATACGTTGCTTTTTTCACGCAGCCTGCTGAGCTTGAACAGCTTGATGCCATTTCGAGAAAAATGGTTGAAGAGTGCAAAAAAGAATATGATCGCTCCAAAAAGATACCTGCTGAGAAGTATCAAGCCTATGTCGTGCTGACGTCTCAAGCCGAATCTGCTTGGGAAGATGCCAAACACAATTCGGATTGGGATTCCTTCCAGCCGTATTTGGAGAAAATTGTGGCAACAACCCAAGAGTTTATTGAACTATGGGGATATGAAGGTCATAAATATAACACGCTCCTCGATATGTACGAACCTGGTATGACGGTTGAGAAGCTGGATGAAGTCTTCGGAGCTCTACGCGAAAAAGCGGTTCCCTTGCTGCAGCGTATCCAGGCGTCGCCGAATCAGCCGGATCGTTCTTTCCTGGATCAACAATTTGAGATCAGCAAACAGAAACAATTTTCGCTATCGATTTTGAAGCAAATGCAGTACGATTTCGAAGCTGGCCGGTTGGACGAGACCGTGCATCCGTTCGCGACGGCGCTGAATCCAGGAGATGTGCGGATTACAACGCGCTATTTGCCTAATGATATTACCTCCGCATTATTCGGAACGATTCATGAAGGCGGACATGCGCTGTATGAGCAGAACATTTCCGACGATTTGGTAGGCACTAACTTGTGCACCGGAACATCCATGGGCATTCACGAGTCACAGTCCCGTTTCTGGGAAAATGTGATTGGCCGCAGCAAAGCGTTCTGGGACAGATACTATGGTGAACTGCAAACGACGTTCTCTCCGCAGATCGATCAAGTGGATGTCGATACTTTTTATAAGGCGATTAACCACATTGAACCATCGCTGATCCGTATTGAAGCGGATGAACTGACGTACAACTTACATATTATGATTCGTTATGAGCTGGAAAAAGGGCTGTTTAACGGAACCATCTCGGTAGCGGATCTACCTGCGGCATGGAATGCCAAATATGAAGAGTATTTGGGCGTAACCCCGGCAAATGATGGCGAAGGCGTGCTGCAAGACGTGCATTGGTCAGGCGGAGCGTTCGGGTACTTCCCATCTTACGCGCTCGGCAACATGTATGCTGCACAATTTACGCAAACCTTGCGTAAAGAGCTGCCGGCATTCGAAAGCCTGATCGCCGAAGGCAATCTGGCGCCGATTAAGGAATGGCTCACAGAAAAAGTATATAAGCACGGAAAACTGCTGACGCCAAACGAAATTATTCGCCAAGTAACGGGCGAAGAGTTGAATCCAGAGTACTTGGTTCAGTATTTGGAGGAAAAGTATAAGTCGGTATACGGCATTTAAAACCATAAGAGCAGCATCCTTCGGCAGTGACTACTGTCTTGGGGTGCTGTTTTTTTGTGCTGCAACAAACAATTTAGCCAAAAGTTGCCATTAACCGTCTTCTGGGCTCCTGCATAGGATAGATTACTACTTTTATCGGAGGGACGTCGTATGAAGATTCGGAAAAAATGGGGAGCTGCTTTAACCGTGGTCTTGCTGCTCAGCAGCATCGTTTCGGCCTGCGGAACGAAAAGCACGGAAACAACCAAGGTTCGCATTGGTGAGGTAACGCGATCTTTATTTTATGCACCACAGTATGTGGCGCTGTCACAGGGCTTTTTCAAGGATGAGGGCCTTGATGTAGAGCTTACAACAACACCTGGCGGTGACAAAACCATGACGGCCTTGCTCTCTAATGCCATCGATGTGGCGCTGGTTGGCTCGGAAACGTCCATTTATGTGTCACAGCAAGGTTCAGATGATCCCGTTATTAATTTTGCTCAATTAACGCAAACGGACGGGACTTTCCTCGTGGCTCGCAAGAAAGTAGATCAGTTTGATTGGAATTCACTCAAAGGTTCTGTATTCCTCGGGCAAAGAAAAGGCGGAATGCCACAGATGGCAGGGGAGTTCACGCTCAAGAAACACAACATCGATCCTCAGAAAGATCTTCAGCTGATTCAAAACATCGATTTTGCGAACATCGCTTCAGCTTATTCATCGGGAACCGGGGAATATGTGCAGTTATTTGAACCGCAGGCATCGATTGTGGAGAAAGAAGGAAAAGGATTCGTGCTGGCTTCCTTTGGCGTCGAGAGCGGTCACCTGCCCTACACGGTATTCATGACCAAACAAAGTTTCATCAAGCAAAATCCGGGCACGGTTCAAAAGTTCACCAATGCAATCCAACGCGCACAGCTATGGGTTGCGGCGAAAAGTGTAGATGAAATCACGAATGCCGTTTTGCCTTATTTTAAAGACATCGATGTTGAAATTGTAAAAAGTGTCGTTAAACGTTACAAAGATCAAGGTTCATTTGCTACGGACGGCATCGTCGATGAGCAGGAATGGAACAATTTGCTCGATGTCATGACTTCAGCAGGAGAACTGAAAGAAAAAGTGGCTTGGAAAACGCTAGTGAACAACACATTCGCAGAGAAAGCCAAATCGACCGTAAAACCTTAAGAAGCAAGTGGGAAGGCAATGAAGGGCGAGAGGGGAGTACGAACATGGATTCAGCTGTGACGGTTCAAAATGTAACTCAAGTTTATGTGACCGAAGAGAGGGCGACACTTGCTGTGCAAGGGATCGATTTTGCGATAGCGCGCGGCGAATTTGTGAGTCTCATCGGACCAAGCGGCTGCGGGAAGACGACTCTCTTGTCGATCATTGCCGGCCTTATTCGGCCAACTGTAGGCGCCGTGACGGTCGCTGGGAACGCGGTGAACGGTCCATCGACAAGGGTTGGTTACATGCTGCAGCAGGACTATCTGTTCCCTTGGCGGACGATTGAAGATAATGCCTGCATGGGCTTAGAGATTGCAGGTATGTTGACAAAAGAGAAGAAGCAAAGCGTGCTTCACTTGCTGGAAGAAATGGGGCTGTACAGCTTCAAGGATTATTATCCTTCGCAGCTTTCCGGGGGAATGCGCCAGCGTGTCGCATTGGTCCGCACACTCGCTACCGAGCCCGAGCTGCTGCTGCTGGATGAACCGTTTTCTGCACTCGACTACCAGACGAAGCTTCAGCTGGAAGATTTGGTGGTGGAAACGCTGCAAGCCAAGAAGAAAACTGCTCTCCTTGTAACGCATGACATTTCTGAGGCCATTGCGATGAGCGACCGTATTATTGTCCTGGATCCTAACCCTGGGCGGATACGGCAAGAATTTCATATTCCAGACGATATTCGCACATCAGTGCCTTTTGAAGCAAGAGAATTGCCAGGGTTCCATGCACTCTTTCGATTGATTTGGCAGGAGTTTGGAGGGCATGACGCATGATAGAGAATCAACGCCACTCGGCTAAACATATAGCAAGAGAAGATTCACTTACCAAACAGGTTCACGAGCGGTTTGCTCAAGCAAAAAAGAGGGAAACAAAGCAGGTAAGACTTGTTCAACTGATCATTTTACTTGTGTTTTTTGCTCTGTGGGAAGTAGCGGCCCGGTTAAAATGGATTGATGTGCTCCTGTTCAGCTACCCAACGAAAGTATTTAAACTGCTCTGGGATAAACTGTTGGACGGGAGCCTGCTTCCTCATGTGGGTGTCACGGTTGTGGAGACAATCATAGGTTTTGTGCTGGGCACATTATTCGGCACCGCATTGGCTGTCATCATTTGGTGGTCTCCGTTTCTTTCCAGGGTGCTTGACCCCTATATCGTCGTTTTAAACAGTATGCCGAAGGTTGCATTAGGGCCTCTTTTTATCGTTGGATTGGGTCCAGGATTGCTTTCGATCATAGCCACTACTCTTTCGATTACTGTCATTATCACTACACTTGTGGTTTATGGCAGCTTTAAAGAGGTTGATCAGAATTACGTGAAAGTAGTGTCCTTATTCGGGGGTACGAAGAGAAAAGTATTCCAAAAAGTTATTTTACCCGCATCGTTTCCTGCGATTGTCTCGACTTTGAAAGTAAATGTAGGCTTAGCGTGGATCGGTGTCATTGTAGGGGAGTTTCTAGTCTCCCAAATGGGTCTCGGGTATTTAATCATATACGGCTTTCAGGTGTTTAATTTTACATTGGTGATCTCGACGTTGTTCGTTATTGCGATTGTAGCGACTTTCATGTATCAGATCGTATCCAATTTAGAAAAAAGATTGACAAAACATCGGTAATACTTGCCACTTTGTAATCAAAATGAAATAATGGAGCCCATAGTACAACCAGTAAAGAGGTGAAACGCTATGGGCTTTCGCGTGCTCAAAACGGCCATTGCGGTGGGTATAGCGATGTATCTTGCTCATCTATTCGGGATCAAAACGCCGGCTGCCGCAGGGCTGCTAGCTATTCTCGGAATAGAAGTAACGAAGAAAAAAGGAATAGAAAGCTCATTGCATCGCATAGCTTCCTCTATGCTCGCACTATTGATGGGCAGCTTGTTATTCAGGTTCTTGGGTTTTCATATTTGGGTCGTCGTTTTATTCATTCTGTTGGTATTCCCGGTCTTGCATCGCATGAGGATTTCAGAGGGAGCCGTGACCGGAGCCGTTGTTTTGCTTCATCTTTATGCGTACGAAGATGATGGCTGGGCAGCCGTATGGAACGAAATGATTTTACTGCTTATCGGATTAGGCGTTGCTACACTCATCAATATTGCTTATATGCCGAAGGCGGATAAAGCGATGGCGGCGCAGAAAAGAAGAGTAGAGGACTTATTTTCGATTATTTTTATGAATATGGCCAAGCATTTGCGGGATAATTCCATCGTTTGGGATGGGAAGGAGCTTTTGGAGGTCAGTGAACAAATTGATCTAGGTGCCGCGCTAGCCAAGCGCTCGTTAGATAATACGCTTATTTTTGGGGGAGAACCCTACTGGCGGGTTTATTTCTATATGAGGGGTGAGCAGCTGGAGTCGGTGAATCGGATGCTCGTTCTGGTCGCGCAGGTGTATCAGGCTTTACCGCAAGGAGAACTACTTGCAAAGATTCTTGAAGATATTAGCCAATCTGTGAAGGAAGACTATTATACAGGCGAAGCGGAGAAAGAATTGCAAGAGCTGGATGCCCGTTATAAACAGATGAGTCTGCCGGAAAGCCGTGAGGAATTCGAGGTCCGATCCGCGATTTTACTGCTAAACAGAGAGCTGAAGATCTATTTATCGATTGCCAAAAAGCAAAAAAAAAACCGCGCGGGGGCGGGTTGACTCTAACAGATATTCCTATTTTTAAACAGCAAAAATAATATAAAATAATTGTCACTCTAGACTACTGTCCTGCATACACTTGTAATGAATGATTGTATGGAGGAGGTTGAAAGGATGTCATTAGATAAAGATTTGCAAAGCAGAGAGATCATTACTAAAGCTGTCTGCGGTAAAGGTCGCAAATTTTCACATGTAAGTCATACCGTGACTCCGCCCTTTTCTCCGACCAGTATATTGGGCGCTTGGATTATTAATAACCAATTCGAGGCGATCCAATCTGGAGAGGGCGTAGAGGTAGTTGGTACTTATGATATCAACATCTGGTATTCTTACGATCGCAACACGAAAACAGACGTAGCAAAAGAAACCGTTTCTTATGTAGAAGTCGTCGGACTAAGCTATCTGGACAAAAAACATAAGCCAACGACAGCTGAAGTATCCGCTGTCGCAACGCAAGAGCCAAACTGTGTGGAAGCCAGTATCGCTACAAGCGGCGACAGCGTAGTGATTCGGGTTGAGCGCGAGTTCCAAGTCGAGCTCATCGCCGAAACGAAAGTGTTTGTCATTGTGAGCCCGTATGGTCCGGGAGATTTCGACGACAAACATGTGGACTTCGATGATAGCGGCGATGGAGATTTCGAGGATCTCGATGCCGAACTTCTTGAGGATGATCTGGATTAATGAACCCTATACGCCAGTGTATGCTGGCGTTGCAGGTTCGGCAGAGGGCATTTGCCCTCTTTTTTGTTTTATAGACATATTTGGGCTTAACGAGAAGGGGCAATCTCGATGGAATCCTTTTTACTGCACGCACAGGAGAAAGAAGCGCTGGAGCTGGCTGATCTTATTCAAATTCCGAGCGGTACGAAACTTCCGGATGACTGGCAGGGACGGATCATCATTCACTGGGGAGCCGCCCATGATGAATGGCCACAGAAACAGGCGCTGCAGCCAATTCGAGCGATTCTGAGGGCAAAGGCAAGCGCTAAGCGCGATGAGCAGTTGGCTATGCATGGGTTGAAGACCTTAGCGTCTCTGAAGAAGCGCGGTTTGATGAAGGATGCCCCGCCAACGTTTACTCACAAATATAAAGTGGCTGTCTTTCATCTACAAACGCTTATTGTTTATGAGAAAAAAGAAACGCTGCTGTTGTCTGAGAAAACGCTGTTTAATCAGCGGCAAGCAAATGCAAGCTCCGCCTACATAGAAGTCCTGCCGGACCGAGCTAGCTTTCATGTGCGCCGAGCAAGCCGTGAGGCGGTTAAAGCCATTTATGCGCTAGGTCTGGATTATGGATTGGCTACAATCGGGGTTCTGGCCTCTGGGCATACCGTTGTTTTGGATGTAGATCCGGTACCTAAGCTCAATGGCAAGCTGGCGCAGCTGTTCGCACAGGCCATTGACCGGTACGAACAATCACTTTCGAAGGAGATGCTGCGCAAGGAGCGGGTCATGCTCGGAACCGATCCCGAGTTCCTGCTGCTGAGCCCGCAAGGCCAAGTCGTCTTCGCCGACCGCTTCCTGACGCGCAAAGGCGATGTCGGCTGCGATGCCATCGTGCTCAGCGGGCAGCGCCTGATCCTGCCGCTGGCGGAGCTGCGACCGCAGCCCAGCGCAGACCCGCGCGAGCTGGCGAGGAACCTGCTGTCTACGATGCAGCTCGCCGCGCGGTCCATCCCTGATGAGAGCCTGGCGTGGCTCTCGGGCGGCATGCCGGTGGGGGGCTACCCCCTCGGCGGGCATATCCACTTCAGCCGCTGCTGGCTGAATGCCCATATTCTGCGCGCGCTCGATAACTACCTCGCGCTGCCTTTGATTTTGATCGAAGGCGACACAACGGGCCAGCGTCGCCCCAGATACGGCTTTCTCGGCGACTTCCGCAAAAAGTCGCACGGGGGCTTCGAGTACCGCACGCTGCCGAGCTGGATGCAGTCGCCCTTGATTACGCGCGGGGTTTTCGCGCTTGCTGCGCTTATAGCGGATAATTACTGGCTGCTTGCAAGGCAGCCGCTGCAGGATCTGGACATCCAAGCAGCCTATTATAGCGGTGATAAGCAGCGGCTTAACAGTGTGGTTGCCAGGCTTTGGCAGGATCTTGAACTTTTGAAGGGCTATGAGGTGCATGCTGCTGTTCTCGACCGCTTTCGCAAGCGGATTTTATCCATGAAACCTTGGGATGAGAGAGAAGACATTCGTAAAGCTTGGAAAATTGCTCCGTACAACCGTAAAGAAGCAATTGAAGAAGGAATCATGTTATAATAGATTATCTATACAAAGATGGAAGATTGGCTAACGCTAGAGGCTCGTAGATCCGGATGTGCCTGTCCAACCGGCAGGCTGTATTCGGGCGATTGGGGCCTTTAGCGGTTACTGCTTTTTAATATTTTGCCTGTCTATGAAAAGAAAAAATAGTAGTTTCATAGTGGTTGTTAGTGAATAAAGTGATTGGTTGGAGGAACGCAAGGTGGCCCAATATACGCCGATGATTCAGCAATACTTGGCCGTGAAGGCGCAGGTCCCGGATGCATTTTTGTTTTTTCGTCTGGGGGATTTTTATGAAATGTTTTTTGAAGATGCCATCAACGCTTCCCGTGAGTTGGAAATCACCTTAACCGGAAGAGAAGGCGGCGCAGACGAGAAAATTCCGATGTGCGGCGTGCCTCATCACTCGGCTGAGAATTATATGTCTCGTTTGATCGAGAAAGGCTATAAAGTTGCGATCTGCGAACAAGTCGAAGATCCTGCTGAAGCCAAAGGCGTTGTCCGTCGCGAAATTGTGAGGATTGTGACACCGGGTACGGTCATGGACAGCAAGTTGTTAGGTGAATCCAGCAACAATTACATTGTTTCTCTGGTAAGCAGCGAAGCAGGATATGCCTTTACGGCATGCGATATTTCAACAGGAGAGTTGTATACGACGAAATTGGCTCCTTCCTGGGAGCTCGTTGTAGATGAGCTTAATGTGTACAACCCTTCCGAGATTATCACAGATGCAGCCTTATTAGCGACAATTCGCGAGTCCGGTGTCACGTGGGGACGGAGCACGGTATTAACCGAGTGGACGCAGTCGGACGAGAAGCTGTTGGACGAGCATTTTGCTGAAGATTCCGCGCTTTCTGGTTTATCGTCACTTAATCGTAACGGCGTGGCTTTACTGCTCGCTTATTTGAAAGAAACGCAGAAACGCGCACTTACTCACGTGAAACATATCAGGGTCTATGAACCTGATCAATTCATGACGATGGATCCTTTCACACGAAGAAATCTTGAACTCGTAGAGACAGTCCGCGAACGCGCGAAAAAGGGCTCCTTGCTTTGGCTGCTCGATAAGACCGTAACGGCAATGGGCGCACGGATGCTGCGCCGCTGGATCGAGAAGCCGTTAATGAGCGTTTCACGCATTGAAGAGCGTCTGGAAGCTGTTGACTTGCTTTACAATCAGCTCATCGTACGTGATGACGTGAAGCAAGCATTGAAGGAAGTTTACGATTTGGAACGTCTCGTAGCGCGTATTTCCTATGGAAATGCGAATGCCCGCGACATGGTCGCTTTGAAGCATTCCTTGCAGCAGGTGCCCTTACTGCAGGAAGTTTGTGCACAATCCGGTTCTGCGACCCTGCGTAAGCTTGTTGAGAACATGGATGTCTGCGACGACGTGATGGCATGGATTTCTAACGCGATTGTTGATGAGCCTCCGGTATCCATTCGGGATGGAGGAATGATCCGTGAAGGCTATCAGCCTTACCTGGATCAACTGCGTGAGGCGAGTACCAACGGGAAGCAGTGGATTGCGGAGCTGGAGCGCCAGGAGCGCGAAGCGACGGGCATTAAATCGCTCAAGATCGGCTACAACAAAGTATTCGGTTACTTTATCGAGGTGACCAAAGCGAACATGTCGGCGCTGCAAGAAGGCCGTTATGAACGCAAACAAACACTGGCGAATGCGGAACGTTACGTCACGCCGGAGTTGAAAGAGAAAGAAGCGCTCATTCTGGAAGCGCAGGATAAAATGATTGATCTGGAGTATGAGCTGTTCACGGAGCTTCGCGACCGGATTTCCCAGCATATCTCCAGATTGCAGAAGCTGGCGGAGGTGATTGCGACCGCCGATGTCTATCAATCTCTGGCTGCTGTCAGCGCGGCGCAGCATTTCCGCAAGCCGGAGATCGGCGAAGGCTTCGATCTCCATATAGAAGAAGGCCGCCACCCTGTGGTAGAGGCGGTCATCCAAGACGGCTCGTTCATTGCGAACGATACGCGCCTTGAAGATGAGCAAGGCCGCATCCTGCTTATTACCGGCCCGAACATGGCCGGTAAGAGTACATACATGCGGCAAGTGGCCGTCATCTGCCTGATGGCGCAGATCGGTTGTTTCGTTCCAGCGAGGTCCGCGCGCATTCCGGTCACGGACCGGATCTTCACGAGAATCGGAGCGGCCGATGACTTGATCGGCGGGCAGAGCACGTTCATGGTCGAGATGATGGACATCCAAGTGATGACGGAGAAAGCGACAAGCAAGAGCCTTGTCATCATTGATGAACTCGGACGCGGCACTTCAACGGGAGAAGGCATGGCGATTGCGCAGGCCGTTATCGAGTTCTTGCATGATCGTATCGGCTGCAAGACGCTTGTATCGACTCACTTCCATGAGCTTGCGCATCTGGAAGACAGCCTCCGCCATCTGCGGAATCATTGCATGGCGGTCAAGGAAAGCGGCAGGCAGGTAACCTTCCTGCGCAAGCTTATTCCTGGGGCAGCAAGTACGAGTTACGGCATCTATTGTGCCGAAATCGCCGGGCTGCCGGATGCAATCATTCAGCGCTCTTACGAGCTGCTGAATGGCTTTGAAGAGCGGGCGGCGGGTACTGCCCAAGTCGCCGCCGCAACAGCTGTGGCGGACGCTGTTCCTGCGTCCGCCCCGATTCAGCAGCTGTCCCTCTTCGAGGAGGACAGCGCGGCGTCTGTGTCCGGCAAGAAGAAGCCGGACACGAAGTCTCAGCTGGTGATTGACCAGCTGAAGGGGATTGATTTAATCAATATGACGCCTCTGCAGGCGCTGAATTTGGTTTACGAATGGAAACAAAAGCTGCAATAAAACGGATGGCATTCATCTATTTATTTTATAAACCCAAGGAGAGACGCACATGAAAAATCAACCTAGATTGAAAAAAATGAAGGTAACCTTAGCCCTCGTCTCTGCTTTAATGGCCGTATTGCCTGCTAGTGCCGCGTTAGCCCAAGAAGATTTGCAAACCATGCAGGTCAGGGAAATTATCGGGAAAATGCATGTGAGCGGTGTAACGGAGGAAGCATTAGCCGGTCAAAGTATTAAACAAATGATCGATGGATTGAAGGATCCTTATACGGTTTTCTTTAGCCAAGAAGAGTTTGGTAAGTTCTCCAGTTCTTTGGAAAATAATTATGTTGGTATGGGTGCACGCATCGGAATTGACGAAAAAGGCGTATATTTAACGGAAATTTTTGCAGGTTCAGCTGCGGAAATCGCCGGTTTGCAGCGGGATGACTACATCCGTGCGGTAGATGGTGTGCCTGCCTCGACAACGTCGATCGATGAAGTTCGCAACAAAATCATCGGTGTGGAAGGCTCGAAAGTAAAGATAACGGTTGCTCGCGGAGAGAAGGAATTGACCGTTGAGCTTACGCGCAAAGGGGTTAACGTCCCTGAAGTGTACAGCCAAAGCTTTACGAACGGGGTAGGGTATATCCAAATTACAGATTTCTCCAGCGATGCGGATGAGGATTTTGATAAACAGCTTGCTGCGCTTCAAGCGAAAGGTTTGAAATCGTTGATTCTAGATGTGCGCAATAACCCCGGAGGCCTAGTGGACACGGCGCAGAACATTGCCAAGCATTTCGTGAAAGACGGCGTGCTCATTCATACGAGAGACCGTAATGGCGTGGATGATCCTGTATTGATTCAAGGCGGGAGCGAACTATCGATTCCTGTTTATATTTTAGCTAATGAGAACAGTGCCAGTGCATCGGAAGTGCTTTCAGGCGCTTTACAGGATTATAACGTTGCGAAAGTAATCGGCATGCAAACTTATGGCAAAGGAAGCGTACAGCAGCTGTATCAGCTAGATAACAACAGCGCACTGAAAGTGACGATTGAAGAGTATCTGACACCAAACAAACGGAAGGTGAACAAAGTCGGCATTACGCCAGATGTGAAGGTAGATGGGCCAGCTGCGCAATTCATTACAGCTTTGCACACGGCAGGCATCCCTGATATTCAAGTTGACATTTCCAATCATTTGGTGACGTATAATGGGGTTGAAGTTAGCAGCGGTTTCGGGAACTTCCATGAAAACGGCAAATTGTTTGCAACTTCTCGCGGATTGGCTGCCTTAGTTGGGGCGAACATTACATGGAATGAAGCGAACCATACCGTCGATATTTCCGACAACAAAGGGACTCACGCCATACCGGTTGAGGATGACAAGCTAATCATCGAAAATGGCGCAAGCTATGTGAATGTTGACCTGTTCAAGCAATATTTTCCACAGCTGCAAGTGAAAGAGCAAGGAGATCATGTTTCCATCCGAGCTGTAAAGGGGAACTAAGGTATTATGGGTAAAATCCAGCTTTTAAGCGAACATATCGCGAACCAGATTGCGGCAGGGGAAGTGGTGGAACGCCCTTCCTCCGTCGTCAAAGAGCTTGTTGAGAACTCGGTCGATGCAGAAAGCACACGGATTGATGTAACCATCGAAGAAGGTGGACTGCAGTTGATTCGCGTGTCCGATAACGGGACCGGTATGGCGCTCGAAGACTGTGAATTAGCCTTTCAGCGGCACGCGACGAGTAAAATTGCGACAAGCAAAGATTTGTTTTCGATTCGCACATTGGGTTTCCGCGGCGAGGCATTGCCAAGTATAGCGTCGGTCTCCCGACTGGAGTGTGTGACAAGCTCTACCAATGATGGTTTGGGGCGGAAAATCTCCATCGAAGGCGGAACCATTCGGACGGTTGAAGAAACAGCCGCTTCGCGTGGGACCGAAGTGACGGTAAGAGATTTATTTTATAACACGCCTGCACGCCTCAAATATATGAAAACGATCCAAACCGAGCTAGGCCATATTTCGGACTATATGTACCGGTTAGCGCTAGCTCACCCCGGCATTGCCTTCTCGCTTAAGCACAACGGCAATATGCTGCTGCAAACGCTGGGCAACGGCGATTTGCTTCAAGTCATCGCTGGCATATACGGCACAGCTATCGGCAAGCAAATGCTTCCAATCCAAGTGGATAGCTTGGATTACACCATCACGGGCTTCGTTGCGAAGCCCGAAATGACGCGCGCGAATCGCGGCGGCATATCGACCATTGTGAATGGCCGATATGTCCGCAATTTCGCGCTGAATCAAGCGCTGCTGCAGGGGTATCATACCCTGCTGCCGATCAACCGCTTCCCGGTTGCAGTGCTGCAAATCGGGATGGACCCTGCCCTGGTGGATGTGAATGTGCATCCATCCAAGCTTGAGGTCCGCTTCAGCAAAGAAGCGGAGTTGACGGCGTTAATCGAGGCGGAGGTCAAACGATTATTCGGCCGACAAGTGCTGATTCCTACGGGAAGCAAGCCGTCAGCCCCGAAGGGTGCCTATATTCAGGAGCAGCTGGATCTCACGCGAACGTTTGAACCGTTAACAGCACCGAATCCTGGTGTTCCAAAAGCAATGGAAATTCCGGTGGAAACGGGTGCTCCGCGGGTTCAAATCAAAGAAAGCGTGACAGCTTACAAACCTGAGCAGCCGAAACCGGTATATGAACCGTCGGCAAGAGCGGCAGAGCCTAAATCATGGTCTCCTCCTGCAGAGGTTCAAAGAAATACAACCAGCGCGAGCCCGTCGTATTCTAGCAGGGCCTCATCAACGCAGGCTGCCAGCTCATATTCGCCGGCATCCGCAAACCCAAGACAAGTTTCGATTCAGCAGCAGCGCCGCACGAATGAAGCCTTCATGGATTTGCTGCCTTCGAATGAAGAGAACGATCAGCCGAAGCTGCCTGCTTTTCCAAGCTTAGAGCCTATCGGTCAAATGCATGGCACCTATTTGATTGCACAAAATGGCGATGGCCTATACTTAATTGATCAACATGCTGCACATGAGCGGATTAATTATGAATATTATTATGAGCGTTTTGGCAATCCTGCTGAGGCAAGCCAAGAACTGCTTGTTCCGATAACACTGGAGTTTACACCTTCAGAGGCTGGGATCCTCGCGGATCGATTGTCTCTTTTTGAACAAGCCGGCGTGTTTATGGAAGCATTTGGCGGGAATACGTTCCTTGTTCGCGCTCATCCTCATTGGTTCCCGTCAGGGGAAGAAAAAGGAATCGTTGAAGAAATGTGCGAATGGGTGCTTAGCGAGAAGAAGGCGGTTGATATCGCCAAATTGAGGGAGAAAGCAGCGATTATGTGTTCCTGCAAAGCCTCAATTAAGGCGAATCAAGGACTTAGTGTCTTGGAGATGGAGACGCTTATTGACCGACTTGCCGGCTGCCGAAATCCGTATACATGTCCGCATGGACGACCTATTGTTGTTAGTTTTACGACCTATGAACTGGAAAAAATGTTTAAGCGAGTGATGTAACCCCGTGATTGTAACGACATCTTTTGATCCTTCGGTTGAGACGGTAAGCAAAGCAGGGCGATTGGCTGAAGCGTATGGCGGCCGATTCGTCCCCCGAAGGAAGTATTCTTTGGAACATCTTAGGAAAAATAATAATGATTCTGCCCTTCTGCTTGTGACCAGGGAAGAGATCAGGTACTATGAAGATGACCATCCTGCAGCTTTTTTCCATCCCAGTATGGCACTCGTTCGCGTGAAGCGTATGTTGAGAGGTGAAACAGACCTATTGATTGAAGCCTCCGGTGCGGTAGGTGGCGATGTCATTGTGGATTGTACAGCAGGTTTAGCGTCAGATTCGATCGTGTTCTCCTTCGCCGTCGGCGCGCAAGGAAGCGTTACTGCAGTAGAAAGCGAAGCCATTCCGGCCATGTTGATTCAAGAGGGCTTAGCGCTCTACGAATCAGAGGTGGCGGAGCTTAACGAGGCCATGAGGCGTATATCGGTTATCAAGCTGCATCATCTTGCCTATTTGCAACAATTAGGTTCAAAAAGCGTGGATGTTGTATACTTTGATCCGATGTTTCGCAATCCCATCGAAGAATCTCAAGCGATATCTCATCTTAGAAGGAATGCGAACGATGAGGCCATCACGCTGGATTCAATCGAAGAGGCCAGGCGTGTTGCACGCAAAAGCATTGTGCTCAAAGAAAACAGAGACAGCAAGGAATTTGCGCGTCTTGGCTTTGAGCATGTATTACGATCGACGACCAAAACAACGTATGGAGTGATTCGACTGTGTTAGCCCCATCAGCCAAGCCGAAATTACTCGTGCTTCTTGGTCCCACGGCAGTTGGCAAGACCAAGCTTAGTTTAGAAATTGCCCAGAAGTTCGGGTGCGAAATTATTTCCGGAGATTCCATGCAGGTCTACCGGGGGATGGATATTGGAACAGCCAAAGCGACCGAAGCTGAACAGCTGCTTGTTCCACATCATTTAATTGATATTCATGATCCATCCTACCCTTTTTCGGCAGCGGAATTTCAAGAACGTGTGAAAGCATTAATCCTTGATATCCACTCGCGTGGAAAACTTCCTTTTATCGTTGGCGGTACAGGCCTATATATTGAATCTGTCTGTTATAACTATCAATTTACAGATGTCAGTATGGATGAAGCGTTCCGTCTCGAGCAGGAGGCTTACGCGATTCAGCATGGCGACGAAGCCCTGCACTTAAAGCTGCGTGAAATTGATCCGGATAGCGCAGACCGCCTGCACGCCAATGACCGTAGACGGGTGATTCGGGCTATGGAAATCTATCATGTCTCCGGTGAGACGATGACTTCCCATTTGGCCGCCCAGAAAAAAGAGTCCCCGTACGAACTATGTATCATTGGACTGACGATGGATCGTGCGCTTCTCTATAAGCGCATTGAAGAGCGCATCGACGAGATGATGCAAGAGGGACTCGTGGACGAGGTTCAGTCGATTTTGTCAGCAGGTTGTCCGAAGCAGGCCATTTCTATGCAAGCACTTGGCTACAAAGAAATCGTCAGCTATTTGGAGGGCGAGCTTACTCTTGATGCGGCTGTGACGCTGCTGAAGCGAGATACGCGCCGTTTTGCCAAGAGGCAGCTGTCCTGGTTCCGGCATATGAAAGATATTAACTGGGTGGATGTAACGGAGCCGGCAAATTTTTCTGCCCATTTCGAAAAGATTAGTGATATACTAGCAGGAAAGTTTGTACATAAAATTGAATATAATTAACAAATATGACCACTAGAAAATAGCGCCGTCAGGCGATAGTTTCATTCCATTAAGGGGGACCTACTGATGAACCGATCCATTAACATTCAGGACAACTTTTTAAATCAACTTCGCAAAGAAAGCATTCCCGTAACCGTCTATCTTACGAATGGGTTCCAAATCAGAGGGCTTATCCGCGCTTTTGACAATTTCACGATTATCATTGACAGCGAAGGCCGTCAGCAAATGGTGTACAAGCATGCCATTTCTACGTTCACGCCGCAACGCGCTGTTTCTTTAATGGCTGCAACGGAAACAACGGAATAATATTCCTTTACTCGTTTGGTTTTGCAACTTTTTAATGGACTGAACCGTCTAACCGAATAGAAACTTGTGGGAGCAACCTTGTTTAAGGTTGTTCTTTTGTTGGTTAATAGATAAAGAATTGTACAACGAGGGAGTCGGTGGATTTGGAGAGACCTACGAATAAACAGTCAACAACGAATGCCAAAACGAAACCACAAGGCAAGAAGAAAGGTCCTAAAAAGAAAAAGTTTAATTTTCGCAAATTAATCTTAGGTTCCATTATAGCAACGATATTGGCAATCATTTGTGCAATGGCTATTTATATTGTCGTTATTATGAACGGCTTTAAGATTCTGGAAATGAATATCGATAAAATCGAGACGACGACGGAATCAACCCTTATTTATGCGCAGGAAGAAGGCAAGGATGCACAGCCTAAGGAAATCGCTAAGATTTATAAAGGCGAGAACCGGGAGAGCGTGAACATCAAAGACGTTCCGGAACGATTAAAGCAGGCGTTTATTGCGACGGAAGATCGCCGGTTTGAGCAGCACTCCGGTGTAGACTTCTGGGCGATTGGCCGAGCGCTTGTCAAGGACGTTATTCATATGAGCGCCGTTGAAGGCGGAAGTACCATTACCCAGCAGTTAGCCAAAAACGTATTCCTCAGCTCAGAGAAGACAGCGTTCCGTAAAGGAACGGAGATGTCCATTGCGTTTGCTTTGGATGAGAAGTATACCAAGGATGAAATTCTTGAGCGGTATTTAAATCGCATTTTCTTTGGCAGCAATGCTTATGGCATTAAAGCGGCAGCCAAGGTTTATTTTGGCAAATCCAACTTGAATGACTTAGAGATATGGGAGATGGCTACCTTAGCCGCTTTGCCGAAGGCACCTTCGAAATACTCGCCGTTAGCGAATCCGGATCTGTCCAAAGAGCGAAGGGGTGTCGTGCTTAAATTGATGGCAGATCAAGGTTATATAACGGAAGCTGAACGTGCGAAAGCTGCTGCTGTGGATTATACACCTCCTGCGGTGGCCGCTACGAGCACAAAGGATTACGCCAGCTACGTGGATTATGTGATGAATGAAGCGGAAGATATGTACGATATAGATGAAGATGAGTTGTTGACAAAAGGTTACCGCATCTACACAACGATGAATACGAAGGCGCAACAAATCATGGAGACAACCTACGCGAATCCGAGCTTTTTCCAGAAGGATGCAACGGACGGGCAGAAAATTCAGAGCGCAATGGTTATTGTAGATAACAAAACAGGCGGTTTGATGGCGATGATCGGCGGTCGAGATTACAAATCGCGTGGGTTTAGCCGTATTTATTCCAAAAGGCAGCCGGGTTCTTCTTTTAAACCAATCGCAGCATACGGACCTGCGCTAGAGAGCGGGGATTATACGCCATATTCCATATTGGATGATTCTCAAACTTCATTTGGGAATGGGACTTATTCGCCACGCAACTATGACCGTGTAACGCATGGTCAAGTCACGATGTTGGAAGCTGTGAAAAAGTCGTATAACTTAGCTCCAGTCTGGCTGCTAGATAAAATGGGCGTAAATGCAGGTATCAATTTTGCTAAAAACCTGGGCATCCAGTTAAATCCGACGAAAGACAGAAACTTGGCTATCGCCCTTGGAGGTCTTACGGATGGGGTTTCACCGCTGCAAATGGCAACTGCCTATTCAGCGTTCGCGAACCAAGGATCACTCAACAAAACCCATGCGATTCTTCGCATAACGGATGCTCAAGGGAAAGAAATCGCTGCTTATAAAGCAGAAAAAAAACAAGTGATTCAGCCGAAAACCGCTTATTATATGACCCTTCTTCTTCAAGGAGTTGTCGAAACAGGCGGCACGGGTACGAAGGCGAAATTCAATCGTCCTGTCGCAGGTAAAACAGGGTCAACCGGTTTGGATATTAAAGGTATCGAGCAGTATGACCGTGATGTCTGGTTCGTTGGCTATACGCCGGAGTGGACAGCGGCCGTGTGGGAAGGCTTCGATAAGGTGGATTCGAAGCACTATGTAACTGTCGGCAGCGGAGGCACAGCCGCACTTTTCAAAGAAATCATGTCCAAGTCACTGGATGGCGTTCCTATCACCAATTTCGTGAAGCCTGCGAATGTGCCGACACCAACGGAGACGCCTACTGGAGTTACCGATCTAGCGGCTGTTTATGAGATTGATAAGAAATCTGTTAAACTAACATGGACACCGGTTGGCGAGAAGACGAGTTATAATGTGTACCGTAAGGGTTCCAAGGAGACGGATGCTAAACTTCTGATCCAATCGCCTACACCAATCGTGAATGATTCGTCGGTATTCAGCGGGGAAACGTATCAGTATTATGTTGTTCCGTTCAGTGCAGATACGAATGTCGAAGGCGCCAGATCGAACGTGGCTTCTGTGGAAGTTCCTAAGGATGACACGCTTCCGGACGGAACGAAGCCGTCTACATCACCGGGAGTGTCGCCTACACCTTCACCAGGCAATGGGATGGACCCGACTAATCCGACGCAATCACCGGGAACGAAGCCTACACCTACGCCAACGCCGGGTAACACGGTCAAGCCAGGTGGAAGCACGAATCCAAGTCCAACTCCGAGTTCAAGTCCGAACTCAAGCAATGGACCAAGTCCGACACCTACGCCATCGAACAAACCGGGTAATGGAACTCCGGATAAACCGAAGGATGGCAAGCCGGATGGGGAACAAGTCATTGTTCCCAAAACGCCGTAATGCAGTTATTTGAAACCCACCACTAGACGGAGGAATTTACAATGAATTTGCTTAAACCAGCGAAACTATTACCACTCACATTGATCGCACTTACGATGCTTGCTTCGGCCTGCGGCAACAAACCAGCGGAAACTGCTGGCGGTACGGCTACGCCAAAAAGCGGCGCGACAGCGCCGGCTGCTTCTGCTGTCGCCTCACCAGCGGCTACTGCAGCGGCAAAGCAATGGAGCAAGGCTCCGGATATGACGATTGATACAAATAAAAACTATCAAGCGGAAGTGACGACGTCGAAAGGCTCGTTTACGATTGATCTTTATGCGAAGGAAGCTCCCAAAACGGTTAACAACTTCGTGTTTTTATCCAAAGAAGGCTTCTACAATAACGTGACGTTTCACCGTATTATCAAATCATTCATGATTCAAACAGGGGATCCGCAAGGAACGGGCATGGGCGGTCCTGGATACAAGTTTGCTGATGAACTCAAAACCACGCACAAATACGAGCCTGGTACAGTCGCAATGGCGAATTCCGGCCCGAATACGAATGGCAGCCAGTTTTTCATCTGCTCAGGTGATGATTGCGCGAACTTGAACCAAATGCCGAATTATACCATTTTCGGGAAAGTGACGCAGGAGGGCATGGCAACAATTGCGAAAATTGCCGATACCCCTGTAGAGAAGGGCGGAGAAGCTACGCCGAGCAAACCGAAAGAAAAGGTAACGATTAATACCATCACGATTAAGGAAAAATAGAATAAATTAAAATGTATCGACGTTACAATGGAAAGATTGACGGGAGGGATGCCGGGTGAAACAACCCTGTTTATTGTTCCACGGATTTACAGGTGGGCCTTATGAAGTTGAGCCGTTAGCTCGGCATTTGCGTGAACGCGGTCAACTTTGTAAGGTGCCGGAACTCCCATGGAATGGGGATTCCAAAAACCAACTGAAAACTTCCCGCTGGGAAGATTGGGTGAGGGCAGCCGAAGAGCAAGCGGAGAAAATGACGCAAGAATACGGCGAGTTTGACATGGTGGGCTTCTCGATGGGTGGTTTGCTGGCCGCGTATTTATCCGTGAGATACCCGATTCGCAAACTCATTTTATTAAATACGGCAGTAATTTATGTAAGTCCAGGCCGGATGCTTGAAGTGATTCGTGATGAGTGGAAATATGAGAGGAAAATTTCGCTCGACAAGGCCAAATCAACACCATTGAGAGCCACTTGGCAGTTTGCGCGGTTAGTTAACAAACTAAAGCCCGAACTTAGTCAAGTGAGTATTCCTACGCTAATTGCACAATCAGAGAAGGATCAAGTGATTCATCCACAAAGTGCGCGTTACATTTATAGCAAAGTGAAGGGTCAACGTGAGCTCCACTGGCATCCGAGATCCAACCACCTTATTTGCCATAGCGATGATGCGGCTACATTGTTCCGACAAGTAAGCGCATTTTTGGATAAGGAGCACCTGGATGACAGCCAAAACAAACATGAACCATAAGCAACGAACGGTTTCCCCAAAACCGCGCAAAGCTGCAAAACCATCTTCAAAAACTGGTTCAAAGTCGAAATTTCGCCGTAGGCTAGCTTTTTTATTCCGAACTGTTATCGTTTTGTTCCTTCTCTGCGTTGCTTGGATTATTTACGTTCAGTGGAAGGTGCAAGTCGCTCCAGACCAAGTTTTGCCTAAGCAGGTTGACGTCGGCATTGTATTAGGAGCATCGCTGCGTCAAGATATTCCAAGCCCAGGGCTTCAGGAACGCTTGGATTTAGCTGTTAACTTATATAAACAAGGAAAGTTCAAGCAATTGATCGTAAGCGGCGGTTTGGATCATAATGGCTCTAAACTGACTGAAGCAGAGGGCATGCGCAATTATTTAGTCCAAAAGGGGCTGCCCGCCAAAAGCATTCTGATCGAACCAAGGGCGACAAGTACGTACGAGAATTTGTTGTTTTCCAAGCAAATTATGGACGAGCAGGGCCTAGTGAGCTCCATCATTGTGACGCACTCTTATCATGGCTCACGATCGCTTGATATTGCGGAAACGGTAGGATTGAAAGAGCCGCTCGTTTCATCCATCGATTCCAAAGTCCTGTTCATGCCGTATCATGAAGCTAGAGAAACGCTTGCTTATACGAAATGGATATGGGACAAGCTGATGCTCAAGGTAGGCGTCTAAGCGTAGCGGACTCCAGTTCCGATGAGATGTTCGTCAAGCCGAAAAGAACCGTCAGGATTTCCCTGACGGTTCTTCTTCTTATTCTTTATCCATTAACAATCGTTCCGCCATTCACGTGAAGCACCTGACCCGCCATATAGGAGGAATCCTCGCAAGCCAGGAAGACATAGCTTGCTGCAAGCTCACTTGGCTGCCCTGCGCGCTTCATCGGCGTCGTTGAGCCGAAGGTCGCGACTTCCTGCTCGGTGAAAGTAGACGGAATCAGCGGTGTCCAGATTGGACCTGGCGCGACGGCATTCACGCGAATGCCCTTGGCGTTCAGCTGCAGGGAAAGGGAGCGTGTGAAAGTAACAATCGCGCCTTTCGTGGCGGAATAGTCGATCAGCTGCTCATGTCCGTGGTAAGCTGTGATGGAAGCTGTATTGATAATGGCGCTTCCCGATTTGAGATGGGGGAGAGCAGCTTTAGTTAAATGAAACAATGAGAAGATATTCGTTCTAAAGGTTCGTTCGAGCTGTTCGGACGTCACATTCTCGATGCTTGGCTGCGGATGCTGCTCGGCGGCATTGTTCACGAGAATATCGAGTTTCCCGAATTGTTGAACGGCTTGCTCGATAATCTTCTTGCAAAAGTTCTCATCGCCAACGTCACCTGCGACATGGAGACATTTACGGCCTGCCTTCTCCACATGCCGCTGCGTTTCTTCCGCATCTCCGTGTTCATTAAGGTAGACGAGCACGACGTCGGCGCCTTCTTTGGCAAAGGCTAACGCAACCGCCCGGCCTATGCCGCTGTCGCCTCCGGTAATTAGCGCGACCTTATCTTTCAGCTTGCCGGCTGCTTTGTAAGCAGCGTTGTCAAACTCGGGACGCGGGTTCATCTGTGACTCAATGCCAGGCTGTGTATTTTGATGCTGTGGTGGAAAAACAGGTTTTGGCGTAGTAGCTGTTGCCATGCACTTAGACTCCTTTCCTATCCTTAACAAATTCTTTGTTAGGATGTTGCAAAGGGGCGCAAATCATACTTAATTCGGTAATGATAGCGATACTTGGTTTGGTAGCCAAGCTTTTCATATAACAAAACAGCGGTCGTATTGGAAGCGACAACTTGCAAATATTGCTGAGTTGCGCCATGCTCCAGACTCCAAGACGAGAGGGCATGCAGAAGATAGTAACTCAGACCTTGGCCTCGCTCTTTCTCGCTTACAACCACATTCAGAAAGCCGGCATATTCGCCTTCGACGATAGCCGTAGCGACGGCGATAATTTGATTATCTTTTTTTAGTTTTACAAAACCTTTAGTCTTCGAGATTCGGTCACATATTCCTTTGTAGCAGTCTTTGAGCGTCTTGTCGTAACGTTCAAGCTCAAGAAAAGCATCCAACCATTCCTCGTCCACTTCGCCTATCCATTCGGTCGTAATCGACAAAGGGGGTTTCAGCAAAAGTTTCTCCTGTGCTAATGCAGTTGCTTCTTGAGCGTCAGCAAACATCATGAGACATGGAAGCTCATGGACATACCCCTGTGAATCCAACATCTCGTCCAACCCAGGAGGGGATGCATCGCTAATATGAAAAGTGGCAGGAAGGCCTTTGTCTGCATAAAATTGTTCGACAAGCGGCAGCCAGTCGGCGGTTTTCGGGTAATCACCGATGGCAAGCACACTATTGGCGCGCTTCGTGACACCTTGTGTGGCTCGCAACTGCCAGTGATCGATATAGGTGGTAATCTCGGCAGGCCAAGTGTTGGATGCAATCGTATCGATTTCATTGAAAAAAGTGATTGAATCGTTCATCAAAAGTAAACTCCTTTCGATTTTTTCAAGGTGCTTTAAATAAATATACATATTAATGTATAAAAATACAATATCAAAAGTGGAAAAATACGGTCCATTGATGTAAGCTATGAAACAACGGAAAGTTTATGGCAAACTGGCGACAGGAGTGGATGATTTGGAATTTATCATACGACGAGCGCGTTCCGAAGACTATGAGGCAGTTAATGCCATCATCCGTTTCGGTCAAGAGGAGCATGCGGCTGCTTTGCCTAAGTATTTTGCAAGATTGGATCGTGTCGTTGCCATGGGGTGGTACCGAAGCTTTTCCGATCAGGTGAACAAGGTTATTTGGGTCGCTGAGAAAAGCGGGCAAGTGGTGGGTGTGGCGATGCTGGAGATGAAAAAAAGCCCTTCCTATGAGGCGCTGGTGCCACGCTCTTACGCTTATTTAAACGAACTCGCGGTGTCTCCTGACTTCCAGCGGCAAGGCATTGGAACGTTGCTTTATCAAGCATCTGCAGCGTGGGCGCGGGATCAGGGGGCTTCCTTCCTTGAGCTTAATGTATGGGAATTTAATGAGAGTGCCATCGCGTTCTACCGATCTTTGGGCATGTCCACACTCAATCGAACGATGACGTCCGATTTATCAAACTAGTAAAAGGAGCATACGCATGCAATTTATAGATAACGAAGGAATAACAGATCCACGGATCAACTTGGCGATCGAGGAATACGCGTTAAGGCATCTACCTGATCAGGACAGTTACCTGCTTTTTTATATGAACGAACCATCTATTATTATTGGCAAAAATCAAAACACCCTGGAAGAAATCAATCCGGAATATGTGAAAGATCACAACTTGCACGTTGTTCGCAGACTATCCGGCGGCGGAGCTGTTTACCATGACTTAGGCAATTTGAATTTTAGTTTCATTACCAAAGATGACGGGAATTCTTTTCACAATTTTCAAAAGTTTACGGAGCCTGTCGTAGAAGCCCTTCGCAAACTTGGGGTAGAAGCGGCATTAACAGGACGAAATGATATCCAGGTCGGCGAACGTAAAATTTCAGGCAATGCGCAATTTGCAACCAAAGGCCGGATGTTCAGCCATGGCACGCTTTTATTCAACTCTGAGATCGAAAATGTCGTGTCTGCGCTCAAGGTTAGCCCTGATAAAATTCAATCCAAGGGAATTAAATCGATTCGCAGCAGAGTCGCCAACATCGTTGAGTTTCTGGATGCTCCTTTAACGATTGAAGAATTCCGATTGAAACTATTGGCCTCCATATTCGGGATGGAGGCGTCGCAAGTGCCGACGTACAAGCTTTCAGATGAAGATTGGCGCCAAATTCGCAGCATATCCGAAGAACGTTACGGGAACTGGGACTGGAACTATGGCAAATCGCCGAAGAGTACGGTCCAAAACTCCAAGCGCTTCGAAGGTGTTGGGAAATTAGACGCTCGGTTAGCAATAGAAGAAGGCCTAATTCAAGATATTAAAATTTATGGCGATTTCTTCGGTGCTAGCGATGTAGCTGAGCTGGAAGAGGTGCTGCGCGGCTCTCGTTATGAAGAAAAAGCTGTAAGAGAGCGACTGGATGGCGTTGAAATGTGGCGGTACTTTGGCGCTTTGGAGCTTGACTCTTTCGTTGCTCTGCTCATGTTAACTTAATTAAATTTGGTTCAACCTGGGGGAGGGAAATCCGGTAATGACGAAACTATATTTAATCCGGCACGGGGAGACGCTTTGGAACGAGGAGCGGCGCATGCAAGGTCATATGGATTCACCGCTGTCGGCCTTAGGCGAGCAGCAAGCTTTATGGTTGTCCTACGCTTTGAAAGATGTTCCCTTTGAAGCCATGTACGCAAGCACCAGCGGTCGAACGCTGCAAACCGCGCGAATTATCAAGGGAAATCGTGATCTGGCGATTCAACCTTCCGATGAGTGGCGGGAAATGAATTTAGGCGACTGGGAGGGGCGCATCTCGGATGAAATTGAGCGATTAGACCCCGATAATTTCCATGCTTTTTGGCGTAATCCTGAAGCGTATCGTCCAACGCGAGGTGAAACGTACTCGGATCTGCAGAAGAGGGTTACTCCAGCACTTGAACAATTGCTTGCAGCACACGAGGGACAGACGATTGCACTGGTATCACACACCGTAACGCTGAAAGTCATTATGGCTTATTTTGAGCGGAGAGGGCTTGCTGAGCTCTGGAATCCGCCATATTTTCATCCAACGTGTTTAAGTCTAGTTGAAATCGTGAATAACGAGCCGCATATCCGTCTTCACGGTGACACTTCGCATTTCCAAGACGAAGCCTTCGGGTACTAACATTCAAACTTTAGGAGGAATTGCAATGATTCTGGAAGTAGCCATTTTACCTGTGATTGCCGGTAAAAATACAGAATTCGAAGCGGCATTTCGCGAAGCATCATCCCTTATTTCATCAATGAAAGGGTATGTATCGCATGAACTGCAGTCCTGTATCGAAGATGGGAACAAATATCTGCTCCTTGTGCAATGGGAGACGCTTGAGGACCATACCGTAGGGTTCCGAGGCTCAGCTGAGTACCAGGAATGGCGCAAACTGCTGCATCATTTCTATGATCCTTTCCCGGTTGTAGAGCATTACACGCTAACGCAAACTTATGGCAAATAAAGCTGAAAGCTTCCGACTTGGCTCGGGGGCTTTTTCTGTGGGTATAAGCGCTAATGATCGGTCTAAAAAACAAGGAATGAGCGTAGGATGGATAGATACCATCCATCGAAACCAACTTGTAAACGAGGTGATCCTCATGAGTGGTCGGAGCTTGCCATCCAGACAGATCAACATCGTCTTGCGGCAGCCAGAGCAGCGGCGAGCGGTTGATAGCGCCGGCGACCAGCTTCATGCTTCGCCGCAGGCCGAAACAGAACCGCAGCAAACCGGAAAAAGGACACCGCTTGAGGGTCCGTTATCGGATATTTTTAAAGAGCTGAATCAATTGATAGGGCTTGATAATGTCAAAGAATTGGTGCATGAAATCTATGCGCTGCTCCAAATTTCACAATTCCGCGCAGAGGCCGGATTAATCAGCAATGCGCATGTGTACCATATGATTTTCAAAGGGAGTCCCGGAACGGGGAAAACGACGGTGGCCCGACTGATGGGACGCATGTTTCACGCAATGGGTGTGCTAAGCAAGGGGCACTTTATTGAAGTGGAACGGGCAGATCTCGTAGGCGAATACATTGGACATACAGCTCTGAAGACGAGGGAATTGATGAAAAAGGCGATGGGCGGTATCCTGTTCATCGATGAAGCCTACAGCTTGGCGCGTGGTGGGGATAAAGACTTCGGGAAGGAATCGATCGATGCGCTGGTCAAAGGCATGGAGGATAAAAAGAATGACTTTATTCTGATTCTTGCCGGCTATAGCGACGAGATGGAGCAATTCCTTGCTACGAATCCCGGGTTGCCTTCCAGGTTCCCGATTCAAATTGATTTTGAGGATTATCCAATTGAACAATTAATTCAGATTACGGAACTTATGGCCAAAGACCGTGAATATGTGCTTATGCCGCAAACGGTAATGAAGCTTAAACAGCATTTGATGGAGGAGAAGGCAGCAACTTGGCGGGCTTTTAGCAATGCAAGATACGTTCGTAATATTCTGGAGAAAGCGATGAGGCATCAAGCGGTGAGGCTGCTCAGTCAATATGTGAATGCCCCTTCCAAATCGGAATTAATGTCGATACGGCCCGAAGATATGAAGTTTAAATGAACATTAAGAAAGCTGTTTAACTTTTTTAAGTTAAATGGCTTTTTTTCTTGTTGATATTGCTATAATTGAATTTTCCTTCGCAGCAAATTGACTTTCCCAAGCATTTCCTACACAATGATGAAGGAATCTGCCGATTTAAGTGGATTTCAATCGTGAAAGTGCAAGGTAAAGGAGAACAATCACTTATGAAAACAACTTCACATATGGTTGAAAAAGAAATCGATGATCGTGCTGTGCTCGTAAGTCTGGTTACACAGAAACAGAAGCGCAATGAAGCTATTGCCGAATATTCGCTCCAAGAGCTCGTGAAACTGGCTGAAACCGCTGGTGTTCAGGTTTTGGAAACCATGACGCAGAACAAAGAGACGAAGGATAGCAAATGGTTCATCGGAAAAGGGAAAGTCGATGAACTTAAGGCAATGTTGGAAGAGTTGGGAGGCAACACGGCGATATTTGATCAAGAGTTATCGGGGGCTCAAGTCCGTAATCTGGAAGCGGCTCTCGACGTCAAAATCATTGATCGCACACAGCTTATTCTAGATATATTCGCGCAGCGCGCCAAGACGCGAGAAGGCATTATCCAGGTTGAACTGGCACAGCTCAGCTATTTGCTTCCAAGGCTTTCCGGCCAAGGGAAGAACCTTTCCAGGCTAGGCGGCGGTATCGGTACGAGAGGACCCGGGGAGTCCAAGCTGGAGACAGATCGCAGGCATATCCGGGGTCGTATAGACGAGTTGAAGGCACAGCTTGAAGAAGTCGTTCGACATCGTACCCTGCACCGGGAGCGAAGGAAGAAGACCGGAGTGTTCCAGGTTGCCCTGGTTGGCTATACGAATGCCGGCAAATCAACATTATTGAAACAATTGACGCAAGCAGACGTCTATATTGAGAATCAGCTTTTTGCAACTTTAGACCCGACATCACGAACGATGGAACTGCCAAGCGGCAAAGAGATCGTTCTTACAGATACCGTAGGATTTATTCAAAATCTGCCGCATGATCTTGTAGCTTCATTCCGTGCTACCTTGGAGGAGGCCAATGAAGCCGATCTCATTCTTCATGTCGTTGACAGCTCCACAGATATGCGCAATGAGCAGATGCGTGTCGTAGGTGAAGTACTTCAGGAGCTAGGCGCGCATCAGAAGGAACAACTTACGATTTTCAACAAAATCGATGCTTGTTCTCAGGAAGAGCGAGAAATGCTGACGGCCGAAGGAGAATTTCTGAAGATCAGCGCTTTCGATCAAGAGGATTTGGAACGTTTGCGGATCGCTATTCAAGAGAAGTTGATGGGGGAGAGCAAAGAGTTTCGTATTCCTGCTGATAAAGGAGACGTCATCTCTTTGATGTACCGAATCGGAGAAGTGCTTGAGACGGATGTGGACGGCGAGGATATGGTGTTCAAAGTCCGTGTGAACAAAGATGATTATGTAAAAGTAGCTTATCAGTTGGTTGCTTATGACCAACAGGCGAAGCAAGGGCAGCAAGAGGACAGCGAGGGAGAGATTTATTAATCATGCAATTTGGGGATAAAGTCATGTCGTTGATGGAAAGTGCTGAACGCCAAGCCGAAAGCGCTTTTCGTCACATTGAAAAAACAATCGATCTGAATCAATGGAAAGTGATCAACGCTTTTCAGAAACATAAAGTAAGTGATTACCATTTTGCCTCCTCCACAGGTTATGGGTACAATGATCGTGGCAGAGAGGTGCTCGATCTTGTGTATGCGGATAGCTTTGGAGCAGAGGCAGCGCTTGTTCGACCGCATTTTGTGTCAGGAACACACACGATTGGGACGGCATTGTTCGGTGTGCTTCGACCAGGCGAACATCTACTTTACATCACAGGGAAGCCCTATGACACCTTGCATAAGGTGATTGGCAAACCTGGCGACGGCACAGGCTCGCTGCAGGACTTCGGTATAGGCTACGACGAGGTAGCCTTGCTGGAGGATGGATCGCCCGACTGGGCGGCTATCGCAGCTGCTATTCAGCCGAACACGAAGGTGATCGGCATTCAACGCTCACGCGGCTACTCCTGGCGGCAGTCGTTCACAATCGAACAAATCGGAGAGATGGTCCGATTCGTCAAAGAAGTAAACCCCAATCTTATCGTTTTCGTCGATAATTGCTATGGGGAGTTCACCGAGCTGCAGGAGCCGACACAGGTTGGTGTCGATCTGATGGCCGGTTCACTGATCAAAAACCCCGGAGGCGGCATAGCGCCATCCGGCGGCTATATTGCCGGGCGGCAGGATCTCGTGGACCTTGCCGCCTATCGATTGACCGCCCCTGGCATTGGGGGCGAGGTTGGGGCCATGCTCGGTGCTACGCGAGCCATGTTTCAAGGGCTATTCCTTGCCCCGCATCTGGTTGGGCAAGCGGTTAAGGGCTCGGTGTTCGCAAGCGCCGTATTCGAACAGCTGGGCTTCGAGAGCCATCCGCGTTGGGACGCTCAGCGGACGGATTTAATCCAAGCGATCCGTTTCACGTCGGCGGATCACCTGATCACGTTCGTGCAGGGCATCCAGAAAGCGGCTGCCGTGGATTCGCACGTGGTGCCTGAGCCGTGGGATATGCCCGGCTATGAGCATCCCGTCATTATGGCGGCTGGGACTTTCATCCAGGGCGGCAGCCTGGAGCTGTCCGCCGATGCTCCGATCCGCGAGCCGTTCATCGCGTATATGCAGGGAGGACTTACCTATTCACATTGTAAGTTAGGGGTGCTTACGGCAATCCAACATATGGTAGACAAGGGATTGCTTTGAAAAATAAGTCTGTGAACAAACCTTACACTCCTTGACACGTTTTTGTTACTTAGGTACAATATAGGAGAGGTACTTAACTTTGCAGGAGTGATTAGCATGAGTGATGAAATACGTAGAAATATGGCGTTATTCCCTATCGGGATCGTCATGAAGCTGACGGATCTAACCGCAAGACAAATTCGATATTACGAGCAGCATGAGCTTATTATTCCAGCCAGAACAGGCGGCAATCAACGACTTTACTCCTTTAATGATGTTGAACGACTACTTGAAATTAAAGATTTGATTGAAAAAGGCGTGAACATCGCAGGGATCAAGCAGGTGCTCATCCCCGTCGATAAAGATTCGGAAGATGCTACGATTTTGAACGAGCATACGGAAGTTAAACGTAAGGAACTAACCGACTCCCAACTGCACAAAATGCTTAAACAGCAGTTGATAGGCGGGGGCAAGCGTCCGGATCAGGTTTCCCTCATCCAAGGACAGCTTTCCCGTTTTTATAAATAACACTCCGTAAGCGCTTGTAAAATGAGAGGAGAATGAACGTGACTTACAACAACAACTATACCAAAGAAGATATTTTGCGCATTGCTAGAGAACAAAATGTTCGCTTCATTCGCTTGCAGTTTACGGACTTGATGGGAAGTATCAAGAACGTTGAGATTCCTTTCAGCCAGCTTGAAAAAGCGTTAGACAACAAAATGATGTTTGACGGTTCTTCCATCGAAGGTTATGTGCGTATTGAAGAGTCTGATATGTACCTGTACCCGGATTTGGATACATGGGTGATCTTCCCTTGGGTAACGGAAAGCAAAGTGGCTCGCTTGATCTGCGATATCTATTTGCCGGATGGGCGTCCATTCCCTGGCGATCCTCGCGCTATCTTGAAAACAGCGCTGAAGCAAGCGGAAGAACTCGGCTACACAGCGATGAATGTTGGTCCTGAACCGGAGTTTTTCTTGTTCAAAACCGATGAAAAAGGTAATCCGACGACTGAACTGAACGATCAAGGCGGATACTTTGATTTGGCTCCGATGGATCTCGGTGAAAACTGCCGTCGCGATATCGTGCTAACGCTGGAAGAAATGGGCTTTGAGATTGAAGCATCTCACCATGAAGTAGCTCCTGGTCAGCACGAAATCGACTTCAAATATGCGGATGCGATTAAAGCGGCCGATCAAATTCAAACGTTTAAACTCGTTGTCAAAACCGTTGCTAGACAGCATGGTCTACATGCTTCCTTTATGCCTAAGCCATTGTTCGGCATGAACGGTTCTGGCATGCACTGTCACCAATCCTTATTCAAAGGTGAAACCAATGCGTTTTACGATGAGTCCGACAAGTTAGGTTTAAGTAATGTTGCAAGACATTATATGGCAGGTGTACTTCGCCATGCCCGTTCCTTTGCAGCGATTACGAACCCTACGGTTAACTCCTATAAACGTCTCGTACCTGGCTACGAAGCACCTTGTTACGTCGCATGGTCTGCGAGCAACCGTAGTCCGATGATTCGTATCCCGGCTTCCCGCGGCTTAAGCACGCGCGTTGAAGTTCGTAATCCGGATCCGGCTGCGAACCCATACTTGGCGCTTGCTGTTATGCTTGCGGCTGGCCTGGACGGCATCAAAAACAAAATGCAGCTGCCTCCTCCAACGGATCGTAACATTTATGTGATGACGGAAGAAGAGAGAGAAAGCCAAGGCATTCCAAGCTTGCCACTCAACTTGAAACAAGCTTTGGACGAGCTGCTGCGCGATGATGTTATCTGCGACACATTAGGCGAACATGCTTTAGCACATTTCTATGAGCTCAAAGAAATCGAGTGGGATATGTACCGCACACAAGTTCACCAATGGGAAAGAGATCAATATCTAAGTTTATACTAATTCGTTAATCCCTTGGCGCTCTAGGCGTCGAGGGGTTTTTTAGTTGGTGGGCGATATTGCTTTTTGGTCAATCATTGAGTGGCGCCCCCAAAACACCCACAAATTTTAAAATTATTTGGTGATGTTTTGCATATGCCTTTCGAATTTATCCATATTGTTTGACTCGATTTTTTTAGAAATGTGGGCGTATACATCAGATGTGATTTGGATGCTACCATGACCTAATCTTTCTTGTACGAATTTCATATCAGCCCCTGCTTCAAGAAGCATGACTGCATGTGTATGGCGTAGCGAATGAATGGGGAGGGGAGGTAAGCCAGCTTTTTTGATAATACGTTCAAATGCATTGAATAGGGAAGATTTAGGCATTATATCGCCGTCGTTGCGACATAGCACTAAATTTAAATCATGCCGATATATTTCATTTAGCGCTAGCTTGTTTTGATTTTGAACGTTCATATTGTGCCTTAAATCGTTCACTAGCCCTTGGCTAATCTTAATTGTTCTTGGGGAATTAAAAGTCTTTGTATCACCAAATAATTCTTCTCCTTCTCCGGCTTGAAAATCCAGGGTTTTTGTAATGGATATAGTATGGTTCTTCCAATCAACATCAGTCCATTGCAATGCGGCTGCCTCGCCTTTACGCATACCTGTTTCTATTAATAGCTTAAAAAATATCCAATAGATATATCCGTACTTATGGGCAGCTTGTAAAAACGATTGTATGTCATGTGACTCAATAAATTGAATACTGTTGTTTTTCTTGTGCCCTTTAATGGTGACGCCGTTGCAAGGGTTCTTTTCAATTTTTCCAAGAATAATGGCTTTTTCCATCGCATTATGAAAAGTAGAATTGACTAATTCTACAGTGCGTTTACTGTATCCCTTATCGGCAAGGGAATTAAGAAACGACTGGTACATAATTGGTTTGATATCTCTTAACTTAATTGATTTAAAGTAAGGTTTGATGTGATTTTTAATGTTGTTGCTATGAAGCGCTATTGTATTTTTTCTAACTGTGCCGCTTTTATATTCTTTTATCCAGAGTTCTAAATAATTTATTAGAGGTAAATCAGTTTGCTCATAACCTTCTCGTAATTTCTTCTCGATCTCAGCCGCGGCTAGCTGAGCTTCCTTTTTAGTCTCAAATCCTCTCTGTGACTTTTCCTTGAATTTCTGAGTGAAAGGATCTTTGTATTTAACCCTAAATTCCCATCCTGTGCTTAATTTTTTAAAGCTAGCCATTTAAAAACTCCTCTCGTGTGAACATATGTTCGGTAAAAAGTATATGAAAAACCGCCTCGCAGCGGTGAAAGCGCAAGTTCTTAAATTTATTATTAGATTAGTGGGGACATAAGAAGGTGGTGAGAGGAATCATAAATTGTTTATAAGAAACTTTCAGACAATACTTAATCTATTAAAGTCAATTAAATCAGGATTTATATCAACTAGCATGTCTTCAAACTTATCCCATCCATACTTCTTGATAAAGTCTGCTTCCTGAGAGGTTATTGGTATTACCCATGCTTGTATGATTGCTGTCTTATTGTCAATATCAAATGCGAAAAATTCATCGGTGAAATATACTGGGGATGTAACATATAGAGCCTCTAGTTCCGAGTTATCAAATAGTTTACCATTAGGACCAATAACATCACCTCTTAAGTAAGCTCTTTTGTTTCTCAATGCTAATTGACCTATTTCCTGAAGAATACCTGGAATATTATTATCTCCGAAAGATGAATACGCATTAAATATTAGTTCTTGTCGTATTTGTTTTCCTGATACAATAGATGTCAAATCTTCATTACTCAATCCTAATGTTGAGTATGAAACAGTACCTGGAAAAGGCCCTCCGGCATACTTTACAATCTGAAATGGAAGTTTTTGATTATTCTCATTATTACTCCAACCATATTGAATGGTTCCCAGATGCTTTTCTAAAAATTCAGTATATTTATTCATTAGTCGTTCCTATTCCCTTCTCTTCGGTTACAAGATGGACATAGTTTTCCACCATTAAGTCCAGGTTCTGCTTCATCCCAATTTCTTTGTACTGTTGGTTTTCTACCCCCCCACGATCCGTTACTAGCCCTCAAGGATTCTGATGCTCGATAGAACTAACGTTATTTCGTTAAACTCGAATTCCAAGAATTTCCCTTTGGTTCTGGTCTTTTCTTAAAATGAGCAAGCTCTAAGGGAACCCCACAAACTAGTGCGGCCTCATAGATCGTCATACCATTCAACAATAGGCTATCAGGAATGAGGAGATTAACAGCAAATTGATTTGCCTCTCTCTCGTACTTACCAGGATTGGAGAGTGTATGTTCATCCAGCCAGAAGCGACTTAATCCAGGATGGAGACGGTTATGGCCTATCTCATGAGCGCAAACGAATTTCATCCATTCCTCCGATAAATCTTCATGCAGAACAATGAACCTTTGTCTTAGGGTTTTGTAATATAAGCCGCGTGTGCCATCTTCAAATCGTGCATAGCGGATATGAATATTTAAACCATTTGCAATCACAAAGGGGTCATTACTTTTAAATTTTTTAATTAGTTTAGTTATCTTTTCGTACAACCGGCATCCACCTACTCTTTGTCGTCTTCTGTGGTGTTGGTCTTGATGTCTTTCTTTCTGCCGTAAGTTTTTTTGTTCATTTCCTTTGCTTCCCAGAAAAGCCCGGTAAGTACATCTAATACACGTTGACGTGATTCCCCTTCAATTGGTACACCGTCAAACATTACTGGTAGGTCTTCTTGAAGCATCTTTTTAAAATCCCGTTTGTCTTTAGATGTTGCCCAAGAAGGTAAATTACTCTCTGTTATATGGTTTCTACCAAGGATAGAGTCCGAACTTACTTTATGGAAATCAGCCAGCTTGTCTATAAAATCAATATCTGGTTTAGCGATATTATTCTCCCACGAGTTATAACGTGCGCGTTTAATACCTAAAACTTCGGCCATCTGATCCTGGGTCAACCCTTTTTTTTCTCTTAGTTCAGTTAATCGTTGTCCAATCTTCATAATTCGACACCCTCCGATATTTTTGATAAAGAAATTATCAAAAAGTATTGACGATAAAATAATTATCAAATATAATCAGAGTTACAAAGGAGGTGAAAACGACAATGGCTCAAAAACGCCATTATTTCAAGAATTGTCGAAAACAGAAAGGCACTCAGTCTAAGGTTGCAGAAGATAACAATATTTCGACTGTGTATGTGCGCATGATCGAGAATGGAACATTTACTCCTGGCAGAGACTTGATGTTCCGACTCGCTAACTATTTTGAACAACCCGCAGAAGTCCTATTCCCTGATTACTTTGACAGGCTTGTTAATTATGCCCAAAGCGATAAAATAATTATCTATTCATAATATACTAGATAATATTCTTATCGTCAATTGATCAATAGAATTTTTTTTGAAGCTAATGATAATTAAATTATCAAATAAATCATTCAAGTTACTTTACTACCTTGGAAAGAATGAGGTGCATGAATGCTATCTGTAAAAATTGATGAGGCAGAAGTAAAAGAAATGTGCAGACAGCGCATTAGCGATCTTGTTAAAGAGGTCGAGTCTGAACTCGTATTTTGGGACTCTAATGAACTAAAACGTAGAACATGTATGAGCTGGGAGACGATCCAAAATAACTTCTTTTACGAACCTAATTTCCCGAAGTACAAAATTGGAGGTAAATGGTATTACCCGGTAAAAGAAACACGCTCTTTCCTTGAGTCATGGTTGATCAATCAGAGCAAGATTTAGGACCTTTTAACTAGTAGGAAGGATAAATCTCATGCGAGTAATTAAAAGAGGTGGCCGTTTATATGTCATGACGACATGCGGTAACCTGGTGAGCCTGGCCTTGATGCTGGCAGCCATGGAGGAACAACGTAATGAGAATAACCGCTCGACAAAAAGAACTACTGCAGCTCATGATTGAGGGCTTCACGCTTCACGAAGCAGCAAAGTTAATGTGCATATCGCCTAAGACGGCGACAAATTCCTTGATACCGGTACGCAAGAGCTTGAATGTACCTACCACGCAACAGGCCATTATGCTCCTTCTCAGAGCTGGCAAGTTAAAGCTATAGACGCCTCCGGCAAGAGGCGCCCCATTTAAAAACTTTCAACCAATAATCTACCGTAATCGGAGGCAACTATCCATGAATATTACAATTACTATCGACGCGCCGGAGCTTGTAGCGGCTATTAATAACTTGGCGGCAGCAATGAGCGGTAACGGACTTGCGACAGCTCTAACGGTTCCGGCTAAAGAGTCTGATACAACAGAAGGAGATGCAGCGGCAGCGGCAGCGGCAGCGGCAAAAGCGGCTAAGACAGCTAAGGCAGCGGAAACTGCAGCGGCGGCAGCAACTAAGGCGGCAAAAGCAGCAACAGCTAAAAAGACAGAGCCTACCGTGACTATTGAGGAAGTAAGAGCGGTAGCAAACCAACTCGTACAATCCGGTAAGCGTCCACAGCTCAAAGAGCTATTAACTAATGCCGGTGCTGAAAAGCTTTCAGAACTTAACGCGAGCGAGTACCAAAACTTTATTGACTCAGCAAAGGAGCTACTTGGCGATGACGCAGACGAGCTCTCATAACGAAAGAGCACATGCGAAGCTAAGCGCCTCCGGCGCTGAGCGCTGGATGGCCTGCACCGGCTCGCCTCAGTTCGAAGAGGGCTTTGAGGACGAAGAAACGGACTTCGCTAAAGAGGGAACGATAGCGCATGAGCTTTCCGAGATTCTTATCTCTCGGGAGCTCGGCCTTATCGATAAGCGCAAAGCTAACAGCCTCTTAAAGGCCAAGCAGAAAAGTGAGTATTACAACGCGGACATGCTTGGGTATGTAGAGCAATATGTAGATTTTGTCATGGAGCGCGTTAACGCTGCAAGGGCGATCACACATGACGCGGTAGTGCTGATAGAGCAAAGGCTCGATTTCAGCGAGTGGGTACCGGATGGCTTTGGAACTGGTGACATTTTAATTATCGCTGAGAGTTTTCTGGACATCATCGACTTGAAGTTTGGTAAGGGCGTCAAGAAGTACGCTCCTGAGAATCCACAAATGAAGCTCTACGGCCTTGGGGCTCTAAATATGTATGACGCGATTTATGACATTAAGAATGTCCGAATGACGATTGTACAGCCGAGACTAGATCATATCAGCACGGACGAGCTCACCGCTTTTGACTTATACGATTGGGCGGAAAGCACGGTAAGACCAATAGCCGAAGAGGCTTACAACGATGGCGGGACTTTCAAGCCAGGCGATCATTGCAAGTTTTGTAAGGGACGAGCGGTATGTAGAGCAAGGGCTGACGATTGCCTAGAGACCGTTGATACATACCAAGGCGCTGAGCTGAGCCTGGAGGAGATCGGGCTATTACTTGCCAAGGTGGACAGTATCGGCAAGTGGTGTAAGGAAGTAGCGGACCACGCTTATAAGCAGGCTACGCTTCACGGTAAAAAGATACCAGGCTATAAGTTGGTGGCAGGCCGGAGTAATCGGAAGTTTACTAACATCGGAACGGTCAAAGAGATTCTATTAGGCGAGGCGTATAAGTCCGAACAGATTGTCAAGCCGGAGGAGCTTATCAGCCTAACCGATATCGAGGCGCTCGTAGGAAAGAAAAAGTTTGAAAGCCTACTAGGTGGCTGTATCACTAAGGCGCCAGGAAAACCGGCTTTGGTTCCTGAGTCGGACAAGCGTGACGAGCTCAATAGCGCTAAAGCTGCTAAAGATGACTTCGACGACGATTTCATTGATAACTAAAAAACCTTAAAGGAGCAATTATACATGACTACTAGCCCAACAAAGATCACTACTAAAAAGGTTCGTTTCAATTTCTGCTATGTATGGACGCCGCAAGAGGGCGACGATGGCCGCAAGTCTTATGGCGTGTGCATCATGATTCCTAAAAGCGACACAGAAACGGTTGCTAAGATCAATGCTGCAATCAAGGTAGCCAAGGAAGAAGGTAAAAGCAAATGGGGCGGAAAGATTCCTCCGAATTGCAAAACGCCTTTACGTGATGGCGACACAGAGCGCGACCTGGACGTTAACCCAGAGTTTGCCGGTCATTGGTTCCTTAACGCTAACACTCTCCACCAACCGGGAATTATTGATAAAAACAAAGAGGAAATTTTGGACACTACCGAGTTTTATAGCGGTTGCTATGGCAGGGCATCCATTAATTTCTATCCTTATGACAGCAAAGGTAATAAAGGTATTGCGGCAGGCCTTAACAACCTTCAAAAGCTATCAGACGGTGAGCCATTGGGTGGCGGTAAGAGCCGAGCGGAAGACGATTTTGACGACGACTTCGAGGATGAAGACGGCGATCTGTTAGACTAATCAACTAAAAATCGGGAGGTTAACAGCCTCCCTTCCTATAGGAGGGAATAGATAAATGTCAACGATTAACGCGATGGCGGCAGCGATTAACGCGATGGCAGCGGAGGCTGCGATTAACGCGATGGCAGCGGAGGCTGCGAGAAACGCAAAGGAAAAAGGATGGGACGAAACTCCCGCTACTCCAGGCGAGGATATCGCACTAATGCACTCTGAGCTCTCTGAGGCTTTAGAAGATATCCGAAAAGGCTACGAGCTCAACGAGTACTATTACGAGGAAAACGGCGCTAAGCCTTGCGGAGTTCCGAGCGAATTGGCGGATACCGTCATCCGTATCGGTCATTTCTGTGCTAAGCACGGCATCGATTTAGGGGCAGCGATCAATATAAAAATGTCCTACAACGCTACGCGACCATATAAGCACGGGGGCAAAAAGCTATGAATAGAGAGCAAATCCTATCATTGAACATTAGCGACTTAGGGCAAAAGGTAAGAGAAGTTTCAAAGCTCCCTTTGTTCATGCCTGCCAGAGATAACGCGAGCACTTGGAGCTTGGTAGAGAATCTACGCGAGGCAGGCTTACAGGTGACTATTAACACGGCGAGTGAGAGTAGCATGGCCGTTATGAATGGTGACGCTAATATTGGTGACTGGCACGTTAACATAGGCGAGGAAACGGTAGAAGGTAGAGAGCATCATAGAGCCTATGCTACAACAATGCCCGAAGCGGTATGTAGAGCCTATCTGTTATTCCATTTCGGTTTATGAGCACTCTAAGAATTGACCTTGAGACGTTTAGCAGCGTGGACATCAAGAAACAAGGTATACACAAGTATGTGGAAAGTGAAGATTTTGAAATACTAATTTTCGCTTATGCCTTTGATGACGAGCCGGTTAGGGACATCGACCTTGCAAATTTTGAAGATATTCCGCCACATGTCCGAGTAGCGCTATTAGATCCAGCTATTAAGAAGACTGCTTACAACGCTGCTTTCGAAGTGGCTTGTCTGGAGAAGCACACAGGCCACAAGCTACGGCTAGAACAATGGGAATGTACAGCTGTTTGGGCTAACTATTTAGGCTTACCCGGCTATCTGGAAGGCGTAGCTAAGGTCCTTAATGTGGACATGCAAAAGGACGCTAAGGGTAAGGCGCTTATAAAGTATTTCTCCGTGCCTTGCAAGCCGACAAAAGTTAACGGCGGCAGGACTCGAAACTATCCACACCACGATGTGGCTAAGTGGAATGAATATTTGGCATATTGTCGGACTGACGTTGATGCAGAGAGAGCCGTGTCTAAGGCTCTTTCACGGTTCCCGGTTCCTGATTTCGAGTGGAGGTTATGGCGGCTCGATCAGCTTATTAATAATCGCGGTGTCGGCGTTGATAGGGAATTTGTCGAACACGCTATGGCTTGTGACGCTCAGTTCAAAGAACGAGCATTGACGGAAGCTAAAGAGCTTACAGGACTTGATAACCCTAACAGTGGCCCGCAACTTATGAGCTGGCTAGCTGACGAAGGCATTGAGACTGAGGACATTAAGAAAGATACCGTAAAGGATATTCTATCGACGCTTGACGGCGGTGTAGCCCAAAAGGTCCTAAAGCTCCGGCAAGAGCTCAGCAAAACGAGCGTCAAGAAATACACGGCTATTAGCCGAGCGGTCTGTATGGATGACAGGCTTAGAGGGACATTACAGTTTTACGGCGCTAACCGTACTGGACGATGGGCGGGGCGGATCTTTCAGCCTCAGAACTTACCGAAGAATTTCCTTAAGGACTTAGAGCTTGCTAGAGATATTGTACGGCGTGGAGACTATGAGCTGCTAGAAATGCTTTACGCCAGTGTGCCGGATACTCTTTCACAACTTCTACGTACATCGCTTATAGCCGGTCAGGGCTCGCGTTATATCGTATGTGACTTTAATAGTATTGAAGCTCGCGTTTTAGCCTGGGTGGCCGGTGAGGAGTGGGTACTTGACGTATTTAAGACACACGGCAAGATATATGAGGCTACGGCGGCAGGCATGTATAAAGTGCCTATTGAGCAAGTGGCCAAGGGCAGCAAAATGAGACAAAACGGTAAAGTGGCGGTTTTAGCCTGCGGATATGGCGGAGGCGTTAACGCTCTTATTGCTATGGGCGCTTTGCGTGACGGCATACCGGAGAATGAGCTTAAGCCGATTGTAGACGCTTGGCGAGCTGCTAACCCAATGATCGTTAAGCTATGGAGGCTAGTCGAGCAAGCAGCGGTTAAAGCCGTAGAGGTTGGCGGAAAGCATAAAGTTAGAGGCCTTATTACTTATTTTGTGCAAGGTGATTGGCTATTCTGTGAGCTACCTAGCGGCAGGCGCCTAAGCTATTATAAGCCGAAACTAGAAGCCGGTAACTTTGGAAAGATGCAGCTTAGTCATGAGGGCGTCGATCAGGAAACAAAGAAATGGGGTAGACGCCGCACATGGGGCGGGACACTCGTCGAGAACATTATCCAGGCTATAGCCCGTGATTGCTTAGCGGTGAGCATGTTAGCTGTAGAGCCTGCCGGTTATCCGATTGCTATCCATGTACATGACGAAGTTGTTTCAGAAGTACCGGACGGCTTTGGCAGCGTGGAGGCTATGAGCGAAATCATGTGTATGCCTATTCCATGGGCTCCAGGCTTACCGCTCAAGGCTGAGGGTTATGAGACAACATTCTATAAAAAGGACTGATTAACTTGGCTCATATGAATTGTTACGTTTGCGTGGATGGTTGCGGAGCTCATTTTGCTATTAGCTCTTTAGATGATAACGGAGTTCCTTCCTGTCCTGGTTGTGGCGGAGAGCAAACTTTGGATACTGGCGAAGTAATTGTTGACCCGAATATCGTAGGGCGTACCGTGGCTCTGAGAAGAGGATTGATATAAATGAACGTGTTAAGCCTGTTTGACGGCATGAGTTGCGGGAGGATTGCACTCGAACGCACAGGTATAAAAATAGATAATTATTTCGCCAGTGAGATAGACGAGCACGCGATCAAAGTTACAAAGCATAACTATCCCGACACCATCCATCTAGGGGATGTCACTAAAGTATACAGCTACGAGCTCCCAGATATTGACTTGCTTATAGGGGGCAGCCCTTGTCAAGGTTTCAGTTTTGCGGGTAAAGGACTTAATTTCGATGACCCTAGAAGCCGTCTATTCTTTGAGTATGTACGGCTGCTTAAAGAGTTGAAGCCTAAATATTTCTTACTTGAAAATGTAAAGATGAAAAAAGAATCCGAGGACGTTATCTCTGAGTACTTAGGAGTAAAGCCGATTGTTATAAATTCATCTCTTGTTTCCGCTCAAAACCGTGTGCGCCTCTATTGGACAAACATACCAGGTCTAGTTCAACCAGAGGACAGAGGTATCACTTGGGGAGACGTAAGAGAACACGGCGTAGAAGCTGATCGCTATTATTACACCGAAAAGGCTTTGCAATGGATGGAGCGTCATGGATACAGAAAACAAAAGGTTTTGAAGGTTCATGAAGATCACGAAAAAATGCAAATGATCGAAGCATCGCACCATAAAAACTATTCCTCGCAGAGGTTTTTCGGGATTTTAGATAATGGAATAGATAACGGAATTCAAAAACAAGCCATTGCGGCGATGCGCGGTCGCTACATTGAGAATGGAAATAGAAAAGATGGACAAGGAAAAACAGAACAATACATTGAGTTCAGGAATGACGGCAAGTCGAATTGTCTAACAACAGTTCAAAAAGATAACGTAGTCGTTCCGTTTGAACACTTCGAGCGTGTGCTTGCTGCTGAATTCGCATATCGATACATAACACCTTTGGAATGCGAGAGATTGCAGACAGTCCCAGACGGATATACGGCTTGTGTATCTAACTCTCAACGATACAGAATGCTCGGAAACGGTTGGACGGTAGACGTCATTGCGCACATATTACAAGGAATAAAAGAAGCCGAGACTTTAGACGCTGAGCTATGGGAGTTGCTATATGCATAATGATCATTACGGTAGACGCGACATAACGCGTGAGGGCTCGCCGCCTGGACCGGTTAAGACTTACACCCTATCAGCGGAGGAGCTTACCGAGCTAAGAGCCCGGACGGCTATTAACGATGTTAGGAACAGTGACGGCGGCAAGGTTAAAAGTCCGGTTAATAATTTTAAAGTGAGGGGACCTATATGCGATATTCGGAATTAGGTTTAAAGATCGGGGAGCTAGTAGATGAAAAGCAGGCAGCCTATGGCGATGCTTTCAGCAAGTGCGGTGAGTTCTTAAAGCTCCTTTACCCTAAAGGCATCGAGCCGGATAAGTACATTGACGCTCTTTGCCTGGTGCGAGTCTTTGACAAGCTCATGCGGATTGCTACGGACAAAGACGCTTTAGGAGAATCACCTTACCGGGATATTGCCGGGTATGGCTTGTTAGGCGCTATGCTTGCCGAGCTATCCGGCTTAAAGGCTAAAGCTGAGGAGCTTAAAGACTCTGACTTTGATTTTGAAGAATCAGAGCTTACATGTAGTAATTGCGGTAAGCCAGGTAACGGCGTACGGATAATTCCGGGACTACATACCGCAAGAGGATACAAAGCGGCTTTGTGCTATTCGTGCTCTCCTCCTGCGGCGGCTGCTGCGCTCAAGTGTGAGTGCTGCGGGACCATGAAGCCCTCTACTAGAGCGGTAACGAGAGGCGACAAGGTAAACCTATTTTGCGTCGATTGCTGCGAGGAGCCGGAAGACAATTGATATTAAGGAAGTGCAGCCATGCTAAATATATCCTATGGTCGGAATAGAGGGGACAAGAACTGGAAACCTAAGTACGGCGTAGAGTGGACGGAATTTGTTAAAGAGCTTAGGAATGTCCGCCGGACAGCCGAGACCATGCGGGAATATGACGCGATGGACAATGATGCTAGAAGCGATATAAAAGACGGCCCTTCATTTGTCGGCGGAGAGGTTAACGGAGGCCGGAGGCTAAGAGAGAGCGTTAGCAGCCGGTGTCTAATAACGCTCGATGCGGACCATGTAGAGAACGCGGACGACTTTATATTCGATGTAGAGCTTAACCTGGACGGCTATGCCTACTATATTTATTCGACTCATAGCCACAGAGCCAAGAAAGCTAAGTTTAGGCTAGTCTTACCGATCGATCGGGAAGCGAGCCCGGACGAATATGCAGCAGCCTGCCGGAAGCTAGCGGATGATATAGGCATGCACTACTTCGATAAGACAACCTTTCAAGTGCACCGGCTTATGTATTTCCCTTCATGCTCTAAGGACGCTAAGCCGGTAGGCATCGAGGGTGAAGGAGATCCGCTTTCCCTGGATGGCATCTTAGGCCGTTATGATGATTGGCGGGACGCTAGCACATGGCCTAGAGCTGCGGACGAAAAGACTTACCGGGAGTCATCCAAAAAGATGGAGGACCCAAGAGAAAAGGAGGGGCTAATTGGTGAGTTCTGTAGACAATACTCCATTACACAAGCTATTGCGGAATTTCTTCCGGAAGTCTATGAGGAAACCGCGTATTCTGATCGATTTACCTATATTGGTGCTTCTTCTAGCGCTGGCCTCATTGTATATGACGATGATACCTTTGCGTACTCTCAGCACGAAAGCGACCCGGCGAACGGAAGAGGCCTAAACGCTTTCGACCTGGTACGCATACACCTGTTCGGCGAGCAGGACCAGGACGCGAAGGCCTTTACCAACCATACGAAGCTCCCGAGCTTTCAGGCCATGCAGGAGTATGCATCCAAGATACCAGGCATCAAGTCTTCCATGCTTAGCTCCAGGCTATCGGCTGCGGAGGACTTTAAGGACGACGAGGCGGAGATAGATGACGATGCTTGGTTGTCTGAGCTAGACACGGACCCTAAAAACCCTATGATCATTAAACCCACAGCCGGAAACGTAGAGCTCATATTATCACATGGAGCCTTTAAAGGCGTGCTAGCTTATGACGAGTTTGCAAATGTGGAAGTCATCCGGGGAGACTTACCGTGGCGTAAGAGACTTAAGACAATAGATTCCTGCGAGCCTTGGCTATCGGCCGACGATGACCGGAGGGACCATTGGGTTAATAAGGTGTTTAACATCGATAAGGCTAACATGATTAAAAAGGCCTTTACTGAGGTGACTAGGAGCAATGCCTTTAATCCAGTTAAGGATTTTGTAGAGTCGGCCATATGGGACGGCCTGGAGCGAGCTGAGACTATTTTTATTAGATACTTGGGGGCCGATGATACTCACTATGTACGCCAGGCTACAAGGAAAATACTTTTAGCGGCCGTGACGAGAGTCTATAAGCCAGGAACGAAGTTCGACCAAATGTTAGTGCTGGTAGGTCCACAAGGGGCTGGCAAGAGCTCATTACTTGCTAGGCTTGGCGGCAAATGGTTCAGCGATGGCGTTAGAAATTTTGATAGCAAGGAAGCCGGGGAGCACTTACAGCGCGGTTGGATATTTGAAATCGGTGAACTATCAGCCATGAAGAAATCCGAGGTTGAAGAGGTTAAGGCTTTTATCTCTAAGACTGAGGACAGATACCGGCAGGCTTATGACAGACAGGTCTCTGAGTTTCCGCGTAAGGGCGTTTTCTTCGGTACAACCAATACGGCCGATTTCCTCCAGGATAAAACAGGTAACCGGCGTTTTTGGCCGATTGACGTTAACCCGGAAGCGGCCGAGGCGCAACATTGGGAAGAGTTCGACGAGCACGAAGTTAGCCAGGTGTGGGCCGAGGTGCTGGAGTGGTATAAATCCGGTGAGGGCTTGATGCTTGATGCGAAGGCTAAGGAAGAAGCGGAGGCCAACCAAGAGGAGCATATGGAGGAGGACCCCCGCGAAGGTGTTTTACACGCCTGGCTAAATAGTATTGATGAAGATACCGGAAAGCTAAGGGACGTTGTTTGCGCCGTGCAAGTTTGGCAAAAGTGCTTCGGCAATTATGGAAATGCTATTAAGCCTTGGGAGGCTAAAGACGTTTCGGCACTACTCCAAAGAGCTCCAGGTTGGAAAAAACAAAAGGCCCGGCGAGTCTTACCGGAGTATGGAAAACAAACAGTTTTTAAGCGGACATTAACCTATGACGAGCTCTTAGATTGATGGACAGTAAAATTTTAAGCCGTGGACAGTAAAATCCATTTGGACAGTAACTGGACAGTAAAAAAAATGCTTACTGTCCGCTGAAATCCCTCTCGCCGTAAGGGCTAACGGGTTTATGGACAGTAAGGACAGTAAAAAAGTGAAAAACTTTTATAAATAGCATTTAGCCTATATTAGCCCATAAAAAATAGGCTAAACGCCTTTTTAGAAAGTTTGTGAAAAAACGTGTTTTTACTGTCCTTACTGTCCACGGCTATTTTGGAGGTAAGAAATTGAGAGAGCGAACACTCGAAAAAAGACTAAAAACAGAAATCGAAAAACGTGGAGCTCTATGCTTAAAATTCGAGTCGCCAGGGACGGCAGGCGTGCCGGACAGATTAATTTTATTACCTGGAGGGCAAGCGGTATTTGTGGAAATGAAATCACCTACCGGTAAGATATCCGAAATTCAGAAATATAGAATACAGCAATTTGAAAAACTTAGACATAAAGTCTATGTGATAAATTCGAACGAAGGAATAGAGGCGTTAATAAATGAGCTTAGCTTATAAGCCTCATAGCTATCAAGAGTATGCAATTAACCGAGTAGAGGATTCACCGATTGCAGGACTTTTTCTTGATATGGGATTAGGTAAGACAGTTATCACGCTAACAGCTATCAACAATTTAAAGTATGACAGCTTCGATATAGATAAGGTTCTTATCATAGCACCTAAGCGGGTAGCCGAGGATACTTGGAGCCGGGAGAGCTCTAAATGGCAGCACACCCAGCACCTAAGAATCTCAAAGATTTTAGGCACTCAGAAGAAGCGCCTGGACGCTCTCAAAGCCGATGCGGACATTTATATTATTAACCGTGAGAACGTGCCTTGGCTGGTAGCACAGACCGGTAAGAAATGGCCGTTTGATATGGTTGTTATTGACGAGTTATCAAGCTTCAAGAATAGCGACTCCCAGCGGTGGCGAGCTCTAAGGCGTATACGGCCTTTCATTAAGAGGATTGTAGGGCTAACTGGAACGCCAGCCCCCAATAGTTTGATGGACTTATGGGCTCAACTCTATTTGTTAGATTCCGGCGAGCGCTTAGGCTCGACATTAGGCGGCTATAGAGATCGGTATTTTTATGCAGCAGCTAAACAGGGCCACGTTGTACATAGCTGGAAGCAAAAGCGGGAGACAGAATCCAAAATTTATGAGGCTATCAGTGATATATGCGTTTCAATGAAGGCTGAGGACCATTTAGAAATGCCTGAAAAGCTCATGAACTATATTCCGGTAGTCCTGGACAAAGAGAGCCGGGCCAAGTATGACCAGCTCGAAAGAGATTTATTGTTACCTTTAGTCGATGCGGACACCACGATTATAGCGAACGGCTCAGCGGTGTTAAGTAATAAGCTCCTCCAAATGGCTAACGGTGCGATATACGACGAGGACAAGATAGCGCACGTTATTCATGAGGCTAAGCTAGATAAGCTAGAGGACGTTATCGAGTCGGCTAACGGCAAGCCGGTCCTATTGTTCTACAGCTTCAAGCATGACATTAAGCGAATAGCTAAGCGCTTTAAGATCAAAGAGCTAAAGACTAATGATGACATAGCGGAATGGAATAAGGGCAATATCCCGCTTATGGGGTGTCATCCCGCTTCGGCTGGACACGGCTTAAACTTGCAGGACGGCGGTTGCATTGTCGTTTGGTTCGGGCTTAATTGGAGCCTGGAGCTATACGAGCAAGCTAACGCCAGGCTATACCGGCAAGGGCAAAAGGATAATGTCATTATTCATCACCTAGTAGCTGAGGGAACAATGGACGAGCAAGTTATAGAGGCGCTAGATCGGAAGGCTACCGGGCAAAATGCGCTTATGGCTGCGGTCAAGGCGAGAATAGATAAGTACAAGAAAGGTTGACATACTATGAGCATCCAGGATGATTTTAGACGGTTACACCAAGCCGTTAAGCGTATGACCGGTGAACAGTTTGTGAAAAAAATGAACATGATGCACTCTAATGCCTGGTACCGCTGCAAAGCACAATACGAAGAAGCCTTAGAGGAGTGCATCCCCCCTAAAGTTCGTGAGAAAGTTATGGCCTCTTTTGAACGCATAGTTAAAGTGTATGACAATATTTCGGAGATAACGGTTGATTTACAGGCTATTAGCGAACAGGATTTTAGGGAAGTCATTCAGGAAAATAGGCGTTTAGGCTACGAGAGGATGATTCAGATAATCGAGGAGGAGCTGAAGAAATGACAATACGTCAAAGCACGTTTAAGCACATCGAAGATGAAATCCGGGATTATCATTCGACGGTTAAGTATATCAGCGAATACCGCCAGGCGCTGCAGGCCGGAGAGTCGAAAGCGACGGCCCTTGCAAGCAATGCCGTACTAATCGAGATGGAGCGCGTTACGGCTGCTATTGAGCACACGGTTAGCCTATTGCCGGATGATAAAAAAGCTATGATGCATTTGCGCTACTGGATGCGTCCGCAAGTGCTCACCTGGGACGGCATCGCTATGAAGTGTAATGCTAATAGAGTGACAGTCATTAGATGGCGGAATGACATTGTGGCCGCTATCGCAGAAAGGTTGGGGAGACGATGAAACCTAGCGACATGAAAAACCATATGTCATTTTATTAATTGTATCATAGCTCGCGTATTGTGAAGGTGGGGATTGCTGCGGAATTTATTGAATAATTAAGAACATGCATGGAAGGGAGAAAGCCCCTATCTCACGATTAAGGGGCTTTACAAGAATGATTAAGCGTTTTTAGTACGCTTTTTTAATTCCACAGCTCTAAATATGGCAGCTGATATATCTGATTCAGGATACATATTAACAACACTTTCATTTCGACTTCTACAGAATAAATCGAAATCAAAAATAGATAATTTATTTATGTCAAAAATGGAGTTGTCCCGAATATATTTATCCAACGAATCCATAACGGCGACTTCCAATAAATTCATTTGTGGCAATTTTCTTTCAGTTTGTTGCTTGTTTGTTCTTGTTTTTAGAACTGAGATATCGTTTTGTATTTCAGCCAGTATACTCAGCGTCATTTCTGAAGCACTTACTTCTGTTTGCTCAATCCTTACAGATTGAAACTCACCGTAACTTTTTAAAAACGGCGAATGGTTTGAGTCTTCTTGAGAATCCCTATAGGTCGCTAGCACTTTATTTGCTAAATGTGATTTGAATTCAAGGATCTTGCTAAAACGAAGGTCGCGAGGGTACTCAAGATGCTCGATAACCCCAGCATCAAAGGTGTAATTTGTTTTGTCATCTTTAATAATAATTGTAGGCTTGTCAAAACCAAGCCTCATTCCGAGTTCAAACATTACATTTGGATTTTTGCAGCTTACATCACAAATTACAATATCAGAAGTGTACAATCCTTGAACAATCCTCTTATGAATTAGTCCTACACTTTCACTCTCACTAACGATTTTCGTCTCAAAATCATAAGACCCATTCTCATCTAATGCATCAACGATTATCTTTTTTACTTCTTGCCAATGACTCGGGTCAAGCCCATCAATTGATGCAATTGGCATAACCAAGCCGACTTTAAGTTTTTGTTTCTGGGTCATAGTGCCTCCCGAAGTTTTAATAGGAATATTATACCAACTGGTTAGTAGTTTAGTCTATTGGAACACCAGTCTTTTTAAGTTTGTTTAATGAAAATTGAAAATTTAGGAACATAAGAAAAGAGAAATCCCCCTATTTAAGTAGAGGGACATCAATGCCCATGATGGCGGCGAGCACTGGAATGAACGCAGTAATCGCTGCGATCATCACTGGCTGGTTGATGGTTAGCTCAAATTCACGAAATTTGAGTTTCATATTTCTCATCTCCTTTTCTATGTACTGCAGGGGTTTATAAGCCCGAGCACACGTCGGCACACACCTTGCGAGTGCCTTATGTAATAGAAATCTCTTGGCAGAAAAGGATAAAGAGCCAAGCAATAAATTATGTGTACTGCCCTAGCAGTATACCAAAATTTCCCTAATACTGTAATCCGGAACGTGCGTTTGGTATTACAGTAGTAAGTGACTTGGGCGAGAAGACCTTGTTATTTAAGCAAAGAGCTGATAAATGTTCGGCATTTTAGCCGAATGAATATTGAGGAAAAAAAGCCCTTGCATATACAAGGGCTTTTATATTTATGCAACTAAGATGCAACTTTTCTAGCTTACTTTTAAGATATATTGGTATTGTTCTCCTCTCGTATCCTTTGTTGTCCTTTTCCAACTCCTAGTTGATAACAATAAGGCCTTTCCGCAAGGAAGGGCTTTTTTGTTAGAAGGAGCTAAACATGATTAAAAAACTATGTAGTAAAGCTGGGTGCGGTGAGCTCATAGCGCCGAACACTTATCGGTGCGCTAAGCATCCAATTGATAATAAAGCAAGGCATAAAGACTATAGCGACAAACGACGAGATAAGGTAGCCCAGGCTTTCTATGAGAGCAAAGATTGGAGAAGGCTTAGAGCCGTGGTTATTAGTAAGTGCTTTGGCCTATGTGCCAGGTGTAAGGATAACGGTAGGCTAAGAGCTGGTTACATTGTTGACCATATTATTCCTATCTCTGAGGCCTGGGAGCTTAGACTTACTGAAAACAATTTACAGTATCTATGCAAGGCACATCATAACGTTAAAACAGGAGAGGATAAGAGGTTATATGGTTAAGTGTCTACTGTTAGGACATAAGTACACAAAGAACAGGCGAGTCTCAAAGTCGGTAAGCGTCAAAGTTAGGTCATCCGAATGTTTACGTTGCGGGTGCGGTAAGCGCCTTAGAGGCGCTCTAGTACATCACCCATGATCGACAAGCTGATAGGGCTACTTATCTATATGTATGCTCTATGTTTCATCGATCTTAAAGGCTAGGGGGAGGGGCTAAAATGTTTTTAGCCTATTAGCCTCATCGCATCCGGCCTTTTTTGTAGTGAAATGTCCCTTTATGCCTGGCGGATTTATAGACCCTATGAACGAAATGAGGTGAAAGCGTGGTACGACCTAAAAAGCCTATTGATGTGCTCATTGCCGATGGTAAGAAGCACTTAACCAAAGCGGAAATAAATAAGCGCCGGAGAGAAGAAGCAGCCGTAAAGGCGGACGCTGGGATGGTTGTTTGCCCGGATTGGCTCACAGACCGGATAGCTCGCAATATCTTTCATGCGGCAGCTAAGGAGCTTAAAAAGATTGAGCTATTGGCTAACCTGGACGTGACCACGCTCGCCCAATACGCGGAGTCAATGGCTAAATACCGGCAAGTTACAAAGGAGCTCAAAGGACAGCCGCTTTTAGTTGATAAGCCTACTGCTTACGGAAATGTAAAGATACATAACCCTCTTATAACTTTGCAGCTTAAGCTCTCCGAGGAAACCCGGAAGTATGGCGATAAGTTAGGCTTTACGGTAGGCGCTCGCCTTAAACTATCGGCAACACCTAACGGCAAAGACCCGCCGAAGCCAGCCAACAAGTTTGACGAGTTCGGGGACGAGGATGCATAGCGTAACGCAATACGCGCATGACATAGTGACCGGTAAGATCAAGGCGGGACGGTCAGTAATACTCACATGCGAACGGCATCTAAACGACTTAAAGCGAGCTGAGGCTTATAACGTCTTAGCAACAAATAGCTTTCCGTATATCTTCGACGAGAAGAAGGCAGACCGGATCTTAAAATTCGCCGGTAAGCTGCTCATAGCCGAGGGGACCGGCAAGCCTAAAAACTTGAAGCTCTCAGCCTTCCAAAAGTTCATTCTTGGTTCGCTATTCGGTTGGGTGCATAGAGAAACCGGCTATAGGCGCTTTAGGCAATCTTATGTACAAGTCTCCAGGCAACAAGGGAAGTCGGTCCTTAACGGGCTACTAGGGGTATACTCCTCTAATTTTGCCGGTTATCGGTATGCTCAGATAAACATAGCAGCCACTAAGTTAAAGCAATCTAAGATCGTTTATAACGAAATGGTTAAGTTCATCGAGGCGGACCCGGAGTTATCCGAAACTTTTAAAATCCAGGATTATAAATCCACTATCCAGGCTTTGCTCACCAAGAGCACAGTAACAGCGCTCTCCAGGGATGACAAGTTAGACGGCTTTAGGAGCTTTCTAGGCATCTTAGACGAATACCACCAGCACGCTACAGACGAAATTTATTTAGCGCTGCTATACGGTCAAAGGACCTTGCCGGAATGCCTGTTAAGTATCATCACGACAGCCGGAGAGGACTTCACCGCACCGTGCTATTCCTTCTATGAGTATTGCCTAAAAGTCTTAGAGCAGCCGGAAAGCAATGAGCAGCTATTCATATACATTGCTCAAATGGACCCGGACGACGATATTTGGAACCCGGACAACTGGATTAAGTGTATGCCACTCATCGATGACATACCAGGCATGAAAGAGAACATTATCCCGGATGCCCACAAGGCCCGAGCGGTAGGCGGCAAAGAGCTTTCAACCTTCCTAACCAAAGTTTTTAACATTTGGTGTGTAGCCGGTGACACTCAGTTTGTTAACCCGGCCAAGTGGAAAAAGGCAGCCTCTAACATGAGTCTTGAAGATATGCGAGGCCGTGAATGTTACGTAGGCATTGACCTTTCCGGGGGTGGCGTAGGTGATTTATGTTCGGTTGGCCTGGAGTTTCCGCTCGACAAGCCGGGGCATTTCTTCCTAGAGAGCCAATCCTTTATGGCTAAAGAGCATTTAGCCGCAAAGATGCAAGGCGACGATGTGCCTTATAACAAATGGGCTAATGACGGCTTAATCACCTTAACGGCAGGCTATAAGACGGACTTCGAGGCTATTCTCCAATATCTGAGGGACGTTAAAGCTAAATACGATATTCGTTTTCGTATGATTTGCTATGACGCTCACAATATTAACCGGATTCTTAACGAGCTGGACCTGTTCGGGTGTGACGTTGTAGAAGTTACACAGTCCGCCAAGTCACTAAATGAGGCCGTATGTGATTTCAAACTTTCTGTTGAAGAAGGCACAATGCACTACAACAAGAAAAACGAGCTCCTAACATGGTCGGCTCTGAGCTCCAAGCTAGAGTTTAATAGCTTCGGAGAGTGCAAGCTGGAGAAACGTAAGAGCACGAAGCGAATTGACCCGGTAGACGCGATCATTGACGCGCATAAACACGCTTTGCTCCTTAAAGAGAATTGGGTTATGACCGGCGAGGAAATTGACGAAATGTATGCCGACTACGTGTAGACAAGGGGGTGATAACAAATATGAAATTGCCTAAATTCTTGCAGCCAAAGGCGGCAGGCGTTCCAGTAACAGACGGCTTTACCTTCCAAGACGTACAAACCTTTCTCCAATCTCTCGGGCTGGCGACAGGAGACATTAGCGCCGACAAGCTAAACAGCGCTACATACTTTGCCTGTATGGACATTCGATGCAAAGCCATATCAACTCTCCCGCTTAGAGTCATGAAGCTAGACGAGGACGGCGGCAGCGAGCAAGACAGAAAGCATTATTTATCAGCGCTGCTAAAATACCGGCCTAACCCTTACATGTCTATTGTTGACTTTCTGTATGCTCGGGAGTTCATGAAGTTAGAATACGGCAATGCTTACGTCTACGCGCACATGAAGCGGGGCCAGGTAGCCGGTTTGTATCTCTTGGATAGTACCCGGATGACCGTCTATGTAGATGATGCAGGGACAATCGATAAAAACGGAGCCGTTTGGTACTTCTACACGGATAAGAACGGTAAACCTTACACTTTCCGACATGATCAGATTGTACACCTTAAGAATCATACAAAGGACGGCATTGTTGGCACACCGGTTAAGCGATATTTAGCGGAAACGATAGAAAACGAGCAATATAGCTCCAAATTTATCAATAACTACTGGAAAAACGGCGTACAGGGTCGGGCAATCTTACAGTATACAGGCTCTAAGGATACCCAGGAAATCGAGAAAATGCGGACAACCTGGGAGAAAGTTGTGGCCGGTATCAAGAATGCCGGGCGTATTATCCCGGTTGGCTTAGGCTATGAGATTAAGGAATTTAACCCGAAACTCGTAGATTCTCAGTTTTTCGAGCTCCAAGGGCTAACAATCCGGCACATTGCTAACGCGTTCGGCGTGAAAATGCACCAGCTTAATGACCTGGGGCGCTCAACTTACAACAATATTGAGAGTCAAAACAGGAATTGGCTCACCGACACGCTACAGCATGAGCTCGTTCAAGATGAAAGCGAGTCAACTTGGAAGCTCATAACCCAGGATGACATTGAAGCGGGATATTACTTGAAGTATGACCTAGATTCATTGCTCAGAGCTGATATCTTAACACGCTATCAGGCTTATGAAATTGGCGTACGTAGCGGCATTGACACGCCGAACGAAATAAGGGGCTTAGAAGGTAAAAAAGGCCTCCCAGGCGGAGAGAAGCTGATTGTAAATGGTGCGGTCATCCCGTTAGAGCAAGCCGGAGCGGCTTATAACTTACCGGAAGGGGGTGAAACAAGTGTTAAAGTACCTTCAAGTTAAAAACCAGGTTGGAGATTCGGCGGACATTCATTTTTATGGTGATATTGTCGGCTCTGAGTGGTCGAAATGGGATGATACGGACAAAGCGCCGGAGGACGTGCTACAAGCCTTAGACGAAGCAAAGAACGCTAGTAAGCTCAATATCTATATTAACAGCGCTGGCGGCTCAGTGTTTGCCGGGTTGGCAATGTATAACATGCTTAAGCGGCATCAAGCACATAAAACGGTGTACGTGGACGGCGTGGCGGGCTCTATCGCTTCGATTATTGCGATGGCCGGTGACGTGATTAATATTCCGTCTAATGCTTTCCTAATGATTCACAAGCCGTGGAACATTTTGCAAGGCAATGCCTCCGATTTCCGTAAAATGGCCGATGACCTGGACCGAATTGAGACCGGTATGCTCTCAGTCTATCAGTCAAAATTGGCTTATGGGACGACTACCGAGGACATTAAGACCATGCTAGAGGCCGAGACCTGGTTAGACGGCAAAGAGGCCGCAAAGTATTTCAATGTGACGGTAAGCGATGAAGTGCGGTATGCAGCATCTATCAGCGATCTATCTAAATACGCCAAAGCGCCTAAAGCCCTAACGGCCAGAGAGCCGGATAATAGCAAAGAGCTCGAAGCCTTGCGGCTCCAATATGAGCTATTAACCATTTAAAACAAAATTAACTTACGAGGTGCTAAACAAATGAAACTTATTGACGCTATGAAAGCAAAGTTAGAAAAGCTGAAAGTTGAAGCACAAGGGTTTTTGACAGACGGCAAGGTTGACGAGGCTAAAGCCAAAATGGAAGAGGTTAAGAGCCAAAAAGAGGCTATTGCCATGCAGGAGATTTTAGACGCTGAGGAGCTTGAAGCTATCCAGGCAAAAGCTCCAGGCGCTCCAACTCCGGCTCCGGTAGCAGTTGACCCGCAAGCAGCTAAGGAGAATGCAAATTTCCTACGTGCAGCTATTAAACAGGGTATGGGCAAAGGCCTAACAGCAGCGGAAAACGCTTTGCTAGTACCGGTAGGCCTGCCGACTCCAGGCACGGACGGCGTAGGGTTATTGCTCCCGCAAGACATTCGAACAATCATCCAAAAGAAAATTCGTCAATACCGCTCTTTGCGTGATGTGCTCGGATACTTGCCAGTAAGCACAATGACAGGCTCTTTGCCAGTTGAAAACTTCGAGACAGTAACGGAGCTTGTTGACTTCACAGACGGTACGCCTGTAGCGGAAATGACAGATATTAAGTTTACAAATGTTTCTTTCTCCCTGAAAGAAAAAGGCGGATTTATCTCTCTGTCTAACACTCTTTTGAGCATGACAGACAATGACTTGATTAATTACGTGGCGGACGTATTCGCACGTAAAGCGGTTGTTACTGAGAATAAAATGTCAATTACAGCTTTGCAAGCCGGTAAGACACAAAAAGACATTGCGGACTGGAAAGCTCTTTCTAAGTCTATCAACGTAGACATTGACGAGGGTGTTAAATATAACCTTGTTATCGTAACTAACCAAGATGGATTTGACGTTCTTGACGGAGCTCTTGACAACCAAGGCCGTCCAGTATTGCAGCCGGACCCAACCAACCCAACGGTTAAACGCTTTAAGGGTGCACGTGTGGAAGTTTACTCTAACGCAATGCTACCGACTACCGGCACAACTACTAAAAAGGCTCCTATTTTCTACGGTAACCTTGATGCGGCTGTCAAAATGGTTGACAACGGCCAATATATGTTTGCTACGTCCGCTCATGCCGGGTTTACGTCTAACACGACTGTAGCGCGTGTCATCACGTACCTTGACGTTATGAAGCTAGACGCGTCTGACAAAATCTACATTGCTGGTAACCTTGCGGTTGTTTAATGCTATTAGACGAGCTTAAGCCTTATCTTAGGATTGACCTAGAGGATAACGACGAGGAGACTATTGGTCTCCTCCAAGGCCTCATAGGCGCTGCTAAGATTCAGATAAAAGCCGCTACAGGCAAAGAGGTAGACGAAACAAACGACTTACACAAACTGGCCATCTTTATGCTCGCTACTCACTGGCATGAAAACCGAAATGTTGTGCTTAATTCTACTAGGCCGCTGCAAGAAATCCCGCACATGTTAACGCCTATTTTGATGACAATCGAATGGAGTGATTAACATGCTTGAAGTAGGAAAGCTAGATAAGCGTGTAGACCTTTGGGGCAATACAACGGTTAAAAATGAGATTGGAGCAAATTCCAATAAGCCCGGTAAGATTCGTAGCCTATGGGCTCAGATTGAAAATGTAGCCGGTGGGACTTCTGAGCGGGCTGGCGTAGACACCAATAAGAATACGACCACACAACGCATAACGGTGAGATACCGGAAAGACATTACGGCCAATAACTGGATTATGTTTAGGGGCCATCGCTTTGAAATTGACTATGTAGATGATATGTATTACCGCCAGGATAAGTTGATTCTACATTGCCGGGAAGTGAAAGCGTGAGTAATGGAGATATGCGGGAGTTAGACGAGTTTGTTAGGCATTTAGTAAGCGTGGCCGCTGAAAGGCTTCCCAGGGAAAGCAAAAAGTTTTTAAGGGAAGAAGGCACGAAGCTAAGGAAGATAACACTCGCCAGGGCTAAGAGCTCAGTTAAAAAGAAAACGGGCAACTATTACAAGAGCATAAAGCGCGGTAAGGTGTACGATTACGACGGCGTGCCAAGTGTGCGCGTCTACTCTAAGTCGCCTCATGCTCATTTGATCGAGGACGGACACAGGATTGTAGGCCCGGACGGCACGGAGCACGGATTCCAACCAGGCTTAAAGGTATTTGAAAAAGCCTCTAACGACTTTGAGGAAGAATATGTAAATGATACTGAGGCCTTTATAGATAAGCTGCTCAGGGAGGGGAGAATCTAATGTTAACGCTTAAAGATATTGCAAAAGCAATCAATACTAGGCTCTCTACGGCTATCCCTGAGATTCCAATCAATTCAACAGACGTTAGGGAAGGCTTCGAGCGTCCGAGCTTTTACGTTGATTTTGACGAGGCTAATAGGGCTCCTGTTTTCACATGGGCAACAGAGCGAACGCTCCAAGTAATTATTTACTTTTTCCCTACGAGTCAATATGACTATCAGATTGAAATGCTCGATATTCAGCAGCGCATAGAGGACGCTTTAGACGGCACTATTGATTTAGTACCGGATGGCTCTTTTAAGGCCTGGATTTATGAGCTCGAGACGACCAAGGTAGACGGCGTTATGCAAACCGGCTTTGAGATTCATTACATTGAGGACAAAGACGAGGCTGACGACAATACCGAGGACATGGAAGAATTAATACTTAACCTTGAAGGGGATGAAACTATTGGCTAATACAATGCCTAAGATTGAAGTCATTTTCAAACAATTAGCTGCTAGTGCCGTAGCGAGATCGGCTCAAGGCATCGCGGTCCTAATTGTCCTAGATGACACCGACGATTCTTTTGATATTCTGACGCTAACCAGCATCACAGACCTAGACCCTACACTATTTACGGCTGGCAACGTGGCTAACATTAAAGACGCTCTTGCCGGTGTGCCTTCCAAACTTATTGTAGTTCGCGTGGATACTGATAGCGCCACAGTTGTTAACGATGCGATTGCAGCGCTCGGTATAACTAAATATAACTGGATTGGGCTAGTAGGAGGCGACAACGGCGACCAAACTGACCTTTCAACATTCATTAAAGGACGCGAGGCAGCAGGCGAAACTAAAAAGGCTATCGTCTTTAATGTCACCGCACCAGACAGTCAGCATGTAGTTAACTTTGCAACGTCTAACATTGTTTACGCGGACGGCCGCACGGCTACAGGTGACGTATTTATTCCGCGATTGCTCGGTTTGCTATCCGGCATCGAGGTCACGTTAGCGCAATCAGCGACCTATAAGGCCTTTCCGGAATTGCTTTCAGTTACGGACCAATCCAATAATGACTCGGCGGTTGCAGCCGGTAAGCTATTCCTCTTCAATGACGAAGGCACGGTTAGACTATCGACGGCGGTTAACAGCTTGACGACCTTCACCGGCGATAAAACGGAGGATATGAGCTCTATCCTTATTACCGAGTCTATGGACATGATTAAGACGGATATCCAGGCGACTTTTAAAGACAGCTATTTGGCTAAGTACAAAAATAAGTATGATAACCAGGTGCTGCTCATTTCCGCTATTAACTCTTATTTTAATGACCTGGTAATTGCCGATATCCTAGATGATTCTTTTGATAACCAGGCAGGCGTAGACATCGAGGCTCAGAGAAACGCCTGGCTATCCATCGGTAAGACCGAGGCGGCTATCTGGACAGATTCCCAGGTTAAAAACAACAGCTTTAAGCGAAGCGTGTTCTTGAATGCTGATATTAAAATTCTAGATGCAATGGAGAACTTTAAGTTTTCCGTAGCACTTCAATAAGGAGGTGGCCTGAGTGCCCGATTACCAAAAACAAAACAAGTTACTATCCGGTACAGATGGAAGCGTGTATGTAAACGGTGAGCTCCTTACCGACTTGGCGAGCTTTGAGGCTAAAGTTACAGGGACCTTCGAAGAAGCTAGTTTTGTAGGAGACTACGGAACATATAACCGCTATATGGGCTTTGCAATTGACGGTACTATCACGCTCAATAAAACCATGTCGCGAGGGGCTAGATTGATCGGCAATGGATTTAAGACCGGTATCATGCCGGATATTAAAGTTATTGCATCCATCAAAAACCCGGCAACCGGCGCGTCTGAGCGCATCGAGCTATTAGGCTTGACGTTTTCAGAGTTTGGCCTAAACTTCGAAAATAAAAAGCTGCTTACCGAAGCATTGCCGTTTAAGGCCGTCGATTACAACTATATTGACCAAATCTAAAGGTTAGGAGCTGCGGCTCCTTTCCTTCCCTGGGAGGGCTATAAGATGAAAGATAAAAAAGCGATGACGCTTGACGAATTGATTGCGAAGAAAACCAAGAAAGACGAAAAGCAAAACGCTGAGGAACTATATGAGCTGGCATCCGGCGGGTGTGTGACTGTCCAGGGTGCGCCGGATGATGTAGTTATGGCGACAGTTTCAAAGCTCGATGCCTCTAACATCGACAGCCTGGTAAGCGCCTACGACTATCTTATCTACAACAGCGTTAAGGAGTTAAGAGACCCGGCTCTACATGAGCAACTCGATATTAAAGACCCTATTGACGTTGTTGCCTCTATTCTCGATGTAACCGACCGGTTAGAGCTCGGCACTTACCTATTAGACCGTGCAGGACTTAAGGAAACGGTCGACGAGGTAAAAAAGTAGTAGAGAATGACAGCGACTTAGAACTAATAGGTTTTTGGATGCTTCGCGGTCATTCGGCGAAATCGCTGATTAATCTTACCTTCCGGGAAAAGATATTCTATAGACATTTTATGGAAAAGTATGGGGAGGTGAGCTAGTTGGCTTCAAGATCGAGAGTAATTAACACCGTCCTAAACTTTCAGTCAAACATGGCGAGGCAATTGCAATCTATTACAAGCGCAACCAGGCAGCAACAGCGAGCTATGCAATCTTTGAATAATAACATTACGCAATTTAGGAACAACACCGTAAGGTCATTCAAAGAGGCAACGGCTGCGGCTAGTAAATTCGCTCTTAAGTATGCCAGCTTGGGAGTAGGAGCTATTGCCGGTGTAGCTGGAGCGGGGGTAGGAGCTGCGGCAGCTAAAGGCCTATCAGACTCTATGGACTTTGAGGGCCTACGCAATCAGCTAGAGATAGCAACCAGGGACAAAGAGAAGGCCGGCGATGTGTTTAAATGGGCCGTTAAGTTTGCGAACACTACGCCTTTTGATAATAAGGAAGTTGTAGACGCTGCGGCACAGCTTCAAATGCAAGGCCTGGACGCTAAAAGCCTTATTCCCCAATTAGGTGATATGGCAGCGTCTAAGAGCGGTAAGACGCTAGACGATGCAGTACAGGCCATGTTAGACGCTCAGACCGGTGAGCTGGAGCGCTTGAAAGAGTTTGGTATCACTAAGCAAAACATTATAGACGAAGGCGCTAGAATCATGAAGGGTAAGCAGCTTGTAAACAACAAGGGGCAAATTACCGACATGAAGAATTTTCTAGTAGCCATGCAAAGCCTTATGAAAACCAAGTATTCCGGCGCTATGGAAGCTCAGTCCAAAACACTAAAGGGTATTTGGGATAACACTAAGGCGGCAGCTAGTCAGGCACTCGTCAAAATTTGGGGTATGCAAGAAGACGGCTCGATTAAAGCCGGTTCAGCTCTCGATAAGCTCAAAGGCTATGCGACTAAGTTTTCCGAGTATATGAATAATATCTCAGGTAGCAGCAAAATAGACGAGATTCAACAGAAATTTGCGGATCTTATTGACTATATTCAGAGCAAAATCCCAGCAGCCGTTAACGAAGCGAAATATGCCTGGAATGAGCTTACCGGGGCTTTTAACTGGATTAAGGAAAATAAGGATTGGCTCTTACCTACTTTGGCCGGGGTGGCTACGGCTTTTGCAGCACAGAAAGTAGCCTCGACAATAGTGACGATTTATGAGGCGTGGACAGTTGCCACAAGGGTTCTGACAGCCGCACAAGCGGCATTAGCGATAGCATCAGCGGCTACGCCTTTCGGGTGGATAGCTGCGGCGGTCGGTGTAGTAGTGGCGGTAAGCGCGGTTCTATATTCACACTGGGATGCAATTAACGCCAAGTTAAAGCAGTTTGGGCTAGATGGTAAAACGGTCCTTATAGCGCTAACCGGGCCTGTAGGGTTACTAGTTGTGGCTGGTATGAAGCTTGTAGAAAATTGGGATTTGATTAAAGCTAAGTCGGCTGAGCTGCGCGATAGTCTGAAAGTATCCTTTGGCTCGGCTATAAATTGGGTAATCGATAAGATTAATAGCCTGATTGAGAAAGTCAATTTGATTCCAGGAATTAAGATTCCGCTTATTCCTAAAATCGATACAAGCTTACCGGCTCCTAACATTCATGAATCTCCGGAAATGAACGAATATGCAACAGGTACAAACTATGCAGCCGGAGGTCCTTCTCTGGTTGGTGAGCAAGGGCCGGAAATCGTTAACCTACCGAGAGGCTCCCAGGTAATGACGGCAAGTAAAACGGCCTCTAAGCTCGGCGGCTCTAATGTTAACGTCTATGTGACCATTCAAGGGAACATGATCGGGAATGAGGAGTACGTTGACTATATCGGCGAGCGAATCTTTAAGCGCGTGCAGTTAGCCACAACAAACATTTAGGAGGGCCGACAGTGGACATTATGTTTTCAGTAAATAACTTTGCGGATTCTTTGCTCCTGCCGGTCAATCCGGTGGATGAATTTAAGGCCGGCATGAATGAGCGCAATAATGAGGAGTTTGAGACGATCAACAAAGGGACCTTAAAGCTATTAGGCTTAAGGAAGCTTAAGACAATTAGCATCGAATCTTTTTTCCCGGTTAGGCAATACGCCTTTACGAAGGGAAACCGTAGCGGGTGGGATTGCGTTCAATGGTTTAACACCTATGTTAACCAGCGTATTCCTATGAGGCTTATTATCACAGCCGGTAACGTTGAAATGATGAATATACCAATAGCCATTGACGGCTTTGTGTATGGAGTTGACCGGGCTGGTGATATCCCTTACACCTTGACTATTAGCGAATTCCGCTTTGGGGATGGTACCGAATGAGCCATAAGTTAATTTTAGTTAAGGACAATACGCCTATAGACATCACCGGCTATGCGGGGAATTTAAAATGGAGCTCAAACATTGATAGCTTAGCGGTAGAATGCCAATTCGAATATATCAGTAGTGCCGATATGCCTTATTTTGATACGGTGACAATTAGTGTAGGAGACCAAGTTATGCTCCAGGATGCGGCAGGAGTAACGCTTCACCGGTTTATCATCGTTAAGCAGGAGAGGACAGACCGCTTTAAGTTTTCATATAGCTGCTTTGATTTTGCTTGGTATCTTAACAGTAACTCGGCGGCTATTCAGTTTAACGGCGTTTCCGCTTCGGCGGCTATCGAGCAGCTACTTAACCGGTTCAACGTTAAGCACAGTGTAACGAAAATCGATAAGTCTATCAAAAAGATTTACAACGGTGACAGCCTAGCGGATATCATTAAGGACATTTTGAAGCAAACAACAGACGAGACCGGCCGTAAATACTTCATGGAAATGCGACTCGATACGCTCTACATAACGCCTTATGAACATTTGCTTATTAATCCCACCGCTCAATTGGCCGATAATACCGCACCCTTTCCGTTAGTTAGTGCGATAAGCAATCCCAGCCGGTCAGTCAGTATCGAGGACATGAAAAACCGGGTAACCGTGACGAGTGAGAGCGATAAGGCCCTAAAGGTTTTACAGACCGTCCAGGATGATAAGTCTATTGCTCAATTCGGGTTATTAGCTCATGTGGAGAGCGTAGACAAAAAGGACGAAGCACAAGCCCGGAACATTGCCCGGAATAAGCTAGCCGAGCTCAACAAGGCCACAGAGGACATTAGCATTGACTTGCTTGGTAGCGACGAGCTGAGAGCCGGTAGGCTGCTAGACGTTAACGAAACGATAACCGGCATTGTTGGCCGGTATGTCATCACCCAGGCTAGTCATTCGGAGGCTAACGGTATTCATAAAACGACGATTCGACTAGGGGTGACGTAATGGAGCAATGGGACGTAGGCATTGCACAAATGTTTAAGCCTCAACAGAACATTCAAGCGGTTAGCTTAGGATCTATTTTGAGCGTGGAGCCTCTAGCCGTTCAGCTCGGGGATTATATGCTCGATGACGGACACATAGCCTTAAGCAGTCGGATTAATGACCTTATTGTAGCTGAAAAGCTACAAGCCGGGGATAGCGTTGTGCTCCTTACCGCTGATTTTCAACAGTTTTATGCAATGGACAAGATTGGAGGCGGTTTGCTTGATTCCAACTAATAACACAGCCGACACCTTAACGGAGCTGGTGGCAACGTTTGGCGATACGCCTCTTTTTGACTTTGATACCGGGTGCTTTGTGCTGCGGGACGGTAGGCCGGTAATGGCTTCATATGACCAGGCAATCGAGCAATGGGCGCGTATGCTGCTTAGTACCGAAAACGGTAAATTCCCGATTTATGACGGCTTCGGCGTTTCACTCTATCAGTTTATCGGGCGGCGTGACTTACCGGTAGGTGTCGTAGACTCAGAGATTAGACGACAGGTAACAGAGCAAATGCTCCAGCACCCAGAGATAGTAAGCGTAACGAGCTTTGAGACGGAGAGGACACCCAAAGGCGCTAAAATTAGCTTTACGATCTTAAGCAAGCGAGGCACAACGCAAAGAATGGAGGCGGGACTACTTGGATAATTATAATCAGCTCATGGCAGGCCTGCCGGATACTTACGATAAGCGGCCGGGCTTATTGCCTGCCGATATGATGAAAAGTTTAAGCCTGGTACTCGATAGGCTTAACACTAAGCTCGAAACGGCCACGGCGCTAATGGATATCGATAACCTATCAGGCGACCAGCTCACAAAATTTGTATTGCAGCGCACAGGTATTATAAGAAATCCGGCCACATATGCAACGGGCTTTGTAACGGTAACCGGTAAGGGAACGATTAACATTAACGATATGTTTGAGACGGCTGGCGGCATACAGTTCAGAGCTACGCAAATGGCAGCGGTTAATGGTAGCACTTCGGTACCGGTTAAATGTGTGCAGCTCGGAGCTATTGGAAACGTACCGGCCTCCCAGGTTACTCAAATTCCTGTTACGCTTGCCGGTATTACAGCGGTTACTAATACGTTGCCAATGGTTGACGGCTTTGACGAGGAAACCGACGAGTCTCTAAGAGAGCGGTACTACCTTATCTTACAAACACCGGCGACGAGCGGGAACGTGTACCATTATCAGCTATGGGCTCGCGATGTGTCCGGCGTGGGTGGCGCCAAAGTATTTCCTAACAGCTTCGGAGTCAATACGGTAGAGGTGCGTATCATCGACACCAATAAGTTACCGGCTAGCTCGGGACTCGTTGCAGCGGTCCAAACCTATATTGACCCGGACAGCACCGGTTTAGGCTCGGCGGTTGCTCCGATTGGCTGCAAGGCGACAATACTTTCGGCGGACGGCAAGAATATCACCGTTTCCGCCACAGTTGTTAAAAAAGGCGGTTACCTGGACGCGGTTGTTATCGCTAATATCTCTGGGGCTATCCGGGCTTATTTCCGTGACGTAGCTTTCAGTGACCCTTATGTGAGTTATGCCCGAATCGGGGAATGTGTGTTAAATGCAGAAGGCGTGGCGGATTACAGCAACTTAAAGGTTAATGACAACATTGTAAACGTGACTTTAGGTGACAAAGAAGTTCCGGTGCTGGTAGGTGTTAACCTTGTATAAAGATCAGATTGTAAAGCAGCTCAACGCTATTATGCGTAATGACCCTTTCATCTTAGACCTGGCAGCAGCCGAAGGCGCGGTGCTGGACTCGGCAGGCGACCTAATAGACGAGTTTATGCTACAGCTCGACGTAGACACGGCCACATGGGCGCTCGCTATCTACGAAAAGGATTTAGGTTTACCAACAGATTTAGGCCTCTCATTGGAGCTCCGGCGAGCTAAGATCAAGTTTAAACAATGGGCCTCTGGTGTCATTAATAGTAAGACTATCGAGCTGGCGGCCATGGGATACAAAAACGGTAACGTCGAAGTGTCATTTCTCGCCGGATATGTAACGCTTAAGTTCTCCAGCACGAACGGTAAGCCGGACTTTGCTTACGAGCTTAAAGCCGATTTACGCAATATTATTCCGGCTCACCTGGGTATTAATTTCAGCTATAAGTATCTGTCATACTTGGAGCTCTCAGAAATGACCTACGAAGAGCTAGAAGAAACTCTATATAAAACTTTAGCGGGGAATGGTGATTAGACTATGGCAAGCAATACACCGAATCTAGGACTCAGAAAGATTGACACGACGACAGACGGCGACCTATACGTAAACGTCGATACGGATTTTAACGCGAATTGGGATAAGATCGATAGCCTAGCAGCCACAAAGGCATATGTAGACGCTCAGGTTGCTTTAGCTAAAAAGTACACAGACTAGGGGGCTGCTAAATGGCTTTAATCAATACAACTACGTCAGTCTCACCGCTCGGCTCCGGGCGTAAAGTTACCAGGCTGAGCAACGGATGGCTAGTCGCCTTAGTGTCTGAGGGGGCTAGAAACCATAAGGTGCTAAAGTCTACGGACAACGGCGCTACATGGTCAACGCTAACAACGTGTATATATCCTTTCAGCGGTAATTATTACTTGTCGGCCGTAGCTTCTATTGCCTCAACAGGCACAACGGTGTTAATTGTTGGAGCTACGAGACACCAATCTAACAGTGATGGAGCTTTCCACGCTTTTAGATTCGATGCGACAACGGTAGGCTCGACAACTAACGCTATCGGCACGCTAAACGGTCCGCCTAAAGCGGTTGACATGGTTTACGATGCGAGCACTAACACGATGCATACTATAGCTGTACATGCTACCGGCATTAGCAATAACCATTTAGTTTTATATTATTGGTCCGGTGACCTGGGTACTAACTGGACTCAAATACCATTATTCCAATTGACCGGTCAGACTATCGACGGTGCTGCAATTTCAGTTAATGCGAGCGGTCATCCGGTTATGTTCTACCAAAACAGCAGCACGGCACATTTGACAATGGTTAAGGCTACAACGCCAAGGCCTACCGCGAATATGCCGCAAGTGGATTTTGGGCAACTTGGCTATGTTCCTCAGCCGTCCGGGCCTATTAGCTTTATGTCTATGGTTAAGAATCCAAATAACGGCTATATGTATTTAGTTTGGGCCAATCCACTAGACCAAGAGATTAGCGCTATTAGATCGACAGACGGAGGCATTAACTGGAGCTCCAGGACTTCATTTGGTGCGCTCAATACGGCCTACCAGGATTGTCAGGCCACGATAGACAACCAGGGACGAGTAGTGGCTATCTGGAGCACTAAGAGCTCGGTTAATAATAAGGCTGAGATTTTTATAGCTAACTCGGCAGCTAATGACATTACATCATGGAGCACACCGACACTGCTAGATATCGGAAATATCACAGGGGGCTTAGTGAGCTCTCCGGCTATCTCTCATGACCCTAACGCACTGCCTAATAACTATTATTTCATGTGGCGACGAAACGACAGCGGCACATACTATGATTTCCTTAACGCCTCTAACATTGCGCCTAACGCTCCGGTTATCACCTACCCGCCGCAAGGGGCATGGATTCCAACACGCACACCGTTAGTACAATGGAATTTTAGCGACCCGGACCCAGGAGACTACCAGAGTCAATACTGGATTCAGCTAGTAAATAGCGCCTATAGTGCAGTGCTTAAAGACACAGAATGGTTAAGTGGTAATGTGCGTAGTTGGCAAATGCCAGCCGACTGGATTACAGCGGACGGCACTTATTACCTTCGCATGATGGTAAGGGATAGTGCAGGCGCTAACAGTCAACCAGGAGTAGGAACGCCAGGCGACACGACTTTCTACAACGTCTATTTTGGTGTGGATATCGCGCCGCCGGTCATTACAAGCGTTTCACCTCAACAATACGTAAAGGGTAATGCGGCCAGAGTTTGGGCTTACGGCGTATTCGATAACGTGGCCGTGCAGTATGTTTCTATTTACGCGGTTAGACCGGATTTATCATATTACCTATTAGGCAATATGACATCGGACGGCGCTAATAACTTTTATTTTGACGTGACAGATATCAATATAGATGGAAATTGGCATTATGATATGCGAGCTTACGACCCAGCGGGGAACGTAAACGGATACCTAAGCGCTTATGTGTTTAGGGATACTGTAGCGCCTAACACACCGACACAGAACAATGGCACAATATACGCAACGTCTAACAGTGTTTCGTGGTCCGCCTTCTCAGACGGTTCGGTAAGCTCAGGCTTAGCGTCAACAGTCCTGTCACTCCAAAAGTTTAACGGCAGCACATGGCAAGCGGAGCCCGGATTCCCTAAAAGCGTAGCGGGGCTATCCTATAGCTTTACCGGCTTGACACAGGCTACACTATACCGTTGGGGGGTACAGTATAGCGACAATGCAGGAAATGCTAACCCTATCAGTTATACGACTTTCACGACTAACGCCTATGCGACGACTTCAATTGTTAACCTTACATCATCCAGTAGTCTATACAACAAACGGCCTAAAATTCGTATCGTGCCGGTTGACACTAACGATAGCACATTAACCGACATTCAACTTCAAGTGAGTGCGTCCAACACCTTCACAACTAATATTATCGACGCTACAAGGTCTGTTAGCTCGGCGGGTTGGTCGGTTACAGGGCCTATGTCCTCCGGCGTGGCTAACCCTTATATTCCTCAAAAGGATATAGGCGTAGGTACGTTCTATGTCCGGTCTAGAGCGTATGACGGCAAGGATTGGGGGCCTTGGTGCACGCCGGTGCAATTCTCTATCCAGGCTCCAAGCTATCCGACTAATTTAGGAGCGGATGACACGGCTATTAGTAAGCGGACCGTAGACGATATTCGCTTTAAGGTGAATGCAGTCCGCCAGGCTCGCGGCTTGGCTCCAATCGTTTGGACTGATAGCACAATTGTCTCTAAGGTGACAAACGTTAGGCCTATTCACATGATCGAGTTACGCCAGGCACTAATAGACGTATTCAACACTCTTATATTAACGGCTCCAACCTGGACAGACCCAATTATATCTAATGCTATTGACCGTAAAGGCCAGCATTGGATTGAATTTCGCCAGGCACTAACCCAACTTTAAGGAGGTTTTAGACGAATGGAAAAAAGTATTGCATCTACTTTCTTTGTGGCTTTAACAGCTTATGCCTTTGGGGGCTGGACAGGATTATTAGGCTTTTTGGCATTGGCCTCCGGGATTGATTACGTCACCGGTGTATTGGCCTCAGTCAAAGAGGGCCAAAAGCTAAGCAGCAGCGTAGGGTATTGGGGTTTGATGAAAAAAGCGCTCATGTTTACGGCTATCATGCTAGCTCACCAATTAGACGTTTCACAAGGTACAACCATTATCATGCAAGGGGCTATCTATTCTTTCCTGGTAAACGAGCTGATTTCTATTAGCGAGAACTACGGCCGGTTAGGCTTACCGCTCCCTAAGCCCTTGCAAGATGCTATTACGTTAATTAAGAGCAAGATTAGCGGAACAGCTAAATAGGCTGAGGACAGTAAAACCGCTTTGGACAGTAACCGTTTTTGCTTACTGTCCGATGAAATCCCTTGCCGCGTAAGGGCTAGCGGGTTTATGGACAGTAAGGACAGTAAAATTCTTAAAACTTTTATAAATAGCATTTAGCCTATTAAAAATAGGCTAAATGCCAGTATAGAAAGTTTGCGAAAAAACGTGTTTTTACTGTCCTTACTGTCCGCTATAAATCTTAAGGAGTGAAATCTATGAGTAAAGGGTTCGATTGCGCTACACCTTTGACGGCAAGTTTAGCGGATCTTTTTTCCTCTCAGGGGTTTAAATTTGTTTGTCGGTATTTAGCACCGGCGGGTTCCTGGAAGCGGCTAACGGCTGGCGAGGCTAAAACTATCAGCTATGCCGGATTATACATTGTTTCAGTATTCGAGCGAGGGGCTGCTAATGCGCTCATGGGTGCAGCTCAAGGTCTGGAGGATGGGGCCTTAGCTCTCCAATATGCACGGGAAGTCGGACAGCCGGAAGGCTCTGTAATTTATGCGGCAGTAGATACGGACGTTAACGCCTCTCAGTATGACGCTATTGAGGCCTATATGCGTGCTTTCGACTCCCAGATAGAAGGTTATGAGCTCGGAGCTTACGGCGAGTATGAGGCGTGTAAGATGCTCAGAGATAGGGGAGCGGTGAGCAAGGTATGGCAAACCTACGCCTGGAGCAAAGGCGCTAAAATGTCAGAGCCTAATTTGTATCAATTTGAGAACGATGTCCGGGTTAACGACATTGGAATAGATCGGGACGAGTCAAACGGAGACGCGGGAGGGTGGAAAGTAGATATGGCTATTAGGAAAGAGGCTTTAAGCATTGACCCTGGAGCGGTTAACTTTATCATCGATGCCTTAAAGTATTACTACGATGAAATGGAAGGCCAACCAGGCATACAAACCTATACACACGATTGCGCTAACGCCTTAAGACGAGCGGTAGGCCGTCCGGAAGAATAAATAATAAAAGCCTCCCGCATCAGGAGGCCTTTTTGCTATTTTAATTTAGCTTGTCGCTTTTGTTCCTTCGCGGCTAAAGCCTTTTCATATTGCTCCCGGCCTTTTTGCTCTTGCCGCTCTTTGACTACCGCTCCATACTTTGCGTTAATGAAGGCGACTACACCCAGTAGTAATATAATTCCTAAAACAATCCAAACTCCGATCATTGGTAATATTCTCCTTTAAGCAAATATTACCAATATCATACGATTTATTACCTAGGATGTCTATATAATAGACTATTTTGTAAGATTTAGAATTATTGAAACTAAACTGATAATCAAAGCGGCAATGCTAATAATTAATGTGGCTCGCTTCATATTTTCAGCTCCTTTGTGATATACTGGATTAAAAGAAAGAGAAACAGCAACCTTTATATTTCACCGTCCCATTAAGGGAGGTCCACCGAAGTGGACCATTTGAGTTTAGCGGCTCATTGTGACGATGAAGGTGAGGATGGAGCTTGTCAGGCTAATGATTGCCGTCACTAGCGCGACTATGTCTCTTACCTCGATTTGCTGTTTCTTTTTCTTTTTGCTTTTCATCTCTCGTTCACCTCCTCTCTATATATTTATTATACAACGAATTTCGTTGATTGTCAACGTTTTTCGTTGAGTTTTTTTGAGAGATATTGTATAATAATTTTGAGGTGATTAGGATTGTTGAAATTAAAAGTTGATCAGCTAATGCAAGCACGAAATATGAACGTTAAGCAGCTCAGTGAACTAACCGGTATTCGTTGGAATACAGTGGACGACTACTCTAAGAATAAGGCTAAACATTGGATGCCCGTACACCTAGAAGCCTTTATGAAAGTATTTGAACTGGAAGCCATCGAGCAATTAATTGAGTGGGTTGAATAAAACAATCCGTCAATTACGGACATAAAAAAAAGAGCCTAACTTCTAATAAGAAGTAGGCTTATTTTAATTGAAGTTATTTGGCGCTAAACTTTGAATTTCCTCTTGTCCAGCCGCGCCACATACTTACCTAATGCGATAGATATCTCCGATTTAATGTGACCTTTCCAGAAGGATAGCTTCTCTTCGTATCTCCGCACGTAAATTTTGTAATCGAGTGTCGATCCTACTTTCCAGTCCTTTACTACTTTGATATTAGCTGCTTTAAGTCGCTGCTTAACTTCGATATGATCCAGTGTGATCATGTCTAACAGTTCCTGGAACTGACTGGAATGCAAGTGTTTTAGTGGTGTTGGCTCGGGAAACCACATATATTTATCAATGAGATCAAGCAACATAGGCAGAATCACATATTTTAAAATGTCATCCGTTTCTTCAGAAGTCGTCATATTACTCACGTAATCACCTCGAAATAAGAATATATGTTCTTATTATATGTGCATATGAGGTTGTTATACAACAAAAAAAGCACTGAAAAAAGCCGCAGCACTTATACCCTATCCTTGTGGATTTCCGCACGACCGAAGAGGTCTTGGTTACGGGTATAGTAGCGCCGCGGCTTTATTTATACAAAATTTGCGATTTCATTAATTCCTTACTAGCGTGATCTCATCGTTCAGTCTCTTAACAATCATTGAATTAATAAATCTTGTTGACTCAACTACTTTAAGTTGCCTTTTTATACTGTCGAAGCTAACAACCTCTAATAATGGTGCGATTGCTGTATTTAAAAACGAAGTGGAGACAGAAGTGATTCCCTTGAAGGAGATAGTGACAGTTTGACCATGTTCGATCTTTGGGGCGATCAAATTATAAATTACTTCGCCTTCTTGATTAGTATTACACCCTGAGACGTGATCTCTAATCATTATTACCATAAAAGTTCCTCCTCTTCTTCTTCTTCTAAAGTATCTGTTCTAAATGAAATTTGAATCAAAGTACCCTTGTAATAGCCATCAATGTCTCGTAACCTTTTCTTGCCATTATTATATCTCAAAGATCCCTCATTGGATAGTATCTGTAAGGAACCTTTATTATTGTCTATGATATGTAGGAGAGTATTTAGTCCCATACCCCTATTTTTGGGGGTTGTTTTTGTTGATACTTTTTTATGTGTTGCAAAATTTATGAAGTCAGCATCAGAAACCAAGTCATTTCCTTGATGATCTACTGTAAACCTAGTTTTCATTCTTGTAGCTATTCCCATTCCTGAGTCAGCTATACACAAGTTAATCTGATTTTTACTTGGATAATGTTGAGCAAAAGCACAGCCCCCATTAGGAGACCCCGAATGATCAATAATGTTGTTGAAGATTTCACTCAAAGCAGTGCCTAGGAAGGAAAATGATTTTGTTTTTAAGCCTACATTTAATTTTAACCATTGAATAGTGTGATCAATGTATTGTTGATTAAACGATTTCGCATTTAACTTTTCTAGACCATTAGTTGTTCGTCTTTCATTAGACCCGGGATGTATTTTTTCGCCCATTACTTTTTCAAAAAATAAGCAATCATCTAAAAAGTCAATTGCTTTAAAAGCTCGATTAAATGGATCTGTTTTATATCCATCAGGAAAAGTATACCTTATTGAAATTTCTGGGTATTCAGCATCAATTAGTTCAATCAAATTTGTTAAAGTCACCATTCCAGCCGGTTCTATAAATTTCAATTTTTCAAACCGAAAAACAACTATTTCAGGTTCCTTGATCTTGATACGATCCAATGTCTCTTTATAAAATTCAACTGAAGTTGCTACATTTAATTCTTGCGGTATATATATCTGCATAGTTATTTAGTCCCAATCCCCTCAGAATATAGATTGTTATATTCTAACATTAAATGTAAGTAATTGAAACAAAAAAAGCCCCGAGGGATACTTTCCCAACGAGGTTTCTTCGACGCGTTCTATGCGATTTAGGTTAATATTACCATTAATTGTAATGGTTGTACAGATACTTATATATGTAGGATACTGAAGGAGGGGGTTTCCCTACATGTACCAATAGTCACGAAATGCTCTAAGGTGTACCATTGTTATGGGTGATGAAGATAATGTTTATTCCTCCAATGCTACTACAATACAGTAAAAACAATCTTCCTTTTAATGCTCATTCCACTTTTGCCGAGCTTAAATGGGATGGAATAAGATTAATTGTTTCTAATATGGAAGAATTAAACCTTTATACAAAGAACACAAATGCTACAGCTAAATACCCTGAATTGCATAATCCGCCTATACCAAAAGGAACTATTCTGGATGGTGAGATCGTAGTCCTAGATGAACAGGGCAAGGCTGATTTTGAATCTTGTAACGCTGGATTCCGTTCCAGAAAGAAACGCCAACCAGTCGTCTTTATGGCTTTTGACATCTTATACCATCGCGGCATAGATGTGACTGTTCTGCCTTTAGAACAGCGCAAGAAACTTCTCGAAGAAACACTCCAGGAAACTGACCACTATAGAATTGTTCGGCCTATCAATGGTAGTGCAAAAGACTTTTTTAAAATCGTATGCCAGCATGGACTTGAAGGTATTGTGATTAAGAAGAAAGATTCAAAGTATGAAAAGGGAGTGCGCTCCTGGTCATGGCAGAAGGTTATTAATTATCAAGAGGCAGAGGTCTACATAACCGGCTATTCTAAGAAGGAAAGTTCTTGGTTGCTCGGATATGAAGATGGTGGACGCATTCGACCGATCGGATTAATGGAACTAGGAATCACTCAAGCAGCCCGGAAATCTATGTGGCCAGTGTTTCAGTTTTTCAAAAGTGGAGAAACAAATGATTACGTATATATTAAGCCTGTTGTTCGCTGCAAGGTGAAGTATCGGGACTGGTATAAGTCAGGAGCCATGCGGCTACCGGTATTCGAAGAGTTTATTGTTTAGGAGATGGTATAATGGAATATAGAGTAATGCACAAGAAAACAGGCGAGGAAAGTACGCTTAGTTATCTTGATGTGAATGATATGCTATATGACGATGCTGGGAAGATCATTGTATTTGATACAAGCATGGAAGCTTATATTTTGCTCGACAATGAATAATAATTACTCGATAAAATAGGGGAGGGGGAGCGCCCCCAAAAACGCCCCTAATCTGCCCCCAAATACTCCAAAACATTACGTATTGTTGCGGAATGAAATTCTTTCTTCTATAATAAGAGTGTGATGTAGCAGAGCATTACAGAGTGAAACTGGTTTATGTACATAAACCGCACCCAAGTACACCAATGGGAAAGAGATCAATATCTGTCCTTGTATTAAGATCATTAGCAACGTTTGAAAACTAGATAAGATAGCCCGTCATGATTCAGGCGCGTCCTGAACTGATGGGCTTTTTCATGCGAAGGAGCAGGAACTCATATGGATAACTTTTTAGTCAACTTAGAGAAATATGCGGAATTAGTGGTAAAAATTGGCGTTAATTTGACCAAAGGTCAAGACCTAATGATTGAGTCGCCGATCGAATGCTTGGACTTGACGCGCCTCATTGTTAAGAAGGCTTATGAGGCTGGAGCGAACTATGTGCAGGTGAATTGGCAAGATGATTTCCTGACGCGTGCGCGCTTAGAGACGGCTCATGATGATGCACTCGACTACTACCCAGTGTGGTACACGGATATGTTGGAGCGTTTTGTTGAGAATGGCGGCGCACTTCTGAATATTAAGGTGCCGGATCCAGATTTGTACGCCGGCATTGAACCTGGTGTGATTTCCAGAGCTTCCAAAGCTATGGCAACAGCACGGTCAAAATATCAAAAATATGTAAGAACGAGCACGTTCAGCTGGTGCTTAATTAAAGCTCCGACTGCTGCTTGGGCTTCCAAAGTGTACGCGGATCTTCCTGAAGAAGAGCGGATGGATGCGATGTGGGACGCTATTTTCCGGTTCAATCGTGTGTATGAAAACGATCCGGTTAGCGCATGGCGTGCACATATTGAGCAGTTGAAGCGCGTTCGCAAGGTGCTGAACGATAAGCAATATGCAGCGTTGCAATATCGGGCCGCTGGGACAGATTTGCGCGTAGAGCTGCCAGATGGCCATATTTGGCTTGGAGGGGATAAGGCGAACGCAAGAGGGATTCGCTTTGTTGCGAATATGCCGACGGAAGAAGTATTTACGATGCCCAAACGGACAGGTGTTAACGGGACGGTTACAAGTACCATGCCGCTGAATGTGAATGGCGCATTGGTTGATAAGTTTTCGTTCAAGTTTGAAGATGGTAAGGTCGTAGATTATAAAGCAGAGGTCGGCCATGAGCATTTGACCAGGTTATTGGAAATGGACGAAGGGGCTCGCTATTTAGGCGAAGTCGCACTTGTTCCCTATGATTCGCCGATATCCAATCTAAAACGGATTTTTTACAATACAGGCATTGATGAAAATGCCTCTTGTCACCTTGCTTTGGGCAGCTGTTATCCGATCAATATGAAGGATGGGGCTTCTTTATCCAACGAGGAGCTGAAAGTAAGAGGCGGGAACACAAGTCTGATCCACGTGGATTTCATGATCGGGACGGCTGATCTAGAGATTGACGGTGTGCTTCAGGATGGCAGTTTGGAGCCTATTTTCCGTCAGGGGAATTTGGCGCTTGCGTTTTAGAAAAAGCGTGAGTAAACACGAACCTTTGACCAGTAAAAAAACCGAGGGACAAAATGTCCTTCGGTTTTTTTGTTCTATAGGGGGAACTAAACTCCCTTATTTGTAAGAAAAAGCACCTTTTGGAGACGCCTTAGCTGGATTTGGGATTGGTGTGTACAAATGCTACACAAAAAGGACCGTCAGGATAGTTCACCTGACGGTCCTTCTTAGTCTTACATATCGCGGAATAATCCAATGACACGCCCTAGAATCGTAACATTTTTCAAGAGAATTGGCTTCAAAGCAGAGTTTTCCGGTTGAAGACGGATATGATCCTTCTCTTTGTAAAAACGTTTGACCGTAGCTTCGTCGTCTTCCGTCATCGCGACAACGATGTCACCGTTGTTCGCTGTCTGTTGCTGCTTGACGATGACATAATCGCCGTTATGTATGCCGGCTTCGATCATACTGTCTCCCATGACGCTAAGCATAAACACATTGTTATCTCCGACCATGCTGACTGGAAGAGGGAAGTAGTCTTCGATGTTCTCTGTCGCCGTAATCGGCACCCCAGCGGTTACTTTACCTACGAGCGGAACACGTGCAACGGAAACAGCGAAATGAGTCTCGGCACCGTCTAAGCCAAGAATCTCGATAGCCCGAGGTTTTGTTGGATCTCGACGAATCAAACCTTTCTTCTCAAGACGCTCCAAATGCCCGTGAACGGTTGAACTGGAGGCTAGTCCGACAGCCTCGCCGATCTCACGTACGGAAGGCGGGTAACCCTTATCTTTCACTTCGTTCTTAATGTATTCTAAAATAGCTTGTTGACGCTGTGAAATCTTACTCAATAGTTATCACTCCAATACTGGGAATCATTACCCAAAGTATAACATAGAACCCGAGTTCGTACAAACATAAGTTCGAATAAATCGTTGACTCAAACGTATGTTCGTGTTATTCTAAAAACAGAACAAATGTTTGGGGGATGATTACTCATGTATATGGCCTACTCACACACTACAAATTCACGCACACCTCATAGATTAACTACCGCGTCCAAAGGGATTGCAAGCAAATTACGCAATACGAAAACAATCATTCGGTTTCTTTTCATTGCATTAATTCTGGGGACTGTGTTCTCATTCGGTGCCATGGTACAAGCTTATGCAGCGGCGTCTTCGCCGACGAGCAGCTTATCAAATCACGCTGAGACCAAGAAAGTTATTCAGGAGCAAGTTGTCATTCAAGAGGGGGATACGCTCTGGGGCATTGCGACAGCTCATAAGAAAAATGGAGAGAACATTCGTTCCTATATAGATGAGATTAAGACGAAAAATCATTTAACTACGAGCTCCTTGAAAGAAGGACAGGTTTTATTGCTCCCTTAATCATTGCTTTCCTATGGAATGGAAATAGACTAATAGAGGCTAGGAATTATTCCTATGCCTCTTTTTGTTGTTTTCTTGACATTCCACTAGAGGGATGGCAAAGTAATAGTCATATTGAATTTTTGAACTGGAGGATCACTATGAGTGACAGTATGGAAAAAAACATCGAACGCATTAATGAGCTTGCTCGTAAAGCGAAAACCGTTGGCTTAACGGATGCGGAAATCGATGAACGAAATGAACTGAGAAAAAAATATATTGAGGCTTTCCGAGGCAATCTTAAAGTTCAACTTGATTCCATCAAGTTCACGGACGAAGAGTAGTTGCTTTTTCACATAGAAACAACATTCAAAGGGGAAATGAATGATGACGTTGAAGGCTGTACTTTTTGATTTAGACGATACGCTCTTGTGGGATGACCGCAGTGTACAAGAAGCTTTTGAAGCTACTTGCGCGGAAGCAGCCAAACACGCGGCGGTGAATCCAGTAGAATTGGAAGTCGCTGTTCGTAAAGAAGCCCGTGCTTTATACGAATCCTATGAACCTTTTCCGTTCACCAAGATGATTGGTATTAATCCGTTTGAAGGACTTTGGGCTAATTTCACGCAAGGTGAAAATGAGAATTTTCGCAAGTTGGAAGCATTAGCGCCAGGCTATCGCACGGAAGCGTGGACCCGTGGACTTCGCGCGTTAGGCGTAGAAGATTCAGAGCTAGGCTACAAGCTCGGCGAGCTTTTTCCTGCTGAACGCCGCAAGCGACCATACGTTTATGAAGAAACGTTCCGTGTGTTGGATGCATTGAAGGGTAACTACAAGCTGCTTCTCCTAACAAACGGATCGCCTGATCTTCAAAAAGAAAAATTAGCTGGCGTACCAGCTATTACGTCCTATTTCGATCATATTGTCATTTCCGGGGAATTTGGTGTGGGTAAACCGGACGTTTCTATTTTCCACCATGCGCTGGAACTTCTGGGGATCAAACCGGAAGAAGGGATCATGATCGGTGATAAATTGACGACAGATATCCTTGGTTCCGGACGTGTAGGCATGCGCAATATTTGGATCAATCATCATGGCCTACAAAGTGGAGACGAGATTGTTCCTGCTAATGAGGTATCGCGCTTAGAGGAAGTTTTACAGATTATCGCTAATGCTGAATAGAGCATAACGAAAAGCCCAACGGCGGTTTGGACAAGGAGTCCTGCGCTGTTGGGCTTTCTTCTAAGATAAAGTATTAGGCTTTGATGAAAGTAGGATCTTCCACGTTATAAGCGACCCATCCATCTTTTTCAATGAAAAGACGTACGGCAACGATTTGACGATTATCCATCAATGTAAAGAAGTGGTTCGTGTTCTCAGGAACCGAGATGACATCTCCTGGCTCAAGTTCAACATCGAAATAACCGAGTTCCTCGGATTTAATGATGAAGATCCCTTTACCAGAAACGATAGCGCGAATCTCATCTTCTGTGTGTGTATGAACTTGCTCAAACTTCGTAAGCAGTTCTTCGATATTCGGTGTAGCATCGGAAAGGGAGATAACATCCCAGATTTCGTAACCGCGTCTAGCCGCCAAATCACGGATTTCCGGCTCATAAGTGCTGATGATTTGAGCTTTCTCTTCATCATTTAGTACGAATTTCTCGCGCAGTGCTTCAGGAAGCTTGTTCGCATCCCAATGTTCATATACAACTTCTTGGCTATCCAAGAAGGCTTTGACTTGCTCTTCGCCTTCGATTCGTTCATTCGTATTGCGAATTCTAATTTGTGCCATGCAGCATCCCTCTTTCTTAGTAAATATACTTGTATTATAGTGGAAATGGTGTGCGCTGTCGATGCAAGATCATAAGTTTACCCGATAAAACCTATAGGTTTTTATGATAATTCAAAATCTTTTCATAGAAGCCGTATTCTGTTACACTAAATCTTAACATAATTTGTCGATTATTTATTATCTATCGCTTCAGGATAAGTTGAAAGGGAGTCATTTCATGTCTAAACCACCGATTCAAGAGCAGCTAAAGAAAAAGATCATGATCCTCGATGGCGCCATGGGTACCATGATTCAGCAAGAGAATTTAACAGCTGAAGATTTCGGAGGCGATGATTTAGACGGCTGTAATGAAATTCTATGCGTAACTCGCCCGGATGTGATTCGTAAGATTCATGAAGCTTATTTCGCCGCAGGCGCGGATATGATCGAAACGAACACATTTGGAACGACAAGTGTAGTTCTTGCCGAGTATGATTTGCAAGACCGTCACCGCGAGTTGAATCTCGCTGCAGCCAAGCTGGCTATCGAGGCAGCGAACAAATATTCAACGCCGGAGTGGCCGCGATATGTCGTAGGCGCTATGGGGCCAACGACCAAAACGTTATCAGTGACCGGAGGCGTCACGTTCGACCAGCTGGAGGAAAGCTATTACGAACAAGCTTTAGCGTTATGTGAAGCTGGGGTCGATGCGATTCTTCTGGAAACATCGCAAGATACACTGAATGTGAAAGCGGGAAGCATTGGTATTCGTAGAGCTTTCGAGAAGTTGGGCTTCGAGCTTCCGATTATGATTTCAGGAACGATTGAACCAATGGGAACAACGCTGGCTGGGCAAAACATCGAGTCGTTCTATATTTCACTTGAGCATTTGAAACCCATTTCCATGGGATTGAACTGTGCTACGGGCCCTGAGTTCATGCGGGATCACATTCGAACGCTGGCAGGTATTGCGGAGACCGCAATCAGCTGTTATCCCAACGCCGGATTGCCGGATGAGAATGGTCATTATCATGAATCGCCGGAATCCTTGGCCAAGAAAATGGCCGGTTTCGCCGAGCAGGGCTGGCTTAATATTGCCGGCGGATGCTGTGGAACAACACCTGAGCACATTCGTGCTATGGCTGAAACACTTAGCGTTTACAAACCTAGAACGGAATATGGGACTCATTTACCCGCTGTTTCGGGGATTGAAACCTTATTTATCGAACCTGAGAACCGTCCCATCATGGTTGGTGAACGAACGAATATTTCGGGCTCGCGTAAATTCAAGCGCTTGATTAAAGAAGGCAAATTTGAAGAAGGTTCGGAAATTGCGCGTAATCAAGTGAAAAACGGAGCACACATCATCGATATCAACTTGCAGGACACGGATATTGATGAGGCTTACGCGGTAGAAGAGTTCATGCAGCAGGTGGTCAAAAAGGTGAAGGTGCCTTTAATGATTGACTCCACGTATGATCACATTATCGAGCTAGGGCTTAAATATTCGCAAGGTAAAGCGATTATTAACTCCATTAACCTCGAAGATGGCGAATCGAAATTTGCCGGGATTTTACCTCTTATTCATCGATATGGCGCGGCGGTTGTTTGTATTCTCATTGATGAACGGGGCCAGGCTGTATCGCGCGAAGCGAAGATTGAAGTAGCAACGCGTGCTTATGAATTGCTAACTGAGAAATACGGGATGAATCCAGAGGATATCATTTTTGATCCAAATATGTTCCCTGTCGGTTCGGGAGATCCGCAGTATATCGGTTCTGCAGTGGAAACAATCGAAGGAATCAAGCTGATTAAAGAGAAATATCCAAGAGCCAAAACCATTCTTGGTTTGAGTAATATCTCATTCGGATTACCGGATGCTGGACGCGAAGTGTTGAACTCGGTTTATTTGTACCATTGTACAAAAGCCGGCCTTGATTATGCGATTGTGAACACAGAGAAGTTGGAGCGTTATGCCTCTATTTCAGAGGAAGAACGTCAACTGGCTGAGGAACTGATTTACAATACGAATGATGAGACTTTGGCGAAATTTGTCGCACATTTCCGTGAGAAGAAGGTCGAGAAGAAGGAGAAGATCTCCAATCTGACCTTGGAAGAGCGCCTTGGTTCTTATGTGGTAGAAGGCACGAAGGAAGGGTTAATTCCAGATCTGGAGATTGCGCTTCAAACTTATTCACCTCTTGAAGTCATTAATGGACCGCTTATGAGAGGGATGGAGGAAGTAGGCCGCCTTTTCAATGGAAATGAATTGATTGTTGCTGAAGTTCTTCAAAGTGCTGAGGTCATGAAAGCATCCGTTAGTTATTTGGAACCTTTTATGGAGAAATCCGAAACAGCTGTCAAAGGTAAAATTATTTTGGCAACCGTTAAAGGTGATGTGCATGATATCGGTAAAAATTTGGTCGAAATTATTCTGTCGAACAATGGCTACAAGATTGTAAACCTTGGGATCAAAGTACCGCCTGAGCAAATTATAGAAGCACAGCGCAAAGAAAACGCAGATGCTATCGGTTTATCGGGTCTATTGGTAAAATCCGCTCAGCAGATGGTTATTACCGCACAAGATTTGCGTACTGCAGGTGTAGATGTGCCGATTCTGGTTGGTGGCGCCGCGTTGACACGGAAATTCACCAAAACTCGTATTCAACCGGAGTACGAAGGTGTAGTTCTCTATGCGAAGGATGCCATGGACGGTCTGGATATCGCCAATCGATTAAGCGATCCTGAGCAGCGTAAACGTCTCATCCAGGAGCTAAGAGAAAATCTGGAATCCGATGTTATGGATACAGGCAAGAAGGAAGAGAAACTGCCGCAGCTTACGCGCGTGAGTTCATCTGCTGTGTCCAAGGATTTGCCTGTACAAGTGCCGCAAGATACAGAGCGCCATATCATGAGAGATTACCCGATTAGCCATCTTATGCCTTATGTGAACATGCAAATGCTGCTCGGCCATCATCTCGGTCTCAAAGGGAAGGTTGAAGCCCTGCTTAGCGATAGGGATACGAAGGCCATGCAGCTAAAAGATACAGTCGATTCAATTCTGTACGCTGCTCAAAATAACGGGATCATTAAAGCGCATGGTATGTACCGTTTCTTCCCGGCGCAATCAAGCGGAAACGATGTGATTGTCTACGATCCGCAAGATCACAGCAAAGTTCTTGAGACCTTCACGTTCCCGCGTCAAGACAAAGAACCGTATCTGTGCTTAGCTGACTATTTGAAGTCCGTAGAGAGCGGTCAGATGGATTATGTAGGCTTCTTGCTTGTGACAGCTGGGCATGATATTAATGAGCTGGCTAGGGAATGGCGTGATAAAGGGGATTACTTGAAATCCCATGCACTGCAAGCGACTGCACTAGAAGTAGCGGAAGGCTTTGCAGAGCGCATCCACCATATTATGAGGGATGTATGGGGGATCGCAGATCGCGTCGATATGACGATGCAGGAGAGATTTGGAGCCAAATACATTGGCCAACGATTCTCATTCGGTTATCCGGCATGTCCGAATCTCGAAGATCAAGCCAAGCTATTCAATCTTCTGAAACCGGAAGATATTGGCGTTGAGCTGACAGAATCCTTCATGATGGAGCCGGAAGCGTCGGTATCGGCTATCGTGTTTGCCCACAAAGAAGCGCGTTATTTCAATGTAGGCTAAGAAAAGTTATGGCATAAAGCGAGGCAGCTTGCTCGAACACTATGTTCGGCAGCGACCTCGCTTTCCGTGTTACCAACTGTGATTTTCAGAGAGATTGGGGTTTTGGAACGTGGAACTTTATTTTTTGGGAACAGGGGCAGGCATGCCTTCCAAGCAGCGTAATGTTACATCGATTGCTCTTAACTTGCTGGATGAACGGGGGACCTATTGGTTATTTGACTGTGGTGAAGGCACCCAACAGCAAATTATGAACTCTCCCGTAAAGCTCGGGCGTACGGAGATGCTGTTCATCACACATTTGCATGGAGACCATTTATACGGACTGCCAGGCTTATTAACCAGCCGCTCGTATTTGGGTGGCGATACACCGCTTACGATGTTTGGCCCTCCGGGGCTCAAACGATTTGTTGACACGGCTCTTGAAGTTAGCGGCGCGCATCTGACCTATGCACTGAAGATTGTGGAAATCGAGGAGGAGGGACTCCTGTTCGAAGATGACACCTTCTTGGTTGAGACTGCGCGTTTGGAGCATCGCATCGAATGTTTCGGATATCGGATCATCGAGAAGGATCAACCCGGGAAGCTGATGTTGGATAAGTTGACGGAGCTAGGTATCCCCGCCGGGCCAATCTACGGGAAGCTTAAGCAAGGGCAGACGGTTCAGCTTGAGGATGGACGCACGCTGCATGGCGCCGATTTCTTGGGTGCGCCGATTCCCGGACGCATCGTCGTCATACTCGGTGATACGCGCTACTGCAGCGGGGCTCAGCTTTTGGCTCGAGGCGCCGATGTACTTGTACATGAGGCGACATTTGCTATGGATAAGCAGGAATTAGCTTATTCTTTCGATCATGCGACCTCAACGGATGCGGCGCGGATTGCACAGGAAGCAGGAGTGAATGCCTTGATCATGACGCACATTAGTTCGCGCTACCAAGGAGACGCTGTGCTGGAACTGCTGCAAGAAGCACAGCATCATCACAGCAACAGTCATATTGCCAAAGACTTTTGGAGCTTTGATGTGCCTCGAAAAGGATAAGCAACACGAGATGGGACTATTTCGGAAGGTCAGAATTGACCGAATGGATAGTCTCTTTTTTTATCCCGGTGGGTCTTGTCCATAGTCGGAAAAAGTCATTTTCGTAATTTTTGCTCATACACTATCCAAAAGGTGTGTAGACTGAGGTGACGAAATGGGGATTCCAGCAGCAGAAATACTGCTTTCTATCTTTATGTCCTCGATTTTTTATGTTATGTTAAGGGAAATACGAAATGCTTATAAAGATTCTGGATGAACCGGTTTTTGAGCGGAAAGGGAGACAACATGCTTGGTTTTGCGATTTTATTAGCTTTTAATTTCATAGGGTATGTAATCCAAATGGGCCTGCACCTGCCGCTACCTGGTAACGTGATCGGGCTCATACTATTTACAGCGGCTTTATTCGCTAAGCTTGTTAAACTTGAATGGGTGGAAGAAGCCGCGTCGCTGCTGACCAGGCATATGATGCTTTTTTTTATCCCCTATACGGTGGGTATTCTCTTGTTTCTACCTATTATTGGTGCCAATCTGGTTGCGATATGTGGTGGCATCGTTGGTGCAACGGCCGTCGTGCTTATCGTTACGGGTTGGGTATCTTCCAAGCTAGGTAAGGAAGGGGAAAAATATGGCGGGTAATATGCTTCAGCATCCCTTATTCGGTTTAACTTTAAGCGTTCTGATTTATGCGTTCGCTAATGTGATGTATCAGCGATGGCGGTTTATGCATCCGCTTTTTGTATGTACAGGACTTATTATTCTTATTTTAGTTGGATTTCGAATTCCTTTTGAAGACTTTAAACGAGGGGCGGATGTTCTCACTCTTCTTCTTGGACCGGCAACCGTTGCTCTAGGTGTCCCGTTGTATAAATACAGATCCTTAATTCGATCCAATTTAAAGCGTGTTATGCTTAGCGTATTGGCAGGATCCATCACTGGTATAGCATCGAGCGCAGCTATTGTTGGACTTCTTGGCGGCAGCCAGTCCATTATTCTTAGCATGCTGCCTAAGTCAGTTAGCTCGCCAATCTCGATTGAAATCGCTACGCGGTTAGGGGCGATCCCGGAGCTTACAGCCGTTCTGACGACAATGACGGGTCTGTTTGGAAGCATGTTTGGCACACGTTTGTTGAATTGGTTGAAGATAACAGACGACATCTCCATCGGGATTGCTTTGGGAACGGCCGCGCATGGCATTGGGACAGCGAAAGTCGTCAAGGATTCAGAGCAGCAGGGTGGTTTTGCCGGGCTGTCCATGGCGATCTGTGGCATCATGACATCCATTTTATTCATACCGATCTATTACTGGCTTCAATGACTTTGTGAATGAACAGGATAAACCGTATTTCGTCAAAGCGACGAATGCGGTTTATTTTCATTTTCCAAACATTACAATTTTTTTACAATACGAAAATGAAACCATAATAAACCTTTGCTACGATGGAACAGTGAGAATCCAGTGGAAAGGCGTGAAGAAGATGAGTGGACCCCTCCTGAATACGGCGCCTCAGCAGGTCAAACTAGCGGTTAGGCTTGCAAGCAGCGCAGATGAAATTGAGCAGGCCATGAGACTAAGGTATCAGGTTTTCGTTGAAGAAGAGAAAAACATGCGAATGCTCAATGAGGAAGGTCTTGAAAAAGACGCTTATGATGCGTACTGCGATCATCTCATTGTGAAAGATTTGGACACAGATCAGGTTGTAGGTACTTACCGTCTGCTTCCAGGAGATCGTGCCCTCCAAGGCATAGGCTTTTATTCGGAGACCGAATTTAATTTAGCGGCTTATGCCGCATATAAAGAACAGACGCTAGAGCTAGGGCGCAGCTGCATTGCACCGGAGTATCGCGGCGGGAAAACGATTCAGCTTTTATGGGAAGGGATTGCCGGTTACATTACGGAGCGAAATTACACGCATTTAATAGGCTGTGCCAGTGTACATATGAGCAATTTAGAAGATTTAAATCTAATTTATACGATGCTGCTTCGAAAACAGGTCATTACCAACCGGTACGGTATCGAACCGTTAGCCACGCATCGGATATCCGGGCTTGCTCGACTGGAAGTTGATTGTAATGAAAAAGATGTGTTTCGTAAGCTGCCTCCACTTATGAAGGGGTATCAATGGCTCGGCGCTGAAATTGGCGGCGATCCGGCCTATGATGAGCTATTTGAGACCGTTGATTTTTTCATCATTTTGGAAAAAGAGCGTGTTACAAGACGGTACAAACGTCATTTTCTAACAACGTAGGCAAGGAGGATTTGCTTTGTATGATTGGATCGCCAAACTAACTTCAGACGAACAAAAACTGGCGCGTATCGAACACAAGCTGCGAATCATTCCGCTTTGGGTTTTGCATGCGGTGTGTGCGTTTATCTCTTTTGTCGGTCATGTTGCTTTGCGTAGCTTAGTTAGACGAGTAGAACATAATATGGCCGATTTGCTTGATGAAAAGCCGAAACGAGCCATTCGTGCGATTTCCAAGAATTATATGGAAAATGTTGTGTTTACGCTTGTTGAGATTCTTTTCTTATCTAAGCGACTGTTAAAATTGCAAACGCATCATTTCGATGTGCTTGGCGAAGAGAACCTCCGAGAAGCTCAAAGCCGATCGAACGGAAAGGGTTTTATCGTCTATACGCCGCATATAGGCAACTTTTTTTATTACTATTGGTATTTGACCCGGAAATATGATTGTCTGACCGTCGCTTCAGCAGGCAGTCAGGAGCTTAGACCGCTTTATCTGAAATTTGCTGCCATGGGCTGCAAGGGACTGGATTATGACAGTGTCCCTCCTCTGGAGCTGTATCGGACCTTAAAGAAGCATTTGCAGAACGGTGGGGTCGTTTTTCTGCTCGGGGATTTCTGGCGCGCTTCCTTTCCGTTATCCCGTTTCTTCGGGAGGTTGACTCGCACGCCTGAGGGTGCGGCTATGCTTGCTCATGATTTGCGAATACCTATTGTACCTTTTTACGGGTATCGCACCCGCGGTTTCAACCACAAGCTCATTTTTGGTTCGCCTCTTGAACTGCAAGCTGAGTTATCCGGGCGTATCGCACGTGCTGAAGTGAACCTGCTGCTGAACGGTTTCATGGAGCGAGCCATCCGTGAGCAGCCGGGTTCTTGGTTTTATTGGTTCAATGTGCACGAACGTTGGGAAGAAACATCTGTCACAAATGCCGATCAAACGACATCATCTGAAGTAGGATAGCACTCAATGACAAAGGATGGGTGATTGACACATGGACACAGGAAGCCATTTATTGTTCGGCGTCACCTTAGCAGGACTCGCTTGTTTGGAGCCTGTCGTATCGCAAGATCCGAATTTGACCCATGCAATTCTGGCCGGAACGCTCATTGGATCACATGCCCCTGATTTTGATACGATCGCAAGAATCAAAGGGTATACGAACTATTTGCGTGTTCATCGAGGAATTACCCATTCCTTGCCGGCACTCTTTATTTGGCCGATTGTGCTCAGTTTGCCTCTTGCAGCTATCTTTGGGGTATGGGATCATTTGTTTAGCCTGTATATGTGGACTTTGTTGGCTGTTGTTTTTCATGTGTTTCTGGACTTATTTAACGTCTATGGCGTGCAGTGTCTCCGGCCGTTCTCTTCCAAATGGCATCATCTCGATACCCTCTGTCTTTACGAACCTTTCCTGTTCGTCCTGCATACCTTTGGCGTTCTTATTTGGATTTTAGTTTGGCACGGCAGCGGGGGGCTTCATATCGGGGAGATGTTCGCGTTGATATACGTGGCGACCTTCTTTTATATTGCCATTCGGAGCGAACAGCGGAAACGATTTGTTAAATTGGTGAAAAAGGAACTGAATCTGGAAGACGGAATATGCCATCTCATTCCCAGTCTCAGTTGGTTCCGTTGGCAATTCGTTATCGAGAGTGATACGCGGTTTTACTTGGGCGAAATTCGGGATGGTTCTGTCGTGACTGAAGTGGAATATAGCAAAATTGACTATAGCCAGGAACAGTCACACCCGATCGTGCAAGCTACCTTGGCTACAGATGGCGTCCGTGCCTTCCTGCACTTCGCGCAGCGCATTCATGTGTGCTGGACCGAGAAAACGGACGGCTATGAAGTGCAGTGGCGAGATGTCCGTTTTTGGCATCAACGAAAGCTTCCTTTCGGGGTCAACGTTCATCTGGATCGCGACATGAACGTGGTCAGCGACACGCTGGGATGGGATAAAAAAGCGTGGGACCCGCCTTATGTCTGAGGACGAGAACAACTTAAGAAGCTTTGCTCCTATAAGGGAGTGAGGCTTTTTTTACATTTCGGGAAAGGGACACAAATTGAGTCTGTTTGTCATTTTTTATGCAGGAAATCAGTGTTTGGAGTCGAAAATATGGTACAATAGTCCTATATTAAAAGTCCTATATTTGCAGATGCGTGACATATTGAAATTAATAATCTTAGGAGCATATGAGATGAATAGAAGAGAGCCCCGTGAAGAGGGATTTACGCTGATAGAGGTTTTGGCTGCGACGGTCATATTGTCTGTGGCTTCCATGGCGATGCTGGCGTTTTTCATTAACGCGATGTCGTATAACAAAGGGAATCAGAATAAAACGGTGATGGTGAATTTGGCTAGGAACGCTTTGTTTTATATGGAGAAGCAGAACTATGCAACGATTCATAATTATTTTATTGATCCTAGTACGGGTGACCTAAAGGGTAATCTAGATATTTCACCCAAGAACTGCAGTACTAGAAATATTTGTGATAAACCTGATTTACAAAATTTATTTCTAAATCCGAATATGAAGCTCCTCTGGGATGTGCTTAACCCCAAGGTAAATGATATTGAATATCAAATATCCGTGTCTTATCAGGTAGATATTACAAATGAGTTGAAAGATGATCCTGTAAAAAAAGGGATGGCGAATTATTTGCTGCCTATTCATGTTGAAGTGACTGTCAAAGATAACAACGTGAATAACGGAAGAAATAAACCTGTCATTGTGGAGGGCTATATTGCAAATGAGTCGATTCGTTAACAGCATCAAAGAGCAAAAGGGTTACTCGCTGGTCGAGCTCATTGCTGCTTTAAGCATTTTCTCTTTGATAGCTGGATCCATTTATGGGGTGATTAATTTTGGTTTCAAAGCTTATGATCGAGTGAATGTCGAGAATTCTCTGCGGGATGAAGGCGATATCATTATGTCGGCGATTATGAGTGAGTTTTATACACAAGGCCCCGAAACCGTTGAGAATTTCAGCACGAACAGTGAAACGGAAAATGGCATTTTGATGCATATAAAAACAAACGATGTAAAAGGTGAGCATGTATCAGTTCGCCATGTGGTTGTTGACAACACGGACCATAAAGTTTACATCTATAACGATCAGAAAACGGCTAGCAGTGCTATAGAATTAAAATCTCAAGTTATGAGCGATTCTATGATTCACATTAACAGCTGTACAAATGGATGTACGAACGGGCTTATTAATGTCACATTGGAATTAAGTCAGACTTCTAAAGGAAGAGATCACAAGCTCAAGCTGCAAAGCCAGTTCGGTTTCTAAGGAGGAGTAGCATGTTTCGCGAGGAGCGCGGTTCAGCATTGCTGTTAGTTTTATTTATGGTTCTTATTTTTTCGATATTAGGTTTGGCTGTGTTGAGTGCAAGCATAGGCGGTGCAACAAGAACGGAGACGAAGCAAAAGGATGTTCAAAGTTTGCATTTGGCTGAGAAGGCGTTGAATGAGGCTGCTGCTTATATCATGTCCGATTTTGAAAGTCAGGATGGCGTTAACATTGATGAAGTTCAAAATAGGTTGGATGACATTACAGTGAAGTTAAATGGGAGAGCGACCAGTACTTTATTGGATCATGATGTAGGTGCAGCCAGAGGGAAAATACATAGTATCGAATTCAAAGAAAATAAAAAAGAGGACAGCTCGCTGAATTATAAAATTACGATTGATGCTGAAGCTACTGTGAATAATGTCACGCGTCTACTTACCCAGGATATTATTTTGGACACGTTTCCAGATTCACTGAAATATGCGATGGGTTCGGAAGGAACTGTGCTGATTAATGGATCGCCTTATATCATCGGGGATATTTATGCGGGAGAAGCATTAAAGGTCAAAAATGAAGCTGAATATTTGTACCTTGGTACGCCGTTATATCAGTCGACTAAATTCCCGAAGTTGGAGGGAAGCGTCTACGTTCAAAAGAATGCATCCGGGGACGGGTTAAATGCTTATTATTGTGAGACGGTAAGCGCAACAGTTTCTCAAACCAGTCCGCAATGTGACACACTTGAAAATGTCGGCAACAGCAATAGTGGTTATAAAAGTATTAGTGAAGAAGAGGGAGAGGGCGTAAAAACAATCAAAGAGGTGCTGACTAGCACGGATCCTGCGAATATTCATGTCAAAGATCAGAGCAAATTTGCAGGGATAGAAGTCAACGAAGCCTTCGTGGATAAAATGGTTCAGGCCATCGGGAAAGATATTGCAGATCCAGATGGACAAAGAATGAAGGTGAAGACGGCGTTGGCGTCCAGAGACAGTCTTACGGACTTGAGTCCATGGATGGAAATTATTGATCCGCTGGATGAAGTAGCGCCTGATCCTGCTAATGCTCCTAAGTATGCCGCCTATGAGGCGAAGAAGAGCAGTCTTATTAGCTTGTTTTCATCCGAGCTTGAGAATACGATAATGTATAATGGCAATTTAACGATAGATGGCGGCGAGGTATTCAGTAAATTGCTTTACAAAGAAAGTGTGAAAAACCCCGTTCCTGTTAATTTAAATAAAAGCAGCTGGTTCATTGTAAATGGTGATTTAACGATTAAAAATACGAATATAGATAAAGGCACCCTTGACATTAAAGCTAATATACTGGTTACAGGTAATCTATCTATACATAACACCGTTAATATGGATTCCACCATCTACACGTTAGGTAAAACGGAGATTGTGGATGCTTCTATTTTAGGTTTGAAGGGGCTAGATGGTGAGGAGAAAGAGTTAGTTCTTATTTCTAAAGGTGCTATTGATATTTATCGCGTCAATTCGTTTCTTGATATTAAAGAACCTTTTCAGTACGATTCGAAGTCACCTGGAAACAAACCGGTGGAGACGCATGGTGCTAATCCTCCAATCTTAAAAGCTTTTTTCTACACGGATAGTGATGCAACGATTTATGGGGTAGGTTCCGTATTTTGGGTATATGGCGGCTTTTTTGCCAAAGGTAACTTGACAGTCAATGCCATTCGTGGGAATGCTACAGGCGGAGTAGAAAGTATTAAAATGGATGATCAAACACAAGTCACCTCGGAGAATCAGTCGCGTCTTATTATCGATTATAACAGTAAGATTTTTGAGAATCAGAAGGTTGGTTTGCCACGTGTTTCTAAGGTAGGCTTGACTGTAGGGAAGAAAAAGCAAGTAACGGAGTTTAAATGATACTGGTAAAAAAAGAGGCTGTCCCAATGTGATTGGGGCAGCCTCTTAGCGTTTTAATATCTGTCGTCAAACTCGATGACGTTCACCGTAATTTCGTCTTTCACCGTTTCATCGTCTTTATTCGTGACGGTAATCGTTGTTGACCCTTGCTTGAAGCTGGTTACCAGGCCATTGGAGTCAACATCAGCGATAGTCGAACTACTACTTTTCCATTGTAATTGACCATTTAGGTCATTAATCCATTCTTTTTTCCACTTGTTTGGCGTAACGGTTAGATATTTAAGTAAGTCAAACGATCTTTGAGCAGTTGTACCTTTTGCGTATAAAGTGATCGTCGAATCAGGAAGTTCCAACTTCGTCAGGTCTTGCCTCACGTAAACAACTTTGGCTGCTGTTTTGGAAGGGAAGCCAGGGCCTCCAGCCACGTCTACTTTGATTTGGATAGTGCCTTTCTTAAGCCCTATGAGTGTTACAGTTTGCTTGTTGTCATCGCCAACAATGGCAGCCTCACCATTTTCTTCAGGTTCACTGATTAAGCTCCACTTAAACTCATTGTTTAATGCTGTTGAAGGATTCAAAGCAGCCTTCAGCACGATGGACTCACCTTTGTCCATTGTAATAACAGAGATGCCGCTCTCAACACCGTCGATCATCCTGACAATGGCTAAGGATTCGACGGAGACGCTAAAGCTTTGCTTATACGTGATGTCTTTATCCGTAACAATGCTGACCGTTCCTGTTACTACGCCAACATTTTTACCTGTAAAGTCTCTGGAATCTTCTGCAGACTTCGATACATTTGCAAAAGACTGATTAGGGTTATCTAAAGCCCATGCGAAAGTCTTAGCTTTCTGATGTGAAGATCTCAACCATGCCCGAAGCGTTGTTGTTCCGGAGATATTTACGACTTTATCTCCATCAAATTCGACAGTAGGTTGAGCAACGGTGATCTTAGCGGAAGCAATAACACTTTGATCAGTTTTCGAAATAATCGTTACTTGTGTTGAACCTTCCGATATTGCTTGATAATTGCCTGAGTTATCTACTGTCAGCACGTTCACATCCGTTGACTTCCAGATAACATCCGAATTCAATTCTAACGGAGGTGTAATGGATGGTGATAGGCTACCGCTTTGGCCGACGTCAACGGTTTGATCATTCAGTTGCAGTGAAATGACGGTTACTTTAAAGCTGGCATCGTAGGAACTCCCTTGATCAGTGACCATATGTACGGTTCCGTTAATGATCCCAGGTTGCTTTCCGGTAAGAGTTCTCGTTGGACTCCCATCTACGCCGGTGAAATCTGCTTTCAATTTATCCTCATCTGAAACATTCCACGTCGTATAAGTAGGTGTTTCATTGAATGAACTTAGAAGAACTTGAAGCGTAATGGGTTGACCACCAATAAAGAGTTTATCAGGCCCGTTAACAGAAATTGATGGCTGTATGACTGTAATCGTCGCTGTGCCGGATAGATTCGTGCCATCCGTCGTGGTTGCTTTAATTGTAGCTGTACCAACAGCTACCCCTCGAGTATTTCCGTTAGAGTCGACTGTGACCACGTTTGGATTGTTTGATTCCCATGTAAGCACTTTAATACTTGCATTTGTAGGCTCGAAATTTGGTGTTAGAACATAAGATTGATTAACACGAATCGTAGCATTGTCTATTCTTACAGAAGCCACAGGAACTGCTGTAACGTTAACACTGAAATTTTTGGAATAAGTGCTTCCAATATTTGTTCTAATTGTAACTGAGCCATTCACCGTTCCTGCTTTGACACCAGTTAATACACGCTTGTAATCACCATCTGTTACAAAACTCGCTTTATCCTGATCGGGTGAACTCCAAGTAACGGATGCTACAGTTTCATTAATTGTTGAAAAAGTAGCTTCTAATGTAATCTTCTCTCCAATATTTACCGAAGTTGGCCCATTAACTGTCAGTGAAGGTTTAACTACAGTAACGGTAGCATTGGCTGTCAGATTGGATCCGTCTGTGGAATTAATGATAACTTTCGCTGTTCCTTCAGCTACGCCTGTAATGTTCCCTGAACTGTCTACGGTAACCAGATCGGACCGGTCTGTGCTCCAGGTCAAGTTGAGATTATCAGCATCGGACGGTGTATAGTTTGAATTTAATTTGATGGTTTCGCCAACGCGAATACTAGCGCTCCCTACATTAATTGATGTTAAAGGTATGAATATTTTTACTGTGTAATCTTTGGAATAAGTATTTCCTTTATCTGTTACAACGGTAGCTGTTACAGTCACGGTACCTTTTTGTACACCATGTAAGATGCCAGTAAATTTATCGCTTACCGTGAAGTTCGCTTTGCTGGAATTTGAAGAACTCCATCTGACAGAAGTTACGTTCTCATTCACGGTTACCAGTGCTGCTTGCAATGATATGTCTGCACCAACGGCCACTTCCGTCGGACCTGTGATATTCAAGCCTGGTTGGATGACAGAAACCACGGAGGTGGCGGTAAGTCCGCTTCCATCTTTCGCGACAGCCGTTATTTTTGCAGTTCCAGCACTGACACCTCGAATTTCACCACTTGCATTAACCGTAACGATGGTTGCCGCATCCGTTGTCCAAGTGAAGTCTTCGTTCTTTTGGTAGGTAGCATCACTAGGCATTACCTTTGGAATAAGTTTGGAAGTATCACCTTTTGCAATTGTGAGGTTATCCAACGTCAAGGAAGTTAATTTCGTAAAAGCGGTTATGACCTTATTCGAAAAGAGAACATTTTGATTTGCTGAAGCAAAATCCTTGTATTGCAGGTTAGCATTAGATAATGAGTAGTCTCCCGCTTTCGTTGGTTTAACAACGACGGTGAACAATGAGCTATTAGCTACAAATTGACTGCCTTCCCTGCGGTACGGAATTTCACCGATATCACCTTCAAGGGTAAAGCCGCTTGTTAATGAGCCTGTTTTCGTGAAACCTGTTGGTATTGTAACAATTTCTAAGTTGGCTGGGAAAGTTTCTTTATAATGCAAGCCTGTAATTTTTAAATCTTCAAGGTTCGTAGCCGCACTGTAAGGTTTTGCTGTTGGATTAATGATGTAATTCACAGTCACGGGGCTATTAACTTCAATTTTTTCAGCTGATACCGTGCGATCTGGCGTTAAACCTGTAGAGGTTATGACTTTGACCGCAACTTCTTTTGTTTCAAGAGCGCCTGCAGCGTCTTTGGTTGAGACTGAGATCGTCAAATCTCCGCCGCTTGCTGCTAGTGGATTAGGGAATGTTTTGGTGATTGTCTCACCTTTATTTGTCTCCGTATCCGCTAAAACTTTGACAGATTGATTAGTACCCGAACTGTCTTTGTAAGTAAAAGTAATGGATGAGGTCACTTTTTTATCATTTAAATCCAAATCATCGGGTTTGAAACTGACAGAAATTGAACTATTTGCTGAGATGTAATTCTTTAAAGATGCGTCGAAAGCTGCTGGAGATATGAGATCCAATGTAGGCTTATGATTTGAACCTATGAAAGCCCTGTACATCGTGTTTACGAACAGCTTTTGTTCCCAATCTGGAAAAGAGCTGTTTTTGGTTGTGTTTACGAAATTGTGCCCTGTACCTGAATAGGTGACGTTCCCTTTGGAGTAGGTGTAATAATGATTCCAGCTATCTTCCACGTCACGAGGGCTGCCATTGATGTTGTACCAGGGAATAACCTTGGGATCGTTAAGATCCAGCCTAAAATACTGATCATGTGTTGTTGCCACGGATGGTGTCATTTCACTTATAAAGAAAGGAAATTCGGTTAGCAAACCTTCATTTATTTTTACAGTTGACGTTGATGTGTTAGGGGCATTGAGTCCCATATTCGTCATTGGACCGATTTGGCCAGTATCAGCTTGGAAATTAGTGATCCATGTTTGATTTCCTTGATAAACGGTATCATGGGTGAACATAACGCCTTGACCTGTAGCGATAAATGATTTAACAGCTGCAGCAGCTGTTGAAGAAATGTCTGCAGTTCCGTTATAAGAATCGTTAAAACCGAAAATCAACATATCGTATTTACTATTTAATGTTTTGTACTCTGTAGAGTTAAAAGTATTGAAGTCAATGACTGAGATGTTGATATCATAATCGTCTGAATGTAAATAGTTTTGTTTTAAGTTTGACTCTAAAAGTAGGCTGCTGGTCATGCTTTTCGACTGCGAGTTAGGAATAACTTGCAATACCTTAATGGTTGGCGATTGTTCTTTATATCGAAAAACGCCTGCAGCCGAATCCTTCAGCTTGCCAGTGCTAGTTTGATCAACCAGATCTAGACGCCAGTAGTAAAGCCCTGAGTAACCTTTTGGAAGCGTGAAACTAATTGTATTGTTGGTAAGGGAAGTTACTGGGACCGTTTGTACTAAGTTGGAAGCATCGAATTTTAAGACACTATCGACACCTAAATATAAATTAGCTACCAAATTGCGCTGACCGATGTTTCTAACATTAGATACATTAAATGTATAGGTTAAAGTGTCGCCTGCTTTATACTTAATGTCACGATTTGAGCTGATTGTGTAGTCAGTCGGTTTGCTTGTCAGATTAAGTTGAGGGCGAACATTGGCATTTACAAGCAAGTTTGTCTTAGATATAAAGGCAGATGAACTTCCAATATCCGTGTCATTTACAAAAATAACGTTGCTTTTAGATGTTGTCGTATTGTAGGGATTAAATAAATTGTATAAATTTCCACTAGACTTAGAATAGTTACCATTGCTGTTTAAGTATCCTTGATACAAAGCACCGCGTTTCTTGGACGAGTCGCTATATACAATAACGGGTAGTCCTTTATTTATGTATTTGTCTGTAATTTCTGTTGCTTTGAGAGATGTAATGTCATTCTCAAGGAAACGAGTATCGTGGTTGCTTCCAGTCTCTGATGTAGGATTAAATAAGCTTTTTCCGAAGTAAATGGCATCGTATTTACCATCTAATTCATCGCGGAGCGCAACGAATTTTTTCATGCTCATTGTTTCTAGCTGAAAATCAGTATTTGTACCTAGTTTATCTTTTAAATCTGAAGTGAGTGTTTTCTCGTTAGAAGACTTTTCCAAATCTTTAATCTCAAGTATTTTCAATGGTTTGGTGAGATCGAAATAGGAAATTTGAAATTTTGTAAGCGTAGACGTGGAGTTGCTTTGCTCCACATTGATCTCACCGCTACTATCGTTCTCTAAACTGAGGTAGTAAGTTTTGAGATTTCCCGTTGGCTGGAAGGAGACCGAAGAGTCTGAGTTTGTAATTATTTTAAACTTCTGATTGGTACCAATCGTTTGGGAAGAGGCTTTTAAAGTATCCACACTATTAGACCCAATCGTCACATATTTGGAATTTGCTCTTGATCTCAAAGCATAGATGCCTTCCCCTTGATCAACTAAATCAAACAAATCGGATACCCATGGATTCGTCTTATTAGCATAAAGTGAAGAACTGTTACTCGTATCTGTCGTTATATACTTACTGTTATTGACAGATTTCAGTGCTACGGTTACCGTGTCTCCGGCAGCTGCTAGAACTGTTTGGCTCGGAAGACCTGTGAACCCGAACCAAGATATGGCCATGGATGTGATCAGTAAAAGACTGATCTTTTTTTGTATGGCTGAAAACATACATTTATCTCCTCCCGTAGACTTTCATATTGTTTTTATGATATGAGACTATTTTACTACTTTTTGGTCCTAAAAATATACAGTTTGTGTATATGATATCGAAAATATTTTAGGGGATTATAAGGAAGTTGACGAAAATAACATAATTTTAATGATTTTTTTTAAGAGGATTATGTGATACAGGGGACGAATTGTAATGTTTGTGGTAGTTTAGAACTAGATTAAGTGGAAATTCGACATGAAGAAATAAGAAAATAATACTAAAATGAACCATAATGTTGTATAATGATTTTTATCTTGCTTAAATTAGGTATTTAGTCCTATAATTTTCTTGGGCGAAATTAGTAATGGAGTTGATAAGGAAATGGCTCTTGTTAGGAAAAGATTGGGTGATTTGCTAGTAGAGAGCGGGATTATTTCAGAAACTCAGCTCCAAGAGGCACTTAAAGAACAAAGTAAAACAAAACAGAAGCTTGGGGACCTGCTGATTACGCAAGGATATATCACAGAGCAGCAATTAATTGAGGTTCTGGAGTTTCAACTCGGCATCCCTCATGTTAGCTTATTTAAATATCAGATTGATCCTGAAATAACGAAAATCATCCCTGAAAGCATGGCGAGACGCTACCAGGCCATTCCTCTTCATAAAGAGGGCGGGAAGCTCATGGTGGCTATGGCGGATCCGCTGGACTACTTTGCTATTGAAGAGATGAGAATGAGCACAGGGTATCGCATAGAACCGGCAATTACGAGCAGAGATGAATTGCAGCGTGCCATTGCCCGTCATTATGGACTTCAGGATTCAATGAGTCAAATGATGACAGATATGCCGACGACCGAAGATATCAAGGAAACTGAAATTACGGATGAGGATTCTCCAATCGTAAGGTTGGTCAATCAAATGATACAGCAAGCGGTTCAGTTAAAAGTGTCGGATATTCACGTTGATCCAGGTGAGACGAATCTGGTTATTCGCTACCGGGTTGACGGTCATTTAAGAACTGAACGTGTGATTCCAAAGCAAATGCAAGGTTTTATTACTGCGCGTCTGAAAATTATGGCTAAATTGAACATCGCCGAACGAAGATTGCCTCAAGACGGTAGAATCAAAATGCAAGTAGATTATAAGCATGTAGATATTCGTGTTTCCTCTCTTCCTACCATTCATGGTGAGAAAATAGTTTTACGGATTCTAGACTTATCAACCGGCGTTAAGCCTATTGAGCAGTTAGGATTCGGGGAGCGTAACATGGGTGTTTTTCGTGAAATGATTGAGCAGCCTTATGGGATTTTGCTTATCACAGGTCCTACTGGAAGCGGGAAAACAACGACGCTATACTCTGCACTAAGCCATTTAAATCAAGAGAATGCCAACATTATTACGATTGAAGATCCCGTAGAGTACCAATTGGAAGGTATTAATCAAGTGCATGTGAATCCGACGATTGGCCTCAACTTCGCCGCCGGACTTCGCTCCATTTTACGGCAGGATCCGAATATCGTCATGGTTGGTGAGATAAGGGACTCTGAGACAGCAGAAATTGCAATCCGTGCATCATTAACGGGGCACCTTGTACTGTCAACTCTACATACCAATGATTCCGTGAGTACGATTACTCGGTTTCGGGATATGGGTATTGAACCGTATTTGATTGCTTCGTCCCTAATCGGTGTTGTTGCACAAAGGCTTGTTCGTAGAATATGTCACGAATGCAAAGTGGTTTATACACCTACGGAGCAAGAACGGATCTTCATGAACAACAAAGGAATACATGCCGAAAAGCTTCACAAAGGCAATGGCTGCGGCAACTGTAATCGCACCGGATATCGCGGGAGGTTAGCCATCCACGAGATTCTCGTCGTGAACGATACAATGCGCCAGTTAATTAGCAACAAAGCTTCTGTGCAGGAAATGCGGGATGCTGCACTAGAGCATGGTCTGATTCAACTGATGGATGACGGGATTCAGAAAGTACGGCAAGGAATTACGACATTACAAGAAGTTATCAGAGAGACAGTTGCTTATTAACGAGAAAGGAGGTGTGGGAAATGTCAAATTCGTTAGAGCGGATCGTAAGTTTATTGAGGACTGCCCATGAGTCTAAAGCATCTGATTTACATCTCTCTGTAGGATCGCCGCCAATCATTCGCGTTCACGGCACATTACAGCAAGTTGGGAATGAAAAGCTGCAAGTTGATGATACTCGTTCCATGGCAGAGGCTCTTTTGAATACTGATCAAATTGATCGATTCAATCAAGCTGGAGAACTGGATTTTTCATATGAGCTTGAAGGATGTTCACGGTACAGAATTAATGCTTATCGTCAAAGAGGACGCGTCAGCGTCGCTATTCGAACGATTCCAACAAAGATTCCGTCTCTTGAACAGCTACAGCTGCCTAGTGTGATTAGTTCATTAGCGTTGAAACCACAAGGACTTGTCTTAGTGACGGGGCCAACGGGAAGTGGTAAATCTTCAACATTGGCAGCTATGATAGATTACATTAATCGAACAGAGAAGAAGCATATTGTAACGTTGGAAGACCCGATCGAGTTTCTTCATACGCATTCTTCATCGATTATTGACCAAAGGGAAGTAGGCAGTGATACGAAGTCATTCTCAAATGGTTTAAGAGCGGCTTTGCGTCAAGACCCCGATGTTATTCTTGTTGGCGAGATGCGTGATCTTGAAACGATCTCTGCAGCCGTTACGGCAGCTGAAACGGGACATTTGGTCTTTGCAACCTTGCATACAACAGACGCACCACAAACAATTGATCGCATTATCGATGCTTTCCCAGCGCATCAGCAAGGGCAAATCCGTGTGCAGCTGGCAGCAGTTTTGGTCGGAGTGATCTCACAGCGATTGTTTCCCAAGCCTGGTGGCCTAGGACGAACTTGCGCTACGGAAATCATGATCAATACACCGGCTGTAGGGAATCTTATTCGTTCGGAGAAAATTCATCAGATCAAGAGTGTCATGCAAACCGGACGCAGCTTAGGCATGCATACGCTGGACATGTCGATTAAGGAACAAATGCAGCAAGGACTTATTGATCCAATCGCAGCGAGAGCTTATCTTGCTGAGGGTGGTGTGATGTAATGTCAGAGTTCCTGTATGAAGTAAGAGGCAGCAGCGGTAAACAGGTAAAAGGCAAAATTTCCGCCACTGATAAATCAACTGCGGTTGAGGAGCTCCGCAAAAAGGGCTATATCGTTCTCTCCGTAAAAGAAGAACAGTTCAAAGCACTCAAAACGGAAATCTACATCGGTAATCCGGTAAAAACGATTCACTTTATCGTGTATTGCCGGCAGTTTGCGACGTTGATTAGGGCCGGGGTCAATATCGTGGAAGCAACGTCGATTTTGGCTTCACAAACCGAGAGTAAGCCGCTTCGCAAAGCACTCTTGCAAGTTGCTTCAAATATTTCGAAGGGTGTTTCTTTCTCCAGCTCGATCTCGGAGCATAAAAAGATTTTCCCACCAATGTTTGTCAACATGGTTCGCGCTGGTGAAGAGACGGGTGACTTGGAAGGAACGTTGGAGCGACTTGCCAAGTTTTTTGAGAAGGAGCATGTGACTCGGGAGAAGATTAAGTCGGCGATGACTTATCCGGCAACGGTCGGTGGACTTTCTATTGTTGCAGTAATTTATCTTTTAAAATCTGTTGTTCCTCAGTTTGTAACCACATTCGAGTCACTGCATGCTGAACTTCCTTTGATTACTAGAGTTGTATTGAAATTAAGTAACAGTATTCAACATCAGTGGTTGTTTTGGTTAGTTGGGGTGCTTGCAGTAATTACTGCTTACCAAGTGGCAAAGAGGTTTGAAGCAGGTGCATATGGGATTGATTATGTAAAGCTCAGAATACCTATTTTTGGTAAGTTGAGGCAAAAAGGCTCAATTGCGTTAATGACTCGGACGTTATCCTCATTGTATTCAAGTGCGGTTCCAGTTCTTCAGTCGCTTGCAATCGTAGAAGAAGTAGTTGGAAACAAGGTAATTGGTAGTTTTATTAAAAAATCGGCGGACTCCTTACGGCAGGGGAACCCGTTGTCTGAACCGCTTAAGCAGTCCTGGGTATTTCCTCCTCTTGTCACACAGATGATTTCTATTGGAGAAGAAACGGGTGCTCTTGATCAGATGCTTGAAAAAGTGGCGGATTTCTATGAGATGGACGTAGAAAACACTGTTGATCGATTGAAGTCGCTGTTAGAGCCGCTATTGCTAGTTTTATTATCGGGATTAGTAGGATCAATTGTTGCAGCAATTATGCTGCCGATGTTTAGTATGTATTCTAATTTAAGTTAAAAAAATATTGGAGGTAGACATTATGTTATTCAAAATGATGAAGCGTCTTAAAAAAGAAGAAAAAGGATTTACGTTGATTGAGTTGCTGGCTGTAATTGTTATCTTGGCAGTTATTGCGGCTATTGCTGTTCCTTATATTTTGGGTGTGATTAATAAGTCTAAAGATGATGCTGACGTAGCTACAGCACGTCAACTATATGATGCTGCTAAGCTTTATGTAACTGCTGAAAAAAATGGTAATTTTAATAACGTGACTGTGACACTTACACAATTAAAAGATGGCAAATATATCGATAATGATATTATGTTACCAAGTGCTAAAGTTCAGTTAAGCAACGCATCAATTGTTTTTGCAGCTGATGATACTGGCAAACTTACCTCAGTCACTATAGAAACCACAGCTGTGTCTAAGACATATTCTGGTGATAATGTTCTAAAAAGTAGCGCGGTCGGAGCTGTAGTTTCACCTAAATCCACATAATAATCTCCCACCACCCAAAAAGGAATCGGTCCATTCCGATTCCTTTTTTTAAAATCAAAGAAAGCGACCCATCCCAATGACACTCCTCATCGCAAGCTATATTTTCATACTCGGTCTTGTACTCGGATCTTTCTTCAACGTAGTTGCGCTGCGAGTGCCTGCCAAACAGTCGGTCATCAACCCGCCATCGGCCTGTCCGAAATGCGGGACAAAGCTGAAAGCAAAAGATCTAATCCCTGTAATCAGCTACATTTTTACCAGAGGACAGTGCAGATATTGTGGAACAAAGGTTTCCATACTATATCCCTTAGGGGAACTCGCAACAGGATTGCTGTTTTTATGGGTGTATGTGCATTTTGGAATCACGGTAGAGTCTTTAATCGCCTTAACACTTGTTAGTCTTTTAGTAATTATCACGGTTTCCGATCTATCTTATATGCTTATTCCTAATAAAATATTGATAGTATTTTTTCCGATTTTCATAGTTTTAAGATTCATTTTTCCCGGAGATCAGGCTTGGTGGAGTTATGTATTAGGCGCTGTGATCGGGGGCGGTATTATTGTGTTAATTGCAATTCTTTCGCGCGGCGGTATGGGCATGGGGGATGCCAAACTCCTTATAGTCTGTGGTGCAGTCCTAGGCTTATCTCATATTATGGTCGCATTTGTTTTGGCATGTATGATTGGCAGTCTGATAGGTGGGTTGCTGCTTCTGCTAAAAATCACCAAGAGAAAACAACCGATACCATTTGGCCCGTCATTGGCGTTGGGCATTTTGATTTCATACGGTTATGGATCGGATATGATAAAAGCTTACCTAACATTACTCGGATAGCAGGGTGTGATTAATATGTACGGTTTAGGTACTAAGCGAATCGGGATTACGGTGGATCAAACGGGAGTCCGGTATGTCACTATTAAAAAGAAAAAGTCGTGGGAAGTTGGAACTAGCGGCTTTCTTCCCATCCCTCCAGGGATTATTGTCGAAGATCAAATTGTCAATTCGGAATCCCTGAGCCTTCAGGTTAAACAATGGGTAAAAGCGGAAAAGCTGAGGGGGGCTTCTGCGACCATTGCCATTCCGACATCGCAAATTATCATTCGTAAAATGCGAATTCCAAGTATTAAGCCGCAAGAGCTGCGTCAGCTTGTAGAGCTTGAAGTGGAAACTGCGTTACGTCTGCCTTTTGAGGACCCTGTCTACGATTACATTAAGGTAAGCCAAGATGATGAGAGCACGCTGGTTCTAGTGTTTGCAGCACCAAAAAAGCTGATTATGAGCTATGTAAAAGTGTTTGAGGATGCCGGAGTACACGTGAAAGCGGCGGAGATTTCTGCTACTGCCTTAGTCAGGGCGATATCGTCGCAGCAGGAGGAGTTTTTTGAGGAATCCATGTTGGTTTCCTTAGATCGTGGCACGCTGGAAGTATACATGCTGCAAAATGGCAATCCGATTTTTATGAGAACGATTAGTCTTGTTGAACATGATATAGCTGTTGATGATGAACTAACATCCGATCAGATCGGAGAAATTATTGCTGAAATATCCAGGATGCTGAGCTTTTATCAATACAGTATTCAAGAGGGGAAAAGCCGAATTTCTCATATTATCGTAACGGGTGCGAATGAAGGCAGAGTTCAGCTGCATTTGGAGCTTGAGCAGGCTCTTTCCGAGCTGAAGGTCGAGAAGGTCGATTTCGATTTATATGCGAATGAACGGTCAAAAGATTTTAGCGCTAATGCGTATCGTGTTGCCATCGGGGTCGCCTTATTTTCCAAGCAAAAAACGCAAATTAACTTGCTTCCGCATCGGAAAACAGAGACAAAAATCAAGTTTCTATTAGCCGTTTTGGGTATGTTGGTGTGGGTTGCTTGTGCGGCATTGATAGGTACAAATTATTTGGATAATCAGAAAACATCGGCCCAAAACGCGTCAAGACTAACTGCTCTCAATGCTCAAAAATCGGCTGCGGAGGCAAAATTAACATCAAAACCTGCAACTCAGGGGGACCCAGCGGCGTTTATTACAATGACGAGGGCGAACCGCAAAGACGTTGTCGCAATGATCGGGGATATCAAGAAACCGTTGCCGGTAGATGCTCAGATCAGCACCATTTCCTATTCTTCGGAATCGCAAATGTCTTTAACTGTCGTTTTCGTGAAGATGGAGGATTCGGCCCGCTTTTTATTTGATCTGCGCAAGCTGTCTTTTGGCGAAAATGCCATACTTCAATCAATTACCGAGACGACAATTGGTACTACGAATGCAGCGGTGAGTGCTGAGACACCAACTGATCCAACGAACCCTGTTGCGAATAACCCGGTTATCAATACGGCTAAGCAATATACAGTTAATTACTCAATAGCGTTCAAAAAAGCCACAGCTGCAAAAGAGGCGGGTACTAAGGGAGCTGGGGAAGCGAAAGGAGAGGAGGCTACGAATGTCCAACAAAAATAATGCGAAGTCTCTTTTTCTATTCCTCGCGGTTCTGTTGTTTTTAGGTCTTTTTGCTTTCTATTATTTCATACAACTGCCTTCTACCAATAAAATCAAAGCGCAAGAAGACGAAATTGTGCTCGTAGAAAAACAAATACAGATTCTAACGAAGAAGTTAAGTGAGAAGAAAGAAGATGTCGGTCCGTCTCTAAAAGACATTCAAGCCGCTCTTCCTTTGTGGGACAATACGGAGCAGTTGACACTTGATTTAAATCAGATTAAAACGAGTTCAAAAGTTAATTTCAACTCTATTTCCTATGCGGTGAGTGACAAAAGCACGCAAACGCAGCAGACGGATGCGAACAGTAAAAACCCGTATCCGAATGTCAGGGAAGTCAGAGTGACAACTTCTGTTGGCGGGACATTTAATGAAATTACGGATGCCATTACACAGCTGCAAGCTTTACCGCGATTAATTCGTGTGGACACGGTAAACTTCGGAAATTTGCCTAAGGATCTATCGCGAAAATTGACTTTAAATCTTACGTTCACGGCTTATTTTGACCCATCCTACAAATTTAGAGTCGATAAAGTCGAACTTCCTTATTAGTTTACTCCATATTTCCAAGTTAAACGGACTCTAGTTCTCTTAAGGGGACCGCCAGGGGCACTTCCCTGGCGGTTATTTTTTCTGGTTTATCGTGTTTGGCCAAAGGTCCCTTCAAATAGCAATTCGCTTACGGGACGACGAGTAGAAGGAGCTTCACGCTCTTGAAAGCGTTCAGGCAAAGCTTCAACAGGACCGCGATAGCCAATCGCAATAACGGCATGCGTTTGATAATCCTCAGGAATTTGAAGCGTTTCACGTGCTTGATTATGATCAAAGCCACCCATTGCATGTGTGATTAATCCTTGATTGTTAGCTTCTAGCGCAAGGTATCCCCATGCTGCGCCTGCATCGAAAGCGTGACTCGGGGAAGTATTCCCGTTAGAGGATTTAGTATAGGAAATGACTAGAGCAAGAACAGGTGCTTTTTCACACCATTCCCGGTTGGCTGGGGCAATAAAGCTGTGAAACTTGGCTAACTGCTCTTCCGTACGGGCAACGATGAACCGCCAAGGTTGTATATTACTGCCGGACGGTGCCCAGCGTGCCGCTTCAAACAAGCTAAGGAGTACATCTTCAGTAACCTCTTGCTTTGTGAATGAGCGAGGTGACCAACGGGTCAGGAATTGCGGATTGATCTCGTGATCCGGTTGGCGATTGGATTCGACTTCGACGGGTAAAGATGTTGTCATGATGAATTCCTCCTTATTTATATACTCTTCCTAATTTTACCTGATTTCTTCGTACAATACGAGTTTTTGAAAATAACCGTGCTCAGTATGTGTTTACCCTATTATGGCAATGCTAGAGGTTGTGAAATAAAGTACCGAGAGAGGTGCGAGGAACCGTGAATTTTACTAGTCATGATGTTGTGATCATTGAAAGAGCTTTGAGAACTGCGATGAAACATGATTTGGAAGAGCACCGTTCTAGAGATTATCGGGAAGTTTTGTTAAAAATGCAAGAAAGTGCAATCCAAGCTTTTCAAGTTAACGCCCCCGTTGCGAGAGCTGATCACGAAGGGATTCGGTATGATTACGATGATTCATCCGATCTCATGTAGACATACGAACGTATATTCTGTAAAATGGAAGAAACGATATTGGTAAGGAGATTCGACGTATGAATCCTTTAACAGGCAAGGTTTCTTCTATGAACGAAATGATCGATTGGCTGCGTAAGCAACAAGACATCATGTCGCAAGTTACATACTGGCACACCATACCCCCGCGTGATCCGAAGCTGGCTGATTTTCCAGTGGGATTGCACGAGGGTATTCGGGCTGCGCTTCAACATAAACATATTAAGCAGTTATACACGCATCAAGCGGAGTCTTTCCGTCAGGTGACGGCCGGTCATCATGTGGTCACCGTGACGCCGACAGCTTCGGGTAAAACGCTCTGTTACAATCTTCCGGTTTTGCAGAAAATTTTGGAGAACGATGCCTCTCGTGCGCTCTATCTATTCCCTACGAAGGCTTTGGCACAGGATCAGGTTGCCGAACTTCAAGAAATGGTAGATTTCATGGAAGTAGACATCAAAACGCATACCTATGACGGCGATACGCCGCCGACGGTTAGACAAGCGATTCGGAATGCGGGACATATTGTCGTGACGAATCCGGACATGCTGCATTCGGCGATACTTCCTCACCATACCAAGTGGGTGAAGCTATTTGAGAATTTGAACTATATTGTGATAGATGAGGTGCATTCCTATCGCGGTGTTTTTGGCAGTCATGTAGCTAATGTGATTCGCAGGTTGAAGCGTATTTGCCGATTCTATGGATCAAAGCCGCAATTTATTTGTGCGTCAGCGACGATTGATAACCCGAAGGAGCATGCGGAGCGACTTATTGGAGAAAGCGTAGCGCTGATCGACAATAACGGAGCGCCGGCAGGCGAGAAGCACTTTGTTTTTTACAATCCGCCAGTGGTGAACCAGCAGCTGGGGATTCGTAGAAGCTCCGTCTTGGAGACGCGCAAGCTGGCAGGTACGCTGCTGCGAAGCGGCATTCAGACGATTGTTTTTGCAAGAAGCCGCGTGCGCGTTGAGATTTTGCTGACCTATCTGCAGGAGCTCGTGACCCACGAGCTGGGCAGCAAATCGATCCGCGGTTACCGCGGCGGGTATCTCCCGAAGCTTCGCAGGGAGATCGAGAAAGGCTTACGCAGCGGTGAAATCCGCGGCGTCGTGAGCACGAACGCGCTGGAGCTGGGCATTGATATCGGCCAGCTGCAAGCGTGCGTGCTTAATGGCTATCCAGGCACGATAGCCAGCACTTGGCAGCAGTCCGGGCGTGCCGGACGGCGGCAGGAGACCTCGCTGACGGTACTCGTCGCGAGCAGCAATCCGTTGGATCAATATTTGATCCAGAATCCGCGGTATTTCTTCGAGCGTCCGCCAGAGCAGGCGCGCATTCATCCTGATAATTTGATCATCCTCGTGGATCATGTGAAATGCGCTGCTTATGAGCTTCCTTTTGAAGCGAATGAAAAGTTTGGCGACGAGTCGCTGACTGACGTACTAGAGTATTTAACCGAGGAGCAGGTGCTTCATCAGGTGAATGACCGATGGTATTGGATGGAGCAATCTTTTCCGGCACACAACATTTCCTTGCGGTCTGCCGCGCAAGAAAATTTCATTATTATCGATATGACGAACGCGAATCGAGTGATTGGGGAATGTGATCGTTTCAGCGCGCCTACCCTTATTCATGAAGAGGCGATTTATATACATGAAGGCGTCCAATTTCAAGTGGAGAAACTGGATTATGAAGAGAAGAAAGCGTTCGTCCGTCAAGTGGATGTGGACTATTTCACGGATGCCAGCTTGGCGGTTCAGCTGAAGGTCCTGCATGTGAACCGTGAAGGGCGAAGCGGCGGATTGCTGCGTCAGCTGGGAGAGGTTACTGTGAACGCACAGCCAACGATTTTTAAGAAAATCCGTCTGAGGACACACGAGAACATAGGTTCCGGTCCTATCCGTTTACCGGAGGAAGAGCTGCATACCAGTTCGTACTGGTTCACTTTTGACGAGGAAATGGCAGCAGGCCGTTCGGTCAACGATATGCAGTATGCGCTGCTCGGTATTGCGAATGTGCTGTCTCATCTTGCACCGCTCTATTTAATGTGCGATCCGTTGGATATTCGAGTCGTCCCTCAGGTTAAAGCAGTGCACAACAAACTTCCAACAGTGTTTTTCTATGACCGTTACCCTGGAGGTGTTGGCTTGAGCGACCGACTTTACGAGGTGCACGGTCAGCTTATGGATCAAGCGCGCAGCCTTATCCAAAACTGCGGCTGTATTAGTGGCTGTCCGGCCTGCGTCGGGCCGATCGAAGAAGTGGGCTTGCTTGGGAAGAAGCTCGCACTGGAGCTGCTGGCGCAGCTGGATGGCGGTGCCCGATGAGCGGGCTCCGCGAAAGGCTCGGCCGTTTGCGGGGATCCGGGGCGGCGCAGGCCGCTCTGCCGTCCGTGCCTGCGGCTGACGACGAATGGGTGCAGCTCGGCGCCCATATCGAGACGAGCCCGGCTGGCTCGTTCGTCATGCGGCGCCGGTTGTACGGCACAGACAGCGTGCACGGCAAGTATCGGCTGCGGGAGCTGGCCGATTACGCGCAGCAGCTTGTCTGCTTTCACGACCAAGGCGCTGCCGTCCGGCATGACGCGCTGCTTTTCTTTGACACCGAGACGACAGGGCTCGGTGTAGGGGCGGGGAACGTGCCGTTCATGGTCGGCATCGGCTATTACACCGGAGAGCTGTTCACGGTGGAACAGCTTTTGATACGCAATCCAGCGGAAGAGCAAGCCATGCTTGTATATTTGCAAGAGCTGCTCGACCGCTTTACCCATATTGTTTCCTACAACGGTCGTACCTTCGATTGGCCGATCTTGAAGAATCGCTATGTGCTCAATCGGCTTACGCTCGATGATTCGAATCTTATGCAGTTAGATTTGCTATATCCTTCCAGGAGCTTATGGCGGAATACGCTACCCTCGTGCCGTCTGAGCAAAGTTGAAGAGAGCCGACTTGGTTTTGAACGTGTGGACGATGTGCCCGGTTCTATGGCGCCTACCCTTTATTTTCAGTACTTGGCAGAAAAGAATCCATCTGTCCTGCAAGGTGTGTTCGTTCATAATGAGCATGATATTGTTACATTGGCAGCATTGGCCATTCATTTTTCCAAGCTGCTAAGCGGAGAAATAGAACCGGCAGTATCTTCTACGAACGCTGAGCCTGAGGCCGGGGTGGTGGAGAATAATGCACACTACGCTGATATCGAATTAGAAGAGCTGTTTCGTACGGGTCTTTGGCTGGATAAGATGAATCATTCGGAACGTGCAGAGACGTTTTTTCAAGATTTATTTTCGAGGCTAATGAATGACCCGAAACCTGCAAATTCAACAGAACATGAATCGGCGATTCTCCAGCTAGCAGCTTTTTATAAGAAGAAAGGTCAGTATTCCCGTGCCGTTGATCTCTGGAAACGCTGGATTCAAATCAAGAATGCAAGCCTAGCGATGCAACTTGAGCCTTATTTGGAACTAGCCATGTATTATGAGCATCGGGAGCGAAATTTGGCGCAGGCCATTTTTTATGCAGAAGAGGCATGGGCCAAACTATGGCGCAGGCGCTCCCTGCACCGTGGCGATCGGAAGCAGCATGAGGTAGAGGAAGCTTTAGAGAAGCGAATCAACCGTTTGAAAAATAAAGTGAGAAAAACCGAGAACATGGTGCCTTGCGAAGGTTCTCACTCAAAAACCAAAACGCGTAAGGTGAAGCCGATCTACGCGAGCGAGGGATTAATCTAAGTCTTGCCTGCAGCCGTTTACTTTCCCTATCAAATGGATATACAAGGTAGAAAAAGGCAAGGAGAATTTGTCATGCCCGAGCTACCGGAGATGGAGACATATCGTCAGCAGTTGACGAGACTTATCCAGAACTCGCCAATTACAGGGGCTGAAGTCACGCGTCCCAAATCTTTAAATGTGGATCCGGATCGCTTTATCCAGAAGCTAACCGGCAATCGAATTGTACGAATTGAGCGCAGAGCAAAGCATTTGCTATTTCTTTTAGGCTCCGGTGAAGTATTATTGCTGCATTTAATGCTCGGGGGCTGGATGTTCTATGGGGCGGAAGAGGCGAAACCGGATCGAACTTCGCAGGTAGTGATCCATTTTGGCGCGCAGCACTTATACTTCATTGGATTGCGATTAGGCTATCTACACATGCATACGATACCTGAGGTTGAGAAGGTATTAAGTAAATTAGGACCCGAACCTTTGGAGCCTAGTTTTACCTTTACCCGATTTCAAAGTCTGCTCAAAGGGAAAAATGGCAATCTGAAAGTGACGCTAGTTGATCAATCATTTTTATCAGGAATCGGGAACTGCTACTCGGATGAGATCTGCTTTATTGCAGGTATTTTGCCGCTGCGTAAGCTGTCATCCCTAACAACCGAGGAGCAAAATCGTTTATTTCAAGCGATTCGTACAGTTCTTCTTGAAGCCATTCAATACGGCGGCTATATCGATGAACCTTTATTTGTTGGGGATCGACTGACAGGCAAATTTGATGCGAAATGCCGTGTATATGACCGTGAAGGCGAGCCCTGCTTACGTTGTGGTCATCCACTGTTGAAGACAGAAATTTCTAGTCGCAAATGCTTTTATTGTGCGAACTGTCAATCGTGAAGGGGCTGAGGGGTCATGTATGTGGGTGCTCATGTGAGTACAAGGGGTGGATATAGCGGAGCAGCCAAAACGGCGCTAGCGATGGGAGCCAAAGCTTTTCAATATTTCCCGATGAATCCGAGGAGTCTATCAACGAAAATAGTAAATGTGCGGGAAGCTGCGTTGTGTGCGGAATTTTGCCGAGAGCATGATATGCTGTCTATTGGGCATGCGCCTTACCCGTTGAATCCAGCGGCAAATGCTGCAGAGCGAGATTTAATGGTGAGCTTGATAAAGAATGGGCTCGAGATTACGGAAGCATGCGGATCTGTCGGTCTCGTGGTGCATTTTGGCAAATATGTTGGAAAAGACCCGTTACAAGGTTATAAAAATATAATACAATGTTTGAATAGCGCCACTCAAGGCTATGAGGGGGCGTCTTTCATTTTGCTTGAGAATCAAGCTGGTGAAGGCTCACAGCTTGGTCTTACATTGGAAGAGATGGCTCAGGTGCGGAAACTGTGCCAGCGCCCGGAGAAAATTGGCTTTTGTTTGGATACGTGCCATGCTTTTGCCAGCGGTTTATGGACGAGCCATGGATGGGGTGAGCTGGAGGCTAGAGGAGAAATGCTTGATTATTTCCCCCATTTGAAAGCTGTTCATCTGAATGATTCCCTTCATCCTTATGGCTCGCGCAGAGATCGTCACGCGAATATTGGAACGGGATATATCGGTCTTGATAATTTTGGACAGATGCTGTCTTCAGCCTTTTTAAGACATATTCCGGTTGTTCTCGAAACGGGAAAAGGGAGCAATGGTACTCATTCCGAGGAAATTGCTCTCGTCAAAACTTTATTCAGTAACGCTGACTGACGATCCGCAGGAACAGGAAGGGAAGGAAATCCAGCCATGATTCATGTATACTTAGATGATCTGCGTCCTTGTCCCCAAGGATTTACGCTAGCTAGAAATATACAGGAGTGTTTGCTGCTACTCGAAGAATGTGACATCGATATTTTATCGCTGGATCATGATATGGGCTGGTCTACCGAGCAGACAGGCATGGATGTTGTGATTTGGCTCGTCCAGAAGCGGAAATTCCCGCGACAAATTTATATTCATACCTCCAGCCAGGCAGCCTGTACGGCCATGTATCAGAAGCTGTATACGGCCAAACCTGATGGAACGAACATCTATCCTCATCGTGTTCCGGACGATTTGCTGTTGCAAATTGCACAGGGAAAATACAAGTATGAAGTGTAATAAGAAAGGGATGTAGCCTGATATGGTTCATTTATCGCATATTCATTTTATTCGAGGCGAACGACATATTTTAAATGATGTGAATGTACATATTCAACCAGGTGAACACTGGGTATTGTTAGGTCGTAACGGATCGGGCAAAACAACGTTGCTCGAGATGATGAACGGTTACGAATTCCCAAGTCGGGGAACCGTAGACGTGTTGGGAAACCGTTATGGCCAATGTGATGTGAGAGAAGTTCGTAAGAGAATTGGTTATATTTCACAGTCGCTAATGGAAAAACTAAATCTAAGCGATCCTGTTATTGAGGTTGTCGCTACCGGCGAGTATGCCTATCTCAGATTTTATCAAGAGATCCCGCAGGAAGTTTTGGATCGTGCAATGGTTATGCTGGAGCGGGTACGAATTCCTCATTTGGCTCATCAAACATTAGGCAGTTTGTCGCAGGGTGAACGGAAGAAAGTGATGCTTGCCAGGTCCTTGATGATGAAACCTTCTCTTCTGGTTTTGGATGAACCTGCTGCTGGCCTGGATTTATACGAGAGAGAACGCTTTTTAAGAGATGTCAATGAACTTAGCAAGCAGGACATTACTGTCGTCTATGTGACGCATCATATTGAAGAAATTATTCCGTTAATTACGCATGTTGCCATCATCGAACAAGGGGAATTAATTGCTGCTGGACCTAAGAAAGAGGTGCTGACGCCTGAAAATATCCGCAAAGCTTTTGACGTGGATATTGAATTGGAATGGTTTCAGGATCGACCGTGGATTAAGGTTTTGGATTAAAGAAGTTAAAGAAGATAAAGGATGCGGCTATGACACAAATTACGACATACATTGGTTCTTCGAATCACGGGTTTGCACAGTACGCGCAGGATGAAATCCGTAAATTATTTCCGCTCACCAAGTTCACTTTACTTGTGCCAACTGAAGTTTTTTTATTCGAAGTGCCGTCAGGTACGGAAGATGCAGTAACACAAATGAAAGAGCAAGAACCGATTTTTCTTAGACATATTCAGCCTGTTTTTCAGCAATGGGAGATTACAAGAACTGAAGCGGATCTTGAACATCTCAAAGGATGGTTAAAAAATGCACATGCAGAAGGGCTTGTTCACTCCGGTGAAAAAATAGCCATCCAAGTGCGTAAAGAAGACCGCGCTGATGTTCCCTATGCCCCATTTACAATCAAGGCTGCATTAGATGAAATACTTGTTTCGGAAGTTCATGCTGAACCGGTAGTTCGCTATGCTGACCAAATTATATCTATCTACATCAATGCGAAAAAACTGTTTGTGGGAATATCTAAGCCAGCCGATAATTTGTCTGATTGGTCAGGCGGTGCCATTCGGTTTATGAAGGAAGAGGACCAAATATCACGCGCCAAGTTCAAGCTTTTGGAAGCGGAGCAGCGATTTGGAATTGATTTTAGCATCGCTAGAACGGCACTTGATATCGGAGCCGCTCCAGGTGGTTGGACTTCGTTGTTATTAGAGCGCGGCTTGAAGGTTACGGCCATAGACCCTGCAGCAATGAGTCCAAGGCTGCTTGGCAACCCTAATCTCAAGATTTACAAGAAAAATGCAAGCGATGTGAAGCTTCGGGATCAAGAGTTTGACTTGCTTGTTTGTGACATGAGTTGGGATCCCCGCCAAATGGGACGTTTGGTCGCAGATTTGCTGTATTCCCTGCAAAGTGGCGGCACAGCGATTATTACAGTCAAGCTGATGCATAAGAAACCGTTCCAAACGGTTCGCGATATTTTACGAATTCTAGAGCCTTCTCTTTTCCTGCTTAAAGCGAAACAGCTGTTTCACAATCGGGAGGAATTGACGCTTTATTTGCAAAAGATGTAGTATTTTTGGAAAATAATGTAGATTTTTATCTTGGGCCCTTTTATAATCAATGTAATTATTACTTGATGAAGGGGGCTTTTTTATCGTAAGCCAGAAGAAGAATTGGATTGGAACTTGTATCGGTGGAAGATACCATATGGTATCTTTGTTAGGGCAAGGAGGGATGAGTCAAGTTTACTTAGTAGAAGATCAAAAGCTAAAAGGAAAGTTGTGGGCTGTTAAGGAAGTCCTTCCATCTGAACAAGACGGGGCATCCTTTCTGGAAGAAGCGGAAATGCTCGCAAGACTTCATCATCCCCAACTGCCGCAGTTGGTTGATTATTTTACAAACGAAGATGGGACAGGCTTTTTGGTTATGGATTATATTCAAGGACCAACGCTTCAAGATTTATTTGAAGAAAAAGGGCGAGAACTGCATACGACCAAAGTCGTTCATATCGCGTTTCAGTTATGTGAAATTCTGCATTATTTGCATACATTCCAGCCTCGCCCGATTATATACCGGGATCTCAAGCCCTCCAATATTATGTTGAATGAGCAATCGCAAGTTAGGCTAATTGATTTTGGCGTTGCGAGACATTTCACACAAGGCAAACAGACGGATACGATGCAAATGGGGACGATCGGTTTTGCTGCTCCTGAGCAATTTATGGGCTTACAAACCGATGCGCGTTCTGATTTATATTCACTTGGTGCCATGCTTTACTACTTATTTACGGGTGGTCAGTATGCCTATCTCACTCATAAGTCTTTGGATCAATTACATCCTGAACTCCCGGAAACACTTACTTCAACCATACGTTTACTTCTGCAAGAGCATCCTCAGCACCGCTGCCAATCCGCCATGGAAGTGAAGATGAGACTTCGTTCCATTTACCCCGATCCCGCGCACACGACGAATTATCAAAAACATTCCAATCCATTGCTGCCACAGGATAAATTAATTATAGTCGGAGGTCTTTTTGCCGGCGTAGGATCGACATTTCTGGCAGTTACACTAGCTAGAATCTTTAACGCCCTCCAGTTCCCGAACGCGCTTGTTGAACAACCGACCATCGAACCTGACTTGTACATGCTTTTATATGGTGATTTGAGAGCCCCTAAGAATTACAAATTTGCAGCTCATTCAATGAGAGAGCAAGATCAAAGTTTAATTTCTTCTACTCCTTGGGATAAAGGATACTCAACATGGTTCCCCATTCATCCTGACGGATTTCATGAAGAGTGGCAGCCTGCAGATTCATTTAAGCTTCTACATACAATCAAAAAGCCAATTGTTCTATGGGACATATCGACTCAATGGGAGCATCCTTCCGTTCAGGAACTCTGCCATAGTGCAGATGAGATTATCGTAGTTCTTGATCCTTCCCCGGGCAAATGCAATCGGCCTAGCTCGCGTGCTAATTTCGAGCGGTTTCATTCCTATCAGCAGCGTGGGAAAAAAGTGCACTATGTTGCTAATGGAAATATGCAAAATCACTTTCGTAATGAATGGGTGACATCGCTTCCAGCCTCTCCGTTGTGCACATTGCCTGAGCTCCCTAGAGGGGAAGTCATGCGCGCAGTTTGGAAAGGAGAGTACCTCCAGGATCGGCCCGAAGTGTTAGAACAATTAATGACGTCATTGTCACCACTTCTGAAGGAGATCCTACCAGAGAGTCGTTTAGATGTTAACGCAGGCAAGAAAACGGAAAATTCCTTATTTTCAAAATTAAAAAAGATCAGCAATCGTTAAGTTATAGCCAATTTTGACCAAACGGATGAGAAATATGCTATGATATTGCATGATTAAACAAGCTTGAATGCAAAGGGGCAGTTAGTTATGGAAAAACGATTTGCTAGAGAATCCAGATGCTTCAAAACATCACGCATTTTTCCCACAGATGTGAATAATCACAACACGCTGTTTGGCGGAAAGCTGATGTCCTACATTGATGATATTGCTTCGATTGCTGCACATAAACATTGTCGGAGATCCGTTGTCACTGCATCAACCGATTCAGTTGACTTTTTGTATCCGATCCACACTTCGGATTCTGTCTGCTTGGAATCATTTGTGACTTGGACAGGGAAAAGCTCAATGGAGGTTTTTGTGAAAGTCGTTACGGAGGATTTGAAAACCGGAGAAAGAAAAATTGCTGCGACTTCCTTCCTGACTTTTGTTGCCTTAGATGACAATAAGGTGCCGGTTGAGGTACCTCATGTGATTCCGGAAACGGAGGAAGAGACGAAACTGCATGAATCGGCACCGCAGCGGGCAGAGATGAGACGTATCCGCAGAGGTGAAAGTAAAAGGCTTGCTGGATTTTTCACGATGAAATATCCTTGGGAATAAAGGGATTGATTTTTCGGTAAAATGTGGTACAATTTGGATAAATTGTTGGACGAGCGGAAGCACCGCTGGTTTTGGAGATCATCTCTGAAATCGGCGCGTGCTTTTTTTGTTTTTCCTTCAATGATAAGGAGGATGTTGCTTTGAAAGCTGCTACTGCGATTCGCCTGGCGATCGTACTTGGGGTGATTGGTCTTGTATTAATAGGGAGTGGCGTATACAGCCAATTCTCTTGATTTTAAAGCGATAGGAGGGGGTTTGGATGAAAAGGTTTCAACTCTATGTATTGGATGATGACGAGGAATATGCGCAGCGACTGGCCTCCTATATACGTGCCTCCGAGTTCGGGGAACGCATGCAGGTGAAGCTTTTTTCGAAAGCAGAATTGATCTTAGAGGTTCTTGAGGCCAAGCAGGCTGTAGGCGTGTTGTTGCTGTCGGAGACCTATTATCGTCTTCTATTGGATCGGAGAACTAACCTTCACAAGATGATTTTAAGCGAAACGATAACGAACTCACTAGATGCAGAGACGAAGGTTCCATTTTTGTACCGGTTTCAATCTTTGCACCATTTGCTTACACGACTTCAGGCTTTCTATGCCGAAAAGCTGAACGAGGAGAGAAGCAGTCACGGGACTAATAAAACCACCGTCATCTCTGTTTATAGCTCAAGTGGAAATAGTGGTAAGACCATGACGGCTATTCATCTAGCCAAACAGCTTTCCTTTCGTGGCGAGCGAGTCTTTTATCTAAGCCTGGAATCTGTCAGTTCAGCTTCACTTTGGCTGATGGGTGAAACAGGGCGATTTTCTCAATTAATATACTACTTGAAAAGTTCGCCTGAATTACTCGGGCCTAAGCTGCAATTACTGAAATCAGTTGACCCGCAGCTGCGGTTTGATTATTTGTCGCCTAATGATCAGATTAGGGAAATGCAAGAAATAAGCGGAGAACAGATTCGAGTTCTCATCGACGCACTTATATCTTTGAATGAATATGAGTATATCATCATAGATCTGGAAGCTTCCGTTCATCCACGAATTGTAAAAGGATTAGAGGTCAGTGATCATATCATTTGGTTGGTTCGGGATGATTTGAATGATGTTTATAAAACGAAGGTGCTATATAAGCAACTGGGTGCGATGCACAATGTTCATTTTGTAATGAATAAGTATATTGGCATGCAGACGAATGATTTTTCTGAGCTTGGCCGTGAGATTGCTTTTAACCTTCCTTATATTCCGGAGTGGAAAAGTATAAGATCTCCAGAGCAGATGTGGGCATCCAGTTTATTCTCGGAACAGGCCTATGAGATGGCTGCAGCTCTTTGTATCAGCTATAAAACTTCTGTATCAAGAGCTGAAGGGGCTGTAGCTTCTTGAAACAAAGTCAATTTGTGATGTTGAAGCAGCAGATCAAGGAAAAGCTTGATCTTTCAAGCACGATCAGTGATGCCAAGTTGAGGGAGCTTATTGAAGAAGCAATTTTCCTAACATCATCGGAGGAAAAATGGACGTCGAACGAAATACACGCTTCCGTTAAACGTATGTTTGATTCATTTCGCGGATTGGACATCTTACAACCGCTTATCGATGACCCCTCTGTTACTGAAATTATGGTTAATGGGCATGAGCATATATTTTTTGAGCGGAGAGGAGCAGTTGAGCGATACGCATACTCTTTAGAAAGTGCAGAGAAGCTTGAGGATCTTATCCAGATGATTGTGTCAAAAGTGAATAGGATCGTTAATCAATCAACACCGATTGTCGATGCCCGGCTGCAAGATGGTTCAAGGGTTAATATTGTGCTTCCGCCAGCCTCATTGAGTGGGCCAACGTTGACAATTCGAAAATTCCCTGAAAAGCCGCTGCTTATGGAGGATCTGATCCAGATGGGGAGTATATCTGCGGAGGCAGCGGAAGTTCTTCAGGTGCTGGTTGAGTCTGGATATAACATTTTTATCGGAGGTGGTACAGGTTCTGGGAAAACAACTTTTCTTAATGCGTTAAGCAGCTGGATACCCGCTCATGAACGTATTATTACGATTGAAGATTCGGCCGAGCTTCAAATACAGACCGTACCCAACTTGGTAAGAATGGAAACCAGAAACGCCAATACGGAGGGAAGAGGTGAAATTACCATACGGGATCTAATTCGCGCTTCGCTTCGGATGAGGCCGAATCGCATTATTGTTGGGGAGGTTCGTGGTGCTGAAGCACTAGATATGTTATCGGCAATGAACACTGGTCATGACGGTAGCTTAAGTACTGGCCATGGTAACACCTCAGTGGATATGTTGAGCAGACTTGAAACCATGGTGCTAAGTGGTGCTTCCCTGCCGATTGAGGTTATCCGTAAGCAGATTGCTTCGGCACTCGATGTGATGATTCATATCAGCCGAATTCGTGATCGAACGCGGAAGGTGACTGAAATTCATGAAGTTATTGGATTGAAGGATGGTGAAGTTCAGCTCCACCCGTTGTTTTTATTCGAGGAAAGAGGGGAAGTGACAGACGCTAAGGTAACCGGAGAGCTTGTGTATACAGGCAACCCACTACGAAGCATGCACAAAATACGTATGGCTGGCAAAAGGCTGCCAACTTGGTTTTCACACAGAAAGGAAGAGTGTGGAACTGAATGAAAATTATATTACTTATTGTCCTGTCGGGAACAATCAGTTGGATGCTCCTGTTATTCTTGGAGAGACGCCGGCAAAGCAGCGGTCCTGCTGAGAAGAAGGCTAATACTGGAGATGTCCACCATCCCCAACGCCATTCCGTCCTCACATTAGTAGATTACAATTGCTATCAATTGACTCCTCGTGAAAAATTGAGCGCCATCCTAATGCTCGCTTTACCTGCTTTTGTTGTTGGTTATATTTTCTATAAAAGCTTCGTTCTTGCTGCAGCTTTTTCAGCAGTCGGACTGATGTTTCCCCGCATTCGCAAACAGCAATTAATTCAGTTACGCAAAAATAAACTTTTTGTTCAATTCAAACAAGCGCTAAGCTGTTTATCCTCTTCCATGGCGGTCGGGAAGTCCATTGAAAGTGCTTTTCAAGAGGCATTAGAGGACTTAAGGTTGCTTTATCCTGACCCTGATTGTCTAATTGTTGTTGAATTCAGTGTCATTTGCCGAAAGGTTGAGAACGGCGAGCCCATAGAGGCAGCGCTGAAGCATTTGGCAGATCGCAGTCATTTAGAAGATATCATCAGTTTCACGGACGTCTTCCTTACCTGTAAGCGTACAGGCGGAAATTTGGTGGAGGTGATGAAGCGTACAGCAACAGTCATTGGTGAAAAACTTGAAATTACTCAGGATATCAACGTCATGATTGCACAGAAGCGATTTGAGTCTAGAGTGCTATTGTTTGCTCCGATTGTCATTGTTGCCGTGCTTTCCTTTTCATCACCGGAGTATATGCAGCCTCTTTATTCAGGGAGCGGGACCCTCATCATGAGTGCGAGCCTGCTCTTGCTAGGCGGATGTTATGTGCTCACTCAAAAAATTATGAATATTAAGGTGTAGCATGTGGATCAATTATTTGCTCATATTCGAAATGTTGGCAATTCTCATCTTGCTGTTGTGTGGGCGCAAAAGATATGCAGATATCATTACCGCTTACCCCTATCCCTTTTGGATCAAATTACTATTTCCTTGTAGTTATTTAATCGTTGATCAGCTGCGTTTGATGGAAAAATTGCCGGATTTCACCTCCAAAATCCACCATCATTTAATTAAATTATATGGCAGAAGTTTATCTGCCTATGGGAGTAAGTGGTTTTTTGCAGAGATAATCTCGATGAGTTTGCTATCTGTAGTGATTGTCACTCTTTTCTCGGCGCTCGCAGGGGGAGATGCATCACTCTTGGTCTTTGGTTTCATTGTAGCGATTGTCATTCCAATACTCATGGTACGCGATTTGGAAGTGAAAATCAGGAAGAAACAGCTTTTAATGATCATGGAATTGCCTGAAGTATTAAGCACTATTGTGCTGCTAGTTAATGCTGGAGAAACCGTCAATCGCGCATGGATTCGCTGTGTCGAGGTTAGGCCTCATAAAGCGCAATCGCCGCTTTACATTGAACTTTCGCAAGCTGTTCATGAACTGGAGATGAACGTCTCATTTTCAAAAGTGATGGAAGACTTTAGCAAACGCTGTGCGCTGCATGAGGTATCTTTGTTTACTTCAGCCATCCTGCTCAACTATAAACGAGGAGGAAGTGACTTCGTTACGGCACTTCATTCGCTATCCCTGGAACTTTGGCAGCGCAGAAAATCAGTTGCCCGAACGCTAGGAGAGGAAGCCTCCTCTAAGCTTGTTTTTCCCATGGTACTTATTTTTGTTGTGGTGATGGTGATTGTGGCCATGCCGGCATTACTAATGATGAAATAATGGAGGTAAGAAATGATGAGAAACATGAGGGAAGGGTTGAAATCATTTTGGAAAGAGGAAGATGGACTCGGTACTTTAGAGATTTTATTGATTGTAGCTGTGCTTGTTGCCATAGCAATTATCTTTAGAAAATGGATAGTCTCGTGGTTCCAAAAGCTGATTGGGGATGCCAATTCTGACCTCAAAGACAATAGTAAGGTGGCTCCCTGTGCGCCAAGTCCAACTACTAGCTGTGCGCCATAGCCGTCATAGCCGTGGACAACGCTTTAGAGATGGTGAGCAGGGAAGCTTTACATTAGAAGCGTCCCTAGTGTTACCACTCATCTTATTTGGCACAATTACTGTCCTTTTCGTTAGTCTATACGCCTATCAAAAAGTGTCTCTTCAGCAAATCGCTAGAACAGCAGCTGAACGGTTAGCTTTTACTTGGGACAACAGTCACAAAGATTTGGTGACAGGCAACTTTAACCCCTCGGAGACGGATGGGCTCTACTTTCGACTTACACAAAACCACGTATCCGATTTATTTGGAAGACTGGTGTCGAACGATTCATCCGAGATTGCACTTCCATCGGGAGCTGCTGGCAATCTCGTCGAGAGAAAGCTGGCTAAATCGTCTGAATTGCTGCCTCAAGGTGTTACGGGATCAGCCAAGTTTTCTAATTTTATTCTAGACCAACAAGTCGAGGTGAAACTTCAAAAAGCTTTTCATATATCACCAGTTATGAGCAAATGGTTTAGGGCTAATCAAACAGGCGGCACTGCTGTCTCGCACGTTGTTGAGCCAGTTGAGCTTATTCGATTAACGGATATTACACGGACATATTTTAAAACGATCAAGGACCGGATTTCTCCACAAAAAGCAAGAGAAGCACTTGCAGAACCTACACAAAGTGACCTGTCAGGTCCGAGTATCACGATTAAATCGGAACGGCAGGCCGCGGCGTATTTGCGATCTTTGGTTAGTGGCACTGAGGTGGTTTTGACGACAGAGTCTGGTAAAAGCAGAACAGTCGACGCATTGGATGCTCGCGGAATTGGTCATCAAGCCTTTTATAGTTTGACAGAGGCTCAGCTTCGAATGGAGCAGCTTCCTAAGGATCTCGAACTTATCCATCAAGGCGCTCAAGTGAAAGGTGTCGTGTGGCATTTCTTCAAAAAAGATGCAGGAGGCAAAGGTATGCCCTCCAATGCTTTTCGAAAAGAGCTTGAGCGGAAAGGGATCGTCGTTGTTATTCATAATTAGAATGGGGGAAGTTTTTGAAGAGATTCGTTCGATCAGAAAGAGGGGCTGTTTCCGTCTATCTGATTCTAATCATTGTGCCGGTCTTTTTATTTCAAGCGGTACTCATTGATTTTGCCAGAATTAAATTGGCGGAAAAAGAGACCGAATCAGCGGTCAAGGCTGCTGCGCGCTCAGTGATGTCATCTTTTGATACAGAGCTTCAAGCAATGGGCTTATATGGGCTGGGCATCTCACAAGAGAAGGCGGAGGAAGTTTTTCGAACGGTTTTTGCTAATAACTTGTCAAGTCAAGTATCGTCAGGTGCTTTTCATTATGTGGGCACTAAAGCGATTGATCATGGAGAACGTGTTACACCTGTTTATGCGTTAGCCAGCCATGAAATTTTTGAGCGTCAATTGTTGGAGGATATGAAAATCAAGGCACCAATTGAATTCACACTGGAGATAACGGATAAATTTCGCAAAACAGGAACGAAAGCTCCCTTTCAGTTTGGAAGCCAATTCTCTAAGGAGGCCGCGGAGCTAGAAAAGCTTATAGATCAAAGAGAAAAACAGCTGGATGAAGCTTGGCAGAGTAGTGAAGAGCTTTATCACAAAACGAGCTTATACCATAGCAAATACCAATCACGTATCACAGAATTGGACGGTTTAGCATCCCAAATTGGCATACATACCGCAGATGAAGTGCGAAATGAAATCGTTCAGGTAGAAAATCAGCTGCAATCTGTTCAGGCATCGATTAGAGACTTGGATATGTCCATTGCCGCGATCAGTCGCGCAGGTTCGGGCGGTGTGGCAGGCATTCGGGCAATATTGGAATCCCGTCAGGCATTGGGGACTCAAGCTCAGCTACTATCTCAAAAACTAAATGATCTTCAAAATTTGCTTCAATTAATTATTAAATATGTGGCCCTCCTTGCTGCTACTAAGCTCGAAGTTCAGGCAAATGCCAAAGAAATTGGGTTACTGCAGCAGGAGATCGAGCCGGCCCTGCGAACGGCCAAACAACAAAATGATGATATTCGCACGAAGCTTAATGGGATTACTTCAAGACCAAATACAGGGAATGCGGGGACTAGTGCGAACGAGGTTTTTCAAAGTGTTCCTGTGATGGGAGATGAATACTTCTATAAGTACCAGACAGCTATTGCAAGCATTACAGCATTATTTACAGCTTTTCATGAGGTAGTTGACTCTGTACAACTTTATACTGCTGAAAATACAAACAAAGCAAATCAAGCCAATGTTGCTTACTGGAAGGAATCGCAGGAATTTTATAACAAGCAAAGCGTATTAGAGAGAACGAGAATGGAACAAAACAGTGCTATCTCAGCTAATAAACAGCAGCAAAAAAGTAAGATTCAAATGATATTGGATCAAGCGAAGCAATCGATCGGTGGATGCAGCTTAGTGAATGCTCAGAGTAGTGATGATGAACGTTATGATCGTCTTCAAGGTACTGGTTCACAATCTTCTTCATCCACCAAAGGTTTCTACCAGAAATATCGGGAAGCTAATGCACAGGAAGCCTCTATCGGCAGCGAAATTGCTTACGATTTAGAGAAATCTGAGCCGGTTAGCCTCAAAGCAATGGATATGCTTGCAGCCTTCAACAATGCGGCGGAGGTTATGCGTAACGAGCTATATGTGAATGAATATGCGCTTACTAAATTCAACTACCGGACGATTGCTTTGGAAAAAGATCAAACAGGCAATCCCAAAACCTCAAGTGAGCGAGCAGATCCGAGAACACACGCGTTAGCAAACCAAGAGGTAGAATATGTACTATATGGATTCTCCTCCTGTTCAGCGAATATTTCATCGGCTTATGCGGAAATGTTCTCTTTCCGTCTGGCAATTCGAACCGTTGAGGCTCTGCTTGATCCTAAAAAGGAACTGCTTAATCTTGGCTCACCGCTGCTGGTACTTCTGGCTGCAGCAGCAGAAGGGGCTGTTTTGGCTTTCCAAGACATGACAAAGCTGGTGAATGGAGAAGCCGTAGAGTTATCCGCAAAAATAGCAGCCCCAGCCTTAAGCTTGACTTATAAGGATTATTTACGGGTCTTTATGCTCATACATAGCAATAACACGAAGCAAATGGCTAGAATGCAGGCGCTTATAGAGCTTGAAACCGGAAGGGATTTAATGCAAGCTACGACATATTTACAAGGTAACGCCTCAAGTGATATTAAGCTGTGGTTTATTCCTCAGATCATGAAACTCCTGGATGGGAGCGGGTTATTAGGCTGCAAAGTAACAGGGAATCGATGCCAATTTTCTAGCTCAGCTGCAGTAGCGTATTGAATGTTGGGAGGGGCATTATGCTGCATAAGTTTTACAGTGAACAAAAGGGAGGCATCGTATTGGAAGCTGCTTTAATACTACCTTTTTTCCTTGCCTTTGTTGTTGGCCTTGTCATTTGTATTCAAATTGCATGCCTGGAGATGGCGCTGCAAGCCGGTGTGTCTGAAGCTACGAAAACTATAGCTGGTCAGTTATACCCAGTAAGACTTCTCGTGCAAGAAGCTAAAGTGAAATTTGAGCAGAGTGGACCAGCTGAAATCATAAATTCAGCCATCGGCCATGTTCAATCTGCACGAGAACAAGTGTCAAACACGGAAAGTTTAGCAGATGAGTATGCCGCATATATCCCAGAACCGCTGCTCGAATTAGTTAAATGGGAGAAAGAGAAGCGGCTGCAAGGCGAGGAGTTAGTGACAGAAGGGAAAGATGAACTGCTCGAGCAGCAAGTTAACCCCCGCTTACATGCCGCGTTTACTCCGATTATTTACGCTTTTTGCGATGATTCAACCGTACAGAGAAATAACTTTAAAGTTGTTTCTGTGACTCTTCCAAGTTTGTATAACGATGGTGAAGCTTATTTTGGAATTGAGGCGGAGATTTCGTATCGATTACCGATCCCGTTTTTAAGCCAATCGATTATTTTGAAAAAGAGGGCATTTGAACGAGCGTGGGTAGGTGCCTAATTGCCATCTCTAATAGAGGAGGGCTTTGAATTCAATATTTACTATTGATTTTTGTTACGATTGCTTTTGTTACTGATGTACGAAAAGCGGTGATCCCCAACATATTAACCATTAGCGGAGCGGTGGTGGGAATCATGTTGAACGTGTCGATAAGCGGAATGAACGGATTAACTTTCTCGCTAATAGGGGCAGGAAGTGCACTTATGGCAATGTTCCTGCTCTATTTAATAGGTGCGCTTGGGGCTGGGGATGTGAAGCTCTTTACCGCTATAGGAGCTATGATGGGTTTCAGTTTTGTTTTCCAATTGATGCTATATTCCATACTCTGCGCCGCATTGATAGGGCTTGTTTTATTACTGATGCACAAACAAATGGCGGAAACGGGGCTGAAGCTGATGAAGTGGCTTTTTTCAATTATCGTGTTACATGATCTGAACATCGTAAAGGGAATGAAACGTGATGCTAATATCAAGTTTCCTTTTATGTATGCAGTTATGCCAGCTGTCGCAATGACCTGGTATTACTCTATTTAAGATGAGGTGGGCCTGTGACAGAGGAATTATTCGGACTGCGATATGAATTTGTATATCAACATGGCCATTGTATGCGTCTTTTTAAAGACGATGGGGAGGGTTTGACCGTTGATGCTCTTTCAACTTTGCAAATCAAGATGCTTGAGGCGAACACGATACCAAACATGCTTCCGCTTGAAATCCAGGAGATAGATCATCGAATAAGCCTGCTTTATAGCTTAACAGCTAAGAGAATGCTTGCTCAGGTTCTTAAGGTTGAGGAGCTTTCCAAGTCTCAATTCGCCAAGCTCATGTACGCAATTGTTTGTGTGATAGATGATAGTAAAAATTACATGCTGCATGAGACGGGATTTGTCCTGAAAGATAATTTCATCTTTATAGGCAGTGACTGGTCCGATGTATTTTTGACGTATGTGCCTATGGAACAAAGCACGAAGGAATGGAGTGTATGCAATGCAATAAAGGATTTAATGAGGCAGATTGCTTCAAAGTTGAACGACAAAGTAAAGCAAGATATAGACGCTTGGCTAGACACCGATGCCTTGCCATGTACGCCGCAAACTCTTCAAAATTTCAAAACGAACCTGTTAAAACTAATGGACCTGCAAACTCTGGTTCACGATGGACTGCCAAAGCCGGTTAGGAAACAAAATAGGATCATTAACCAGATCAACACAACCACAAGCAATCCGTTGAAAGAGTCACCGATAAATACGCCAATATTGGATGTGAAACAGGATATAAACAATAGTCAAACGGCCTCTTTTTATCCAATCACACAGAGAGCGCAATTCATTGTCCTAATTGGTATCATAATCGTAATGGCGTTTCTCTGGCAGCATCATGTTTCTTCTCCTACAACTAGTTCGCTGCACCTGTCAGCAGGAATAACAATTTTATTAGCAGATGTATGGTTTGTATTAAAATTTCTTGGGCTGCCGCGGTACAGAAGTGACGGTGAAAAGCAGGTGCCGTTCTTTTCCGATAAACCGGAGAAGTATTTTGAAAGTAATAAAGAGGCAATTACGGTATCTAATGTTGAACCTCAAGATATTCAAAGTCATTATCAGAACTTACATATGCATACGACATTAATTCAAAACAACGCTAGGAATGCAACCGTTTTTCTAGGAAACCTTAAGCCGGAAGGGCCAAGGCTCGAAGTTCAGATGCAAGGAATGCCGAAATCAGTGCCAATCCTCAGCGATCACTTCACGATTGGCCGGGGAGATGCGAATTTAAAAGCGGATTATGTCTTGGAAGAAGCAGGTGTTTCCCGAATCCATGCTGAAATAACAAAATGCGATAAGGGTTATGCACTGAAGGATACAGGTTCAACGAATGGAACTTCTCTCAATGGAGAACCGATTGTGACCTATCAATCTTACTTGCTAAAAGATGGCGACGAGATTCAGATTGTGTGCCAAACCTTGATATTTCGATATTGAAAATTTAACTATTTCCTGTCTACCTCTAGCAGTGGTATAATAAGAAGTCACGAGTATGTGCGATTTTTTAACAGACAGGAGTTTAGATTTTTAAAATGAGTCTTTTGACGATAGAAGATTTGAGCCACAGTTTTGGGGATCGAACGTTGTTTAAAAATGTTTCCTTCCGTCTACTGGCAGGCGAGCGCGTTGGCATAGTTGGAGCAAATGGTGTGGGGAAATCCACATTAATGAATATATTGACCGGAAAATTATTGAAAGATACAGGGAAAGTAGAATGGACGCCTCGAATTAAGTATGGGTATTTGGATCAGCATTCGGTATTAGCGGCTGGCAGGACGATTCGCGACATTTTACGCGATGCCTTCTTACCTCTTTTTGAAGAAGAGAGAGCTATGATGGCTATTACGGAAAAGATGGCGGATGCTTCGCCAGAAGAACTGGAAGTTCTTCTTGAGCAGATGGGCGAGATTCAGGAGCGTTTGGAAATCGGCGGTTTCTACTTGCTGGATGTCAAAATCGAAGAGATGGCGAACGGACTTGGCCTTAATGTCATTGGCTTAGACCGTGATGTGACATCGTTAAGCGGTGGGCAGCGGACCAAAGTTCTTTTGGCCAAACTCCTCTTGGAGAAACCAACTGTGCTGCTGTTAGACGAGCCTACGAACTATTTGGACGTCGAACACATTGAGTGGTTGAAAAACTATCTCAAAGATTATCCGTTTGCGTTTATGTTGATTTCACATGATACGGAATTCATGAATGAAGTCGTTAACGTGATTTATCATTTGGAATTTACGAAGCTGACTCGTTATACAGCGAACTATGAGAAATTCCTGGACATGGCGGAAATGAACAAATCGCAACATATTGATGCCTATGAGAAGCAGCAGGAGTACATTAAAAAGCAGGAAGACTTTATTGCCCGCAATAAAGCCAGGGCCTCCACCTCTACACGTGCCAAAAGCCGTCAGAAGCAGCTAGAGAAAGTGGATCGAATCGAAAAGCCGGAAACTGCGATGAAACCTACGTTTATATTTAAGGAATCTCGTACAAGTGGTAGAATTGTATTTGAGGCCGAAAATTTGGAAATTGGCTACGACCGACCGCTTTTACCGAAAATGAATGTGACGATTGAACGCGGCGAGAAAATTGCGATCGTTGGCTGTAACGGTGTGGGGAAATCTACACTGCTCAAAACGATTTTAGGCAAAATTGAACCTTTCAGCGGTAAAACGTATCAAGGCGATTACTTAAGTCCGGCTTATTTTGAGCAAGAGGTTAAAGCGCCCAATATGACTCCGATTGACGACGTTTGGAATGAGTTTTCTTCCATGAATCAGAATGAAGTCAGGGGCGCTCTTGCAAGGTGCGGTTTAAAAAATGAGCACATCACACGTGCCATGAGCATGCTCAGCGGGGGAGAACAAGCCAAAGTAAGGCTTTGCAAACTGCTGATGAGAGAAAGCAACTGGCTGTTGTTCGATGAGCCTACCAACCATTTGGACGTTGTGGCCAAAGAAGAACTTCAAAGAGCTTTGATCGCTTATAAAGGCACAGTTTTGCTTGTTTGCCACGAACCGGAATTTTATGAAGGTTGGGTAACCAGAGTTTGGAATGTGGAAGAATGGTCTGCCAAAGCAAAAGTAACCAATTAGGAGGAAATGTCCAATGTTAACTCATGTTGTGTTTTTTAAGCTCAAAGATCGTAGCCCTGAAGCGGTGGAAGTAACGAAAGCGGTTCTTACGAACATGGAAGGGAAAATTCCAGTGTTGCGCCATATTGAAGTAGGGACGGATATTCTTCATTTGGAGCGTTCGTATGATATTGCACTGATTACAAAATTCGATTCCGTAGAAGATTTAAAAACATATGACACGCACCCTATTCATGAAGGTGTGAAGGCTCATATGAAGACAGTACTTGATGGGACTTCCATTTGCGTTGATTTTGTAAGCTAATTGGGTTTGAAAAACATAAGGGAACAGTGTAGTATCCTTAGAAGGGGCTAGCATTGCGGCTTATGCCGCTAGCGCAGCTAAAATTCCTAGGCTGCACTGTTTTTTGTGTGTTTACAGGAATCTTAATAATTTATAGAAAAGGGAGGAATCCCGAGTGAAATCCAAATTAAATAAAGCTTATATGACGGAAGTACTCGAGATGCTGCTGCGTACGCCAAGCCCGACGGGTTATACGCACCACATTATGAAAAAGGTCGAACAAGAAGTGAATAAGCTTGGTTATGAGCTTACATATACGAATAAGGGCTGTGGCATTGTGACGGTTCCTGGTGTCCGTAATGACCGGGTTATTGGTATTTCTGCGCATGTGGATACCCTAGGTGCAATGGTTCGTTCTATTAAAGAGAACGGCACGCTTAAGATCACTTCTTTGGGCGGATTCATGATGGGCGCTATTGAGAATGAATATGTTCAAATTCATACGCGCGACGAACGCGTTTATGATGGGACGATTCTCACTTCAAGACCGTCTGTACACGTGTATGAAGATGCCAGAGAGTTCAAACGTGATGAAGCTAATATGGAAGTGCGTATCGATGAGCTTGTTAAATCCAAAAAAGAAGTTCAGGATCTTGGTATCCGGGTTGGGGATTACATTTCGTTCGATCCGCGTGTACAAGTGAAGGAAAATGGCCTCGTGAAATCCCGTCATTTGGATGATAAAGCGAGTGTGGCTTCGTTATTCGGATTACTAAGACTTATCAAAGAAGAAGGTCTACAACCGCTCTTCACGATAAAATTGTTTTTCTCCAATTATGAAGAGGTTGGGCATGGGTCATCTTTTATTCCAGATGATATTACCGATTTGATTGCCGTAGATATGGGTGCGCTTGGCGATGACTTGAGCGGTAGCGAACGTGATGTCTCCATTTGCGCGAAGGATTCGTCAGGTCCTTATGACTATCAAATGACTTCCAAAATGATTGAGCTTGCCGAGAAGTTGGAAATAGGCTACGCCGTTGATATTTATCCAAGGTATGGCTCAGACGCTTCGGCCGCGCTCAGAGGCGGACGCGATATTCGCGCCGCGCTGATAGGTCCTGGTGTTCATGCGTCACACAGCATGGAGCGGACGCATATGGATGCTGTAGTTAACACAGCAGCGCTTCTTGCAGCCTATGTCATGGAGCCAGTGGAAGCATGAATATTTTGAGTGCAGTCAATATTACCAAAACCTATGGCGACAAGGTTTTGTTCGATGACATCACGTTCACGGTGAACGAGAGGCAGCGCATCGGTCTCATCGGCGTGAACGGCACAGGTAAGTCCACGCTGCTGAAACTGCTGGCGGGATTGGAAACAGCGGATCGCGGCAAACTCGTGCACGCGAACCATTTCCGAGTGGAATACTTGCCGCAGAACCCGGAGTTCGATCCGAACTCCACCGTGCTTGAGCAAGTATTCCACGGCGACACGCCGCTCATGAAGACGCTGCGCGACTATGAGCTGGCCCTGGCTGAGCTGGAGCTTGATCCCTCCAGCGAGAAAAAGCAAACGCGGCTGTTCACAGCCCAGACGCGCATGGATGAACAAGGTGCCTGGGAAGCCAGCACCTTGGCCAAAACCGTACTGATGAAGCTAGGCATCAGTGAGTTCGACAAGCCCGTCGGCCTGCTGTCCGGCGGGCAGCGTAAACGCGTCGCTATGGCTCGCGTTCTGATCCAATCCGCCGATCTGCTCATCCTGGATGAGCCGACGAACCATATCGACAACGAGACCGCGATCTGGCTCGAGGAGTTCCTCGGCAAGTGGCGCGGCGCGCTGCTGCTCGTTACCCATGACCGGTACTTCCTGGAGCGGGTGACGAACCGCATCCTGGAACTGGACCGGGGCAAGATCTACAGCTACGAAGGCAACTATGAGGCGTTCCTCGAGAAAAAGGCGGAGCGGATGGAGTCCGAAGCCGCCAGCGAAGATAAGCGGCAGAATCTCATGCGCCGCGAGTTGGCTTGGCTCCGTCGCGGCGCGAAAGCGCGCACGACGAAGCAGAAGGCGCGCGTGCAGCGCGCCGAAGAGCTGCGGGACACCAAGGTAGATGGTCCCGCAGACAAGCTGGACATGGCGCTAGCTGGCAGCCGCCTTGGCAAGAAGGTGATGGAGCTGGAAGCCGTCACCAAAGCTTTCCCAGGCGGGAAGACGCTGCTGAGCGGCTTCAGCTACATCGTGATGCCGAAGGATCGCCTCGGCATCATTGGACCTAACGGCAGCGGCAAATCGACGCTGCTGAACATGCTCGCCGGGCGTATTCAGCCCGACAGCGGGACGATCGAGACCGGCCAAACCGTGAAACTCGCCTATTACACGCAAGAAACGGTCGAGATGGATGAAAAGATGCGAGTCATCGACTACATCAAGGAAGCGGCTGAATTGGTTCGCACGTCTGACGGCGAGACAATACCCGCTTCGCAAATGCTTGAGCGCTTCCTGTTCTCCCCTACACTGCAGTGGTCTCCTATTGGTAAGCTGTCAGGCGGTGAGCGCCGCAGATTATATTTGCTGCGTACTCTTATGGGAGAACCGAATGTTCTGCTCCTTGATGAGCCGACGAACGATTTGGACATCCAAACATTGACCATACTGGAAGATTATCTGGATAATTTCCCAGGAGCGGTTATCACGGTCTCCCATGATCGGTACTTTTTGGATCGCACGGTTACGCATCTGTTTGCTTTTGATGGCCAGGGAGGCATTGAGCCTTATATTGGCAACTACTCCGACTATTTGGAGGAGAAGCAAGAGCAAGAAGAGGCGGAGCAGGCACGCAAAGAATTGGCGCGTCAAGCAAGTAGCAATACGGGCTCCAGCAAAACAGCGGCCAATCATTCAACAGCTTCTAGCGGCTCAGCGAATACAAACCGTCCTAAGAAACTAACTTTCAAAGAGCAGAAGGAATGGGATGAAATCGAGGGGACGATTGCGGCTTTGGAAGATAAGGCGGCAAGCTTGAAACAGCAAATTGAAGCGGCTGGCAGCGACTTTGACCGTGTTCGCGATTTGTATGAGCAAGAGCAGCAAACAACGGCCGATTTGGAAGCAGCAATGGAAAGATGGACTTATTTATCCGAGTTGGTAGAAGAAATAGAGCGAAATAAGTTATGATAGAAGAAACTATAATAAAGGCAGGTAAGTATTCCACATGATTAATGTTAATAACGTGACACTTCGTTACGGCAAAAGAGCGCTTTTCGAAGATGCGAATATTAAATTTACTCCAGGTAACTGTTACGGTCTAATCGGCGCGAACGGTGCAGGTAAATCCACATTTCTGAAAATTCTCTCCGGTGAAATTGAGCCGAACACAGGCGAAGTATCGATCACGCCAGGAGAGAGAATGGCTGTTCTGAAACAAAACCATTACGAGTTTGACGAAATCGAAGTTTTGAAAACCGTTGTAATGGGGCATGCTCGTTTGTTCAAAATCATGGAAGAGAAGGATGCGCTCTACGCGAAAGCGGATTTCTCTGAAGAAGATGGTATGAGAGCTGCTGAGTTGGAAGGCGAGTTCCAGGATCTGGACGGTTGGCAGGCCGAATCCGATGCCGCAGAACTACTAATTGGTCTAGGCATCCCAACTTCCTTACATGATACAAAAATGAAAGACCTCGACGGCAATGAGAAGGTTCGTGTTCTCTTGGCGCAAGCGCTGTTCGGCAATCCGAACATTTTGCTGCTCGATGAGCCTACCAACCATTTGAACTTAGAGTCGATTCGTTGGCTGGAGAACTTCCTTGCTCGTTTTGAAGGCACCGTTATCGTTGTATCCCATGATCGTCACTTCCTGAACCAAGTATGTACACACATTGCGGATATTGATTTTGGTAAAATTCAAATGTATGTCGGGAACTATGATTTCTGGTACGAGTCCAGTCAACTTGCTCTACGCTTAGCTAGAGATGCGAATAAGAAAACGGAAGAAAAACGTAAAGAGTTGGAAGCCTTTATCGCTCGATTCAGCGCGAATGCATCCAAATCCAAGCAAGCGACTTCCCGTAAAAAGCAACTTGAGAAGCTTACACTTGAAGATATTCGTCCTTCCAGCCGTAAATATCCGTTCATTCACTTCAAAGGTGAGCGCGAAGCTGGTAAACAATTGTTGGCTGTTGAAAGCATCTCCAAAACAATTGATGGCGTAAAAGTATTGAATAATGTAACGTTTACGCTGAACAAAGGGGATAAAGTGGCTTTTGTCGGTCCGGACGGTATTGCCAAAACAACGCTTTTCAAAATCCTGATGGGCGAAATGGAAGCAGATGAAGGTACATTCTCATGGGGGGTAACGACTTCCCAAGCTTATTTCCCAAAAGACAGCCAAGATTACTTTAACTCCGAACTGAACTTGGTGGATTGGCTTCGTCAATACTCCAAAGACCCGGATGAATCATTCCTTCGCGGATTCTTAGGACGTATGTTGTTCTCTGGTGAGGAAGCTTTGAAGAAAGCTAACGTTCTATCCGGGGGCGAAAAAGTACGCTGCATGTTCTCCAAAATGATGCTTAGCGGTGCGAATGTTCTCATTCTTGATGAGCCTACGAACCACTTGGATTTGGAGTCCATCACAGCGCTCAATAACGGACTTGTTGATTTCGACGGTACGATGTTGTTCGTTTCCCATGACCATCAGTTCATTCAAACGATTGCTAATCGTGTAATGGAAATCACACCGAAAGGTCTCATCGACAAAATGCTTACGTATGATGAATACCTGGATAGTGAAGATGTGAAAAAACAACGCGAAGCTCAATACGCGTAAGACCAAATGAAAAGCGCCCTGATGTTTGACTCTCAGGGCGCTTTTACCTACATAGCTCTAGCTTCCGCCAGTACGACGGCGTTGATTATTTACTTTTTTCGTCATTTGACTTTTGGCACTTTGGTTCGTATTGCCCGCTTGTTTAGGGTTTGCACGTGCTGCGGCTTGATCCGCTTTCTTCTGAGCTAACTTTTGTTTGATTGCATCGGCTAGGCTTACTTTCTTAGGACCTTGTTGTTCGTCCAGCTGATCTTGTGGCTTGTCTGACATAGAAACACCTTCTTTACCGTGATATGTTAATAGTATAATCGAATCAAACAAAAGATGAAAGAAGGTGTGAACGATGTTTGACCCAACGATCTATGACAACATTAAGGTGGTTCTGGAAGGAGCCGTCTACGACTTGGATTTGGATGGCAAAATTATCATCACACGGCGGGAAGATCTTGTGGATCTTTCTTCCATGTCCCGAACGTATGCGATTGAGTTTGCAAGAAAGATTGATAAGCCGAGCAAAGCGGAAATCAATTTGCATGTTCATTTAAGTGATTTGGCTGCTGAAATTTTAGAGAACCCTACAGCTAAACCGGGATGTACGCTTACGATTAAGCTTTTCACGAAAGTTAAGAACCCGGATTTGGAATGTAAGCATATTGAAGAACAGTTAGGCCTAATATGGGAGCATCGTCCACAAATCACACAACTTCTTTCATACAAATATGGTATTTTTCCAGTGGTTTATCATAATCAAATTACACTTTCATTCGGCAGAAAAATCGATGAGAGCCATTTGGATGATTTCCCTCATCTTATCGGTTATGCGGCTGACAGTTTGGCTTGGTTAGATGAACGAGGAGGTTAGCATGAGGGAATTGTCTCAACAAGAATTGTTAGAGATCGTTAACAGGCAGGAGGAGTCCTTTGCTGTATTTTTGTACACGCCGTTTTGTGGAACATGTAAAGTGACTGAACGTATGTTGGAGATCATTATGACCATGCAGCCTTCTTTGCCGCTTTATAAGAGCAATATTAATTTTCTGCCGCAAATTAGCCGTGAATGGCAAGTGACCAGCGTGCCGTGCATCGCTATTTTTGAACAGGGACAGGACAAACAACTGATTTACCGCATGCAGTCAGTGGATGAGCTATATCGCAAACTGCTGCCATTGAGCAGCAAGTAACTATAGGAGATGATAAGAATGAGCAGCTTTCAATTAGGAGATCACGTCATTGCTGAGTATAAGACTGGGGTTTATTATGGGGAAGTAGTGGAAATGTCGAGTACGATGAAAGCGGCAGTACGCATCTTGGCTGTAAAAGAACATCCAACACAAGGGGACTTGCATAATCCTATGGACCCAAGCGTCGCATTTTTTCATCAAAGACGGGCTTTATCGTATCAGGAGATTGCTTTAATGCCAATTTCAACGATACGTTCATATGCGGGTGCAATTCCCGATTATCAAGTATCACTGGAGAGAGCGCTAATGGCTCAAATCTCTAAGCTGTCGGAAATGGAAGCATGGGCTAGGCGCTCTCTTCAGGAGCTTAGTCAACTGCAGAAAGAATATTTCCCAAAGTCGAATTAAGAAACTTCTAAATACAATTTTGTGCCGTCGTTATACTTGAAAATAGCGACATCACCAATGATCTCGATCAGCGAGATCATTTTTAATTTGCGACGAAATTCGAAATGAAGTTCAAACTCCTTAAGCTTACTGGACAACAATTCCATATGTGAACTGCGATGTGTGAAATTAAGCACGGGAATGGATTTGTTTTTGAATTTAATGGTAACTGCTTGCATGTCAAGCCCTCCTTCACGTCTTCCATCTGGAAAAAGTACCAGCTGGTCTACATATTTAGGATACATTTCAAATGTTAAGTATGTTTGAGACAAACTATTAAAAAAGTTTTAGCATCTTATTATATGTAAAGAATAGCGAGAGAGGGCTAGTTCCCAAAGAATCTTTTGAAATTAATCGGGTTACCCGTCTGCATTTGACTCATTTGAGCGATAGATTGGCGGTTGCGGGGAAAGATAAGCACAATTATAATAAGAAAGATTGTAATCAAACAAGTTTTGGGGGGATTTAGATGACAGCAGGAAAACCAATCAGAATCGGGATTATCGGTTCCGGAAACATCGGAAATGTACATATGGAAGTGATGAAAAAAGTGCCGGAGGCAGAAATTGCCGCGGTAACGGATGTGTACTTACCACTCGCAGAGGCTAGAGCTAAGCAATATAACATTGAGCGGGTATATGAGAGTTCGGACAAGCTGCTCGCTGATCCAAGCATTGATGCAGTAGTTATTGCTGTATCCAATGAGTGGCATGCGCCTTTAGCCATTCAAGCTTTAGAGGCAGGTAAACATGTCATGCTGGAGAAGCCTATGGCGCTTAATCTCGAATCGGCTAGACAAATTGTAGAAGCAGAGCGCAAGGCAGGCAAAGTGCTGATGATTCCACATCAGCTGCGTTGGGAAGTCCTTTCACAGGCTGTCAAACAACAGGTTGATAAAGGCGCGTTAGGCCATATTTATCATGCCAAAGCAGGCTGGATGAGACGTAAAGGGATTCCGGGCTGGGGAACTTGGTTTACACAGATGGGTAAATCCGGCGGCGGTCCGTTAATTGATCTAGGTGTACATATGTTAGATCTATCCCTCTATTTGATGGGGAATCCGAAACCGGTTTCGGTATATGGGGCAACCTATGCGGAATTTGGTCCACGCAAAAAAGGGATTGGCTCTTGGGGGACACCGAACTGGGAAGGGCAATATGATGTAGAAGATTTGGCTACAGCGTTGATTAAACTCGATAATGGTGCAACCCTATCGCTTGATGTCAGCTGGGCCGCGCTCATCGAAACGGATAGCCAGCCTTACGTGCAACTGCTTGGTTCCGAAGGAGGCGCTTCAATTCGCGGCAATAAAGGGAAGCTACTAGCAGAAATGTTTGATCGCGAAGCGGATGTGGATCTGACTGTGCCTGAGCTGGACGAAGGACCTCGTGTGCGGATGCTGAGACATTTCCTATCGTGTATCGAAACCGGTCAACAACCAATTACCTCTGTGATGACAGGTTATACGAATAATTTAATTCTAGATGCGATTTACCAATCCTCACAAACCGGCAATGAAGTTAAATTGAATTGGGACATCGAGTAGACAGGGGCTGCAGCAAGTGAATTGGGAGTTATTTAGCATCATCGGGACAATCGCTTTCGCAGTCAGTGGAGCGATTGTTGCGATGGAAGAGGAATATGATATTCTAGGGGTCTATGTTCTTGGGCTCGTAACGGCATTCGGCGGTGGTGTCATTCGAAATTTGCTGATTGGCAAACCCGTCGTTTTGCTGTGGGAGCAAGGGTTATATTTTCAAATCGCCTTATTTGCTATGACTTTAGTTTTCTTGATGCCTGTCAAATACATTCGGGTATGGAAGACGTGGGAAGCTTTCTTTGATGCTATCGGATTGGCAGCCTTCTCTATACAAGGTGCGTTCTATGCAACGAATATGGGGCATCCTTTAAGTGCTGTCATTGTGGCTGCAGTGTTAACGGGGATTGGCGGCGGAATGGTTCGAGACGTACTGGCTGGCCGAAAGCCGCTTGTACTGAAGGACGAAATCTATGCCGTATGGGGCATGCTGGCCGGTGCGTTGGTTGGTTTGGGCTGGTCGCAAGGAGCTTGGCAGATATCCGTGCTTTTTGCACTTATCGTCATTTTGCGAATGTTATCCGTATTTTATAAATGGAAGCTGCCTAAACGTTCCTTGCGCAATGCGATCGTGGGATCAACGCGTAGATCAGACTCATAGCCTACCGCTAAAGACCTGGATGAATTTTTGAAAATCGAGATGAGGAGAGAGGTGAGTTACAATGGAACAGGAAGTATCATTCCTTCACCATCAAAAGATTTCCGCTGAAACGATGGCCGCACGTATTGTTCCTGTTAAAGAATTGCTTCAAACGGAATTGGATCTGTACGAAGTATCCAAAGATGCAGAGACAGGTGAGCATTACCTTCATTATGCTTACATGCACCGTGATTTTACGAATACCGGTGAGCCGGAGTCGTTTCATTATTTGCTGCCGATTGACAGCGACGATGTGCTCGGAATGATTTTTGGGGAGCAGGGCTATGCGTATCCGGAGTTTTGGCGTAAAGCTTTTTTGCGCAACGGACCGGAAGGTTTCTACATCTGGTTCGACCCCACGCATGAAGAGGAACAGTCAGAGGATGAAGCTATCGCTGCGGATTTGCTAAACAAGCTGAGAGCTTTTAAAGAAAATGGTTCGGCCGATCCGGATGCGGTTCGAAAATTGCTCGAAGAATTGGATGAAACTCGTAAAAAAGAAGACTAGGACGTTGTAAAGCCTGCTTGCCAATGAATCAATTGGTGGCGGGCTTTATTTATTATTTAGTAAAAATGGGGATAAATGACCATATTAAAGTTAATCGTTATTTTTCAGGAAGGAGGATGAAATCATGAGTATAGAGGCTTATCAGTTCGCTAATTTGGGAGCGCATGAGGATCTGCTGGAAGATCTTCGCAGGCTTGAATCCCGGATGAGGGAACAATTGGGATATGAAATCTCCTTAATTGCTTACACACCGGAAAAGAAGGACATCAGCAAGAAATAAAGAAAGAAGGGGGAGCTTTTATATGAAAAAAACGTTGATCCAACTTACACTTTCGATCGTGTTAGTAAGCACAGCCGCTGGCTGTACCGCCGCAAGCCCGAACAATCATGCAGGAGCAAGTTCTTCAAATCCGAATGCTGGCTCATGGGATACGAGTCTCAGGAACAATGAGAATTCTTCACTAGGAGCTAAAAGTGTCAATCAATCCCCGCTGCCATCGATGCGACCGTCTACGATTGACAACATTAAAGCGCACACGAATACACATTTGACGATGAACCGTGATTTGGCAGATGGTATTATTCAAGCGGCTCACCTCGGAAACACAGCTGTTGCATTTACGGATAACAACATTTATATTGCGGTAGATATGGGCGGGATGCAAGCCATGGGTGCCGATAATGACGGCATGAAAATGCTTAGTAAAACAAACGACCCGGAAACCGGGGCTGGGTTGTTCGGTTCGGGAGCCGGAGCTCAGATGGATTGGCTCTCGGCCAAGCCTTTGCCGGCAGAAAGCGCCAAAGCCATAAGGAGTTTGCTGACTCGGATTTATCCGGAAGCGAATATTTTCATTTCTACGAACCCGCATTTCGTGAACCGCATGATGTATTATGATGCTCAGCAGCAAAACAACAAACATATGGATACGTATCTCAACGAATTTAACACCATGATCCAATATGCTTTCCCAAGCTATTCTACCGGCCAAAGAAATACGCTGCCTTAAAATAAAACTTTGCGCAAAAGATTCACACATCTCCCTCAGCCTCCTGCTGAGGGTTTTGTCATAGTTTCCGGATTATCCAATTAGAAAAAAAGGAGTATGACGATGATTGGGCTGAAGGCTGTGATCGATCGGCATGAGCATGACACGTCAAAATTCAAAAATGAGCAATAAATTTAAAGTTCGAGCGTACTGTAGTTCACGGCAATGTGATTACGTACATCCGGATGATGTCGTACAAGCCATTAATGGTGAAACCTCTTATGCGTTGGCACAGATGTATAACGAGTTGCCATCCAAGCCTGGCTGCCCCAAATGTGGAGAAGCGATGGCATTCTACTCATATTCGGTTATCGAACAACCGTGGCTGCCTTGAAAGGCTTGACAACGTTAGCTTTCCTGATAAATAGTAAGAGAACAAAGGAATCAGGAGAGGAACATTAGAGAATATGTTAACAGAAGCTATACCTCAAGAAATCCGTGAGCACTTGGAACAAAAGAGAGCACAGACGAAAGCGACCGCAGAGGATGCGAAATTAATCGGGGCAGCTGCCTTTGAGGCGCCTCGGGAAGACATTTTGATCGATAGTGTTATTGCGCTTTTTTTGGGTAAAAATGTACTGCTCAAAGGCCCGACAGGTTCAGGAAAAACGAAGCTTGCAGAACATGTTTCGGCGATTTTTAATCAACCGATGCATGCCGTGAATTGTTCAACGGATTTGGATGCCGAAGCTTTACTGGGGTTTAAAACGTTGTCCCATGACGAGCAGGGCCGTTCACAGATTGTTTTTATCCCTGGACCGATCATGAAAGCAATGACGAAGGGACATTTTCTATACATAGACGAAATTAATATGGCGAAACCGGAGACCTTGTCACTCATCAATGGTGTTCTGGATTATCGGAGATCGATTACGAATCCATTCACCGGCGAAGTTATCACCGCTCACCCTGATTTCAGAGTGGTTGCTGCCATTAATGAAGGCTATATGGGAACCGTGCCATTGAACGAAGCATTGAAAAACAGGTTTGTGACCGTGGATATTCCCTATTTGCAAGGGGAAGCGTTGTACAAGCTTTTGAAAAGCAAGTCTGTTTTGCGTGACGACAAGCAATTGAGAACTTATGTGCAGCTGTCGGCTGATTTATTAACCTTAATCGAGATGGGGCAGCTGCCTGATGAAGCAGGGTCGATCCGAGCATTGCTCGATGCTTGTGATCTTACGGCTTATATTCCGCCGATGCGAGCAGTGGCGAGAGCGATTGCTGATAAATTGGAGGATGAAAGGGAACGTGCTGCCGTGATCAATGCGGCTGAAACGTTATTTTAAGCTATGTTTGTAGGAAAAATAAGTATGCTTGAGGATAAAATCGACGCTATGCTGCAAATGCAGTTGGTGGATTTAGCCCGCATGTTCACAAAACGCAAGGAGCTTGAGGTGGAAGCCGCATTTCATGCTGATTATGAAGAAAGTTCGGCCCGTATGACCGTCAGCCAGTTCTGGTGGGATTATCCGCCACTGGATAAAGCTGCGGGGATGAAAAGCGACGTCTACCTCCGAGGCATAGGTACAGCGTGGTTTACCAGCGCAGAGGCTGTAAAGTCCTACCTCATGGGTAGTCAGCAAACTCCCTTTCCCAAGCTGGCGAACTCGCTTTTTGCATTATGCGAAGATATGCGCTTGGAACGTATTTGCCGTGCGCGCAGACCGGGGACGACACGTGTATTCGCGGTGCGGCACCGTATTTATGGAGCATATTTCGGCCATAAATTGCGTGCGCACTTGAGCAAAGGTGAATTGGCCGATGCCGTACTTTTATTGATTTACGGTTGGTTTACCGGAGCGGAGTGGAGCGCTGCGGAAAGCGTGGGATTGAAGGCGCGGCTCACACCGTTATATCCGATTCTAGAAGGCATCGAGGAAGCCGAACATACGGCGCAAGTAGCTGCTGGCTGTGAGGACATGATGGACGCGTTAGCTTATTGGCTGGATAGAGATGCGAGTTCCAGCTATTTCTGGATGCAGCCGGGGGGCGGCGTGGCGCAGCCGCTGCCCGCAGGGTATCAAGGCGAGCTGAAGCGCGCTAAGCGGCTCGCCAACGATGATGTGCTCCCCGAGCAGGAAGGGGAGAGTCAATTACCGGGCCAGGAGCGCTTGCCGACCTGGCACCGTGAAAGCAGCGACCGCAGCCCGGGGCTGCTGCGGTTCGAGCTGGAGCGCGGCTCACGCACGTCCGCGCTCGGTTCTGCGCCCCGCGAGGGCGACGCCGCCGATCAGGCGCTCGCCATCGCCCAGGGGCGCTCGCTGCGCGCCCAGCGCACCGGCGCCGCCTCCGGCGAGCGGCGCGGGCAGGCTGCCGTGCCCGCTGCCGCGGGGCACGGAGAGGGCGAAGTCGCCGCGTTCGCGACGGCGACTTGGCTGGCGCCTGAGCGGCCAACTGCTGCGCAGGAGGCCGCCTTCAGGCGCCTGAGCGAGCGCGCAGCGCCGCTCGCGAAGCCCTTGCAGCGTGCGATTCGGCGCACGCTGGAGCAGAAGCGGATCGCCCCGCGCGGCGATCGGCTGTTCGGGCGGCTCGATAAGCGGCTGACGCGAGCCTTAACGCAGGAGATGCCGCGCCTCTTCTATAAGAAGCGCGCGCCGGTCCCGCAGCTCGACGCCGCATTCGCGCTGCTTGTCGACTGCTCTGCATCCATGTATGACAAAATGGACGAAACCAAACTGGGACTCGTGTTATTTCACGAGACCCTCCAGTCCTTGCGAATCCCCCACGAAATCGTGGGATTCTGGGAGGACGCGGACCGCGTGACGGAGCACGAAGCGCCCAACCTGTTCCAGGTTGCCGTGGACTTCGGCTCTTCGCTGGCTCCGGGAAGCGGTGCGGCTCTCATGCAGCTGGAGCCGCAGCAGGACAATCGCGACGGCTTCGCGATCCGCTGCATGACAGAGCGCTTGCTGCTGCGTTCTGAGCGGCAGCGCATCCTCTTGGTTTTCTCGGATGGAGAGCCGTCTGCAGCGAATTATAACGAAGTAGGCATCCTGGATACCTACGAAGCTGTAATGAGAGCACGCAGGCTGGGGATTGAGGTCATCTCCATCTTTTTAGCGAGCGGCGGAACCGTCCATGAAACCGAACGTGCCGCCATGCGCAACATGTATGGGCGGAGCAGCATTGTTGTGCCTCGGGTGGAGGAATTAACCGAGCAGCTTGTACCGATTTTACGCAAACTTTTGCTGAAATCTATCTTTTAATGTCGAAATCCTATACAATAGATCAGGGTATTTGCACAGGATAACTGGTTAAATACCCTGTTTATGCCATTCTTGTTATGTTTACTTACATACATAGCCATTTGTTATAAGTTTACTTCCGTTGGGAAAACATTAAGGGGGAAATCATTTCATGTACGGTGCACCATTATCAAACAAAGCAAAGAAAATCATGCTGTTGGGATCAGGAGAGCTCGGGAAGGAAGTTGTCATCGAAGCACAGCGTCTAGGGATTGAGACCATTGCCGTGGATCGTTACGCGCATGCTCCAGCTATGCAAGTGGCGCATCGCAGCCATGTGATCAATATGTTAGATGGGGAACAGCTTAGAGCATTGATCGAGCAAGAGCGGCCGGATCTCATCGTACCTGAAATTGAAGCCATTGCCACACCTGTTCTTGTTGAACTTGAGAAAGAAGGTTACCGAGTAATCCCAACAGCAACAGCCTCTCGATTAACGATGGACCGGGAAGGCATTCGCCGTCTTGCTTCCGAAACGTTAGAACTGAGAACTGCCAAGTATGCTTTTGCCAACAGCCTTGAAGAGCTGCATGCTGCAGTGGCGGAAATCGGTACGCCTTGCGTCATTAAGCCGATCATGAGCTCCTCGGGTAAAGGTCAAAGTGTGTGCCGCACGCCTGAAAATGTGGAACAATCGTGGAACATTGCCATGGAGGGTGGACGTGCTAAGAACGCTCGCGTCATTGTTGAAGAATTCATTCATTTTGAGTCTGAAATCACGCTGCTGACTGTTCGCTCTGTTTCCGGAACTACCTATTGTGAGCCAATCGGACACATCCAAAAAGACGGGGACTACATCGAATCCTGGCAGCCGCACGCCATGACGGAGCAGCAAATTCTAGATGCTCAGCATATGGCAAAAACGATTACTGACGCACTTGGCGGCTACGGCCTTTATGGCGTTGAGCTATTTTTGACCAAAGATGGCGTGTACTTCAGTGAGGTATCGCCTCGTCCGCATGACACGGGCATGGTTACTATGGCTACACAAGATTTGAGTGAATTTGCTCTGCACGCGAGAGCGATTCTAGGATTGCCGATTACGGGCATTCGCTTATTAACGCCAGGGGCAAGCTACACGCTCAAGGCAGATCGCGAGCAAGTGGAATATACAATCAGCGGGCTAGAAGAAGCGTTGTCCGTTCCGAATACGCAAGTTCGCGTCTTTGGCAAGCCGGAGACGAAAGTCGGCCGCCGCATGGCGGTTGCGCTCAGCAGCGGGGAATCCGTAGAGGAAGCGCGCAGTTTGGCGAAACAAGCCGCAGGCAAGCTTAAGTTGAACTACGAATAAGAAATCATACATGATCAGCCATCAGGAGGAAACGACATGGAAGCTAAACCAGCAAGACTCTCCCGAACCGTGTTGACCGAAATTATTTTGCCTGCTGACACCAATTATCATAATACCGTGTTTGGCGGACGTGTGATGCAGTACATCGACAAAGTTGCAACAATCGCTTCTATGCGTCATTCGCGCAGGGGAGTTGTCACTGCTTCAAGCGATAGCTTGGACTTTTATGCGCCTGTTAAGCTTGGTGAGGCTATTCAATTAGAGGCGTTCGTCACCTGGACGCACCGAAGCTCCATGGAAGTATTCGTGAAAATTGAATCGGAAAACCTGTTGACCGGTGAAAAAAAGCGCACAGCCAATTCCTATTTAACTTTCGTCGCCCTAGATGAGTATGGCCAGCCTGTTGCGGTTCCGGGCATTATTCCTGAGACGGAAGAGGAGAAACGACTTTTCGAGACTGCTGAGATGCGATATGCCGCACGCAAGCTTCGGAAAGAAGAGCGAAATTTACAATTGTAGTCGACATCGACATCGGCATCGAGCAGATCCCTTATGGGGTCTGCTTTTTTTATTGTAAATAACGGACCATAGTTCCGTTAAGCATCCAGCTTCTTCTAGTAAAGTGGAGATTTCGTGTAAAAAGGATTATTATGGAAAATATAAACATTTCTAGACGCGAAAGGAGCTCATAATGAAAAAAAGGATAGTTCGATCTTTGATCTTTGCCATTATTTTAGTTATTGTGTACTATTCCTTTCAAATGTTGATGGGCGTCTATACCACTTGGAAATACGTGCCGGACATTGTTGATTCGTATTCTGCTATTGATCCCTTCGGAAGTCATCAAGTTGCTTTCGGGGTTAAAGCTGCACCATTTGAAGTGGTGCTTGAAGTTATCATCATCATGGTTATTGGTGTTGTTACCTACTTCTCCGGAAGCTATGTAACAAAGAAAATAAGAAACCCTTGAAACCAGCCATCACCAATAGCGTATTAGAAATAAATCGGTTTTATTTTTAACTTAATCTATTCGGAGGTAATCTCACAATGAATGCACATGAAATTGATTATCGTATTTTAGGCAATGAAATGCAGTACGTAGAAATTGAACTGGACCCAGGTGAAAGCGTCGTAGCGGAAGCTGGCAGCATGATGATGATGGATCAGAACATCCAGATGGAGACGATCTTTGGGGATGGCAGCAGCGATAATAAAGGGTTCATGGGCAAGCTTCTGGGAGCGGGCAAACGTTTATTGACCGGCGAGAGCTTGTTTATGACTGTGTTCACGAACCAAAGCCGTGGAGGTAAAGAGCAAGTTAGTTTTGCAGCGCCTTATCCCGGTAAAATTATCCCGATGGACTTGTCGATGCTGGGGGGACGACTTATCTGTCAAAAAGATTCTTTCCTTTGCGCAGCGAAAGGCGTTTCCGTTGGCATTGCGTTTCAGCGTAAGTTGGGAGCTGGTTTCTTCGGAGGCGAAGGCTTTATTATGCAGAAAATTGAAGGCGATGGCTTGGCTTTTGTTCATGCCGGCGGTTCGATTTGCGAACGCGTACTTCGTCCTGGTGAAGTCATTCGCGTAGATACGGGGTGCTTGGTTGCCATGACGCAGGATGTGGATTATGACATCGAGATGGTGAAAGGTGTGAAAACGGCGCTATTTGGTGGTGAAGGCTTATTCTTCGCAACGCTTCGCGGTCCTGGGCGTGTATGGATTCAATCCTTGCCATTCAGCAGGCTGGCAGATCGTATGGCATCGGCATCAAGAGCAGGCAGCAGGAAAGAAGAGGGAAGTATCTTAGGCGGTTTAGGCAATTTATTGGATGGGGACGGAAGATAAGTTTCATTCGTCCGCACAAAGAAAGCCCGGCAGCGAATATAACATTCGCTCCGGGCTTTTTTGTGACCGTCTTACTTGGCTCCGCCTTCTGCGAGGATTGTTTCCCAGATTGCGCCTTTACCGTACAATTCTTTATTGACTTTATCCCAACCGCCAAGATATTCGATGTTGAATACGCCGGCAGGTGTTGTGTAGTTTTTCTCGTATTGCTTCGCAACTTCCGGAAGTACGGAGCGGAAGCCTTTATCGGCAAATACTTTTTGAGCATCTGGGCTCCATAGGTATTCGAGGAATGCCTGAACCGCTTCACGGTTTCCATGTTTATCTACGTTTTTATCAATGAGTGCAACTGGGTTTTCAATCGTTGTTGTGTATTGCGGGATAACTTCCACATATTTTTTACCGGATTGAATGCGGGAAATGAGCTCATTTTCATAAGTGACGATGGCATCGCCTACGCCTTTGTCAAAAGTCGCAAGGGAATCGGCGCCGCTTTTATCAAGCACTTTGATGTTTTTGTAGACTTTGGCCAAATAATCCTTAGCGAACGCAGGATCTATTTTGCCAGCCGCTTCAGAAGTTTTCAATCCAGCCCCATAGATGGCGTTAATGTCCCATTTGGCTCCACCGGACGTGCTTGGATTCGGGATCAACACTTCCACGCCTGGTTTCGTTAAGTCAGTCCAGTCTTTGATGCCTTTTGGATTGCCTTCACGAACTCCGATTGCCGCGATAGAAGCTGTAATGTTGCCTTTATAAGGGTTGTTTTTCCAGTCATGCGTGATCAAGCCTTTTTCTACGATTTTTTGGATGTCTCCTTCAAGGGAAAGAGGGGCGATATCCGCTTCAAAACCTTGGATAATGGCGGTAGCTTGCGAACCGGATGCCACATAGGATTCTTGGAATTCTACGGTTTGGCCGGTTTTCTTTTTCCACTCTTCTTTAAATTTCGGCAAAATGACGTCAAAAGAATCTTTAAGAATGGAATAAGCGCCAATCGTGATCGTTACTTTTTCGGCTTTAGGTGCCGAGCTTGCCGCTGTTGTAGCTGCAGCTGTTGCCGCGGCCGATGGAGCGGGTGTGCTGGCCGATTTCGTACCTGTACCGCATGCCGTAAGTGCGATACTTGCAGTGAATAATGCAGCAGTGATAAGACCTAGTGATTTGAATTTTTTCATGATTTACAACTCCCCTTCATGTGTAAGCTTATTTTTATATAAAAACAGGCAGCGGATCTTGTTTAGCCTGATTTTCAATGACGATATTTTCGGTTTTGGTGAAGACGGATATTTGATGGATCAAAATATTCACTTCATCGCCTGGTTGATAAATTTTTTCTTTTACGGATTGATAAGCGAATAGCTTAATTGCGCCTGTATCGATTTCTAGATACCAGGAATCCCCGCGGAAGTGGACATGCGTCACTTTCCCTTTCTCTCCAGCTGTTGCCAGATGACTCACGTCATGGGGGCGAACCTCAATAGCTTCCGGTCGAATCAACACATTTACATCCGGCAGCCATTTGCCGTCTTGTTGGACCTCATCTAAATAAGGGAATCCGACTAGAGGCGTATATTGTGAAATAACATTAGATTCACCGATAAAAGAAGCTACAAATGAGGATGCCGGCTTCGTATAAATTTCCCAAGGACTGCCTTGCTGCTCGATTTTCCCTCCCTGAACAAGAATAATTTCATCAGCAACTTCAATGGCTTCATCTTGGTCATGAGTGACGAAGAGGGTCGTGACTTTAAATTCATCAATCAGGTTACGCAGCCAGAGGCGCAGTTCTTTACGAATCTTGGCGTCGATGGCGGCAAAAGGTTCATCCAACAGCAGCAATTGAGGTTCCGGAGCCAATGCTCTAGCGAAAGCCACACGTTGACGTTGTCCACCGGAAAGCTGGTGCGGGTATTTGCGTTCATTTCCGGCAAGTCCCATTAAATTAAGCAGATAGGTCACTCGGTCATGAACGAATTCCTTCGGCTTTTTGAGAACCTTGAGGCCGTAAGCGACATTGTCAAAAACGGTCATATGTTTAAAGAGAGCATAGCTTTGAAAAACGAAGCCAATTCCTCTTTCTTGAACAGGGAGATGTGTAGCAAGCTTCCCGTCGAAATAAATGTCGCCTGTCGTCGGGCTCTCGAGACCTGACAACATGCGCAGAATGGACGTTTTACCGCCGCCGCTGGGACCGATTAAACCAACGAGATGCCCTTTCGTTATGCTGAAATTAACATCTTTAATGGCATGAAAGGCTCCGAAATTTTTATTTAAGTTTTTAACTTCGATATGCATACAGGGTTCCTCCTTAATGACTGCTTACTTTTTCGCTTCTTCTTTTCAACCACTCGAGTGTTAACAAAATAGTAATCGAGATGAGTCCGAGCACAAAAGCGACACTGTTCGCTGCAACGAGCTGGAACTGCTCGGCATCTTGATACACGAGTGTAGTAGCTGTCTGCGTTTGGTTGATGATATTGCCTGAGACAACTAAGATAGAGCCGAATTCTCCAAGCGATCTTGCAATGGTTAAAATGAGACCGTAAACGACGCCCCAGCGAATACCTGGCCATGTGATTTGAAAGAAGGTACGCCATGGACCAGCGCCAAGCGTAGCTGAAGCTTCTTCGGATTGGGTACCGATTTCTTCAAGCAATGGAACGACTTCACGAACCATAAGAGGAAATGTAATGAACATCGTAGCAAGAATCATACCGGGAATAGCGTACACAATTTTCATGTTATGATCTTCCAAGAATGCGCCTAATGCCGTATTTGGCCCGAAAAGCAAGATAACCATTAAACCGACGATAACCGGTGATACGGCAAAAGGTAAATCAATCAGAGCATTGATGACTGGTTTCAGCCAGCGGGAGATCCAGGAACCTCTAACGATTTCTAGCGAAACGTAAACACCAACAATTGTATTTAGAACAGTAACGATAAGGACAATAATGAAAGAGATTTTCAAAGCGTGCAGAGCTTCAGGTCTTACAAGTGCATTAATAAAGGATTGTGGACCTTCTTCAAAAGCGCCAAAGGTAATGCCCAGGAACGGCAGCATAATTAATAGAAAAATGACAAGAAACGAAATGCTGATCAAAATTTTTCTCATGCCAGGCGCCCCTTTCCACGTGTCAATACATTGATGATCCATAGAATGAGGAGTGACAATGTAAGGAGCACAAGAGAAATAGCGGCTGCGCCTTCGGGATTATAGTTCTGCGTCTCACCGTATATATAGACCGAAGCAACCATCGTTTTCCCCGGTAAATTTCCGGAAATCAGTGAAATGGCGCCAAACTCGGCTAGTGATCGAGAAAAGGCAAGCATGCTGCCGGCAAGAATACCCGGTACAATAGCTGGAAAAACAATTCGGCAGAAGGTATAGAACCTGCTGGCGCCGAGTGTGAAGCTGGCTTGTTCTTCGGCGGGATCAATTTGCTCTAGCAAAGGCTGGACGGTTCGAATTACGAAAGGGAATGTGACGAATACCAAACCGATCACAATGGCTGTCTGATTGTAGAGCAGCTTAATGCCGGCGTGATCGAGCCAGACGCCCAGCGGACTAGAGGGTCCAAGCAAGGTTAGAAACATGAGTCCAGCCACGGAGGTTGGCAACGAGAAGGGAAGGTCGACCATACTGTTCAAAATGCTCTTGCCTCGGAATGTATATCTTACAAGAACATAAGCAATGATGGTGCCTACTATTGCCTGAATAATCGTTGATACAATACTGAGTTTGACTGTTAGTAAAATGGACTTCCAGGCTAGTGGTCCTGTTACTTCTTGCCAAAAGGGCTCCCAACCTAAGGAAAAACCTTTGAAATAGATGGAGCCAATCGGGATGAGCAGTAGCACAATCAGATAGCCAATAAGCACAGATCGAACCGTAGCTTTAAACACCTTGTTAATCACATTACACCACCCATTGATATTAATCATAGTGCTTTACTCGGAATATTTAAATTGACTATAACAGCGCGTGGTCGAATTTGTCAATATACCTATTTCCGATATTTATGGATTTATTCAAAAAAAATTATAATTCACTCAAAGGTACAAGGATCTAAATTTGACATTAGATGAAAGGATACAGGGAATGGGTTCATCAGGTGGACTAGCCACTGAAAAAAGCATTGACGAAGCAAATGGGCGATGGTAACATAGGCATCAATCAATATCCGAGTAAAACAATATGAATTATTAGTTATTGGAAAAAGTCGACCAGATGACTGGAGACTCCCGTCCTTGCTTCGTAGTTTACAAGCAGGAACCGGGAGTCTTTTTGTTTTCAAACGCCTTTTCACTTTATGAAAAGAAAGAGGGATTCACATGCTAGCGAATCGAACAGCACCACTGGCCCAATCCAAGGTTTGGCAGCCCTGGGTCATACCGATACTCATTTTGCTGCTGTGGCAGGTGCTCGGCTTAACGGGTTGGTTATCGGAACGGATTCTGCCGACACCTTGGGAAGTCGTGAAAGCCTTATACAGTGTAATTAAAGACGGCACCATTTTTGAATATGTAGCGGTTAGCACGAAGCGGGCATTTCTAGGTTTTCTAATTGGTGGCAGCATTGCTTTTGTCATTGGATTGCTTAATGGGGTATTTCCTATCGCGGAAAGATATATTGATTCTTCTGTACAAATGGTTCGAACCATCCCGCATCTTGCGATGATCCCACTAGTCATCATGTGGTTTGGCATTGGCGAGACCTCCAAATTATTTCTGGTTTCTCTCGGTGTTGCCTTTCCCATCTACTTGAATACCTTCCATGGCATCCGTTCCGTTGATCCGGGTTTAATCGAAATGGGGAAAGTATACGGGCTCAGAGGGTTCTCGCTATTTGCCAAGGTCATTTTACCCGGAGCGCTGGCGAACATCCTCCTCGGTATCCGCTTCTCCTTGGGGATCATGTGGTTGAGCCTGATCGTAGCTGAAACAATAGCGGCCGACTCCGGTATCGGTTATATGGCGACGCACGCCAGAGAATTTATGCAGATGGATGTGGTCGTGTTATGTGTGATTTTATATGCCGTATTAGGGAAACTTTCGGATTTGATTGCTAAGTTTTTCGAAAATCGTTGGTTGAAATGGCATCACAATTATATACACAAAGCCTAGAAGGAGGGGATTCTTATGAGTAAGGTTGGCGGTACTCAGCTTCATATTCGTAACGTGAACAAATCTTTTGGCGCAACAAGGGTGCTCTCCGGTATCGATTTAAACATTAAACAAGGAGAATTTGTTGCGATTGTGGGCCGCAGTGGATGCGGAAAAAGCACGCTGCTCCGCCTTATTGCAGGCTTGGATGAAGCGACGAGCGGAGCCATTATGCTGGATGCTCAAGGCATTCAAGGCGTGCATAAAGATACGCGTGTACTTTTTCAAGAACATCGGCTTCTTCCTTGGAAAAAGAATATCGATAATGTTCGGATTGGCATTAAATCCGGTGACAAGGAAATTGCTTTTAAAGCGCTGCAGCAAGTTGGTCTTGAACATAAGAAGGATGACTGGCCGGCGGTGCTGTCTGGTGGTCAACGGCAGAGAGTGGCGCTTGCGAGGGCGCTTGCCGGTAATCCTAGGCTGCTGCTTCTTGACGAGCCGCTAGGCGCATTGGATGCGTTAACCCGCATAGAGATGCAGCAGCTCATTGAGCAGCTATGGCTGGAGAAGCAATTCACCGTCTTGCTTGTCACACATGATGTAAGTGAAGCTGTAGCGTTGGCGGACAGAGTTATTGTGATTGAAGACGGGAAGATTGGGCTGGATTTGAAAATATCGCTTGCCAGACCTAGAGAGCACGATAGCGGTTTTGCCTATTTCGAGAAAGTTATTTTGGATCGATTGCTTGTGAAACAACCGTATGAGACAGCGAAAACAGCTGCGGAAGCTTTTTCAATATAGGGAAATTGAGAACAAGGAATTAAGGGAGGGCTTATCAGATGGCTCAATATGATTTGCAATTACAGGCGGATGTACTCATTATCGGTGGCGGGCCTTCCGGAGCATGGGCGGCGATTACAGCTGCCAAAGAAGGAGCGAAGGTCGTACTAGTAGATAAAGGATATTGCGGTACGAGCGGTGCAACAGCGCCATCGGGAACAGGGTTGTGGTATGTCAATCCAACGGCCGAAGAACGTGAGGCTGCGATGAAGAGCAGAGAGGCGCTGGGTGGATATCTTGCGGATCGCGGTTGGATGAAGAGGGTATTGGATCAAACGTATAGCAATACGAACCAAATTGCAGCTTGGGGTTACCCCTTCCCGTTGGACGAAGCAGGTACTTCACATCGCAAAAGCCTGCAAGGACCAGAGTATATGCGTTTAATGCGCAGACAGGTGCAGAAAGCGGGTGTCCGCATTCTCGACCACAGTCCCGCGCTGGAGCTGCTCGCAGATGAGCATGGTGTGGCAGGAGCGACCGGAGTAAACAATCAAACCAAAGACACATGGCGCGTTGATGCTGCATCGGTCGTTATTGCAACCGGAGGCTGCGCGTTTCTGAGTAAAGCGCTCGGCACGAATGTATTAACCGGTGACGGGTACTTGCTTGCCGCAGAAGCTGGAGCAAGTCTTTCCGGCATGGAGTTCTCCACAGCGTACTCGTTAGCCCCGGCATTTTCTCCGGTAACCAAATCAGCCTTCTATACTTGGGCAACGTTTTACTATGAAGATGGCACCGTAATCGAAGGAGCTGGTTCGCAGAGAGGGCGTTCGGTCATTGCCAAAACGCTGCTGACACAACCTGTATTCGCCCGAATCGATAAAGCGGATGAAATTGTCAAGAAGGCGATGCGGCAAGCTCAGCCCAACTTCTTTTTGTCCTTCGATCGCTTGGGCATCGACCCGTTTACACAGAAATTTCCTGTGACACTGAGATTTGAAGGAACTGTGCGGGGAACCGGCGGCATTCATATTATCGATGAAACCTGCGCGACGGAAGTGCCGGGTCTTTATGCGGCGGGAGATGCCGCGACAAGAGAGTTGATTTGCGGCGGATTTACTGGCGGTGGCAGTCACAATGCGGCATGGGCGATGTCATCGGGGTATTTCTCGGGAGAAGCTGCAGCGAAATATGCGCTTAAATTAGGCGTAGGTGCTGCGGACCGTAAAGCCAAAGGTTTATCAGAAGCAAGCGGCGTTCCGAAGGTAGCAACGACGAGAGCGGATGCACTTGACACGCAAGAAATTATCAAAGCGGTTCAAGATGAAGTCTTCCCGTATGACCGCAACTGGTTCCGCACAGGGGAAGGTTTGCAGAGCTCTTTAGGGCGTTTGGATCATCTATGGCATGAGTTGAAACAAGGAATTCAAGCAAGTGATGGCAATATCGTTCGGGTACGCGAAGCGGCAGCCATGACGGCTACGGCAAGATGGATGTATACCAGCGGATTGGAACGCAAAGAAACCCGAGGCATGCATCGCCGGGAAGATTTCCCGCGTATCGATGAAAATCAAAAATACCGTATTAAAAGCGGTGGTTTGGATAAAACATGGGCGAAGCCTTTGGTGGACGGAGTCCAGTCAAGGGTGATTAAGGAGGCTGTTGTCTAATGATAGAACTGTTAAGTAAAGATCGCTGCATAAGCTGCAACCAGTGCGTTTCCGTATGCCCAACGAATGTGTTTGAGGCGGTCAAGGGAAATATTCCTGTCATTGCCAGACAATCGGATTGCCAAAGCTGCTTTATGTGCGAATTATATTGCCCGACTGACGCCTTGTATGTATCTCCGGTGGCAGAAGAGAAGACCAAGGTCGACGAGAGTGAATTAGTTCAAGATGGCTTAATGGGCAGCTACAAACAGAACGTGGGTTGGGGCAAAGGCAGAGCTTCTACGGCCTCTTCCGACGGTTCGTATATCATTTTCCAACGTATGCATGCATCGCATTAATTGATTTATCATTCATTTCATTTACGAATCAGGGGGTCAAGACATATGAAACAGAGCACTGTGAAGGTGATCAACCTTGCGCTCATTTTAACTTTATTTACCTTTTTATTAGCGGCTTGCGGGGCTAAAACAGAGAAAACCGCGGCTCCGGCAGCCTCCAATGCGGCATCAGACGCAAAAATTTCACTACCTGAAACACTGCGAATCGGATTTATTTCAGCAAACAATAACAAGACGATTACCGGACCTGAAGGTTGGGCGCAATCCAAAGGATACTTAGAAAGTGAGTTAAAGAAATATGGGGTTAAAGAGTTCAAATACTTCACATTTCCTAACGGACCCAACTTAAACGAGGCTATCTCGGCAGGAACGCTTGACGTTGGCATCTATGGCGACACGCCGGCGATCAATGGGAAAGCGGCAGGTTTGAAGACGCGGTTAATCAACGTCACGCAAGTGAATATGAATGCCTGGCTGGTTGCGAAAGCGGACGGTTCCAAGTCGTTGGATGATCTCAAAGGTAAAAAAGTAGCTACTTCACAAGGTTCTTATATGAGCCGTTATTTAACTAGCCTATTGAAAGAGAAGGGGCTTGATAAGGATGTGAAAATCTTGCACTTATTGCCTGCTGATGCAGAAGCCGCCTTATCTCGTGGAGATATTGCCGCTTATGCGTACCCGACTGGTTTCGGACCCTTATTGCTGAAGAAAGGGTATGTGGCGATTGACGAAGCTGCCAGTCATCCGCTTTTGCAAGGCTCCAGCTTGACCGTGGTGACGGAGGATTATCTGGCCAAAAACCCGCAATTTCCTAAGCTGTGGAATGATCTGCGCACCAGAGCGGTCAAAGAAATTCGTGAAAACAACGAAGAATATTTCAAATTTTATGCCGAAGCATCGGGTTATCCGCTGGATGTTGTGAAAGCATCTTTTAAAATTGAGCAATGGCCAGTAGAGGCAGCGCAACCTGACGGACTGAAACTGATTGAAGAAACGAAGAAATTTTTGGTCGATCAAGGCTTAGCGAAGAAAGATTACGCGATCAAGGACTGGTTAGCGAATTAGGAGTGACGCAAATGAGAGAAGTCCCGATATCCCTTGTGAAGGCGAATCAAACAGGAATTGTTGTCTTTGTTCTACTGGCAATAGCGTTTCAGTGGCCTTGGTTAGTTGCTATTCTGTGGGCAATACAGGTACTTGGATTAGCTGGAGGAGCGAAGTGGAACCTATTCATCTCGGTCTTAAAGAGGTTTTTTCCGGAAAATCGAACAGAAACGCAAGCACTTGAGTTGACTAAGTTTAACAATGCTTTGGCTGTCCTATTTCTTTCCATATCCTCCTTAGCTTTCGCAGTGGGTTGGTCTTTGGTGGGTTATCTCTTTGCGGTAGGCTTGCTTTTGGCAGCCGGTGCGGCATTGCTCGGTTATTGTGTAGGCTGCACGATTTACTTCCAGTATAAGCAATTTGTGAGCAGACAACGAATGAAACGTGGTTAATGCATGCCAAATATGGAAAGACTCTCACTTGGAGATAACTTTAGTGAGGGTCTTTTCAAATCAACCTATGTTTACCGAAATTTTGTTAAAAACAGGATTGACACCCTCGTACGCGGATGCTAATATTGGTATATAACTAATTCATACTAATCTTATCGGAATTATACGAAAGGGAGTAAACATCATGGAGCATGCCATCACTATACAAAGCGACGACATTGAATTGTCGGCTACACTGCATTACCCAACGAATCAAACAGGAGCTGCAAAAGCTGATTGTCAGCGCTGGCCGTTGATTATCATCTGTCATGGATTCATCGGCAGCCGGATCGGGGTGGATCGGTTATTTGTGAAGGCAGCACGTGAGTTTAGCTCAAAAGGCTATTTGGTCTTGCGGTTTGATTATGGCGGCTGCGGTGACAGCACAGGGGATTATGGTGCAGGCGGTCTGGACGTTCTCATTGATCAAACGCGCAGAGTGATTGATTATGCATTAACAATTGATTGCGTCGATTTGAGCCGCGTGATATTGGTTGGACATAGTTTGGGCGGAGCTACAGCGGTTCTGACAGCGGCGAAAGATTCCCGTGTTAAAACTCTCGTACTATGGTCGGCAGTAGCCCATCCGCATAATGATATCGTTCGAATTGTTGGCAGAAATGAATATGAGAAATTACCACTTGGCGGCGCCATCGATCATCATGGATATTCACTTACCAGCCGATTCTTTGATACACTTGCGCAGCACCAGCCGTTTGAACAACTGCGCAAATTTAATGGCGATGTACTCGTCATACACGGAACAGCGGATGAAGTTATCCCAGTTGATTATGCCCCTTTATATCAAAAGATGTTCTGGCTGCGCAATGAAGGGCAGTGCGATCTGGATCTGGTCTATCAGGCTGATCATACGTATTCGACTTCCGGAGCGACCAAGGAACTATTGGAGAAAACAAGCAATTGGCTATCCTTCATTCAGAAACAGAAAAACGATTGGAATGATTGGACGATCTGATTAAGAAGCGGAGGAAATTGAGATGGCGAAGCCACTAGAGTTAGATGACATTTGGGTGGATAGAATTAAGCAAATGTTGAATGGGTTAGAATACGGATCGGTACAAATTGTGGTACACGACGGTAAAATTGCGCAAATCGATAAAACAGAGAGAAAACGGTTTGACACACCTTCGCAAGCACAATCGCAGCTGCAAGCTGTGAAATCAGTCAAACAAACGAGTAAAGTTTAGCTATTATACGTATTTTACCGATCAGCCCGCTTTCTTCGGAAAGGGGCTGTTTTCATGTGCAAAGAGCAGTATACTGAAGAGAATATATGCAATTGCAGGGTAAGGGGGATGCAGGTGATATGCGCAAACAGTACTTTTTTTGGCGTGATGATCAAAATGTGAATCATTATGTTTATGAATGGCTTCCTGAGGAAGCGGTTACAATGAAAGGGCTTGTGCAGATTGCACACGGAATGGCCGAAACGGCTGAACGATACGAGAGACTGGCCGAGAGGTTGACGAAAAGCGGGTATGCCGTGTATGCGAACGATCATTTGGGGCATGGGCGAACTGCCGGATCGCCGGATGCCGTTGGCAAGTTTGGGAAAGACAGCTTTCGGCGGATGGCGGGAAATATGGGCCAACTGACAGGACAAATTCGGAAACGGCATCAGGAGGAGCTCCCCTTATTCGTGATGGGGCACAGCATGGGCTCCTTTTTGACACAATATTACATGGGTACTTACCTCAGTCAAAATCCCAACCAAGTACAAGGAATCATATTATCAGGCTCTAATGGCAGTGAGGGCGCTGCTCTTAACGTTGGAATCGCGTTAGCTTCTTGCGAAGCAGCCATTCGGGGAGATCATCACCGGAGTTCGCTGCTGACGGGGTTGTCTTTTGGTGCGTATAATAAAAAATTCACACCTAATCGTACGTCTTTCGACTGGTTAAGCACTGATCCGGTGGAAGTGGATAAATACGTGGCTGATCCTTACTGTGGTGTCGTGTTTACTTCAGGATTTTTTAGAGATTTCTTCAAAGGACTGAAGGAGATACATCGTCCCGCACATGTGCAGCGGATACCGAAGGAGATACCGCTCTATATTTTTTCCGGTGAAGAAGATCCTGTTGGTGGACATGGGAAAGGGGTGCGAAAGCTCATACGGATGTATGAGAATCTCGGGCTCCAGAACGTCACCAGCAAGCTTTATCCAGGCGGGCGGCATGAGATGCTGAATGAAGCGAACCGTGAGGAAGTAATGGGGGATTTGGCAGCGTGGCTGGATGAGCAGGTTGGTAGAGGTCGTGGGTGATCGTAAATATAGCTGGCATTAATGATTTGACATATTACAAATTTGTAATATATAATGGGTGACATGAACAATTCAATTGAGATTTTTAAGGCACTATCCAATGAAGCGCGTATTCAAATTTTAGAATGGCTGAAGGATCCATCAACCCATTTTTCACCCCAGGAAGGGGCTGATCTTCTTACAGTTGGGGTATGTGTGAGTCAAATAACTGAAAAATTAAAGATGAATCAATCTACAGCTTCGCAATATCTCTCAATGCTCCAAAGAGCAGGACTGGTGCATGCGACACGTTTAGGGAAATGGACTTACTACAGAAGAAATGAAGATGCGATTAATGATATTGGTCGTTTTCTTCATAAATAATCTCATCAATATAGAGAAAATTGAATTCATTCTTAGAATTCAATTTTTCTTAGAGCTAATATATCGACAATTTGCAAAATATAAATTTTTTTATTAAATCATATTGATAATTTGTAATATATGAATGTTTGTTTAAAGGAGGTGATGTGCATTTCAACACATTTGGCACAATTTATGAATGACTTGGTCAACAAATATAATCTCAATGGAGAGAGGAATAACGAATATGCAAAACTTTGAATTTCAAAACCCGACTAAACTTTTGTTTGGAAAAGGTCAAATAAGCAGCCTGAAAAAAGAAATTCCTGCTTACGGCAAACGCATCTTGCTAGTGTACGGTGGAGGAAGCATAAAAAAAATTGGACTGTACGATAAAGTTATCAATGAACTGAAGGAAATCGGTGCATTTGTCATTGAATTAGGAGGGGTTGAACCGAATCCAAGACTAACAACCGTGCAAAGAGGGATTAACCTCATAAGAGAAAATCAGCTTGATTTTATTCTTGCAGTGGGCGGCGGCAGCGTCATTGATGGTGCTAAAGCCATTGCCGCGGGTGTGCCATACGATGGCGACGTATGGGATATCGTGACTAGTAAGGTTAGTGCCCCTTCTAATTCGGTACCGATTGGCACAGTTATAACAATAGCGGGAACGGGATCAGAAATGAACGGAAATTCCGTCATTACGAATTGGGAAACGAATACGAAAGCATTCTTTAACTCCAATCATGTGCTTCCAAGATTCAGTGTTTTAGATCCAGAGCTCACAATCTCAGTACCTCGGGATCAAACGGTATACGGCAGTGTTGATATTATGTCACATGTCTTCGAACAATATTTTCATGGTTCTAGCAATGCACCTCTTCAAGAAAGAATTGGAGAAGCGATTCTTCGCACCGTTATCGAGACCGCGCCTAAGCTAGTGAACGATCTGAACAATTACGAATATCGCGAAATCATGTTATTAAATGGAACACTGGCTTTAAACGGGCTAACTGCAATGGGTGTCAGTCCGGATTGGTCGACTCATCTAATCGAACATGCCGTATCAGCTGTCCATGACATCCCTCATGGCGGTGGGATTGCGATCATTGCCCCGCACTGGATGGAACATGTCGCGGCGGTACGTCCAGAGAAAATCGCACAGTTGGGTGTTCGTGTATTCGATCTGGATCCAACAGGAAAAACGGATGCCCAATTAGCAGCGGAAGCGATTCAGTCTCTCAAGAATTTTTGGGAATCCATTGGAGCGCCTACGAAGCTGTCGGATTATGGCATCGATGACAAGGAAATTGAATTGATGACAGAAAGGTCTATGCTTGCCGATCAAATAGGGAGCTATGTCCCTCTTTCAAAAGAAGATGTCAGAAATATTTTGAGAAATTCTTTATAATGTACGCAAAACGGGCTGTCTCAAGATGAGACAGCCCGTTTTTGCATTAGCTAGTGCCTAAACTAAACTAATGGTTCATATAGAATCAGTTTAGCCTTCAAATTTCACGCCGGTCATTTCCTCGCTCATGATCCACAAGCGTTCTGCCATGTCAGGGTCGACGGCCCAAGGAAGAACGCCATGATACTGTTGGCTCATATCTCCCATCTTAAAGTCAGCGATTAACTCAGCAATGTTGCAGTCCAAGCAGTATACGCCGCCTTTTCCTTCCAACTGCTGGCTTGTTGCACACCAAACGCTTGTTGCTGCTCCTTGCTCTGTTGTTTTGAATATGCCACCAACACCACGCTCTTGATCAGATAAAAAACGAGCAAGTTCAGTGTCAATTCGGCCTGGATGCACGGAGAACGCACGGATTCCATCCGCATACCCGCGCTTGTCCAGGCCGACCGCAAACAAAGCATTGGCCGATTTTGACTGGCCGTAAGCTTTCCATTTATCGTATTCGTGCTTTTCAAAGTTAGGATCTTCGAAGTCAACACCGCCGAAACGAACTCCAGCTGAGGAAAGCGATATGACTCGAGCGTTCCTTGCTTGCTTCAATGCCGACCATAGACGCAATGTCAATTGGAAGTGGCCCAAGTGATTCGTAGCAAATTGAGATTCATAGCCGCGTGCATCGCGAACTAGTGGAGGTGCCATAATACCCGCGTTTGCGAACAAATAGTGAAGCGGTCTGCCGGAATCAAGGAAATGTTGAGCGAATTTGTCGATGGACGCAGGATCAGACAGATCGAGTTTTTCTATTTCTACGCCAGTAATACCGGCAAGAGCGGTACCGGCTTGCTCGGGAGTACGAGCTGCTACTATGACTGTAGCGCCAGCCGCTGCCAGCGCCCGAGTCGTTTCAAGACCAATACCGGAATGTCCACCGGTTACGATTGCGATTTTACCGTTTAGATTTATGCCGTTAACAATTTCCAAAGCGGTCGTTTCCGCGCCAAAGCCCGATGAGATCGGTGTTTGTGGAGTAATTCTGTATTCGTTCTGAGTCGTCATGATTTAATTCCTCCTCTGAATAATATTGCGCTTTAATAATGAATTACATACTAATCAATCGTTCTCCTAACTCGCCAAATCGATCCACCATTTCGGGGTCAATCGCTAAAGAAGAGGCTTGAAGAATGATCACATCATAGCACGATATAGATACTAAGTAAACAAAAAGTGTATTAAACGTCTCAAGTGTATCAAATGTTTCATTTGATTAAACTGTATTGTAGAATAGAAAGATTGAAGGAGGAATTTAAAATGAATGCCCCAGTAAAACAGGATGCTAAAACGAAACTACTAAAGAAACTAATTGTATCCGTCAGTAGAGACGGTTTTCAACATTTAAGGATGGACGATATCGCGAAAAATATGGACGTAAGTCGAGCGACTATGTATAGGCATTTTCCATCTAAAGAGGATGTTATGGATGGTGTAGTTCGCATGATCGTAGATTACATCGAAAGGCTTGAGGAGAGTAAAGAAAACGAAGATGAATCGTATTTTTGCGTCTGGTTTCAGCAGCTGTTTGAACAATCAGTATCACTCGTAGAGTATATTACTGACGTTTTAATGAAAGATTTGCAAATAGCGTATCCTGACCTCTACAACATGCTTAAGGGCGTATTGCAGAAGCGCGAAGAAAATTCTCTCCGCTTTTATCGACAAGGAAAAGACAAGGGTATTTTTAACACAATCAACGAAAAGTTTATTTTGCTGCAAGATGATCTTTTGCTACACGAAATCACTAGTGTTAGATATTTGCTCAACAATCAAACAACAATAAAGGAAGTGCTGAACGACTATTATCAGTTTAAAAAAATACAGCTATTTAAAGCTGATAAAATTTCGCTTGTTGATGATGCCAATATAAATTCCGTTATTGATCGGCTATCAGAAAAATTCAATCGGACGCTTATGTAAACTAATCCATTCAGATTCAATTGCGTAAAGACTTCTAGATATCGTTGAAGCTGCTAACATGTTCCTAAAATATTTGCTAAGCATACAAGGTCACTTACAATCATATCTGGTTTAGTATTCCCCGGTGGTTCAACGTAGCCGCTATGTTTACCAAATTCGATTGGGCGAGGAATATAGACCGTTGAGATGCCAGCATTAGCAGCACCGTCCAAGTCCGTAGGATGAGCTGCAACCATCAATATTTCTTGAGGATTTCCACCAAGGAGATTCACTGCATCCACATAAATAGTTGGATCAGGCTTAAATTTTTTAAACATTTGACCTGATATAATAAAGTCCCATGGTAGGTTCCAATATTTCTCCATATCTAGTAAAAGTCTAAAATCACCGTTAGAGAAGGGACCTAACCTATATTTTTTGCTCAGTTGTAATAAACCAGGTAAAGAATCGCACCATGGCCTTAACCGATGCCAAATTAAATTAAGTTTTTCGACATCCTCTGTACTCATAAACGAGATTCTATAACGCTCAATTAACTCAAGTAATTTTCTTTTATTAATCACATCATTTGTTTCCCAGGGCCTTAAACCTTTGACTATTTCATCCACTGCATTAATATAACTTTCCACTCTCCATGAATTTGCAAAGGAATTCCAATCTATCGAGAAACCATACTTATTTCCTAAACAAATACCGGTATCTACAATAGCACCGTGCCAATCCATCACAGTACCAAACGTATCAAACATAATAATTTTTATTTTTGAAATATCCATGAGAACCCCCTTGCAGTGTGTAGAATGTGCAATTTCATTATTATATTCATTAATAAGAATCCATATGGCTAATTTAAAAGTGAAAGCTGAACGGAGAGATTGTTCTAAAGATCTAATTCTTGCGCCTAACGTCTTGTATATGGGTTAATGTGCTAGGGAAACTTAACTTCTGATGGAGAAATGATGAAGACATTGGAGGAATTGTGATGCCAAGAACTCAATTTAAGGCTCTAAGGATGGCGAGACTGCTGATCATAACGCTAATGCTTCTCCCCGTAAGCTTGGCAACCTACAAGCAAAATGTCGCAACGGCAGCAGAACCGACATTTATTACTGCGACTTCGGAATCGGGTAGTAACGATAATCAGGACGAAGAACTAGTTAAAACGCTTCCGGGCTTTCAGAATGGAACTAAAACGGTCAATGGAATCAAACTTCACTATGTGGAAGGCGGCAAAGGCGAACCGCTATTTTTGCTGCCAGGATGGCCCGAAACGTGGTATGAATATCGCAAAATAATGCCTGAGTTAGCTAAGCATTATCATGTTTATTCCATCGATATTCGAGGAATGGGCAGTTCCGATAAGCCTACAACCGGCTATGACAAGAAAACGATGGCATCCGATATTTATGCATTGATGAACGAGCTGGGCTATAAGAATATTTATATTGCAGGCCATGATATCGGGTCCACGGTTGCTTATGCTTTCGCAGCCAATTACCCGCAAGCCACAAAAAAACTAGCCATGCTTGACATTTCACATCCAGACAACAACATGCTGAAGTTACCTCTCGTGGCACCATCTGGCTCGTACGATGAGAGTAATCCAGCCCGTGTAAAGTTTCCGTGGTGGTGGGCGTTTAACGCTGTACCCAATTTGCCGGAACAATTACTGCATGGTAAAAATCTAGACATAGCCTACAATTGGGCTTACGATTATTTATCCTATGACAAACCTGCTCTTACCCCACAAGAAAAGTCGATCTATCTCGCGGCCTATGCAAAACCTGATGCACTTCGCGCAGCTAATGATTGGTTTCGTACATTTCGCCAGGATATCGACGATTTCAACACCTATAAAAAACTATCTATGCCGGTCTTGGGTATCTATGGTTCAACGGGCATTAGCGATCTAGGTCCTTTCCTAAAGGAAAATACAAGGAATCCGAAAGTGGTTGAACTTAAAAAAACCGGACATTGGATTGCAGAAGAGCAGCCTGAAGAAGTCATTAAACAGTTTAAAGAGTTTTTTCGATAACAGGTTAGTAAATACATGGATTGATATGCAAAAACACATCGCGTCCGAATAAACGGGTGACGATGTGTTTTTTTTGATTTTTTAAGCGTGAAAATCAGAGGGTTTCAAGCATTTCGTTGAAGCTGCAAACGAATGCCTTCGCGGTCGATTTGAATCCAGTATTCGACGATTCGTTCGTTTTCGATGCGATAAACAGCGCTTGCAATCTCGATGATTGTTTTGCCTGTGGGCGCAAATCCGTCTACCTCGCCGATATGTGTGCCGGTTTGCTTCCAGCGTACGTAGACACGATCATTCTGCGCGATCATTTCTTGGATTTCGAGCTGGAAATCACCGTAAGCTGCAATCATCTCCCTGACGTGATCCGCATAATTGGCCGGTGTGCGGTGAACGGTGGTTTCGTTTTCTCCCGTCATTTGATGGGCCAGCACGTGCTCAGCCATGTAATCATGAGCGGCATCAGGTTGTAAACCGGAGCGAGCTTTCGCAAAAAAATGTTGAACAACATCGGTTGGGGTCATGGACATGATGAGAACTCCTAACATCTGGAATGTACGATGAGTTTACTGGAATAACATCAAAATTTCAAGAGAAGAGTTCATTCGGCGAACCGGAAAAAGGAACTAGAGAGCGCTATTCAGGCTAAAACAGCCAAACGTGAGATCTAGGGGAACTGCAGGGCTCTATTTGCCCTGGAGACCTGCTAATCCACCCCGAAAGGGGGAATTAGCGGATCACAGTTCCCTAAGATCGCCAGTTTGGCTGTTTATGCAGCTAGTAGCGGAGCAGCTATTTCAGCAGCTGCCGGAACTCCTCGGTCAGCAGCGGCACGACCTCGAACAGATCGCCGACAATGCCGTAGTCGGCTACTTTAAAGATCGGCGCCTCGGCATCCTTGTTAATCGCGATGATGACGCGCGAAGAGCTCATCCCCGCAAGGTGCTGGATGGCGCCGCTAATGCCGCACGCGATGTAGATCTCCGGCGTCACCACCTTGCCGGTCTGGCCGATTTGCATCGCGTATTCGCAGTAGCCCGCGTCGCAGGCTCCGCGGGATGCCCCGACAGCGCCGCCCAAGACGGCAGCCAGCTCTTCGAGCGGCTGGAAGCCTTCGGCGCTGCGCACGCCCCGTCCGCCGGAGACAACGATCTTGGCTTCTGCCAAGTCGATGGCGCCGGACGTTTTTTTAACCACCTCCCGAATGATGCTGCGCAGGGAGGGGGCTGGGTAGGCAACATCGATGACCGAAGCCTGACGCGTGGCGTCTGGCGCTTGCGGCGCAATGTTGTTCGGTCGGATCGTGACGACCCACGGGCCATTCGGGTCGGTAAACGCTTTCTTCTCAACGGCTTTGCCAGCGTAAAGCGGCCGGGTGAATTCAACGCGATCGCCGCTGCGCGAGATCTCCGTTACGTCCGACAGCTGGCCGGCGCCTAGCTTCGCTGCGGCCAGCGGTGCCAGATCTCGGCCGGCAGCCGTATGGCCGTAATACAAGGCATTTGGCTTCACAACGCCAGTTACGGCTAGTAATGCGCTCAAATAGGCTTCCGAGTTGTAGTTATCAAGAGCAGCATCCTCAACAACATAGATGGATTCCGCGCCATATGCAGTGAGCTCGCTTGCTAGAGCTTTGGTGCCGCTCCCGCCAATGAGTGCAGCGTGAATCGCATCGCCTTCCGCAGCAGACAACTGCGCAGCACGTAAGGCTTCAAAGGATACCTGACGCAGCTTGCCTCCGCGAGCTTCGGCGACAACAAGAAATGTTTTAGCCATGATCGTAGCCTCCCCTTCGTTAAATCACTTTGGATTCATTGCGTAACGCTTGGACAAGCTCCGTCACCTGCTGCGCGATTTCGCCTTTGAGAATGCGTCCAGCTTGGCGTTCAGGAGGCAGTTTTAACTCAAGTCTTGTCGTCTTGGCGGAAGCTGAATCAGCGCCTTCAATGTCATCAAGGGTTAAATGTTGAAAAGGCTTTTTCTTCGCTTTCATGATGCCCGGCAGGGAAGGGTAACGAGGTTCATTCAAACCTTGCTGTGCGGTGAAGAGAGCAGGGAGCGGAACCTCAATGACTTCAATATCGCCTTCCGCATCTCGGTGGGCAACCGCCACGGCACCCGAGATTTCAAGTTTAGTAATGGATGCAGCATGTGGGATTTCAAGAAGGGCCGCTAGGCGAATGGCGACTTGACCGGCTCCATTGTCTACAGAGAAGTTACCGCCTAGCAAGAGGTCAAAAGACTGACTGCGCAGGTATTGTGCTAAAATTTCAGCAACCTCATATTCATCGCCTTGAATGCGCTCATCGGTGATAAGAACAGCCTCGTCTGCCCCCATAGCCAGTGCGGTACGCAGGGCTTCAGCCGTCCTGTCGGGACCTACGGAGAGCAGGGTGACTTTGCCACCGAATTCATCTCGCAGCTGAATAGCTTGCTCCACAGCGTATTCATCATAAGGATTAATGACGAATTTGGCGCCATCTTCCTGAACGCTCCCCGCTTGCAGAACAATTTTCTCCTCTGTATCAAAGGTTTGCTTCAATAATACAAAAATGTCCATAGCCAAGCTCCTTCCTGAATATACATGTTATACAGACCCTTAAGCCTCGATGCCTTTCATGAAAAAGTTAACGGTAGGGCCGACTTGAGCGGTTAAGGAATACTTTTGCCCGGAGATGAGCCAGGAGGTCACAACTTCATCCATGCCTCCAAAGATGAGAAGCCTTACGAGTTTCGCATCAAAATCGGCGCGGAAGCTCCCGTCTTGTTTGCCTCTTTCTAATATATTTTCAATGAGGATAATATATCTCTTGAGTGCAAGGCCAATCTCTTTGCGCAGCTCCAAATCGCTTTGTCTCAATTCGATTTGCGTGAGAAAGGCCAGATTGACATTCCCTTCAAGCTCGGTGAAATGAATTTCACAAACTTTATAAAGGGCTTGCTTCGCTGTCATCTGTTCGTTGACGCCAGTGTTGAACTTCTCCACAAGCTCGCCTAATTTCTCTTGAAACAGACTGGTCAAGATATCCTCCTTCTTTTTGAAATATAAGTAGATGGTTCCGTCAGCCACTCCGGCTTCCTTGGCAATTCGGGATACTTGTGATTTGTGAAAGCCGTTCTCTGCAAATACTTTCAGAGCGCCTTCGAGAATGGCGTAATACTTGTCTGGTTTTTTGCTACTTGTCAAGGGGATCACCTCGGTGTTAAGATACAGATATCAGTGAATGAATACTCATTCATTTTTATAGTTTCATCATAAAATACGTAGTACGCCTTGTCAACGACTTATTCAGCTTAAGAAGCAAGTAAGAAAGTTAGCCGGCTTACACTAACGATCAAGCATTTTTCAACTCTGGAAATAGGGGCATATGGAACTTGCTTTTTTACGATGTTTACATGTAAGCGCTATCTTTTCAGGTGAGGAGGTCCTCTATGATTGGTTCGCTCATTCAGTTTGTATTGTTTCTAGCGGTTACAGGCTGTGCGTTGTTCTTGTTTGGCCGAATTGTGTACCACCGGTATTTGTACATCCAGTTAGGTAAATCAGTGAATTTGAAGAAAGAAGCAAAAGCTCGGTTGAAGGAGTTTGCCATTCAGGTGTTCGGTCAGACGAAACTGCTGAAGGATAAGAAAAGTGGCATCATGCACATCGTCATCTTTTATGGTTTTCTTATTTTACAGCTAGGAGCCCTTGATCTGATTCTAAAAGGATTAATCGGCCGTGGGCTGCCAATGCCCGGTTACGACTATTTTACATTCATCCAGGAAGTGACGGTTGCGCTGATTCTGCTGGCTATGGGGTATGCGACTTATCGCCGTTATATTGAAAAGCTTAAGCGTTTAAAACGGGGCTGGAAGCCCAGTATTGTCGTGTTTTTCATCTTTTTCCTCATGCTGTCCGTTGTGGTCAGCGGTGGTTTTGAGCGGGTGCGAGAGGGGTTGGGAGCTTCCGGTTATGCACCCATTTCATCCGTTTTTGCCGGGATATTTAGCGGTCTCTCGCACACTGGGGCGACCATAGGGTTTTATATCAGTTGGTGGATGCATTTGCTGATTTTGCTGTCTTTTCTGATCTACGTCCCGCAATCCAAACATTTTCATATTATTACGGCACCTCTTAACATATTGCTCCGGCGCACAGAACCTACCGGCAAATTGGCTTCGCTTGATTTGGAAGACGAAGAAGCGGAATCATTCGGTGTCGGCAAAGTGGAGGATTTTACGCAAAAACAGATGCTTGATTTCTACTCTTGTGTGGAGTGCGGGCGCTGCACGAATGTTTGCCCGGCCAATACGACCGGCAAGCTGCTTTCCCCCATGCATCTGATTACGAAACTTCGTGATCATTTGACGGAAAAGGGCGCTGTTATCACATCCAAATCGCCGTGGGTTCCGGCGGCAGCTTTCGCTACACATAGCGGGCATAACCCGCTAGAGGTGGAATTGATCGGCGGTGTCATCACCGAGGAGGAGCTTTGGGCTTGCACAACCTGCCGCAACTGCGAAGATCAATGTCCAGTCGGCAATGAGCATGTAGATAAAATTGTTGATCTGCGCAGACACCTAGTGTTGACGCAAGGCAGTATGCCGCATGACGGACAGCGTGCCCTGCAAAACATTGAGCGTCAAGGAAATCCATGGGGAATCTCCCGGAATGATCGCGTGAAATGGGTGAAGGAAGTAGATCCGAATAATGAGCTGAACGTTCGTACGGTGAAGGAGAATCGCGATTTTGAGTATCTCTTTTTCCTGGGATCAATGGGATCGTATGATAACCGCAGCCGTAAAATTACGCATGCATTTGTGAAGCTGATGAACGAAGCCGGCATCTCCTTTGCGATATTGGGGAATGAGGAGAAAAATTCCGGGGATACCCCCCGTCGTATGGGGAATGAATTTCTTTTTCAACAGTTGTGTGCTGACAATATTGCGACTTTTCAAAAGTATAAAGTTCAGAAAATCGTAACGACCTGTCCACACACGTATCATATTTTCAAAAATGAATACCCCGAATTTGGCTTGGAGGCCGACGTTTTTCATCACACGGAACTGCTCGATGTATGGGTGAAAGAAGGTCGTTTGAAGCCGCAATACGAGGTGCATGAACGCATCACGTATCACGACTCTTGTTACTTGGGCCGTTACAACGAGGTGTATGAGGAGCCACGCAGTATCTTGCGTGCGATTCCAGGGGCCGTACTTGTGGAGCAACCGCGTTCCCGTGAAAACAGTATGTGCTGCGGTGCCGGAGGCGGCATGATGTGGATGGAAGAAACGGCCGGCACACGCGTTAATGTAGCGCGCACGGAGCAACTATTGAGTGTGAAGCCGACGGTGATCACCTCAGCCTGTCCCTATTGTTTAACAATGGTCGAGGATGGCACGAAGCTGAAGGAGGTAGAGGAGCAGGTTAAAGCGCGAGATATCGCTGAAATTCTAGCCTTGTCTGTATTTGGAACTGCGTAAGACAGTCTGAAAATTTCATGTAGGAGGAAATTTCCATATGACAAAGATTCGTACTGCTGCCGTTATCGGCTCCGGTGTGATGGGCTCCGGCATAGCTGCCCATTTGGCAAATGCAGGTATTCCCGTCTTATTGCTTGATATGGTTCCGGCCCAATTGCTGCCGCAAGAAGAAGCCGCAGGATTAACGCTGGAACATCCGAAAGTACGGAACCGTCTTGCGGTTAACGCGCTGGATAAGCTCAAAAAGACGAACCCGGCACCCTTATACAGTGAGGCTTTCATCGAGCGACTGACACCAGGCAACCTGGAAGACGATTTGGCAAAACTCGGCCAGGTAGATTGGATCATTGAAGTCATCGTAGAAAATTTACCGGCGAAGCAGCAGTTATTAAGCCGAATTGAAAAGGTATGGAAGCCCGGGACGATAGTTTCGTCTAACACCTCCGGTATTTCTATTCATGCAATGACAGAGACCGTAGGCGATGAATTCAAAAAACATTTCTTAGGCACTCATTTCTTTAATCCCCCTCGCTATATGAAGCTGTTGGAAGTCATTCCCAGTCAACACACAGATCCGGCGATTGTTTCTTTCATGACTGAGTTTTGCGAGAAAAAATTAGGGAAGGGCGTCGTGCAAGCCAAGGATACGCCGAATTTTATTGCGAATCGGATTGGCACTTACGGACTTCTGGTTACCCTGCGCGAAATGCTCACCAACGGATATTCCGTTGAAGAAGTCGATGCCGTGACAGGTCCTGCGATGGGGCGGCCGAAAAGCGCGACATTCCGAACACTGGACTTGGTCGGTCTGGATACTTTTGTACATGTCGCAAATAACGTGTTCGGGCTTGTAGAAGATCCAAGTGAGAAGGCTGTTTTCGATACACCGGCTATTTTACAGACCATGGTGGAAAAGGGCTGGATCGGGGAAAAGACAGGTCAAGGCTTTTATAAAAAAGTGAAAAGTGAAGCTGGAAAAGAAATCCAATCATTAGATTTAAACAGTATGACGTATGCAGCAAGCCGGAAAATCAGTTCAGTCTCCCTTGAAGCTGCTAAGCAGGCCAAAGGTGCAGGCGGAAAGCTTAAGGCGCTGCTAGGCGGCAAAGATCGATATTCCGAGTTGGCGTGGAACATTTTGAAACCTGTGCTGTTATATTCTGCAGCAAAATTGGATGAAATTGCAGACTCTATCGTCGAGATCGATAATGCGCTCAAATGGGGATTTAATTGGGATTTGGGGCCTTTCGAAACATGGGATGCTATTGGACTTAAGCGTTCTGTGGAGCGTATGGAGGCGGAAGGCAGCGAGGTGCCTGATTGGGTAAAAGCGTGGATTGCTGCGGGCAACGACAGCTTCTACACAAGTAAAGAAGGGCAAAGCTTCTACTATTTAAAAAATGAGTACCAAGGCGTTGAGTCAAAGCCTGAGTTGATCTCTCTGGCAGCTTTAAAGCAGCAAAAGAAAGTCATTCGTTCGAATAGCGGCGCGAATTTGATTGATATTGGCGACGAAGTTGCCTGCCTGGAGTTTCAATCTCCAAACAATGCCATAGGCGGAGATATTCTCACCATGATTCAACAGAGTGTAGACGAAGTTCGCAGTAATTACCGTGGGCTTGTCGTCGCAAACGAGGGGAAAAACTTCTGTGTCGGCGCCAACTTAATGCTGCTGCTTATGGAGGCGCAAGACGGCGAATGGGATGAAGTGGACGGTATTATCCGTTTATTTCAAAACTCCATGATGAAGCTCAAAGGTTTGGATAAACCGGTAGTGGCAGCGCCTCACAAAATGACGCTCGGCGGCGGTGTTGAAGCTTGTATGCCGGCCGATCAAATCATTTACTCATCGGAGACGTATTATGGACTTGTTGAAGTTGGCGTGGGTTTAATTCCTGCCGGTGGCGGCTGTAAAGAACTGGCGTTAAGGGCGAGTTCGCTGGTGCGTGATCCTGAAGTAGATTTACAACCATGGATCAATGCAAGCTTCGAGACTGTGGCGATGGCCAAGGTTTCGACGAGTGGGCATGATACGAAACGGCTCGGGTATATGCGGCCTCAAGATACAGTTGTTATCAATCCGGATTATCGGATTTATGAGGCTAAACAAGCCGTTTTGCGTATGGATGCGGCAGGTTATACCCCACCCGTGCGAGAGAAGATTCGCGTTGTCGGCGAAAATGGCAAAGCAGTTATGCAAGTTGGCGCTTACTCCATGAAGCAAGGCGGCTATATCAGCGACCATGATGTACTTATCGCGAACAAGTTAGCGCATGTGCTTGCAGGTGGAAATGTACCGGCTGGCACGCTCGTCACCGAGCAATATTTGCTTGATCTGGAAAGAGAAGCTTTCCTCAGTCTGTGCGGGGAGTTGAAAACACAACAACGTATGCAATATATGCTTTCCAAGGGAAAACCGCTGCGTAATTAGTGGTGCAAGCGAACGGAGATATGAATGGAAATGTAAATAGGAACAAAAATTCGACCGGAAATTCATAAAGAGCATGCGTTACTACTCTAATTGAGGTGAGAAACGATGAAGGAAGCAGTCATTGTATCGATTACGCGCACCGCCGTCGGACGCGCAAAGAAAGGCAGCTTCGCTCAAACGCGAGCGGAGGATCTGGGCAAAGCCGTCTTGGAAGAGGTTGTGCGGAGGGCTCCTGGCCTCGATAAAGGCGATGTTGACGATATCATCATCGGTTGTGCGATGCCGGAGGGCGAGCAAGGGCTTAACTTCGCCCGCACGATGTCGCTTTATGCGGGCTTTCCGGTGACCGTGCCGGCGATCACGGTCAATCGCTTCTGCTCCTCCGGGCTGCAGGCCATCGCTTATGCGGCGGAGCGCATCATGCTGGGCCACGCGGAGGTGATCATCGCCGGAGGCGTAGAGAGCATGAGCCACGTCCCGATGACGGGCTTCAAGTTCTCGCCGCATCCGCATCTTGTTGAGACCATGCCTGAGGTGTTCATGGGCATGGGGCATACGGCCGAAGCTGTGGCGCAGCGCTTCGGCATCTCGCGCGAAGCGCAGGATGGCTTCGCGGCGCGGAGCCACCGTCTGGCGGCTGCGGCGATTGCAGCCGGCAAGTTCGTGGATGAGATCGTGCCGGTGGCTACGAGCGTGAAGGGCCTTGACGAACGCGGCAAAGCGTTTGAGCGTTCGTTTGTTTTTGCCGCGGATGAGGGCGTTCGCCTCGATACATCCGTGGAAGTGCTTGCCAAGCTGAAGCCTGCGTTCAGCTTGAACGGCACGGTGACGGCGGGCAACGCGTCACAGACGTCGGACGGCGCAGCGGCGGCCGTGCTGATGAGCCGCGAGCGCGCGGAGGCGCTCGGGTTGAAGCCGCTGGCGACGTTCAAATCTTTTGCACTTTCCGGTGTGGAGCCGGAAATCATGGGGGTTGGCCCGGTGAAGGCGATTCCGAAGGCGCTGCAGATGGCGGGGATCACCCAAGATCAGGTGAATCTGTTTGAAATCAACGAAGCATTTGCTTCGCAATGCTTGCATATTATTCGCGAGCTCGGATTGAACGAGGAGCTGGTGAATGTGAACGGCGGCGCAATTGCCCTCGGGCATCCGCTTGGATGTACCGGCGCGAAGCTGACGACCTCATTGATTCATGAGCTGCAGCGGCGTGGAGGCGGTTATGGCGTAGTTTCGATGTGTATCGGCGGTGGGATGGGCGCTGCTGGAGTATTCCAGGTTCACGCTTAACCCGTGTAATTAACGGGAATAGCTCCTGTTAATGATTCTATTTATTAACCCTTGTCCAATTCATTCTGAGGAGAGATGAACCATGTCAGATAAAGTTGTAGGCGGCAGTTTTGTCATTTCAGATCTCGATTTCCACAATATCGTGACGCCGGAGGATTTTACAGAGGAGCATCGCATGATCGCGGAGACGACGCGTGATTTTGTAGCGGGCGAAGTGCTGCCGAATGATGAGCATATCGAGAAACTCAATTACGATTTGACGGTTAAATTGATGAGAAGCGCAGGTGAGCTTGGCTTACTCGGGGCTGACGTGCCGGAGATTTATGGCGGTCTTGGACTGGATAAGGTTAGTTCCACGATTATTAGTGAAAATCTGGCACAAGCGTCTGCCTTTGCTTTATCGATTGGAGCGCATGTTGGAATCGGAACGCTTCCTATTGTATTTTTCGGAACTCCTGAGCAGAAGAAAAAATATTTGCCGGATCTCGCGACAGGCGCCAAGATTGCGGCTTACTGCTTAACAGAGCCAACGTCCGGCTCCGATGCATTAGGTGCAAGAACGACTGCACGCCTTTCTAATGATGGAAAACATTACCTGTTAAATGGCTCCAAACTGTATATTACGAATGCGGGTTTTGCCGACATTTTCATCGTGTATGCCAAAATTAATGGAACGGATTTCACAGCGTTTATTGTGGAAAAGGGCGACCCGGGTTTTACGATGGGACCGGAAGAGAAAAAGATGGGGATCAAAGGCTCGTCGACCAGACCGCTCTTTTTTGAAGATGTCAAAGTTCCGGTAGAGAATTTGCTTGGCGAAATTGGGAAGGGACATCTGATTGCTTTTAACATTTTGAACATCGGCCGTTACAAATTGGCTACAGGCTGTTTGGGCGCATCCAAGGAAACGATCGAATTGTCGGCCAAATATGCGAATACCCGCCAGCAGTTCAATACGCCGATAGCCAAATTCCCGTTGATCGGGAAGAAGCTGGCTGAAATGAATATTCAAACCTATATGCTGGAGAGCATGGTTTATAGAACGACAGGACTAATGGATCAAATTCTGAAAGACATTGACCATACAAGTCTCGATGCCGGCAAACACTCGGCGAAAGGTATCTCTGAATACGCGTTAGAGTGCTCGATTAATAAGGTGTTTGCATCGGAAGTCTTGGACTTTGTTGCCGATGAAGGCGTGCAAATTCATGGCGGATACGGCTACATTCAGGAGTATAAAGTTGAGCGTATTTATCGCGATTCACGGATTAATCGCATTTTCGAGGGGACGAATGAAATTAACCGTCTGCTCATACCGGGTACACTCGTGAAGAAGGCGATGAAAGGCGAGCTGCCTTTGATGCAAAAAGCGCAAGCACTGCAAGGAGAATTGCTGTCGATCGTCCCGGGCCAAACGTTCGAAGGCACACTGGCTGAAGAGGCGCATTTGATCTCAATGGCGAAGAAGATCTTCTTAATGGTTGGCGGACTTGCCGTTCAGAAGTATGGCATGGCCTTAGAGAAAAATCAGGAAGTCTTAAGCAACTTGGCTGATATCATGATTCAGATTTTTGCTGGAGAGAGCGGACTTCTTCGTACGCAAAAGCTGATTGCCAAAAGTGGTGAAGAGAAAGCGAAAAATGCGATTCAAGTGACAACTGTTTTCGTGCATGAAGCATTTGACAAAATTGAGGCATACGCGAAGGAAGCGCTCAGTACGATGGAAGAAGGAGATGTTCTTCGGACGCAATTATCGATTTTGAAAAAACTGTCAAGACGCAGTGCTGTCAATACGACCCAGCTGAAGCGCGACATCGCCGCACGTGTTATTCAGGGTGAGAAATTCATCGTCTAGTCATCCGTGGGAAGAACCTGAAGGGGATGGTTTGTATGAGTGAGGCAAAGCCTTGGCTGCGTCATTATCCAGAGGAAGTGGCGCCGACGTACGAGTACCCTAAGCATAACCTTGCACGTTTGTTGGTAGATTCAGCACATAAGTATCCCGATCGACCTGCCCTGCATTTTCTTGGTAAAACAATACGTTATCATGAGGTGCTTGATGCGTCTTATCGCTTTGCAAATGTTCTAAAGGAACTCGGCGTGTGCCAAGGAGATCGTGTATCGATCATGCTGCCCAATTGCCCGTCCGCCATTATTGCCTACTTCGGAACACTTATGATGGGCGGGATCGTCGTTATGACGAATCCGCTGTACATGGAGAGAGAGCTGGTTCACCAGCTCTCCGATTCCGGGGCGGAGGTCATTGTTACACTGGATTTATTATTTCATCGTGTGCAGAAGGCCAAAGCGCAGACGTTGATTCGACATGTCATTGTGACATCGATAAAGGATTACCTGCCTTTTCCGAAAAATGTCTTATATCCAATTAAAATGAAAAAAGAAGGCGCAAAGCTGGATGTTGCTTATGGCGAAGGCGTTTACGCTTTCAAGAAATTGCTGCGTGCCGCTTCAGCGCGACCGATTTGCGTGGAGGCGGATGCGGATACGGATATTGCCTTGCTTCAATACACAGGAGGAACCACTGGGATTTCGAAGGGTGTCATGCTGACTCACACGAATTTGATCGCCAACACGTATCAGACGACAAAATGGTGCTATAAAATTCAAGTGGGCGGGGAGAGGTTCCTGGGAGCGATTCCCTGTTTCCATGTGTTTGGTTTAACGGTTTTGCTGAATCAATCCATGCTGCAGGCAGGCATGCTGATTCTAATCCCCAAATTTGATATCGACCTCATCTTAGAAACGATCAATAAGATGAAACCCACGATTTTTCCTGGCGCGCCTACTATGTACATTGCAATTATTAATCATAAACGGGTCAAAGAGGTCGATATTTCGTCCATTAATGTATGTGTAAGCGGTTCGGCTCCACTTCCTTTAGAAGTTCAGGAGCGTTTTGAGGCTTTGACTGGAGGTAAGCTCATTGAAGGTTATGGGTTAACGGAAACCTCCCCGGTTACGCATGCCAATCCCATTTGGGGTTATCGCAAAATCGGTTCGATTGGTGTACCTTTACCCGACACGGCGGCGAAAGTTGTTGATGTGAATACCGGTGAAGAATTGCCGATTGGTGAAATCGGTGAATTGCTGATCAAAGGCCCGCAGGTGATGAAAGGTTATTGGCAGCGAGAGCTTGAAACAGCGATGACTATTCGCGATGGATGGCTTTACACAGGAGATATGGGACGCATGGATGAGGATGGCTTTTTCTCCATTGTGGACCGTAAAAAGGATCTCATTATTGCCGGAGGTTTCAATATTTATCCCCGTGAAATTGAGGAAGTGCTCTTTGAGCATCCGGCTATTTTGGAGGCGACGATTGTTGGAGTGCCGGATGAATACAGGGGGGAAACGGTGAAAGCTTTTGTTGTGTTGAAACCCGGTATGACGTTGACGGAGAAAGAGCTTGAACTGTGGTGCCGTGAGCGCTTAGCGGCTTTTAAAGTTCCACGGAAAGTGGAATTCCGGGATTCTTTGCCAAAGACGATGATTGGAAAAGTATTGCGAAGGCAATTACTAGAAGAAGAGAAAAAGGGGTAGCCCTTTACAAGGAAAGTGGAGGGGAATCCTATGGATAACACTCACGAGCGAGTGAATAGACGACTGCAGCAGCTGGCCGCAGCGGCGGAACCTACGTTTTGGGGGTTTCTTGGTTGTGAATTTGTTGATCTGAAAGATGGCATCATTACGATTGCTTTGGAGGCAAAATCTCATCATTTGAATCCAATTGGCATCATCCATGGCGGTGTTTTGTCCTCTTTGCTGGATAATGCGATGGGGATTGTCGTTATGACGGCAAGGCCGGAGGATAAGGTTGTTACCACAAATTTGAACGTTCATTTTGTCGCTCCGCTGTATGAGGGGCGGTTGATTGTAACGGCTGAGCTTGTTCATCAATCCCGCAAAATGATTACAACACAAGGGCGAGTGATGGATCGCGATGGAAATTTAGGGACCATGGGCACGGGGACGTTTCGTGTGATTTAGTGGTTAAAGGTATTAGGAACGAGGGGCATGTGCAAGCATGTCTCTCGTTTTTTGTGCGTATATGTTACATTAAATAACATCGTTGTGCGATATAGACATAAATTGTTCAAAAAAATTTAACCAATGTCATATAATCTAACACAAATCCATTGACTGTTTGGTCATGTCATCCTATAATCTGTAAAAAGGCATAAGGGGGGAAGCACGATGCATCTTACCATTCGTGAAGCATTATCCATTTATCCATTAACGGAAGCGAAGCTTGTAGCTGGCAAGCAAGGGGAATCCCGCATCGTTAAATCTGTCAATGTTATGGACGCGCCAGATATTGCGGATTGGACGAAATCCGGCGAGATGCTCTTCACCACCGCTTTCGCCATGAAAGATAGTCCGCAGGAGACCGTTAATCTACTTCGTAAATTAAATGATCGCGGCGCTGCCGGGCTAGGGATCAAGCTTGGTCGTTTTTGGACGGAGCTGCCGCAGGTTGTTGTCGAGGAAGCGGACCGGTTGCATTTTCCGATTATTGAGATGCCCTTTCAGTTTACTTTTTCAGATCAAATGAATGCATTGTTCAATGCGGAATACCGCCGCAACACGAAACTGCTGCAATCCGTGCTGGAGAAACAGACGAGGTTGATGCAGTTCGGTTTGAAACAGGACAATATGGCGTCAATGTTCCAATTACTCAGTAATATTCTTGGATACCCCATGGCTGTCGTTGGGGCCAGAGGGCAAATTTTATATAATACTAGCGCGTGGAAGCAAGATCAATTAGCTCAGAACTGGCCTAAACGTAAGTGCGGTTGGGTATACTCGAACAAAGACCGCGCGTACCGGGTAGGGCTCTACCATCAGGATGATGAGCTCTTGGGACATTTGCTGATCATGCCGGATGCCGTGCTTCTTGCCAACGTCGAGGAAGGTTTATTCCAGCAGGCGGCGGACATATTAACTTTTCATATGAACTATACGTTTCGGTCACATGTGGAGGCATCAGCAGAGCGTGATTTGCAAAACTCGCTGTATCGCTATTTGGAGAAAGGGACGTCGCTTGAAGAGTTCCTGGAGCAGGCAGAGGGTCGAGGGTTAACACTCTTCACGGGTGCTTACCAATGTGTGATTAGCAAAAGCAAGCCGGAAGGGCAAGTAGACGAACAACGTCAAGGGAGAATGAAGCGGCTGAAAGAGTACATGGAGCTGCATCCCAAATCGAATCTCTTGCGCGCAAATCATTTTATACTCAAAGATCTCATGTTTTCCATTTATTCCTCGACTCAAGCGGAGGGCTTTCCTGAAGATGAGTTGGCACAACTTCTGATCAAATATGCAGGCGATTCAGGCTGCCGAGAGGAAGCCGGCGAGATGGTGTTCTATACAAGTGCCATGAAAAGCAAGCCGACTGCATTGAGAGAAGCTTACATGGAATGTATGGAGACACAACGAATGGCCAATAAGCTCGAGTTGTCGGATCGCGTGGTTCACTACGAAACGATAGAGTTCGCTCATCTGTTCCAACATGTATCGGTCAATATGATGGAAGACTACTGTGCCAAAGTATTGCGTCCGCTCTTGGAGAAGGATGCCGAATATTCGCAAGAAATGATCCGAACTTTGGAGGTTTTCATTCGTAATGACGGTCAAGTTAGCGAAGCGGCTAAGCAATTATTCATTCATAGAAATACTGTTACCTACCGTTTAGAAAAGATCAGTGATCTTTTGCAGGTGGATTTCAAGAAAGTTAATGATCTGTTGAAGCTGAAAGCTGTCTTCTTATTCCGTCAATTTTTGCATGTCAGACAATAAATCCTGAACCCTGAGACGCTGTGTACGCGCTCAGGGTTTTCGTTTTTCTAACGTGATCACGGTAATTTCAGGTCTGCAAAGAAAACGGAAGGGGAGAAACGTTGTGCCGATCCCCCGATTCGTATAGACAAGCAGCTTGGAATCAGGTATTTCGTAAAGCCCCATTACGTACTGTTTACCTTGAAGCGGTGTAAAGAGCGCACCTACGATAGGCAAACGAACTTGTCCTCCATGAGAATGGCCGGATAGCTGCAAATCGACGGGTTGTCCGATGACTTGATTAGCGAAATCGGGACAATGCGAGAGCAGGAGCGTGAACATTTGAGCATTGGTGCCTTGGAGGGTTTTGACGATATCGGGAGAACCGGTAAGTCGATCTTCAACACCTGCGATCTGAATGGATTGTCCTTTGTAGGTAATCTTCTTACAGGCATTGAGTAGCGTTTGAAAGCCGCCGTTTTCGAGGATTGGCAGGGTATAGTTTTTATCGATCCATTTATCATGGTTCCCTAGTACGGCCCATTTACCCAATGGTGCTTCTAGGCTGGCGAGCAGTTTACTCGTTAACGTTTCGTCTTCTGTAATTCGGGCATCGAATAAATCACCTGTAAAAGTTAGAAGATCTGCTTTTTCTTTATTAATAACGGTAACGACACGTTCTAAATCAATTAGATTAAAATGATGACCTATATGTAAATCGCTGAACTGTAAAAGCTTAAGCCCATGAAAGGCATTGGGGAGCCGTTCCAATGATAAGGTGATTCTCGTAATATCGTACCATTTGGTTTCGATAAAGCTGGAATAACTGCCAACAAGACCTCCGGAAGCCAGTAAAGAACCTGCAAGCAGAACGCCTTTTTTTAGAAATGTTCGTCTTGTCAATGGGGGTGTAGGTTCCATCGTGTTCCTCCTAGTTCCAAAGTTGATTTTATATCTTGATTATAGCAATAAGCGTGCTGTGTTTGCGAATCTTGCGGGGTTGGCGAGCCTGGCGAGTTGCATAAGCAGCTTGCTTAATTTATAATAATTTCAATGTAATACGAAGGGAGAGATTGAAATGTCAGCATGGAAAGAGCTCACAACGGTTGATCAGTGGCAGGAAGTATGGGACCGTTCCTCCGATAAACCGGCGGTCGTTCTGAAACACAGCACAACTTGTCCGGTAAGCGCAAGCGCGCTTGATGAATACGAACAATATTTGTCAGGGAAGCCGAATGAAGGTGTAGATTATTACTTGGTTAAGGTCATTGAATCTCGCCCGGTTTCTAACCAAATTGCGGAGGATCTAGGCATCAAACATGCATCACCGCAAATTCTTTATTTTAAAAATAAAGAATCCATCTGGAATACATCGCACTGGTCTGTTACAACCAAGCATATTACGGCTGTTTTAGACTAAGTCGTGCGCAGGATTTAATTACAAAGCCCGTGGAGGCTGCCTATTCGTATTTAGGTGGATCGCCACAGGGCTTTTTCTTATGGAACAATAATTGAACAATGTCTAAAAAAGATTGGCAATAGAGGCAACCTCCTATATAATGATTTGGTATTTGGCTACATCAGGGTAACTACGCAGCAAGGAGTTTTGCAAGATGAATGCAATGAATAAAACGAAAGTTCCAATTCCTGTTTTTTTGTTAATCGGTATTATCGCAATCTCATTTTCGGCTATTTTTGTTAGATGGTCCGATGCACCCGCCGCAGTCACGGCTATGTATCGTTTGTTGATGACGAATGTACTTATGCTGCCTTTTCTATGGAGTTATCGGTCAGAGATTACTAGAATTCGTTTGAGAGATTGGCTCCGAACGGCAGCCTCCGGTATCGCGCTTGGGTTACACTTTCTGTTTTGGATGGATTCCCTTCGATTTACGACGGTTGCCAGCTCGACAGCGATTCTCACGTTAGAGCCGATCTTTGTTCTCGTCGGTGCGTTTTTGCTTTATAGGCAAAGAACCAATCGCGCAGCCGTATTGGCGATGTGTGTGGCGATCGTAGGCGCCATTTTTATTGGTTGGGGAGATTTCCAATTTTCAGGTGCAGCATTGAAAGGCGATTTTTTATCCCTCATCGGCACCGTCGCGGTTGCATTGCACATGCTTTGGGGCAAAGGCTTGAGGGAGCGGATTTCCGCTTTCGTATATAGTTTCTTTGTTTTCCTGTTCGCAGGACTCGTTCTTGCCGTTACGAATATGATGACAGGAACTTCTTTCACAGCTTATCCAGCGAAAGAGTGGGGCGTTTTCTTGCTGCTTGCCATCATTCCAACGGTCTTCGGTCACTATGTATTCAACTGGCTGCTCAAGTATATGAAGGCATCATCCGTATCGATGACCGTTCTGGGCGAACCGCTTGGCGCGACGATATTGGCTTATTTTTTGCTCGGGGAAAAGATCACTGCCATCCAGCTTTTGGCGGGTTGCCTATTGTTAGTTGGCGTAGGCTTGTTTTTGCGCAGTAACGAGAAAAAGTAGTTTTTCAACGTATTAATTGAACGAAGGTGAAATACGAGGCTTGGCAGATTTGTTTTTCTACTTGGAGGGATACCGTGAGATTTCGCGATTTTCATCGTAATGTTAAATTAAGAATCGGCCTTTCTTTCATTTCCGGTACCGCGAACAATATGGTGCTTCCCTTCATGTCCATTTATTTTTCTGGAAAATTAGGTGATACGAGCGCTGGACTTGTTGTCATCCTCGGTATTCTGGCGGGTGTCATTGCAGGAATTGTAGGCGGCTATTACGCAGATCGCATAGGTCGCAAAAAGCTGATGCTTACCGCAGAAATCGGTTGGATGATCTGCTTTATGGGGATGGCTTTGTCTAATTCGCCGTGGTTGTCGTCTCCGTGGATGACGTTTGTACTGATGATTTTCGTGAGCATGTTCTGGGGGGTTCATGGACCCGCCAACGATGCGATGCTGCTCGATGTTACAGCTCCTGATATTCGGAAATATATGTATGCCATCATGTACTGGATGAACAATTTATCTTTTGCAATTGCTGGTATCGCAGGCGCGTTTTTATTCAAATCCTACCTGTTTGAGTTGTTCATTGGCTTATCGGTTATCGGTTTGATATCGTTAATTATCACTTATTTCTTTATTCATGATGCCTACCAGCCGAAGCCCTTATCCGATCGTGGAGGAGTGGGGAGCAGCTTTCAAGGGAAGACGTCCATGTGGTCCAATTACAAGCTGGTGCTGTACGATAAAACATTCATGATCTTCACAGTGGCTTCTTTATTATTGGTATCTGTTGAGTTTCATCTAGGAAATTATGTCGGTGTGCGATTGGAAAAAGAGATGGTATCCGCTCCGTTTATCCCTTGGATGGGGTCATCCTGGACCGTTGACGGTCTCAAAATGTTAGGATTTATCCGGACAGAAAATACCGTGCTTGTCGTTGTGCTTTCCGTTCTTATGGGAGTTTTGATGCGGCGGTTCTCAGATAGCAAAGTGTTGTTTGTCGGCTACGCCTGCTATATTTTGGGCTATAGTTATTTAGCTTATAGCAATCAGCCTTGGCTGCTGCTGCTCTCGATGTTCATTGCAACGCTTGGCGAATTGATGTATGTGCCGATTAAGCAAGCGTATTTGGGTAATATTGCGCCTGACGATGCAAGAAGCTCGTATATGGCTCTTTATGGGATGGTATACAAAGGAGCAACCCTGCTTGGCGGCTTTGGCGTGATCCTTGGAGGCTGGATGCCGTCTTGGATGTTGGCAACGCTCATTGGGATTAGCGGAGTCATTGGCATGGGAATGTTTTACGCGATCTTGGCTCAGCTTGAAGAGCGAAGAGATAAGGCGGAAAAAGGTCACAGGGAGGCCATGGCAACTGCTGCAGCTTCGGCTTCTGGCGTCACGGCTTGAGCCATCTTTTTCAGTTGAGTCGGGCTAAGCTGATCGCTCAGAAAAAAGGGGCTGTCCCTCAGGACTTTCATGTCCTGTAGTGACAACCCCATTTTTATCTTATTTCGTTGCTGCCACAAACTCATCTTTGATTCTTTGCAGCAGGTTCGGGCTGCTGAGAACTTCGTAAGCGGTGTTAGCAAGCGCTTTGGCTGTGAAAATCATAGCGTCAAGGGCAGGCTCTTGCAGCGCAAGATCGCGGAACTCCTTGGTATGCAGCATGTGCTTCTCGCCAACGACCTTGACGAAAGGATGAATCGTTGGACATTGGATCGATACATTGCCCAGATCAAGCGAGCCGTGGTCTTTGCCGATTTCAACGTCCTTCGGATCGATTCCCATCTCACTTAGTTGATCTGAGAAAACTTGGGACAACGTTTCGTTTGTACGCAGCTCGTCATACGAATATTCGTAGAAGGACGTTTTGAGTGTACATCCGGTTTGCAATGCAGCACCCTCTGCGCAGCGGAGCACTTTCTGTACGAGTTCATCGGTATAGGTGCGAGTCGCTGATCGAACATAGAACTGAGCGACGGCATAGTCCGGGATAATGTTAGGGGCTTTACCGCCTTCACTAATAATGCCGTGAATCCGCGCGTCGGATTTCATCTGTTGGCGCAGCGCGTTGATGGAATTGAAAAGCTGGAGTACGGCGTCCAGCGCGTTAACACCTTCATAAGGCTGCGCAGCGGCATGCGCGGGACGGCCGAAAAATTCATACTGAATCGCATCCATGGCCAGGGATTCACCCGATTTCTCATAGGTGTAATAAGGATGCGCCATCAAGGCGATATCCACGTCCCGGAAAAGTCCTGCTTCGGCCATAGGCACTTTGGCTCCTTTGGTTTCTTCCGCGGGAGTCCCGTACACACGAATACTGCCGCCAGTTTCGGCAAGTACAGACTTAAGGCCGATTGCTGCGCCTAAGCTCATCATACAGATCAAGTGATGGCCGCAGGCATGACCCAGATCAGGCAAGGAATCATACTCCGCTAAGAAGCCGACGACAGGTCCTGCTTTCCCGGAGTCATAGGTGGCTATAAAAGCAGTTGGAATATCCAGTATACCGCGTTCAACTTGGAAACCATGATATTCCAGCTCTTCCGTCAGGCGAGCGGCAGCCTGAAACTCTTCATGTCCGAGCTCCGGATTCGCACCGATAAAGCTGGAAATCGCTTTGAATCTATTTGCGTTGTTGTCAATGGTTTGCGTAATGGTGGATTTCGATTTCATATGTGAGAAGGCTCCTTTATCTAATTACTTGCTTTTATTGTAGTATAAAGGAGCGCAAACTACCACTTTCAGGAGCTCTGAGTTACAATAAATGAACGAGGTTCAAATAGAAAAATATCAGCTTTTGAGAAAATAATGTTGCGGGGGAACTGTCAGATGATGAAATATGGCGCAGAGCACGTTGAACACAAATTTACATTATCTTTTGTTGAATCTGAGGTGCGCGGACAATGGCACGATATTTATTTAAGCATGCGTCTAGAAGCTGGCGAGACATTTCCGGAAGATCTCATCGATCCATCGATTCTTGTGATTTGCAATTTGGATGGGGATATTGTGCAAATTGTGCTTCATGACGAGGGTTGCGACTGCGAGTTTCAATTTACCTACGCGGAAAAAGCGCAAATCGAAAATTTTGTTCAGGAGCATGTAAACGTATAAAAAATCTTGCCGCACAACTGGTGAGAGTGTCCCTTCCCAAACTGGGCGCTGACGCATATACTATCCTACGTCAGGCTTTAGGGAGAGGATAGCATGGATAAGACGATTAACTATTTGGCATTTGGTGATTCACTAACCGTTGGTTTTGGTGCACCGGATGGTCGTGGATTCGTGTACAGCTTTAAGCAGAAAGTAGAGCAGTGGCTTAACGTTCCGGTTCAATTGATCCAAGCGGGCACGAACGGTGCTACGACTAGCGAATTGCTCCAAACGCTGCAGTCCGATCCACAAATTCAGAAGGATATCCAAACGGCGGATATCATCACGATTACAGCTGGCGGCAATGATTTAATCCAAGGTGCAATTCCTTTCTTTTATCAAAATGACCCCGCTTTTTTAAAGACAGCTCTTCAAACCTACGAATCGAATTACAAAGAAATCATGGTGCAAATAGAGACGCTGCGGCAAGGTATCGACACCCCATATTTAATTGCCTTGATTGGATTGTATAATCCTTTACCGCAGGTGCCTGAATCAGCATATTGGGTGCAGCGTTTTAACATATTTTTGCGTAAATTAGAGCAGCCGCATATTCACATCGTTCAGGTGTATGATGCTTTTGTGGGGCAGGACACTCACTACCTTTCTGAGGATGCCATTCATCCCAATGAGGAAGGTTATGATGAACTGGCGCGCCAAGTTGAGAGCGTCGTCTCCCTTCAGCAGCTGCAGCGGCTGATTCCTTAACTAGGACATGATGACATATCCGAAAATGGAAACGAAATGACAGGCGCTACCGGCGAGCACGAAAATATGCCAAATGGCATGGTGATAAGGGATGCGCCTCCATACATAAAAGATGGAACCGAATGTGTACAGCAGTCCTCCAACGACAAGCCACACGATGCCTCCAAAGGGAAGGTTCATGTAAAGCGGCTTAAAAGCAATAACGATAAGCCAGCCCATGAGGATGTAACAGAGCGTGGAGATAAGGATAAATCGCTTCACATAAAATATTTTGAGCACGATACCTGCTAAGGCAAGCCCCCATATCACGCCAAAGAAAGTCCACCCCAAAGGCCCGCGCAGGGTCACAAGCAGATAGGGGGTATAGGTGCCTGCAATTAAAACGTAAATAGCGGAATGATCGAGCACCTCAAAAATGTCTTTCAGCCGGGGATGTTTGACGCTATGCAGCAGGGTGGAGCAGGTGTACAACGTAATGAGCGCCACACCGAACACGCTAAAACTCACAATATGCCACGCATCGCCATGCAGACAAGCCTGAACTACGAGCAGGATAAGTGCTGCGCAGCTTAATAGGATCCCAATCCCATGGCTGATGGCATTTGCTTTCTCTTCTTGAACGGAATATTCCATGTGAGCAACCTACTTTCTTTTTTTAGCTACAAAAAAACTACCTAATAGATTGGACGATGAGAATATGTTATTACCTTCATTTCGATTAGAAAATAAAATTGCCTTGGTTACAGGCGCGGGAAGAGGGATCGGTAGAGCACTGGCGATCGGACTTGCGGAGGCTGGCGCTGATGTCGCTCTTTTTGCACGTACGTCAAGTGATATTGAAGAAGTAGCTGCCGAAATTCGTGCTTTAGGTAGACAAGCTTATCCGTTCCAAGTGGATGTCACGAATCGAGAACAAATTGAAGCGGCTGTCGAACAAATTATCGAGAAGGCAGGTAAATTAGATATTCTGATCAACAATGCCGGGATGAACATACGCAGTCAAGCACTGGCTGTAACCGATGAAGAGTGGGATACCATCATGCAGACGAATCTCAAATCCGCCTTTCTGTGCGCCCAAATTGTTGGCCATCATATGAAAGAGCAAAAGTATGGTCGGATCATCAATATCGCCTCTGTTGCCGGACATATTGCCCTACGGACCGGAGTTGTATACGCGGCTACAAAAGCAGCCATGATTCAAATGACAAAGGTGCTAGCGTTGGAGTGGGGAAAATTCGGAATTAACGTGAACAGCATTGGGCCTTGGTACTTTAAAACATCGCTTACGGAGAAAATGTTGGCTAATCCTGAATTTCTGGCTGATGTTATTGCGCGTACACCCCTGCAGCGTGTTGGGGAACTCGAAGAGCTGGTAGGACCTGCTGTTTTCTTTGCTTCGGATGCTGCGAACTATGTGACGGGTCAGACGTTGTTCGTTGACGGTGGTATGACGATCTATGGTTTCTAATTTATAGTTACTTTATTTTGTATGATTGAGCTTTCATCTCATATCCGATATACTGAACACACAACAATCCATAGAATTCATGTGGTTTTCAGTTTATAGACGGATAGATAGAAGGATAAGGTGGTTGACCGTAATGTCCCGGGTGCGTATTTTTACTGACGTCACGTGTGATTTAAGTGAGGAGCTCATTCATCGATACCAGATTGAAGTTGTCCCTCTTTATGTTGTTTTTGACGATGTATCGCTAAAAGATGGCGTTACCATCAGACCTGACCGGCTCTTTGAACTCGTAGATGAAAACGGCAAACTGCCCAAAACAGCAGCGCCTTCTCCAATCGATTTTGAGAGGGCGTTTGAAGGGGCTGTGCAGGCTGGGGATGATGTCGTCTATATCGGACTTTCGTCGGAACTCTCTTCAACAATTCAAAATGCATCCATAGCGGCTGCAAATTTTCCTGATGATAAGGTTACCGTAATCGATTCTAGAACTCTATCAACGGGGATTGGCTTGCTAGTGTTGAAGGCTGCTCATTCGGCTCAGGAGGGCAAGAGCAGTTCGGAAATCAAATCCATGATTGAGTCATTTCGATCCCATATTGAAGTTGAGTTTATCATTGATACTTTGGAGTACTTGCATAAAGGCGGAAGATGTTCGAGTGTCCAGCATTTCCTCGGAAGTTTATTGAAGATTAGACCTGTTGTGAAAGTGATTGACGGGGCTATGACATTGACGGACAAAGTAAGAGGGAAAAGGGAGAAAGCGCTTCAACAATTACTGGATAATGCACTTGCTTTAAAAGATGAAATGGATACGGAGTTCCTGTTCGTCACTCATGCTATGGCGGCCGATGAAGCTGCGTATGTCAAAGAGCAGATTGAACAACAAACCAATATAAAGCAAGTCTACATAACCGAAACCGGGTGTGTGGTATCCAGTCACTGCGGACCTCGCACGCTTGGCATCGTTTTCGCCAAAAAATAAGAAATGAGTGTACACAACATGACGACAATCAAGATTATCACTGACAGCAGCTGCGACCTCCCCAAATTGATTGTGGACGAGCTAGGGATCACTATAGTACCTTTGTCCGTACATTTTGGAGAGGAGTGCATGCCCCCTCACATGGAGCTTTGTGATTTCTACGCGAGAATGAAAACGGAGAGTGTACTGCCTAAAACGTCTAGTCCCTCGCCGCTGCATTTTCTCACGGATTATCAAAAAAAAGCTGAGGTCAATCAGGATATTCTTGTGATTTGTCTTTCTTCTGCGCTAAGCAGTACGTACAATCATGCCCTTATGGCCAAAGAGATGCTCATAGAGGAAGGTTATCAAGGACGTATTGAAGTTATTGATTCGAAAACAGCTTCACTAGGGCTTGGTGTACTAGCCTTTAAAGCAGCCAAAATGGCCGAGAATGATGTTCCTTTTGAGCAAATTGTAGAGGCGATACGATGTTCGGTTGCTTCCTCGGGGACGCTGTTTTTCTTAGATACATTAGAAAATGTAATTAAAGGTGGACGGCTTGATCGGGTCCGAGGGGCTGTCGCTTCAGTTTTGAATATTAAACTCGTCATGAAAGCCAGTGAAGAAGGCTCGATTGAAGTCATGGATAAAATCCGCGGCACTCAGCAAGCGTTGAAACGAATGATCGCCAAAGTGGGGGAAGCTGTTCACGACTACGATAAAGATGTGATTGCCGTCGCACACAGCAACTGTGAGGAAAGAGCGCGCGAGGTTCTGAACCAACTCCTCCAAAAACATCCGTTTCGTAATGTGCTATTCGCGAACATGGGTACCGTCATAGGTACGTATGCTGGAGAAGGCGGCGTGCTGATCGCTTATTAAATAAGACACCTGATTGATTTCTTGGGCACTTGCCTAAGAAGAATCAGGTGTCTTTTTTTAAGGTAAATCTGTTGTGACAATGTCAGCATCATCAGTCGAGACAAGAGGTGATAATTCGCCAGGAGCCATCAACCACAACTCATGAAGCGCGCGCGTGCAGCCTACATAAAGCAATTTGGCATCCATAAGCGTTGCTTCGTAATGTCCGGCCGTTACATCCATCAGCAGAACGGCGTCAAACTCCAGTCCTTTGGTTAAATAAACCGGTACAACGGAAATTCCTCCGCGATACACACGCTGTTTGGATGTGATGAGATTTGTTTCTATGCCGGCTTTGGTCAGGACGTCATGCAGGTCCTCAGCCTGCTTCTCCGTACGAGCAACAACGGCAATCGTGCTGGACGTTCCTTGTTGTAACGTCGCGATAGCCTGCAGCAGCAGGGGAATTCTTTCTTTGAGGTCTGTCTGCAAGACGCGGACTTTGTTCCCGCTGCGGAACACGGGGACGGCAAGGAGCGGGTTCTCGACACCTCGTTGCAGCACCAGATTGGCGAACTGGATGATTTCCATCGTTGATCGATAGCTGCGCTCGAGTTCGAAGTAGCCGCCTTGCTCTTCCTGAAATAAACTGGAAAATTCCTTCCAGTCTTTGATGCCTTGATAAGCATGGATTCCTTGCGACAGATCACCCAGAATCGTAAAGGAACTGTTGCGCGTATAGCTATCAAGAACAGCCACCTGGAAAGGTGAAAAGTCTTGGGCTTCGTCAATAACGACATGGTCGAACAATTGGTCCGATGGAATGCCATAGAGACGTGTATGAATATAAAGGAGTGGAGCGAGATCTTCAAGCTGCACTTCTTTTTTCTTGAATAGCTTCAGCGATGCGCTGACAATGGGCTCAGGAAGCTTATGCAGAAGCTCTGCAGGTAAGCTGTCCGGACGGTTTGTTTCAGCGAACAGCATTTTGTAGAAGCTGAATGCCGAATGCTCCGGCCAACTGGTTAAATAAGTCCGCAAACGCTGCGACGATTTCTTTTTCAGCTCTTTTTTCCGGGTTTGCTCCCAGATTTTGTCGAGCTGCATTTCCATCCAACGCTTGATACGAGCTACGACGCGTTCGCGACGTTTGACGAGCGGATAATGCTTATTCTCGACGAAAAACCATTCGCGGATGTTCGCAAGCGGCAGCTTAACGCCCTCCCAAGGAATGAAATCCGCCGTTGGGACGTAGGAGGATTCGAATTTCGTCAAGCAGTCATCCAAATATTGTTTAAAGTCAATTGAACCTTTAAATCTGCCTGGGGCGTTATCATCGACCGGAGGTCTTTTGCTGCCAAGTGAGAACCAGGTTTGCAGGGTGAGCGCTTGATCCGCTAACTTAACTTCTTGATCGAGCACATCGAGCGCCCAATCGGTAAAAGTACTCTGCTGAATATTGCCGACACCCAGTTCAGGCAAAACGCCTGATATGTAGTCGAGGAACATCGAGTTCGGTGCAAAAATAATCATTCGCTCAGCACGAACCTGTTCACGGTATTGATAAAGTAAAAAGGCGAGACGATGCAGGGCAACCGTCGTTTTACCGCTTCCTGCGACCCCTTGGATAATGAGCGCGGTATTTTTGGCAGCACGGATGATACGGTCTTGCTCCGCTTGAATGGTGGAGACGATATCGCGAAGCTTGTTATCTTTATTTTCCCCTAATCGATAGAGCAAAAATTCGTCGCCAACGGCTAAAGAGTCTTCGGTGCGATCATAAGTGTCCACGACGCGCTGAAGAATTTGCTTGCGCACCACGAGATTTCGCTTTAAATAGACAAGCCCCTCGATGAGACCGTCCGGTGAGTCGTAGGAAGCTGCATCAAGTCCTCCGGTAAACGAGTAGAACAAGCTGGCCACCGGTGCGCGCCAGTCAATAACAAGCAATTGACCGGTACGTTCGTCTTCTACGCCTGATTTGCCGATATATAGCGGCTGGGATGAAGCGGTGCCTGACTCTTGAAAATCCAAACGGCCAAAATAGGGTTCATCAACCGCTTTGGCTAAGTTGTTTCTCCCATTTTCTCGTGCGACTTCTAACGCTTGTTCCGTTAAATCGGGACCGTAATAGACAGGCGTGGCTCTAAGCCTAGCCAGTTGTTTGTCAATTTCGATATTCGTTTCTTCGAGTCGCTGCAGTTCTTCTTGATAGGCACTTTGAGTCTTTGTGTCCAAGATCAGTTACCTCCTAAGATCAGATGGTGTGTCTATTTTGCGAATAAACAGGTAAACAATATAACACACCTGTCAGGATATGGGAAGCTAAACCGTTTAACAGGAAGATATTTGGGGGTGTTGGGAAACAATGCTATAATGGACAAGTAGTTATTTTATCATTGAAGGAGTAGATTACTGTGTCCATTTATGATATTGAAGTTCAGACCATTACGGGAGAAACGAAATCACTCTCCGATTACAAAGGCAAAGCATTACTTATTGTCAATACAGCAAGCGCTTGTGGACTTACGCCTCATTACAAAGGCTTGCAGAGTTTATACGAGCAATATCAAGAAAAGGGCCTCGTTGTTCTAGGATTCCCTTGTAATCAATTTGCCGGTCAAGAGCCAGGGACCAATGAAGAAATTCAAAGCTTTTGCGAGCTTAATTACAATGTCACTTTCCCGATGTTTGCAAAAATCGATGTGAAAGGTGAACACGCTCACCCTTTATACACTTATTTGCTAAGCCACACACCAGAACCTTACCGCACTGGCGATATTGAATGGAATTTCGTGAAATTCCTTGTAGATGCAAACGGCAGCGTAGTCAAACAGTACAGCGCGAGAACGGAACCTTCCGATATTGCAGCTGATATTGAAGGCGTTTTAGCTTAAAGGCATTCCGAAAAAAGTTGTTGCATTGCTGACAACCCCCCGCTATAATCAGTAATAATCATGACAGTGAAGGAGTCGAATCAATATGAAGAACACAACTTGGTTCGTACAATTTCATTATTTTTATAGGCGTTAGCACATACCTGAACTTATCAGGGTGGGCTAACGCATTTCGCGTTGGCCTCCCTGCGAGATAGCAATTCGCGCAGGACCATAGGTCCGGCGCGTTTTTTTATCTCGGGAGAAGGGACTAGGTGAAGGTATGGGAAACAGCAATCAAAGGTATGAGAGTCCGGAAGATGAAAGTCGGTTCATGAATCACCTCGAACAAGCCGAAGTAATCCTGTTGGCGCCTAAAGCTTCATCGAAAGTGAATGAATGTATACGTGAACTAAAGAACGAATTGCAGCTAGTTGGCATTGGGGTAAGGATGGAATGTCTGACTTCTGATTTTGGGAAGCATATAGCGGAAGGGCTTGGCATGCGCTTTGTCATCTCAATAAGTGCGGAGAGCGAAGTCAGCTTAATGGATTTGCAAGAACACACAGAGGTGACGATGCCTTGGGATCAAGCGATTTATGTGATTGAGAACGTATATCCGCCGCCTAATTTTACATAAAAGGAAAACGGAGTGAAGAGGAAGATGGGAATTCAATATGGATTTGTTTATGCGCATCCGGATGATGAGACTTTTCTCAGTGGATGCTTAATTCGCAAGTATGCGGATGAAGGCAACGCTCCTGTGCTGCTGCTAGCAACGCGGGGAGACGCAGGCCGGCAGGGGCTGGAGAGAGCGACCGATAAGTCGGAGCTTGCCAGGCTGAGGGAAGAAGAAATGGCCGTTGCTGCTGAAGTGTTAGGAATTTCAGTTGTGGAACATTTGGGCTTCCCGGACGGTCAGTTGGCGAATATTGATTTCGACGATCTGGTCGCAGGCGTTATTTCATTTCTACAGCGTTATGAGGTGGAGAATGTATTCAGCTTTGCAGAAGATGGTGGGAATGGGCACCCGGATCATGTCACTATATCCAAAGCAACGACAGCAGCTGTTTTAAGTGGGAAATGCCCAAGTGTTCGCAAGCTTTACTATGCGGCTTCTGGCATTTTGCGGGAGCGAGGGCTTCAGCCTTCGATTGTCGTCGATACGGAGCAGGGATGGTCAGTCAAAGCAGCTGCCCTGAAAGCTCATGCGACTCAGCATGTGGCCATTGCTAAATATTTTGGCGATTTGGAGGTTTTTCCAGAGGTGCGCAGATGGGAAGCTTTTGTACTGGGATGGGAAGACGGTGTGATGTGGCCGGAGATGGCGGGAAGACAGTAGGCTGATAAAAGTCAAAACATCATTAACAACAAATGCCATTCGTGCATATGGATAAGTAGGTTGCGAAATTTTGGACAAGGCGGGTAGGCTATAGATGACCATGATCATAAAAGTTGAAGCTGTGCTTATTGCAGATAATCCAGCTACATTTGTGACAAGAGAAATTGACGGAGCCGAGTTGAAATTTGGCGGAATTGAAGGCGATAGGCATTTTGGCATATTTGCCAAAGCTGATTCGAGACAGCCCATGTATAAGAGAGGCACGGAGATCTTTAATCGTCGTCAACTTAGCCTCGTATCTATCGAGGAGCTTCAAGGAATCGCAGACCGGCTAAGTGTTGATACGATTCGGCCCGAGTGGTTGGGAGCGAACATTCTGGTGAGCGGCGCACCTGAGTTAACCAAGCTTCCCATGGGCATTCGCATGATGCTTTCAAGTGGTGGCGGGTTAGTATGCGAGGGAGAAAATGAGCCCTGTGCGGGACCGGGCAGAGTGATCGCGGAGCAGTATGACGACAAAAGTTTAACGAAACATTTTATCATCCAAGCGCAGAAAAGTAGGGGGATCGTCGCTTATGTGGAACGCCCAGGCGAAATAAAGCCAGGGGATCATATCGAGATTCATATTTAATTATTTTTTATTTTGATGACGACCTACCCCCTAAAAACAGATCGCCGTTGCGAAAGCTATTTTTGATTGGAAATAGTCTGGTAAAAGATGGCTCTGGAAGGTGTAGAGAAATGACATTAAGCAACTGTGAAGCGTGCGGAAAAGTTTTCATAACGCAATATGAAAAATGTTGTAAACCCTGTGCCCAGCTGCTTCTGATCGAGTCGCATAAGGTCAAAGATTTTGTTCGCAGTCATCCGGGTGCCACATTGATTGATGTGTATCATGAGACGGGCGTATCGCTCAAGACGATCAAAGAGTTGATTCAGGCTAATGAGTGAAAACGAAATCGTGATTTATTTTCTACATACATAAAACAAAAATAAGCGGACATACTATCTTTGACGGTGAAAGCAGAGAGGTGTCGTGTCAAAGACAATTTACACCAAGGGAAGTTGTTGTTGAATCCGTATAGAAGCGAGGAGATGTGCCGCAGAAATCATTAATGTGGTCAGGTACTACAATAGTGTGATGAGGTAGAGACCGAGCTCAGTAAAGGTTCATAGCATAGTACCATAAATCTATTCACCGTCAATGAGGACTCCGAAAGGGGTCCTTATTTAATTAGCAGTACATTTTTCCGTTAAAACTTAAGGGAATAGTGATGGGGAAGGGTCATGGAGTAAAGACTTACGTTGCATTATATACAACCTAAGGGCATCGTCTGACCGCAAATGCGGTCTTTGATTGCACAATATACAGCCATATGTTGTGAAAAGGTGAGTTGTAAGCGATTTATTGTATGAATCGTTGCATAAAGCACAATATAGAGGCGTGTTGAGGCCCAATTACAGCCAAATGGTTGCACAATGTACAACATAGAATGCTGCTCCAGTCGCAACCTGATTATGAGTGATAAACGGTGTGACGGAGTGAGGTGACGAAGGGACGGCTTAGCAGCAAGTCGAAAGCTTAAGTTGCATTTTTACATAGAACGTAATGGTGTTGTCTGACCGCAAATGTGGTTGCATGAAAAAATCCCCCGGTGCCATCAACTCGAGGCAATCAGGGGATTTTTCGATTTGGTCATCGCTTTGCAAACACATCTAGCAGCAGCTCATCCTTTACGGGATCCTGCATATCCCAAGCTGTTGCAAATCGGACCTGATGCGAAACGCCGATAATCTCGTATTTCTGCACGAGATGCTGGCGGGCGGAGCCGATGATCAGGGAATGCAGCCGCAGCTGCTTTTTTTGGCCCAGCAGGGCAAGCTGCTGCTGTGTTACTTTGGAGATCTGGCCAACGCCATCGGTGACCATCACGAAATCGGCATCGCGAAACTGCGGCTGATGCTGAACGATGTCCATGCCTCTGCTGAGCGGGGCATCGAAGTTGGTGCCGCCGCCGAAGGCAAGCTGCGCAAGACCATAAAAGCGGTCCCAGTCGGGACGCTTGTAAGACAAGATGTGCTCGACAAGCTCGCCTTTGGCGCCAAACAGCAGTAGGACGAAGTCCCGCCGCTCGAGAAGCGCAAAGGAGGCGAAGGTCGCGGTGAACAACTGGGCAAGCCGGAGCTTGTTGCCGCGCATTGAATGCGACGTGTCGAGCATACAGATCACGGGCCCTTTTTGCGGTTCTGGAGAGGAACCGCTGTAGTTATAAGTCATGAGCTTGTTTTCCATCCATTTGACGAGAAAATAAGGCTCAAAATCTTCATCCGCGAGCAGACTGGCTTCGCTGGGCAGCAAATGCGCAATGTCTCCGGAGTGCCGCAAGTCATCGTAGGATTCAGGGACATACGGGGAGCGCTGCTTCTTCCGCTGAACCCGCAGATGATGGATGTTGCGGCCCACCTCTTGCAAGAAAGCCACCAAATCCTTGCTGCGCTTCAGCTTTTCAATCCACTGCACGTAGTGCTCGAACGTCTGCCTCCGCAGCTTACCCAGCTCGCTGCCCCAGCGCCGGTTCGCGAGCCGCTGACTCGCCTGCACGAGCTCGTGCACATTAAAGCTGTCCATCTCTTCGAGGGACAGCGTCTCCTTCAAAGATCGCCCGAGCCAGTCACCCAGCTCGGACTCAAGCTCCTGCATCGCGGCGAGATCGCGGGCGCTCATGCGGTCCAGCTGCCGCTTCCGGCGCTCGAGTTCCTCTTCCGCCTTGCGCAGCTTGGCTTTCAACTTGTCGCGTTTCATGAACTCCGTCCGCAGCTCGCTTTGTAATTCCAAGATGCGCTGTTTCAACGCGCGGATCTCGTCTACGACTAGTGGCCGCGAGTCGGAAGCCTCTTGCTTGTCCTCAACAGCTCGTTTCCCTTGCTGCAGCGTATATCCAACAAGCCTCAGCTTCTCAATCTGCTTATCGGTGAGCCGCTCGCTGACGCTTTTGTCCTCTTGACCGCTCATTTGCTGTTTTTTCTCCAAACCGATACCTATTTGCTGCTGTTCCTTTTGCCGTTTTTTTACTTCTTTCTCGTACGACTCCGTCAGCCACATTAGCGCTTTGAGCGCTGTTTTGAAGGAAGCGTTCACTTGTCCGATTGTGCGCGGATGAATGGAGACATAGAAGTATTGTTTGGTCAAGGTCAACACCATCCAACGATGGAAAGGTGTTTCCTCGGAAGCTGCATCGATCTCAGGTTTCGTTAAGTAAAAGCACATGAAGAAATCGGCAAACAGTTCAAGCGAAAACCAAGGAGCTTGCCGCACCGCTTCTCGCATCCACTCCTGTGCGACGCGGGAAGAATGAACATAACCCTCAAACACATACCGATCGACCCGTGTGCAGCGAATGATCATAGCGTAACCTCTTATAGGGTATAGTCGTACAAGATTCCCGGAATTTCACGGTCAAACAATGTGCGATATAAGCCTTGAATGGATTGTAGAATGCGTTCACCCTGGATACGAAGGTGCGTAAATTTAACGGCATACTGCTCGGGATGCTGCAGGAAAATGGATTGTGAAGCAATCCATTCGGGCAATTTTTTTTCTTTTTCCTGCCAAGTGACAAGCCTGCCGCGCAAACTGCGTGCCGTATCCTCAAGCTCAGTGCGGCATTCTTCCAAGCTGCCCTTCAGGCGTTCAGCGGCGTCTTTGGATAAGGAACCGCCGATTTCTTTTTTAAATTGGAAGGCATGGAGCTCATCTTCCTTGTCCAGCCATTTTTTAACCGTCATATTGTACTGCTGCAGGGGAAGCTCCTGTTCCATCTCGCGTTTGAGCATATCCTGAAATAACGTATCAAAAACCGCTTTAACTTCAGGCAAATCCTCTGGAAAATCCCAAAGCATGTGCGGAGTGAGGACGGTGTCCCAAACGCCAACGGTACTTCGTCCGTGAATAGCAGCTGAAATTTTCCAAGTGTGTCCTATTTTATTCCAACGCCGATCGGAGAGTACATATTCTTTCTCTTGAAGAGCTGTTTTCAACTGGAAGAGCATGTAAATCAAAGCATCCGGCAATTGCACATCCATTGCTTGTGATCTCAATTGGTTAATCAGCTCTGTTGAAAGCAGCGTGGGAAGAGGTGATTTCGGCGCTTGAAACATCAGTTCGAAGCTGGAAATTTGCTTGACATACTCCACTTCAAATCGGAATAAAAAGCGATCGTAAAGTGCAGCCAGCTGCTCGTTATCTTCTGGCAATTCGTTGGAGGCCGCCATTAAAAATAACAGAGGCGACGGCTGCTTCAGACGTCCGTTGAAGAAAACGCGCTCATTTAATATCGATAAAAGGGAGTTAAGAATCGCACTGTTTGCTTTGAATATTTCATCCAGGAAGGCAAAACGCGCGCTAGGCAGATATCCTTCCGTGAGGCGACTGTACTCATCTTGTTTTAATTTTTGCAAAGAAACTGGGCCGAATAGCTCGTCCGGCGTCGTGAAGCGAGTCAATAAATAGTCGTAATAGGGCTCATTGCCGAATAATTCTGCTGCAGCTCGGGCCAGCTGCGATTTCGCCGAACCGGGAGGTCCGACCAATAGGACATGTTCACCGCTCATGATAGCAAGGAGCAAGACTCGGATGAGTTCTTCACGCTCCATGAACCTTTTCTCGAGATGCCCCATAGCTTCTCTTAATTTGTTCTGTATGACGATGGGATCTTTCATCATCGGTGTCCCCCTTGGCGTAGACTTCAGCAATATTGTATCAAACTGATCTGTAAACATCGAATTTTCAGGAGATCTGTCTCTTCATGAGTCACTTACCTTAGTCTGCTCCTAATTCTGCCTTGTATTTGCAGTTCCTTCTGGCGAATGAGAAAATAGGAGCATATGTGAAAAAAGGAGTGATTTTATGCGAATTGGTGTCATTTCCGATACGCATCTATCTGCGAGGGTACTTAAGCTGCCGGATGCGCTGATAGCGGGATTAAAGGGTGTTGATCTAATTCTGCACGCAGGAGATTGGGTGAGTGAGCATGTCGTCGATCTCGTCGAGCAAATTGCTCCATGCGAAGCCGTGGCCGGGAATAACGACGGTCATGACATTATAGAGCGGTTTGGTTTGAAAAAAATCGTTACCGCCGGGAAGTATCGAATCGGCCTTATTCACGGTGACGGCTTCCGTAAGACAACAGAGGAAAGAGCCCGGGAAGCATTCCGGGAAGAGCAGCCGGACATCGTCATTTTCGGGCATTCGCATATTCCTTATCATCAAACCGTCGACGGGATCGTGATGTTCAACCCGGGTTCACCAACGGATAAGAGAAGGCAACCTCAATATTCCTATGGTATTATCGAATTGAGCGATCGTATTCTGGCGCAGCATTATTTCTATGAGAGCAAAGCTTAATCCCGGACTAGCGTGTGCACGTCTTGCTCCACTTCGTCTACATTCGACGAATGTTAAATAATTCCTTCATGCTTTTCGTTCGCACTTAGGTATTTACCGTGTTACTCGCTAACAGAGAGACATACACTGACAATGTTCTTATTTGCGAATGGTGGTGGTGTTTAGGTGCGAACGACAGTAGGTGTCTTACTTGATTTAAAAACGTATATGGGGATTGCAAAGGGAAGAACCGGGAACGAACGTATAGCGTTGTATGATCGAGCAGGCAACAAGTGCGGAATCAAGCCTTTCTATATGTGTTTGAGGTATGTGAACAGGAAATCAGCACTGGGTTATTTTTACTCCAATCATAAATACAAGCTTGTCCGGAAGAATATTCCTCGTGTTACACATAACCGTGCGATAACCTTAACGCCATATTTGAAAAAAAAATTAAACGAGCTATCACGCTATAGCTACGTATTTAATAGGCAGAATCGCTATGACAAACATCTCATTCATCATCTTATTCATAAGAATGCACATCTCCGCAAGTATTTGCCGGAGTCTACGAAATACACACGCAAACAGTTGGAGTCGGCTATGTCCAAGTATACTTCACTCTTTATTAAACCAACGAACAGCAGTGTAGGGAATGGCATCATGAAAGCATCCAAGCAAGCGGGCGGAGCTTGGAAACTACATGGTGTTTTCAGCAAACCTAAGCTTGTATCCCGGAAGCGGGCCATACTTTTAATAAATAAAAAAGTTCGCAATCAATCGTATATGATTCAAGAAACCATACCCTTAGCGACTTACAAAGGCAGGCCATATGACATCAGGGTGTCTGTGCAGCGAAGTGAGAGCGGACAATGGCAGATCACAGGCATCGTGGGCAAAGTCGCGGCTAGAGGCCGTCATGTGACCAATGTAGCGAAAGGGGGCCAAGTGAAGCGCTGCGAGGAGCTTTTTAAGTTGAGCGGGTTTAATGCCGCATACATGACGGAGGAAATACATCAAGCATCGTTAGCGATAGCGAGGCATCTAGGCAGTAGCCTGCCTCACATGGCTGATCTTGGGCTTGATGTCGGTGTGGATCAAAGCGGAGTCATCAAGTTAATTGAAGTGAACGGAAGAGATCAGCGTTATTCCTTCAGAAAAGCGAAAATGACGGCAACTTTTTATAAAACCTATGAAACTCCGATAAAGTACGCGAAATTTTTGTTGAAAAAATGACAGCACGAAATGACATTCCCGGGAGGCCGAGAGTGTTTTTCGAGCTGGCTGCATCCGTTTTCTGAAGATACTAGGTTTCGATTTCCTTCAGCCTGTTAAGCGCATCGCCGGCAATGGTATAGGTCGGGGACAGCTCGTAGGCCTTTTCATAGGCGTTTATTGCCTCTAGGTTATTTCCTAATTTTTCCCAGCATAAACCTAAATAATAATAGGCATGAAAGCTGCCTGTACCTCGCAAGATCAGATGTTGCCCTGTCATGTCCCCCGACTCAATGCAATGCCGAAAAACGTCAATTGCCGCAGCGTACCACCCCTTCAAATAGCAAATGACACCTTTATAGAAATGAAGATCGACATAATCGGGATACAAGGCAATGGCTTTCTCAATACCGGGCCAGGCGCCATCGATGCTCCCTGTGTTAAAGAGGATGGCATATTTCAGTTTATACAGCATAGAAGGGGGCATTTTACCTGATTGAATGAAGCGGACGATGGATAGATTCACATACTCAAATGCTTTGTCATATTGATGCACGCGATAGTACTCGCTGGCTATGTGGTATTCAATCCATGGATTAGAAGTTGCCGCTGGAGTGCTTGCTTCCTGCTGCAGCAGGGTCATATTGCGGGCAAACTTGTTTTTCTGAATCGTAATTGGCTCCATATATCCGCGGTGAAATAATTTGAGAGGTATCGTTCCCAAGATGTCCGTCGTGTCGCGATCAAGGAAAATATCGTCGATATTCAGTGTTTCATGGATGGCATATTTAAACTTCAGCCCGATGTGATTGCGAAAAAAACGTGGATGAGCAATATGAAATGCTTCGTCTTCATTTGGCGTTTCGCCAATATAATTGACTAAATGGAGGGATAAGACAGAGGCTTGTGTCTCTTGTAGCACCTTATGCAAATCGAAATCACCTAGAGGCGATAGCTCCTCATCGGCATCCAAATAAAGGATCCAATCTGACTTTGCATGCTGCAGCCCATAATTCCTGGCATCTGCAAAATGGTTATTCCATTCGTAGGCAAGGACAGAAGCCCCCATGGAACGGGCAATCTGCGCGGTGTTGTCCAATGAACCCGTGTCCACGACGATCATTTCATCCACCCAATCTTGGACACTTCGTAAACAGGCTTCAATTAGGCGTTCTTCGTCTCTCACAATCATGCACAGCGAAACTGTTGGGCGGCTCATCCAAAGGCACCTCCGGTTTATTCACTTATGGCCATTGATATGCGCACACCTTCAATTACATGAAAGAAGGGATGATCACATGCAGCCATGTCCGCTTTGCCAAGCAAATGAAAGCATTATTTTCCATACTTATGAAAAATTTACTTTAGTAATGTGCGAGTCCTGTCAGCTCATTTATCAGCTGCAAGTCGATAAAGTTGTGCCGGAGCAACTAATTAAGGATATATATGATCGGACATGGGTGGCGATGAGAGATATTTATGCCACGAATACATTTAAAGAGCATGCTTCTTTCAGCGTATTGCTGCTTGATATGTTTTTTAACAAAAAAGGGAAATTGCTTGAAGTTGGCTCTGGAACCGGAGAATTTCTATGGTTAGCCAGGGAAACAGGATGGCAAGTGCAAGGACTTGAGCCGTCAGCCGATGCGTGCGAATACGCGAAAGAGCGTTATGGGCTGGAACTCCGGAATGAGATATGGGATTCGAGTCTTTTTGAAAAGGAAGAAAAGTTTGATGCGATTGTTTTCTGGCATGTCCTAGAGCACATTCCGTCTCCAATTTCATTTATGAAGCAAGTACATTCTTTATTAGCACCGGGAGGGAGAGTGCTGTTCAGTGTGCCTAATCAACACTCGCTGACCAATGTGCTGCAAGGAGCTTCTTCACCGCTATTTATAGAAGAAGACCATCTGATTCATTATGCAAAAAAACATATAGAGCAGCTAACGGCCTTAGGTGGATTTGAGATCATCTCCTTATTTTCCAGAGAGGAGCCAACGAGGCTTGAGTATGATTTGCGCATCCATCCGGTGGCGATTCCCGGTATGTCTGAGAAGGATAAGACGAGGATGATGGTTGGACTTCAGTCCAACTGGCACGGGCATGAAATCTTTTGCGTTGCGGGGGTGCACCATGAGTAAATTAACACTTTCCATGGTTGTAAAAAACGAAAGCCACCGCTATTTGCGCAAGGCATTACTCCAGCATCGCAACTGGATTGATGAAGCAGTCATCATTGATGACGGAAGTACCGACGATACTTCAGAGATTTGTGAAGAGCTTCTGTCCGGCATTCCTCTGCAGTTGATTCGCAATCCTGAATCGCGTTTTGCCAATGAGGTGCAGCTAAGAAAGCAGCAATGGGAAGCGACAGTGCAAACCAATCCGGAATGGATCCTGAATCTGGATGGAGATGAGCTCCTGGAGGATCAATTTGCCAATCAAGTGCGTGACTTGCTGAGTCACTGTGAACAGGATGCCATCTATTTTCGGCTGTATGATATGTGGAGCGAAACCAGTTATCGGGATGATGCTTATTGGAGTGCCCATCACTACTACCGTCCTTTCCTGATCCGGTATAAACCGGATTTTCCATATCTCTGGAAAGAGACGCCTCAGCACTGCGGCCGCTTCCCAGCCACGATCAACCATTTTTCCTATTTATGCCACACTGCCAGAATCAAGCACTTCGGATGGGCGAAACCGGAAGATAGGATCGAGAAATATGAGCGGTATATGCGACTTGATCCGAACGCCCAATACGGCTGGAGAGAGCAGTATGATTCCATTCTAGATGAACATCCCAACCTTGTAACTTGGGAGGAATAGCCAATTGATAACGATTAGTTTATGCATGATTGTCAAAAATGAGGAGCAGTCCCTTCACCGCTGTCTTCACTCTGTAAGAGAAGTAGCGGATGAAATCATTATCATAGACACCGGTTCTACGGATAGGACCAAGGAGATAGCTTCCTCTTTTACGGAACTTATCTATGATTTGACATGGAATGATCATTTTGCTGAGGCCAGAAACTTTGCTTTTTCTAAAGCGACTAAGGACTATCTCTTATGGTTGGATGCGGATGACGAGTTTGAAGAAGCAGACCGGCTGAAATTCATAGCGCTTAAAGAGGACTTGGATCCTTCCGTTGACAGTGTGATGATGCCGTATCACTTAGCATTTGATGCCGATCATAACGTAACAACGAGCCTTAAACGCAACCGTTTAGTCAGGCGGGCAGCCGGGTTTCGTTGGGAAGGTCCCGTTCATGAAGTGCTGATCGTCAGCGGTAACGTAATTCAGTCGGAAATTGCCGTTACCCATAAGAAGGATAAGGCGTATACCGACCGGAATTTGCGGATATATCAAAAACGCGAGTCTGCGAATGAATCCTTTTCCCCACGAGATTTGTACTACTATGCTAATGAGCTCAAAGATCATGGTCTTAATGACAAAGCTGTTACGTATTACGAACGCTTTCTTGCTACCAAACAGGGATGGCGTGAGGATTGTTTTGCCGCTTGCCTGAAGATGGGAGATTGTTACGGCAATCTGGCGAATAGGCAGATGCAGCTGAGAGCTTGGTTTAGAACCTTGCTTTACGGGAAGCCAAGAGCGGAGATGTGTTGTCGGGTGGGGAACTTTTTCTACGACGACAATCGGCTGGAACTTGCCATCTATTGGTTTCAGAAAGCAACATCGTTAGGAGAGCCAACCGACTATGTAGGTATGGTTGATCATGCGGCTTGGACGTGGATGCCGCACCTTCACCTCTGCTTGTGCTATGACCGAATGGGACAGAAGCAGAAAGCGGAGCTGCATAATGAGATCGCCTACGTCTACAATCCGACTCATCCGAGCATTTTGCATAATAAAATTTATTTTGCTAATCTCCGCCGAGAGGAGAAGGCACTTTGAGTCCTAAAAAACGTGTGCTGATTGGAAGCCCCATTCGCCAAACACCTGAAATTCTTACTCCTTTTCTCACTTCACTCGCCGAACTTGAGCGCAATAACTTAATCGTGAACTATTTATTCGTGGACGATAACGAGGCAAAAGCTTCACAGCAATTACTGCTTGATTTTCAAGCAAACTATGGTCGGACTGTCATTCATAATGAAGAGAAACATGCCGCAGCCTATGAGAAGGATGAATTCACTCATTATTGGCCGGAGGATACGATTTGGAAAGTAGCCAAAATGAAGGATGCTATCCTTTCTTATGCTTTGGAAAAGAAATTCGATTATGTATTTCTGATTGACTCCGATCTCATTTTACACCCGCACACGCTTGAGCAGCTTGTGTCGGCGAACAAAGCGATTGTTGCCAACATTTTTTGGACGAAATGGCAGCCGGATACGATGGAAATGCCCCAAGTTTGGCTGAGCGACCAGTATACCCTGTACCACAAAAGCAGACAGGAATCTTTATCCGACGAGGAGTCGGCGAGGCGGACTTGGCAGTTCTTCGCTCAACTGAGAATACCGGGTATTTATGAGGTTGGCGGGCTTGGGGCGTGCACCTTGATCAGCCGCAAAGCCATTCAAGCCGGTGTACGGTTTGCCGAAATTCCCAATCTATCATTCTGGGGAGAAGACCGGCACTTTTGCATTCGCGCACGCGCTATGGGCTTCTCACTCTACGTGGACACCCATTACCCAGCCTATCATATTTATCGCAAGTCAGAATTGGCCGGTGTTGATGCCTATAAACAAGGCAGCAATGGGGTAAACGCCGATGAGCGCAAGATCACAATCAGTTTATGTCTCATTGTTAAAAATGAAGAAAACGCGCTTCCGATATGTCTCCATTCCGTTCGAGGGATTGCGAATGAAATCATTATTGTTGATACGGGCTCAACGGACAGAACAAAGGAAGTTGCTGCAAGGTATACTGATCGAATTTATGATTTTGAATGGGTGGATGACTTCGCCGCAGCCAGGAACTTTGCTTTTTCCCAAGCGACGCAGCAGTACATTCTATGGTTGGACGCTGATGATACGTTGACAGAGAAAGACCGGTTGCTATTTCTCGAGTTGATTCGGACGCTGGAGCCGGTTGTGGATCGCGTGACGATGAATTATAATCTTAGCTTTGATGAGAATCAGAATGTGACGTACAGTCTGCGCAGAAACCGGCTAGTTCGCCGAGATTGCCAGTTTCAATGGATTGGCGCTGTGCATGAATATTTAGCAGCAAGTGGATCTGTGATTCACAGTGAAATTGCAGTCACACACCGGAAAGATAAGCTGCATACGGATCGCAATTTACAAATATATCGAAAGAAACTTGCCGGAGGAGAGACGTTAAGTTTACGAGATCAATTTTATTATGCGAATGAATGCAGAGAACATGGCTATTATGAGGAAGCTGTGAACTATTATGAAGATTTTCTTCAATCGCCAGACGGTTGGTTGGAAGATAAAATTGCTGCTTCCCTTCATTTGGCAACCTGCTACAGCCATTTAGGTAAGAGAGATGAACAGCTTATGGCTTTGTTCAGGGCCTTTGAATTTGATACGCCTCGCGCAGATTGCTGCTGCCGAATCGGGTCTATTTTTCTGGGGGAGCAAGATTATTTGCAAGCGATCTATTGGTATGAGATCGCAACACAGTTTACCAAGCCAAAGGAATCGATGGGCTTTATGGATCACTCGTCCTGGACGTGGCTGCCGCATGTTCAGCTTTGTTTATGTTACGACCGGATCGGCAAGGTGGATAAGGCGAAATTTCATCATGATATCTCCTACTCCTACAATCCTACTCACCCTTCCGTTATCCATAACCAAAAATATTTTGAACAAATTGGAATTAACTAGTACTAAAATAAATGTTCGATAAAAGAAGTTTTCTGGTATATACATTAGCAACTTTAGGCTTCTCAAGGGCGTAGCTATTCCAGCGTCTGTGACATCACCTGCGGTTGCAACGACAGCTTATTTAGGAGATTTTATTACTACAGTTACTGCTGGATCAACCATTATTCTCCAAATGTTCGGATTGGTTGCGACGGTTGTCTTATCGCCTCCGGGAGCGACCATTAATATCATTCGTCTAAGCTGATCATGAGATAAAAGGACATCTTACTGTACTGTAAAAATCATAAATTGAACCTTTGCCATATTGCAGACACTTATAAAGTGGGATACACTGAGTCGATAGATGAGATCCATTTAGAAAGAATGAGTAAGGAGCGATACTCTTTTGAAGACACTTATTATTGCGGAAAAACCGGACATGGGGCGAAATATAGCCGCCGCAATAGAACCTAAAGCCAAAAATCTTAGGTCCTACCTGGAGGGTGAGCAGTACATTATCACCTGGGCGATCGGACACTTAATCGAGTTGGCTGAACCCGATCAATATGATGAGAAATATAAAAAATGGAACATAAGCCATCTGCCGATCATTCCTGATGAGTTTAAGCTGATTCCTAATCCGCGGACATATGATCAACTGAAGGTTATTGCTGAACTTGCGAAAAAGTGTGATCAACTCGTCAATGCCTGCGATGCCGGGCGAGAGGGGCAGCATATTTTCTCTTTGATTCAGCGGCACTTAGGGCTGAAACAGCCGGTGAAGCGTCTCTGGATTTCGGACTTAACGTCGGAAACGATTCGCAATGGTTTTGCAACGTTGAAAGACGGATCCGAATATGAGAATCTGACCCGAGCCGCACGTTCCCGAAGTGAAGCCGATTGGTTAATCGGCATGAATGGCTCGCGTGCTTTTACAACAAAGCATAATGTCCTGCTTTCCGTAGGTCGCGTTCAAACGCCGGTCCTTGCGCTCATTTATGATCGTCAGAAACAAATTGAAGCCTTTTCCTCACTCAAGTTTTATGAGCTGGAGGGCTATTTCACACAAGGCGATACCACATACAGAGGCATGTGGCAGGGCGAACGCTTAACAGACCAACCGAAAGTGGAGGCATTAGCGGCCAAGGTGAAGGGGAAACCGGCACGCATTATTTCCTATGAATTAAAGGAAACGAAGGAATACCCCTTTAAATTGTATGATTTAACGCTGCTGCAGCGCGAGGCGAATGGGAAATACGCTTTTTCGGCCAAGAAAACGCTCGATACCGCGCAGTCTCTTTATGAGAAACATAAGGTCATTTCGTATCCCAGAACGAATTCCAACTATGTCACGGAGCAAAATATTCCGGAAATGCATAAGTCCTTATCGGCTTTGCAGGGTACCGCGTATCATGACCTTGTGCAGGGAGCTAACCGCAATCTGGTGCACAAAAACAATAAAAATATTTGCAACCCGTCCAAGGTGGAAGATCATCACGCGATTCTGCCGACGAATCGTAAGGCATCTGGACTCACGCCGGATGAGCAGAAATTGTACGATTTGATCGTGAGACGTTTTTTATCGCAATTTTATCCGCCTGCCGAATATAAGGTTCACACGGTGATGACCGAGGTCGAACAAGAGATGTTCAAGACGACGGTGAAAGAACTTCTCCATTTGGGCTGGAAGGTCATTTATGCCGATCAGAAAAAAGAAAAGCCCAAAAGCTCCAAAGGCAAAGAGAAGGAAGAGGAAGAAGACGAAGAGGTTGAAGTCAGCGAACCTTTCTCCATCGATGCGCAAGGTCAAGTTATTTGCAGCGATGCCGTCGTCAAAGAGAAAGATACTCAGCCGCCAAAGCATTTCAACGAAGGTACACTACTTAAAGCGATGGAAAGCGCAGGCAAGCAAATTGAGGACGAAGAGCTTCGCGATGCGATGAAAGATTCCGGGCTCGGGACGCCGGCAACACGCGCAGCAACGATTGAACGGTTGAAGAAGGTAGGCTATATCGACATGCAGGGCAAAAAGATTGTCCTTACCCAGAAGGGCAGAATGGCCGTCGAATTAATTCGCGGTGCCGGCATCGAGCTGCTTACATCTCCCGAAATGACGGGCCAATGGGAGCGCAGGCTGAATGAGATCTCCCGCGGCACAGCGTCGGACGAGCAGTTTATGCACAATGTCAAAAGGTTTGCGACCTTAATCGTCGACAAAGTACGCGTACAGCCTAGAGCTTCCAAAACAGCCTTCGAAGGTGAAACGCCTGCTCCAGCGGGGAATAAGAGAGGATCTGCGACACGTGCGAAGTCATCTGCCCCTTCAGGCAGCGCCAAGGCGAAAACAGCATCCAAGAAATCGGCGGATTCCAGCAGCAGCCCTTCGGATGGTGCCAACTCATTCTTGGCCGCTTGTCCACGACCAGGTTGCGGAGGCTCTCTTTTTATGGGGCGCAAAGGGTATGGGTGCTCTCATTATAAGGAAGGCTGCAAGTTTGTCATTTGGAAGGAAAGTTTTGGCCGGAATTTGACCGATACACAGGTGCAAGCACTTGTTCAAAAAGGGAAAACGACGAAACTAAAGCTAGTGCTTCCAGATGGAACAGCCACAGACGGACGTATTGTACTGAAAAATATCGATACGGGAGAGCTCGGAACGGAAACAGAGTAATGGGGGATCAAAAAAGTGTTTGATTTAACGAACGATTGGGCTAAGGTAGTAGGCTCTGAATTTGAAGAGCCTTATTTCCAAGCATTATGTGAGTTTCTGAATGATGAATTCCGAGACAATACCATCTATCCCGAACAAGATGAAGTTTTGAATGCTTTGCATTTAACCTCCTACGAAGCTACGAAAGTTGTCATATTGGGACAAGATCCTTATCACGGAAGAGGCCAAGCGCATGGCCTCAGTTTTTCCGTTAAACCGGGCATCACACCACCGCCGTCCTTACAAAATATGTACAAAGAATTGCAGTCCGATCTGGGCTGCTTTATTCCCAATAACGGTTATTTAGTGAAATGGGCCGAGCAAGGCGTACTTCTCCTAAATACGGTGTTAACCGTTCGCGAAGACACACCTAATTCCCATAAAGGGAAGGGATGGGAGCGTTTTACAGACAAAGTGATTGAGGCACTGAATACACGGGAGCAGCCAGTTATTTTTGTCCTATTGGGAAGTCATGCCCAAGCCAAGGAGCGGCTCATTCATACAAATCGGCACTTTATTCTAAAATCTGTTCATCCGAGTCCGCTTTCTTCTTATCGCGGATTTTTTGGCAGCAAGCCATTTTCGCAGGTTAATAAGCTTCTTAAGGAGCTAGGGAGTCAGGAAATTAATTGGCAAATCCCCAATTTATGAGGGATAATGAAGACGTAGCCGTTACATTGAAAAAAATGCGAGGGAGAGAAGTCAATGAAATTTCAAGACTTTACTTATGTAAGACCCGAATTTAGTACATTTGAAGCGGCGTTTAAAGAGCTTTTAGAACAGTTTAAGCAAGCAGCTTCTTTTGAGGAGCAGGACCAAGCGATGGAAGCTATCGTAAAGCTTCGGAGTGAGCAAGAGTCTATGGAATCTATTGCACGAATTCGGCACACCGTGGATACGACGGATGAATTTTATAAAGCGGAACAAGAATATTTAGATGAAATTGAACCTTTATATCAAGGCTCAATCACAGAATTCTACAAAGCGTTGATCGGTTCGTCCTATCGTGCTGAACTGGAAGCCAAATGGGGTAAACAATTATTCAGAATTGCATCCTTATCGCTCAAAACCTTCTCGCCGGAAATCGTTGAAGACCTCGTCCAAGAAAATAAACTGGCCAGCGAATATTCCAAGCTGCTTGCTTCGGCGAAGTTGGTTTATGCAGGAGAAGAACGAAATTTATCACAGCTGATCCCTTTTCAATTATCAACAGACCGAAATGTTCGCAAAGAATCGAATGATGTAAAATATAACTTTTTTATCGAAAATGAAGAGAAGTTGGATGACCTCTATGATCAGCTGGTAAAGGTTCGTACGACAATTGCTAAGAAGCTTGGTTACAGCAATTTTGTAGAATTGGCTTATGCGCGCATGAACCGCTCCGATTATAATGCCAAGGATGTGGAAGCATTCCGCAATCAAGTATTGGAGCATATTGTACCTGCTGCTACGAAATTGAAGGAACGGCAGAAAGCTAGAATCGGCGTAGATGCCCTTCATTACTACGATGATAAGTTCGGCTTCCCGTCAGGAAATGCGACACCCAAAGGGAATGCCGATTGGATTGTCGAGCAAGCACAGAAGATGTATGCGGAGTTGTCGCCGGAAACGAATGAATTTTTCACGTTTATGATCGAAAATGGTTTGATGGATCTGGTGGCTAAGAAGGGGAAACGAGTTGGGGGCTATTGCTCTTATATTAGTACATACCAAGCACCATTTATTTTCTCTAATTTTAACGGTACATCAGGAGATATCGATGTCTTAACACATGAAGTTGGCCATGCCTTCCAAGGTTATAGCTCCAGAGAGTTCCAAGTGCCTGAATATGTTTTTCCAACTTTGGAGGCTTGTGAAATCCATTCTATGAGCATGGAGTTTCTCGCTTGGCCTTGGATGTCGCTATTTTTCGAAGAAGAAACGGATAAATATAAATTTAAACATTTGAGCGAATCGTTGTTGTTTATTCCTTATGGCGTAGCGGTTGATGAATTCCAACACCGCATTTATGAGCAGCCGGAGCTGACGCCAGCGGAACGCAAACTCGTTTGGCGCGAGATTGAACGGAAATATTTACCACATCGTGTTTACGAGGATAACGACTTTTTGGAAAGAGGAGGCTTCTGGCAGCAGCAGCCGCACATTTACAAAAGCCCGTTCTACTACATCGACTACACGCTCGCGCAGGTATGTGCATTTCAGTTCTGGAAACGGGCTAATGAAAATCCGGAGCAAGCCTGGGAAGATTATTTAAGATTATGTCAGCAAGGAGGAAGCCAAAGCTTCACGGAACTTGTTCAAGTTGCGAACTTGATCTCGCCTTTCCATGATGGCTGCGTAGCTTCTGTAATCGGCCAAATTGAGAATTGGTTGGACCAAGTCGACGATTTGAACCTTTAAAGCATTGGCTTCACATACGTTATTTCCAGACCGCTGTCACAATCTTTCCCGGTTTCGTAAGAGCGGTTGCCTAGAACGGCAGTAAAGGCTTGCAGGTCGTCAGACGAACCTCTAAGTAAAACTTGAATTGCCGCTTGGAGGACGATTTCGCCATCTGCCATAGCTATATTCCATAAGTCCCAGATGCTATGCGTATAGGTCTCTTCAAGCGATGTCGGACAGTTCCAAACGGTGTGGGCTTCGTTTAAATAGTCAAGCGGAGCCACACGTTTTTTATAAACCAGCGGCGAAATTTTACCGAGGGTTAATAACCTCTTGATTCCTTTAGGATCGTGAAAAAGACGCTGCGCTTTTATCATATCGAAGTATGCATCGTTCCAATCTTTCTCCGTTATGTTCGTAGTCATGTCCGGGTAGTTGTTAGCCGTTGCTTGGATTAGAGCAGGTACAACGCCAAGCGGCAGCTTTTCACCCACATAAATTTCTTTCCAAACCGGTGTTTTCCATGTCTGAATTCCACGTTTGTGTTTGACGATAAGTGTATCCATAATGATTTCAAATCGTTGGTGATCCCATTTTTTGAAACCTGATTTATAGAAAACATATGGATGCATGTTACGGTCTAAAATATGATGCGTGATGAATCCAAGCACATAAACAACAGCCGGATTATACAGACCGCGGCCTTGCACCTGACGTAGTAAATCCACCAGGAAGGGACCGCAATTTTTCGTATGCATTAGACTTCCTAATTTATTTAGTGTTTTATCCTTTTTCCAAGGCAAGAAATGATGATAGAACAAGAAATCCGGCCCTTGACAGCCAAGGGAGAAAACTTGTCTCATTTGTCTGTCATTCAGCATTTGATCATGACCCAGTTGCGCCATCAATTCTTGGCCGAATATGAGATGAGTCCAGATGTTTGGCAAGTTGTGATTCCTCCTTCGTGCTACTCGTTAAAATATAGTGAGACCCTTTTACATTCTAGCATAACAATTACGCTCAAGGTCACATATCGCGAACTATTTATGTTCCAACGACTTCTAAAGAAGGAATAATATGCAAGTTGTCGAATTCAAAAAACGATCGGTACTGAAAGTCATCCAATGCATATCTATGATAGGAGATAACGTATGAATAGGGTCAATAATCCGCAGGATCGTTCAAACCGTGCAGATCCTGACAATATTCAGGGTTTGCTTTCGAGCACAGAGCCGTCTTTTGCCGCAGTTTTCGAATTCACCACGATGGGTATCGCCATTATTTCGCTGAACGGGTTATGGATAAGAGTAAATACTAGTTTATGTACCTTAACCGGATATGCGGAGGAAGAGTTAATAAATAGGGAACTACATGCGATATTTTCACAGGATGAAGCCGAGGAATTAGAAGCTTATTTCGAGCAAATGCTCTCTGGAGATACAAGCTTCTATCAACTTGAGAAAAAATTGATTCGCAAAGATGGGAGCATCGCTTGGGTGGAATTCAGGATCTCTTTAATGAGGGATTCACAGAATGAGCCGTTTTATTATATGTCCCAAATCAATTATCTTTCACAGAAAACGGAAATGGAACGAAAGCTTGCAGAGAGTGAGCAGAGGTACAAATCATTAATCGAGCATAATCCTGCCGGAATTCTCACTTGTGATCTCAAAGGGACGATTAGAAGTCTTAATCCCGCCATGGAAAGGATTTTGGGGTACACGGAGCGAGAAATGGTAGGTCAATCCATTAACTACCTATGGAAGCAGGAACATCAAGCCAATAATTGGATCGATAGCATCGTTTCTAAGTCCGATAATTACATGCTTCGAGTTAAACATAAAAACGGTGAGCAGATTGAGTTAGGCTTGAAAAACGTGCCCATCATCGTTGATGGCATGAATGAAGGGATTTATGTGATTGCCAGAGACATTACCCAGCATAACAAAGATCGCGAATCCTTGCGAGTTGCTCAACAAGATCTACACGATACTGTGCGTAGACAGCAAGGCATGACGATGAAGTTCAGACAAATGCAAGGGAAGTTCATTCATACGCTTTGCGACGGCGAACTTCTCTATCGATTGGGATTCCAACCTTCTAATATTCTAGGCAATCATCTCTTTGAGATTTGGCCTTATTCTATGGCTGTTAATATGGATTCGTTTTACCGCAGGGCGTGGAACGGTGAGGAAAATGTCATGTATGAAGCGACTTTTCGTGGCATTACTTACTTAACTTCCTTGCGACCGATTTTTGAAAATGGCCGCGTCGTCGAAGTTATCGGATCCTGTGTGGATATTACGGAACGAAAACGCATGGAAACTGAGCTTAGAGAGACCAAGGATCTTCTTGAATCGTTCATCAACAATACGACAGATGCCATTTGTGTGCTTGACTTACGTGCTAGAGTTATTTCTGTCAATGGGGCTTACGAGCAAATATTTGGTTGGCACCAAGATGAATTGTTGAATAAGCCGCTGCCGATTTACCCTGATTTCTTGGAGGAACAGCGCAAAGAAATCTATGACATGCTGAAGGCTGGCAAGCAGATTTCAGGGCTTGAGACCGTCAGACTGCGGAAGGATGGACAGCTTGTACATGTGAGCGTGACGAAAACGCCGATCAAAAATGAAAAAGGCGAGATTATAGGCTTTGCCGGCATCTCAAGGGACATAACAGAACGCAATCGAACGGAGGAATTGTTACGTAAATCGGATAAGCTATCTGTCGCAGGACAATTAGCCGCAGGGTTAGCACACGAAATTAGAAACCCCCTTACTTCACTTCGCGGCTTCTTGCAGCTGCTGCAGAATGATGTAAAGGGGAAGCAGCACTATTTTGACATCATGCTCTCCGAATTAGATCGAATCAATTTTATTGTCAGTGAATTTCTTGTGATTGCTAAGCCGGAGGCGATTCATTACAAAAAAAGCGATCTGAAGGATATTCTTCAATCGGTTACTGCACTACTCGAGACGCAGGCTGTGTTATGCGATGTAGAGCTTGTCTTGGAGTTTGAAACGGAGAGCACACAGCTTGTTTGTTCAGAAATGCATTTGAAGCAATTGTTCATTAATTTGGTTAAAAATGCGATGGAAGCCATTGCGAAGGATGGGCAAATCAAACTGACGGTGTCCCTGCAAGGTGATGAATGGATCAGGGTTCGGACAGAAGACAACGGCTGTGGCATTCCGGATGATCGATTAAAGCAATTAGGGGAACCATTTTACACGACGAAGGAAAAGGGGACAGGTCTCGGGTTGATGATGTGTTTTAAAATTGTCGAGGCTCATAAAGGGACAATGACCATCCAGAGCCATTTAGGAGAAGGAACGGTCATTGATGTGTGTTTACCTACGTTGACAAGTGGACAAAACATCATGGAATGGAACTGAATTCGCGTGAAAAAACCGTCTTTCCACTTATGGAGAAGGGCGGTTTTTTTCGTAAGTTAGAAACTGATGCTGAATTCATTGGATTCACGGGAATACCATTTTGAAATCGATGCGTCTTGCTCATTGTGGATTCTCACTTCATCAGGCGTATATTTGACAATAATCCCTGAGCTGACTTGATAATAAACGCCTAAAGGATCTAACGACCAAACGTAGACAGGTGTTTTGGTCAAGGCTGCAATAAAAAGCTCTATATCTGTATCCAGTAGTTTGGTTCCGTAAATCATCGACACACCTCTGTCTTATTTTTTTATGAACTTGCACTTATTATTAGTGACAGTATGAACAATTAAACAATCACGAAAACATAAGAACATTTTTTGTGGTGGTCCACAAATGGACGATATCGAGAGATGAAGGTAAAAATAATGTTTGCAGGACTTTGAATTCCTTGTATAATAGGAAAGCTTTGCGAAAATTGACAGTAGGTAAATTATGATTGGGTAGAAGGAGAAAGGGGTCAATGGCTGTGATTGTGGTTGGGGGAATGATCGGTCTCGGTAAAACATCAGTATCCACTTTGCTTGGAAAAGAGCTGAATTCAAGTGTTTTCTATGAAAGTGTAGATGATAATCCGATTCTGCCGCTGTTTTACACGTCATCTCCGGAAGAGATTGAGAAGAAGCGTTATCCGTTTCTGCTTCAACTGCACTTCCTGAATACAAGATTTAAGGCGATTAAACAAGCATTGGTACATAATCGAAATGTACTTGATAGAAGCATCTACGAAGATTGGTACTTTGCAAAAGTGAATAGGGAGCTTGGACGAATCTCTCAACTGGAATTCGATGTCTACGAAGGGCTTGCTGACAATATGATGTCTGAACTTGCAGAGCTGCCCAAGAAGGCACCTGATCTGATGGTCTATCTCAAAGCATCCTTTGATACCGTGATGCACCGTATCGGATTAAGAGGACGCAGCTTCGAGCAAGATCAATCCTTGGTTGACTACTATCGACAGCTTTGGTCGGGGTATGATGACTGGGTGATGAATCATTATCACGCTTCTGAAGTGTTAATCGTAGATATGGACCAAGTCGATGTTGTGAACCGTCCAGGGGATGCGCAAGAATTGGTGAATCGCGTACGAGCTAAACTTTCCGAATTAGCGATTGTTTAATAATGAAGACCCCCTCTAACCAGAGGGGGTCTTTCGAATTATATACAAGGTTGAACGGTTTGAAAAAGATAGCATATTGCCCCGTGCAGTTGCATATACATATCGAATATTGACGGTGTCTCGCTTTATTTGTCGGAAAATACAAGAAGGCTGCGCAAAAAATTCATAAAGGAATGGTGATGAATTTGTTATTTATCGTATGTTATAACGGGAAACCTATGTGCCCTCCACTGCCGAAATTGGCTGCCTCTGAAAAAATGCAAAAACTAAGCCTTTTTTTCTCCAACTTAGAACTGATTGAAGTGAAGCAAGAAAAAGTTGCCAATTGATTACTAAATGACAATTCATATGCATGATCGTAATACTCCTTACTCTTTGGATTAAGGAGTATTTCTCTTTCTTGGAATATGATAAAGTAGATGGAAATGACTGGATTTGGGAGGGTGGCATGGAGTCTGTTGCACCTGGCAAGAAAGCGATTATTATTGGGGCAGGCATTGGCGGCCTCACTACAGCCTTATTTCTACAAGAAATCGGATGGGAAGCAGTTATTTATGAGAAAAAGGAAACACGAACTGAATTCGGAGCAGGGATCGTCATCGCCGCGAATGCATTGGAAGTCTTGACTGATCTTGGAGTCGCCGATAAGGTGAAGCAGGCAGGTGCCAAAGTTGGCCAGGCAGATATTCGCACTTGGGATGGCAAAGTCATCACATCCGTTCCGGTAGCCAAACAAGCAGCCCGTTATGGAACGTATAGCTATCTTATTCATCGTGCGAGACTGCAGGCTATTTTGGCAGAGTCTCTGAGGGATGAAACCATGCTGCATGATCGGAAAAAGATGATCTCATTTGAACAAAATGAGCAGGGTGTCAGCGTTCGGTTTGAGGATGGAACGGAAGACCACGCCGATATTTTGATCGGTGCAGACGGGCTGCATTCTGATGTTGTGAGGCTCTTGTTTGGGGCAGGCACGCTGACGTATTCGGGATTTACGGCTTTTCGTGGTGTAGCTGCTTATGTAGACCCTGCATACACATTAGAGGTTGGCGGAGGTTTTGAAGCTTGGGGCAGCGGCCGGCGATTTGGATTTTCACAGTTGGGTGAAGGTCAAATCTATTGGTTTGTTGCGATTAATGCCCCTGAAGGTCAAGAAGTGCGGATAAAAAAAGAACACGTCCTTCAGCAATTAAGTGGCTGGCATCCTCCAATTGAAGAGGTGGTAATGGCGACAGACGAACAAGCGATTCTTAAACATGATATTTATGATCGAGAGCCGCTTTCTTCCTGGAGCAAGGGCAGAGTGGTCCTGCTTGGGGATGCGGCGCACCCGATGCTGCCGAATTTGGGGCAGGGCGGAGCACAGGCGATGGAGGATGCTTATGTCCTTGCAAAGTGTCTGAAAGAAGCCGCAGATGTATCGTTTGCCAGTATCAGAAGTGCTTACGTGTCCTATGAAGCGATTAGAATCCCGCGAGCTAATCGCGTTGTGCGGCAGTCGAGACGCATGGGCCGAATGGTACAAATGAAGAACCCGATGACGATAAAATTGCGTAATTTATTGCTGAGTTTATTTCCAGATTCATTCAAAATAAAGCAGCTGCATTGGTTGCTTGGCTATCGCATGTCCGATTGGGATCGTAAGGAATGGCTGAAATGCTACGATTAGAAAATATAACAATGGGAGGACACTGATGAAAATACTGATTCTTGGCGGTACTAAGTTTCTTGGACGAGCCCTGACGGAAGCGGCAATAGCGCATGGGCATGAAGTTACCTTGTTTCATCGCGGCTTGCATGATGCCAATGCCTTTCCAAACGTTCAGCATATTATTGGCGATCGGAATATCGATTTAGACCTCCTGCAAGGTCGTGATTGGGACGCGGTGATTGATACCAGCGGGTATGAACCTGAGTCTGTCTTAGCAGCGGCTAAGCAGCTAAAGAATCAAGTGAAACACTACACGTTCATCTCTACGATTTCCGTTTACGATGATCTGAAAAAACTGAATGTTAATGAATCAGCACCTGTTGCAAAACTGACGGATCAGATGGATCCTGGTCAGAAATACGGGGCAAAGAAAGCCCTTTGCGAACTAGCCGTGCAGCAAGAATTCCCCAACCATACGCTTGTTATTCGTCCTGGTCTCATTGTCGGACCCCACGATGTGTCCGATCGTTTTACGTATTGGCCAGCTCGTTTTCACCGTGGGGGTGAGGTGCTAGTGCCTTTGCCGAAAGAACGAAAACTGCAATTTATTGATGTGCGTGACTTGTCAGCTTGGATTATTCGTCTAGTGGAGCAAGAGATTGTAGGCACGCTGCATGCGAGCGGAAGTGATTATACAATGGAGGAGGTTGTTCAAGCTTGTACGCAAACTGCTGAGCGTGAAGTTATCTGTACGTGGGTGCCGGAAGAGTTCCTAGTAGCACATGGGGTCGGTGAATGGATGGAACTGCCGCTTTGGATTCAAAGCGATAGTCTGGTCGGGATGTTCTCCTTGGATAATACGAAGGCTTTTGCAAACGGTTTGACAACACGACCATTGATTGAAATTGTTCGAGATACGTTGGCATGGGATCAAAATTGTTCTATGACTGTGACCCGTGCAGCCGGAATGGACCCTGCCCGTGAGGTGGAACTCTTGCGGATATGGTCGGAAAATATTTTTTGAATTGTGTGAAAATCAATAGAATAGATGGAAAAGTCCGAATATAATGGAATAGTATACTTTGAGAAAAGAGGTGCTGTCCATGTACGATTCCACGGATATTCAAAGTAATAAAGGAATGGCTATTATTGCTTATATCTTGTTTTTCGTTCCACTGATTGCTGCTAAAGATTCGAAGTTCGCTATGTATCACGCGAATCAAGGACTAACGTTATTCCTCTGCTGCGTCATCGTGAACGTGGTTTTGGGAATCATTCCGTTAATCGGTTGGATTCTGCTGCCGCTAGCCAACCTGGCACTTTTCATCTTCGCCATCCTAGGCATAGTTGCAGCCGCTCAAGGTCAAGTCAAACCGCTGCCGGTAATCGGCGCATACACGCTATTAAAGTAGTTTGACGTACATAATGGAAAGCAGGTTGCCTTTTGGGGGCAGCCTGCTTTTTAATTTTAGAACGTTCAGAAGGGAAATAGCTAGTTAATCGCCATTCAAAGCTCTGTTATTAGTTCAGCAATCCGCGCATTGGGATTATCATGAAACAGCCCACCGTGATAACAAATGACGGTTTCAATGTCATAGTTAGCAAATCTCTTAACCGATTGCTTCGCCAACTCATAGTCATAGCAATAAGCAGGAATTGGACCCATCAACTGTCCGTCCGCAACAACCAACGCATCCGCAGCAATCAATGTTTTACTTGGTATGTGATAAAAGCTTAAATGCCCTGGCGTATGGCCCGGAGTCAAAATGACTTGAAGCCCACCGGCGATCGTAAGCACCTGGTCATCTTCCAAGATGCCATGGACTTGGCCTTTAGGGGGATTTTCTAAATTCGTTCGAAAAGCTTTCCGCCACTCGGGTGAAACATCCGCAGGCAAACTCGCGACAGCGCGCTCAATGGCTTCCGGCGTGATTTTAATCAACATTTTCTCGCCTTCGATATAAGGTTTTTCAAGTTGGCTGGCAAGTACAGTTAGTTTGCGTGGCATTTCAGATAAAAATGTAGGCAAGCTCCCGATATGGTCAATGTCCTGATGAGAGATCACAATCGTTTTTAAATATTCAAGTGGGACAGAGGCGTGTTCGAATGCTTTACAAATAAGAGGGTAGTTCCCAGGGTAACCGGTATCGATGAGTACCGCACCGTCGTTATCGCTCAATAGGATAGGATAAATAACGTTTGTATGTCCCATGATGAGAACTTCCAGCTCCAACATATGAATTCCGTTTGCGATTTGCATCTTAATCCCTCCAAAGTGATAGTAAAGAATGAAACTATCATACCTACAGAGGTTCGTAAAAGTCAATAAAATATTTAATTATAACACATATTAAAATAAATGTCAATAGTTAATTCTGTGAAGTTCTAATTTTTATTTTTGTCCAAAATTTGATCAACGTGTGAATAAAATATGAACATTTTTTTATTTTTTGTGTTATAATAACTATATTAGATTTTTACTTCTGAGTTTGGAGTGATGATGATGGCTGTTAAAACAGTAACCGTAAGTAATGAACGCAGTGAACGTGATGTGGTGCCATTAGTGAAGTTAATGACAATCGCGGCATGGGCTTTGCTTGGCATAGGGTTAGTATTAAGCTTATTGAGTTTGGATCATTTCAGTGATCGCAATGCTACGTTAATGATTGGAATCGGATTCATGGTAGGTAGTGTGTTCGTTTATGTGATTCGCACAGCGATTCATCTGGTTCATTCACGTGCCGTGTCGAAGGACGAATGAGACAAAAATCATGAATAAGTTTAGCCTTTCAGGTGAATAACTTGAAGGGCTTTTTTGATTTTCATGGATTTTCATACTTTTACATAATAGTCAACAAACGTTGTGTGACATTTGTTTTACAGTAAAACGTCGATCCTTTGACGTATTTGTTAAGTCCTGCTAGCGCCTGTGTACTTTTAAATGCAATTTGTTATCTTAGTATTAGATAAAAAAGCGCATGTTAATAAATACTGAGAAACAGCACTTTGTAGATTGTGGATTAGGAGGTTAGTTGGATGAAGAAGAGAAAACTCGTACAAGCACTGCTGCCTTTGATGATGATTGCCATCGTCGTGTTATTGGCAGGCTGCAGCAATCAAGCAATGGTATTGGATCCGAAAGGGCCGATTGCTGAGACGCAAAAAGATTTGATGTACATCTCCACGGTTATGTGTTTGGTCATTCTTGTTCCGGTTTTGGCACTAACGGCATGGATTGTATGGCGGTATCGGGATCGAGAAGGAAGTAAAGCTTCTTATAAACCGAACTGGGCACACAATACAACGCTAGAAGCTGTATGGTGGTCAATACCGATTATCATGATTGCGGCACTCGCTGTAATCACCGTTAAATATACGTACGCTTTGGAGCCATCCAAACCGATTAAGTCGGAGAAAGCTCCGATTACGATCCAAGTGACATCGCTGGATTGGAAATGGCTGTTCACTTATCCGGAGTTAGGGATTGGCACACTAAACTATGTGCAAATTCCTGAGGATACACCGATTAAGTTTGAACTGACCTCCGATGCTCCGATGAACTCATTCTGGGTTCCGCAGTTAGGCGGTCAGATTTATACGATGTCAGGAATGGCAATGACCTTGTACTTGCAGGCGGATGAGATTGGTCATTATTTCGGAACGGGAGCTAATTTCAGCGGATCCCATTTCGCCGATATGACATTCGACGTGAATGCGACGTCCCAAGCGGATTTCGATGCCTTTGTTGCAAAAACCAAACAATCGCCAACCAAACTTACGATGGAAAGATATGAAGAACTGGCGAAGCCTGGTCAATTAAAAGAAGTTCAGTATTTCTCCGCTATTCCAGATGGACTATTCCAGAAGGTAGTAACGAAATATACGAATGGTCAATCCGTTCACAGTGGTCATGGCGCTTCTGAAACCAATCACGATGCGATGAAAACTTCATCGACGTCAGAGAAAAGTGAAGCGAAAGACCATAAGCAAATGGATCATAGCCAAATGAATAGTTCAAAATGATAGAACGAAGTTTTTACGAAAGGAAGTCATGCTCATGTTGGATCGTATTAAAGAGTTCGCATCAGAGTTTTTCGTAACGGGCGACCCGCTTATTCTGGGCGCTCAGGTAAGTATCGGGCTCTCGATGATTGCTATGGTTTTCGTACTGACTTATTTCAGGAAATGGGGCTGGCTCTGGCGGGAGTGGTTAACAAGCGTTGACCATAAACGGATCGGAATCATGTACATCATTTGTTCCATCCTTATGCTTTTCCGCGGCGGCGTTGACGCGCTTTTGATGCGTGTACAGCTCGCAGTGCCAAATATGCAGTTTCTACAAGCCGATCACTATAACGCAATTTTCACAACGCATGGTGTTATTATGATTTTGTTCATGGCGATGCCGCTCATGTTCGGTTTATTTAATATCGTTGTTCCTCTACAAATTGGAGCGAGGGACGTTGCTTATCCTTTCTTGAACTCACTCAGTTTCTGGTTGTTCTTCTGGGGAGCGATGTTGTTCAACGTATCGTTCGTCATCGGTGGATCACCGGATGCAGGATGGCTTAGCTATCCGCCGCTTTCCGAGCTTTCCCACAGCCCGGGCGTCGGACAGAACTTCTATATTTGGGGGATTCAAATCTCAGGTATCGGTAGTTTGGCTACAGGGATTAACTTTATCGTAACGATTATCAAAATGCGTGCGCCAGGCATGACTCTGATGAAAATGCCGATGTTTACTTGGTCCGTATTTTCCAGCTGCGTCACCATTATCTTTGCTTTCCCAATTCTAACGGTAACTCTAGCGTTGTTGTTCCTGGATCGTTTCTTCGGCGCACATTTCTTCACCTTGGATGGCGGCGGAAATCCGATGATGTACATCAACTTGATTTGGATGTGGGGACATCCTGAGGTTTACATTGTTGTCCTTCCAGCTTTCGGGATTTTCTCGGAAATTGTTGCAACGTTCTCCAAGAAGAAATTGTTTGGTTACAAATCCATGGTTTTCGCTATGTTCATCATTAGCTTATTGTCCTTCTTCACATGGGCGCATCACTTCTTTACGATGGGCTCAGGCGCGGATGTAAATGCGTTCTTCGCACTTACGACGATGCTGATTGCGATTCCTACCGGGGTCAAAGTGTTTAACTGGTTATTCACCATGTTCAGAGGGAAAATTCGTTTCTCGACGCCGATGATGTGGACGATTGCGTTCATACCGTGTTTCGTCGTAGGGGGTATGACAGGGGTCCTGCTTTCTGTGGCACCTGCTGACTTCCAATTCCATAACAGTTACTTCCTGATCGCGCATTTCCATCAAGTTTTAATTGGCGGTGTAGCTTTCGGATACTTCGCAGGCTTGTACTACTGGTGGCCGAAAATGTTCGGCTTCAAACTCAACGAGCACTTAGGCAAATGGGCTTTCTGGCTGTGGAACATTGGCTTCTATGTTTGTTTCATGCCGCAATATTTCTTAGGCTTAGATGGTATGACTCGCCGTACGTATACGTACGACTTCGATATGGGCTGGGGACCGCTCAACTTGGTATCCACCATCGGCGGTTTCTTGATGGGGATCGGGTTCCTTTTCCAAGTATGGCAGATTGCGCACTCCATTAAGTTCAGAGAGCCGGATGTAACTGGAGATCCGTGGGATGGACGTACGCTTGAGTGGTCGATTCCTTCACCGGCGCCAATTTACAACTTTGCTGTGCTTCCACAAGTGTCTACGATCGATGCATGGTGGGAGACAAAGCAGAAGCAAGGTACCCAAGCTAAAGCAGCAGCAGCGGCACCAGTCGTTTATGAACCGATTCATATGCCAAAAAATTCAGCTATTCCATTCTTGAAGTCTGCATTTTGGTTCTTCGCAGGATTTGGTTTCGTATGGGATTGGATGTGGCTCACGATTCCAGCGCTGATCGGTGTCGGAATTTGTATGATAGCTCGTTCATTTACTTATGACACGGACTACTACATTCCGGTAGACGAAATTAAACGTACAGAAGCCGCATTGAAAGGAGCGAAAGTCTAATGGCACATGCAGCCGCGAACGGTGGGCAACACGCTCATGCACACGACCATGAACATGATCACGAATCGCTCAAGACCTTCGGATTCTGGATTTTTCTAATCACGGATGTCATTTTATTCGGATCTTTATTCGCCACATATATGGTTCTTCATCAGAATACAAATGGGGGACCTACACCGGAAGAGCTTTTCAAAATGCCGGGTATCATAGCTGAGACATTCATTTTGCTTACGAGCTCCTTCACTAGCGGTTTAGCGGTGTTAGGTATGAACAAGGGCAACATGAAGCAGTTGATCGGCTGGCTAATTGTTACCGTGATTCTAGGGGCTTCCTTCGTCGGGCTTGAGGTATCGGAATTCGTTACCATGGTGAATCACGAGGGAGCATCCATTAGTACAAGTGCTTTCTTGTCCGGTTTCTTTGCACTCGTAGGGACGCACGGGCTTCACGTTTCAGTGGGATTGATCTGGATGATCGGGTTAATCCTGCAGCTTAGACGCAGAGGCATTACAGCTGTGACCAAGCGCAAAGTGGAAATTATTTCTCTGTACTGGCATTTCCTTGATGTCGTTTGGATCTTTGTCTTCACAATCGTTTATTTGATGGGGGTGATGTAAGATGAGCGGGCACCAACACCATACAGGAACTCACGATAACCATGCACACGGGTCGTTAAAATCTTATATCATCGGCTTCGCGCTCTCCATCATCTTAACCATCATTCCGCTGGCTGTTGTTATGAACCACATGATGAGTAAGACTGGAGCACTGGTTTTGATTCTCATCATGGCTATTCTGCAATTTGCCGTACAATTGTTCTTCTTCATGCATGTGAAGGAAGGCGAGAATGCGCGTTGGAATATTATGACGCTGATTTTTGGTCTCATTATTCTCGTGACCATCGTTGGCGGTTCCATTTGGATCATGACCTACAACCAAGTGGCGCATTAATACAAAGGTTAAAAGGAAAAGACGCTCTAAACCGCAATCGCGCGGGAAGGGGCGTCTTTTTCCTATTAGGAGACTAGCATGATGACTTGTTATTGCGCTCTTTCATTTCACGTTTATCTTGTTGGGCGGCCTTGTCTCCAAATTGATCCAGGCGAGAAGGGCTGCCGGATGGTCCGTTGTTTTTCGGTTTGCTGTTTCTCCCACTCATCTTTATCACCTCCGAAATTCAGCTTTTGCTAAATCGGAAAGGTTCATGCTGGTGCATTCAGGAAGCAAGAAAAGGGTTGTTTTCATGCAGGTAACATGATACATTATGTATCAGAGATACTAAACGTATCAGTCATCTATTATGGACAAGCTAATTTATTGAACGGAGAGGAGCCGAATGATACGCCGTAACCAGCGATTTCGTAACCATCTCGATGACAATCTCATTCATTTGCGCAAGAACTTGTTCATTTCACCATCCGATCCTATGTACTATGAGAAGGTGATCCGGTATCTGGATGCTACTTCACCGGAAGCTCATTATAAGATCGGACAAAAGTTTCAAAGGAGAGGAAATTTTAAGCGAGCAATTTTTCATTACAAAGAAGTTCTTCGCACCTACCCATCGCCGTTCTATTCCGCCGCGAATCGAGCGATTCGCGACATCGAAGAGGAGAAGGCTGCACATGCGATGAACATGCAGCATGCGTTTCCGGAGGAAGCGAAGGGGATTTTGCCGCCTTTTATGAAAACGCTGCTCATCGTTCTACTCGTCCTTAATCTCTTGTTAATTGTTTTGTTTGCAGGGAGCAATCCGCTTTACAAAACCATTTCTACGATGAAGGTCTGGGGCGCTGGCAGCGACATCACTTACGAAACGGTTGACGCGCCTTTCGTGATGTATATCGCGCCTGAGACCGAGAACAAAGCGATTGAAACCGCCTTGCACAAACAAGCGCTGGAGCTGGCTAAGGAAATGCCGCAAACGAATATCCTGATTTACGGCGTTATTTCCCAGGATAACACGTCTCAGGGGAAAACCATGCTTCTCAGGGATGAGGAGCTGACGAAGAGTGCTGTGGTCGTTGCTGAGTACCATCCTGCAACAGATGAAGCCGTAAAAATTCGTTTCTTGAATACCGAATTTGGAAAGCACCAACCGCTTAGTGCGATTGGTGCTAATTTAGTTCGCACGGCGTTGACGGCATACACCAAAGATCATGGCGGCCCGCCAGCCCGTCTGGATGCACTGCTGCAGGATTTTCCGAACAACTATCTTAGCTTTATCCCTTTGGAAGCGACAACGGGCTCTAATGGCATTTCCGAGGCTTTCACGGGGGATGGGGGATGGGTTTATACACCGGATGCGGCAAACCCGTCGCAGATGTTCTATCCGAATTCTGCTGGTGTACAGGACATTCCTTACGAACCCGTTCATATTGAAATTAATAAAAAGGAACATCAACTTAAACTTGTTAGTGGAGATTATATTTTATGGGATAAAGAAATCGGTCTTGGCGCGAATGATCGCACTCCGCTAGGTCAATTCCTAGTGAAGGACCGCGTGCAAAATCCTCAGGGAAGCCGCACGCAAAGCTACGGGGAAGCCGGTTTGGGGTTGGGCGCAATTGCGCTTCACGGCACTTACGATGAAAGTTCCATCGGTTCGGACAAATCGCTGGGATGTGTGAGATTAACGAATGGGGACGTGCAGCAGCTCTTTCCATTTGTGCCTAAGGGCGCAGAAGTTCAGATCCAGGCATCAACATGGGCTGCGCCAAGCCATGAACAGCTGAAGAACATCAATCTGCTTATTCCTGCTTCGCGGCCGACCTTGGATGAATCGCCGGAAGACGTCATATTCCATTGGCTTGGGTAAGTATTTATGCCAAATTTAGTGCCATTACATAAAAAAGCAGCTGAAGCTATCCGATCGTTCCGGATGCCTCAACTGCTTATTTGATTACATTAAGTTTTCCGGATTCAGCTTCTCAAGCTCCGGTAGGACGAAACGTCCGTCTTTGCGAATCAGTACATCGTCAAAGTAAATTTCTCCGCCGCCGTACTCCGGACGCTGGATCAGAACCATATCCCAGTGAACGGAAGAGCGGTTCGTATTATCCGCAGTTTCATAGGCTTGGCCAGGTGTGAAATGGATGCTGCCGTCAATCTTCTCATCGAATAGAATGTCTTTCATCGGATGCTGAATATAAGGATTCACTCCGATAGCGAATTCACCGATATAACGAGCTCCGTCATCCGTATCCAGAATATCGTTTAATTTCTTGGTGTCATTGCTGGTCGCTTCCACAATACGCCCGTTTTCGAAACGAAGCACGATGTTCTCGAAGGAAGTGCCGGAGTAGATCGTTGGTGTATTGTAGCTGATTACACCGTTCACAGAGTCTTTCACTGGGGCTGTGTACACTTCGCCATCCGGAATATTTCTCAGCCCGGAGCAAGGGACTGCGCCAATATTTTTGATGGAGAAGGAGATGTCCGTGCCTTTGGCAACAAGACGGACTTTATCTGTCCGCTTCATCAATTCTACCAGCGATTCCATAGCTGTCGCCATTTTGCTGTAATCGAGGTTGCAAACATCAAAGTAGAAATTTTCGAATTCCTCGGTGCTTTTGCCGGCTAGCTGGGCCATTGAAGGATTCGGGTAGCGCATGACGCACCATTTGGTATTGTTAATGCGCTCGTCAAAGAGAGGACGTTGGAAATATTTCAAGTACAGGCGCATTTGCTCATCAGGCACGTCTGACGATTCTGTAATGTTGTCTCCGCTGCGAACGGCTACATAAGCATCCATCTTTTTCATGCGGGCAAGCTCGAAATCAGCCCATTCACTAAATTGTTCTTGAGTGCCTTTCATTTGCAAGCTTCTCATGACCATAGGATCACGCATTTCAATGAATGGCTTGCCGCCTACGGCATATACTTCTTCGATGAAGCATTTGGCGAGTTCGGGATCTTTGACGCCAATCATCTCAATCAGAATGCTCTCTCCAGGTTGAAGACTAACGGAATAGCGGATAATGTTGCGGGCAAATGTTTGAAGTCGCGGATCTCTCATGCTATAGGTCTCCCTTTAATTGAAAATTAGTACTTAGAAAGTATATCGCAATGGGAGCCTTAAAGCCAATTGAGCCCTCATTTCATAGAACTTTAAAGGGTATGCTACAATAGAGAATTGTGAAGTACAAGACTTGCTTGAGGAAATCAAACATCAAGAGGAGGACATGCATGGCAAGAGAGCAGATTAAAGTGCCTTTCGGGTATGAACCCCCTGCCCAGACGCACAAAGGGACAGTGTTTGTATTCGAAACATTCGAAGATTGGACGGAGTCCGACATGCAGGCTTTTACGGCATGGGCGGAAGAGAAGAAATTCGTCAGAGCCATCTTTTACCCACAGCATGAAGAAACGCTTCGTAGAATGGATATTACGAGCAGTATGCCCTATTATGCCCGAGTGAAGCATTTGGAAAGCCTTGTGAAACAAGTGAGCACCACGGTTCAAGTAGATGTGGACACATGGGAGGGAAAACGTAAGAAATATACCCCTATGGACACTTCCTTGCATTTTTTAACGGAGAAATCATCAGGTCCTTATTTTTTATGCCTAAGTGATCGCTATGCCAATTTGTTCGTTACGTATCCGTCCTTTAAGGAATGGATTAAGAACCTAAGACTATACATTCATGAGCAATTCCATGTCCCGCTCCATGGCAAGCTGCACGATTACGCTCAAAGATGGGAAACCGTTCGTTTTGGAAATGGCTCTTAAAGAGGGGCTGGCCCCCAAAAAATTAACCATATTAATTATGGTGATAATTGTAGCAGGTATGAGTCAAGGCATGCTTCTGCCGCTGCTAACGATTTTGCTGGATCGATCGGGGGTATCTACCGATGCCAATGGCCTGAATGCCGCTGCCCTGTATATCGGCATCTTCTCGACGATGTTCTTCATCGAAAAGCCGGTCAGGCGGTTTGGCTATAAGCCGGTCATTATGGTTGGGATGGGACTGGTCATCACGGCGAACTGCTTATTTCCTGCCTGGCAGCATATTGGATTCTGGTTTGTGCTTCGCTTAATGGTTGGAATAGGGGATAGCGCTCTTCATTATGCCACACAGCTATGGATTGTAACGTCCAGCCCCAAAGAGCATAGAGGACGCAATATCACGCTGTATGGAATGGCATATGGCATCGGATTCAGTTTAGGGCCTGTTGGGATTACACTTTTAAAAGTGGGGATTTGGGGGCCGTTTCTGACCACGAGCAGCTTTTTTCTTATTATTCTGCTGCTCATGACAAGGCTGAAAAATGAGCGTCCTGAAAGAGGCGAGCGCGTGGAAGCTGTACATAAACGTGCTTCTAAAGTGGCTGCCATTGCTTGGTTTCCGCTAATTACTTCGCTTCTATATGGGTATATGGAAGCTTCTATGAATAGCAACTTTCCGTTGTATGGTTTACGCATAGGTCTGTCAGAGGCTAACATCGGCATTTTACTGCCTGTCATGGGGGTAGGGGGCCTTATCATGCAGCTGCCGCTGGGCATATGGAGTGACCGCATCGGGCGGAAGAAAATCCTCATTTCATCTGGACTTATTGGCGCATTAGCCTTTCTTTGTATCCCATTTGCAGGCACGAAACTGTGGCTGATTGGCTTGTTATTTGCCATTGCCGGAGGCATGGTAGGCTCGTTTTTTTCGCTTGGACTAGCCTATGCGGCAGACATTTTACCCAGACATCTGCTTCCCACGGCCAACGTATTGGCGTCTATTCAATACAGTGTAGGGAGCATTGCGGGCCCTTTAATCGGAGGAATAGCTATTCGTTACTCGAATGTGGCCAGTATTTTTTATATGCTCAGCCTCATTTACGTCCTATTCGCACTTTCTGGGCTTAGGTTTCGCCGTGAAACTGCGGCATAAAGAAAGACACTCTTACCCGAGAATGGCGAGAGTGTCTTTTGCATGTTTTAACCTATTTCATAATCAGCTGCCTGATCCGTCATATAGCGTTCCGTCAGAATCGTCAGCATGGAGATGCCGATTTGGTTTTCTCCGCCTTCAGGAATAATAATGTCCGCATATTTCTTGGAAGGCTCGATGAAAGCATCATGCATCGGCTTCACTGTCGTCAAATACTGATCGAAGACCGATTGCAGCGTGCGCCCCCGTTCATTAATGTCCCGAGAAAGTCGGCGAAGGATACGCACATCCGGGTCTGTATCAACAAACACCTTGATATTCAATGCGCTGCGAAGATCTTCATCGGTTAATACATGAATGCCTTCTAGCAACACAATAGGCTTAACTTCAACGCGGATCGTTTCTTGCGAGCGCGCATGCTTCGAGAAATCATAAACGGGGATATTGACTGCGTTTCCGTTCTTCAATTCATTCAGATGCTTAAGCAGCAGCTCGTTCTCAAACGCGCGCGGGTGATCGTAGTTAATGCGCTCCCGTTCTTCAAAAGTAAGACCACTATGATGAAGATAGTAATTATCTTGTGAAATTAATGTCACGTTCGTGGATCCCAGCTTATTAATGATCGATCTGGCTACTGTAGTTTTTCCTGAACCGGTACCTCCGGCAATTCCGATAACGAGCATGAAATGTAGTGCCTCCCCAAATAACTTGAAAACCTTCCCCAGTAGTTTAACATATTGTTCATATAAAAAGAAAAAGTGATCGAATTTCGATCACCTTTTACATAGAACCGATGTTTACCTAATTTGCTTAGGGGTGTGAAATTTCACTTGATTGGCATCGACGTCCTGAGAAGCTTGGTTCAATTGTTCCAGCGTTTGCTGGATTTGCTGCCCGTACTGCTCATTATTGTAGGTTTGAAGCTGAGCCTGAGCATCTCTGACCTTGTGCTTGGCTTGCGTTAGAGCAGCTTGTGCGGATTGGATATCTTGAGGGTGAGCCTGCATGATGGCTCTTTGCAGTTTATACTCAGCATCTTGAGCCAGTCGTATGGCTTGATCTGCTGCGTCAATGGCGTGTTGGACCTGCATCGAAAACTCACGGGTGTCGGACATAGGGGAGAGCCTCCTAAGAATCGTGTTATTTTAAAATGAACAGTGACTTTACTACATTGCTCCAAAGCTGGGGAAATCATTCTTAATTCGGGAAATGAAATTATTTCCTGGGTAAGCGCAAAATGTGAGCGTTCTCATGATGATTCGACAAGAAAAGTCTGAAAATTAAGAATACATTGAATAGCGTTCAAATAAAGGGTTTTGTTTCCAAAATATAAGTGGACAAACCATATGAATATTCATAAGCTAAAGAGGATAGCTTTTTTTGACATGAATAGACAATTAACGATTAAATAGGGGATGAAAAGATGAGATTTTGTAAAAGTATTTGCTTGGCAGCTGCAATGGCCATCTTGATTTCCGGATGCGGGTCAGCCAAAACGAGTACAGCGCCGACAAATGCGTATACGCCAACGTTAGAAGTCAGCGCGGCTGTCAATGGCGATGCCGTAACGCTGCAGATGACGACGGACCTGAAGATTTCCAAGGAGCATTATGATCATCAACGGGTTGAAGGGGAAGGTCATATCCATATTTCCCTGGATAAAGGCGAGAAAATTGTCGTGACGGACAAGCAGAAAGTGCTGGATCATTTGAGCAAGGGGCCGCATGAGGTCAAAGTATCCTTACATAACAACGATCATACGCCTTATGACGTTAGCAAAACGATAACGTTCGACGTGAAATAGGAGCCTCTTGCATATGCCCATACTGCGAAAGAAGCTCAGTTTACAGAAACGAATCGTATTTCTAATTACATCGGTGACGGTCATTATGATTTCGACGATGATGGTGTTCGATACGAAGAGTTTAAATCAATCCATCAAAGAAGCTTATGTGAGCCAAATTAGCGGCATGACCATCGCCATCAACGGGCGTTACGAGGAATCCCGCTCGATTTCGGATGTGCAGCAAATTTTTGACTATATTCAATATAAAAACACGCGGGTTCTCGAAATGAAGCTGTACAGCAAAGACGGAGCTATATTGGCTGCTTCTGATCGCGAACAGGTCGGCAAGCGTATGGATTCGTCCAGCATTATTATCCCAAAGCAGGACAAAACGATCGTAGACCGGCTGCCGATGGCGAAAAACGAGAAGCCGGTTGTTCGGCTCATTGCGCCGCTGCAGGAAGATGGCATGGTTGTTGGAGCGGTGGAAGTTATTTTCGACTCTTCCGAGGAGTCTGTGCTGCTTAAGAAGCGCACGAAACTCATTTTAGCTGTAGGAATTAGCATTGCTATTATCTTATCCGTTTTGCTCTGGCTCATTTTACGCACAATTGTTATTCGACCTTTAAGCAAGCTTCGCGAAGCCGCTGTAATTGTCAAGCAGGGAGGGGAGCTTCCATTGCTGCAATTTCAGACTTCTCCCGAAATTACGGAAGTATCCGAGGCTTTTAATGATATGGTGAAAAATCTGGATGAACGCTATAAGGAGCTCCAACAGGCGCTGAACACGCTGCAAATTACGCAGGATCAGTTGGTTCAATCCGAGAAAATGGGAGCCTTAGGCAACCTTGTTGCGGGTGTCTCTCATGAGATTAATACACCCATTGGCATCGGAGTTACCGCGATTACCTATTTGGATCAGAAGACGAAGGATTTCCGGAGCTTGTACGAAACAGGTAAAATGAAAAAGTCTGATTTGGAGCAGTTTCTTTCCATAATTGGTGAAACGAACGCCATGGTCCAGACGAATTTGGAACGTGCCTCTTCGTTGGTTCGCAGCTTTAAACAAATTTCCGTTGATCAGAGCGTGGAAGTGAAGCGTACATTTCTTTTGAGGGAGTATCTAGAAGGAATCGTTGCCAGCTTAAAGCCATCACTGAAGAAAACGAGACTTCGTGTAGACATCTATTGTGATGACCGCCTTAATCTTTATACTTATCCCGGAGCTTTATCGCAAATTGTTACGAATTTAGTTATGAATTCATTGAATCATGCCTATGGGCCAGAGGATGAAGGCAGCCTGAGCATTCGTGTTACTGAACACCAAGATCATATTCGGATCGCTTATTCCGATGACGGGAAGGGAATGACGCAGGAGGTACTGGATCATATTTTTGACCCCTTCTTTACGACCAGCCGCGGGAAAGGAGGTACCGGCTTAGGCATGAATATCGTTTATAACCTTGTCACGCAATCGCTGAATGGCAACATCCAGTGCTTGAGTACGCTGGGACAAGGCAGTTTGTTTATGATCACGATTCCGTTAGAGGAGGAGTCAGAGCTATGACGAGACAGGATGGGTTAATGGACCTGGATGAACTTCTTTTTGCTGATGAGGAAGAGAACGTTCCCACTAATGATTTGGTGATGGAACAGGAACCATGGATTGTCTTAATTGTCGATGATGAAAAACAGATTCATCAAGTGACGAAGATGGTTTTGCAGGATTTTGAGTTTGATGGCAGGAAGTTGGAGTTTCATAGCGCTTTTTCCGCAGCAGAAGCCAAACAAGTCCTAGAGCAGCAGCCTAATGCAGCATTGGTTTTGCTCGATGTAGTTATGGAACAGGAAGATGCAGGGCTTCGAACTGTAAGATATATACGCGAGGAATTAAAAAATACAGCGATACGAATTATTTTGCGTACAGGCCAACCCGGTCAAGCTCCTGAGCGTACCGTCATTATGGATTATGACATTAATGATTACAAAGAGAAAACCGAGCTAACGACCCAAAAGCTGTTCACGACCGTCGTTACCGCGCTGCGCTCATATCGGGATTTGAAGACAATTGAGAAAAGCAGATCAGGCCTGGAGGAAATCATTAAATCTTCGGCAACGCTATTTGAGCTGCAATCTATGAAGAAGTTTGCCTCGGGCGTATTGATGCAAATGACCTCAATCGTTAACTTGCATAAAAATGCTATACATTGCAGCTTTGCCGTAACAAAAGGCGTCGAGGATATTTATATCTTGGCTGCGAGCGGCGACTATGCGTCCAATCAGGATGAAAGAGCGCGTGATGTCGTTCCCGAGCACGTTCTTGGTGAGATTGAGCTCGCTTTTCTAACGAAAAAAAGCTCATTCGCTTCCGACCGTTTTGTGATTTATTTTCAAAGCAAGATGGGTATGGAGAATGTCATTTATATGAATGGCTTCAAAGAGCTGAGCGAGTGGGAGCGGTATTTGATCGATATCTACTGCACGAACGTTTCCGTTGCTTTCGAGAATATCTATTTGAATGAAGAATTGGAAAGTACACAGCAAGAAATCATCTATACGATGGGTGAAATCACGGAAACAAGATCCCGGGAAACAGGACATCATGTGAAGCGAGTAGCGGAATATTCGCGTTTGCTGGCGATAAAATACGGATTGTCAGAACAGGAAGCAGAGGTTATTCGTCTAGCCTCACCGATGCATGATGTGGGGAAAGTCGGGATTCCGGATGCGATACTGAATAAGCCAGGCCCATTGACACAGGAAGAATTCGAAATTATGAAAACCCACTCGAACTTGGGTTATGAAATGCTGAAGCATTCGAACAAGCAAGTGTTGAACGCAGCGGCTATCATTGCTCAGCAGCATCATGAGCGATTCGATGGTTCAGGGTATCCGCATGGACTTCGCGGCGAGGATATTCACGTCTATGGGCGTATTACGGCGTTAGCCGATGTGTTTGACGCACTATGCAGTGATCGTGTTTATAAGAAAGCATGGGAGCTGGAGAAGGTGCTGGATTTATTGAAATCCGAACGCGGCCGTCATTTTGATCCCGTGGTTGTGGATCTTTTTCTGGAGCACTTGGATGAATTTCTGGTGATCAAGGAGCTCTACAGAGAACAACGTTAACGGCATTAAGGATCGAAAAAGCATAATAAGCCGTCAGCCTTCTCATACTAGGTGGGAGATGATGGAGGTGAAGGCAATGACCAAAGTGAATCGTCCTGATAAGAAAAATAATCAACAGAATGATGCTTCTTTGATGGAAGAAGCTCAGACGTTAAAGAAGCAGAATGCTGCTGAATTTCCACCTAGCTTAAACAACATTAACAAAACGAATTCATAGTTAAAGCGGTAAGGCTGTTCAAAAGGTCACGAAAGACCTGCGAGCAGCCTTTTCTTATAGGCATATGAAAATTTGGTCAAAAACGCGGATTATGTGGTGTGATTCCCGAATCCATATAAAAAAAGGGCTTGAACCTGCTTCTTTGTCACTCTTACGGAGACGGAGGAGCATTTATTTTAATTGACATTTCCTGTATGCTAATAAAGGGCTAGAGACAGAGAGAAAGAAGGTGTCACCATGGAAGGAATTGGACTCGTACTGGAAGGCGGAGGTATGAGAGGCGTATATACCGCGGGAGTCTTGGAATACTTTATGGAGCAAGATTGGTATTTTCCGTATGTGGTTGGTGTATCAGCGGGGGCCTGCAACGCGGTATCCTATATTTCGAAACAACCTGGTCGCAATAAGAAAGTGACCATTGACTATATTGGAGATCATCGCTATTTAAGTTATCGCAATTTATTGCGTCATAAAAGCATCTTTGGAATGGATTTCATCTTTAATGAACTGCCTAATCATTTAGTGCCGTTTGATTACGATGCATTCTATCGTTCCCCCCAGCAATTCGCTATTGGAACTACCGATGCGCACACAGGAGAACCGGTCTATTATACGAAGCATCAGCTCGACCAACAAACGATGCCGATCGTTCAAGCATCAAGTTCGCTGCCGTTTGTTGCGCAGCCCATCCATTATGAGGGACGCACCTTATTTGATGGGGGCTTGGTAGACCCTATCCCTGTGAGGAAGTCGGTCGCAGACGGGAACAAAAAACATATCATCGTATTAACCAAAGAGATGGGTTACCGCAAGACCCCTTTTAAACAGCGCTGGTTAGCTAAAAGCTTCTACCCGAAATATGATGGCTTGGTAGATGTGTTAGTTAATCGCAGTGAAATTTATAACGGCACGCTAGAGCTCGTTAGGCAAATGGAAGCGGATGGCAGCGCGATCGTCATTCGCCCATCGTCCAAAGTGCTGGTAGGTCGAATGGAGAAAAATCCTAAGAAACTCGAAGTTTTACATGAGTTGGGTTATCAGGATGCGAAGCGGCTAGGCTCTCAATTGAAAGACTGGCTTGTTAATTAATCGATGGATAAGAAGAAAAAGTAACCGAATGTTCATATGAACTGCGATTACTATGAAAAGGAATGGTGGTTTTTGTTTGCATTCATAGCGAACATGCGGTATGGTAATATCAAACCAATAAGAACCCACGGGAGCTTGAGTCGTCAGGCTGAGATTGTGACCGAAATGTCACTAACCGTTAATCTGATCTGGGTAATGCCAGCGTAGAGAATTCACACAAAATGTTTGTCTATTTATTAATTTTGTATGGGTTTATCATTTTTCTACCAATGGCGCTCCCGGATAACGGGAGCTTTTTCTTGTGGTTATATAGATATAAGGGAGAGGGAAACAAGAAATGAACTGGAAAAAAATTGCACCACTCATGCTCGTTAGCTTGACTGTCCTTGCAGCAGGTTGCGGGAATCAAGAGGCTAAACCAGCTAATCCGGCTAGCCCGGCTAATTCAACCAGCCCAGCCGCTTCGGCAAAACCGCTTACGGATGTAAAGGTTGTTCTGGATTGGACGCCGAACACCAATCATACGGGTCTGTATGTGGCGAAAGACCAAGGATTTTTTGAACAAGAAGGACTGAATGTTCAAATCATTGCGCCTGGCGACGCCGGAGCGGATGCGATGATTGCTTCGGGAGCGGCTGAATTCGGGGTCTCCTATCAAGAAAGCATCACGCAAGGTCGCATCCAAGGTGTACCCCTCGTTTCCATTGCAGCTGTTATTCAGCATAATACATCAGGATTTGCTTCACCTGTAGCGAAAAACATTAAAACGCCTAAGGATTTCGAAGGAAAAACATACGGTGGTTGGGGAGCTCCGTCTGAAAGCGCAATGATCGACTCGCTGATGCAATCCGAGAAAGCCGATCCAAGCAAAGTGAAAATCGTGAATATCGGTGATGCCGATTATTTCACAGCGGTCAAAAGAGATATCGACTTCGCATGGATTTATTATGCTTGGACAGGTGTGGATGCAGAGCTTCGCGGAGAGCCGATGAATATGATTTATTTGAACAAATATTCGGATAAACTGGACTACTATACTCCTGTATTAGCTACAAATGAAAAAATGATTAAAGAAAAGCCTGAGCTTGTTAAAGCGTTCACTGCCGCAGCAGCCAAGGGTTATCAATTCGCGATCAGCAAGCCTGAGGATGCCGCTAATATCTTGATCAAAGCCGTACCTGATTTGGATGCCAAACTCGTGATGGCCAGTCAAAAATGGCTTAGCCCTCGCTATCAGGATGATGCGCCGCGTTGGGGCGAACAAAAGCCTCAAGTATGGGAAAATTATGCGAACTGGATGTTGGAGCATAAGCTTTTGGAGAAAAATCTCGATGTTGATGCAGCGTTTACGAACAATTTCTTACCTGCTGTCACGAAATAATTTTATGACTCGGAAGGGGCATTTACGATGGCTAACGCACTTGTAAGTATTCAAATTATTCCCAAAACCAAAAACAATGAAGATGTGATCCCGTATGTGGATCGGGCGATTGAAGTCATCGCCAAGTCAGGTGTGAAATATTTCGTTTCTCCACTTGAGACGACGATGGAAGGGGAACTGGATCAGCTTATGCTGATCATCCAAGATATGAACGCAGCGATGATTGAGATGGGCAGCCCCAACGTTATCTCGCAAGTGAAAATCTATTTTAACCCGTCCGGCGCATCGATGGACAAACTGACGGAGAAATACAGATAATGAAAATGAAGAACGGATTGAAAGCAGGGTGGCCACCGATTGTTGTGGTCATCCTTCTCTTGCTTATTTGGCAGCTTGCGGTGACTTGGGGAGGAACGGCTAGCTGGCTGCTTCCAAGTCCGCTCAAGATCTGGCAGGACGGTACAACGGACATGCCTCGGGTATGGATGCACACATTTGCTACAGTTCGTTTAATGTTAATAGGGTTTATTGTTGGTGTAACAGGAGGTGTCATCGTAGCAAGCTGCTTGCATCGAGTGCCTTTTCTGAAAGCGGGATTTTATCCGCTCCTCATTCTTTCGCAAAACGTCCCGGTTATCGCGCTGGGACCGCTGCTAATTATTTTATTTGGTTTCGGCATTTTACCTAAAATTATTTTGATCGCATTAGTTTGTTTCTTTCCTGTCACCATGTCAACGCTTGACGGATTTATGCAGACGGACCGAAACATGTACAACTATATGCAAATGATTGGCGCCAGCAGGCGGCAGATTTTTTATAAATTAGAGCTGCCGCATGCCCTTCCGTTTCTGTTTACCGGGCTCAAAATTTCCGCTACATACAGCGTCATGGGAGCTGTTATTGCAGAGTGGCTGGGCGGCGGTGTCGGCCTGGGATATTATATGATTTTGCAGAAATCAGGTTTTCGTGCAGATCGCGAATTTGTCGCCATATTAATCATTGTTGTGCTTAGTTTGTTGTTCTTCTGGCTGATTGCCGGACTTGAAAAGCTCGTTGTTCGGTGGAACGCGAAACGGTCGTCTTAAGGAAGGGGAGAATGGAACTTGAGCAAATTAGAACTGAAAGGGATCCATCACACGTTCACTGGCAAAAAACAGCGGGTCCCCGTGCTTTCTGATATCTCGCTGCATGTCAAAGAGGGTGAATTCGTTTCCATCATCGGGCCATCCGGAAGCGGGAAAAGCACGCTGTTTCACATCATCGGAGGTCTCATCGCTCCTTCCGAAGGCGAGGTTTGGCTGGATGGCTCCAACGTGACTGGAGCCAAAGGGCTTATCAGCTATATGCCGCAGCAGTCGGCGTTATTCCCTTGGCGCTCTATTGAAGCGAATGTAGCGCTCGCGCAGGAGGTAGCAGGGGTATCGCGTGCTAATGCCTTGGACAAAGCAAGAGAATGGCTGCCTAAGGTTGGATTAGGTGGCTATGAGCACGAGCTGCCGCATGTGTTGTCAGGTGGTATGCAGCAGCGGGTTTCATTCCTGCGGGCACTTTTGAGCCCCCAAGAGGTCATGTGCCTCGATGAGCCGTTCGGCTCCTTGGATGCACTAACACGGCAAGCAATGCAGTCTTGGCTGCTAAATATATGGGAACAAAACAAACGGTCCATTCTGTTTGTAACACACAGCATTGAAGAGGCGATATTCCTCTCGGATCGCATTTATGTTCTCTCGAGCAAGCCTGCACAAGTACTCGAACAATTTGTTGTGCCATTTGAACGGCCACGACATGAAAAAGTGATGATGGACCCGAAATTTCACGAGCTCCGCCAACATATTCAGAGCCTATTGCGTCAGGAGATCCTAACATGAATAATAACAATGCCATTGATGCACATATACATCTTGATATGTATTCAGAAACAGAAGCTCAGAAGATCGTGTCGGAGCTGGATCAATCGCGAGTCGAGGCGCTGATTGCGGTATCCAGACACTTGACATCCTGTTTGGCAACGGAAAGGCTGAGCCTACAAGCGCCAAATCAGGTTTACCCGGCGTATGGCTTTCATCCTGAGCAAGAGATCCCACATGAGGCCGACCTCCAGGAGCTGTTAAAATGGATAAGCGAGCGCGCGAATACAATGGTCGCAGTGGGTGAGATTGGCTTGCCGTATTATAGGAGGCTCGAAGCTGAAGATAGGGGGGAACAACTTGATTACACCCCTTATGTTCAATTGCTGGAACGATTCTTGGAGCTGGCAGCAAAGTTAGATAAGCCTGTTGTCCTGCATGCGGTGTATGAAGATGCCGATGTTGTGTGCGATCTTCTTGAGAAGCATGGTGTTTCAAAGGCGCATTTTCATTGGTTTAAAGGCTCCCCCCAAACCGTTCAACGTATGATTCAAGCTGGATATTACATTTCCATCACGCCGGATGTACTCTATGAAGAAGAAATTCGTGAGCTCGTTCGAAATTATCCGCTTGAGCTACTTATGGTCGAAACAGACGGACCGTGGCCGTTCGAAGGAATCTTCGCAGGTCAGATGACACATCCGCAAATGATTCACAAAGTCATTGAGCAGATTTCGCTTCTGCATGCCGTGGAGTCAGACATCGTGGCGGAAACGGTCCTGCACAATACGAAACAATTTTACAACCTGCTTACCCTTGGTTAATTGAAACTGGACATCTGTTCGCATTGGTTCTATAATGAAAGAGAACAAGTGTTCGATATCTAGATGAGGTGAGTGTATAAAATGACGGTCAGATGCTCTTGGGTCAATGAGGATCCGTTATATGTCAATTACCATGATCATGAATGGGGAGTTCCGGTCCATGATGATCGCAAATTGTTTGAGATGCTGAATCTGGAAGGGGCACAAGCTGGATTAAGCTGGTATACCATATTGAAAAAACGGGAAGGTTATCGCGAAGCATTTGATGGATTTGATCCGGAAATCATCACACAGTATGATGACAAGAAACTGGCAGAGCTGCTGCTGCATCCCGGGATCGTGCGCAATCGATTGAAAATCGCAGCCGTAGTCCAGAATGCGAAAGCTTATCTGAAAGTGCAGCAAGAATTCGGGTCTTTCGACCAATATATATGGGGATTTGTAGGCGGTCAACCGATCATGAATCACTGGACGGACATGAGTCATGTGCCGGCGACATCGGAGATTTCAGATGCCATGAGCAAGGATTTGAAAAAACGTGGTTTCAAGTTCGTAGGTTCAACGATTTGCTACGCGTATATGCAAGCCGTTGGCATGGTGAACGATCATAATCAAAAGTGCTTTCGTTATCACGGTGTGAATTAAAAAGGAGAAGGCCATCGGTTAAGGATGAAAGTCCCTAGCAGATGGCCTTTTGTGTGCATTCACTCAGGCATATTGGAGTTGTTTCTCCATCAAATTATATTTAATTAAATAGATCCGCTTGCGCACGTAAAAATCATAAACGGCGCCAGTTAATTCTCTTGGCTTAATTCGGTTATTCGTGTCGTTGTCTATGATAATCACGGAGCCGTCGTCATAGAACTTGAACGTATAATCGGCATAGTGAGTATGTGCTTCATCCAGCATGGCGTCAATCTGTCCAGGGAGCAGATGGTCAGTGTCACACAATGCCTTGTGGTACCAATAATCTCTCTCAATAAACCGGAAATTGTGACTGGCGTTCATCATGTAACTACCTCCTCATCTAAATGGAACATTTGTTCTTGTTTTTATTATATCAAACAAATGTTCGCATTGGAAGAGGGGTCTATGAAAAACAGGAAATATTTTCATAGAAAAAACCCTTCAATCAGCTAGATTGAAGGGTAATTGTGGACATGATATGTTTGGTAATCGCTAAACCATGCATTCGGCCTGATTCAATGAAAATTTCGTTCGCATCATATTTGGAGGAAGCCACGACACCCGCGACATACAACCCCGGGATACTCGATTCCATCGTTTCGGGATTAACAATCGGAGCATTCGTTTCTTCGTGAAAACCGACGCCGAGCGAAGTCAGCAGCTCGCGATCAGGTCGAAAGCCGGTTAGGGCCAACACGAAGTCATTATCCAAGGTGACTCGCTCGCTTTCTTTTCGCACCAGGATGGAGTGTTCATCAATGTGTTCAACCTGGGAATCAAACCACATCTGGATTCTTCCTTTGTTCACCATGCTTTCAAAAATAGGGCGGACCCATGGTTTAATGTTAGCCGAGAAATCTTTTCCCCGATAAATAACCGTGACTTCAGCGCCTACTCGAAGTAAATCCATGGCGGCATCTACAGCGGAGTTGTTTCCGCCGATTATGGCCACCTTAGTACCCGAATAAGGATGCGCTTCTTTGTAATAGTGCGTCGTTTTCGGCAGATCCTCTCCAGGGATTCCAAGCATATTAGGATGATCAAAGTAACCGGTAGCTACAATAACTTTCTTAGCTGTATAGACTTTCTTTTTGCCAAATTGATCAGCGGTATGGACGCTAAATCCTGTCTCTATTGGTTCAATAGAAACAACTTCCTCATAGGAATTAATACGAAGCTGCTCTCTTCTGGCGACCTCTCTATAGTAAACCAGTGCTTCTTGGCGATATGGCTTTTCATGAGGGGTGGAGAAAGGGTAGCCGCCAATTTCGAGCAGCTCCGGTGTGCTGAAAAACTGTAAATACGTAGGATACAAATAGATTGCGTTCACGATGCAGCTTTTTTCTATCACTAAGGGGGAAAGCCCTTCACGCTGCAAAGCTACGGCGGCGGACAATCCGCAAGGCCCTGCCCCTACGACGATAACTTGTTCCAAAGTATGACAACCTCCTCTTAGCATTTCCCTCATCCTATAGTAGCGCAAGCTGAAGGGGATGCCAAGTTCGGGCAAGCAAAAATAGAGCAGAGAGCCGACCGATAAATTTCGGAAAGCAATCTGCCCTTCATTTACGCTGCCTGAATTACTTCTGATTCAATTGATGGCCCTCATCACTTTCGCTAATATCGTCTTTAGCTAAATTGACGGGGGTGATACTAGGTGCATTCTCTAACGTGTCATTCACGAACTCCATGTCCTGATTTTTTGCATTCATATTCGTTGTTCCTTTGTAGTTGCCGGTATGTTTTTTGTTTTCCATCGTTTGCCATCCTTTCTGCGTCAGATTAACGTTCAGCCTTAACGTGTACACTTGGGGACAATTTTATTCTCCATAATAAGGAAGGAGCGCGAAAAATCTCTTTAGAGACATGCATGAAAGCTGATCTTGAGGTTGTGTAGTTCACACCAACAAAATCCGCTATAATAAGTGAAGTTGGATAAAAAAGGAGACATGAGACGATGAATTCAAAGCGTATTAAACATATGGTTGTTTTTAATTTGCAAGTTGGCAAGGACACTCCCGAAGCGGAGCAGTTTCTCAAAGAAAGCGCACAAGAACTTGCGGCCATACCTGGGGTCGAGCAATTTGAAGTATTTCGTCAAGTGAGTGCCAAGACGGATTATGATTTCGGATTTTCAATGGTTTTTGCGGATCAAGCGGCCTATGACGCGTATAATGTTCATCCCGTACATACGAAATATGTTGCAGAGCGTTGGGTAAATGAAGTCAGCCGTTTTCAAGAAATTGATTTAACTGTATACGAATAAGGAGCTTCAAGATGAAACCATTCAAATTACCCAAGGAAGAGAAAGATATACTGATCAGCGACTTGCAGGAACATATGGAAAATGATCATGGTGTTACGATGGGCAATTTAGCGGCGGAGCAACTGTTAGACTATATGATCCAACAAGTGGCGGCACCTATTTATAATCAGGCGATTGAAGATGCCAGCAAGACGTTAATGGATAGAATGAGTGTCTTGGAAGACGATCTGTACGCGATGAAAATCTCCAAAAAAACGCGCAGATAGCTTGTGTCAGGTTGGTCTGAGGAGGAATAGAGCACGTTGAATAAGTCCGAAGAAATGTTTGATATCTATGATGAGAAAATGAATTGGCTTGGACAAGCGCCACGCTCCGAGGTTCATGCAAAAGGTTTATGGCATGCTACTTTTCAATGTTGGATTGTAAGTCTGGAAAGTGAAGAGCCTGCACTGTTGCTTCAGTTAAGACATCCAGATAAGGATTTATTTCCGAATCTGCTCGACATCTCCTGTGCAGGACATCTAGCAGCGGGGGAAACCGTTCAAGATGGCGCTCGCGAGATGAAGGAAGAGCTGGGGTTGACCGTGGACTTCAATGCACTGATACCGTGCGGACTTTTTGCTGAAGAGGATCTGATGTCCGAACATCTTATCGATCGTGAGTTTTGCCATGTTTTTATTTACCGCTGCGATCAATCTCTGGACAAATATGTTTTACAGGCAGATGAGGTAACCGGTTTATTTAAAGTGAGTGCAGCGGAGTTAGAGCGTTTGGTGCATGGAGAAATCGGACAATTAGAAGCAGCGGGCTATCGAACAGGACGAAACGGACAACTGGAGGAAACGAGTTTGCTTGTGTCTGTGAATGATTTGGTCCCACATCCAGCGGCTTATTATGATCTTGTTTTTCAAACGTTAAGGAAACATGACTTGTTTGCATGAAAAAGAACTTATTTCGATGAAATAGCGCCGGTGGAGAACTCCCCTTGCCGCTAAAAACTCAGCGTTACTGCGACGCTTGGCGGAGGGGGTAACCTCATACTAGCGAGCGATACATCCTTGAGGAACTACAGTCTGCTATTCTGGCGAGTTCAGCCCGTTTCCGCGTTTAAGTGGAACTACAGGGCGTTATTTAACCGCCAAATCCTGTTTTGTTTATGTAAACGGATAAATAGAGGACCACAGTTCCCCTAAGCGCAAAAAAGAGCCTGTTTCAATGAAATAGCGCCCTGTAGTTCCCCTTGTTCTGCCAGGGAGGAACCGCTCAAGCAATAGCAGCAAATTCATGGGGTGGAGTGCTAAGCTTCGCTTACGCCTGAACCCCAAATAGATAAAAGAACCGGTCGGTTAAGCCGACCGGTTCTCCAAAACAATTTAAACGAAGTATTTATTCGCTATGTAGGAGTAAACGATATAACCTGCGATGGAGAGTCCGAAACAAACGATTCCAAGCGCGATTTTACGTTTAAACAAAAGCAAGAATCCGGCGCTAAAAGCCGATCCTATAATTAGCATTGCTACAAATGTGAGTATTCCCATCGATCTTTATCTCCCTACCCTTTGTTTACGTAATCACGTACCATGTCCTCGGTTACATAAGAACGTAGAGGAGAAATACCTTCTTTGGCGTGGGCGATGATCTGAGCCGTAACCGCATTGATTGCATCAACGGTAAATGGCTGTCCGCTTTTGCACAGTGCTACTGCTGCATCAATCGCACTCTCGCGCTGCGCGTCCAGTTCTGCAAAACGCACGAGGTGCAGATGCTGAGCATTCGAATGTTTGGTTATCGCTTCGTGTACATTCATCTTCAAGTTCTCCTTTTCGTGACCAGATATTCCTTCAGTATACACGATTGAGTGGGTCAGGAACAGTTTTTACAAGCCGAATTCCGAATAATAATCGACAAATATCCAGACATTTCAGAGTGAAGACCTAAAAACAGATCAATGCGTACGAATCAATCGATTATAAGACTTATTGACAGCTCGGAGTGAAAGAAATGAACACATTACCGATTGAGTCGGTTCTCCCGCAATTGAAGGAGGCACTGCGAACCCAGGCGTGCGCAGTGCTGGTCGCTCAGCCGGGTGCGGGGAAAACAACGCAAGTACCGCTTGCTCTTCTGCAAGAAACATGGCTGCATAACCAGAAGATCTTAATGCTGGAACCTAGGAGATTGGCAGCGCGCGCTGCGGCCCGTTATATGTCGCGACTTCTGGGTGAAGTTGTTGGACAGACCGTTGGATACCGCGTTAAAAATGATACCTGTGTCGGACCGAAAACACGGATTGAAGTGATCACGGAGGGAGTCCTTACCCGTATGCTTCAAACGGACCCTGCCCTGGAGGGGGTGGGGATTGTTATTTTTGATGAGTTCCATGAGCGAAGTCTTCATGCAGATTTGGGCTTGGCGCTGAGCCGTCAATCGCAAACCCTTCTAAGGGAAGACCTGCGAATTCTCATCATGTCTGCGACAATTGAAGCTGAGCCTGTAGCTGACATGCTGGATCAAGCTCCGATTATTCAAAGTGAAGGGCGAGCTTATCCCGTGGCCACGCATTATTTGAATGCGAAACAAGAGGAAAAACTAGAAACTACAGTAGTCAAAAGCATTCGCCAAGCCTTACAAACAAATGAAGGCAGCTTGCTCGTTTTTCTTCCGGGCGCAGCGGAAATCCATCGCGTGGCGGGCAGCCTAGCGGCGCTGCAGTTGGGAAAAGAGGTGGAAATCGCACCTCTCTATGGGAATATGGCACAGGAAGCGCAGGATCGCGCCTTGGCGCCCTGCTTGCTGCCAGGGCACCGCAAGGTCGTGCTCGCGACTTCGATCGCCGAGACCTCTTTAACCGTCGAAGGCGTCACGGTTGTGATCGACAGCGGCCTCATGCGGGTGCCGCGCTTTTCACCGCGCACCGGCATGACTCGCCTCACGACGGTGCCCGTGTCCGCCGCCTCTGCCGATCAGCGCAGAGGCCGGGCCGGCCGTCTCGGTCCAGGCGTGTGTTACCGCCTGTGGACCGAGACCGAGCAGCGGCAGCTAGCGCCAAGCTCCACGCCAGAGATCCGCGAAGCGGATCTGGCGCCGCTTGCGCTCGAGCTGGCCGCCTGGGGCGTGACAGACCCAGCGGAGCTGGTCTGGCTGGACATGCCGCCTGCTGCTGCTTATCAGCAGGCGCGGGAACTGCTCGTGCAGCTCGGCGCGCTGCACGAGGACGGCGGCCTAACACCGCACGGGAAGCGTGTGGCGGCGTTAGGCTTGCATCCACGGCTTGCGCACATGGTGCTGCAAGCCATACCGCTTAAGCTTGGTGCGCTGGCGTGCGAGCTCGCCGTTATGCTGAGCGAGCGCGACATCCTGGCGGGCGCTCGAGGCCGTGATGCGGATGTGCGCACCCGCATCGAAGTGCTTTGGCGCGCTGCACAGGGCGAGCAGCGCGCGGACGTTGACTTTGGCCTATGCCGCCGGATAACGGCGGAGGCCAAAGGGTTGATGCAGTCGCTCGGCTTGCGGCCGAGCGAGCAGCGGGCATCGGCGAGCGGCTTGCTGCTCGCCTTCGCCTACCCCGATCGCGTCGCGCAGCGGCGATCGGCAGGGCGGTTCTTGCTCAGCAGCGGGCGTGGAGCCGTGCTGCCTGAGCTGCAGGAACTCTCGAACGCACGTTATCTCGTGGCGGCCGAGTTGGATGACAACGGTGCGGAAAGCCGAATTTTTCTTGCTGCCCCTGTACAGGAGGAAGATCTGCTGCAAGCTTTCGGAGCTCAACTCCTGCAGGAACAGGAAGTGCTTTGGGATGCAGCGGCCGGCGCAGTCAGAGCCCGACAGCGCCTAAGATTAGGCGCGATTATACTGAAAGAGAAGCCCTTGCAGGAGCCTGATCCAGAGCTGCTCGTGCAAGCCTTGATTGCCGGCATTCGGGCTGAGTCGCTGGAGCTGCTGCCTTGGAGCCGCAGTGCGCGCCAGCTGCAGGAGCGAGTTGTTTTTCTGCATCATCATCATGCAGGCGAATGGCCCGATATGCGCGAAGGCGCGCTGCTCGAAGCACTGGAAGATTGGTTAGCGCCGCATCTCTTCGGGATGACAAGTAAAGGTGCCCTTGGGCGGCTTAACTTGACAAATATATTAGAGGAAATGCTAACATGGGAGCAGCGGCGATGGTTGGATGAGTGGGCGCCAACACACATTCAAGTACCAAGCGGTTCGCGTATTCCCGTAGATTATAGCGTGACAGAATCGCCGACTTTATCTGTGCGTCTGCAAGAAATGTTCGGGTTGTCGGACACTCCGCGAATTGCCAAAGGCCGGGTGCCGCTGACCCTGCATTTATTATCGCCGGCACAGCGTCCCGTTCAGGTGACGAAGGATTTGGCGAGCTTTTGGCGCGAGGCTTATTTCGAGGTCAAAAAAGATCTCAAAGGCCGTTATCCCAAGCATTATTGGCCGGACGATCCGATGGCCGCAATGCCGACGAATCGAGCGAAACCGCGTGTTTGACTTATTTGGCACTTAGGGTGCCGTGAAGGGAACTGAGTGATCCATGACCATTCACTCCGAATCGGAGGAAATCGTCATCTATATAACGGCCGGCTTTGCTACGGCGCCAGATTTTTTGGACCGCTTTGGCGCAGCGCTGGCCGCTCGCTTTGAAGAGGCGGGTAAACGTGCCCGCGTTGTGATACATTTTCCGTATGGAGATTGGAGTCGGCAGCGGCAAAAGCAGCTTCGCGAAATAACAAGCGATATGTGGAATAATGCCCACCGGAAGCCTTCGCGATATGGTGGCAAAAGCCTAGCTAAGTTAGTCACAGACCAGTGGAACCCTCGTCAATCGTTGCTTTTTATCGGGCACAGTGCGGGTGCTGTTGCTTCTGTTCAAGCGGCAGAGGCTTTAATAAAAGCCGGTTTTCCCGTTCTTGGGGTGATCCAAATCGGATCGCCGAAATGTGCGATTTCTCCTGAATTGAAGGATCGAGTACTATGTATCCATGGGGTCAATCCTATGGATCAAAAAGTAGATCCGATTCCGCGGCTGGGCACTTGGGGAGGCTGGATCAAGTCTCGTTTTGGCGTATTTCGCTGGCATCGATTGAAGCATGCGCCCATTCACAGGGAAACTTTTCCAATGATTGGCGGGCATGCGGATTATTTTAGAGATCACAATCCCTACATATGGCAGGATGCAACGAATCTGCAAACGACGATTGCGTCCATCTGGTCGTGGTTGTCCCAACAACAGCAGGAACATTTTAAAGAAAAGGAAGATGAAGATGTTTAACATTTTAAAAGCAAATATGGATTACAGCAAAGCGGAGGGTTACCTTGGTCACGTACAGTTTAGCGTAGAAGGTCACGAGCATCCCTATGAAATTACGCTGCAAAGCTTGCGTGGCAAAGATGATTGGAGTTATGCGCTGAACTTTTTGAGTGAATCCGGTAAAGAAGAGGATATTGAAGCGGTTGAAGAGCTTCTGGAAGAAGACGAGTGGTTCGATCTGCTTGTGAATGCGGGACTTCAGGTTTTAGAAAAATAGTTAGATCATGCTCAGACATAAAGGGGGATGATGAAACTTGGATTCGTCGAATGATTCTGGGGTCAAACAGGTACTTAAGGCGAGTTATGACCAACAAGCTAGACAGCGCGACGGCGAGACGATGCAGCAGTGGAAGATAGATGAGCTGAATGATTTTCTAGCCAGATTGGATAAGGCTGGCGGCAGCAGCAAGCGTGTGCTGGATTTAGGGAGCGGGCCGGGTCATCAAGCTGACTATTTGCGGGAACACGGCTGCGAGGTGGTGTGCATCGATTTGTCTGAAGAGATGGTCGCCATTTGCCGTGAAAAAGGACTCGAAGCTTATGTCATGGATTTCTTTGCCTTGGACTTGCAGCCAGCTTCGTTTGATGCCGTTTGGTCAATGAACACGCTGCTGCATGTACCGAAAGATAACCTACTGCAAGTGCTCAGGAACGTCGAGCGCGTGCTGAAGCCTGACGGTTTCTTCTACTTAGGCCTCTATGGCGGGTACGAAAGCGAAGGGATTTGGGAGAACGATTCGTACAGACCGCAAAGATTTTTTGCTTTTTATGAGGATGAGCACATTCAGAAGAAGGTGCGCGAGGTGTTCGCTCTTGAGCGTTTTCATGTGCTGCAGATGCCGGAAATGCAGCCCAATTACCAGTCGATCATCGCGAAGCGCAGACAATTAAACCCGTGACCTCACGGGTTTTTGTGTTGATTTTTCGGAAGCTTAGTGGTGTGAGACTGGTTGGATGCGAGACAACAGTGCAGTCGCGATTAACGCCGATTACTCCTGCAATTTGTACAGTTTTTTCCACTTTATCGCAAGTAACCTGATTTTCTCTTGTTAAGTTCAACAAAGAATGTAGTTTTCAGCCTGCTATCAAAGATTTTGATGGAGTTTATCCAGTTAATTCCTAGTTTACAGCCGAAACAGCTCAGAATAGCTGTAGATTTTCCTTCTAATCAAGTCGAAGTACTATTCGGGATATGACATAGCTTTGCAGGTTTACGGTGAACTCCACAATATGTACATACAAGTTAAGCGAGTGTTATAATACGTTCAGAATCAAACGCCTGAGGTGAAAGTGAAACATGAAAGAAAAGCAAATGCCGAAATACTTGCAGTTGAAACAGGAAATATTAACTTGGCTTCATACGGGGAGATTGAAACCGAACGATCAGATGCCGTCGGAGAACGAAATTGCCGAACAGTTTCAAATGAGTCGTCAAACGGTGCGCCAGACATTTGGCGAACTGGAGCAAGAGGGCTGGCTGTACCGGATGCAGGGAAAAGGTACTTTCGTCTCTACGCCCCAAACGCAAAAAAGCCGTGATGTACAGACGATCGGCATCTTGACTACGTATATATCCGATTATATTTTTCCTCACATTGTGAGAGGAGCGGAATCAGCTTTACGTGCAAGAGGCTACAGACTTGTCTTGTCGTCGACAGACAACGATAAGGACAAGGAAAAGGAAAGTTTGACGATGATGTTAAGTCAGCCCCTAAGCGGGCTGATTATAGAACCTACGAAAAGTGCGGAAGGCAACCCGAATCTTAACTATTATCTTTCGCTCGACTATCAGCATATCCCTTATTTGATGATCAATGAACGTTATCCGGAGATGAACTGCCCGTCTCTAGTTGTCGACGATGAAGAGGGCGGTTTTAAGGCGGCGCAGCATCTGATTGAGCTGGGGCACCGCAAGATTGCCGGATTTTTTAAGACGGATGATTTGCAAGGGGTCAATCGCCTGAAAGGATTTATTCGCGCTCATCACCATTACCAGGTTCCCTTAGTACCGGAGCTTGTCATCCACTACACAACGGAGGAAAAAAGGCAGAAGCCTTATGAGCATGCACTCTCGCTGCTAGGCCATGAGGACGAGCGTCCAACGGCTTTCGTCTGCTATAACGATGAGCTCGCTGTCCACTTGCTTGAAGCTGTACGTACCTTAGGGCTTCAGGTGCCTCAAGATGTCTCGTTAGTCGGTTTTGACGACTCTTCTTTGGCGATGGCGACGGAAGTGAAATTAACGACACTTTCGCATCCCAAAACCGAGCTAGGCACAGATGCTGCTGAGCTTTTAATTGATATGATTGAGAATAAGCGAGTAACGGGAAGAGAGACAGGCAAAATCTATAAGCCTGAACTCCTGGTTAGGGAGTCTACGATCCGTCTTTACTGAGGAAAAATTTCATCTAGCCAACTTGTACGTACAAGTGCTATACTGGACATAGGGATTGGAAAATCGAAGGAGGTTCTCTATGTCTAAGAAGTATGCAATTGGCGTCGACTATGGAACGGAATCCGGACGCGCCGTTCTGGTTGATTTGAGTGACGGCACAGAGGTTGCAGATCATGTAACCCCTTATCCGCACAATGTGATTGACGAGAAACTGCCGAATTCCGGCGTTAAACTTGAATATGACTGGGCGCTTCAGCATCCGCAAGATTATCTGGATGTACTTACGCGTTCAGTACCCGCTGTTGTGCAAGCTTCCGGCGTTGACCCAGCGGACATCATCGGTCTTGGTATCGATTTTACAGCTTGCACGATGCTTCCGGTGGATGCGCAAGGTCAACCGCTTTGCTTTAATCCGGAGCTGGCGAATCAGCCGCACAGCTGGGTGAAACTGTGGAAACATCATGCCGCTCAAGACGAAGCGAACCTGATTAATGAAATTGCTGAACGTAGGGGCGAAGATTTCCTGCCTCGGTACGGCGGTAAAATTTCATCGGAATGGATGATCGCGAAGGTATGGCAAATATTGAATGAAGCTCCTGACATTTATGAGCAAACGGATCGCTTCCTGGAGGCGACGGATTGGGTTGTCTCACAAATGACAGGCGCTTCTGATATTGTGCGTAACAGCTGTACGGCCGGTTATAAAGCAATCTGGCATAAGAAGAAGGGTTTTCCGAGCAATGAATTCTTCAAAGCGTTGGACCCGCGGCTGGAGAATGTCACTCAAACGAAGCTTCGTGGCGAGGTTGTGGCGCTTGGCACCAAAGCCGGCGAATTAACGGAATCAATGGCTAAATTGATGGGCTTACAGCCAGGTATCGCCATTGCTGTAGGGAATGTCGATGCCCACGCGGCTGTACCGGGTGTCGGTGTTGTAACACCGGGCAAATTGGTGATGGCGATGGGAACTTCGATTTGCCATATGCTTCTTGGGACCGAGGAGCGGGAAGTTGAGGGTATGTGCGGTGTTGTTGAAGACGGCATCATTCCAGGATATTTGGGATACGAAGCTGGGCAATCCGCTGTAGGGGATATTTTTGCTTGGTACGTGGAACAGGGAGTACCTGCTTATGTGCAAGCTGCGGCAGAGCAAGAAGGAACGAATGTGCACGAATGGCTGGAGCGTCATGCATCCGCTTACAAACCAGGTGAAACAGGTTTGCTTGCGTTGGATTGGTGGAATGGAAATCGATCTGTGCTGGTAGATACGGAGCTTAATGGCCTTATTCTGGGCTACTCGCTTTTGACTAAGCCGGAAGAGGTTTATCGATCGCTGCTGGAAGCAACCGCTTTTGGAACTCGTAAAATCGTCGATGCTTTTCACAATAATGGCGTTGAGGTACAGGAATTGTACGCATGCGGCGGACTTCCGCAAAAAAATCGCTTGTTGATGCAGATTTATGCGGATGTAACGAATCGTGAGATTAAAGTCGCGGATTCCAAACAAACGCCGGCGCTAGGAGCCGCCATGTTCGGGGCCGTAGCCGCAGGCGCAGCTAACGGCGGTTACGATAGTATCGTAGATGCCGCTCAAAAAATGGCGCGCGTACGTAAAGATACGTTTAAACCAATTCCGGAAAATGTCGTCGTTTACGAGAAGCTTTACCAAGAGTACAGCAAGCTGCACGATTATTTCGGCCGCGGAGAGAACGATGTCATGAAACGTCTTCGTGCAATCCGTGAGGAAGCGCGGCACTAATTCACATCCATCCATTCCCATTATCCAAGGAGGCAAATTGCCATGAAAGCTTCAGCAGAGAAAGTATTTTGGTTTGTAACCGGAAGTCAACACCTATACGGACCTGAGACATTGCTACAAGTAGAAGATCATTCGAAACAGATTACGGAAGGAATTGACCGTGATCCTTCGATTCCGAGTAAACTTGTGTTTAAGCAAGTTTTGACGACGCCGGATGCGATTCGCAGATTATGTTTGGATGCCAATGCGGATGACAATTGTGCAGGTATCATTACTTGGATGCATACCTTTTCACCGGCGAAAATGTGGATTGCTGGCCTTGCTGAATACCGGAAGCCATTGCTTCACTTACATACCCAATTTAATCGTGATATCCCGTGGGAAACGATTGATATGGATTTCATGAACCTCAATCAAGCTGCGCATGGAGATCGCGAGTATGGTTTTATTGGAGCACGCATGGGCATTTCCCGTAAAGTGGTTGTTGGTTACTGGGAAGATCCTGCCGTCCTCTCCCGTATTGCGGGATGGATGCGCACGGCGACAGCCTTTGTTGAAGGACGCAGCTTGAAAGTGGCTCGTTTTGGCGATAACATGCGCGAAGTGGCTGTAACTGAAGGGGATAAAGTTGAAGCGCAGATTAAATTCGGCTGGTCGATTAATGGTTATGGCGTAGGCGACCTTGTTCAGCGCGTAAGAGACATTTCCGAGTCGGAAGTGGATCAATTAATGGATGAATACAATGAAGTTTATGATATAACGCCTGAGGGGCGCTCAGCAGGACCGGTGCGTGAGGCGATTCGTGAGCAAGCGCGTATTGAACTTGGGATGAAAAGCTTTTTGCAAGAAGGCGGTTTCGGGGCGTTTACGACGTCGTTTGAGGATCTTCATGGTCTGAAGCAGCTGCCTGGCCTCGCTGTTCAGCGGTTGATGGGGCAAGGTTACGGCTTCGGCGGCGAAGGCGACTGGAAGACGGCAGCGCTCACGCGTGTCATGAAGATTATCGCAGGTAATAAAGGGACTTCCTTCATGGAGGATTACACGTATCATATGGAGCCAGGAGCGGAGCTTGTACTTGGCGCACATATGTTGGAGATTTGTCCGACGATCGCAGCGACACGTCCAACCATCGAAGTTCATCCGCTTGGTATTGGCGGGAAAGCCGATCCGGCGCGCCTTGTTTTCGACGGAGCCTCCGGTCCGGCGCTGAATGCCTCACTCATCGATATGGGCAACCGTTTCCGGTTGTTAATTAACGAAGTGGATGCCGTGCAACCGGTGAAAGCGATGCCTAAGCTGCCGGTAGCGCGCGTACTTTGGAAACCGCGGCCGTCCCTGCGTGACTCAGCAGAAGCATGGATCTATGCAGGCGGAGCTCATCACACGGTTTTCTCCTACGAAGTAAGTACGGAGCAATTGGTAGATTGGGCGGAATTGGCTGGCATTGAAGTCGTGATTATTAATAAAAATACATCTACGCTGCAGTTCCGTAACGAACTACGTTGGGGCGAGGCGGCTTGGAAGCGCTAGGATCGCAAGCCGTCAACTGTACGTACAACCGAGGACCGTTCTTCCCTTGTGGGAAGACGGTTTTCTTTTTCCACCCGAGTAAAGAAGTCACTTTTGTCGATATTGGCGCAATTTTCATCCATTGACTTCCTTGTTTCTCATGCTTTAAAGTAAATTCATATGAGCCTGTCCAAATTATGGGCATCGCATTAGGAGGATAACACAGATGACAACGAAAGCCTACGAAGGTACATTCCATGGAGAGAAAGCGTTTTGGTTGCAAGCAGGCCGTTATGAAGCAGCGGTATTGCCGGAAATCGGCGCGAACCTGATTGCTTTTAGAGACAATGAAAAGGAATACCGCTTTCTGCGTGAGCCATCCCTGGATGAAATGGAAGCGTTTAAAGCACGTCCGATTATTCACGGTATTCCTGTTTTATTTCCGCCAAACCGTTACGAAGACGGGAAGTTCCCGTGGAAAGGCAAAGTTTTTCAATTTCCGGTCAATGAGCTGAAAACAGGCAATCATCTGCACGGTTTTGTCCATGACATCCCTTGGGAAGTAGAAAGATTTGGCACAAATGAAAGCGAAAGCAGCGTTACTTTGGCGCTTAAAGTAAGAGAAGGGCATTCCGTATATACCTATTTACCGTTTGAGTTCACGATCCGCCTGACATATGTGCTGAATCAATTCGGTTTGCAGCAGCATATTTCGGTCCATAATGAAGGTCAAGAAGAGATGCCTTGCCTAATTGCCTACCATACAACGATCAATGCGCCTTTTGCGCCGAATTCGCAAGCAGCGGATTACACCTTCAAAATGACCATCGGCAATCGTTGGGAAATGAGCGAAAGAATGCTGCCGACTGGCGAGTATCAACCGCTTTCAAGTGAGGAAGCGAAGATGAAAGTCGGAGGCTTGTCCCCTTTCTTCGAGTCGATGGATAATCATTACACGACGGCTCCGCAAAATGGACGAAATTACATGGAATTGACAGACTCCCGTGAAGGCGTCAAACTGGTGTATGATGTGGGCACATCCTATAAACAGTGGATGATCTGGAACAATGGCGCTACGGAAGGCTTTTTCTGTCCAGAGCCGCAAATGAATTTGGTTAACGCTCCTAATGTTGATATGCCGGCTGATCAAATCGGTCTGGTGAGTTTGGAGCCAGGTGAAGTGTGGAGCGAGTCTGCTCGTCTTTATACGATTGCAATCAAGAAATAAGGCAATAAGTCAGCCCCCTTTTGACGCATGGAGAGAATCCACCGTGATGCTCTGCAGGCGGGGAGGGGGCATTTTTATCGAAAGCTCAGGTGAACCGCATGGACAAAGAACAATTACTCGCAGAAAATGAACGTTTGAAGCTGGAGAATGAGAAGCTGAAGCAGGAAATCGCCAAGCTTCGCGGCGTTAAGCGGCCCACAGCAGGTTCGATGGACAGCATGTCTACGAAACTGAAGGAAGCGCTTAGAGAGTAGGGAATCCGGGTCGTTCGACAAATCGGATCTCATTCGTTATAATGAGTACTGGAAAAAGGAGGGAAACATCAATGAACGAAACATTACCGCCAAAAACTTGCACCATCGACCGCCTTGTGACCAAAGAAGCTGAAGTTGGCAAAGTATTAGCCGGTCAAAAGACAGCTTGCAGACGCAATGGGCGTTATGCAGACATCGGTGAAACGATGGAGCTGCAGGGCAACTCTTTTACTGTAACCAAAGTCTACCAGCAAGCGCTTGGAGATCTGACAGTAGAAGATGCTATTGCTGAAGGACACGCAACGATTGACGAATACCGCGACAGTATCTTATCCATACATCCCGGCATGCCTTGGCTGCCGCAAATGAAAGTATGGGTACACGAATTTCAAAAAGCCGAATAAGTGATGAAAAAAACAGTGTGGATCGTAGGATCTACACTGTTTTATTGAATTTTTCTACAGAATGGATGATGAAGTTGTCCTGGTACATCTTGCTTTTATATATTCATATTTTCAGTGTTGTACTCAGCATTGGCCCTTATTTTGTGTTATTCCCGTTATTGGCTAAAATAAGAACCGCGCCGTTTGAGCTTTTGCCTGAATATTTGGAGCCTTTCCGGATTACGGTACGACTGACGAAACATGCTGGACATGTGTTGGTAGCGACCGGAATTTTGCTTACTTGGCTGACTGAATGGACGTGGAAAACATCTTGGATCGTTTTCACGGTGCTTATTATGGTAGCATCCTTATATTTTATTGCGCGTGCATTTTCACCGTTGCTAAGAAAGCTCCGTGCGCCGCACGATGACCGGAACGTATTGGTGAACCAACTGCGCAGCGCGTTAATCTGGTATGTGATCATTACGTTGTCGATGATGTGGTTTATGGTGGCGAAACCTTCGTTTTGGTAACCTTAAGCTTCCGGTTTCTGAGCAAACATGACGACAAAATTATAATATTTGTAGACACAATCAACATCGGCGAAACCGATGGCTTTCAGCCATGCAAGCTGCTGGTCGAGAGGCGCCATTTTATCCAGTTTGGTTCTTTCATAGGCAGCTTGAAGCGCTTCTCGGGTTAAGTCAGTGGCTTCTATTTTCGCCTCCCAATCCGCGCGGTACAAGTGATCAAGAAAAGGCGTGCTTCCTAGAATTTGATCTGCATTTACGAAAATGCCCCCTGGTTTTAACAGCTTAAAAATCCGCGCATATAAGTTCTGTTTGGCTTGATCCTCCAGATGATGAATGGACAAAGCCGATACCACACAATCAAACGGTTCATCCGACTCGAAAGTCGTATAATCTCCCGCCTGAATCGTCAAATTTTCGTTCATTTCACCAAATCGCAGCTTCGCGATGTCAAGCATCCCTTGGGAAAGATCAATTAACGTCAGCTTCGCAGCCGGATACTGGGCCAGGATATAAGAGGAGAGAAGTCCCGTTCCAGCACCAAGATCAAGAATGCGAGGCGCACTTGCACGCGGCTGAACCAGCGAAGTGGCTGTCCTGTAAAAGTCATCAAAACAGGGAATGAGCTTCCTGCGTTGACCGTCGTACTTCTCGGCGATTTCATCGAATTTCGTTATCAGCTGGTCATTGTTTCTGTTCATCATAGGAAATCATCTCCATATCGTTGTTTGGCGAGACTTGCTTCTTGGGACTATTTTATAGGGAGAAGAAGGAAAAATCTAAGATATAAAACCGATTATGTTTATAGGTAAATCCTATGAAAATTCCGCGACCTATTAGGATAGGTCAGAAAAGGGCTATTTTGCCCGGCGGCGAAAAAGCTGATTCAACACTTCGGAGAAGACAAGTCCGATTGCGATTGCGCCAGAAAGCATGAAGGCTTTGGCAGCCAGCTGCACAGCAAGATCGTAATGATTGAGCACGGCATTTTTCATCGCGTCATAGGCTAACCCCCCTGGCACTAAGGGGATAATTCCTGCAACACTGAAGACAATAACCGGGGTTTTGTAAATTCTTGCGAAAAATTGGCTGATGACGGTCACGAGAAAAGAGGCCATCAGCGTTGACAGAATTGGATCTAATGGAATCAATTGTGTCGAAACGTACATCATCCAACCAACCATTCCAATGAATCCACATTGTATGATCGTGCTCCGCGGCACATTGAATAAGATGGCAAACGCTGCTGTGGAGACGAAGCTGGTGACGAGCTGTCCAAGCATATTCACACCATTCCCTCCCCATTGTAAAAGGATAATACAAAGGCGATGCCTGCCCCGATGGCAAAAGCCGTAAGAAAAGCTTCAGCCCCTTTGGAAACACCTGACACAAAATGTCCGGCCATTAAATCCCGCACCGCGTTCGTAATGAGAAGCCCTGGAACTAGCGGCATGACAGATCCGATAATGATCGTATCCAAATCATGGCCAAAACCAATGTGCACGAATAAAAATGCTAACGCTCCTATGAATAATGAGGCCAGAAATTCAGCAAAAAATTTAATCCGGACCAAGCGATTAAAATAACCGAGGAAGGTTAAACCTGCTCCTCCTGTAAGAAATGCCGGTAGGAAATCATGCCACATCCCTTTGAACATGATTAAGAAACAACCGCTCGCAACCGCGGCTGCTAGTATTTTAACCCATGTGGGGAAGCTGGTATTGGCCGCATCGATCTCTGAAAGCAGGCGGTAGGCTTCCTGAGGCGATAAATCTCCTTTGCTGATGCGTCTGGAGATAGCGTTCACGACGGTCACTTTATGCAGGTCGGTAGATCGGGCCGAAATCCGAATCAGTCTTGTCGTCTGCTCAGGCCCATCGATAGAGAAAATAATGCCGGTGGGGGTGACGAAGCTATGCGAATTAGGGACACCGAAACCTTCTGCAACGTGAGTCATCGTATCTTCGACGCGGTAGGTTTCGCCGCCGTTTTCGAGCATAATTTTACCGGCTAATAAACAAACTTGAGCAATTTCATAATTGGTTGGTGGGAGAGGTTCCTTCATTACTTGTCTCCTGTTTTCATATTTGACCAAAGTATAATACATTTTGGCAGTAATTCCTAAGACAAGCCTAACGCATGGCGAGCAGGCAGTAAATAGATCCGATTATTTATATACCCCAATGGGGTATTATTAAAAGGAGTTACGCTGATTTTCAATGATAATGTACAGGAATTGATGGATAACGGAAGAACGTTGAAACTTCAGTCAGGTAAAGTTTTAACCACGGATATGATTATCTATCTGTCGGGGTGAGACCCGAAAGTCATTTGTTGGCTGCGGAGGCAGGTCTCACGTTAGGTGTCAAAGGCTCAATTCAAGTCAACGCACATATGCAGACGAATGATCCGTCTATTTATGCGATGGGGATGCGGCAGAGATGTAAGACAGAGTTCAAGGCTTTGAGACGGTCGTTCCACTGGCTTGGGGTGCTAACCGACAAGGCCGTCTCGTTGCGGATCACATTAACGGCCTTCAAGCTTCTTATCAAGGTGCCTTCGGTACTGCAATCGTAAAGGTGTTTGATCTGACGGCCGCCGTAACCGGGGAGAAGACGCTTCGCCGCTTAGGTGTACCTTACGAAGTCATTCATATTCATCCGAATTCGCACGCCGGTTATTATCCAGGCGCGGCTTCGATGTCAATGAAGCTTCTGTTTGACAAAGATAGCGGGCGCATACTTGGCGCTCAAGCCGTTGGAGCGAGCGGCGTGGATAAACGTATCGATGTGATTGCAACAGCTATGAGAGGTGGTTTGAGAGCGGATGAACTGGCTGATATTGAACTGTCGTACGCACCCCCTTACTCATCTGCCAAAGATCCCGTCAACATGGCTGGATATGTAGCAGCGAACATGCTGGATGGTTTGGTTGAAACGATGCAATGGCACGATGTGGATCGTTTCGTGGAGCAAGGTGGACTCCTCATCGATGTGCGAGATGAGATTGAACGGGAGCTCGGTTATATTCCTGGTTCCGTTTGTATACCTCTGAATGATATTCGTGAACATTTGCACGATATTCCGGTTGGCTCAGAAGTCGCTGTTTCCTGTCAGGTCGGTTTACGTGGATATTTGGCAGCTCGTATTCTGAAGCAGGGGATGGAAGCGTGAGAAGATTGCCGGGAGGTTGTGACTCAGCTATCAGCGGTTCGAACTGCGGTAGACCGGACAATCGGTGTCGTGATCGGGTCCAATCTTCAGCATTACATCGAAGAGGAACTTGCCAAAGGAAATTCGCCGGACAAAGTGATTCAAGAAGCTGTGGAGCTTCTCGTAAAAAGCAGATAAAAAAAGGGGGTGTCACATCAGGTTATGAAAACTTGATGGACAACCCCTTTTTTATACGGTAAATTCAACTTATTATTGTGATCGCTTGGTAGGATGCACAACGGATCTTTCCCAATCCAGCAGCAGCTTGACGGTTTCATCCAATTGTTGCTCCGCCGAAATTTCTGCAGGATGATCCCCTTTCTGAAAGCCGTAGCTGCCAAATTGCGAATGATTTCCGCCGCGGATCGTATGATATTCAGCCGTATTCGGTAAATCACTTTTTGCTTTTGTCAGCGCCGCCATATTGATGGCTCCATCGTTGGAACCAACGATGGAAAACACGGGCAAGTTAGACGAAACTAAGCTTCCTTTAGGATCAGGATAAGAAGCAAAGAAAAACACGCCTTCCAATTCGCTGGCATGTGCTGCAGCATAACGAGCTGCCATCACGCCGCCAAGCGAATGGCCGCCAAGCAGAAAGGTTTCATCCGCCGCTTTCGCCGCAATGATCGGCTGAGCACGGTCTCCGCCGAATATGGCCAGATTCAGAGGCATTTTCACAATATAAACGCGGTGACCTGCTTGCGCAAACGCTTTAGCATAAGTTGCATAGCTCTCCGGCTTCACGAGACCACCAGGATAATAAATGATGCTGGGTTGTACTGGTGTTTTGGGTTCAAAACGGATGACCTGTTCCTCATCACTGACCGTAATCTCATCAGTAGACTGCATGGCTGACAGCGCATCTAGACTTGGCTGGTAGGGTCTCAAATACAAGTAGATTAATCCCATCAAAAGGATAATAAAGGCTAACCCCACTTTCCACCAGTGGCGTTTGAAAGCTTTCACGATTCATCACCTCTCGCCGAGTAGGTTATCAATTCATAGGGGGGAGTGTCAAGTGAATCCAGTGAATCCATATGAGGAGGTTTTTTAATGATCAAAGGTTATTATTTGACTGATTTAGACGGTACTTTACTTCGCTCAAATGCCTCTTTATCCGATTATACGGTCCGTGTAATCACAGAAGCACTGGAAGCAGGAACGGTGATCAGCTACGCAACAGTAAGGAGTTATCAAAGCTCAACCGCTGTTGTTTCCCAAATTCCTTGGCGTTACCCGCTTGTCCTCTACAATGGAGCCTTGCTGTTTGACCCCGTGCATAAACGTGTGTTAGACGGTTACTTTCTTGACCGGGAGCGTACGGAAGCAATTTTAGCCATCGGCAAATCAAGAGGTTTTGTTCCACTCTTATTCGCTCTAGACCATGAAGATCAGGAAAAGGTCCTGCATGAAAAGCTTGTTAGAACGGGGGATCTGCAGTTTGCTGCTAGTCGACCGAATGATCCTCGATTCAACGAAGTGAAGGAGCTAAGCTGTCCGCCACATTTACGTACGCTGCTTATCACGTATATTGGTTTGCTAGAGGAGTTGGAGCCCCTCAAAGTGGCAGTTACTTCAGCGTTTGGCGCTGAAATTCATATTCATATGATGAAAGACAACTATATTGAAAATCATTATTTTCTGGAGTTCAGCCATCCCCAAGCGAACAAGCAGGAAGGACTCCTTTTATGGGCAAAACATGTTGGCTGTGCGGCAGATAAAATCACTGTTTTTGGCGATAATCTCAATGATGTCGGGATGTTTCGCGCTGCTGGCCGCAAAATTGCTGTGGAGAATGCGCATGCTGAGATTCTGCATATGGCGGATGAAGTCGTGTCAAGCAATGATCAGGATGGCGTTGCTGCTTATGTGGAAGCTCGTTTGAAAATGGGTGTATAATGGAAAAAATAGGGGAAAGGAGTGAATTAACCAATGCCTTATAACGATGAACACATGAGTTATTCGAATACGTTCATTCAAGTCGCGACGGACTGTCCCGTTGAGATGGCAGTCGAGCCGCCGTTGAAAAAGGAGGGCAAAACGGCTCACCGAATTCAATATGAGCTGTTGTCGCAGAATCCTTACAAATTCACGCAAGGTGAACTCATTTATGAAGTGCATTTGCAGCATAAACAGATTACAGATGAGGAAAGTGAGCAGCGCGGCGCTGAAATTCGTGAGGTGTTGTTTGCCAAAAATCACCCCTGTCTTCGAGCGTCCATGCTCCCGAAGAAACATGGCTGGGGCGTTCACTACAATGAAGAAGGCAAAATAGCGATCTACCCGATGGAATCGGAAGCGTACCGGCAATTTGTTGAAGCGGGGACGCACCAGCCGGACGGGCCTAAGCTTTTATTTGCAATGCGCAGTTCCCGCGGATGAGTGGAAGAATTATTGGGGGTAACCGCCTTGAGGGTTACTCCTTTTTATTTTAGGTTTAACGGAAATAGATGGAACTATGCGCAAAGTGCTGAATGTGTATCACCTTGAGTATTATTGACATATTCATAAACAAAATAATATAATGTCTATGAATTACTAAACAATTTGAGGAAGTGTTTGTTGTGGAAGTGTCTGATCAGTTTTGGCAGGCTTCAATCGACGACTGGAAGCGCGGCTACGTGAAGGACAATGAATACTATTGCTGTCTGCTATGCGGCAAGCGGACGGAAGTGGGTATTATTTATCCGGAAAGCGGAGTTTTATATGAAGCAGAACGATATATGAAATGGCATATCCAACACGCGCATGTTTCAGTTTTTCACTATTTAATCGGTCTGGACAAGAAGCTTACAGGGCTGACTGATCATCAGAATAGTTTGTTGAAGCTGTTCTACGAAGGCAAGAACGATAGTGAAGTTCAGCAGGCAATGGGGATTGGCAGCGCCTCGACCATTCGCAATCATCGCTTTGGGCTTAAAGAGAAAGAGCGGCAGGCCAAAGTTTTTCTAACGATGATGGAGCTATTGAAAGAGAAAGATCAGCATGCGCCAACTTTTGTAGATATTCATAAAACGGCTACGATGGTGGATGAACGATACAATGTGACACAAGATGAGTATGAGCAGATTGTTAAAAAATATTTCCCGGAAGGCACGTCTGGAAAGCTTATCTCCTTCTCGCAGCAAGAAAAACACAAGTTTGTTGTCCTTCGCGAGATTGCCAAACGATTCGAACAGGATCGCTTGTATGGAGAAAAGGAAGTCAATGCGTTGCTAAAACCGGTGTTTCACGACTATGTGAAAATCCGCAGGTATTTAATTGAATATGGCTTCCTGGATCGCGAGCCTGATGGTAGCCAATATTGGTTGAAAGGATGAAATGAGACATGACTAAAAAGGAATCAAATCAACGGAGACAAGAACTGCAGCAAATCTATAAAGAAACGAAAAAAGAATCCGGAGTATTTCAAATCCGCAATACCGTGAATGATAAGCGATGGATCTCGAGTACGAAAAATTTGCGCTCCTTAAACGGCAAACGAATGGAACTTGATATGGGTAAACACATGAATCATGCCCTGCAACTCGAATTGAACGAATTTGGAAGCAGCGCTTTTGAAATTGAGGTACTGGAAGTGCTTAAGGTAAAGGAAACAGGGTACTTCGATGAGGATGACGCCTTGAGGAAACTGGAGGACAAATGGCTGGAACAACTGCAGCCTTATGATGATCGCGGTTATCACAAGCGGAAGCCTGAATAACTCGGATCATTTCTGCACGCAGTATAAGGTTTTGGTTTAGTAATGGATTTACTGAGATTTTTTAGTATAATCGTAGGTAGAGATTGAAAACTCTTACTACACTTTTACTAATAAGGAGTATTATCATGTCAAAAACACTTATTTTCGGACATAAAAATCCGGACACTGATTCAATCACATCAGCAATTGCTTATGCAGCACTGAAAACGAAGCTTGGCCAAGAGGTTGAAGCTGTTCGTCTAGGCAGCGTGAATGGCGAAACACAATTTGCACTCGATACGTTTAAAGTTGCGGCGCCTCGTCAAGTTGATACGGTTGCGAATGAAGCGGCGAATGTGATTTTGGTTGACCACGTTGAACGTCAGCAAAGCGCTTCGGACATTGATCAAGTGCGTGTAGTGGAAGTTATCGACCATCATCGAATTGCAAATTTCGAAACGAGCCACCCGCTGTACTACCGTGCAGAGCCAGTTGGTTGCACAGCAACGATTTTGAATAAATTGTACAAAGAAAACGGCGTTGCCATCGATAAGGACATCGCAGGTCTGATGCTTTCTGCTATCATTTCAGATTCCTTGTTGTTTAAATCCCCGACTTGCACAGAACAAGACGTTGCTGCAGCTCGTGAGCTTGCAGCTATTGCTGGCGTAGACGCTGAAGAATATGGTCTGCAAATGCTGAAAGCCGGCGCTGATCTGTCCGACAAAACCGTTGCTCAATTGATTTCCTTGGATGCAAAAGAGTTCCAAATGGGCAGCTACAAAGTGGAAATCGCGCAAGTTAACGCGGTGGATGTGAATGATGTGCTGGCGAAGCAAGCCGAGATCGAAGCTGCGCTGAACACAATTATTGCTGATAAAAACCTGGATCTGTTCCTGTTCGTCGTGACAGATATTCTTAACAACGATTCCGTGGGTCTTGCCCTTGGCCGCAAAGCTGAAGCTGTTGAAAAAGCATACAGTGTAACGCTTACCGACAACAAAGCGCTTCTGAAAAGCGTAGTTTCCCGTAAATCTCAAATCGTTCCTGTCCTTACGGATATTTTCAACAACTTGTAAGCCTGAAACGGCATACCGCAGGCATCGTTCGCGCAAGTGGACGGTGTCTTTTTGGTTATCGAGCAAACTTTTGGTATGATAGAAGTGATTTTAATGAAAGAGGTGGAGAAGAGATGGAAACTAATGTTCAACAAAGTAAATATGACAAGGCTACATTTGCCGGGGGTTGCTTCTGGTGTATGGTTACACCGTTTGATCAGCTGCCGGGGATTGTGTCCGTCGTATCTGGTTATATAGGTGGTCATACAAGTAATCCGACATATGAAGAGGTATGCTCGGAAACAACAGGTCACGCCGAAGCCGTCCAAATTACATTTGATCCTGAACTTTTTTCGTACCATAAATTATTAGAAACCTATTGGCGCCAAATCGACCCTACAGATGCCGGTGGACAGTTCCACGACCGCGGCTCCTCCTATCGTACAGCGATTTTCGCACATACGGATCAGCAGAAATTGGAAGCGGAAGCCTCCAAGCAAGCTTTGCAGGATAGCGGGCGTTTCAACGCACCGATCGTAACGGAAATCGTGCGTATCGATGCGGATGCTTTCTACCCGGGAGAAGAGTACCACCAGGATTATCATCATAAAAATCCGCTGCGCTACAAAGCATATCGCAAAGGCTCCGGACGCGACGCGTTTATTTCCAAGCATTGGAACACGGCGAAAGATAAAGAAGAGCGCAAGAAAAAGCTTACTCCGCTGCAATATGAAGTGACGCAAAACAGCGCGACAGAACGTCCTTTTGACAATGAATTCTGGGATTCCCATGAAAAAGGATTGTATGTAGACATCGTTTCAGGCGAACCGCTGTTCACATCCATCGATAAATTCGATTCAGGCTGTGGTTGGCCCAGCTTCACGAAACCGGTATTCGAAGGCAACGTGAAAGAGAAAACCGACACCAGTCATTTCATGGTCAGGACGGAAGTACGCAGCCAGGAAGCGGATTCGCATTTGGGCCACGTATTTAATGATGGTCCTGGACCAACTAGACTCAGATATTGTATCAATTCGGCCGCGCTTCGGTTCGTTCCGCTTGCTGATATGGAGAAAGAAGGATATGGGGCTTACCTTCGTTTCTTTGAAGATTAATCACTTATTAAGCAAAAAGACGCTAGTCAGGTTCATGCCTGATTAGCGTTTTTCCGTTTATATGCTCTGATCTTTAATCTTCATACCAGGGATTTAAATGGATCAGAACTTCATCAACATCAGCATGCTGGTCCATAATCGATTTTTTGATCACACGGGTAATATCATGCCCTTCCTGAACGGTTAGTTCGCCAGGGATGGAAACTCTAGCATCTACCAGAATATAGTGGCCATGTTCGCGAGCACGAATACGGTCTATTCGTTTCACTTCAGGCACAGCCTCAATAAGTAAGATATATTGGTGAAGTTTCTCTTGATCAACCGTTTTTTCCATCAAAATATCAAAGGATTCTTTGCCCATTTCCACGGCTAGTCTTAGAACGAGCAGGGATACGATAATTCCCGCTGCGGCATCGCCAAAGGATAACCACCCAATGTGATAGGCTCCTCCGACAAAAGCCAAACCAATCCCAACTACTGCGGCAAGCGACGCGTAGACATCGGCTAAGTGATCCTTCGCAGTCGCTATCAGTCCCTTGCTGCTCGTGTTAACGCCAATTCGCATGGTGTATTTATAGAGGACATACTTCCAAACGGTTGAAATAACAGCAGCCGTAAATGCGACCCAACTTGGGGATTGAGGTTCATGAAATAAAGCAATAGTAGAATGATAGCCAATATAAAGTGCTGCGATCAGCAGGATAAAAGCGACAAATCCAGAGCCGAGCACCTCAGCTTTGCCATGCCCGTAAGGGTGGTCCTCATCGGCTGGAAGTTTGGATATGCGCATCGCGCTAAGGGCCGCGATTGTCGCGATAATATCGCCGGCATTATGGAGTCCATCGGCAAGCAAAACTTCACTTTGGAACCATAACCCGATAATAATTTTCATGAGCGTAAGAAAAATGTTACTGATCAGCGAAAGCCATATCGCCAGTACGGATGAATTGTTGTCTACAGTCATTAATGATGACCTCCTACAAAAGTGTTTCCCGAAGGAAAAAAATCCCTTGACCTAGGTACTGCTCAGGTCAAGGGATTTTTTGATTTATATAGTAATCTAGTAAATATCAATAGGCGCATAATCAACACTTCACTTTACACAAATATCTTTGTATAATACCACACATAGCAGGAATTAACAAACCACGAATCAGAGGTTCTTGGAGAGACACTTATTTGTGGGGGAAGGAAGTCTAAAGAAACAATGTTAAAGCCTTGGTTGCTTGAGATCGAACATCAATTACTGCCACAGTTAGAGATATACAGCAAACAACCCTACGATCCGATTGTAGTCCATTATATTCCGAAGCCGTGGAAATTGCTTGGTTCAGGTAACTATGCGGCGGTTCTTATGCATCCCAATTATTCTGATCTTGTTGTAAAGGTATACGCGCCAGGCAGGCCGGGAATCGAAGAAGAAACCGAAGTCTATCGACGACTAGGCAAGCATCCCGCTTATTCCGAATGTTTGCATGCAGGAGACAATTACTTAGTACTGCGCCGGTTAACTGGCGTTACGCTTTATAAATGTTTGCAGCGTGGACTTCCGATTCCAAGACAGGTCATTGAGGATATAGATGAAGCACTATCTTATGCGGTTAATAGAGGCTTGAATCCACATGATGTTCATGGGAAAAATGTGATGATGAAGGATGGCCGAGGATTAGTCGTGGACGTATCGGATTTCATGAAACAGGAATATTGTCCGATGTGGGACGATTTGAAAAACGCTTACGACCGATTTTATTATCCGTGGGTTCGTAAAATGCCTATCCCTAATTTTGCTTTAAATGTTGTGCGGAGAAGCTATAGGAAATGGAAGAAATTTCGCCGGACTCGTGGTACAATCTAATTAGAAAAGATGAGATTTCCTAAATTTTAAACATAAGGAAGGCGCGTCTATGAGAGTACATGAATTCGAGCTTGGCGCTGACTTGCAGCGAAGTGATCTAACGGCGATTTCGGCCAAATCTTCACATTTTATGTCGGACATTACGATTGATTTTGAGTATGATCATTCCATGCATTGTGTCGATGTGAAAAGTTTACTGGGTATGCTGTTGATACCGATCAGAGCGGGGACTACGCTGCGCTTGCTGACCAAGGGCAAAGACGAGGAAGAAGCGATGCACTACATGTTCGATCTGTTTGAATCCTTTCGGTAAAATAAGCATAGATCCTGATAAAGACGTCCATTTTGACGCTCTCGAATGCTTCCGTATTCGATGGTGTAGAAGTGGCGTCTTTTTTCAGAGATGGATGTAAGCGGTTAATTAGGACAAGATGAGGCGATATTCCGTCAAGATTGGATAGGGCATGTACCTTACAAAAGGGTTAAAATAGGACTATATGGACGGAATAAAGGAGTGTGACTGCTTAAATGAGTAAGCATCAAATTGTCATCGTTGGTTGCGGAGGCATGGCAAATGTCTGGGTTGACTATGTGTTAAAACGAGAAGATTGCTCGATTGTAGCGCTTGTAGATATAAAAAAGGAATTCGCTCAGGCAATGGCGGATCGTCATCATCTGACCTGCGGGATTTATACGGATCTGGAGCAAGCGATTGAGGAGTCCGGCGCCAATCTGGTGCTGGACATCACCATCCCGGCCAGCCATTTCCAGGTTGCGACGACGGCGCTTCGCCATGGCTGCAATGTCTTCGGCGAGAAGCCGATGGCCGCCACCATGGCGGAAGCACGCGAGCTCGTGCAGCGGGTGGAACAGTCGGGAGCATCGCTCTCCGTCATGCAAAACCGGCGCTATGACGCGAACATCCGCGCCCTGCGCGAGCTTATACACGCGGGCACGATAGGCCGCGTGGGTTATGTGGGGGCCGATTTCTTCCTCGGCCCGCATTTCGGGGGCTTTCGCGATGCGATGGAAAGCCCGCTGATCCTGGACATGGCGATCCATACATTCGATCAGGCTCGCTTTATTACAGGGGCAGACCCGGTGTCGGTGTACTGCCAGGAGTTTAACCCTCCCGGCTCCTGGTACGCCGGGAATGCTTCGGCCATCTGCATCTACGAGATGTCAGACGGCACGGTGTTTTGTTACCGCGGCTCGTGGTGCGCGGAAGGAGCGCCGACCTCATGGGAGGCGTCATGGCGCGTGACGGGCGAGACCGGCAGTGCCATCTGGGACGGGGCTGGCGCACCGTACGCCGAAGTTGTCGCCGGCGGCGAGCAAGCCGGCAAGTTCCTCCGCGAGCATACGCGTATTGACGCGGAAGTGAGCTGGCAGGGCCGCAGCGGGCACGCTGGCTGCTTGGATGAGATGTTCGCGGCGCTGGAGCAGGGACGCCGTGCGGAGACGGACTGCCGCGACAACATCAAGAGCATGGCCATGGTGCTTGGCGCCATCGACAGCGCGAAGAGCGGCCGTAAGGTCGATCTGAGCAGCTACTGGAGATGACAAAAAGGGTTGAACAGATGAGCTTCTGTTCAACCCTTTTCTTGTGTTTAGTGAATGTCTTTCTTTTTGAAGCGGCCGCCTTTGACATCGTGAATGTTACCAATGGCGAGAAAAGCCTTGGGATCCAGCTCATCGACGATGGATTTTAATTTGGCCTCTTCCAGCCTGGTGATGACACTGAAGATGACTTTCTTGTCATCTCCCGTGAACGCGCCTTCGCCCTTGAGATAGGTAACGCCGCGGCCTAAACGGGAGGTGATGGAATCCCCGATTTTACTGAACTCATCGCTGATAATCCAAACCGATTTGGATTGATCCAACCCTTCAATGGTGATGTCAATCATTTTGAAGGCAATGTAATACGCAATCAGCGAGTACATGGCATGATCCCATCCGAAGACAAAACCTGCGCTGCCGAGAATGAAGAAGTTGAAAAACATCACGATTTCGCCGACGGAAAACGGCGATTTTTTGCTAAATAAGATCGCGACGATTTCAGTCCCATCTAGAGAACCGCCGGAGCGGATAACGAGTCCGACACCGATTCCCAGTATGATGCCGCCGAAAACTGCGGCTAACAGAGGATCAATCGTGAACGCTTGAACCGGATGAAGCAAGGTCGTTCCGATGGACATTAAGATAACGGAAAATAGCGTAGATAAGGCAAAGGTTTTACCAATCTGCTTATATCCGATTAATAAAAATGGCAGATTTAACAACACCAGAAAAATTCCTAACGGGAAGTGGGATAAATGCGACAAAATGATAGAAATACCCACAATTCCGCCGTCGATAATATTATTCGGCACTAGAAAGACTTCTAATGCGACAGATACTAAGGCGGATCCGATGATCATAAACATGACTCTGCGTAAAAATTTGAGGCGGGTTAACTTTTGATGTTGGGAGCTTAATTGTACGGCTCCATTTGGCAGGTTAGACATAATAGGTTCCTCTTTTCCTCATTCATTTCCAAAATAGCGCTCTGTATGAAATAGGAAGTATGAGGCCCGTGTAACCCGAGGTGAATTTAAGGAATGACAGAAGAATTGTTTTTAATCTAAGCCAAATTTTCTTGACAAGATAAATAATGAAAATAACAAATACGGTAATTTCATATTGTGTATAAACATCATACGGCCATTGGAGTTTATCAAAGCGCGTATAAATTGTTTTTTTGGCAGGAGTATGATCCTGAATCGAAAGAACTTGTGAGGTATTGGCGAGAACAAGTATTTCTGTATCTGACGAAAAATGATGAGAAATCGGTGGAGTTAAAGGGAAAATAAATAAACCGAGAATGATCCAGACCAATATTTTCCACTGATGTTGTCGTGTAAATCGATGCAAGAGTCATCCCCTCCTTGTGCAATATACAACTAAATTTGTTTGAATTGTAGCATTTCATTTTATCTGAGTCAAACCGCCAGAGTGTTGATTTATGATTTTCAATTCATACAGGGAGTGATAAAATAGGGTTGAGGACAAAAAGCGACAACGTTATGCAGCTAGAAGTTTGATTTACATAATTTGTAAGCGTATACATATTGTTGGGGTAGAAATTTTATTATGAATTAGCGCATGAATCGCCTTCATTCATCATTTTTTTTGGAGGAATTAAAGATGAGCATAACCAATTCATATCCAAAGAAGATCATATCCGCAGCCAATTTGCATCAGAGTTTCAGCTTCCATGGGGGGAATTTGTTTGATAAAAAGGTTACTACATAAGAATACTTGGTTGCGGTATGGGATTGCCGGCTTAGTGTCCTGCGGCTTATTTCTCGGCTTATATCACATGATGACTGTCGAAGGGGCCGATAACAATCCGCGATTCATGATGCTCCGATTGGAAGACATTGGACCCGGCGGTTACTATAGCTCTCTTGAGGGACTCGGCAAGTTAAGGGCGGTCCTTCACTATTTGGACGAGAAACACGTGCAGTTCGGCATGGCCGTCGTTCCGCGTTGGATAAATATAACAGATGAAGGAACACGCTACGATAAATCGATCGATCAGCTGGACGATACGTATATCCAAGCCTTTAATAAGGTTATCAAAGAGGCTTCAGAGCATCGAGGTACCCTCGGCATGCACGGTTATACGCATCAGGCAGGGGAAGTGCGACGCGGCGATGGCCAGCACGCTTCCGGCGTTGGCAACGAGTTTAATGTCAGCGATTTGCCGGAGACGACGACAACGGCGTTTGCGGAGAGTCGGGTTAAAGAAGGGTGGGGGCGCTTCCGCAAAGCCGGTATGACGCCTCATTTCTGGGAAGCGCCGCATTATCATACAGCTCCCGAGCAGGATAAGGTGTTCCGTTCTTATTTTGGACTCCTGTATCAACCGGATGTCAATATTGATCCTAATCCGCCAGTCGCGAGATATGAAAATATGGTTAATAAAGGATTTGGAAATGCATCGCTTGGCAGTGTATATGTACCGACGACGCTTTCCTATATTCCAATCGGTAAAGACGAGAAGTTTATACTGAACCAATTAGGGGTAGCAGAACGCATTTATTCTTTCTTTTATCATCCCTTTTTGGAATTCAATTATTTGGAACCTGAGCTGGATGAGTTAGGCTTGCCTGTTGTCCGCGATGGCATTCCAGCTTATCAATATACCGGTGAAAATAAAAGCGTACTTCAAAAGTTGATCGCACAAATTCAGCAAAAGGGATATCCATTCTATTCGATACATGATTATGTTCCTTTTACACCGGGAGAGCGTCTGAAGGTTGGCAATGCGAAAACAGCTTTGACTGAGATTGGGAATGTCAGCGGCAGCGGTCAGATGGACATCGTGACGTGGGATAAGAAATCGGCAGCCATGTCCGTTATCCAAGGGCAATACAAGGAGCTGCGCAATGATCGTCAGCCGGCACCTCACACATGGGCGTCGATACCGTATGCGGATGGCGCGGCATTTACCTTGAACAGCAGGATCGATAGTAAGAAGCAAGGACTTTGGATCGTGCGTCCGAACGGTAAACTTGAAGCCTACGCATCAACGGGAGATTCATTTAAACGAAGCCAAACGTGGTCCATTCCCGCAAATCGCTGGTACGATTTATTTGAACTGAAACAACCGAATGGAGATTGTATCCTTGCTGGGCAATCGCAGGATCGAAGCAAACTTCTCGGCTTATATTTACACGGTAACGAAATTAAAAGCATTAAACCGTATACGTTCAGATCGAGCGCGGCTCGAGATTTAATCGTGCGGAATTTAGCTGGCCAGGATCAACAAAAACTGATGTTATTTAAAGAAAATACATCACAAGGTGTGGAATTTGAGCTGGATCAGTCTAGTATGCAGTGGAAACTGGACAAAGTTGAGCTCGACATTCCGGATGAACTCGGCAGCATTCGTTTCGGTGATTTCAATGGGGATGGGAAAGAAGATATTCTTCGCTGGGATCCCAGAAATTTAACCAATCGTGTGTATCAGCAAACGGAGGATCATACCTATAAGCTGCTTTCCATTTTTGGACCCTGGGGCAAAACAAACGGACGTCTGTCTGTCGCTGATTTCGATGGAAACGGGAAAGATGATATTGCGATGTATGGAAATGAAGACGGGTTCTTGGATGTAGCTTTATCGTTTCAGACCGATCATGTAAAATAAAATAGGTTCATTCGGAAAGAAAAACTTGGAGGATCACCATGCGAACACCTATTTTATACGGATCGGTACACATTTTATTTTATCGAAATGACGAGGTCTTATTATTAAAACGGCAAAATACCGGGTTTCAAGACGGCAATTGGAGCGTAGTGGCCGGCAGAATGGATGGCAACGAGGAGGTCGTCGCTGCGGCGATCCGGGAAGCAAAGGAAGAAGCAGGCGTCGATATCGAGCCTGATCAGCTTGAAATTATCGGAATGATGCATCGCAAAAACACGACTTCCGAATGGGTTGATTTCTTCTTGAAAGCGCACGACTGGAAAGGCGAGATCACGAATATGGAGCCGGAAAAATGCGAGCAATTGACATGGTTTCCCTTGAGCGAGCTTCCGAGCCAAATGGTCAGCTATATTCGGGTTGCAATCGAGCATAAACAAGAAGGACTTTGGTTTGAAAGCATTGGTTGGAAATAAAAGGAGCTGGCGGCTGCCAGCTTTTTTTGTTTGTTTTATTAGGATAATTTCCATTTAAAGGCCTGGAAGCCGTAGAAAATGAACAAATTAACGGCATTATTTTCAGTTATAAGTTGAGTGATTGGTGATTTGCGAACGGTGATGTTGAATGCCTACGTTGCATTTTATACAGCATAGTAGCATGAATTGACTGTGAATACGGTGTTTCGTTGCACAAAATACAACCATTTCTCTTGAAAAGGTGAGATCCGAGCATTTAATGGTTTAATGATTGTATAAAATACAATATAGAGGTGATCTGAGGCACAATCACAGCTATATCATTGCATAAAATACAACTTAGAACACTGTTGCAGCACATTCCTCGCCCTCTCGGCCCCCGAAGCCAAGGACTGGCAGAAGCGGACATCCGGCTTGGCATGTGAAAAAAAGCTCATGAATGACGTTCTTTTGGACCAGAAGGGAAGCAAATGCATACAGTGTTATGGATGGCTTTTTTTGGTGGAGGTGTTCATATGCGCAATGTAGTGGGCATTCTTTTGGATCGAAAAACGTACTTAGGTATACAGAGTAAACAAACCGGATATGAACAAATTGAATTGTATAATCAAGCGGCTGAAAAACTTGGTATAACGCTTTTTTATATTTGCTTGCAGGAAACGAGCGGGAAGACAGCCCTTGGTTTATGTTTTGAGAACAAAAGTTACCGCCTACTTCGTCTTCCAATCCCCAAAGTCATTCACAATCGAGCTATTTCACTTTCCCCATATATGCTTAATAAATTGCACCATCTTGCTGCATCAAGCCATGTCTTCAATCGTCAAAATCGGTATGATAAGCTGCGTATTCACAAGTTGTTACATACGAAGGAGTCGCTGCGGGCGCACCTCCCGGCGACTTTGTCGTATTCTCCCAAGCATCTACTGGAGGCAATGGAGCAATTTTCCGATTTTTTCGTCAAACCGACAAACAGCTCCTTAGGCAAAGGGATTATTAAGCTTTCGAAGCAGGAGAATGAGGCATGGGACTTGTTTTGGAGCAATAACCAGCCCAAGAAGTTGACCCGTGACCAAGCGCTGGCTTTTATCAAAACCAAGGTTGGAAAGCAATCCTATCTCATTCAACAAGCTATTTCTTTAGCGACGCATCAAGGCAGACCCTACGATTTACGAGTTTCTGTTCAGCGCGGAGCAAAGGGCAAGTGGCAGGTAAACGGGATTGCAGGAAAAGTTGCCGCTCATGACAGACAGGTTACCAATTTGGGCAAAGGCGGAGAAGCTTGGCGATGCGAACTCCTATTTCATCGGAGCGGGTTTCAGCCTGAACGTATGAAAGATACTGTTGAGCAGGTGTCCCTAAGATTAGCTGAAGTATTGGGCAAACGATTACCGAATATGGCGGATATAGGATTGGATATGGGTGTCGACAAGACAGGGCACATCTGGTTTATCGAGGCAAATGGAAGGGACCAAAGGTACGAATTCAAGCAGTTAAAAATGGAGGATTCGTTCTATCAGACTTATGAAACTCCACTTGTGTATGCCAAGTACCTACTAAATAAACGGGGGTAATCACCCATCTATAAATGAAGAATTCATCTAGTACACTAGCAGTGAGAAGCGAATAAACTGCTATTATAGCGCTGTAAAGGTGGAGTTTGATAGTGAAAAATAGGGTGTTAGTCATTAAAATGAATTTATTACCCTGGTACAATGAGCTCAATGATGAATTGGAAATTAACCATCCGGCATTTCCTGTACCGGTGAAAACGAAAATTTTAATGTTCGGTGAGTATTCCATTGTAGCTATTAATCGAGTAGAAACAAGATTACGACAGGTACGCCAACAATCAGATGAAAAAACCTCCAAACCGTGAAGTGGGTATTGGAGGTTTTCTTTTTATAAGTGAAATCTTTCAATTTGTTCCCATTGCTGTTCAAGCTCTAAAATTTTCTTTTGAATGGGCCCAAATAGGTCGTAATGCGGGTAAGAGGGACTGTGGTGGATATATTGAGGATTGAGACCGTGGGACAAACACCAGTTGGTTAATCGTTCCAAATCCGAGCAGCCGACCTTGGTTACGGTAGTTACGCCGGCAAAACGATCATCCAGCCAATAGTGGGTTAAAAAGGCGATTTCACCGCGGCTGACGGCGTCTTTCCATCGATAAAGCTCATCTCTTTTTATGCCAAATGCCATGTTGAACTCCATCCTACTGTTAATTTTCAATGTTAAGGCTTAGAATATATAAAAGTGTGTTATAATTATACAATACATCAATGGTTCATGGAAAAGGGGCACAAAAATTGAATGTTCATTTGAATTTTACGAACAAAGGTAAGCTGGTCATCGAGAATTTTAACAACGAGGAATTAATCGAAATTTTTAGTCGATATATGAATACATTGACGAAGAAATATGCCGTAGATGTTAACGTTCCGGAAGAGGCCAATCAAAACATTGTCCAAGATGGTTCATTTAAGGTTGTTCTTAGCAATGTACAATGCGATGTTGACACTTTTTTCAAAGAGCTTGGTCGTGATATCAAAATTCCTCTGAAAAAAAGATCCGAAGGCAAATTGGAGAATGTATTTAAAATTCAAGTGATGGAGTAATTGACGCATGCTCAGTTTAGAAGAAAAGTTAGCGATTGTGGAATCATTTCCCGAGTTACATCGTAAGGATGTTTCTCTGGGACGCATTAATTTTCATTATGAAGAAAGCAGTTATGATAAGAAAATTGTTGTCTACCACTTGCACCCGAACGGCAACGGATTTGTTTATGCGGAATATGTGAAGGGGTATGCAACCGATAGCAAAGGGTTAATCAATATTCGTGATTTTAGCGCGGAAGAGCTTCGGGATATTATTCGGAAGTCCATACAGTCTTTAACGAGCACCGCGGTTCAAACACAACCGGTGTCGGACTCATCGCAGGAAGAGCTGTGGACGGATGAAGAAGGCCATGCTTTGACTGTTACTTTTGAAGAAGATCTGTGGTATGTCTATGCCGGCAGCAATCTGGACTGCGCTTTTGAAACCTACGAAGAAGTTGAGGAATACATGGCGGAAGAAGGATTCATCAAGCAATAAGAGAATGACATATTCGACCAGGCCGTCCCGAACGTTAAGGGAAGGTCTTTTCTTTTTGAGATGTGATCTAGGGTCTTCGTTGATAGAATGTGCTATAATAATTGGAAAATCAAGCTAACAACAATTGCGGATAGTGGGGGTAAAGTCATTGGAATTTCGGCCATGCATCGATCTACATAGCGGGAAAGTGAAACAAATTGTTGGTGAAACGTTAGGCACAGAAGGAAAAGCCATCATTGAAAACTTTGTATCTTCATATGACTCCAAGTATTATGCGGCAATGTTCAAAAAGGATCAATTAGTTGGCGGGCACGTCATTATGCTCGGAGATGGGAATCAAGATGAAGCCGTAAGTGCGCTTCAGGAATATCCAGGCGGTTTACAAATCGGTGGCGGCATTCACGCTGAGAATGCCATGTATTATTTGGATCGCGGTGCATCCCACGTCATTGTGACGTCCTACATTTTCCGGGACGGACAGCTTAATCAGGAAAATCTGGATAGAATAGTAGATAAAGTTGGAAAGAAACGCTTAGTCATTGATTTAAGCTGCAAAGAGAAGGACGGCAAGTGGTTCGTTGCGACCAACCAATGGAAACAATTAAGCGATTTTGAGCTGAATGAAGAGAATATTCGGTTTCTGGAGCAATACTGCGATGAGTTTCTTATCCATGCCGTCGATGTAGAAGGCAAGCAAAGTGGTATTCAACAAAGTCTGGTCCGCACACTCGCGGAATGGGTTACGATTCCTACAACGTATGCCGGCGGAGCGAGATCCTTCGAGGACATCGAGCTGTTTAAACAATTATCGGCCGGAAAGCTGGATATTACGATTGGCAGTGCATTGGATATTTTCGGTGGAAATCTTCCGTATGATCAAGTTGTCGCCTACATGAAAGAGCAGTGAAGTTGAGTTGAAAAAAGTAGCGAACTCTCCATACGAGAGCGTCAGCTACTTTTTTACATAGGAAAGGATGCATAGGATGGCTCTTTGGAAAAAGTTGTACTATTCGGCTATGGTTCTGACGCTGGTCTTAGTTGTTTTGGGGGAGTTGATTTGGCTCCCGGACCCGCTGCGGCTCAGCGCTACAATCTACTGGATTGATATGATCGACGAACTTATCTATGTCCTCATCCTTATTCCATTACTTTGGATGGCTGGTTCACTGATCCACCTAAGGTCGTACAGACAGCAGCTAGGGATGTGGGTGAGAGCTGCATCCATCATCGTGGCAGGACTGGCCTGTGTCATCATCTTATTGACGGTACCGAAGAAGTTAGAGTATTCGGCAGGAGCATTTATTTTGACCTGGCTGTTGGTTTTGGTGGATTTATTCGTCAATGAGCTGCAAGGGCGCAAGCTGCCTATAAAAACTATAAGTCTTTTTGCTGCAACGATAGGTTTGATGTTGGTGATGTTCTGGCCGACTAAGTACTTAGTGACGTATCCTGGCTTGACGCTAAATATGAACCGCTATGCACATACCAGTGAAAGTAATGTTCATGGAGACATCTCAGGGGTACTGGTGTTTGAACGTCCCGCATTTCCGATTGATTGGGTATATGCGAAGCTCTTCGCGAAGTATTCATTTGAAGTCGAAAATTTAGGGATGACGTTAGGTGAATACAATCAGGAAGTAAGGCTCATGAAGGCCGATGCGAATGCCGCGGGAAGTGCCGTTGCTTTTCAGAAGGTCGGAAAAGGGAAGGGAATCTCGTCCGACGGTGTTCGCATCACAGCCATTCTCAAGGACAGTCCAGCGAGCGGTCAGATTCAATTAGGGGATGTGATCCAACAAGTGAATGGGCAGGCTGTTACCACAGTCCAAGAACTCACTGAGCGTATGAAATCGGTCAAGCCCAATGATCAAGTGGCCCTCATGGTAATGCGCGGCGGCAAACAAGTCAGCGTGCAGGCCAAGACACGCACGAATCCGGATGATCCGAGTCGTGCTGCCTTCGGCATCCAAGTCGAGAACGAAGTGCAATATGATCTTCCAATCCTTGTGAGTTATCATGATTATTTATTGCATGAGGGCGGACCTTCCCATGGTGCAATGCTAGCGCTAACGTTGATTGATCAACTCACTCCTTGCGGTGTAACCTACGGCAATCATGTCGCTGGTACTGGAACTATGGAGCCAGACGGTTCCATCGGACCTGTAGGGGGATTGGAACAAAAAGCCTACACCATTAGCAGAACGAATGCCGATGTTTTCTTTGTCCCGGCCGCGAATGAGTCGGAAGCGAAGAAAGGGGCGCCGAGCCTGCAGATCGTGCCCGTACACACGTTAGATGATATTCTGAACTGGTTAAAAGATCACCCGAAACAAACGGCGGGCCAGCTTTCTTGTCCTTAATTTTTTACCAACATTTATGAAAAGTAGGTTCACTTATATGGCAATGAACGATCAAAACATGTATCGGTTCAGTGAATCTCCCATCTGGGAGCTGCAGCGAGCCTATTATGAAGAGCAGGGCATAAGCGCATGGCAAAATAACGAAGTCCCTGAGTACATCACAAGTAATCCGGTGATTGCCACCTCCTATGCGGAGATTATATTTGGTTTTCTTCAAGATCGGGCACAGTTAGGGTCTCTGTCTGAGCCTGTTACGATCGTTGAGCTTGGTGCGGGCTCCGGTCGGCTCGCCTTTCATGTACTGAAGGAATTGTGCGCCATGAGAGATTATGCAGGAATGACTCTACCCGCTTTTCGTTATGTCATGACGGATTTGGCGCTCAAAAATTTGGCGTACTGGCAGCAACACCCTAGCTTGCGGCCTTTTGTGGAGCAGGGGATCCTGGATTTCGCTGCGTTCGATGCCTTGCAAGATACGGAGCTGAACTTGACGGAAAGCGGCATCAGTGTCCGAAACGGAGACTTGCAGCAACCGCTGCTGGTGATTGCGAATTATTTTTTCGATAGCATTCCGCAAGAGCTGCTCTACGTGGATAATAAGCGAGTTTATGATTGCATGGTATCGCTGCGTTTCACCGATGAGGTCGCTGGTGGCAGCGCCGCTGAAATGCTGGAAAGCGCAACGGTCGAGTATGAATATCGGCTATCTGAGGAATACGAGCAAAAATCATATGCGTACAGCAACGTTATTGCGCAATACACCCAGAAATTAGAAGATTCACATATCCTATTTCCGGTGATTGGTTTGCAGTGTCTTGAACGGTTGAATCAACTTTCGAGGGAAGGATTCGTTCTGCTGACTGCTGACAAAGGAGACCACCGACTGGAAAGCTGGGAGTACTGTGAGCCGCCGCAGCTGATCCATCACGGCAGTTTTTCGTTAACGGCGAACTATCATGCCCTGAGCGAAGTTTGGGAGCAAAAAGGAGCTCTGTGTCTGTTTACACAGCATCCTTATCATCACCTGAACATTGGCTGTATGTTGATGCTCACCCATCCAGCCGGGTACGGAAACACTCGTTTAGCCTATCGGCGATTTATCGAGCGTTATGGCCCGGATGATTTTATCACGATGAAAGAATGGCTCGATGGTTATTTGGAGCAGCTGGAAGTGCCTCAATTTCTTGCCTTTTGGCGATTGTGCGGGTATGATGCACAGTTTTTCCTGCAATTTGCAAGTCAGCTAACGGAGCTGCTGCCGATGTGTGAGGAGGGCGTTTACTCCGATTTACGTCTAGGCATTTACCAGATGTGGGAAGGGTACTACCCGATGAAGGAGCAGCATGAAATGGCTTTGGAGTGCGCAGCGCTTTTGTATCAGATGGAGATGTATCAGGATGCCAGTGTCTTTTTCGAGAAAACGGAAGAAGCTTACCATCAGAATCCGGATGTACTCTATGATAGGGCGATCTGCTATTATGAGGTCGGGGATGTCGATGCAGCTAGGCGTTACGCAGAGCTTACACGGAATTTTGCCCCGGAGCATGAAGGTGCTTTAGCACTATTGGTGCTTATAGATTAACTAGCTGTAAATCAGTCGTGCAAGTACAGAGATGGCGATCACATCGGGTAGGATCGGTTTCTCAAGTAATTAAACCAACCCACCGCGCAAACCACGCACATCGTGATGATGCCCATCAAATCGAACCATTCCTCTTGAAGTAACAGCAGGATACCTGGTTCTTTTTTTATTTGCAGAACAGCAAGTTGCGCTAGTAAGCCGGCTATGACGATTTCGAGCCAAGGCATCTTGAAAAAAAACATTTCCATTTTGGAGGAGAAAAAGAAAAGAAGAAATAAAGCCGGGAGCACGCCTGTTGCGATAAAAACGACATTATCCGAAAGTCTGGCCGATAGTAGAATACTGTCGATGCTCATGACTAGATCCAAAGAAGCTGTGCTGCTGAAAATCCATAATAATGAGAAATGTTTTCTCATTTGATTCTTGGGCAGTACCATTCGAATCGCAAAAAATAACATGATAGCGGCTGTAAACAAGTTGATATAAGGAATTCGATACGAGGACTGGACACAAGCGATGTAGATGATGCGCAGCAAGCATAAGAGACCAAGAAGGTACAATTTGAATTTACTTCTCAGGCTATATCGGTTAAGGGAATTTTGAATCATAATGGCGTTATCGACATTGGTAAATAAATTGTATATGAAAATAATAAACCAATTTTGCATCTTTGGACTTCCTTTCCAGGACATCGGCCTGTCCTCAGAAACTAAGATCATTATATGATTGGAATTCCAAAATAAACCAAATACTACAGATAGAAAAGAGAATATGAATGGAAATAAAAGATCTTGTACGGATAACTGATAAACTTACTGAGTTTAGCATTCCATATGCGCTAGGTGGAAGCGGTTTATTGCACGCTTTGGGACTTGTGGAGCAGATGAATGATTGGGATCTTCTTGTGGAGTGTCCGAAAGAAAAGCTTACTGAGGCCATTCACGGGTATTCCTGGCAGGAACAGACAAGTGGAGAGGGTCTTTTTGCGAGCGAATATCGGATCCAAGTTGCACCTTTATCCATTGATTTTATTGGTTATTTCGCACTGCGGAGCACAAAAGGGATCGTGAAATTGCCTCTTGGGAAAAGGGACGGGAGTACTTGGCAGGGTATCCCATTGAGCGCGCCTGAAACTTGGTATGTGGCATATAAAATGATGGGGCGGGAGCCTAAAGCAGAGCTACTGTATAATTATTTGAAAAATATAGACAGGAGCGAAGAAATCATAATAGAGCTTGTAAGACACGAGATGATGGATGAGTCAATTAAAGCGGACTTGCTTAAGCTGCTTGGTTGAACGTTGAAATAAGTGTTTCCATGGGAAATTTTGCAACATTTTTCGGAGGGATAACGTTAAGAGGGTAACGACACATCGAGTCATCTCAAAAAGGGTAAAGGAGAGAATGAGGATGAAAAAATTAGCCGCTATAACATTAACGTCCTTGTTAATCAGCTCATTGGCTTTTAGTTCGGCATTTGCCTTTTCTGATCTGGAAGAGGGTCAATCCGATGCTATTATGGCGCTAAAAGACCGTGGGATTGTAAGCGGAATTGACAGCGAGCACTATGTGCCAAAAGGCAAAATCAGCTATGCGCAAAGCGTGCAAATGATTGTAAAAGGCTTGAATTTGAACATGGATACGATACGTTTCATCAAGCAGCCATTGGCGTCGGACACGTACACGAATGTTCCAAATGATGCTTGGTATGCAGACGCCTTCATCATTGCTCATTATAACGGACTGGACATTCCTAAGGATGTTAATCCAAATGCAACCATTTCACGTGAGCAATTCGGGGATTTATTAGTCCGCGCTCTTGAAACGAAAGGCAATTTCCCGCTTGTTAAAATGTTTATTGTGATCAAGGATGAGGATCAAATTAACATCAATTATCAAGGCACTCTGCAAAGATTGCTGTTGTACAAAATCACACAGCTGGATAGCGACGGCAAGTTCAACCCGAAAGCGGAACTTACCCGTGGCGAAGCAGCCAGCTGGGTTTATCAGGCGATTCAATTTGTAGAATCTCATGCACAGAACCAGGCTCCGGTTGAAGAGGTCTCGGTGAAAGTTGAGAAAGTGAATGACGAAGTCAACAAAGTGATATTGTCCAAAGAAATGCCGAGTACCGGATATGGCATTGCTATACAGGCAATTGAGTTCCAAGCAGATGGGCAGGCTGTCATTCGCTATACGATTCAGCAGCCAAAGCCGGGTATGATGTATCCGCAAGTGATTACCGAAGCGAAGGCGGAAACGTTTGTATCTTCCAAATATAAGGCGATCGCTAAACCAGCCGTCTCGCCATGAGTAGTGTCATGCTGCCGCCTTGATTGAGGTGGCGGCATTTTTTGTGCGTCTGTATCACTGTCATTTGGACATGTCCGATGCCAAGTCTCTCTCATAGAATATAGCATCCTATTTTCATAGGAGGTGAGAGAGATGAAAGTAAACTACTATACGTTAACTTTGGGCTTGATCGGTGCAGCCAAATTGATTTTGGACGCGTACGGTATGGACCTTATTAAAGATGCGGATATGAACGCGATTGCCAATGGTGTTGCTGCGTTGCTATCTGTCGTTGGTATTTATACAAACCATCAGAAATCCTAATTCATTTCTAGTAGGGATGGATGTGGGCAAGAAAGCTTCGAGCGATAGCTCGGGGCTTTTTTTATCTGAAAATATGTCCAAAGGTTCTTGAATATCGTCATGGTAACGTTTTCTTGAAATGATTATAGTTAAGTTGCGGGTACGAAATGGAAGAAGGGGGATCGACAAAGAAAAAGCGATAAAAGGGTCCATTGGTGTGGGCACGCCTTATTATCGCACGTCGGTAGTGAGACTGAATTTTTGGCGAAATTCAATCATCACTATAATTTTGACACAAGAGGGTCCTGAGATGCAACTACTATAATCTGTGTTTAAATTGAAGGGAGCTTAAAAACAGGATGAAAATGAACAACTTGAAAGTAATCGGTTTATCTTGTATATCTTTTGCCATGGTTTTGTCGGGATGCTCGACCACGAAAACAGCTGAACCAGCTGCGGCGACAACGGCACCGGCGGCTTCAACAGCAGCAGCGACTAAAGCGCCAGAACCGGCAAAAAGCGGTGAGAAAATAACGATAAACTTCTGGAATCCTTTCTCTGGTAATGACGGTCCATTTATGAAGAAAATTGTGGACAATTATAATAAATCACAAGACAAATTCAACGTGAAAATGACGATTCAACCTAACGGCGACTACTACAAGCTGTTGGATACGGCGATTGCGACGAAAAAAGGGGTTCCTGATGTGGCCATTATGCATCTTGATCAAACGCCTACGTATATTGCCAAAGATTTGCTGCAGCCATTAGATGAAGTGGCTAAATCCGCTGGTGTCGATAAGAGCAACTTCCCGGCAGCAACAGTGGACTATGCGACCAAAGACGGCAAATGGTACAGCATTCCGCTCGATATTCACCCATTGGTGATGTACTACAATAAAGATTTGTTCGCAGCGGCAGGCATCACGGCTCCTCCAACGAATCGTCAAGAATTTGTTGATGCAGCGAAAAAGCTTACAGATCCGTCCAAAGGGATATGGGGAGCGGCGATGCCAACGTTCTGGATTCAGAACTTCTTATTCCCGACGGTATTATTCCAAAATGGCGGCAGCTTCCTTGATGAGAAAGGAAACATTGCTTACAATTCACCGGCAGGTGTTGAAGCTGTTACCTTCATGAGAAGCTTAACCACGATGAAAGTTTCCCCGCCTACGGTGGCGGCGGACGGCGATTTCAACTTGTTCCAGCAAGGTAAAAGCGCCATGCATTTCAACGGCCCATGGGCGAAAGACGCTTTCGATAAAGCGAAAGTGAACTATGGCGTTGCGCAGGTGCCGCAATTAGGTACAGTGAAGCAAGCTGTTTTCGCCGGATCGCACAACTTTGTCATTCCTAAATCAACGACGGATGCAGCGGTGCTGGCTGGTGTCGGCGATTTCTTGAAATATGTATCGAATAATTCCATCGATTGGGCCGAGTCCGGCCAGGCAGTTGCATCCAAAGTCGTTCGTGACAGCGCAGCGTTTAAGGCGATGACACAACAACAAACGGAAGTTGCCAAAGAATTTGATTACGTGCAATTTGCGCCTAAAGTTTTGAACTGGGGTCCAATCTCCGACAGTATTTGGAGTGAACTGGCGAATGCGCTGCAAGGGAAAAAGGATCCGAAAGCGGCACTTGACGATGCAGCTGCGAAATCCACGATTGCGATGAACAAAAAATAATGATGATCGAAGGCAGGCGGGTACACGTTACCCGTCTGCCATTTTAAAAAAAGGAGGGGAAACCCTTGCCTACAACATCCTCTTGGAAATCAAAGCTGACTTCCAGCTTATTCATACTTCCGTATTTTGCGGCCTTTATGGCGTTCACGCTAATTCCGATTATTTATGGTTTTGTGATTAGTCTAAAACAATATAACCTGCTTGATCCCGTACATCCGTTTGTTGGACTGGACAACTACAAGAGCATTTTCACAGAGGGTACACAAGAAAATGATCTCTTTTTTATCGGCATGAAAGCGACTTTGAAATTTGTCATCTTTTCCGTTCCGTTCTTAGTCCTTGTGGGCTTAGGTTTTGCCTTATTGTTAAATGCACTTCCCGACAAACTGCGCTCCTTCTTCCGCTCGATCTACTTCATTCCGTATGCGGTTTCGGCTACTGTGATGGCGGTCATTTGGAAAAGGATGTTCGATGTTACGGGGGGATTCATCAATTTGCTCTTGGCCAAGATGGGGATTCATGAATTTGACCCGATCCCATGGCTGCTGGATAAACCGTTTGTGTGGATTGCGTTGGTCGTGGCGACACTCTGGTGGACGATTGGTTTTAATATGATTATCTTTGTCAATGCGCTTAACGGTGTTCCAGAAGACCTGTATGAAGCTGCCAGAATAGATGGGGCAAATGGTTGGGATAGGCTGAGAAGTATTACGCTGCCATCGATCCGGCCTGTGGTCATCTTTGTGCTGATTACGTCCACGATTGCTTCTTATAATGTATTCGCTCAGCCGAATCTCATGAGTAACGCCGGGGACGAGACCAAGGTTCTGCTTATGGGTATTCTGCAAACGGCTTACACAGCTCGGGAAATTGGTTCGGCATCGGCGATGGCCATTCTGATGGGATTAACGATCATGATCGTATCGATCATTCAATTTAAAGTCACGAGCAGAAAGGAGTAGAGGACGTTGAAACCTTTAAAGCTATTTTATGTGGTGTTGGCCAGTGTGTTAGGCATCATATTTATTTTGCCGATTCTGTGGATGTTTTCCAATTCGTTCAAGACCGACGTAGAAGTAATGTCTCCTGTGTTTCATTTATTGCCGCAGGAATTCACTTGGGATAATTTCCATACGATTTTTGTCGGAGGTGACGTCGAGGTTCCGATTTTTCGTTGGATTTTCAACTCATTCTTTGTAGGGTTTGCTGCGACTTTCTTGGTAATTCTGCTGGACACGATGGCGGCGTACGCGTTAACAAAGCTTGATTTGCCCTTTAAAAAGACTTTAATCGCCTTGTTTGTCGGCTCTTTGATGGTGCCAGGCATTATTTCTTTTCTTCCGCAATACTTGAACTTCAGTAACTTAAATTTGATCAATACGTATTATGTGCTTATTTTGCCTTATTCCGGCGGCGCCCTTGGCGTCTTTCTGTTGATTCAATTTTTCCAATCGTTCCCGATTGAGATTATTGAAGCAGCCAAAATGGATGGGGCAAACAAATGGCATGTGTTCACGTCTGTTCTGCTGCCGTCTTCTGTTTCGATTGTGACAACCTTGGCCATTTTCACGTTCATGGGGGTTTTCAACGATTATGTGTGGCCGTTTTTTACGGTGACCGATTTGGAAATGCGCACGCTCACTGCGGGAATTGCCGTTATGGCTACTGGAAGTTTTGTGCAATCGTATGGTAAATTAATGGCACTTGCCACGCTGTCCACACTTCCAACCCTTCTAATTTTTCTAATCGGGCAGAGACAATTTATTCAATCTATTACAGCCACGGGAGTTAAGCAGTAAACAGGCTGTTTCTCGAGGGTGGTGTGGTCAATAATGCGCATGTTTTTTGTGGTGTTCATCTGCTTCCTGCTTGCAGCGGGTTGCACAAAAGGAGCTGGGAAAGAAGGAATGACGAGGACCTTTACAAATCCAATTCTCGATAATGGAGCCGACCCATGGGTGACTTTCAAAGACGGCACTTATTATTATACGCATACGACAGGTAACTCCATCCGAGTGTGGAAGTCTCAAAAGCTGACGGGGCTTGCTGACGCCGAATATAAGGATGTGTGGTTCCCGCCTGTAGCAGGACCTAATACTTCGAACATCTGGGCGCCTGAGCTGCATTATTTGGAAGGAAAATGGTACATCTATTATGCGGCAGATGATGGTCAGAATGAGAACCATCGCATGTTCGTGCTGGAATCAGAAACAGATGATCCGCAAGGCGGATATATCAATAAAGGAATGATGGATACAGCTGGCAGGTGGGCAATTGACGGGACGACGCTGCAAAAAGAGGACGGTTCCTTATACTTCATATGGTCCGGTTGGGAAGGAACGGTCAATGTCAGTCAGCACTTGTACATTGCTCCAATGAGTAATCCTTACACGATTAGCGGCAAGCTGGTTGAAATTTCGAGACCTACCTATGATTGGGAATTGAATGGTACACCAACCATTAATGAAGGCCCGCAGGTTTTGCTGCATAAGAATCAAATTTATGTCATTTACTCAGCGAGCGGCAGCTGGACGGATGATTATTGTTTAGGGATGCTGAGTGCGACGATGAGTAGTGATTTATTGAACCCGGCGTCATGGAAAAAGCACGAACAGGCTGTTTTTTCCAAAACGGATCAGGTATTCGGACCAGGCCACAGCTCCTTTACGAAATCGCCGGATGGCAAAGAGGATTGGATTCTGTATCACGGTGCGAAGACGCAAGGCTCTGGCTGGAATCGCAATGTGCGTATGCAGCCATTCAAGTGGCATCCGGACGGCTCTCCTGATTTCGGAGTACCGATTGCAGAGGGTGTCCCTATTCCTGTACCGAGCGGTGAATAACATTCGAAACATCTCCATGATTGGGGATGTTTTTTTCGCGATTTGTTGAGGGATCCAAAAATATGTCCATGTCTGGTGGAAATAGGTCATTGGATTCAGCAGGGGCAATTTGTATAATGAAGACACACTATGTATGGAGCGAGGGATTACTGTGAGAGGCAAGCTGCGAGCTAGAATTAGCACCATGATCCTTCTGATTCCACTCAGTTTACTAACTATAAGCTGCAGCTCTCAGCCGGATACACAAGGTGATGATGCGGCATCAAATAAGCTCAGAATTACGTTCTGGTCACCATTTAGCGGTGGAGACGGCCAATTTATGGCTGAATTAATTCAGCAGTATAACAATGAGAACAAAGATCATGTCAAAATTGATCAAATTAATAATAATTCAGGTGATTATTATACCAAGCTGTCAACAGCGATTGTGACAGAAGAAGCGCCTGATATCGCAATTGTCCATTCGGCCAAATATTCGCAGTATGCTCCGGCTGGATTTTTAACGGACTTGAATACGCTTGCTTCAGAAGCGGGCGTGAACTGGCAAGATTTTAACCAGACGATATTGAAAAGTACGGTTGCCGACGAGAAACATTACGGAATTCCGCTCGATACCCATCTGGAAGTGATGTACTATAACAAGGCTTGGCTTAAACAAGCAGGCCTTCTAGATGAGAAAGAGAAGCCAGTACTGATGAATGGCGAGGATGGGTTCCTGCAATTTTTACAAAAAATAAAACAACATGTACCCGCAACTGTTACGCCATTGGCTGAACCTAATGTACGTATCGACTCATTTTGGCTATGGTACTCCTTTTATAGTCAGATGAATGTAGATGGTGGGCGATTTTATACAGACGACGAGAAGGAAGCGGCCATTGATAATGCTTCTGCGCTTAAATCTCTGAATTTTGTTAATACCCTATATTCGCAGGGGTTCATTATTCCAAATATTAATGATTCTGTACAAACCTTTTCGAAGGGCAACGCCGCTTTGTTAATTACGGGTGTTTGGGCTACGGGCACGTTTGAGAAAATTCCGGACCTTAACTTCGGTGTTACGAAAATACCGCAAATATACGATCATCCCGCTGCTTGGGGGGATTCCCATACCTTTTCCTTGCCTTATCACGAAAAACCGGATAAGAAGAAGCAAATCGCAGCGCTCAAATTTGCGAATTGGGTTGCGGCGCACGGCGCTAGCTGGGCGAAAGCCGGCCACATTCCAGCGGTGAAACAAGCGGTTCAATCGCCGGAGTTTCAGAGCTTAAAATACCGTCCGGACTATGCAAGCTCCGCTGACGATGTGAAATATTTTCCGAATCACCCTAGACAGGGGAAAATGAATGAAGAGATCGTTCGCGAATTTGAAAAGATGATGGTGGGGCAATCCACCCCGCAAGAGGTGCTGCGTAATGCGCAAAGGATTATTAACACGAATATTCAAATACAGCAGAATACAGCTCCAGACTAAAAAGCAGTGGATCCAGAATCTTCCGATCGTCACCAAATTAATCGTTATCAGCTTTATCCTCATAGCCGTTCCGCTGGGGATAGCCAGTTATTTGACGTTTACGAGTTATTCGGCTTCGATTCAGAAAAACACAGGAAAATATCAAATGGACGTTGTGAAAGAGCTTATGGCTAACATTGATACGTACATGAATGAGCTTAATCTTTTATCCTTAATGCCATATCAATCCCAGGATATTGTGAGATATTTAGAGTCGAATAAGGGGACGGAAACGACAATCTCGTTTGATGATCGCGTAACCGTTGAAGATTTCGCCAAGCGTGTGTATGCCAATGGACGTGTAGATATTTCGGGATTAACCCTGTATCGCTTATCGGGCGGCACTTATACGGCGATGTTAGAGGAGCAAGCGAATTATTCTCTGAAAAAGGTTGAAAATGAACCTTGGTACCCCAAGGTTTCCACGACAGGGAAGGTTGTCTATATCGGCACGTACAACAAGAATGCGTATGATACGACGAATCAGGTATACTCTTTTGCGAGGAAAATACGCAGTGTAGATACCGGAAGAGTGCTGGGCTATCTCGTTTTGGATGTGGATAAAAATATCATTCGCAACAAAATCGAAACGATTTCCAATGACAAGAAAAACATTATGATTGTCGACAGCGAAGGGGCGCTCATATATAAAAGCGCTGACTCTTGGGTAGATTTGGACAAAGTGCAGCAATATCAGGGGACGGGCACAGTTATTTATAAGCAAGGTCAAGATACAGAGCTGTTATCCTACTATACTTCGCTGAATACCGGATGGACGATGATTGAGATGGTGCCGCTCGCGTCTTTGCTCCAGGACACAGTGAATGTGAGGAATTACATCATTCTGATTGGCGTCGTTTGCTTGCTGCTGGCTGTCATTTTGTTTACAGCCTTAGCTTTTCGTATCACAAATCCGATTGGCGAACTGCGAAATCTCATGAAAAAAGTGGTTCTTGGCGATTTGGACGTTTCGATTCCCATTCGAAGCCGGGATGAAATCGGTCAGTTAAGCCAATCTTTTAACCTCATGGTTTCGAAGCTCAGTGATCTAGGCTACCGGCTTTACGAATCGGAAATCAGAGAGAAGAATGCGCAAATATCTGCGCTGCAAAGCCAGATCAATCCCCATTTTTTGTACAATACGCTGGGCTCCATTAGCATGTATGCTGAAATTCAAGGCAATCGCGAAGTTGTCAAAATGACAAATAATTTAAGCAAGCTGCTCCGTTACAGCATCAATAGCCACAAAAGCCAAGTACCGCTGAACATGGAATTGGAGCACGTGAAGGGTTACATGGCTATCCAGCAGATCCGCTTCGAGGATAAAATACAATTTCGTGTCGATATCGAGCCTGAATTGCTTGTCTATTCGGTGATTCGTTTCATCTTACAGCCGATCGTCGAGAACAGTATTGTGCACGGTTTTGAAAAAGGAAGCGGGTACGGAACAATCACGCTCACCGGGAAGAAGCAAGATGACACGATGGTCATTATCATTCAGGATGATGGTGCGGGGATGAGTGAAAGCCGGCTGCAGCAAGTGCTTCAGAAACAATTTGATTTTACCCCAAACGAAGAGGGAACAGGCGGGCACGGATTAATGAACGTGCATCGGAGGATTGTGCTTCGTTATGGCCATCCATACGGCATGAAGATTGAAAGCCTATTACACCGAGGAACGACGATTATTCTCACATTACCACTCATCGCAGATGAACTTGAAGGGGGCAAACTGGATGCCTAAGCTCCTTATCGTGGATGATGAAACTATTTTCCGCAAAGGCATTGGTTTAATGATTGCTGATATGCAGTCGGAATGGTCGGTTATTGACGAAGCCAAAGATGGCGTGGAAGCTTTAGAGAAAATTGAAGCCTTGCAGCCGGATCTGATTATTACGGATATTAAAATGCCTCGCATGGACGGCATTCAGCTGCAGTACATTGTGAAAGAGAGATATCCGCATATTTCCTGTGTGGTGATGAGTGGCTATGACGATTTTCAGTACGCACGTGAATCGCTTAAATTAGGGGCGAAGGACTACTTGATGAAGCCTTTCGAACGTGCGGAGCTTTATACTTTATTGGAAAAGCTTCAGGTTGAAATCGCGCTTGAGAAGGAACAATTGACTACGAACAAGAAAGACAAGCAAGTTCAGAATCAAATGCTCCAGCATGTGCTGGCCGGACTGTTGACAGGAAGCATTCCTCATGGAGAAACAGAGTTGCTCGATAATGTCGGCGTACAGTTTCTGCTTCCCTGCATTAGCTGCTTGGTAGCCAAGCTGGACCGTGATTCCGTCACGGATGAAAGGTATTACCAGTTAAATCCATCATTATTTTCTGTGTATATTCAGCAGTTTATCCAGGAGAGCATCGAAAAACCGCTGCTTGGTTATGTGTTTATTTTAAATGAGAATGAAGTAGTCGCGCTTATTAATCACGATGATACATCGGCTTCCTTTGCTGACATCGAGAAATTAACGAATCAAATCCGTAAGGGGATTCGGGGACAGTCCAATTTTACGATCTCATTCGGGCTCGGAAGTCCTGTGAAAGATTTGGAGTCAATCTCCAAGTCCTACAAGGAAGCGGGTTTGGCTCTGCTCTATCGTTTAGTTATTGGCGGGGATCGCCTTCTTTCCAGTGACACAATTGCAGAAATGACAATGGAAAAGCTTGAATGGCACACTGCCGATTGGAATTTACTCAATCAGTATGTCCAAGAGGGCGATTTGGCGAATGTGCATCTTCAAGCCGATCAATTCGTTACCAAGCTATGTCAGCAATGGAGAGATCCCGAGCTGATTCATGAGCAAATTTGCAAAATGCTGCTGCATTTTTACGAGCTGGCCGTGAATTTAACCGTGGTGAAGATGTGGCTGCAAGGTACGGATATGAAGCAGGTATTAATGGAGATTTATTCGATTTCGTCCAGCAAAGAGTTAAGTGAGCGCTGCCAGAAGCTGCTGGGGGATTTGAGTGTGTGCATGGTGAACCGTAAAAAGAAATTCGTGACTAGCCCTGTTGAATTGGTGGTCCGGTATGTGGAAGAGCATTATGCGGAATCCATTACCCTGAATATGATGGCGGAGCTCGTCTATCTCAACCCTTCTTATTTGAGTTCTTTGTTTAAAAGCAAGCAAGGCCAGTCCTTTATCGATTTCTTAACGGAAAAACGGATCGAGAAAGCGAAAGCTATGCTGCTTCACTCAGATGAGAAAATTCAGGTTATCTCGGATTCTACAGGTTTTACGAACATTCGCCATTTCAACCGCGTATTCAAAACGCTTACGAATCGAACGCCGACGGAGTACCGGGAGGGTAGACAAACGAGCTGACAAACGGCTAATCAAAGTGCGAGGGAATTATTTTGCTGGGGCATACTAATGGAAAATGTCCGGCAGGAGGGATTCCGCTTGCAAAGGAAACGCGTTGTAGTGATAGCTTTCTTGTTGACTCTGATCACCGGTTGCTTCTATCGCGCAAACCCTTCTGCTCCCAAGGAAGCGCAGCCAGAAGTTAAACAAGAACTGATAGATGTTAAACAGTATGCTAAACCCGAAGCTAAACCCGAAGCTAAGCGAGATCAGCCACCGACTGTAACGGTACCGACGATTCCACCGGTTGTTTCGGAGCCTAGGGTAAGTAAAGTCACATTGGGAGCTATCGGGGACGTTCTCATCCACAGCGAAATATACCAAGATGCGAAGCAAAAGGACGGCACGTACAACTTTTTCAAAATGTTTGAAGATGTGCAGAGTTATCTGCGTATGCCTGATATTTTGGTAGCAAATCAGGAGACGATGATTGGGGGGAAGGAGCTGCGACTTTCCGGTTATCCGTCATTCAATAGTCCGCAGGAAGTTGGGGATGCCCTCAAGGCGGCTGGGGTGGATCTTGTTACAGTGGCTAATAATCATACGCTGGATCGTGGGGAAAAAGTGATTCAAAGCGCTCTGTCGTACTGGGATCGTCTTGGCATTCCATATACCGGAGCATTCAAATCAAAGGAAGATCAGAAGCATATGCGTACGATGGTCAAAAATAACATCACGTTTTCGTTTCTGAGCTACGCCTATGGCACGAATGGCATCCCCCATCCGAAAGGGAAAGCGTATTTGGTTAATCGAATCGATACCGCTCAGATTGCGCAAGAGGTCGAACAAGCCAAGCGTATATCTGACGTTGTTGTGGTGGCTATGCATTGGGGAACAGAGTACGAAACTTTACCGAATGAGAGTCAAATGGCGCTGGCTCAAAAGTTGGCGGACTACGGTGTTCATATCGTCATTGGGAATCATCCGCATGTTTTGCAGCCTCCTGCTTGGGTATCAGGCATTAATGGGCACAAAACGCTGGTTTTATACTCGTTAGGCAATTTCATATCCGCCCAAGGCGGAGTTGCCAAGCGAGTAGGCGGAATGGCGACGATTGACGTCGTCAAGACGACAGGGAAAGAGAAGACCGTTACGCTGAAACATCCGTCCTTTCTTCCGACATTTACCTCTTACCAAAATATGACGCAGTTCAAGGTGCTCCCGGTGAATCAAGCTGTTCCTGTGCAAATTAGGAACGGTACGATTCAGTTTGATCCTATTAAGCAACATATGAGAACATACATGCAGGAGCTTCACTTTATCGGCACGGAATAAAATACCCCTCGAACAGGTGCCGAGGGGTATTTGCTGCTGTTAGTTGCTCGGCATTACGAGAGACTTTCGTCATCCTCGCTGCTTGCAGATGATTGCGTCGTACGTGCTTCGGCTAATTGTGCATGCGCCGCGTCCAGCTGCTCCTGCGCACCTTGAATCACCTGACGGCGGTTATTGTTGGCAGTCTGGGCTACGTTCAGATTGTGCAGGGCATCCGCCACGGCATTGTGAGCTTGGATTTCTGCATTTTGTTGTTGATCGGATTGTTGATCTGACATGGAGGAACCTCCTAATTGTTGGAATTTTTCTTCGTTAATATGCCCAAGAACGCAGGATTCATTCACGCAGCGATAGAAAATGTCGTGTGGAAGGAGGCGGAAGAGTTGAATATCAAAAGTGTGAACCATTTTCTTTTTTCGGTTACGGATTTGGATAAGTCAATTTCATTTTATCAAGAAGTGTTTGGTGCCAAGCTGTTGGTCAAGGGGAGAAACTTGGCTTACTTTGACTTAAGTGGCATATGGTTAGCGTTGAATGTAGAGAAAGAAATCCCTCGGAATGAGATTCGATATTCTTATACCCATATGGCTTTTACAGTAGATGAGGCGGATTTCGATGCTGTGGTGGAAAAGCTGAAGCATCTAGGAGTTAATATACTTCCTGGGCGCGAGAGAGATGAACAGGATAAGCGTTCTGTCTACTTCACCGATCCGGACGGGCATAAATTCGAATTCCATACCGGCAGCCTGGAAGACCGGTTAGCCTACTATAGGAAAGAGAAGCCGCATATGGAATTTTATGAGGATGATGATGATGCCAAATAATACGGACTGATCTTGCTAAGCTTTAATGGGGTTAACGCCGATTACTCCCTCTATTTCCAGCGGATAATCCATTTTTAGCCATCTAAATGGATTATCTACCGCTATTATCGCCAAATGTGGCTTTATCGGGTTACGGCAGCGAAATTAGGTGGAGCTTGTCCTGTTAATCCGTTCCATGCCGCTAAGAAGCACGGATTAACGTGAGTTTTTCCATCTATTTCGGGAACAATCTGGTGCATAAACATAAAAAGAGGCTGCCATCGGGCAGCCTCTTTGCTGTCTAATTCTTAATCCTGCGAATCGCTATTAGAAGAAGAGGATGAATTGGATTGGAATACTTCTGCCGCTTCCTCTGCGGAGAATTCTGTATCCTCTTGACCAGGAACCGGTAATTTATTTAGTTCGGTAGTCTGTACTTGCGCTTTGGATGCTTGATTGGATTGATTTTGATTTGGCATAGTGACACCTCCTTTGCTCAATAAACAACAAAGAGTAGTATGTCAAAGTTTGGAACTTTCTATACGGATTGTGTGGACATAAAAGAATAAATCAAATCTTGAATGTTAACGAACCGACGCTCTTTCGAGAGCATGTGGTGCACTAGCCGTTTCAATGGGGTTCGTTCCTCGTAATAAGGTGGGGCATATTTTCGAATGTGAATATACGGAAATTCGAGAAAAGGGTGGTAATAAAATGAGGCCAAATCATCCTCACCGTATTGATTCACTTGATCCATAATCCTTGTGACGTCCTGCTCTACGGCATCACCTCTGACAAACCCCAGTGGCGTTGGGACGTAATAGGTTCTTCCAACGATCGAAGCGGCTATTTGATAGGTCACTTGGCGATTGGTAGGGTCATGGGGATTGTCTTCGTACATTAACCATGAGCATGATTCTATAATCGTACGCTGCACCTCCGAAGCTGCATAGTGTGGAGTTTCAAACCAATCGGGACGAAGGCCAGCGGCTTGAAAGGCGGATAAGGCCATATGAAATCTGCCATACGCATAGGACCTCTGAATATGCAGACTGTCAGAAAGGGAAGACCTCGGGTCATCCGGCGGGCAATCCTTGAGGCAGTCCGGATATGCGAATTCATAGCCCTCGCCGCTGATGGATTGCCCATATTGATGGGTGTACCCGTGAATACCTAGTGAAGCCCCGCGAGTTCGCAATGCTTGTAACGTTTCAACAAATCTCACGGAAGTGGCGTCAAACGGATTGCTGATGGTGCAGTCATATTGCAGATTCGGATTGATGTATCGGGGAATGACGGCCACATGAAAAGGGATCTTTTGCATATATAAATAATCCGCAACGGCACGTAACTTCATTTGGTTTTCTGTTTTTTCGTAATAACCGCCTGGTCCGACATCTTCAAGCCGCAGTAATGCTTTCACGGTGAAATCCCTCCGCAACGAGTAAGTTGGATACTTCCAATACCATTGTATGTGTAAGTCTTCTGTTTCATTTCGATGAATATATGGGATGGAATCGACGGGGGAAAATGTCGAAATTTGTCCGAAAAAGAAGAATCCTAGCAAAGAGGAAAGATGGTTAAGGTAAGCGGTTTCAATTTTTATTAAAATAGTGTAAACTCCTTTTATATCATAAGGTTAACCGCTTTCCCTTATTTTACGAATTATTAATAAAAAACGTGTTGTAATTTGTTTGTTTTTAACTATAATAGGAAATATGAAGAGCGTTAAACCGGTTTAATTAAACCGCTTTAATGATTAGAAAGTGAATGCTAATTTTAATTGCATAAAGGAGGTGGAAGGATGGCTACCATTGATGATGTTGCCAAGCTTGCGGGTGTTTCCAAAGGAACAGTTTCGAGCGTTTTCAGCAAAAAGAGACCGATTTCTCAACCGGTAACGGATCGAGTACTTTCGGTAGCCAAAGAACTGGGATATTTCCCGAATCATATTGCCAGAAGTTTGGCAATTAAGAAGACGATGATTGTTGGACTCAAGATGCCGATTTCTAAAGAGGGCTCGACGACGCAATTTGAAATTCAAATGCTGAATGGGGTCATCAAGGAATGTACGAAGCATGGGTATCGTATTCTGCTAGACACGCTTCCAGAGCATGAAGATCTTACACAATTTTCAAGCGATCCTGTCGATGGTGTTATTATGTTGAATCCACGTAAGCACGATCAACGCATTGAGCGATTCGAGCAGATGAGAATTCCGTTAGTGCTCGTAGGCAGACCTGACCCCTTGGAGAGTTCAATCAGCTATGTAGATAATGACAATGAGCAGCTTGCCTACGAGGTTGGCAGCTACTTATTGACGCAAGGCCACCGTTCTATTTTATTTTTAAATGCATCAGCGAACATGACGGTTTCAGCCGATCGTGTAAATGGTCTTCGGAAGGCATATGAAGAGCGTGGAGTTTCTTATGATAACGTCCATGTTATGAACTTTGTCCGTCAGCAGCATGCGACACCGATGGATTACGGTTACATGTCTATCTTGGAAATGCATGAACAGATTCCTTTCACAGCGGTTGTGTCGGATACAGACAGAGTTGCATTAGGGATTCTGCGGGCCACCCGTGAACTCGGTATCCATGTTCCAAGAGATCTTTCGATTGTGGCATTAAGCAACGATGTGAGACTAGCCGAAGAGATGTCGCCGAAATTGACTTCCGTTGAGCTTTCTGCGGAAACGCTGGGAGCAGAGGCAGGACGTATTTTGATTCAAAAAATGAAAGATCCGTCAACGGTGGAACAACTTATCGTGGACGCACAGCTCATTGTACGCGAGTCTACCCGAAGTTTATAAGGATTAGACGCCATGAAGAATGGATCATTGTCTATCGTGAAAGCGCTTTATTAACGTTTCGTAAAGGTTAATCCTATAACAACGCATATAACGGAGGGGTACTATGAAGGCCAAAAAAGCGAAAGTCGTTACGTCGATGATGGCGGCTCTGCTTGTCGGAAGTTTAGCAGCGGGTTGTACATCTAACAGCAGCACAGGAACTGAAGCTCCGAAAGCATCCGATCAGCCGAAGACGGAAGGGAATAAGGAAGAGCGTTCTTTGCGAATGATGTCCGGTGTTGTTGGCGGTAAAACACCAGAAGAGAATGTCCTGTTTGAGAAAGAAATCGAACGCTTGACAGGCATCAAAGTTAAGATGGAAAAGCCGGCTTCCGATTATAATCAGAAGCTGATGGCGGCTGTTTCCTCCGGCGAGAAATACGACCTCCTGCAAGTAAGCAAAGAGTTGATGAACACGCTGACTGAGCAAGGTATTCTCATGCCTTTAACAGATCAAGTGAAAGGGTCAAAAACACTTCAAGATCCTGAAGTTTTGCCAACGTCGGAGTGGGATCAAGTGAAAACCAAGGACGGCAAGATCTACGGCGTCTTCAGTAAATTCCAAGGTGGAACGATGCCGATCGTTCGTGCGGACTGGCTCAAAAAGCTCAATCTGCCTGAACCGAAAACGTTTGATGACTACTACAAGGTTCTGAAAGCATTCACGGAGCAAGATCCCGATGGCAACGGGAAAAAGGATACATACGGATTAAGCACTGCTGGTATGTATGAACTGCAAGGTTTCTTCAGCGGAGCCGGCTTGAAACAACGTTACGTGGAGAAGGACGGCAAGCTGGACGTTCCTTATTCAACAGACGCAGCCATTCCGGTCTATGAATGGTTGAACAAATTGTACAAAGAAGGTATTTTGGACCCTAACTTTGCTACGAACGATACAGGTAAAATGCGGAATCTATTCCTTGCGGACCGTGTCGGGATGATTACTTACTGGGATGCTTGGGTTGGCATGCTGAACAATACAAGAAAAATTGCCGATGCGAATACCGCATTTGAAGCGAAGGGCCTTCCAGGAATCGCCGGAGCTGACGGGAAATATATGCTGCGCCGTGGAGATCCGGACGTTTGGGTTATTCCAGTGAATGCGCAACATCCAAAAACAGCTTTTGAATTCATAGAGTGGTGGCACTCCAAAGATGGCATTGTTTTGGGCAGCATGGGTATCAAAGATACGGACTACACGGAAAATGGCGGGAAATACGAGCTTACACAAACAGGGAAAGATCATGCTATGGATCACGGCGTACCTTTCTGGTATAACAAAAAATTCCCGAATCCATTCGGTTTACTTCCAGGCGTGAAAGAAGCGCAGGATCTTGTTTTGAAAAATGCAACGTTAGAGCTGACGCCACCGAAATGGGCCGATGCTGAGAAAATTATTAATGAATATTCCTTCAAAGCGATTCTTGGCGAAATGCCGGCTGCGGATGCCGTGAAGAAAATGCGTGAACAATTAAAATCAGCGAAATTGATCGACTAGTTCATATGGGCAGGGGAGTATGCGCGACATACTCCCCTTACAATTAACGGCAAGGTGGTGACTTCGTTTGAAAGTTGTATGGAAATTCAAAGCCCTGTACTTAATGATGCTTCCAATCATGGCTTATTTTCTTGTGTTCTCTTATTATCCGCTCGTTCGCGGTTTTATCATTTCCTTCCAAGAGTTCCGATTGATTGGAAACCGGCCTTTTATCGGATTTGATAACTATATTACCGTGCTTAAGGATCATGCTTTCTGGGAAATGCTGCAAAACACTCTGCTGCTAGGCGGAGGCATGCTGGTGATCGGTTTTATCATGCCAATTCTGCTTGCGTTGTCGCTTAATGAGATTCTACAGGCATGGTTTAAAAAAGTGGTTCAGATGATTGTTTACATCCCCCATTTGTTCTCTTGGGTTGTCGTAGGCGGGATGTGGATTCTTATGCTTTCTCCGGACACCGGTATTGTGAATGCGATTCTCAAGCTGGTTGGAGCAGAAAAACCGATTACTTTTATGGCCAGTGCGGATTCTGCCCGTTGGGTCATGGTGCTTACTTCGGTGTGGAAAGAGATGGGCTTTATCTGCATCCTCTATCTAGCGACGATTGTAGCCATTAATCCAGCATTATATGAAGCAGCAAGAATGGATGGAGCGAACCGCTGGCAGCTTGTTCGTTATGTAACACTGCCATCGCTGGTGTCAACGATGAAAGTTGTTATTATGCTGAATGTGCTTAGCATTTTGCGTATTTTTGATCAAATCATCGTGATGCGCAACGGTGCCATTGCCAAGAAAGTGGACGTCATCATGATGTACACGTACCAAAAAGGGATTCTGGAATTTAAAGTCGGTTTAGCAACATCAGCAGGATTTTTAGTGATTTTCGCGACATTGCTCATTACGTTTGTGACCCGAGCGATCATTCGCTATGATGAGGGGTGAAGGGATCTCCATGAAAACAAACAATCTGCCTACAAGCTGGGGAAGCCGGTTATTCGATGGAGTTAATTTATTATTTTTATTCATTTTACTGGCTACCATGCTTATTCCGTTATTGAATACGTTCGCACTGGCTTTCTCATCCAATTTTGCTTCCATGCAGCCAGGTATCATTTTATTTCCAAAACAATTCAGTGTTGAGGGCTTCACGACGGTTTGGAATCGCATGCAATTGTATACGCCGTTCCTGAATAATGTGATTGTCACGCTTGTAGGGACAGTATGTCATGTGCTGCTGTGCTCGATGGCTGGCTATGTATTGATCCAAAGAGGGTTGCCCGGGAAAAAGTTTATGGTTTCCGCTATTCTCCTTACAATGACGATTCCAGGCGAGGCGATCATGATCCCCGTTTATGTGGTGAACAAAGAGCTTGGCTTGTTAAATTCTTTAACGGCATTAATTATGTCGGGCTTAGTTTCCGGCTTCAGTATTTTACTTATGCGTAATTTCTTCCTGTCCGTACCTGTGGAAATGTCGGAGTCTGCGACGATGGACGGAGCAGGAGCATTTCGTATTTTTATTACCATGTACATCCCATTAGCTGCTGCTGGACTTGCGACGGTGACGCTTTTCGAGTTCGTTAGCCGTTGGAACCAATTCACGCCAGCGCTTTTATTTATTAGCGATCATGCGAAATATACGTTGCAAATCGCCTTGAAATCCTTAATTGTAGATACTGATTCTACATCCAGCAACTTTATTGTCACGACGAATGTAAGGATGGCAGGGATTGTGATTGCACTTCTCCCTCTCGTTATTATTTATCCCTATGTGCAGAAATATTTCGTCAAAGGCATTTTGGTTGGTGCTAACAAAGAGTAACATATATGAAAAAGGAGCGTGGAGTTCGTCATGTCGCAGACAAGCCGAAGAAAACAAGTCACGACTTACCGCAGAGAGATTCATCACAGTGAGGAAAGTACATATGTAGAAGTTCCTTTCGAAATGCCTGAAAAGGTGGAAGAGATTCATGTGCAATTTGTCGTTCAATCTCACGGTGATGCAAAGCCTGTCATTGATCTTGGCGTCAGAGACAGCCATAAAGTGCGAGGCTGGAGCGGAGGGGCTCGCTCCGAGTTTATGATCGGACTAGAGAAGGCGACTCCCGGTTATTTGCCTGGCGAACTGCAAGCCGGGGACTGGGCCGTTCTTCATAACGCCTATAAGGTTCCTGAAGAAGGTTGTGAAGTTACGATCACCATCACGTTCTTTTTTCATACAGCACGCTGGCTTAAAGGGGATTTGCACACGCACAGTGTAAACAGCGACGGCTCTTATACGCTGGAGGAAAATGCGGCGATCATGGAGCAGCTAGGTTGCGATTTCATTGCGATGACGGATCATAATGCGGTTAGCCAAAATTATTCGTATCCTCGAAATACGCCTGTCGTCATGATTCCGGGCATGGAGTTTACGACCAATTTTGGGCATAGCAATTTTCTTGGCGTTTTAGAGCCTATTGATGATTTTCGGGTCAAGAATCAAGAGGATGTTAATCTTCGACTGGCAACGGCACGTGAGCGTGGGGCGAAAATTGTCCTTAACCACCCCCATTGCGATTATTGCCCGTGGGAGTGGGATTTGAATACGGATCACGACTGGTGGGAAGTCTGGAATGGCCCATGGACAGCTCGCAATGAGCGGGCGCTGGCTTGGTGGCAGGAGCAACTCGCATCAGGCAGGAAGCTTGTTGCAACTGGCGGCAGTGATGTTCACCGACCTGAACGTTATGTCAAACATGCCATGCCGTGTACATGGGTTTATGCCGAAACGAAAACGGTGAATGGCATTCTTCAAGGGATCGATAAAGGGCATGTGGTGATTAGTTATTCACCGGAAGGCCCTTTTGGGCAGCTAACTTGTGGTGACTATATGACAGGCGATACCGTATCAAATGACGTGTCTGACAACGTACTAATCATGGTTGAACACATTCGTGAAGGTGACCAAATCAAACTCATTAGTGAACATGGCGTAGAGTTAACGGAAGTTTGCTCTTCAACAGGATCATGGGAACTTGCGGTTGAGCAAAAGGGCAGAGCTTTTTACCGCGTTGAAGTATGGCGTCATTTTGAGGAAGTCGATCTTACCTTAATGGCGATGTTGACGAATCCAATCTATTTTCAGAGGTGAGTGTAGATGACCTATACCGTAATGACATTTAATTTAAGATACAACAATCCAGGGGATGGACAGAACGCTTGGCCGAACCGGATAGACCGGGTTGCGGAAATGATTCATACGCATGTACCACTTATTGTCGGAACACAGGAAGGCTATTACGATATGTTGAATGACCTGCAACCAAAATTAGCCGAGTATGCGTGGATTGGCGAAGGCCGTTTTGGCGCTCGCGAGAATGAACATTGCGCTATTTTCTACAAGCAAGAGGAGCTGGCTCTTCAGCAGCATGGACAGTTTTGGTTGTCAGAAACGCCGGAAGTGACCGCTTCCATTTCGTGGAACAGCGGTTTCCCTCGTGTTTGTACGTGGGCTATTTTCGAACATAAGAAAACGGGAGAGCGTTTCATCGTATACAACACGCATCTTGATCATCAAAGCCAGCAAGCCAGAGATCTTGGCACGAAGGTAATCTGGAAATACATCGACGCTCATCATAAGGAACATGCACTTCCCGTGATTCTGATGGGAGATTTCAATAGCCGCCCTGCGGATTTACCGATTCGTTTCCTGCGCGGAGAAACCGATCTAGATGGCGAGCAATCCTGGCTAAAAGATGCCTATACCCAGTTGCCTGGTCCGATTGGATGGACAGCACATGATTTTCAAGGCGGCGAAGTAGGGGAGCCTATCGATTATATTTTTGTATCGCCGGATGTAGCCGTGATTCGAGCGCTTGTAGATCGAAGAGAAATTGGCGGGGGTTATCCATCCGATCATTACCCGGTCATTGCTCAGATTAACCTCTAAAAAGAACAACTAGATGACAGTCAGAAGGAGATAGAGGAATGACACTTGAGAAGATTTATGTCGTTTTTAAAACGCATTTTGACATTGGTTTCACAGGACTAGTGTCAGACGTTGTGGGGCGTTATCGCACCGAAATGCTGAAGGATGTTATCGAGATTTGTGATCAAACCCATACGAATGATGAGAATGAAAAATACGTTTGGACCATGTCTGCTTGGCCGCTGCTTCAATCCTTGAAAGGCAGTCAAGAGGAAGAGAAGCAGAAGGCGCTTGCCTATCTGGAGAATCGACAGCTGATTTGGCATAAGCTTCCTTATACGACACATACGGAATTTTGCGGCTTAGAGGAATGGATTCGAGGGATGTATGTATCTGAAGGACTTACTAACCTCTATGGATACGATCCGAAGGATGCCAAAATGACGGATGTACCCGGGCATACCTGGGTCGTGCCGTCGCTCCTTAAAAAAGCAGGCGTGGAGTTTCTGCATCTCGGCTGTAATCCGGCTACTACACCGCCCGACGTTCCTCCGGTGTTTTACTGGGAGGGCCCCGATGGCGAGCGTTTGTTGACGTTTTATTCCAAAGGGTCCTATGGGACGGGCATTTTGCCGCCGGAAGAGTGGACGCATCCCGTGTGGCTTGCGATGATTCAGACCAGCGATAATCACGGGCCGCATGACGCGAGCATTATTGAAGAAATGAAAGCCTCCATTCGTGAAAGCGGTTCAAACGCAGAGCTGCATATCGGCAGCTTGGGCGACTTTGCAGCGGATTTCCTAGCGCGGAATCCGGAAATACCGGTTATTCGCGGAGATATGGCCGATTCCTGGATCCATGGGGTTGGGACTGCGCCGCGCGAGGTGGCAAGGGTAAGAGCGCTAAGAAACCAAGTTACAGCAGTGGAAAGCGCGGTGGCTGTGAATCATTTTGAAGGTGCAAATCAAGCGTCTGAGAAGAGAGTAAAAGCCTCCATCGATGAAAGCTATGAGCACACGCTGCTGTTTGGTGAGCATACGTGGGGGATGGATTGCAAGACATTCCTTTTTCCGAGAGTTGCTTACGATAAGAAGTCATTCCTGCAGTTAAAGCAGAGCGAACGCTATCAACGTATGGAACAGTCCTGGGCTGAACAGGTTGATTATTTGAACAAAGCAGAGAGCTCTTTGCAAGAAGCAAAAGCGGAATTGACTAGTGGGCAATGGACAGATAATCAGGCGACTAAGGTGCTGCGAGTCCATTCTAATTTGGGTTGGAGCCGTACAGCCAAAACCTGGATTCAAGAAAGCGATCTTCCTGCTGCTGATGAAGTACTAGTCGATGCGGAAACGGGTGAAGCAATTGCCTTAGAGCGCTCCGAGGGTGGCGCAGAAGCTTATATATCCGGCTTGCCTGCGCTTGGCTATAAGACTCTGAAGTATGCGAAGAAAGACGATCAGACTCTTCTCGTCGAAAATAAAGGAAAAGCGCAAGTTTATTTAACGGAGACGCAGGCTGTTATTGAGAATCCTTTTATCATCGTAAAAGTAGATCGAAACACGGGCTGGATTCAAAGCCTCTGGGATAAAAAGCTCCGGAAGGAATGGATTGACGATCGCGCGGAAGCCGGTTTTGGTCAATATAAGTACGATATTTATTCCAATAAAGAGATCACGCGCTATTTGAAGAAGTACGCCTATCGCTTTTACGATTGGGGTGTACATGACTTTGGTAAAACCGATTATCCGGAACAGCAGAAAAGGCTCACGTTTACTACGCAAGCTGCGGATATTCAAATCTGGGAAAATGGCGGTTCCGTTGGCCTTACTTGCAAAGCAGCTACAGACATTGAAACTTCGACGGAGTATGGCAACGCGAATTCTATCGAGTGGACATTCTCGTTGACCGAAGATTCTCCGTATCTGGATGTTGCCTACAAGCTGCATGCCAAACAGGAAACCCCGCTGGCAGAATCGGGGCATATCGTGTTCCCTCTGAAGCTGGAACGCCCGCAATACAGCATCAATAAGCTGGGCTCAGTCGTGAATCCGCTCACGGATACGATTCGCTCATCGAGCACACTGCTTCATTGTTGTGAGCATTTTGTCGATATTTCCAATGGATTCGCGGGAATGGCGATCATTCCGCTCGATTCGCCGCTCTTTTTTATCGGGAAAAATGGCATGTGGGACTTCGAGCATGCGTATAAACCGGAGAAGCCAGAGCTGCATTTCAATGTATTCAACAATTGGTGGGGGACGAATTTCCCGCAATGGAGCGGCGGCGACTTGCATTATCGTTTTCGTTTGGTCCCTCATGCCGGTGATTGGCGAGAAGGAGAAGTTTGGAAAGTCGCACAGGAGACGATGTCGCAGACGGTTACGATTGCAGCGCCTGCAGATGAGCTCCAACCCATGCAAGATATCCTTCCAGCGGGGCTGGACGGGATGGCCGTTAGCTGCTGGAAAGTTGCAGAAAATGGGGAAGGCTGCATCCTGCGTATTCGTGAATGCACAGGCGTTCGAAGAGAAGTTGAGATTGTTCTCCCGGAGCAGGTCAAAGAAGTCCGCGTTACGAATCTCCTGGAACGCGATCAAGGCAACGTACCATTAAACAATCATCGTCTTCGATTGATAACGAAACCTTTCGAAGTTCATACATTTAGAATTATCAATTAATTGCTATTCTCACATTTACAGCTCGGCGGTTCTTATCGTATGATAAAGCCAATATGGATTGTCAGTGATAGGAACGTTTATTGAGAGGGGCAAGGAATGAAACCGACCATCTACGATGTTGCCCAAGCCGCCGGGGTGTCCATCGCTACCGTCTCCAAAGTTATTAACGCCACGGGCCGAATTAGCGATAAGACGCGGAAGCACGTACATAGCGTAATGGAGCAGCTGAAATACCAGCCAAGTATGGTAGCGGCAGCGTTAACGGGGAAAAGCACTTACACAATCGGACTTACGCTCCCCGACTTGGCGAATCCTTTCTTCGCCGAGATAGCCCGGTCTGTCGAAGATCGGGGGCATGAGCATGGTTTTAACGTGTTTATCTGTAACACCGATAACGATCCGGACAAAGAAGTGAAATATTTATCGCTGCTCTCACAGAAGCGAGTGGACGGAATCATCTCCGCGACTCGAATTCAGAATGATCAGTTTCTGAAAAAGCTGATCCAGCAAAACATTCCGATTGCTCTAATTACGGGCGAAATGCCAACGCTTGCCGTGGATACGGTCATGGTCGACGACTATCTTGGAGGTTTCCAGGCGGGCAACCATCTATTAGAATTAGGTCATAAGCGAATTGCCATCCTCGTAGAGGATATGGATAATATGAGTAACCGGGAGCGAATCAGAGGCTGTAAGCAAGCATTGAGCATCGCCGGTTTGCATGTCGAGGAACGGTTGATCGCTACAGGCGGCTTTTCTGTAGAGACCGGCCAGCAGGCGATGGCCCAACTGCTACAGCTGGAAGACAAGCCTTCGGCCGTGTTCGCTTGCAACGATCTGTTAGCCATCGGCGCCATTCGCGCGGCGAGAGTGGCGGGCATGCAGCTGCCAAACGAGCTATCGGTCGTCGGTTTCGATAATACGATTCTAGCAACTTTGATCGATCCTCCCCTTACCACTATCGCTCAACCGATTCAAGAAATTGGACGCAGGGCGGTTGATCTGTTAGTAGAGGAGATTAAAGGAGAGAAAGTGCTTAAACAGCGGGTTGTTTTGCTGCCGGAGCTTGTTTTACGGAACTCATCTACGTCTTACAATGAGCAATAAATCAGGCCGTTCTACCTTTTTATGTGAAAGGTTTAAAAAGGTAGGATGGTCTGCATTTTTGACATTGGGTTAAGCGCTTACCCTAATATTGCCCATTTGGGCAAGGTGCTATTATCTAGAAGGAGGTTATAGGATGAAAACTTTGTTGATTGCAGAAGGAACCGTAACACCGAGCTGTTCGAAAAGCCATATTACTTATACGCTTCATCTGCCAAGAGATTGCCATGAACTTCATGTAAAGTTCGCTTATGATCCGAAAAAGCTGGAGGATGAGGCTCAAGCGGAAGCGTTGATTCGCGAAGGGCTTAACCAATACATCTTGGAAGAACATAGGGCTTCCTACAACTGGCGGGAGTTTCTACCTTTGCAGAATTTATTGACATTATCCTTCGATGATGAGCATGGTTTTCGAGGCGCGGGTCATCGCCATGATCCTGTCCAGCACCTTACGGTTACTACTACGGAGGCATCTCCCGGATTTACGCCGGGTGTTTTCCCGAGGGGGCAATTGAAGATCATGATTAATGTTCATTGTGTTGTAACTGAGGAATGCCGCTATCGCTTGCAGGTATGGGATGGAGGTGAAGACGCATGAAGCAATGGCTGCCATTTGAGCTGCACTGTCATACCTTTCACAGTGACGGCAAGCAATCCCTGCTAGAGCTAGCTGAAGCAGCCAGAGAATTAGGGCTGCGGGGAGTCGCGCTAACAGATCATAACACGATGACAGGTCTCTCGAATCGTGATGAGGTCGTGGCCGCAACAGGGGTCGAGGTAATCCCGGGATTGGAATGGACCACTTTCTTCGGTCACATGCTGACACTCGGATTGTCCGAGTATGTTGACTGGCGAAATTTAAGCCCGTTTCACATCCATAGAGGCATAGATGGTGTTCATCGCCAAGGCGGGCTTGTCGGGCTAGCGCATCCTTTCCGTGTCGGCAGTCCAATGTGCACAGGATGCTACTGGGAATTCGAGGTTTCGGACTGGAACGAGATCGACTATATTGAGGTATGGTCGGGATTATTTCCTTCGATTCGGAGAAATAATGCACGCGCATTCGGTATGTGGACGGATCTGCTCAATCAGGGCTATCAGATTGCCGCGACCAGCGGCAGAGATTGGCATGTATCCGATCCGGTTTCAGAGCCGATTTCGGCGACTTATTTAGGTCTTAACGATTCGCTTGTGGCAAGCTCAGGTATTGTCGCAGCAGCGCTTGATGCGTTGAAGCGCGGAGCGGTCGCGGTTTCCATGGGGCCGATGCCGCAGCTCCGCGTAGGTCAAGCCGGCAGTGAAGGTGCGGATATCGGCGATAGGTTTCCAGTCAAGCCGGGTGATCTGACGGAAGTCACGATTGGCGTCGATTTTACAGCAAGAGAGGGCCACTGGGAGCTTCCGGATCATCCATTAGAGATGAAACTGGTTAGCAACAAGGGGGAACTTGCCGTATTAAAACTGACGCGAGACCAATCCCAACTGACAACAGAGCTTGATTTAACGGGCGTAACGTGGATGCGAGCGGAGATGTCAGGTGTTTTTTGCAGCGTTAATACGTTAATCGGATTTACGAATGCGATTTATCTCACAGAAGGGAAGTGAGTCCTAATGACGGGAACTATGGGTATCTGGACGATCAGTCATAGTGAGCTGCTATTGCGCATGGTTTTGGCCGTTATTATGGGAGGCGCAGTTGGCATTGAAAGAGAATGGCATAATCACGCCGCAGGATTCCGAACGCATATCCTCGTCTGCTTGGGCTCAACGACAATCATGCTGCTTTCGATCTATGGGTTCTCTCAATTTGCCAATGAACCGAATGTGCGGTTGGATCCCGCACGCCTTGCAGCCCAGGTCATCAGTGGAATTGGCTTTATAGGTGCCGGCGCAATTCTGCGCAATGGTTCGACCATCAGCGGTTTGACGACTGCGGCATCCATTTGGGTCGTCGCTGGCATAGGTTTATGCGTAGGTGCCGGTTTTCTCTACGCAGCTGTTTTCTCCACCATGCTCCTGCTGATCTCTCTTTTTGCCCTTAATAAGTGGGAAAAGTACGTCATGCGTAACCGAAGAAATCATGAGATGACCATTAAAACCCTTGATAATCCTACCGCGCTTGGTCAAATTGCTACGGCGCTCAGTAACGAGGGCATCCAAATTGTAAATGTTAAAATGATGCGAAAAGACGCTGCTGCAAATACTGGAGACGCCTCAACCCTCCAGCTACAATTTGTCTTGAACGTGCAGAATCCAGTCAAACTTATGGAAGCCATGGAAAAAGTACATACCTTGGATTTTGTTATTTGGACTGAGTCCGGAGGAAAATCATTGGATATCACGTATCAAGGAGTCAGACAAGTACATTAAAGAGGAGAATAAAATAGATGAATTCATTTCCACGAATGACAGCCCACACCGGCTGTATGGGCACACCGGATAATACACTCAAATCCATCGAAGCCGGATTAAGTTGCGGAGCCGATATCCTGGAAGAAGATGTTCTCGTTACCGCTGACGGGATTCTTGTTCTTTCCCACGATGATAACGTTCATTTGGCAGACGGTACGGAATGCTGGATCTCTCAAATGAGTTATGAACAACTGCATAAATTAGAGGTTAAAGCCCATAACGGGGCTCCTGGCGAAACCATGCGCATCCTTCCTTTGGACGCTTTGCTTCCTTACCTGCAGAAGTCTGGTGTGCGGATGAATTTGGACCTTAAATCAGATGCTTGTGTAGAGCCCATATCGGCATGGATTGAACAGAATCAACTTCTAGAACAGGCTTTCTTGTCCGGCTGCGAGAAAGACCGTGCCCAGCTTGTTCAGCGTGTAAATCCGCGTCTACGCAAGCTGTTAAACGTCGATCCTGCTGTATTTATGACAGATGCTCCTTATATGGAGGTTGCTCATCAAATTTGTAAAGATGCCTCAGCCTCGGCCTGTTTCGGGCTTAATTTGAACTATCGCGTGGTTGCACCTGAACTGCTGCCAATCACAGCGGAGTATGGGCTGGATGTCTGCATTTGGACGGTCAATGAGGTAGAAGAGATAAAGCATTTTATTCAAATGGGGGTTCACTCGATTACCACACGCAACATTGCTACCCTCGTCCAAATAAAAACGGATCAGCAGATATAGAAAAAGAAAACCTCCCAAACCACAGTCGTGGTAAAGGAGGTTTTTTACTTGTTCTTCATGACCTGAATCATGTTAAGGAGATGGGTTCTTCCAGAATGGACTTTAAGGGTTGTCCTTCTTTGTAATACAAATGAGGGGACAATAGAATAAAAAAGATATGAACATCGCCATAGCCATGCGCGGCTAGCAGGTTATTCATCTCTTGCGCAATGCGGTCATGCATTTCCTGATCTCTTGGAAACATGAGAATTTCGAGCGATTGCGGTGAATTGCTAAGCTGTTCTACGAGTAGAAGCTCGATTTTCACCTTTTGCGGCAAGACGCCGGTTATCTTTGAAAACTCCTGCACCACGCTAGTTGAGATCGAAGAAACAAAGTCCTTCTGAAATCCTTTGAAACGGAGAAACGGCATGCTGATTCCTTCTTTGCATAGTTGTTAGCGAATTTAATCATTCTATTGAAAACTAAACATAAAAACAAAACCTATTTTAGATGAAATCATTCTCAGATCTCGATAGGTCGTGTGAACGATCTTGTACACTTAATCGTATTATAGATGTTCAGATAAGTTTAGGAAAGTAATTGGCTGAATGAAAAAAAATGAAGCTCGGAGGTAATCCTATGCCAAGAACCGTTGAATATACGAGTGACAGCCTCATTCTGCATCTATCAGGATTAACAAGCGCTGCCGCGTTAAAACGTCAAGTCGATATCCCTTTCAAAAACATTAAGAAAGTGTCGATTGAAGATTTCCAACTATCCATGTTTCAATTCCGGGTGGGTACTTCGGTAGCCGACATTCGAGAAGGACGTTTTTTGATTGGGAATAGATGGTGCTTCATTTCTTACGAAAATCACAAGGATGTCGTCGTCCTTGAACTGGAGGATCATGAATTTGGCAAAGTTGTGTTTCAGATCGATCATCCGGAGGAAATCAAGCAGCGTATTTTGGAGCAATCGGTGAAATCATAATTGAAAAAGGAGAGATTTCAAAGGAATGGATATTCCTTGAACTCTCTTTTTAGTAAGTAAACCTGATATATAAGGGATTAATAATGTCTAGCTGTTATGTAGCGAGTACTCCAGTAACCAGTGTTTAAAGACGAAATGACAACGCCGGAGCTCTTCGTGTTACTTATGAAATTACCATTTCCAACATAAATGCCTACATGATCGATTTGGCCAGGCTTGCTCACGCTGAACATGACGAGGTCACCGATGGCTAATTGGCTCTTGCTTGGAACGCGGGAACCGAAACTCGTTTGAGCTTTGGAGCCCCATGGAATATTAACGCCATTTTTCTTAAATACAAATTGTGTAAATGCGGAGCAATCAAAGACGAGATGCGCCGGATCTTTTGTACCGAAACGGTAAGTTACTTTACCGATATAAGATTTTGCTGTATTTACAAATTTATGACCGTTCGTGGCATAAATCTCTTGTGCCGATGCAGAAGCAGGCATTGACACCCCAACCGTCGAAAATAGTACAGAAAGCGCTACCGTGGTAGATATAACTAGTTTTTTCATATGTGATGACACATCCTTATTCCAAATTTGGTAGTAAAAAGCCTTTATGGGATAACTGTACCATAGAAAATCATGGTGGGCTTTAGTGGATTAATGGGTACGAAGGGTTTATTAACCATGGTAATTGTTGTGATTACATTTAAACGTAAGATAAGATAATGAATACGTTTCGCTAAGAAAGAAGGATGAGATACCCTATGATTCAATTGCAAAATAAAGCCGTGACAGTTTTCCAAAGCGCACTGTTTCAAACCACTTCGACCGTCATACAAACGAATGAAATGATCATCGTCGTGGATCCCAATTGGCTGCCGAATGAAATTGAAACCATCCAACATTATGTCCAATCCATCCAGGGGGAGCGGGAGATTTATCTGCTTTTTACACATGGAGATTTCGATCATATCATTGGCTATCAGGCGTTCCCGGGCGCGAAAACAATCGGAAGTTTGGCCCTCCAGAATCACCCCAAGAAAGACCATAAGCTGAAGCTTATCAGGAACTTTGACAACGAGAATTATGTGATCAGGAACTATCCGATTCTATTTCCCGAGCTGGATATCGTGATCCAGGAGGACGGTCAGCAGTTGCAGCTGGGAGAAACGACATTGACTTTCTACTTGGCGCCAGGACACACGGCAGATGGATTAATGACGGTAGTTGAACCCTTGGGCATTCTGATTGCAGGGGACTATTTATCGGATTTTGAATTGCCTTTCATTTACGATAGCGCGAAGGCGTACAGTCAGACACTTGATAAAAGTAACAGAATCCTCGAGCAGCATCATGTTCAGCTATTGGTCCCTGGTCATGGCTTAGCCACATCCGATCAAGGCGAAATGAAGAGACGCGTAGAACTGGCAGCCGATTACCTGGAAAGGCTCCGTCAGTCTGTTATCGCGAACGATGAATCGGCACTAGAGGCGCTTAATCAAGAGCATGCTTTTCCATCTTCCTTCACGGAAGAGTGCCATAAAGAAAACGTGAGGATTATGAAACGTGAATATTTGTAGTCCAATCTTATGGACGGTTCACATTCTGTTTGTGGAGGAATTGAAATGAGGACTGAAAAAGAGATGCTTGCACTCCTTCTAGGGTTTGCACAAGAGAGCGAATACATACGAGCGGTCATCATGAACGGTTCACGCGTCAATCCGAACGTTCCGAGGGATATTTTTCAGGATTATGACATTGTGTACGTGGTGACCTCTTTGCAATCATTTATTCAAGATCGCAGCTGGATTGACCGCTTCGGGAATCTTATTATCATGCAAACACCGGATGAGATGGGGGAGGAAGTTTCAGAACCTTTACATAAATTTACATTCCTTATGCAATTTACGGACGGTAACCGAATTGATTTATCCTTCTACGAGGCAGACCATATCTCAACTTGGCATAGAGACAGTTTGAGCGTACTGCTGCTGGACAAGGATGGAATTATCGCGCCATTTGATGAACCAAGCAACCGCGACTATGTGACGCAGCCTCCTACTTCTGCTCAATTTGCGGGCTGCTGCAATGAGTTCTGGTGGGTTAGCACCTATATAGCGAAAGGATTATGGCGCAGAGAGCTTGCCTATGCGAAATTCATGTATGAGCACCCCGTACGGGATATGTTAATAAGGATGCTTCAATGGCAGATCGGAATCCAAACGGATTTTGCTGTTGACTCCGGAAAATGCGGCAAATATTTTGAGAAATATCTTGCACCCGCTCAGTGGTCGGCATTTGTTCAAACCTATCCAGATGGGGATTACGATCATATGTGGCAAGGACTGTTTATCATGTGTGAGCTTTTCAGGGAAACAGCCAAGGAAGTAGCTCGCTATTGTGGTTATGCCTATAACCTGGAGGAAGATGAGAAGGTTACAGCCCATTTGGCACATGTAAGAGAACTTCCTGCGAACGCGGAAGGGATATACTAGGATTAAAGTCGGATAGAGCGGAGGGCGTCTATGAAAAAAGTGTGGTTAGACACCGATATCGGCGGAGATATTGATGATGCTTTATGTTTGGCGTACTTGCTCCGACAACCGGCATGTGAATTGGTCGGGCTATCGACCGTTGGAGGTGAAGTTGAGCAAAGAGCCATGATTGCCGATAGCATCTGTAAAGTCGCTGGCCGTCATATTCCCATCTTCGCTGGTGCGGACAGGCAGCTCTTACCTAGCGATCTGTATCCCACTCCTGGCGGGGCTGTCAATTTGTCTCTTTTTCCGCATGACACACACTTTCGTAAATATGAAGCCGTGGATCGCATGCGCGCAGCGATAAGAGCGCATCCGCATGAAATCTCCCTCGTTGGCATCGGGCATTTAACGAATATCGCACTGCTTTTCTCCCTAGATCCGGAAATCCCCACGTTGCTCAAAGAATTGTTTATCATGAGCGGCGTATTTTCGGAGGCGTTGGAACAAAGTTTGAATATGCCTCAAGATAACTGGAACGCATGGGTTGATCCCCACGCTGCGGCTATTGTTTACCATGCAAACGTTCAGCATATGAAGACATTCGGGCTTAACGTGACGACCAAGCTTGTCTTAGAAAAGCAGGAGAAGGAGGATCTTTTTCACACGGATGTGATGAGAGCGGTGGAAAGTTTCGGATCCCCCTGGTTGGCGGATCACCCGATGACGTTCCATGATCCATTGGTGGCCGCCTGCTTATTCGAGCCAGATCTTTGTGACTATCAAAGAGGGCACATCGAGGTTGATTTTAAGCATGAGCAGAAGTTTGGGATGATGAGTTTTTGTGAAAGGGCAGATGGTAGACATGTAATAGCTTCAGCCGTTGACCGCACGCGATTTTTTGAACATTATTTCTCTGTGGTGTGTGGATAGTCATATCGGGGGAGGGCGCAGTATGCATGAACTTGTTGGTACGTGTAACCTATGCGGTAAACCGATTTATTGCCGAGAAGGGTTTTTGGACGGAGTTATTTTGGAGGACAAAAGTCTCGTTTGTTTTGAATGTTTGGAACTTTCGAAGCCGCGGGAGCCGTCGGAGTAACCATGTATATTTTCGTTATCTTGCTGTCATATTCGAGAAAACGTACAAGAGCTTATTTTGGGGCTATACTGTTTGTTGACACAATTCTCATAATGGGGGACTTACAATATGCCTGAAAACCTCTTGTTAAGCGTAGAAAATTTGGATTGGAATTTCATTCAGCAAATGCTGGACGAAAACGGTTATGCGAAACTGCCCAGTCTGTTACAAAAAAGTGAATGTCGAGAGCTCATCGACACTTATGCAGAAGAAAGTCTCTTTCGGACGACGATCGACATGTCTCGGTATCGCTTTGGGATTGGAGAGTACAAATATTACAATGCTCCACTCCCATCTTCGTTAAAGAAGCTGCGTGAAGGATTGTATCCGGAGCTTGCTATAACTGCGAATCGCTGGCTGAAACAATTAGGACACGATGCTTCATATCCGGCAACACTGGAAGAATTCCTTGAACAATGTCATCAAGAGGGACAGAACCGTCCAACCCCACTGATCCTGAAATATGAAGCAGGGGGGTATAATTGCTTGCATCAGGATTTGTATGGGAAAGTATTCTTCCCATTTCAGGTCGTGTTCGCTCTTAATCAAAAAGAAGAGGATTACACAGGCGGTGAATTCTTATTGGTGGAACAGCGACCGCGGGCGCAAAGCCGTGGGCATGTCATAACCTTGAATCAAGGGGAAGGTTTTATTTTTCCAACCAACCATCGTCCCGTATTAGGAACGCGTGGTTATTATAGAACAACACTCAGACACGGTGTAAGTACGGTAACTACAGGTACAAGGCACAGTTTGGGTATTATTTTTCACGACGCGAAATAGAAAATAACACCTAGACTAGGGGCCTAGGTGTTATCTATTTTCATCAATTTGGTACTAGTTTAATGTAATCAAGTGACAGATGGTAGGCTGAACTTGCGCCATTTTTACCTGCAACGTTAAATTTGAAAGATTTATCGCCTGCCGAGCTGAAAGTGATATTGGCGACATTCAGTTCCACATAGTTAAATCCTGTTGAGTATAAATCCTGAACCAAACCATGATTTACACCGTTTACCGACAATTGGAACTGCCCCCTGTTGGATCCCTTTTTGACGCCGACCCTTACACTATAGCTGCGTGCCTCGGGCACATTCACCGTGTATGTCACGTAGTCATTGACGGCATTGGCTTCCAGCGCGGTTCCAAATCCACCGCTCAAACTGAGGTCTCGACCGGATCCATTTCCAAACATCGTGTGCTTGTCGCCTGAGGTAGCGCTTACAACTAAATTTTCTGTTTCGTATCGGCTGCTTTGAAAGGAAATATTATCAAATTTGGCCGCTGAATCATAAGTTCGAACCCCTACGCTCCCCCCCTTATAGGTGGAGTCCGTCACACTAATCTTAGGTGTCGTCATATCCCCAACATAAACTTTAATGGAATCATCTTGTGCAACAATTTTAACATGATACTTTGAATTAGCCGTTAAGCTCATAGAAGCAGTGGAAAGCGATGTCCAGTTGTTGTTTGCTTTTCCGATCAGAACCTGCTGATTTGGAACATCGAGTCCAGCATAATAACCTTGGTAAGCATCCGCACCAGTTCCAGGATTGGATACCCTGAATACCAGACCCGCATTGCCGGTTGACCCCGGTGTCACATCAGCTTCATAAATCACATCTGAGAAGCTGGTATCCAAAAGAGCCTTGGCCCCCGGATCTGATGTTACACTATACTGACCGCCAGCTACGGTCCATGCACCGCCATATCTTGTCCAACCTGTATCATTACCGTCATCAAAGTTATCTTCTACGGCCATTTCGACTGGCTTAATCGTATTATCAGCATTGAACTCAAATTTATCTAACGCCAGTACGCGTTGTGAACTACTCAAATAACGTTTATGGTAAAAAATATACCAATCATTTGTCGTAGGTGATTGAACAATACCATTATGACCGGGGCCATCTGCAGTTGTCGTATCTGTATGCAGCATAATACCTTGCGGTACAAATGGTCCTGTTACAGAACTCGACGTTGCATACATGACTTTATAAGAGGAATCTGCCCATACACCGGCAGCATAAGTCAAATAGTAGATCCCGTTTCTCTTGAACACTTTTGGCGCCTCAAAATAATCATTATCTCCCGTTTTAGCGGGCGTAACTTTCTTATAGACGGTTCCGTCGGGCCATGTACCCAGAGACTTCATGTCAGCGTTCAGTTTTACAACATTACACTCTCCCCAGCTGCCATAATACATGTATTCCTGACCGTCATCATCGATAAATACATCTTGATCCATTGGCCCCGCACCATTTCTTACAACATTAATAAGGGGGGCGCCAATCGCGTCGGTATAAGGACCTTGTGGATTATCGGCGACTGCAACGCCTATACCGCCTAATTGTCCATCGCCATTGATTGCGTTAGCAGCAAAATAGATGTAATATTTCCCATCACGATAAGCCCCGCTCGGTGCCCACAATGAATGTTGCAACCATGAGATATTGGCCGAACTTATGACATTTGAGTATTTGGTCCAATTGACCATGTCCGTTGAAGAGAAGATGTCCACCGATTTTGCGCCAGTGCCGGATTCACCAACTTGAGTCGAACGAGTCGGATATACCCAATATGTGCCATTATAGATCTGTACATCAGGATCTGCATAATAGCCATCCACAAATTGTGGTCCAGCGTGAATCGGAGCAGCATTAGCTAGTCCCGGTAACGATACTATCAAGCAAAATACAATCGAAACGCAGAACAATACCCAATTAGATTTTTTTAATTTTCCCATGAAATAACCTCCTTTTTAATTGACAATTTCATATCTTAGTTGAATTCTTTTACTTCGAACTTGTAGGGAAGCGCTTTCAGATTGATCGCTACAAATTGGCCACCTCCTAAATGTGATTCGGGAGAAAACTCTGTTGGAAATTTTATGCAGAGATCTCATGTGAAAAATTATACGCTCATGGATTTTTATTAAAAATGTAATTTGATAAATAATTTTTGTATAAAATTTAAATTTATGAATAAGGGAATTCTCATCGGAGAGAGCGGACCGTACATAAGTAAAAAAGGCTGGCTCGTGTTTGGGTACGCAATCATCACCTTGACGTAATTAAATAACTTTACTAAACTTGATTACAAATAGTAAGTATTTAAAGGGGGCTTTCCATGTCTGCGACTCTGCCTAAGGATATGAAGATTGGCATCATCAAATTGTTTGTCTCCGATTTAGAACGTTCCATACGCTTTTATCAAGAAACGGTCGGTTTGCGCCTAGGCAAGACAACATCCACATCCGCTGAATTGACGATTGACGGCATTAAACCCTTTGTAATACTGGAAGAAATGCCTGATGCACAGATTACACCGCGCAGGTCGGCTGCCGGGCTTTATCATTTTGCAATTTTGCTGCCGACACGGAAAGATCTTGGTTTGAGTTTAAAAAATTTGATTCAATCCGGCATCCATATTGGTCAAGCGGATCATTTGGTAAGCGAAGCTTTGTATATCACCGATCCGGATCATAACGGAATTGAGATTTATTGTGATCGGCCAAGAAGCACATGGCGTCGCGACGCCGAAGGAAACTACATCATGGCAGCAGATCCGATAGATTGGGAAGGCTTGCTGCACGAAGCAGAAGGTGCGGTATGGAGCGGTTTACCTGTTGGTACGGTGATGGGACATATTCATTTCCATGTTAAAAATTTGCAGAAGTCTCACGAATTCTACTGCGATATCCTAGGTTTTGATGTGGCGGCTGATGCTCGCATGGCAATGAAAGCCTTGTTCATCTCCGCTGGTGGCTATCATCATCACATCGGGTTAAATGTTTGGGCAGGTGAGGAGGCGCCATTACGGCCTGCAAATGGCACAGGGCTGGATTATTACACCTTAGTGTTTCCTGACGAGCAGACCCGTAATGAGGCCGTCGAGCGCTTGAAGCTGGCGAATGTGCAAGTGAGTATGATCGATAATATCTTAATGGTAAAAGATCCGTCCGGCATTCCACTGAGATTGGGTTACGAACAATAAGGCCAAAAGAAGCAGATGCCGGGGGAACCCTGCCTGCTTCTTTTTTATTTAGAACTACAATCCACTAATTTCACTGCAAAAGCATATTTAAGTAGGTAGTGGGACTACGTTTCGATATTTCGCCCCCAATTCCCTTCCGCGCAAAATGGGCCTAAATTCACAGAAATAGGGCCGTGTAGTTCCCCTCAGCCGACTCACAGCCTCGGCCCGGCTTTGCCGCGAGCATGCGGCGGTGCATAGAGGAACCTGAGGGCACTATTTTGTGCTCTCAGGGCTGTTCTAGAGCTTTCCGGGGAACTACAGGGCCTTATTTCTAAGTATTTGCCCGAGTATCAGCCAAATACTTAGAAATAAGGGCCCCCAGTTCCCCTTCAGCGCAAAATGGGCCTATTTCACAGAAATAGGGCCCTGTAGTTCCCCTCAGCCGAGTCACAGCCTCGGCTCGGCTTTGCCGTGAGCATGCGGCGGTACATAGAGGAACCTGAGAACCTGAGTGCGTTATTTGTGCGGCTCAGGGCTGTTCCAGATCTTTCCGGGATCTTCAAGTGACTTATTTCCAAGTATTTCTGGCGGAGTATCAGCCACCCCTCTACATGTACCGCAAAAGGTACAGAAATTAGTTCCAGATTGTCCCTTGCGCTTCGGACGAACCACGCATACTTTAGCATAAAGGCAGGCATGTACAGAGGAGGAGTCTTTCATGCGTCGAGTTGCTAGTAAGTGGTCGAAGTTCGCTGTTCTGCTGCAGCATTCCGGTGTCGCCAAGCATATTCCAGCTATGCGTCGGTATAGCGCAGAGAACCTTGCCGCAATGCTTCGTCAATTTCAATTTGTCGTAGCCAAACCAATCGTTGGAACCGGCGGGAGCCGTGTGATGAAAATTCAACGGGCAGGCAGCGGATTCATGCTTCACAACGCGGGTACGAAAAGAGTGTATAACTGGAATGAGCTGCTGCAAGCCATTCATCGCATACGCCAGAACCGCCCGTTGATGCTCCAACAGGGCATACATTTGACTACCATCGATGGTAGGCCCGTGGATTACCGGGTCAAGCTGGCCAAAGTGGGACGTACTTGGGAGATTCGTGCGGTTGTGGGCCGGTTAGCGCGTCCAGGACTGTTCGTCACGAACCTGTGTCAAGGCGGTACGCAGCTGAAAGGCAGGCATGCCGTACGTCGAACGTTCCCTGCTGCGCTTGTCAAATCCAAAATCGACACCATGGTTGGTGTTTCCCGGACATGCACCATGTTATTAGAGGCCAAATATCCCGGAATTGGGATGCTAGGGTACGATTTTGGCATCGATAATAGGGGAACTGTCTGGATTTTTGAAGTGAACACAAGACCTCACTAATATTGGCCTCATGCTCCAGCCCACACGCCTTATTCCTGAGCGCATACCAATATGGTAGGTGCATGACTACTTACAAGTCACAGGAGGCTCATAGCCATGTATAAAATAATATGTCATTGGAGCCGTTTGGATTGGCATTTTCCTCAGACTGTGATGAAGGAAGAATTTGAAACGAAGCAAATTTGGAAAAAGGCGATTCCCGCCAGTGTGAAAGTCGATCATCAAGGACAATATTATGTTTCGGTTCCGCGTTGGTCTCCCGATATTCCTGCAACGATGAATCGCATCGTGGTCAAGGAAGATAAGCCACTGCTTGAAGCTTTTCCAAGTTGGGAATGGAATGAGGTCGGCGATAGTCCCTCCCTGCAATCTGTCCTCGGCTTTGAAATTGATGAATATAATCGCATGTGGCTGCTGGATCAAGGCAAAATTGCCTTCGAGCCTTCGCAGGAGGGATCTCAGAAGCTTGTGATTTGGGATATAAGCAGCAATTCGCTGATTGATACGATCGTAATACCGGATGAGATCGCACCGTATCGGACTTCCTTCCTCAATGACCTCGTGGTAGATAACAAAAATGGTTTTGTTTATATCACGGATTCTGGATGCGGGCACCCGGACCATCCCCTACGCGGCGGCATTATTGTATATAACATGAAAACCAAATTGTTCCGGCGTGTGCTCGATCGGCAGTTCAGTACGCAGGATTTCCCGGACTTTCATTTTCAAATTGACTATAAGCCCGTGTTTAAGAATAAACCGCTGCGGATCGGAGTCGGCGGCATTGCTTTGTCAGGGGATCGTTCTACACTCTACTATTGTCAATTAACTGGCCGCAATTTGTACGCAGTTCACACGAAATTATTACGAAACGAGCAAATTCCGCTAGAACAAATAAATAGCTCCGTGCAAGTCCTCGGAAGCAAAGGGACAACGACAGACGGGATGCATGCAGATAATCGGGGCAATTTGTTTTATACGATGTTGGAGGGAAAAGGGATCGGTTTTTTCGACGCAAGGGATCGCAGTTTCCATAAATTCGTTTCCGACGACCGGATGTTGTGGGTAGATGGGGTTGCTTTTGATCAGAAGGGCTCCATCATTTTTAACAACAACCGGCTTCATGAAATGTTTGAGGATCATGAAATTGATTGGAACAATCCGTACAATTTGATTATCTGGAAAGCTTACGTTGGAAAAGATGTGAAATCCTATTTATACGGGTAGCTTTAAATATAGTTCGCGAAAAAACGGTCAAGAAGGTAGAAGCTACCTAATTGACCGTTTTTTTTGTTTTCAGTCTTTTTAGTTCAGCGACGATAACGAAGGATACAATCACAAGTAAAAACCAAGCAACAATTTTGGACGGATGCACGATATGCCACAAGTGATCTTGATTGGGATACCGCCATGCACCGAAATAAGTAGCAATATTTTCAGCGATCCAAATGAAGAAGCCGATGCACAAAAAGGATAATGGCAGTGGCATTGCTAATTCAAATCGGGATAGCTTAAATGTGATTTTTGTACGATAGAAGAGTATGCAAAGCAATATAATGAGCGGGTATCTCACATCGCAAATGAAATGATGCGTAAAGAAATTGAGATAAATGCAAGCACCGAAAGGAATCGAGATCCATGTTGGCGGGTAAGCGTTCAAGGAAAGCGATAATCGACGCCAAGATTGACAGATGAAGCTTGCTACACTTGCATACATAAAGCCGCTGTAAAGGGGAACACCCCAAAATTTGCTAAACCCATGCTCTGGATAGCTCCACGATCCCATATGTACTTTAAACAATTCTAGAGCGATACCAATGACATGAAAGACACAAATAACTTTTAATTCGTCCTTTGTTTCCAGCTTGCTAAGATACATAAATACTTGCAAGAGGAGACAACCTGCCAAAATAAAATCATACCGTGGTACCCCAGGTATCGAGATGAATTTGCTTAAAGCAAGTGTTATGAAAATGCCCACTGGGAATAAACACGCCATCGCTTCATGGTAAATAAAGAGGCTTAACAGCTTAATAAACAGTCTCACGCCATGCCTTCCTTTCGAGTACGGTTCATCATTCTAATACCGTCACTATTCTAACAAATGGACTTGATTTTCTAGCGCTTTGTTCAAAGCATTATTTTCCATTTTCAGCAAACGTTAAGTTAGCTTTCAACTTTCTTTCAGCCCGTGCTCAGTATGGTTTCAGCCTTACCCCTTAGACTCCTAAATGTGAGATGTATATGACGAAGACAATCGTGGTCTTGGTACATGGGAGAGGGGAAATCAACAATGAACTTGAATCGGAAGAAAAAATGGATCATTGTCGTTGTGGCTGCGTTGTTATGTGGAGCTGGAACTTATTACTACATACACAACAAATCGAAGCCTGTAGCAGCCGCTACGGGGCAGCAATCGGCAATGAAGGTAACCAAAGGAGCCATATCTTCATCTATATCGGGAACCTCTCAGCTGGATGCTAAAGATAAGCAAAATATCGTAATTCCCGTAGACGCAATTATTAAAACAATGAATTTGACCCAGAATCAGGCGGTAAAGAAAGGCGACGTACTTGTAGAGTTGTCTGTCCCTTCCACAGAAACAAATCTGAAAGAAGCGCAGGTCACTCAGCAGCAGCTGGAAAAGGAACTCTCTGAGCTGCAAGGTGAGCAAAACCATATGAGTATCTCCGCCTCCATGAGCGGAAAGCTTACATTGGCTTCCAATTTGGATGTGGGTAGTCAAGTGAGTAAAACGACGAAGATCGGTACGATTTCGGATACTTCACAGTTTAAGGTCAAACTTGCATTCCCTCTGCAGGAAGCTGTTCAACTGCAGCAAGGGGAAAACGTCGAGTTGACGGTAGATGGATATTTATTGTCAAAAATTGGGACGGTATCAACCGTATCTCATGAAATGAAAGCTGATACGAACGGCAATAAGATTGTTGACGTAGAGGTATTGGTTACGAATGACGGGACACTTTCCGCGGGCATGAAAGTGAAAGGCAGTATTGGAAGCGGCGATAGCAAAATTGAATCAACGGAACTTGTCGCCTTAGATTATGTGCGCACAACGCCTATTTTTTCGGAAGCTAGCGGCACTGTTAAAAGCTTGAAATTCAAAGACGGAGACACTGTGAAACAAGGTGATCTCATCGCAACGTTATTTAACGATGATCTTCAACAAAACATCATCAGTAAGCAAGCGGCGATCGACAGCCAGAAAATTAAAGTGGACGATGCACAGCAAAAGGTGAATCAATTGACAATCACAGCGCCATTCGACGGTGTGTTCTCGGCAGACTTTGCGAATAGCAAAAGCAATGTGCTTCGCAACTATCCGGTGGGCGCACAAATCACAGCCAATACCACGCTTGGTGCGGTAGCGAGTTTAAGTACGATGCAGCTGCCCATTGCTGTGGATGAGCTGGATTTAACGAGTGTGAAGGTCGGTCAGAAAGCTGTCGTGAAAGTGGACGCGATTTCGGGTAAATCTTTTGAAGGTGAAGTGACATCCGTGTCCAATGTCGGTACGACAACCAACGGAGTAACCACCTACGATGCCGTTGTCTCCATCCCGAATCCAGATAGCGTACTCAAATACGCGATGACGGCAACGGCTGAAATTTACATTCAAGATAAAAAGGACATTCTCGTAGTCCCTATTCAAGCAATTACGACGACGAAGGGCAAATCCACCGTTTCTTTGAAGAAAGCAGATGGAACTGTCGAAGAACAGCATGAAATTAAAACGGGTATACGCAGTAAAACACAAGTTGAAGTCTTGAGCGGTTTGGCAGAGGGCGATGAAGTTGTGATGCCGACACGACGAGCTACGACGACAACTAACCAGCAAGGCGGTTTCCCTGGCGGCGAAGGCGGTCCTCCCGCTGGTTTCCAAAGAGGCGAAGGTGGAGGCGGTGGCTTCCAAGGTCAAGGCGGAGGAGGAGCGCGCCAGTAATGGGCAGCTTCGAGGAAAGGAGCCAGTCGTATGAATATCATTGAATTAACGGGAGTCACCAAAAGCTATGCACGTGGAGAAGAAGAATTGCAAATTCTAAAGGGAATTACCCTGCACATTGCCAAAAGTGATTTCGTTGCTATTATCGGTCCCAGCGGATCAGGGAAATCCACGCTAATGAATACGATCGGATTGCTGGATATACCAACTTCAGGGACATACTCGCTCGATGGCGTTTCTACGGTAAAAATGTCCGACAATGGCTTAGCCGAGCTCAGAAATCGGAAAATCGGTTTTATTTTTCAACAATTCAATCTGCTGCCCCGGCTATCCGCTATCGAAAATGTGGAATTGCCGATGATTTATGCCGGTATTCCTGCGAAACAACGCCGAGACCAAGCCCAGCGTATGCTAGAAAAGTTAGGGATGGGTCAACGCGGACATCACAAGCCAAGTGAGCTTTCCGGCGGACAGCAGCAAAGGGTGGCGATTGCCAGAGCGCTGGCCATTTCACCATCGTTAATATTGGCTGATGAACCGACCGGAGCATTGGACTCCAAAACAGGGATTGAAGTACTGGAGTTAATTCAGGAGCTCAATCAGCAGGGCAACACGATCGTACTGATTACGCATGACAATCATATTGCCGATCATGCCAAACGAGTTGTGACGCTTCGAGACGGCGAAATCATCAAGGATGTTCGCAATCAGCCGTTGCCGATTCCGAAGGTGGAGGAGGCGGTGACGAGATGAGACCTTGGGAGCTTTTTCAAATGGCGATGGCCACGGTTCGTTCCAACCCGCTCAGAACGGTTCTGACTATGCTTGGCGTTATTATTGGGGTTAGCTCCGTTATTACGCTGGTATCAATCGGACAGGGAACCTCCAAATCGATTGAGAAGCAATATGAAGGACTAGGAACGAACCTGCTTACGGTGAATCTGCTTGGCAATGGCCGCGCTACGCAACTGAAGTATGAGGAGATCATGGAGCTCGAAGGCACTGCGGGAATTAGCGGGATTGCCCCGACGATGACTAGAAACAGCACGAGCATCAAGTATGACCGCACGACAGAAACGTACAACGTGATTGGTACGAACGACCGTTATCTGAGTATGCAAAAAGGAGAAATGGGCAGCGGGCGTTTCTTAGCCGAAGCGGATTTGGACTATCGCAATCATGTGGCAGTCATAGGAAGTGAAGTGGCGACGAAATTTTTTGGCAAGGATGATCCTTTGAATGAGGAGATCAATGTCAACGGCTATATGTACACAATTATCGGTGTTTTGAAAAGCAAAGGTTCCAACACGAGTGGAACGTCGCTAGACAGTGCTGTTATTGTGCCGTTGCCTACAATGAGCAGAGATTTTAAACTAGGCTCTATTCGCTCTACGTATGTAGAAGCAGCAAGTGGGGACGACGTTAGCAGGGTGCAGGCTGTTCTTGAGAGATATTTGTCGAGCAAATTCAAGAGTACGTCGGGTTATAACATTTTTAACTCATCCGAATTGATCAGCGCCAAACAAACGGCGTCAAGCACGCTAACGAATCAATTAGTTGCTGTAGCTGCGATATCCTTGCTGGTTGGCGGTATCGGAATTATGAATATCATGCTTGTAACCGTTAGTGAACGAACGCGAGAGATTGGGATTCGTAAATCCATCGGGGCCAAACGCCGGAATATTCTCTTGCAGTTCCTGGTGGAAGCTACGTTAATCAGCGGAATGGGCGGCTTTATCGGCCTTGTTGTTGGGGTAGCGTTGTCGCTCGCTTGGCCCTATATCAATCCGAGTCAGGCGACAAGTCTTTCCATTAACGTAGGCCTTTACGCATTCTTATTCTCAGCATTAGTCGGTGTTATTTTCGGATTGTACCCGGCCAATAAAGCGTCCAAATTAAAGCCAATCGATGCTCTTCGTTACGATTAATTCATAATGCTGAATGATTTCTTGACTATTATAAGCTACGGGAGGTAAACATCATGATTCGCAAATTAACAACTCTTTCTTTGAAACATACGACCTTAGCCTTGTTATTGACTGGCAGCCTAGCCGCTGCCTCCTTACCCACAGGGATGGCTCAAGCAGCAGGGGAAGCCGTTTATATTACTTCTGCCTCTTATTTTACGATCAGCCAAGCTGCGCTCTCGTCCTCATCGCTACAGTTCGCGGTTTCCTTACATAATGGGGACCAAAATGCAATCGACTTCAATCAATATGGCGTGCGCGTCACCGATACGTCTGGGCATAGTTTTACAGCTAAATTGAGTGAAAAGAAGAGCGCCAGCGTTCTTCCCGGACAGGATACGAGCTTCCGTTTCTACGCTAATTTGGCGGAAGGTGAAACTGCTGATCAGCTTAAGATCGATGTCTTCCGTTGGGATGCAGGGCAGGCAGATTTCATGAAACTTCTGGGTCAACTGCCTGTAAGTTCTGAGCTTGGAGAGGGTCAAGTGACCGTGCCGGAAGAGATTATTAATCTTCGTACACTGGACAGTACGTTAGCCAATGATGCTTCACTAGCTTTCCAATTAGGGCAGAGCGTTCGGGTTTCCGAGAATGGGAAATGGTATCTGTATACACAAGTTTCTGCAAAAAATCTCGGTTCCAGCAGCGTTAAACTGCCTGCGGCTCTTCAATTCAGGTTAGTAGATGCCAATGGATTGAAATACGCTTCTACCTATGCAAATGGATCTAGTACAACGTTCCTTCCAAGTGAATCCGATACCTTAACGTTAAAAACGCCTATCTCTAAACAAATGGCAATGTCTGGTGCATCTTTGGAATTTTATTACTTGAATCAAAGCGAAGATGTGACGCTGGGGAACATGAGCCTGAATGCCTCCCTCCAAACAACAGCGCTAAATACGAAACAGGTGTATAGTGGACAACAAGACGGAGAACAGATGACAGTCCAAGCGAGTACATCCCAGTACTCGACGCAAGCTGACGGCGTTCATGTGCAAACGGTTGTTACGTTAAGTAATGACGGTGAAGCGTCAGCGGCCATTCCATCCTTCATTGCGACTTACCAAGTTGGAGATTCCGGCACGGCTTTGTCGGCAGCGGATAATACGGCTCGCTCAGCATTTTTAGCTCCGAAAGAAACAACGACCTTTTACTTTAATGCGATTTTGCCGTCCGGCTCTGATCCGAATGCGGCTCAGCTTGTCCTCTGGGAGAAGACATCGGGCACGACGAGCGCAGGCAATGGTAGCAGTACGGGCAGTGCTAACAGCACTAGTAGCTCTAACAGCACTAATAGCACTAATAGTGCAAACGGAGACACAACGTCAACTACGGCTGGAACGAACGAGACGTCCAATTCGGCAACAGCATCTGCGGGTAGCGGAACTACAGGGCAGATGCCTGTAGCGGTGTTCCTGCTGAAAGGTGCGAGCGAAGCCAAAAATGGCTTTACGACAGCTGCAAGCTACTCGATTGGCAATAAGCTGACTTTAACGGATAATGCCATCGTGAACAAAAATGTGGATGTTTCGCTTGTCGAGCTGCATGCTCACGAAAACGATGACCTTGGCTACAAAACTGCCATCGCCAAATACAAAATCACAAATAACGGCTCGAACACGATTGCCTTGCCAGAGCTTCAAAATGAGCTGTTGGATAGCAGCGGCAATTCGTACACGGGCACACGCCAAAGCTCTGTCACCACGCAGCTTACGCCGGGCAGCTCTTATGTGGTCAGCTATTCCTATCTGCTTCCGAATCGCAAAACAGCGGATGATGAAGCCTTTGCGCTGAATATCTATGATGATAAGTCAGTGTCCGAAGGCAAAGTTTCACTCGGAACATATCAAGTTGCTCTACAGAAAGAGGACGAAGGCGACACAATTGATCTTTATCCGTTCTCATTGAAGGTGAATGATGAGTCAATCAGTTGGCTGTACAGCGGCGGTTCTTATTCTTATCAACTAAACCTTGATCTTGATATCACGCATGAGGATCAAGTCATCATTGACTCGAACTTCTCGACCATTGAATTCGACATGGTAGATTCGCTTGGCCGAATCGTAGGAACTCAAACGTCCTCACTAGTGGGAACTGGCAAACTGACGAGCGGTAAGCAAAAAATTGTTGTTACTGGACTTAAAAATGAGCAAGTAGACTCAGGTGTCGTCGTCAATATGTACGAAGTTATTAATACCCCTAACGGGACAGCTAAACGTCTGATTAAGCAATTCCACTAAAAGTTGCAGTACGTAGCCTGATGGGTCATAGACCTGTCAGGCTTTTTACTTATGATTGAGCCACTTGCAGCCCACTTGCTGTTTTGCGATCTGTTACGGTGCCTCACAGCGGCAATAACAGGAATTTCGCCGATCCTAAAATAGCTGGTTTGGAACTCCCTTTCTGCTGTTAAAAACAAGAAGATGTTCGTCGTAGACACGGAGATTCTCGGGCCTCTTGCTATGGGGCAGTTCAAAGAGAAGACCGAAAACCAATCATACTTGAAATGATTGGTTTTTATATATTAGGCTAATAGTGTGAAAAAAATATGAAGACGACAGGAGCCATCAAAAAGTTATGAAACAAAACAAATATGATGATCACAGTTTTTTTGAAAAATACAGCCAAATGGCACGCTCGACAGGCGGGCTGGATGCGGCAGGGGAGTGGCCTGCACTTCGCGCGCTGCTGCCCGATCTTTCAGGCAAGTCCGTGCTAGATCTTGGCTGCGGATATGGCTGGCATTGCCGATATGCACGCGAGAATGGAGCTCGCTACGTTGTAGGCGTGGATCTTTCCGAGAAAATGTTGGAGCGCGCTCAAGAACTAACAGAGGATGAAGCCATCACATATCGCCGTCTCGCGATTGAAGACATCGATTTTCCGGCAGGCCAATTTGATGTGGTGATTTCGTCACTTGCCATTCATTATGTGGAACATTTCGACGCTCTTTGTCAAAAGGTTCATCATTGCCTCGCAGAAGGGGGAAGCTTCATCCTCTCCGTCGAGCATCCGATTTTCACATCGCGTGCTGAACAAGATTGGTATTATGGTCCTCAAGGCGAACGCCTGCATTGGCCAGTTGATAACTATCAGGACGAGGGACTAAGACAGGCAAGATTTCTGGAAACAGACGTCGTGAAGTATCATCGAACGGTTGCCACCTATATGAATGCGTTGGTCGAGGCTGGATTCAACATCATGAAGCTGTCCGAGCCTCAACCAACGCAAGAAGCATTGGACAAGTATCCGGAGATGAAAGATGAAACCCGGCGTCCAATTTTTCTTTTGATTGCAGCAGCAAAACGCACCCAATAAGCCCATTTCGAGTCTTTTCATGCCCAGCCATATAATTTTCTTGATTGTTAGGCTAACTTGGTTATAATGAAAGATGTAAGTTTATACATTAAACAAACTAAGTTTAACGAGGAGAAAATGGACATGAACAAGCCTGCACAACCTAAGGAACCTTTAGTTACGCATATTTACACGGCTGATCCATCTGCCCACGTATTCGAAGGTAAAATTTATATTTATCCTTCCCATGACCTAGATCACGATGGACCGTCTAATGACAATGGCGACCAATATGCGATGGAAGATTATCATATTCTCTCCATGGACGATTTTAATTCACCTTGTGTCGACCATGGCGAAGCTTTGCACCTGAGAGATATTCCTTGGGCGAAGCAGCAATTATGGGCGCCAGACGCAGCATACAAGAACGATACGTACTATCTCTTTTTCCCGGCTCGGGACAAAGAGAACATTTTCAGACTTGGTGTCGCTACAAGCTCAACGCCTGCAGGTCCTTTTACGGCTCAGGAAAATTGTATCCCAGGCAGCTACAGTATTGATCCTGCCGTGTTCATCGACGAAGACAACAAAGCTTATATTTATTTTGGCGGATTATGGGGCGGCCAGCTGGAGAAATGGCAGACAGGTACATTCCTTCCTGATGCTAAGGGGCCGGCAGAGCATGAACCAGCCTTGGGGCCAAGAGTGGCTGTTCTAAGTGATGATATGCTCACTTTCACGGACGAGCCGCAAGAAATCAAGATTGTGGATGAAGAAGGCAATCCCATTCTAGCAGGCGACGAGGACAGACGATATTTCGAGGGTCCATGGGTTCATAAATACAATGGATATTACTATCTGTCCTATTCAACGGGGACTACACATTGTCTTGTTTATGCAATGAGCGAACATCCTCAAGGGCCGTATGTGTTCAAAGGCACGATCCTGACGCCGGTAATCGGATGGACAACGCATCATTCCATTGTTCAATTCGAGGATAAATGGTACTTATTTTATCATGATTGCTCCCTATCAGACGGAGTTAACCATAAACGCTGCGTCAAATATACGGAATTAACGTATAACGCGGATGGTACAATTCAAACGATAGACCCATATAAATAAACAATTATTCCTATAGAACTGCTTCCTACGGTCTTGTAAGACTTGAGGGGGCAGTTTTTTCATGCATAGAATCCCGATTTTGGATAAAAATACATGGAAGGAAATCAATGGAGAGAGAAAGCTGCAATCATCTAATGAGATGTACAGGGGGCGTATTCGGATGACGATTTGGCAGTGGTATAGACGTCGGACAAGACCAGGATCCCAAAGTCAACAGCCTTCAAAGATTCCACGGATCGAAACGCCAGCGCATCAAATTTTGGAGAAATATGCAGAAGCTACCGTTAGCCAAAAACTCGATGATTCCTTGGATTTCGTTCAGGGTATACTTGGCGACAATGACGATTTTATTATGCGCCGTTTTTGTATATGTGACGAGCATGCGGCAGCAGCTTTATATTTCGCTGATTTAATTGATAAACAACATTTGAACGACCATATATTAAAGCCTTTAATGCGTACGACCTCGAAGGAATATCCAAAGGATGATAACCGTTCAATGAGAGATTATCTGTTGAACGATACGTTGTATTCCTGTGAAGGCAGAACGGAAACCGAGCTGGATGAGATCATCCAAGCCATCGTCGAAGGGAAAACCGTCATTCTGGTTGACGGTCTGGTGGATGCTTTTGTTTTCAGCACCCGCCAAGTTGACAAGCGTTCCATCTCGCAGCCGGAAACCGAGCAGGTGATCAGGGGAGCCCGGGAAGGTTTTATAGAAATAATGGGCACCAACTTGGCGCTTCTCCGCTATCGGCTCCCGACACCGGATTTCCGGATAAAAACCATACGGATTGGGCGAGTTACGAAATCCAAGGTAGCTCTTTGTTATATTAATGGCATTGTGAACCCTGAACTCGTGAAAGAGGTATTCAGGCGTCTATCGTTGATTGATATTGATGGCGTTCTTGATGCAGGTTATTTGGAGCAATTTATCGAGGATAATCACGTCTCGCCATTTCCGCAGATTCAAAACACAGAACGGCCCGATAAGGCTGTCGCCAATCTGCTGGAAGGCAGGGTGATTCTCCTGGTAGACGGATCACCGTTTGCTCTTATTTTACCAACGGTTTTCAGCCAATTTTACCAAACGGTGGAGGATTACTCGGAACGGTATCTCTTGGTCAGTTTCATACGTCTATCTCGCCTCGTTGCGCTTGTATTCTCGCTGATTTTTCCATCGTTGTATGTAGCTCTGATCTCGTTTAATCCGGAGCTTATTCCAACGGAGTTCGCCGTCGCGGTGACAGGGGGAAGAGCAGGGGTGCCATTCCCGTCGGTCATTGAAGTGTTAATCATGGAAATCTCCATGGAAGTTCTGAGGGAAGCGACGCTGCGGCTACCGCAACAAGTTGGTGGAGCCCTTTCCATCGTTGGCGTGCTTGTCGTTGGACAAGCGGCAGTTGCGGCAGGATTTATTTCACCGATTACGGTTGTTATCATTGCATTAACGACGATCGGTTCTTTTGCAACACCGGCCTATAATGCAGCGCTAGCTCTTAGATTGTTGCGATTCCCGCTTGTTATTTTGTCAGGAATTTTCGGTCTGTATGGCGTGATGATCGGATTAATTTTGATCGCGAACCATATGCTCTCCTTACGTTCATTCGGCGTTCCGTACCTGAGCCCGATTGTGCCTGGAAATTTCCAGGGGATGAAAGATACACTGGCACGATTGCCCCTATGGTCGATGCCCAAAAGACCTGGGCTTTTACATACCCCTAATGACACTCGTCTAAGTAAATTAACGAAAGACATGAGTGGCAAAGCACCAAATAATACGTTAGATCCATTGAAGGTTGGAGATAGGAGGAACGTAACCTATGGAGCATCCTCGCCAGATAACAGTGATTCAAGCCGCGATCATACTGATTAGCACGATTATTGGAGTGGGGGTGCTTGCTCTCTCACTCTTTGCTGTTCGCGCAGCTGATTCCGGGGCACCGCTAGTTACTTTTCTAGGCTTAATGCTTGGATTAGTAGGTCTTTGGCTTCTAACAAAGCTCGGAATGCGATTTCCTGATCAATCGATTATTGAATACAGTAAGGATTTAATCGGCAAATGGACGGCAGGCGTATTCAGTGTATTAATCATTGCTTTCTTTGCTCTAATTACAGCACTGGCAGCTCGGGAATTTGGTGAAGTCGTCGTAACGTCCGTTTTGATGAAAACTCCGCTTGAAGTGACGGTGATCGTCATGCTGCTGCTAGCCGCTGTTTCCTCACGCGCAGATATTACCACGTTTACTTATTTCCATCATTTTTATTTTCCGGTCATTGTATTTCCTGGATTATTAATTGTTGTGCTATCGCTTAAGAACGCGCATTTAGTCAATTTGCTTCCTTTATGGGGGAATCAACCAAGCGGCATGTCTGGTGGCATTCTCACGATGGCAGCCCTATTTCAAGGCTCTTTCGTCATGACCATTGTCATACCTGCGATGCGTAGACCGGAGAAGGCCATGATTGCCGGCTATGTCGGGATGGCCATTTCAGGGGCTTTATATGTACTTATTGTCATTGCAACGGTTGGCGTCTTTGGATCGGAGGAAATTAAAAAGTTAGTGTGGCCAACCTTGGAATTAGCCAAAACAACTTCACTGCCTGCGAACATACTGGAGCGTTTAGATGGGGCTTTTCTTGCTGTATGGGTGACGGCGGTATTTACGACATTACTGTCTACATATTACTTAGCCATTTTTTTTATCACTCAGCTCTTGCGACTCAAGGATCACAAGATGTTCACCTTCTTTCTAGTTCCTTTTATTTATGTGATGGCTATGTTTCCTCAAAATTTGCTGCAGATGTATGAAATCATTCAAGTTGTCGGCCGCTGGGGATTAATCATCACGGTGGTGTATCCACTTGTCTTATTTATAGTGGCGTTGATTCGTAAGAAAAAAAGTCGGGGTGATCAACTTGTGGCAAAATCTGATTAAACAGATTCTTGTTTTCGTGTTGATGACCCCTTTGCTTACAGGCTGCTGGGATCGCCTTGAAATCGAAGATCGTGCGGTTGTCTTAGCCATTGGCATCGATGAAGCAAAGCCGGGAGATGAGAAAGAAACTAGCAATGCAACACATATTCTTAATCAGGAATCCTCAAAAAAGGGACTCATTCGTATCACCGTTCAAATTGCCGTACCAGGTCGCATTCCACTCGGGACAGGAGGCGACACAGGGGGGCCAGCTTCTCAAAAACCAGTTTGGGTCTTGACCAGCGTAGGATACACCATTGAAGATGGGTTAATGAACTTACAGCAGCAGCTCGCGGATCGGTTGTTCTATGGCCATTTAAGAGTCATTGTGCTGTCGGAAGCGGTTGCCAAAAGAGGGATTGAGAACGTGAATGATTTCTTTCGCCGTCAGCCTCAAGTTCGAAGAACAGTCTGGATGGTTGTTTCCAAAGGAGCCGCAGCAGACATTATGAATGCTACTCCGCAATTGGAGCGCGTACCGTCTTTATATTTGCTTGCCACTTTGGAGCATGCTAGAGAAATGGGCAAGCTGCCCAACATTTTCTTAGGTGTTTTTTTCAGTGCCAGTTCGGCGAAAGGTCAAGAAGGGACGGTTCCTTACTTGGAGTTAAAGAAGGAATCGAATATCGAACTTGCCGGAATGGCTTATTTTAAAAATGACAAAATGGTGGGCACCTCAACAGCTTTGCAAATTGGCCACTATATGGCCATAAAGCAATTAAACCCCGGCGGTTACAGTATCCTTCAGGAAATGCCGGGCTCTCATACAAACGTTATTTTCAAAACTACACATCGGAAATCAAAAATAACAACAACAATCAAAAATGGGAAAGTGTTTGCGACCATTAGATGCCAAGTCGAAGGGGATTTAACGGAAAAATCGGATGAGAAGGTACTCGTGACGAGAAATAATTTGATCAAGCTGGAAGAGAAAATTCAAAAAGACGCCGCGGAGGGATTCAAAGATTTCATCCAGCAGACACAGGAAGATGGCAGTGACATTTTCGGCTTTGGGGAATATGTACGTGCAACGCAGCCGGCATATTGGAACAAGGAAATTAAAACCAAGGAAAAATGGGAGAGCAAATATAAAGAGATGGCCGTAGATGTCTCGATGCACGTTAAGATTAGACGAATTGGAACGAAAACGAAGTAAGGAAGGATTCGGCCCATGATCACCTTTAATAATTACACGGTTTTGCTGCTGCTGATCTCCGGACTGCTCGTCTTAGTTTTTGATGTGAAAATTTATACCAAAGCAAACTTGCAGAGGGAGAAAAAAGGGGCTCTTTTTACCGGATGGTTCAATATATCCCTAGGGATTCTTTCCTACGTAGGCTACCTAGTTTATGAAAAATGGTTCTGGAAATAAGCGTGCATAGCCGTCTTGGTGTTATTCTTCAAAAGAGGGAAACAAGAGATATATGGAGAATATAGACATGCTGAACTTTGTACAAAAGCCGCAATTACGAGGAGGGGGAAATAGGAATGAAATACCGTCAACTAGGTGATACGGAACTTAGCATTAGTGAGGTTAGCTTCGGTACATGGGCCATCGGTGGGAGCTGGGGACTATCTAACGATGATGAAGCCATTAAGGGCTTGCACTTGGCTATGGAAGCAGGGGTTAACTTTTTTGATACAGCGGATGTTTATGGATCGGGGCATGCGGAAGAACTGCTGGCCAAAGCAACTAGAGGAAAAGAAGATGACATTTACATAGCAACAAAGTTTTGCCGTGCAGGAGATATTTATGATTCAAAAACGTATTCAGAGGAAACGGTTCGCCAATATTGCGAAGATAGCTTGAAAAGATTGAATCGCGAACGGATCGATCTCTATCAAATTCATTGTCCACCGCTAGCCATTTTGAAGGATGGTCACGTTTTCGAAGTGCTCGACAAGCTCAAAGCGGAAGGTAAAATTCGTCATTACGGCGTTAGCGTCGAGACGGTAGAAGAAGGTTTGTTCGCACTGAGTAAGCCTGGTGTCAAGGCGCTGCAAGTGATTTATAATCTGTTCCGGCAAAAACCGGCCGAAACTTTATTTCCGCAAGCGAAAGCCGCGGGGGTAGGGATTCTTGTCAGACTTCCGTTAGCCAGCGGTCTGCTGACCGGGAAATTCACTGAAACGAGCACATTTGCTGCGGATGATCACCGGAATTTCAATGCGGATGGCGCGCAGTTCAACGTTGGCGAGACGTTTGCCGGGCTTCCTTTTACCAAGGGAGTGGAGCTGGCAAGGGAACTGGCATGGATCGCAGAAGGCCGCGGCAACATGGCGCAAGCTTCTATGCGCTGGATTTTGGACAATCCGAATATTACCTGTGTGATTCCGGGCTTCAAAAACGAACGCCAAGTCGCAGATAACCTCGGTACTTCGCAGACCCCATCATTTTCCGGGGAAGAATGGGCGCGACTTCAAACTTTTTATGAGGACAGGGTGAAAGACTACATTCGGGGGCCTTATTAGTAGATGATGTTTCTATGATTGATTTTTTTAAAGACTTTATCTTAAATATCTTCTTGATTTTCTCTCCGCTTGTTGTTTATCCCTATTTGTACAAATCACAAAGTCATAGCATGAAGTACCGGCTGTGGCTTTGCTTTTTTTTCACAGTAGCTATTGGGTTCGCGATGTCCATACCTGTTAATTTAAATGGTTTGGTTTATGATTTTAGGTCCATTCCGCTGATTGTCGGCTCTCTGTACGGCGGGATTTATGTTTCGATGTTTCTGTATGCGGCAATTATTGTAGTCCGATATGTTCTCGGAAATCCAAATAATTTAATTTATTGCGTTTCCTTTATTCCAACAATTATTTTTATCGTCTTGCTTCTAAAAAGATATCAACAAATGCGTTTAACCCATAAAATAATTTCCGCCATTATCGTTTGCGTTGCTGTTAAAATTGTAAGTTTTCTCATTTATTTGACGAGCATCGGTAAGCTGGACCTTTTTACTGCCAACCTAATCTCCTCCTCTCAAACCTACATTCTGCAGAGTGTGGTAATCGCCGTCTATATTTATCTAATCGAGTTTCAACAGAAGTACATTCATATGCAGGAAGATGCAGTCCATGGCGAGAAAATGAGAATTGTCAGCGAGATGGCAGCTTCAGTCGCCCATGAAATCAGAAATCCGCTCACGGCTGTGAGAGGGTTTATTCAACTCATGGGGGTACCTCATTTGGCCCCATCGAAACTCCAATTTTATCAGCAAATCTCACTGGAAGAATTAGAGCGGGCACAAGTCATCATTAGTGACTACTTGGCCATCGCAAAGCCTGAACCTGAGAAAGATGAATTAATCCTGATGAAGGATGAAGTGCAATATATTTCTCAGGTGTTATTAACGATTGCCAATTATAACGATGTCAAAATTGATGTGACCTTGCAGGATGGACAAATGTTTATCCAGGGGGACCGGAATAAGCTGAGGCAATCGCTGATCAATATCGGGAAAAATGCCATTGAGGCGATGTCCAAAAGCGGTGGTGTTCTGGAAATAGGGCTAAAAGAGCAGACCGATAAAATTATCATCACGATACGTGATAACGGGATTGGCATGACAAAGGAACAAATTAGCCGATTGGGTACGCCATATTTTTCCACCAAAGAGAAAGGCACGGGCCTGGGTACAATGGTCTCATTCAGTCTTATTCGAGCGATGAAGGGGAAAATAAATATTACCAGCGAAGTAGGCAAGGGGACGGAATTTGAAATATCATTTCCAGCGGCTCCGCATGGATATTGACAAAAGTTGAATAACAGCTTACTTAAGGGGCTTGCCATTGGCAGCTCTTTTTTTGTTTATATTCACTTAAACATTGTCCGTTATAGTTGATCGCAAGACGACATAGGAGGCAGACAGGATGGGAAAAGAAAGCATAAAAAGTCGGTTCATCAAAGCTGGATTACGATTCATACAAGTTAATGCTATTTGGAAAAAGACAGGCGAAGCCCTTCAAAGAGAAATAGAAAATAGGCAGAATAAAGAAAGTTATGAACCTCCTAAGAATATGTTTAGAAAGTATGATTGCCGCAAATATGAGGCAAATGGTCATGCTTATTATGTCGTGAAACCTCTGGAACAAGCTGCTGGGAACAAGCATATCTTCTATCTGCACGGCGGTGGCCATGTGCTCAAAATCACCTCGCTGCATTGGGAATTTATTGCGTATTTAATTGATTCGTTACATTGTACGGTCACGGTTCCGATGTATCCACTTGCGCCAGCGCATAGCCACAAGGATGTTTTTGAGATGCTCGTCCCTCTGTATCGCCAAGTGTACGCGGATGTGGAGGAACGAGATCTCGTGGTGATGGGAGATTCTGCCGGTGGCGGGATGAGCTTGGCATTGGCACAATTCCTGCGGGTGAAGGGATTTAAACAGCCAGGGAATATCATTTTGATCTCCCCGTTGTTGGATATGACCTTCAGCCATCCCATGATAAAAATGATCGAGAAACAAGATCCGATCTCGGCTACTCCGGCGCTGCACGATATTGCCAAGTGGTATGCGGGCGAAGAAAGTGTGAAGCACTATTTGGTCAGCCCAATTTACGGGAACTTCCACGACTTGGGAAGGATCAGCGTGTATATCGGAACACATGATATCTTATATCCTGACGCGAATAAATTCAGTAAACTCGCTGGCATGCAAGGTATTCCCATCAATTATTATGAATACCCGTCTATGCTTCACGTCTGGCCGTTATTTCCCTGTCCGGAAGCCTGGCAAGCACGAGAGCAGATGATTCATACGATCCGGTCGACTTAACATTTTTTTAATAAATGTTCTTGACAGTTGAAACGATTTGGAATGATAATAAAAACGACTGAGTAGTCATTTTAAGAGAGAGAATAGATGAGGAGGATTTCAATGACTAAACACCATGATCAATTAGTTAAATATGCGTCTTTGGCTATACAACTGGGAGTAAATGTGCAGCCGGGACAAACACTAGTCATTTTCGCACCTCTAGTATCGGTGGATTTTGTACGCTTATTAGTCAAACACGCCTATGAAATAGGGGCAAAGCTTGTCTACGTGGAGTGGGTTGACAGTGAAATTACACGTTTGAAATATGAATTGGCGCCATTTGAAGCACTGCTTGAATACCCGATGTGGCAAGCAAAAGGTTATGAAGAATTAGCAAGTCAAAATGCCGCTTTCCTCTATGTTTCTGCCAATAACCCGGATCTGATGAATGGTATTGATCCCAAACGACTGCAAACCGCCAGCAAAACATCAAGCACGGCAATCAAGGAATTAACGATGGCAAGATTAACGAACAAAGTCAGCTGGACGATCGTCGCTGTGCCAACACCAGCTTGGGCGGATAAAGTTTTCCCACTACTTCCGGCAGAGGAACGGGTAGATGCGCTATGGAGCGCTATCTTCCAAGCAACTCGAGTTGAGAAAGATGATCCGATCGAGGAATGGAGGAATCATGCCCGCACATTACTAACCAAATCCGATTTGCTGAATCAGAAGCAATATAAGGCACTGCATTACTGCGCGGAAGGTACGGACATTACGGTTGAATTGCCTCAGGACCACTTATGGGTATCGGCCGGCAGCAATAATCAGCAAGGTGATACCTTTATTGCAAATATGCCGACAGAAGAAGTGTTTACATCTCCCTTGCGAACCGGTGTAAATGGTACCGTAAGAAGCACGAAACCGCTAAGCTACAATGGTGTTCTTATCGAAAATTTCTCTCTGACTTTTGAAGAGGGAAGAATCATTGATTTTGAAGCGGAAAAAGGCGAAGAGATGCTGCGAACTCTCGTTGAGATGGATGAAGGATCTCATTATCTGGGGGAAATTGCGCTAGTTCCGCATCGTTCGCCGATCTCGGATATGAATCTAATTTTCTATAATACCTTGTATGATGAGAACGCCTCCTGCCATTTTGCCATCGGTCGGGCATTCCCGTTTTGCTTGAAAGACGGCGTGACGATGAGCGGAGAAGAACTGCTGAAACGCGGCTTGAACGAAAGCTTGACGCATGTAGATTTTATGATGGGTTCAGCGGATATGGACATCGACGGGATTAAGATGAATGGCGAAGTTGAGCCCGTATTCCGCAATGGAGACTGGGTAATTTCGTAGAAACGGAGGAGCAGCATGTCACCGAAAGTTACGCAAGCCTACAAGGAAGAGAAGAAGGCGGTTATTCTTGAGGGAGCGCTCCACTGCTTTACGGAAAAAGGCTTCCAGGCTACGACAATGGATGATATCGTGCGGCATTTGGGAATTAGCAAAGGCGCTATTTACAGCTATTTTGCCAGTAAAGAAGAAATGTATATTCAGATGGCCGATGATAAAATGAATGCCATGCTGGAGAATTCTACAGAGACCTTCAAGAGCATGCCTAGCGCAGCGGATCAAATCCGTTACATGTACAACCGGTTTCGCAGCCAATCGCTGACAGAACTTCGCAAATGGATGGCCTTTCATTTGGAGTTTATGCTGTATGCGGCACGCCAACCCCAGTTAACGCAGCGATGGAATGAGTACGCGGACAAAGCCTTAGTGTTCATTAAGGACATCATGGATGGCGGCAAGCTAACAGGCGAATTTCGCTCGGATTTGGATAGCGCGGCAGCTTCTCGGTTATTCTGGTCCATTCGGGATGGCCTTGCGCTGCAGTACATGTTAAGTGGCGAGGAAGCCGACTATAAGCGCACAATTGATGATATGGAAAGTATGGTGTTCCGCTATATCATGGGGTAATCCTTTTGAACCGGAGGAGAAGGTTATGGTTTTCAAAAAAATGAGCGAAATGTCAGTCGAAGATCTGGTTGCGCTTTGGAATAAGGGCTTCGAAGGGTACTATCTCAACAGTTCACTGGACATGAGCAAATTCATGGCTAGAACCGTTCATGAAGGTCTCTCCTTGGAGCATTCTTTGGTGTTGTATGAAAATGAGGAAGCGATCGGTTTCGTCATGAACGGATTTCGCACCATCGAAGGGAAAAAGGTGGCGTGGAACGGCGGGACCGGAATTATCCCTGACTACAGGGGTAAGGGATTCGGAAAACACTTAATGCTTAGAAATTTGCAATTATATCAAGAGCAGGATGTGGACATTGCCTTGCTTGAAGCGCTTGTCCAAAATGAAGCCGCGATTAATCTTTACCAGAAAGTCGGTTATGAGATTACCGAACAGCTTGTCTGTTTGCAGCATACGGGAGAACTTCATGTTAACCTGCTGGAATCAAAATTCCCTGAAAAATATAGCTTACGTCAGGGACATCCCGTTGAAGTTAACGCTGTGCCATTCAATAAGCCGATGTCTGCCTGGCAGACACAATGGCCTAGTATGAAAGGCGGCGAAAGCATACTTGTAACCGTTGCTGAGGAAGTGGTGGGCTATGCCCTATTCAAGCGAGTTTATGCGGAGAATGGCAGCTTGACCTCATTCGTGCTTTATCAATGTGAAGCATGTCCAGGACGCGAGGATGAAACGGAGATTCTGAAAACGGCTTTAAGGGAAGTATTCGCACCACTGACCTCTTCATGTACGCGATTAACGATGAATATCAGACATTCCAATGAGGGGTTAAATGAGCTGTTAGCCGGATTAGGCTTTACCTCATTTGTTGAGCAGGTACATATGCTGCGGCATATTTGAAATCTGTTGGCTTGGAACATGAGAACCTGACGTATGAGTTGGGCATGGGGCGCATATGAATCGTTATGAGCAAAAAACGATGAATGGAGGGGGTACCCCATGTCTTTTTTTGACAAAGTCAAACAAGGTGCAACGGATGCCGCGAAGAAAGCTCAGCAAACCGTTGAGCTGACGAAGCTCAAAGCGCAAGTTTCTTCCAAGGAGAAGGAGATAGAGAAATTTTATAATCTCATTGGAGAGTCCGTGTATGCCGCTTATATGTCGGGAGATATAGCCCGTGCCGGTGAGATTGTCGAGAGATTCAGTCTTGGCATCGACGCGGTTAAGCAAGAAATTGCCGTATTGGATCAAAAAATCATTGAACTGCGAAATGAGAAAGAATGCGTTTGTGGTAAAGTCGTTGTGGCCGACACGAAGTTTTGTTCATCTTGCGGCCATCAGTTTTGAGGAAAGATGAGACAGTCTGTAGAGACTGTCTTTTTTGTTGCATGTGTGAAGCGGGTGCAGCGACGATCAACGCCGGGGTGCAACATCAAACTTGACGGAACAGCCCCTTCATGGTTTTAAGCTAGCTACTTCACCGGCCTTCCACTTTCCAGTCACACTTGCATATTACAGCAAACTTCTACCTTCCACTTTCCAGTCACGCTAATGCACAATACAACCAACTTCCACCTCAGTAGCATACAACAAATTTCATGAGATCTAGCGAGAATTCCGCTAAAGATTTTCTAGAGGGATCTATGGTCCACTATTTGAAGGTAAATCAGCTTATTCCTTGGTGAGTGGGAATTAGAGGCTCTTATTTAGCCTCCACGATACGATTTTCGGGTGAAATCGGCGAAATAGGGAAACGTAGTTCCCATGGGCTGATGGGAGAGGCTACTTTTCTGAGATTAGCGGACCATATTTCCCTCTACGTGCAGGGATATTCTGGGTCATAGGGAATTAATGTAAATGGAATGCCAACCAAGCGACAAATAAAAGCAAAGGAGCCCTCAATGTCCGATTATGATTGGGATAACAAAATTGAATATTTAAGAAACACAAGAGATCTATATTACAACGATGACTACTTGGAGTTTCTAGTGAAGACAGTTTGGAAGATCACTCAGCCAGTGAATGTCGTTGACTATGGTTGCGGGTACGGATATTTGGGGCTGAAGCTGTTACCGCTTTTACCCGAAGGATCCACGTATACGGGAATTGACAAAGGAATAGAGCTAGTCAACACAGCAAGGGAAATTTTCGCTACGCTGCCATTTACAACAAATTTTATCGTGGCCGATTTAGAAACGTTAGCGATCGACAGGCAATATGATCTGGCCGTTTGCCATGCGTTATTATTGCATCTGTCCGATGCGAAAAAATTACTCTACAAGATGATCGATTGCGTGATGGATGAGGGGAGGGTCATCTGCTTCGAGCCACATTGGATTGCTAACATGTCTAACTATAGTTTGCATGGTGTTGATCAAAGCCAAGTGATTCGCTTGGGAATTTTACAAAAACTATTTGAGCAGGATACTAAAAGTAACGGAAAAGACGGAAATATCGGGATAAAAATACCCGAATATCTCAGTAAAATAGGCTTAACAAATGTTCAATGCAGAGTAAGCGATAAAGTTAATTTTCTAGATCCGAATGCGGATCGACAAAAGAATCAACGGCTGTACAATTCCTTGAGAGAGGAAGGGATTGGCAGTTTCCCAGGCGATGAATGCAAGTTTATTCATAACTTGATGAATCGGGGGCTAACAGAAAGTGAAGCAAAGAGTCAATACGAGGCGGAGTTATTATTTTCAAAAATATTCAACGAGGACTCCGTATTAACCTACGCTCCTAACTTGAAGATTTCATTTGGTACGGTGAACCGATGAGCACAGAAAGCAAAATGCTTTTTAAAAAACCTGTGATCGTTGGGGCAATTGGTTGGGCTGTCTTACTTTTGTCAATTTCTACTTGCTATCTTATTTGGTTATTTTCTAGCCAATATACGATCCTCTACTACTGCACATTTTTATTTGCAATATTCCTCGTGGTTTGGACGGTAATATCTACTTTTGGCGTATTACAGAGTTTATTGGATTACAAAGAATTAAATTTTATGAAAGCTTATCTCCATTTAGCTGAGATTAAGAAGCGGAAAGCACTGTTTGTGTTGGGGCTGCTTACAAATTTATTATTAATTCTATGCAATAGCACGTTGATATTTTGTCTATATAATCTATGGCAAAAGATATTTCCGTAAAACAAACTCGGATAATTCCAAACAAGCATGTCAGAATTGTGCCGAAAAACAAAAATAAGAATTCTAATCGTAACTATATTGACACAATGTAAGGGGATACATTAATATGTAAACATGCTCAGGAAAACGTTTGGGCAAGAATTTGGATCATCGTTTTGGATAAAAAGGAGCTGTCACTATGCCTACACTTAAGGATATCGCTGATTTAGTGGGCGTCTCCATTTCAACAGCCTCGAGAGTGGTTCGAAATGATACAAGCCGGCATATTAATCCGGAGACGAGGGCCAAAGTATGGGAGGCCGTTCGCCAGCTCGATTACAAGCCGAATGAGTCAGCACGCCATCTCGTGAATAAACAGAAGACCGAGAAGAGACAGACCAAACAAATCGGCTGCATTATTCAAGCGGCACGACTCAATGATGATCATCCTTACTATTCGCCGATTATTACGGCTTTTACGAAAAAGATTTTGGAGTCAGGCTATTCATTAGCCTTCATTCATACTTCGGACGAGCTCGCGGATGATGCTTTGCTTCACCGCTGCATCCATGATATTCAAGTGGACGGCATCATCATCGTTGGCGAAGTCGGGCCGGCCATTCTGGATTATTTGCAAAAGGTAGAGGATCTCGCTTTGATTGGCATTTGTACGATTGGGACTGAGATTACGATGGTGGACTATGATCGTATCCACGCTGCCAAATCCGCTGTCGATCACCTCATTGCGCAGGGCCACCGTTCTATCGGATTTATCGGCGGGCCAGGTCATACGGGAGAGCTAAACAGTGAAGAGAGGTTCCAAGGCTACAAATTCGCGATGTATGACGCCGGCATTCCCTTACATAAAGACTGGGTGATAGACACCCGTTGGGAAATTGACCGCAGTTACGAATACGTGAAAGAACAGTTAAAACGATCCGATATAGAGCGCCCTACGGCAATCTTCTCAGCAAGCGATCAGTTGGCGATTCCGGCTATGCGTGCTGTGATCGAAAGTCAGCTACGAATTCCGGAGGATATCGCCTTCATCTCGATGGATAATATTGATTTCGCGCAATACACGACGCCACCGCTATCTTCGGTGCATGTGCCGAAAGTGGAGATCGGTTTGACAGCGGCTGCAACCTTGTTGGATATGTTAAAAGGAGAGCAGCTGGCGCTATCCAAAGTACTGCTACCACATAAAATTATTGTGAGAGAATCGTCCACATTTGCTAGAAGCTAATTTTTTTTATTACTCAGGATAACGTTATCCTGAATTTGGCGCCAAATTATTTTACTACGTCAAGGAGGTGAAATCAGCTTTTACGGGTTCCATTTTTAGCAAGGTCATGTTTCTTTCACAAAAATTAAAAAAGGGTGATTGCGAAATGGTAAAGAATACAAAAAAAATCGTCTGCTTAACTATGTTGATGTCTACAATGGTTGTTGCAAGTGCTTGCGGTAATTCCTCTTCCTCTAATCCCGTCTCATCCGGTGCGCCTGCAAATGATGCAAAAGCAACAGCAGCCGCCAGCGGTGAGAAAGTAACCATTACCTATGGCGGTTGGGGCCTGGATACGATGACGGAGGTTATCAAAGCCTTCCAAGCCAGTCATCCGAACATTGAAGTTAAAGCAGAGAATACACCGTATAAGCAATATTTCACCAAATTGGAAACAGCGGCACAAGGCGGAACGATGCCTGACGTGTTATGGATGAACGGACCGAATTTCATTAAGTACGCGGAAAATAAAATGTTGTTGGACTTGTCCGAAAACATCAAAAAGGATCAATTGGATCTTAAAAATTATCCGACATCTCTCGTTTCCCTATACAGCCTTGGCGGTAAGAACTACGGGATTCCCAAGGATTATGACACGATTGGATTATGGTACAACAAGAAGCTGTTCGATGAAAAAGGCGTTGCCTATCCAGACGCAACTTGGGATTGGAATAAGCTAACAGAAGCTGCGAAAAAGCTTACCGATCCTGGCAAAGGCATCTACGGCTTCGCAGCACCAATGATGAATCAAGAGGATTATTACAACACGATTCTTCAAGCCGGAGGCACGATTATTTCCGACGATCACAAAAAATCGGGTTATGATCAGCCGGAAGCGATTGAAGGTTTGAAATTTTTAACGGATCTCATTCAAGTTCATAAAGTATCGCCTACACTGGCGCAAATGACAGAAACGGCGCCTTCGGATTTGTTTACTTCCGGCAAGCTGGCGATGTATTTTGACGGTTCATGGGCAGCTTTCACAATTAATCAAAATGCCGATATGAAAAACAATGCCGATGTGGCGCCGCTTCCAAAAGGGAAAAAACAAGGCGTTGTCATTCACGGATTAGGCCACGTCATCTCCGCGAATTCCAAGCATCCGAAAGAAGCCTGGGAATTTGTGAAATTCCTTGGCTCGAAAGAGGCGGCAGAAGTAGCCGCTAAACAAGGAGGAGCGATTCCGGCTTTCAAAGGTTCTGAAACAGCTTGGTTAGCGGCATTCCCGCAATACCACGCCAAAGCGTTCATCGATATGACGGAATATGCTTCTCCTTATCCGGTTTCCAAGAATACATCCGTATGGACAACTTATGAAACTGAGATTTTGAAAAATGCATGGACAGGAGATAAACCGGTAGCTGACGCAGCCAAAGAGCTCGGCGCCAAAATGAATCAAGCGCTAGCTGCAGAAAAATAAGCTTTCGGTGCGGAGGTTCGTTTGCAAGTGGAGCGAATCTCCCTCCTAACTACACTCATGGGAGCGTGAGTACTCATGCGAATCAGCTCGAAACGCCGGTCCGATTGGATGTGGGCGTACATCATGATCACACCTTTAATGCTCGGTTTGCTCGTTTTCTACATTTGGCCCGTGTTTCAAACGTTTTATTTTTCATTCACGGATTGGGGTTCATTCGGCAAATATACATGGTCAGGTTTGGCGAATTATAAGCAGCTTTTTACAGATAAAGATTTGCTGTATGCCTTTCGGAATACGGGCATCTACATTATTACGGCTGTCCCGGTCGGCATTGTTTTATCCATTATCTTAGCTGTTCTGCTGAATCAAAAGGTAAAGGGGTTATCGGTATATAGAACCCTGTATTTTCTCCCTGTCGTCACAATGCCTGCAGCGGTTGCCATGGTGTGGAAGTGGTTGTATAATTCCGACTTTGGACTGATTAACTATGTGCTCAGCAAATTGTCCATTACAGGGCCGCACTGGCTGACGGACAATCGTACGGCATTATTATCTATTATCATCGTTGCCATCTGGAGTTCAATTGGCTCTCACATGATTATCTTTTTGTCAGGCCTTCAAGGCATCTCGGAGTCTTATTATGAAGCCGCATCGATCGATGGGGCAGGTTCTTTTACCAAATTCACTCGAATTACGATGCCTCTGTTAACACCGACGATTTTTTTCGTCATGGTAACCTCGCTCATTGGTGCGTTCCAGGTATTTGATTACATCTATATGATGGTTGGCGAAATTGTTATGGAATCTACGCAGTCGATTGTATTTTTATACTACAAATACGGGTTTCTCAAAAATGCCAAGGGGTACGCCTCTTCCATTGCCGTCATGCTGTTTGTCATTATCATGTTAATTACGTACATTCAAATGAAAATTCAGAAGAAATGGGTTCACTACGAATGAGAGGGGCGAGTGTATGAATACGAAACCAGTCAATCAGAAATCGCTTCGAATCGGCGGAATCCATCTTATCCTCATATTGGGTGCAATTATCATGGTTACGCCATTTATCTGGATGTTTCTTACATCGGTAAAAACATTAGGAGAGTCAACGGCCATTCCTCCCGTTTTGCTGCCAAAAGCTTTTCAATGGAGCAATTATGCGAAGGTTTTTGTAAACTTGCCGTTCTTTACTTTCTATTGGAATACATTCATAACAACTTTGGTTAAAGTGATTGGTCAACTGATTATTTGCTCGTTGGCGGCATATGCTTTTGCAAGGATAGCTTTTCCAGGACGTCACTTCTTTTTCATCCTGATGTTGTCGGTGCTGATGGTTCCTGGGCAAGTGTTTCTTATTCCGCAGTATATGATTATGAAGGATCTCGGCTGGTTGAACTCTTTGACAGCACTTATTGTACCTGGTTTATTCAGTGCTTTCGGGACGTTTTTGCTGCGCCAATTTTTTATGACGCTGCCTAATGAATTGGAAGAAGCCGCGAAGTTAGATGGTTGCAATCAGTTCCGCATTTATTGGCAAATCATGATGCCGCTTGCAAAATCCGGGATGATTGCGTTGGCTATTTTCACCATGTTGTGGTCATGGAACGATCTGATGTGGCCGCTCATCGTCAACTCCTCACCGGATAAAATGGTGCTGTCCGCAGGAATCGCATTCCTGGAAGGGGAGCACAAAACGAATTACACGATCATTATGGCAGGCTCCATGATGGCAATTTTGCCAATGATCATTATTTTCTTTGTTTTCCAACGTTCTTTTATTCAAGGGATTGCATTTACAGGAAGCAAGTCTTAATCAATGGCATATATTAGCCTATCGGTATCAATATCGTTATAGACGAAGTCACAGGAGATGAGTATTTGATGCAAAAAGTAACGGCAATCCTGCTCGGCGCAGGTGATCGAGGGGCGCAAGCTTACGCGCCATACGCACTGAATTACCCGCATGAATTACAAATTGTAGCAGTCGCTGAACCGAATGAGGAGCGTCGTGCTGCCTTTGCTTCCGCACATGGGATTGCGCCGGAACACGCTGTTGAGAATTGGGAACAACTGCTTGCACAGCCCAAGCTGGCGGATATCGCGATCATTTGTACGCAGGATCAAATGCACTATCACCCTACATTGAAGGCGTTGGAGCTTGGTTACCATGTTTTGTTGGAGAAACCGATGTCTCCTAGTCCGGAAGAGTGTGTGGAGATGGAACTCATGGCGAAGAAGCACAACAGGCTGCTAACCATTTGCCATGTTTTGCGGTATACAGCTTTCTGGACGGCAATGAAACGAGTGATTACAGAAGGTAAAATCGGACAAATCGTCAATATTCAGTTGAATGAAAATGTCGGTAACATGCATATGGCACACAGTTTTGTACGCGGGAATTGGAATAATTCCGATAAGTCTTCCCCTATGATTTTAGCCAAATCATGCCATGACATGGATATTCTCTCTTATATCATGGGCGAGCCATGCGAGCGTGTCAGCTCTTTCGGTTCGTTGATGCACTTTAATGAAGAGAATGCGCCTGCAGGTGCGCCTGCGCGATGCTTGGACGGTTGCCCGGCTGAAATGAGCTGTCAGTACTACGCACCTAAATATTATTTGGGCGCAGGACGCCGTTGGGCGCGTAAATTCACAACAGATACCAGCAATGAAGGCATCATTGAAGCGCTGAGTACGACGCCTTACGGGAAGTGTGTGTATCACAGCGATAATAACGTCGTTGATCATCAAGTTGTCAATATGGAGTTCGCGAGCGGTGCGACTGCGATGTTCAGCATGTGCGGATTTACCCGTGATAACACGCGCATTCTGCAAATCATGGGCACGAAAGGCGATCTTCGCGGCAATATGGAAGAGAACGAATTCACCATCCATGATTTTGTGACGAATGAGAAAACGACCGTGCGTGTGCACGCCTCGGAAGAGGGGCACAACGGAGGAGACGCGGGCATTGTGCGCAGCTTCTTGAGCGAAGTCAGAACGTATAACGGCGGAGAAAGCAGCTCTTCCGCTTCCGTTTCCGTGCGCAGCCATCTGATGTCGTTCGCAGCGGAGGAATCCCGCTTGAACGGCGGCAAGCCCATTGCGATTGAAGAGTTTTATAAACAACTCGTTACGATATAAACAAAACGCAAGCGACCAGAGAGACTGGCTGCTTGCGTTTTTTTAGGAAGACGGGTAGTAAATAAGCGTCTTATATACAGCTTTGCGATCAGACAAATTCGTATACGTGTGCGGACGATCTGCTGTGAAATGGATCGCATCGCCAGGTTGAAGAATGTAGCTTTCTTGAGCAATAGAAATTTGCAGCTTTCCTTCGACCATTAGAATGTACTCTTCGACACCCTCATTATGCGGCTCAGAAGCATGGGTACAGCCTTGCTCCATTTCGACGGTGTAGATTTCGAAACTTTTTTGCGGGTGAAAAGGGAAAAGGGGATAGGCGCGATATTGGCCGTCCTCCTCATCAAAGGAAGAAAGATCTTCGGAGCGAACAACCGTAATCTTAGGTTCGTCATCCTCAATTAAGCTCGTGAAGGAGATTTGTAGTCCGCTCACAATTTTCCATAAAACAGAGATCGTTGGGTTAGAATCTCCCCGCTCAATCTGTCCGAGCATAGCTTTGCTGACACCCGTCAATTCTGCAACCTGATCTAAGCTTAAACCTCTTGTTTTCCTTATGTTCAGCAGCTTTCTGCCTACCATTTTGTGTATCGGTTCCTGCATCAACGTGACTCCTTTTATTTAATTTGTGTCCGTAAAAATCGCCTATTTACAATATAACATACATTCGTGTACTATGGTATATATAGACAGTAAAACGCACGTATGTGTATTATATTGCATATTTGTCCTAGGAGGAAAAATGATGGGCGCAACAATGATAGGGTTGGTTAAAGAACACCGAGGACCCGGTGCTACACTGAAGGAAGTTCCCGTTCCCACGATTGGCGACGATGAAGTGCTCGTTCACATTAAGGCAACTTCCATTTGCGGAACGGATTTGCACATTTACAATTGGGATGCTTGGGCTGATAAAACGGTGCTGACTCCGAATGTGTTCGGGCACGAGTTTGCGGGTATCGTTGTTGACATCGGGGACCGTGTACGAGGCGTTAAGATCGGAGATCATGTTTCAGCAGAGGGACATATGATTTGCGGCACCTGCAAGGCTTGCCGAACCGGAAATGGGCATGTTTGCCCGAATACGAAAAGCTTTGGGATTACCGCACCGGGATGTTTTGCCGAATATGCGGTTGTGAAAGCAAGTAATATTATTCATAATGCGCCTGAGCTGCCTTTTGAAATCGCTTGTTTGCAAGATCCGCTAGGGAATGCGGTGCAAACCGTTTTGTCCGGAGACATCGTGGGTAAAACAGTGGCGATTATCGGCGTAGGACCAATTGGCTTGCTTGCCATTAAAGTAGCCAAAGCTTGCGGAGCTGGAGCCATTTATGCGGTAGATATTAATCCAAACCGGTTAAAGATGGCTTTGCAAATGGGGGCTGATGTAACTATAAACGCTATGGAAGCGCGTACATCTGAAGAACTGCGCAGATTGACGGACGGCGAAGGCGTTGAGGTTGTGCTTGAAATGTCCGGGAACCCAGTGGCGATTGCAGATGCTTTTGAAGCTGCGGCCAATGCAGGCAGGGTGTCCTTGCTCGGAATTCCCACGAAAGAAGTAAGCTTGGACGTAACGAATCAAATTATTTTCAAAGGCCTCAAGGTAGAAGGCATCACGGGTCGTAAAATGTACCAAACCTGGTATCAGATGAAAGGTTTATTGAACCAACATCGGGTTGATCTCGCATCCGTCATCACACACAGATTCACGCTGGATCAGTACGAGGAAGCATTCCGTTTGATGCATGAAGGGCAATGCGGAAAAATCGTGTTTACTCATTAAAACACAAGCTTGGGAGGGCAAAGATGAATTACTTAAATGATTTGGCGGCAGATATTGAAGGCTGGAAGCGCGATGGACGTTACCGCACGATAAAAGTATGGGAAAGCGGTTCGGATACATGGATGAATTTGAACGGACGCAAAATTCTCCAAATGTCCTCCAATAATTATTTGGGATTGACCCATCATCCCAAACTGAAGCAAGCTGCAATTGAAGCCATTGAGAAATACGGCGTTGGCAGCGGGTCGGTGCGTACCATTACAGGGACGCTGGATATTCACGAACAGCTTGAGCTTGAGCTGGCTGCATTTAAAGGCACGGAAGCGGCGCTCGTGTTTCAATCGGGTTTTACAACGAATCAAGGCGCACTGTCTTCGATTCTAGGCGCAGACGACGTTGTCATCAGCGATGAGTTGAACCATGCGAGTATCATTGATGGCATTCGTTTGACGAAGGCGAGCCGTAAAATTTTCGCCCATAAAGATATGAATCAGCTTGAAGCCGTGCTGAAAGAAACGCAAAAACATCGTAAGCGTGTTGTGGTAACGGATGGCGTATTTAGTATGGACGGCGATATCGCGCCGCTGCCTGAAATTGTTCAATTGGCCGAAGCCTATGATGCCATTGTGTATGTCGATGATGCCCATGCGAGCGGCGTATTAGGGAAGAACGGCAAAGGCTCAACCGATCATTTCGGACTTCATGGCCGTGTTCACATTCAGATCGGGACACTGTCCAAAGCGATTGGAGCTGTTGGCGGTTATGTTGCCGGTGCGCAATTGTTAAAGGAACATTTGATTCATACGGCAAGACCGTTTCTGTTCAGCACCTCGCAGACGCCAGCGGTAGCAGCTACTTGTTTGGCGGCGATTCAGGTGCTGCGCGATAGTGAAGATTTGGTAACCAAACTATGGGAGAATGCCAATGGTTTCCGCAGTGAATTGCAGCGTTTGGGCTTCGACACCGGAGCAAGTGAAACGCCAATCATTCCAATCATTATCGGCGATCCTGCGCAAACGATGCGTTTCTCGGACCGCCTGCTTGAAGAAGGCGTATTCGCGCAAGGGATTGTTTACCCGACCGTTGCCATGGACAAAGGGCGTGTCCGCTTGATCGTAACGGCACAGCATACGAAAGAAGATTTAGCGTTTGCTTTGAACAGCTTGCAAAAGGTCGGCAGGGAATTTGGATTGGTGTAAAGCACCGTAGGCGACACCGCGGTATTTTCGGATGTGGACAAAGATTTGCGGAATAGAAAGTCAGTTGCTCCTATATAATTAGGTCGATAGTTACATTTTGTAACATAACCGATGAGGAGTGATGGGATTGAGCAAGTTCCGTAAGCAGGCTTTCATCTTCTTTATTCTTAGCGTGTTGGTGCTCGCGTTCAGTGTAGTTCCGGCAGCAGCTGCAAGTGATGACTATGACATTTTTTTGAAACTGGATGGGATTAACGGGGATTCGATAACAAAAGGGTATGAGAAGTGGATCCAGCTGAATGATTTTTCGTTCGAAGTGGCAAATAAGGCGACGGTGGCTGCCGGAAGTGGATCTGGCTCAGGCAAAGCTACCGCCCAACCGATATCGATCAACAAAAATTTTGATTCAGCTTCGATTCCATTATTCTTAAATACAACGACGGGAAAAGCAATTGAGAAAGGCCAAATTGTTTTCGTCAAAAATACCGGAAATGAAAAGCAGGTTAGTCTTGTCATTGATTTGGAAAAAGTCCTCGTCAGCAATTTTAGCTTATACGATACGCATGAGAGCATTGAACTCACGTATGGAGCCATTACGTTTAAATACAATGTCGTTGGTCCTGATGGAAAGACGACAAGTACGGTGACGGGTGGTTGGGATTTTACAAAAAATCAGAAAAAGTAAGATAGATGAATAAGGATTTAGGGCTAGCGATAGGGCTTACTCGAGAGGACTGAAAAGGCCTTTTGGGTAGCCCTATTTTCATACAAGCAGGGGGATTATGTAAACTGTACTTCTCTTCTCGATGTCGATATAATTGGAATTATTTCTCAGATATTGAGGAGGGAAGAGCGTTTATGTTTATGGAAGAGGAGGTCATCGTATACTTGAGAGCGGGTTTCCTGATCGTAATGCTGCCAGTGATGGCGGTCGTCCTTTTCTTAATGCTAAAATTCAAGAGGATGGGATACGGATGGTTTTTGATCCATCTGGTGCTGTTCTCGATTGGAGCTCTTTGGTGGATACGGTTGCTTGAAACTAGAGCTTTTACCAGTTCTATTTATAATTCCCTCATGATCGCGATGATTGGTATTCTCTGGCTGATAAGTATGATCTTTTTTGTCAAAGGTTTATTTTCACTACGTAATAAGGGGGCGCGCGTGTGATTAGATCGGTGGGAATAGGGATTATCACGATGGCGGTAGTGTTGCTAAGCTCAGCTTGCTCGGATAAACTCAGTTCAACGACAAAGTCGAAGATGGTAGATAGTCAGACAAAAGCAGGCAACGCCTACACGATACTCGCGGAAAAGCTACGAACACCATGGTCGATTCAGTTCGATGAGGAAACGGTCTACGTAAGCGAGCGTGAAGGAAGTATTGTCAAAATAAGTAATGGCTCTGTGACACGTCAAAAGGTGAAGCTCAGCAAACCATTGAAGGTACAAGGAGAAGGAGGATTTCTTGGGATTCAACTAACTCCTGATTTTCATAATTCGCGCCAAGCCTATGCTTATCATACCTATGAGGAAGGCGGCAAGATTCTTAATCGCGTCATTGTTCTGCAGGAGAAAAATGGCGATTGGGCGGAAGTTAAATCACTCCTCGAAGGCATTCCTGGCGGTCATATCCATAATGGGGGCAGGCTTGCAATTGGTCCTGATCATATGTTGTATATTACAACCGGTGACTCGGGAGTAGACAAGCTTGCACAAGACGTGAAAAGTACAGCGGGCAAAATATTGCGCATGACACTGGATGGCAAGGTTCCATCTGATAATCCGTTCGCAAAGTCTTATGTTTATTCATATGGGCACCGAAACTCACAAGGTATTGCGTGGGACAAGCAGGGGCGAATGTTTAGCTCTGAACATGGTCCTTCAGGAGATCCTGGCGGGCATGATGAGATTAATCTCATTGAGAAAGGCAACAATTACGGATGGCCAGTCGTGATCGGAAACGAGAAAAAGGAAGGGATGGTAACGCCACTTTATCAAACGGGAGATAACGCTATTGCACCATCGGGGATTGCCATAGATTCGGAGGGGCAAATATTGATCGCAACCTTGATCGGGAAGAAGCTATACGGGTTCAATCCCGACACCAAGCAAATGGCTGCCGTATTGGAAAGTGAAGGGAGACTGCGCGATGTCAAGCTCCTTAATGGTGATATTTATGTGCTGACTAACAACACGGACGGTAGAGGAAGTCCTTCAGCGACCGATGACCGTCTTCTGATGCTTAAGAAGTAAAAGCAAAAAACCTAATCCATGCAGCAGTCGCTGAACGGATTAGGTTTTTTTATGACATCAGTTAAGTAGTGGTTTTTTTGAAAACGAGTACGGCATTATGGCCACCGAACCCAAAGGAGCTGGATAACCCGTAATTGAGCTCCGCCTTTCTGGCTACGAGCGGTACGTAATCGAGATCGCACTCTGGATCTGGATTCTCCAAGTTAATGGTAGGAGGGATTACGCCGTCTTGCAAGGTTTTGATCAGCGCGACTGCTTCTACACCGCCTGCTGCGCCGAGCATGTGCCCAATCATGGATTTGTTTGCGCTGATGGGAACGTCGTACGCGCGGCTGCCAAGAAGCCGCTTGATGGCGCGCGTCTCCGACAAATCACCGGCAGGCGTGCTTGTTGCGTGCGCGTTGATGGTGTCGAGCTCCTCTGGCGCCAGACCGGCATCGGCCAGCGCATCGCGCATGGCTCGGTAGGCACCCGCGCCTTCAGGATCGGTCGCCACGATGTGGTAGGCGTCCGAGGTTGAGCCATAGCCGATGATCTCGGCATGGATACGGGCACCGCGGCGCTCGGCATGCTCGAGCGACTCCAGCACGAGCACGCCGGCGCCTTCGGCGGCGACGAAGCCGTCGCGCTGCGCATCGAACGGGCGGCTCGCCTGCGTCGGCGCATCATTCCGCGTCGACAAGGCGGTCGCGTTGCCGAATCCCGCCAGCGCGAGATCGGTGATCGTCGCTTCGGCGCCTCCGGCAATGACGGCGTCTGCGCCTCCGCGCTGGATCAGCTTAAAGGCTTCGCCAATAGCATTGTTGCCTGTGGCGCAGGCCGTTACCGGCGCCAGGGTAGGGCCTTTGGCACCGAACAAAATGCTGACTTGCGCCGCTGCCATGTTGGCGATCATCATGGGCACGACGGTCGGACTGACACGGCTTGGTCCGCGGGACAGCAGAGTCCGGTAATTGTCCAGAATGGTATGAATCCCTCCAATACCAGAACCAATATAGACGCCGACGCGTTCCTCATTCGTTGCATCAATGGTAAGGTTAGCATCCTCCATGGCTTGCTTGGTTGCTGCAATAGCAAATTGTGTATATCGGTCCATACGGCGGACTTCTCGTCGACCGACGGCTGCTTCCGCATCAAAATCTCGCACAACCCCTGCGATACTGGTTTTATACTCGGATACATCCATATGATCGATTGTGGAAATGCCAGATGTTCCATTTATGAGATTTTGCCAAAAACGATCGACTTGATTGCCAATGGGCGTAATTACGCCCATTCCTGTCACAACTACACGCTTCATATCTAACGCCTCCTTGGATAGCTTTCATAACTTACTCTTAGTACCTGATATCAATAGCATGTCACACTTGTTATCCTATTACAAGTTATCGTTTATACTGGTATAATGACTTCTATGATGAGATGTGAAGGAGGAAAATGAAGTGAATACGAAGGAACGGCTGCAAGCCCTTTCCGCGTTCTTGACTACTCACCGGGCAAGGCTTAAGCCTAGCGATGCCGGGCTTCTTGGCGGCAGCCGAAGACGCACACCCGGCATCCGCAGGGAAGAAGTGGCGGCGATTGCTGGTGTGAGCACAACCTGGTATACGTGGTTAGAGCAGGGTAGAGAAATCAAAATGTCGGTGCAGGTATTGGACCGAATCGCGATTGCTTTACAGCTCAACGAGGATGAGCGGCAATATTTGTTCATGCTGGCTCTTGAGCAGCCCGCGCCCACGACGATTGTTGATCAGGCACCGACAGTTTCGCCTGCTTTGAATCGAATTTTGGAGGAGCTTCACGATTGCCCCACCATTATTTCGGATCGCAGATGTAATATCGTCGGTTGGAATCAAGCGGCGGCGGCAGTTTTTCTGGATTTTGCGCGGGTTCCGCTGGAAGAACGCAATCTGATTTGGCTGCTTTTTACGAGGAAAGAATTAAAAGCTTTGGCTGTGAACTGGCGTGATTTTGCGATGGGCTTTTTGGCGATGTTTCGTTCCTATTATGGGCAATATCTGGGAGATAATTGGTATAGCGAGTTTATTGAGCGCATTAGCGGAGAAAATCAGGATTTTCGGACATTTTGGAATCAGAGTGATGTGAGCAGCGCTCCGGAAGTGTTCATCGAGTTTCGTCATGCGAAGGTAGGGAAGCTTTTATTTGATTTGACGACATTGCAGGTGCAGGGTCGAGCTGATTTAAGATGCAGTGTGTATACAGCGTCACCTGGTTCGGATTCGGATTCTAAAGTAAAGCTGTTGATGAGTAAAATTTAGGGTATGAGGATGGTGGGGATATGATGCTGTCTTTTAGAAAAATGAACGAGAACGACTACGACTTTTTGATGGATATGCAGTATGAATCGATTCACATTTTGGAGAACAAACCACCTAAACTGGAATTGTTTAATGCTCCTCATCTTAAGAAATATCACGAGGGCTGGGGAAGACAAGGGGATATGGCTTTACTAGCTTTAATGGACAATGTGCCGGTAGGCGCAGGTTGGTACAGGTTATTTGATGACTCCAATCGAGGGTATGGATTTGTTGATCGCGAGACTCCGGAGCTAGGGATTGCTGTTTTACCTGCGTATCGAGGTCAAGGAGTGGGCGTTAAGCTGATGCAGGAGTTAATCGAACAAGCACAGAAAGATGGCTTCCCATCTTTATCTTTAAGTGTTGATCCGAGTAATCAAGCCGCTGTGCGTTTGTATGAGAAGCTCGGGTTTGTGTTTTGCGGCGTCGTGGGGACCTCTTGGACAATGAAGTTAAGTTAGTCTGAATTTTTGGTGAAGCAAGTGTCGCGGATGGCTTTAGGGTGAGTATTACTGGAGCCGCAGCGGCAGGAAAAACTACCGTTAATCTGCTCAATGCCAGTCCGGGCAGCGCAATAACTGGAGAAGCTCCTGCTAAATCGTCACACACTTCCCGAATTAGCCTAAATCTCTTCTGGTTAAATGGAGTTAATCCATGTAAATAGCCCAAACGTGGCTAAGAGGAGGGAATTAGCAGGAGTAATCCGCGTTATTCATAAAACATCAAGGTGCTCGCCTCGCCTAGTTAGGCCTGTTCGTTTATAGCACACAAAAAAAGGAACGCTATCCAGCGTTCCTTTTAAGCAGCTCTATTTACGTATGAGATAGTTTTTTGTCCTCACGTTCCAGTGCTTTCTGCTGCTCCTTGGTGAAGGTACAACGAAGTTTGGCTAATCCGGTATGTTCGTTGACGTAGATGATTCTAACAATGCCATGGATCGATTTCAGTTGTTTAGTCCATTCTCGCGGATCGAACATGAACATCAACTCCTTTTGAAAACGCTTTATTCTTTAATTCATCTTATGTGCATGGGACAAGTTTCATGCCTAAGGTATGGAAATGCTAAAAAAGTGGCATTCTGGTTAGTAATGACATGATTGTACGGTGGGTGAAAAGATTGAAAGTAGAAAAGAGTCAATCTGCAATATGTTCGTATTGTGAGGAATCAGCAACATTTCGGATCGGTAACGACGAGTACGCGCTGCATGCTTGTGATCGTCACGAAGATTCTGCGTATAACGAATTCGATTTCGTGAGCGGGGAGGACTCGTGGCGCATCATTTCCATCGCGTCGCACGGCTTTCCTGAACAGGCCATCATTTAAACAGGAGGGATTCATATTCGTTTATTTCATTTGAGTTACATTCTTTTTTTCAGTGCGGTGCTGCTTGCTGGCATCATTGGAATCGCTTGGTTTGTTTTTCATCGCAGAAAAAGAAAAGCGCGTAATGGTCATGGTTAGAAACCATAAATTAGTTTATGCAAAGAAGCCTCCACATTCCACTAAATAGGTGGAAGAGGAGGCTCTTTTGTTTTCAGCGGACACCTTTCATAAAGCCTTGAATTTTTGGAGTCATCAGAAAGAGTATGACGCTTAGGACCAATGCAATCACGCCGATAACACCGAAATACAGCATTTCCGAGTCGGGCGAGTAAAATTTCACAATCTGCGCATTGATGGCCTGGGCCGCGGCATTTGACAAGAACCACAAACTCATGGTCTGGGCTAAAAAGGCCGCAGGTGCTAACTTGGTCGTTGCCGAGAGACCTACAGGAGATAAACATAATTCTCCGATCACGACAATGAAATAGCTGAGCACTAGCCATAATGGATTAACGAGCGACTCCTTGCCACCGAAATAAGCGGGCAGCAGAATGACGAGAAAGGATACGCCGGCCAGCAGCAAACCTAATGAAAACTTGGTGGGAATGGAAGGCTGCCGGTCACCGAGCTTGACCCAAATCCACGCAAAAATCGGCGCAAATACGATAATAAATAACGGATTCAAGGATTGGAACCAAGCTGGAGAGATATGTATGCCTGCAAAATCAAGTTGTGTCCGCCGGTCCGCGTAATTGGCGAGAATCGTTGATCCCTGCTCCTCAATAGCCCAGAACATGACAGACGCAATAAACAGCGGGATATAGGCGAGAACTCTGGAGCGCTCGATACTTGTGGTCTTAGGGCTTCTGTACATGACAATGAAATAAATGGTTGGAATCAGGATACCCAGCAGGCCAACGATGGCGCTAAACGTCTGGAAAGTGAGGTAACCGGCAGGGATCGTTATGACAAGTAATAGGATGATGATTACGGCGCCTAGCCCAATCCATGTCAGGACCTTCGTTTTTTCCGACGGAGAGAGCGGGTTTACGACAAATGTGCCAGCGAGTCCCAAGTTTTTTTTCTTCGTAAACAGAAACACAGCTAACCCAAGAAACATGCCGATTGCCGCTAATCCAAAACCCAAATGGAAATTCACATTCATCCCTACAGTGCCAACGAGCAATGGGGCAAGGAACCCTCCAAGATTGATACCCATGTAGAAAATGCTGAATCCTGCATCGCGACGGGCGTCCTCTTCACTATATATTTCACCGACAATGCTGGATACGTTTGGTTTTAGCATGCCTGTCCCTAACACAATCAGTACCATAGAAACAAAAAATAACGCGACGCTTCCTGGTATGGCTAATACAATATGGCCGAGCATAATGAAAATGCCGCCATATAGAACAGCCTTTGAATTTCCAAAAATCCGGTCAGACAGCCACCCGCCAATAATGCCGGACATATAGACAAGCGAGCCGTAAATCGACATAATGGCAAGAGCGGTATTTTCGGCAATTCCCAATCCGCCTTTGGACACTTCATAATACATATAGTAAACAAGAATTGCGCGCATACCGTAATAGGAAAAACGCTCCCAAAATTCCGTGAAAAAGAGTGTGAATAACCCTTTCGGGTGACCGAGGAAACCGTGTTGTGGAACACTTGAGACAATCTCCTGTTTTTTATGGATATCGGACATGAAGCAATCTCCTTTATTTAAGCTAGTTGTGAGTCTCCTGCAGTATCCCTACAAGGTAGATTTCCCAGGTAGATAAAGTTCTACACTTTAATTAAGTTCTTATTCGAAGGAAAGGGGAATTCATGCTAAAATATGCTGCAGCCATCGTGGTAACGATCGTCTTGGGGCTAAGCTCAAGAAGGTTCCCGAAAGTATTTCCTGATATCATCGCTGTCAATGCCGGAGACATCCTTTGGGCAAGCATGATTTACTTTGGGTTTCGGTTTATTTGTACTAAAAGATCGTTAGCTTGGGCAGTAGGATGGAGCGTAATCTTCTGCTTTGGCATTGAATTCAGTCAATTATACCAAGCGGAATGGATCGTAGCGGTTAGAAGGACAGTCGTTGGCTCGCTGATCCTTGGAAGAGGTTTTTTGACCATTGATTTAGCTCGATATGTGATAGGAATTGCTGCTGCATGGCTCTTTGACAAGTATGTCTTCCAGCGCAGCAATCGTTAATTCAGTCAGCTTTGGAGATGATGTAATGGAAATTAGAATCATTCAAAAAGAGCAGGTCTGGCAGCTGCGGCATGAAGTGATGTGGCCGGAGCGGGAACTGGCTTATGTTCAACTTTCGGATGACGATGAAGGCGTGCACTATGGACTTTTTGAAGGGGATGCACTTCTTTCTGTCGTATCGCTATTTATCCAGGGTGAAGAAGCTCAGTTTCGAAAATTTGCCACCAAAGTATCCGATCAAGGCAAAGGCTACGGCAGCCATCTGCTTCGCCACATGTTTACGGAAGCTAAACAAGCAGGTGTGAAGCGCATTTTTTGCAATGCGAGGAGCAACAAGGTTTCTTTTTATGAAAAATTCGGGTTGACCGTAACAGATAAACAATTTACTAAAGGCGGAAAAGATTACGTTGTCATGGAACACCATGTCTTTCCGGAAGCTGATCTAGCCCAAATAAGAAAGGAAGATTCACATGTCTAAAAAGCTGTACTACGATTCTGCCTATATCCGAGAATGGCAAACAACGATCAGCCGCGTTATGGAGAGAGAAGACGGGTATTATGTCCTCTTGGATGAGACAGCCTTTTATCCACATGGGGGCGGACAGCCTTGCGATGAAGGGCATATCAACGGCGTTCCTGTATTGGATGTCATCAGTGAAGAGGAGAATGTGCTGCATAAAGTGGCGAGTCTACCTGGAGAGGGCATTGTATCCTGCGAGGTGAATTGGCAGCGAAGGTTCGATCATATGCAGCAGCATAGCGGTCAACATCTGTTATCCGCGGTATGCCGCGATCTCTACCAGGCAATGACCGTCTCTTTCCACTTGGGAACGGATTATGCCACCATTGATGTGGAACAGCCGGAACTCTCACCTGACCAGTTGGCAGCTATAGAGAGAGAAGTTAATGAGCAGATCTATAAGAACCGAACAGTCACCAGTTATTTCGTTACGGATGAGGAATTGGCCAAACTGCCGCTGGTGAAACAACCCAAGGTGACGGAGAATATCCGCATTGTCGAAATTCAAGGTGTGGAATATAACGCGTGCGGAGGCACGCATGTTTCGTCAACTGGTGAAATCGGGATGATCAAGCTGCTGAAAGCGGAGAAGCAGAAGGGGAATACGCGGATTTATTTTAAATGCGGATATCGTGCACTCCAGGAGTTTAATGATAGTTTGAAGATTTTGGGCGCACTATCCATCAAATTCAACACGGGGAAAGACGAAATTATCGATCGCTTGGAGAAATGGGAATTCGAGACGAAACAATTGCAAGCGGAATTAGCCCAGTTAAAAGAGGAGAACGACACTTATGTAGCAGGTGAGCTCCTCTCCCAACGAGAAGGGAACTTGATTGTCCGCGTGTTCGAAAATAAGTCCCTGAAAGATTTGCAAAACCTCGCTGGCAAGCTGGCGGTTCAGAGCGATTGCCCAGTCCTTCTTGCCACCCTTGCGGAGAACAAAGTTGTACTAGCGAATAATAGCGCATCGTTATCCTGCGGCGTTTTCTTCAATGCGAATTTGGCTGCCTACCAAGGGAAAGGCGGCGGGAGCGACAAAATCGCCCAAGCGGGATTTCCGTCATGGGATGACGCCGCAGCTTTCTTGGAGCACGCTAAAAAACAGGCAGCTCACCTTCTTTAGGGTCAGCTGCCTGTTCTACGGTTAATCGGCGGATGAGCGCTGCTTCTGCCATAGCGTTTCAAGCTCGGGGAGCAAACGAACGCTTTCCTGTTCATTTGGATCCGTTCTTGCCAGCAGGGCGGTGCAGGACTCGCTTTCGCTAGGGTTATAGGGCATATGAGGCATCCCGGCAGGGATGTACAGAAAATCGCCTTCCTCCACCTCCATATGCTGGTCGAGTTTCTCGCCGTACCACATGGCCGATTTCCCTTGCAGCATGTAGATGGCTGTTTCATGTTGTTCATGCAGGTGGGCCTTTGCTCTCTTGCCAGGGGGAATCGTTAGCAGATGCATGCATATACCTTGCGAGTCAACGCTTTCCTTGGATATGGCCTCCGCATAGTCGAAGCCTTGTTTGCCATGGTATGTGCGAGATGAACGAATGAGTCGACAAGATCGTGTTGGCTCCATGTTCAAACACACCTCCTTCTGATTCAAACTATTAAGATGGATGAAATTTCATGCAAAAAACCCTCATCTAAGTAGATGAGGGTTTTCGATTGATCATTAGCAAGGACGGAAAGGGAAAAAAGGTCTAGTATCCAGTAAGGCAATAGCCAAAAGATCAAACAGGACGAGCGGTAAAATAAACGGCAAAAATGAAATTTGCGCCTTGTTCCCATTCCGGGACGGCTTCAAATAGACTTTATTATTGTCCACTTTGACTATGGTACCCTTGTAAGTGCCGTGTGTTGTTTTGATCATTACTTCTCGATTGAGGTACTTCTTACAAATTCGATAGGAATCCACTTTTTTCATCGTGATACCTCCTCTCTAGCTGTCTTATTCTAGTATATGTTCGTCCAATAGAACTAGTGCGTGGGAATAGACAGGAATGGGAGAAAGATCCAATAAGTATTTTGCCGAATAAATGATATAATCAATAAGCAAATTACACCGCTGTCCCATAAAATTGCAGGGTTAAGGAAGAGTAGATCGATATGTACAAGAAGTCAGCAGTAAGGGTAAAAAGCTCTTTGAAAGTGACCTTCCTCTATGTCTTGTTTGGAAGTTTATGGGTCATTCTATCAGATCGATTCATCGATAGCGTGAAGTTGACCGATGCCATTTCCGTAAATTCATCAAAAGGACTTTTTTATGTCGTTATTACCGCATTTATTTTGTATTTTTGTTTAAAGCGGTTGAAAAAGGCGTTGTTGGAAAGCGAGGAGCGGTATCGAATCCTGGTGGAACATTCACCGGAGCCAATCGTGGTTCATAGCGAAGGGATTATCATCTTCATTAACCCTGCCGGTGCCAGAGTTTTAGGTGCGAACTCGCCTGAGGAACTCATCGGGCAATCCGTGATGACATTTGTGCACCCCGATTTTGCAGATATAACGATGAAACGTATCCGTCAAATCATCGAAGAAAAGCAGCCAACAGAACCGATGGATCAAAAGTTTTTACGGCTCGATCAGCAAGTTATCGATGTAGATGTAAGAGAGGTGCCAATCGTCTTTCTTGGTAAACCTGCGGTGCAGTTATTATGCCGAGATATTACGGAGCATAAACGGGCGCAATGCATGCTGGAAATGCGGGAACAGAGCTATAAATCGCTTGTGGAGCACAATCCCGATGCGATTTTCACGATGGATTTAAAGGGGAATGTGCTGTCAGTTAATGCGGCTACTGAGAAAATTACTGGCTATACGGAAGAAGAATGCACGCAGCAAATATTTCAGCCCTTTCATGTGTCCAGTGACCAAGAGAAGGCATGCGAGCTATTTGTAAAAGCGATGCAGGGCGAATCCAATAATACGGAAATAACGCTAATGCATAAAGAAGGAAATCAAATCGAATTAAATTTGAAAATGGTTCCCATCTATATTAATGATAAAGTTGACGGCGTATATGGCATAGCCAAAGATATTACAGAACGTAAACGGACGGAAGAGCTGCTGCTCAAATCAGAAAAGCTGTCTATCGTTGGACAGCTTGCGGCAGGGGTTGCCCATGAGATTCGAAATCCATTGACTTCGCTGAGAGGTTTTGTGCAGCTTCTACAGTCAAAAGTAGAAAATTATCAGTATTATTTTCAAATCATGTTATCGGAACTGGACCGAATTAACGATATCGTGAGCGAGTTTATGGTCATTGCGAAACCGCAGGTGATCAATTTTGAAATGAGAGATATCCGGAAGATCCTTCAAGATGTCATCTCCTTGCTACAAACCCAAGCTATTCTTAATAATGTGCAAATTCATACAGAGGTCATGACTGAAATTCCTTTCATCAAGTGCGAGGAAAATCAACTGAAACAGGTCTTCATTAATATTCTTAAAAATGCGATTGAGGCCATGCCGGATGGAGGAAATGTCACCATCGAGTTGAAGCAGGATGACGACAAGGTTCAGATTCGTTTCATTGACGATGGCTGCGGCATCTCGGCGGAGAGATTGGCGCTACTAGGCGAACCTTTCTACACAACCAAGGAAAAAGGGACGGGCTTAGGTTTAATGGTTTGTCATAAAATCATCGAAGCTCACCGTGGATGCCTCAAAATTGAAAGTGAAATTGAGCAGGGAACGACCGTACAAGTATTTCTGCCGATTGATGAAGAAAGTACGGTTAGATGAGCTTAAAAACAAAAAAAAGGACTGCTCCATAAGTAGATTATCTACTAGGAGCAGTCCTTTTTATAATGGATGAACGGTTATTTTTTCACGCGTTCCCGTACGACTTTTTCAATAATTAATTTATGTCCGAGCATGCCCATGAGACGAATCAGTCCGGTTGTTCTTCCGGAAATGATATGACGATGGCCGTCAGCAACGTTCGTTTGGATCGAAAACCGGTGAAAATGGTTGGGACCATTGCCAATGTTGAGACCTGTTTGACCGGAGTAGGAATGTCTGTGTCCGTCCGCTGTTGTTGTAGTGCCGCGGAAATTGTGACGGTGTCTGCCATTATCAGGAATGAACAAATCAGTCAAATTCCCAAAAGCATGTTGATGCCCTTGCACGCGAGTCGTCAAACCCTCCATTCGATGTTTGAACTGAACAGGTCCTTCATCTCCTTGCTTGACTTTTGCCATGATCCCATCATCCTTTCGAAACAAGATGCTATTAAAGTATGTACCGCTTTCAAACTTGGTTTGGACAGACGACCAAAAAAGGACCTATTTATGGGAGCGGAATAGGACGAGTTTAATCTTGATAAGATGATAGAAAACACCAGATTTCTCATACATCATGTATGCCGTAATAGAGTAGGAGTGGTTGAAGTTGAGCGTAATAGGAAAGGGCATCCCAAGACTTGAATCCCGAGATAAGGTAACCGGTTTCGCTACATATTCGAACGATACACAATCTCCAGGCATGCTGCATGGTTGGCTCGTGACCAGCCCCTATTCGCATGCGTTAATTTTATCGATTGATATTACGGATGCGCTGGCAGTGAGCGGTGTTCACGCCATAGTTCGGGGAGAGGATTCCCCCATCCTAACAGGTACTCTTCTAGCAGACCGCCCGCCGCTTGCCTGGAAAAAAGTGAGGTATTACGGCGAGCCGATTGCCGTCGTTGTGGCGGAAACGGAGCAGATGGCTAAACGCGCAGCAGCCTGTATACGAGTGGAATACGAGCAGCTTCCTGTTGTTCATTCACCCAGCGGCGCCTTACAACGGAACGCCCCATTAATTCATGAAGATTTGGGCAGCTGTCAAAAGTTCGGGGATGTGTATCCCGTTCCAGGAACAAATATCGGCAATTTAGTCAAAATCAGAAAAGGTGACATGGCCTCAGGTTGGGCAGCTAGTGAAGTGACGGTGGAAGGAACATATGCGTTCAACTCGTCCGATCATTGCGCGATGGAACCGCGTTGTGCCATCGTTGAAGCAAAACCGAGCGGTATAATCAACATCCAAACGTCGACGCAGGATCCTTTTATGATTAAACGTGCTTTCGAGCGCTTTTTTCAAGTTGAGCAGTCCAAGGTGATCGTGCATGTGCCTTTAGTAGGCGGGGGATTTGGCGGCAAGGGCTCCATTCAATTGGAATACATGGCTTATCTAGCGTCCAAAGCTTGCGGCGGCCGTCCTGTCAAAATCAATAATTCCCGTGAAACGGATATGGTCAGTTCCCCTTGTCACATTGGGCTGGAAGCAAAAGTGAAGCTCGGCGCTACCCGAGAAGGCAGACTAACAGCAGCTGAAATCACGTTTTTATTTGATACAGGGGGCTATACAGACGAGGGAGCTACGGTGACCGTAGCGGGAGCCATCGACTGCACAGGGCCTTATCGCTTGGATAACGTGTGGTGCGACTCTCTATGTGTCTACACGAATCATCCTTATGCTACGGCATTTCGGGGATTTGGGCATACGGAAGCTCTTTATTGTCTGGAGCGTACGATGGATATGCTTGCGAAAAAACTCGGGATGAATCCTTTGGATTTGCGGTTTCGCAATGCGATTGAGCCGGGGGATACGACACCAACGCAAGCACCGCTTACACGAAGCTCGGTAGGGGATCTACCTCTATGCATTCGTAAGTTGAAGACGCTGATCGAGTGGGATCAGGGTCAATGGACGAAGGTTGACCGTGATAAAGTCAGGGTGAAAGGTATGGCCTGTGTGTGGAAAGCCTCGGGCTCCGGCATCGATACCGGAAGCGGGGCTACGATCACATTCAATCACGACGGCAGCGCGAATCTCAGCGTAGGTTCGATCGAGATAGGCCAAGGAAACCGCACCGTCATGGCGCAGATCCTTGCCGAGCAGCTGGATATGGATGTGAAGGATGTCCATGTCAAAATGGACGTGGATACCCAAATCACACCGGAACATTGGAAAACAGTGTCAAGCAGCAGTACGATGATGGTCGGTCGTGCTGTTCAGGACGCAGCTGAAGATGTGATCGCCCAGCTGAAAGCTAATGCCTCGATCGTCCTGCAAGTGCTGCCGCAAGATCTCGCAGTCGGCCGTGGCATGATTTATGTCAAAGACGATCCGATCATCAGTCTAAAAGTCAGTGAAGTGGTCAGCGGTTACCAATATCCGAATGGCAGTGCTTCGGGCAAACCGGTTATCGGCCGCGGCAGATACCGTGTCCATGATATTACGAGGCTTGATCCCGAAACGGGGAAAGGAATCCCAAGCCAGCAATGGACCGTTGGTGCACAAGCCGTTGAAGTTGAATTTGATACTCGCGAGTGTACGTATCGTGTTCTTCGGGCAGCTTCTGTTTTTGATGCGGGAAAAGTCATTAATGAAGCCACAGCACGCGGGCAGGTGGTAGGCGGAATGAACATGGGGCTGAGCTTTGCCACGCGGGAGGGGTTTCTGTTTAATCAGGCGGGGCAAGTGCTTAATCCGCAGCTGCGGTCCTACAAATTAACCCGGTTCGGCGATCATCCGGAATATTTGGTCGAATTTGTGGAGACGCCTTTCACAGAAGGTCCTTTTGGTGCCCGCGGTGTTGGGGAGCATGGAACCATAGGGATGGCTCCTGCTCTGGCGAACGCCTTATCGCTTGCAGCCGGCATTGAATTGAACGTACTGCCTTTGACACCAGAGGTGATCTGGCAATCGATGGGGAGGGGCCAATGATTTCATTTGACTTTGAATATTATAAGCCGACTACCTATGATGAAGCGGTATCAATCTATCAGAACATGAATGCAAGCGGTAAATCACCCTTGTATTATGCCGGTGGTACTGAAATCATCTCCATGGCGCGCATGGATCAGCTTCGCACTGGTGCGGTAATTGACATGAAAGGGATTCCCGAATGCCGCGTATTTCAATTTCATCATAACCAGCTTGTCATTGGCGCAGCACTTACACTCAATGAGCTTGCGGAGTCGCCTTTGTTTCCATTACTTGCGGACACTGTTCGAGACATCGCTGATCATACGATTCGCAATAAAATTACAATTGGCGGCCTCCTATGTGGAAAGTTCATCTATCGGGAGGGGCTGCTGCCCTTTCTCCTAGCGGACAGCGAGGTTATTCTGGCCGGCCCTAGCGGAGTGCGTCAAATTCCCATTCGCCAGATTTTGAATGGAGAGCCGCGCTTGGAGAAGGGTGAACTTCTCGTGCAAATCATAACCAATGCCAACTATTTGGAAATGCCGTATGTGACGATAAAGAAGACCAAATTGGAACGAATTGATTATCCAATCGTCCGCATAGCTGGGCTTCATACAGGAGAAGAGATTCGCATGGCTTTCAGTGGAGTCAGTGCGATACCGTTTCGATCAAAGAAAATCGAAGAAATTTTAAACGATACCTCACTCTCCTTGGAAGCTCGTGTTGATATCGCCATTCAATGGTGGCCTGTGCCGATTTTGAATGACATTCTTAGCTCATCTGCTTATCGGACATTTGTGCTTCGCAACACACTATTGGATGCTATGGCAGCTCTGGAACAGGGGAGGCGTTGAGGATGAGCGGGACGATCAAAAGTGAAGTTGAATTCGTTGTCAACGATAAGCGGCATCATGCTGTCATTCGATCCGCGGATACGCTATTGCGAGTGCTGCGGGAGCAATTGGGGTTAACTGGAGCAAAAGAGGGCTGCGAAAATGGCGATTGCGGTGCATGTACGGTGAATGTGGATGGAGTTCCTATCAAATCGTGCCTGATGCTGGCCATTGAAGCACCGGGATGCAGCATCACGACCATTGAAGGGTTAGGCGGAGATGCTCCCATGCAAAGGGCTTTCGTCGAGCATTTTGCTTTTCAGTGCGGATTCTGCACACCAGGTTACATTATGGTGGCACATGCTTTGAGCCAGCAATGCCCGAATGCGAGTGAAGACGTGATGCGTAGATGGCTTCAATCCAATATTTGCCGCTGTACAAGTTATGAGGAGATTGGGAAGGCTGTCAGGTCTGTGATCTCAAACTCGCAGAAATAGGTGGAGGGAACTACGGTCCTCTATTTCCGTGAAAACTCACATCATCCACTCAGATGGGGAACTACAGTTCGCTATTTTGTCATTTCTACTGAGAATCGCGTTGTTGAGGACAAATAAGTGCCTGTAGTTCCACTCAAAGTTCAAAATAGCTCGTTTTTCTCCAGATAGAGGACCACAGTTCCCTTAAATATTCGGATGCGGGAGCCCTGCTCATTTTTTATGAAAGGAAATGAAAGGTCATAGTTAGGAGGATCCTGGGGATAGACGGATCAGGTTAAGAACAAACATGTCAACTATTATTTTATTTCGTGGGAAAGCTGGGACAGGCAAAACTACCTTATCCAATGAACTTGGTAAAAGGCTCAAGACAGCTGTGCTTCATAAAGATGATATTTATGATTCGGTCGCCAAGCATGTCTCCGCACATGAGGCGAGAAATCAGATCTGTTTTGATTTTCTGTACCGGTTTCTTGAAACGGTTATTGCGACGGAAGCAGATGTAATTCTTGATTATGGTTTTAATCACTCGGATGATGTGTTGAAGTTTAAGCATTGGATCGAGGAAAAAGGTGGGAAGTTGAAGACGCTGATCTGCATATGCAGCGATGAGTCTATTTGGGCGCAGCGACTTGCTGAGAGAAGCAATGAGCCAAAGGCTAATCAATTAATAACCGATTTAGATGAGTTAAAGGAACATTATAAGCATGTTAGATTGGAATTTTTGGATGGTGAACTTGTTTTGGACACGGTTCAGCCGATCGATTCTCTAATGGATCAGGTTTTCAAGTCTATTTGAATGAGCTACTATATACATGTAGATATAATCAATTTAGGAGGCAATGGAATGAATAAAATCGAGCTTTTGCTTCATGGATGGGATAGCTGCTATGAGAATGAGGATTGGTATCCGCCGCTTACGGATGCCCTCAAAGGTTTGACTGCCGAGCAGGCCAACTGGCGGCCGGAAGGCGAGTATGTGAATACGATTGCCGAGAATTTGAATCATTTAATTTTTTATAAAGAACGATTGTTGTATCGAATGACTGGAGCAGAGTCCGAATATCCGGATATGACGAATGATGATACGTTTGTTGTGGCATCTACTTCAGATGAGACATGGGAGGCAACTTTGGCTCGTTTGCAAGCTGTTCATCAAGGTATTCGGGATCGGATCGCGCAGTGGGAGGAGCATGATTTTGAATATGTGTATCCGAATCGTTCGCAATCCGTTGGGCGTTGGGTGAACAGTCTGATTATGCATGATGCCTATCACACAGGACAGATCATGTTTATCCGGAAGCTGCAGGGATCTTGGCCATCCCGTCGTTCTTTTGAATAAAAAATGAGAGGTGCGAGGCTTGACGGAGTTTGACTGGTCAAGCTTTTTCGCTGTTTATAGAGGGATTTGCCGTTTTATTTCGAATAAAGAAAATAACTGATTGTAAGGAGGTCTCATCGAGACATGAACATGGATATGGCATTGCCGCAAGCGGCTCCAGAACAACTAGGGATAAATGGTGATAAATTACAACTTGCTTTCCAATTGTTGGATCGTGAAGAGGAAGCCGGTGAAATACCAGGTGGCGTGGCCATCGTGGGTCGAAAAGGGACTATCGTAGGAACGTATGCCGTTGGTCACTCGATTATTTCGGACGATACGCAGCTAAAGGTAACGGAAGATACGATTTATGACTGTGCTTCTTTGACCAAAGTAATGGCGACACTTCCCTTGATTATGCAGCTGATCGATCGTGGCGAGCTGCGCCTCAGAGACCCGATCACCCGGTTCTTCCCTGAATTCTCAGGGAATGGGAAGGAAGAGGTGACGGTGAAACATCTATTGTCTCACACGTCCGGGCTGCAGGCTTTCAAGGATTTGCATTCTCATGGCTGGACGCCTGAGCAGATTAAGGCTGCCGTTCTCGGAGAGGGTTTGAGCCATTCTTGCGGCAGCAGTTATGCGTACAGTGATTTTAACTATATCATTCTTGGTGAATTGGCTGCGAAGCTGTTTAGCATGCCGCTAGATGAGGCCGCTAACCGATATGTGTTTGAACCGCTGGGGATGCACGATACGGGTTATTGTCCGGCGAAAGAATTGCAGTCGCGAATAGCGGCAACGGAGTTCATGGACGGCGCTTATCGATGGGGCGAGGTGCATGACGAGAACGCTTGGGCAATGGGGGGCGTCAGCGGGCATGCCGGTGTTTTCTCGACGGCGAGGGATGTTGCGAAATATGCGGCCATGTGGCTGAACCATGGGAAGCCTGCTGCAGACGGCCTTGGCCATGTTCTGTCAAGTGCATCCGTAGCAGCAGCCACTCGTAGCTACACGGAAGACAAGGTAAATGCTAGCCGTGGCCTTGGTTGGGTGCTGAAGGGGGATGTCTGGGACGCTTCGGGGGATTTGTTTTCCTCGCAAAGCTACGGGCACACGGGGTTCACAGGGACCAGCGTATGGATGGATCCCCAAAGCAGCGTTTTCGCCGTATTATTGACCAACCGTGTGCACTTTGGACGCGAGAAATCTGTCGTACGGCTGAGGGATTGCTTTCATAATGCCATTGCCGCATCGATTGAACCCTAAAGGTGGAAAAAGTACCAGATGAGGTGGAATCGCTTCATTGCTAAGGGTTTAGCGCTGCTTGATAATGAGGATAGGAAGTAAATCTCATTGTTGGGGGAGCGAATCGCCATGCGTAACGTCCACACAGGTCACCAGGTCCACATCACATCTGAGCAGATGAAGCATTATCAGGAACAAGGCTATATCATTTTTGAAAGTCTCTTTTCAGAAGAAGAGATGGATCGTATTTGCGGTATCATTGACGGCTTCGACGAAGCCTCAGAGAAAGCCTTGCGCGCGAAAGGCAAGGAATTCATCAGCAGATCAGGTCAAATTAATTTTACTGCAAATTTGAATTTCCTAAGCGCAGAGCTGCAGCAATTTATTGCAGATCAGCGTTTTGTTGATATTACGACTACAATACTGGGACCCGACATCAAGCTGTACTGGGATCAGTCCGTGTACAAACGTCCGGAAGCAGACAAAGACTTTCCATGGCATCAAGATAACGGATATGTACCGACGGAGCCGATCCACTATGTCACATGTTGGCTAGCGCTTGAAGACGCTACGGTGGATAACGGCTGTATCTGGGTTCAGCCACGTACGCACTTGGATGGTTTTGTGGAGCATGTGAAAACAGATCTCGGCTGGGTTTGTTATTTTGGAGAAGAAAAAGGCATACCGGTTGAATTAAAAAAAGGCAGCATGGTTGTCTTCCATTCCTTGCTCTTCCATCGCAGTACGCCAAACTTGAGCAAAACGCAGACACGCAAAGGTTATGTGGTGCAGTACTCGGTGGACGGATCTTTTAACCCGAATACTGGTCAATTATTCAAGAACGGACCGCTGATTGCAAAAGACGGGAAGTCTGCGTATGAAGGTTTTGTAACTAGAGAGAATTGTTCTTAGTGATTCTAGGCAATACACGGGAAATCGGTTAAGTTGAACATATGAGGTGATTGTCAATGTCGACGAAACCGCCCGAATGGGTAGAAGGACCGTGGTCCGTTCAGCTGCATAGCGTGAATCGGTCGCCGTATGTCAAGCTTCACATGGAAAATCGTAGTTTTCCGAATTGGATCATTAGTTATGTGAAAACCGGCCATGTCACGACAGGCACAGGAGGCGAAACCCATACGGCGAAAGCGGGTGATGTGATGCTTCATCCGCCTGGGCTGCCTTTTTCGGAGCATGCGAATGTTGGCGGTGTTCACTTATGGATGCAGGTTAGCATTCTGTGTTCCCATCAATTCGACCTCCTGATGCTCTATCGCGTTTCACCGGTTATTACCCTGCCTGAGCCTGGCCGTTATGAGGCTGTATTCACCAAATTGCTTGCCGATTGGGGAAATCGGGAGCTGTCTTTTCGTGATTTGAAACTCACAACTGCGATGCTGCAGCTAACGGAAATGATTCTAACCGGTTGGGAAAAAGCAGGAAATCCGGAGCGTTCAAGCGCATACAGCTCACCTGGCGATCGCTTCGCCCGGTTAATTGGACAAATGTCCATGCGGCTGGAAGAGAAGCTGACCAGAGAGGAACTTGCTTCGCTAGTTTGTCTGAGTGCGAACTATATGGACAGAGCGTTTCAGCAGCAGTTTGGACTAACCCCCATGCAAATGCTTCGAGATATGCGTCTTAAGCGTTCCAAGCAGCTGCTCGAAATGAGCGAAGAGACGCTGGAATCTATTGCTGCGCAATGTGGATTCACGGATGCGTCCTATTTATGCAAACAATTTAAGAAAGAGTACGGTGTTCTTCCTGGGGAATATCGCGAGTCTGTCCGATACAAACAATTCGAAAATGTGTATGGTTAAGGTGAATTCATGCAGGAACAACTAGATGAGCTGGTTCGTTATTATTTTGAGGAAGCTGATTATGAGATGGAAGCCGTTCCGTTTGGACTTACCAATTTAACAAAAATAGTGAAGTTAAACGACCGAAGATATGTCCTCCGTATCTATAATCGACATACGAAACATGTAGAGGGCATCGAGTTGGAATCAAGGACGACATCATTTTTGGTGAACAGAGAGCTGACTTTTCAAGTGCCAGAATTTCTTCCAACTTTAAGTGGGGACGATTATGTTCGATTGTCTGACGGAAGCTTAGGCGCTGTTGTCGTCTTTCTTGAAGGCACGAATCACGTGCTTGCAAATGTCCATGATGCTGCTGAATTCGGACGTGTTGTTGGTGAAATGAGCCAGGGACTCCAACAATTCGATAGAAGTGGGCTCGATTATCAAGGCATATCATTTTTGGATTTTTACAATCTTCATCCGCTTGCGGATCAAAGCGCTGTTGACGCTTTTATCGAAAATCCATCGTTTCATATTCCAGAAGCTTCCTTGAATTTTTATAGAGCCAAGGTCGAATCCGTGGAAAACAGTGTCAGGGAGATAAAAAAACTTCCTATTCAGCTTGTTCACCATGATTTGTTAATATTTAATTTGTTAGCTCAAAACAACCGCATTTGCAGCGTATTGGATTTTGATTTTATATCGGTGGATACGAGCTTTCTGGAGTTTGCGATTTGCTTGAATCATCTTTTACAGATGTCGAATGGTTCAATTGAGATGGCGGAGGCTTTTGTAAAAAGGTATTCAGCTTATAAAACGCACAGCGTGCAAGAGATTGAACAACTGCGGAATTTAACTCAGCTCTATCATGTCGCTGTGCTGCACATCTATATCGGCCAGCATTATGCGGGCATCGACATCCAACATAACTTCACCTACATTTTGAATCAATTCATACATAGAGATACGTGGTTAATGGAGCATGGCAAAACTATTGAGCGGATGCTGATAGCTTATATTGTTGGGTGAAGGTCATCAGAGCGAGGATTAACTGGAAATTGCTATCTATTCCAGATTTATCTGAGGAATTCCACAAATTAGCGGTAATATGTACCGTTAACTTAAAGATTCAGTCGCATAGTTTCAAAAAAAAAGGCTATCCCTCAGTCAGTGGTGACTTTGGGACAGCCCTTATTTTATTACCAGGCGTAAGCCCGTGGAGCATCTCCGCCGGGTCCCGGGAAGATTTCATCCAACTTGCTTAATGTGGATTCATCGAGTTGGATGTCAACCACACGTAACGTATTTTCGAATTGTTCCAACGTACGAGGTCCGATAATCGGTGCCGTCATGGCCGGATGAACGAGGGTCCAAGCCAAGGCTACATTCGCTTCGCTCTCGCCGAGTTCCTTGCATAATGCGGAGAAGGCTTCCAGTTTGGCGCGATGTTTTTCAACACGCTCAGGGTTGCTCGCGCGCTTCGAGCCCGTGACTGGATTTAATGCGTTACCACCGAGCAGACCGCCATCGAGCGGACTCCAAGCGATAACGCCAATACCCAGCTCTTCAGCGGCTGGAAGGACTTCCAGCTCAGGCAATCTGCAAAGTAAGCTGTATTTATGCTGCTCCGACACAAGGCCAAGGAGATGACGGGATTTGGCTTCATATTGCGATTTCACCAGATCGCGCCCGGCGAAGTTGCTGGAGCCCACGTAGCCGATTTTGCCTTGGTACACAGGAACTTGAAAAGCTTCCCAGAGCTCATCCCAAGATACATTACGATCTACGTGATGCATCTGGTACAACTCGATATGATCGGTTTGAAGACGGCGTAAGGAAGCGTCCAGGTGACGACGTAGCTTATAAGCGGATAACCCGCCTTCACGGTTCGGTCCATCGTTAGCGTCATGCATATCACCGTAGAATTTGGTGGCGATAACGGTCTTCTCACGGCGATTGCCGCCTTGAGCGAACCATCGGCCAATAATCTCCTCGGTGCGGCCTGAATTTTCGCCCCATCCATAAATGTTGGCTGTATCAAAAAAGTTGATTCCGGCATCTAGAGCAGCATCCATGATGCGAAAAGCTTCTTGTTCATCGGTATCTACACCGAAGTTCATCGTTCCCAAGCACAATTGGCTTACTTTTAAGCCTGAACGTCCCAAATAACTATATTTCATCGTAATCTCCTCCACAAAAGTTAAGGTTGGGCAAAGCTTGTTCTTATCCACCACTCCCATCATACTAGATTCTCAGAGGGGGCAGAAGTACGCACTTTTCTTTTATTTAGTAGACATTGTGATACCTACTCACTTAAAGGTAAGCGCTTATTTGTAGCCGTAATTTAGCAATAATGCTATGATGGGAAAGTTACCTATTACGGAATGAAGGTGTAGAAATGAGTACATTAACAAAAGCAATTCTACTAGCAGCCAAAGCGCACGACGGTCAAACTGATAAGGGCGGAAATCCTTACATTTTGCATCCCATTCGATTAGCAAGTAAAGCCAAAACGACGGAAGAATCCATTGTAGCTGTCTTACACGATGTCGTTGAGGATTCAAATATGACCTTATTTGATCTGAAAAACGAAGGATTTAGTTCAAACGTCATTGCAGCTCTGGATTGCCTGACTAGGAGAGCGGATGAAAGCTATGAAGGATTTATTAAACGAATTAAACTAAACCCGCTTGCCTCGAAGGTGAAGCTTCTGGATCTGGAAGATAACTGCGATATGAGCCGAATTCCGCAGCCCTCAGAAGCTGATTATGCAAGAATTGATAGGTACAAAAAAGCGATAGCTGAGCTCAAGTTTTAGATGCGCAGAGCACTCCATTCCATTGGGAATGCGAGTGTTTTTTTTGTCTTTTTTTGTCGTAAAAAGAAATAAAAATTCACTATGTTATTTGTGCAATAAAATAAAGTTTCAAAATCTATTGACCCTCCAATTCTTTTTCAATAGTATAAAAACAAATAGTCATTCTAATGATTGGAAAGAAGGATGACAACTTAACAGGGGAGGGGCGATCGAGATGGCCATTTCTAAGGTGCATAAGTTCCGATTAGCCCTTTTTTGGCGGCTTTTCACCAACTATTTCATTGTGATTTTGATTCCTGTTATTGTCGCCAGTATCCTTGCTCATGTGCTTGCCGTCCGCACGATTGAGAAAGATGCCGAAAAGCTCAATGATGTCGTGATCAGCCATTTTTCCAAGCAAACCGATACAGCCTTAGATTCACTCAAAACCAATATGATCAACATGCTCAGTTCATCTAATGTAACAGGTCTGCTAAGGGTTGTTGACGATTCAAGGGAAAATCAGCAGCGCTCGGATCAGTTTCATGCCCTCAGAGAGCAGTTAATGAAGCTTCAGTCGGATAAATTGGTGTCTAAGGTTTTTTTATATTTTGCCAATCATGACCTGGTAGCGGATGTCGACATTTATACGGACAAATCGTACTACTTTACGATGACTTATCCGCTTGATGAGCAGCAGAAGGCTGAATATCTCGCCCATTTTACAGGTAAAAAAATGATGGATATCATAGACTCGAGTACGCTCGGCATGTCAGCCGTTATGAGTTATCCGTTTAATACGGAAACTCCGGAAGTTTATTTGGTCGTGCATTTTGATCAGGACAAATTGAAAGAACAAATTTCAATCCCTGAGAAGTGGGTCACAGGTACGGCGATTGCTACTAGCCAGGGCGAAATTTTGAATCAGACCAGCCTGACGGATAAAGAGGTTAAAGCGGTGCTGGAGCATACGCGCTCGAAGGTTATTGAATCTCAATTCCTTGTCACAGATGAAATCGCCATGTCACTTGTGAAATCCCGGTTCAACGATGCTTGGTATTACGTGACCATCGCCGATCTTCGTACCTTGATGAAACCCGCTTATATGACAAGGTTGATTAGCTGGGGATTTCTAGTCTTTTTTCTCGTTGTGGGCAGCGTTGTGTCGTATTATTTAAGCCGTCGGTTGTATCGGCCGATTCAAGAAATATCCAATGAAAATAAAGAGCTGTCACAGCGAATGAACGGCATGTTCCCCTTGATGCAGGAGCTTTTTATCACCAAAATTTTGCAAGGGGAATATCAAGACGAGCTGTCCATCGCTTATTATGCGAAGGAAATTGATTTTACCTATGACAAGCAGGCTATGCGCACGGTGCTGTGCATTGCTTTTCACTACAACTCGGAGGTGTATGACCGGCTGTCGGAGACGACGAAGTCTTTCATGTTCGTGGAGATCAAAGAATTGATTCGCAAATCCACCCCATCCATGGTCTGGCTATGTCAAACGAAACCGGATGTGTTAGCCTGCGTGGTTACCCATGATTCGTTCCTGCATTTAGGTGCGGAAGAGGCTGCGGACATTACGAAATTGGTGCTGGAGTCATACAGCCAATATTTCAAAGCAACGATCGGCATCGGGAAAACCGTGAACGCCGCAGAAGAGCTGCATGAATCGTATGAGCAAGCGTTAGCTGTCCTGCAGAATCGTGGATTGGATGCCGATGTGGAAATATGCCGCGGACCGCTTGTAGGGGAACGTACGCAGTGGGAAAGCTTTTTATCCGTCCAGGAAGTGAACCGAATTTTCAATCAGCACAAAACCAAGGAATATGAGCGATTGTTGGAGTCAGTGCGTGAGAAGCTAGAGGAGGGGAAACTTAAACAAGCAACCGCTATGCAGGTCAAATATTTAAGTACGGACGTGCTGAATACATGGATTCGTGCGGTAGAAACCGAGCACAACGATTTTAATGTGCCATTTTTTTCCGGCTTGTACGATCGGCTGCATAGTTGTATGACGTGGGATGAATTGGATCAATGTTTCTCTGACATTCATGGCGTTTTATTCCGAACGGAAGAACCCGATCAGCGCACACAGCAGTTTTCGGAGATTCTGGATTATATTCATGAGCATTATAACGAGGAGCTTTCGATTGAATATTTTGCAGGGCTGCTCAACATGTCGAACGGGCATTTCAGCCGAACGTTTAAAGAGGCGGTGGGCGAGAAGTATGTGGAGTACATTGCCAAATACAGGCTTATGAAAGCGAAGCAATTATTGCTGGAGACTGATATGAAAATCGATGACATCGCGGAGAAAGTGGGTTACTGGGGCCGTAATTCGTTTATTCGAACTTTTCGCAAATACGAAGGCATCACACCGGCGAAATATCGCACGATGCATCATTAAGGATGGAGACTTCATTTTTTCCGAAGTCTCTATTTTTTCTTCCAGCACCGAGAAACCGCCGAGAAACCGCATAAAATCGGGCTTGTAAAAAAAGAGACACAAGGTAATTATGCGATCTTTACGCGAATGCCCCGCTCTCTGTATAGTAAGGCCATCAACTTCCGAAAGGAGGAGGGGGGAGGCAGTATGCAGCAGCGTAATGGAATGTGGTACGTTTTGAAGAAACATAAAGCGCTATATTTGTTAATGCTGCCGGGGATTTTATACTACATCATTTTCAAGTATGTGCCTATGTACGGGGTCGTCATTGCCTTTCAGGATTATTCGATCGGCAGAGGAATTTTGGGCAGTAAATTTGTAGGGTTTAAACACTTTATTGAATTTTTTTATGTCAATCCGGATTCATGGAAACTGATTCGCAACACCATTATGTTAAATGTGTATGACTTGCTGTTTCATTTCCCGGCGCCGATCATTCTGGCCATCTTGTTTCACGAATTAAAGAATAAAATGTTTAAACGCATCGCACAAAGCATCAGCTATATGCCGCACTTTTTATCAACGGTCGTTATAGCGGGAATTCTTGTCACGTTTCTGTCGCCGCAAACCGGCATCGTTAATTTCTTGCTGGTGAAGGTATTTGGCATGGAGCCGATTCTATTCCTCGGGCTGCCTGAATGGTTCAGAGCGATCTATGTCTCCTCGGAAATCTGGCAAAAAATCGGGTGGGGAACGATTCTTTATTTGGCGGCGATCGCCGGGATCGATCCGACATTGTATGAGGCGGCGAAAATGGATGGAGCGAACCGTTATCACCAGATGCGCCATATCACCTTCATCGGTATGGTTCCCGTGATGATTATTTTGTTCGTTCTGACATTAGGTCATTTTATGGAAACGGGGTTTCAGAAAATCTTGCTGTTATACAACTCCATGAACTACGAAACCTCCGATGTGATTAACACTTTCGTCTATCGGCGCGGGATACTGGATGCGGACTTCAGCTTCGCAACAGCAGTAGGGTTATTCCAGTCTGTCATCGGTCTCATCCTAGTTATCGGCGCAAACCGCATCGCTAGAAAACACTCAGAGACAAGCTTGTGGTAAAGGAGGAACGCTATTGAAAATTAAACAGTCAACAGCCTCCGTCATTTTTGACACATTGAATTACGCCGTTATGATCCTTCTTATGATTGTAATGATTTATCCGCTTGTCTATGTGTTTAGTGCTTCGATAAGCGACAATGCGCTGGTTTCAAGCGGTGATGTCCTGCTTTTACCCAAAAAAGTAACGCTGGTCGCCTACAAACAGTTGGCAGCAAATTCAGATCTATGGATCAGCTACTGGAATACGATCCGTTACACAGTCGTTCATGTCATTCTGACGTTGATTACAACGGCAGCTATGGCTTACCCGTTAGCGAAGAAATGGCTGCCCGGACGCAAATTGATCTTGATGTTGGCGGCATTCACGCTGCTGTTCAGCGGAGGCATGATCCCCACGTTTCTCGTTGTGCAAAAGCTGGGCATGTTGAATTCCATCTGGGCCATCGTTCTGCCTTCGATGATCAGCACATGGTATTTATTCATCATGCGGACGTTTTTTGAAGCTTTGCCGGAAGAGTTGGAAGATGCCGCAACGATTGACGGCTGTTCCTCTCTGCAGGTGCTTTTGCGAGTTGTTATGCCGCTATCGATGCCAGTGATGGCAACAATCGGACTATTCACAGCTGTAAACCAGTGGAACGCTTTCTTCGATGCCCTCATTTACTTGAACGACCGCTCTATGTATCCACTGCAAATTATGCTGCGCAACATCCTAGTAGCAGGAACGACGATTCAGGGAGAAGGCGATATGAGTCTGCTGCAAACTATGAAGTACGCCATCATTATGATGGCTACGCTCCCGATCCTGTGTGTGTATCCGTTCATCCAGAAATATTTCGTTCAGGGTACGATGATCGGCGGTATTAAAGGGTAAGATCGGAATGCGAATGCGACTATAGCTAGTAATGACGTTTTTCAAACAGCCTTTTAAACACATTGGGGAGGTTTTTTCATGAAAAAAAGAACAGTTGCAGCAGCAGTATCAGCCGTTATGCTTTCCAGCTTGGTCGCAGGTTGTACGAGTGGGTCAAAAGATATGCCCGTATCCGGGGATGGCAAAAAAGCAGAAGAGTCCAAGAAGCCGATCACCTTTTCCTGGCTGGCTTATGACCGTCCCGAAGGGAAAGTACGTCAAGATTGGGAAATATTCAAAGAAATCGAAGCAAAAACCGGCGTGAAAGTGGAGTTTCAAGTGGTCAGTCAGGAAGGTCTGAAAGAGAAGAAACAGATTATGATCGCGACCAATGCGGTTACTGACTTCATTCAGGTAGATACATTGGAAGGCAGACAGCATGGGCCGGATAAAGTGTTTCTGAATCTGAAGGATTACATGGATAAAGCCCCGAATATGAAGGCGTTTTTCGATAAATATCCGGAAGCTAAGGCTGTTGCAACGGGAGCCGACGGAGGAATTTACACCGTGCCGGTTATCGAGGGCGATGCCGAAGGCAAAGGGTTCAACTTTATTTGGTATACGCGTAAGGACATTATGGATAAATACGGTTTGAAAGCGCCGACCTCGGTGGAAGAATTTTACCAGTTCCTGAAAACTTTGAAAGAAAAACAGCCGGATACATACCCATTGATCAATAACGCAATTACAGGCGATACAGGGTTATTCACGACATTCGGCAGAGCCTTCACAGGCATTCACGGCTTCTATAACGTTGATCCGGCTACGGATAAATATGCTTTTGCACCTTACCACAAAGGGTATAAGGACTCTTTGATTTTCCTCAACAAACTGTATAACGAAAAATTGCTGGATCCTGAATTCTCGATGATCACGCAAGCGCAGTGGGAGGAACGGATTCTTAAGGGCAAATCGTTGGTTACCTTCTTCTGGAAGGCCGATCTAGAGACGCTTATGGATAAAGGACGTAAAGCAGGAATTGCCGATTACACGCTGGATGCGATTCCGCAGTTCGCTGCCAACGGAATTAAGAACTATCAGTTCTCGCGTTCTGTTGTAGGTGCCACGGGTCGCGCGATTTCCGCCAAGGTCAAAGATAAAGACAGAGCCGTTCAATTCCTTGATTACCTGCTCAGTGAAGAAGGTTCGAATTATCTATCCCTGGGAATCGAGGGCAAAACCTATACGAAGTCAAACGGCGTGCCTGTGTATAACAAGGATTTCGGTGCGTCGCCATTTACAACACTGCGGAAAGATTGGGGCGTCTGGTATGACATGATTACGCTGGACAATGCCAAATCCCGCGCGGTATGGGAAAGCGGTTTAAGCGATAAGAGCAAAGCGATTAACAAACTATATGAACCGGTTATTATCCCAGCACCGAAACAGATTGTTAAAACCAGTGAAGAGTTGGAGCTGGAAAAATCGAAGCTGAACAATTTGAACAAGTATTTGGAACAAAAGCTGACTGAATTCGTGTCCGGTAAAACACCGATCAACGATAAAACGTGGCAAGAATTTATTGATCAAACGAAAAAGCTGGGCGCCGACGAACTGCTGAATATGTACAATGCTTCTTACACGCGCACATACGGCAAAAAATAATAGCACTGTTACTGCAAGGAGGCTCATTCACCCAGAACGGGCCTCCGAAATGGAGGGATGATGGATGGCCGAAAAGATGAAGGTCATTGATGTGGATGTCCACAACGAGCAGAACGATTCCGATTTGCTGCCGTACTTGGCTGAGCCTTGGCGCTCACGCGTTGCAGCTACCGGAATCGGATATTCCGGTTCCGGTTACTACTCGCCGGTTGGCGTCATGAAGAAAGACGCCATTCCGCCGGGCGGGGGTAAAGCGGGCTCTGACCCGGATCTGATGATCAAACAGCTGCTGGAAGGCTATAACGTCGAATACTGCATATTAACAGGCGTTGTGTATAACATTTCAACGACGCATGATGCGGATTATGCAGCGGTAATCTGCTCAGCCTATAATGATTATTTGGCCGCTGAGTGGCTTGGCAAGCATAAGGCGTTTAAGGGCGCTTTGGCTGTCGCTACGCAGGATCCATATCTCGCTGCAAGAGAGATAGACCGTATGGGAGGACATCCCGACTTCGTCGAAGTGATGATTTCCAGTGCGGCGCGCGCGCCACTCGGCCAACGGCAGTTTCATCCGATTTATGAGGCGGCTGAACGCAATGGTCTACCTATCGCGCTGCATCCCGGAGCGGAGGGCGGTGGTGGTTCAACAGCGCCTACGGCGGCTGGATATCCTTCCCGTTACATTGAGTGGCATACGTGTCTATCTCAAATGTTCATGGCTCATCTCGTGTCGATGGTCTGCGAAGGGGTATTCGAGAAATTCCCTCGACTGAAAGTCGTGTTGACCGAGGGTGGCATTGCCTGGCTGCCGCATCTGATGTGGAGGCTGGATAAGAACTATAAAGCGCTGCGCTCCACAGTCCCATGGCTTAAGAAGATGCCGAGTCAATACATCCGTGAGCATTGCTATTTGACGACGCAGCCCATCGAGGAGCCGGACAATCCGCAGCACTTGATTGATTTATTCAATATGATCGATGCAGAGAATATGATCCTCTATTCAAGCGATTATCCGCATTGGGATTTCGATTCACCCGATATGATACTGCGAAGATTAAAGCCCGAAGCCAAGAGGAAAATTTTTTATGAAAACGCCAAAAGCTTATATAACCTGTAATGGATGGAGGAGCTTATGACGGTACATTATGTGCTTGATGTAGACGAAGTTCCCGAAGGAGGGCACGCCGTCGTCACCATCGAGGGAAAAAGTATCGGTGTTTACCGGATTAAAGGTGCCTTTTACGCGATCAATAATTATTGTCCGCACCAAGGTGCGCCCATGTGTGCCGGACTCGTCTCTGGAACGACGCTCCCTTCAGACGTCTACGAATATGAGTATGGTAAAAAAGGGGAGATCTTGCGCTGCCCTTGGCATGGCTGGGAATTCGATATCCGAACCGGCAAGTCGCTGTTCAGCGAGAAGATTTGGTTGAAGACGTTCGAAGTCAGCGTACTTGACGGCAGAATCGGCGTTCAATTGCAAAGAACGTAATAATCGTGAAGATAAGGGATCGGAGAGGGCTGAAGCAGCCTTTTCGGTCCTTTTTTTTATCCAAAGATTTTCGCAGGAAAAGCAAGCACATGAAGCGAATGAAGTTCCATACAAATCGTATCCATAAAGGAGTCCATCTCATGAATTTATTAATTGTGGAAGACGAAGTTCGCCTCAGAAATGCGCTGGCCAATAACATTCCATGGGACAAACATGGGATTGAAGTCGTTGGGCAAGCAGGGAACGGAGTGGAAGCGCTGCGGTTCATCGACCGTAAAAAGCCGGAAATCATTCTGCTCGATCTGCAGATGCCGGAGATGGATGGGTTAACTTTGGCGAAACAGCTTCGTCAGAGCGATCCTTTGTTGAAGATCATCGTGCTAAGCGGGCATGATGATTTCGCTTATGCGCAGGAGGCGCTTTCCATAGGAGTCATGAAATACTTGCTGAAACCGGCTGGCGACGAAGAAATTTTGGAGACGGTACTCGAAGCGGCCGAGAAGCTGAGATCAGAACTGGAACAGCGCCATAACGAGGATGAGCTGAAACAGAGATGGGAGCAGCATCTTCCTTATTTGGTGAACGACTTTTTGCAAGGATGGCTGAAAGGTAAATTCGAGTTGTGGGAGATTGAACAGCGAAGCAAGTATCTTCAAATGAATATGCTGAAGGGCGCGCAATTTGCAGTGGCTGTTGTCGATATGGACCCGCTGCCGGACACGGAAACCCGATTCAGCAGAAAAGATATGTCCTTGCTCCAATTTTCACTGGGAAGCATTGTGCAGGAATATTTGCAGTCTACTCCTTGCTGGGTTGTGTCGGATTATGCGGGTTATACGGTTGTCGTGTATAAGCTATCAGGGGATGAAGCCCCGAAGGAAGCCCTGCAAAGGATAAATGTGTTGACGGAGAAGCTGCTTTTTACCGTCCTAAGCTGCCTCAGACTTACGGCGAGCGCGGGAATTAGCGGGACGATAGGCGGTTGCGAGGATCTGAATAAGCTGTACGTACAAGCTGTACGGGCGCTGCAGAATCGGATTATGCTGGGTCACGATCTCGCTATCCCCTATCAGGAAGTACAAGGAAGAGAGCCGGAGTTCGTGCTGCAGCCGAATTTGGAGAAAGCGCTGGAGATCGCTCTTGAAACGGGAGAGGAGAATAAGGCGGCTGATATGCTCTCTGCACTATGGGAGGGAGGCATGGCCAAAGCGGAAACCATCGAGGAAATTCATGAGCATATTTTATATTTCGAAAGCCTTTTTGTACGTATGATTCAAAAGCAGGGATGGTCCGTACGGGAGGTCGCAGGAGAAGATTATGTTTATTTCCACAATCACCGGGAGCTGATGGTCAAAGAGCAAATTTTAATTTGGCTGCAAAGAATGATCAAAGCTTATTTAACCTATGCCAGAGAACGTCGAAAATCAACAAGCCATGATATGATCAAAACGATTTTAAGCCTCGTGGAAAATGAAATCGATCAGGAGATGACGCTGCATGCCGTAGCTGATCGGCTGTATGTCAATTCCTCTTATTTAAGCCGTTTGTTCAAGCAGGAAACCGGGAAGGCCTTTTCGACCTATGTGATGGAAAGAAAAATGGAACGGGCAAAGGCTACGCTGCAAGAAGGCGTTCGCGTTTATGATGCAGCTGCGGCCGTAGGGTACCGGGATGTGAGTTATTTTACAAGAGTATTCCGTAAATATTGGGGGGTAACCCCTGGGGAAATTCGTTCATGATTCCTCTTCATTTCTGAATAGAACCTTCTCCTTTATCGGAGGAGGTTTTTTTGTTCCACTTGTGAAGCCGTGACTCGATCGAGAAGTACTGAAAGTACCAAAACAAGTAATATTACTCTAATTCGCAATAAATCGGCGGATGATACACTAAATCTATAACTGACAGACAAGAAGGAGCGGGCAGCTTGAGAGAAACTACCGCAACGGAGGATACCGTCATGCTTACATCAAATAACGCAAAAAAGAGCTATGCACGGCAATTGTGGATCGATATCCGAAAGGATTGGGATCTATATCTGGCTCTAATTCCAGGTATCGCATTTCTGCTGATTTTTAAATACACGCCGATGTACGGGATTATCATTGCTTTCAAGGATTTCAATATTTTTGAAGGCATGGCCGCAAGTCCTTGGGTGGGATGGAAGCATTTCGAGAAATTGTTGTCCTCCGATAGCTTCTTGCAGGTATTTCAGAATACGTTAGCCATCTCGATTTATAAAATCGTCTTTCTTTTTCCGCTTCCGATCGTTATCGCCATCCTTCTCAATGAATTAAAGAATATGGCGTTCAAGCGAAGTGTCCAAACGGTTATTTATTTGCCGCATTTCCTCTCATGGGTTATTGTTAGCGGCTTGTTCATCGATTTACTTTCCACCAATGGCGGAATCGTCAATAAAATGATCGTCGCTATGGGCGGCGAACCCGTTCGTTTTTTTCTGGACAGCCATATCTTCCGTTCTGTTCTGGTGTCCTCCGCAGGTTGGAAGGAGACGGGCTGGAATACGATTATCTACTTGGCTGCTCTTGCCAGCATCGACCCGGGACTCTATGAATCAGCGAAAATCGATGGCGCCAACAGGTGGAAGCAAATCCTCCATATTACACTTCCCGGTTTGCTGCCTATCATCTTGCTGATGTTTATCCTCCGCCTTAGTTATGTTTTGGAAGCAGGGACGGAACAAGTTCTCGTTTTGTACAACCCGAGCGTATACAACGTAGCTGATGTGATAGGCACCTATGTATACCGGGTCGGTTTGGGTGAGCAGGATTACAGTTTTTCAACTGCTGTCGGCGTGTTTGAATCAGTGGTTGCCTTTATTTTAATACTTACCGGAAATCATTTGGCTCGAAAGTTTTTTGGACGTGGGATTTGGTAAACGGAAGAAAGGAGGCAAGTCATGCAAATGAATCATTCTTTGAAATCACCGGTCACCAAAGCTACAAGCGCAATCCGCACTTCTCTAAGCGAAAAAGTGTTTACCGTACTCAACTATGTGTTCTTTATCTTATTAGGACTTTCGACGATATTTCCATTTGTTAATCTGATCGCGAAATCGCTCAGCAGTGAGGCAGCCGTTGTTTCGGGCATGGTATCTCTATATCCCATCGATTTTCAAATAGGGACCTACCGGTATGTTGCCAGCAACGCGATGTTTCTTAACGCATTCACGATTTCAATCACGGTGACGTTGATAGGATCTCTGCTTTCCTTATTCATGACAACGCTGGCCGCATATCCGCTCTCGAAGCCAAGGCTGAGGGGCCGTAAGTTTTTTATCCTCCTCTATTTATTCACGATGCTGTTCAGTGGCGGTTTGATCCCAACCTATTTGCTCATGCACACCCTACATTTAATCGATAAACTACCAGTGCTCTTTCTGCCATATATGATTAACGTGTATAACATGCTGATTATCAAAAATTATTTCGAGGGCTTGCCCGACAGCCTGGAGGAATCCGCGAAAATTGACGGTGCCAGCAATATGACGATTCTTTGGCGCATTATTTTGCCGTTATCGCTGCCCGTGCTTGCGACGATCGGTTTGTTCTATGCGGTTACTTACTGGAACGATTATTTTACTTCCTTGATTTATATCAATTCAGCCGATATGAAACCACTCCAGCTGTATTTAAAAGAACTTTTCGTCTCTTCCACGGATGCATTTCTGCGTACCAATGTGGATGCCTCGCTGAATGTATCACCGCAATCGATTCAAGCCGCATCGATTATTCTGGCTACGCTTCCCATCGTGATCGTTTATCCTTTTTTACAGAAATATTTTGTTAAAGGCGTGCTGGTTGGTTCAGTTAAAGGTTAAATGCCGCAAGGCTAGCTGGAACTACTCGAAGGGTGGTGGTGGGCAAGTCGAGGGGACCTTTCATTTTGCAGGGGAGAAGGCATTGTTTGAGATATGAATAAAAGGGAGGCACATGCATGTTAAAAAAATGTTTAACTGTACTGTCGATCACAACTTTGGCGGCGTCTTTGGCCGCATGTGGAGGAGGGGCTTCGTCCGGTACGGCGACACCATCTACTTCTGGGGCTCCTGCCACAACCGCAAGTGCCAATGCAGCCAAGCCAGAATTCAAAGCGCTTCTGCAATACGCGCGATTTGATCCAAACGCGGAAGTTGTGGCGAAGTTCCTGAATGAGAAAACAGGCTACAAAGTCACGTATGACATGCTGCCGGTTGAAAATCCAGACGACAAACTGAATTTGCTTATGGCGAATAAAGAGCAATATGCGTTCATGCTGCTCACGGGTCCACAGTATTCAAAACTGGCTTCCTCAGGCGCCTTGGAACCAATTGATGAGCTGGTCAACAAATACGGGACCAATATGAAAAATGTGATTTCCCAAAATTCGTGGAACGGGGCTAAGCTAAACGGCAAAATTTACGGTATCCCGCAAACGGGATCAGGAACGGTCGTTAATTCGGCGCTAATCATACGACAAGATTGGATGGATGAGCTGGGACTTAAGCCGCCAACGACGCGCGATGAACTGTACAATGTGATGAAAACGATTAAAGAAAAGAAAAATGTCATGGCCATGTCAGGTGGTAAAAGCCCGCTGCTTCCTGAAGTACTACCGACCTTCGGTCTAACCATGATACAATCAACGGTAACAACGGGTTGGCAGGATATAAATGGAAAGCTCGTGAATACCGTTGAAAATCCGAATATGAAAAAATATTTGGAGTTCATGAAAAAACTTTACTCCGAGAAATTGATCGACCAAGAATGGTCGCTTAACCAAGCGAATAAAGTCATCGAAAATTTTACAAGCGGTAAGACAGCGATCATTTCAAATGGTTATTTTAATGCGCCAACGGTTCAAAACGCTTTGCTTAAAAATTCGCCGAACGCCAAAATTGCCAGTCTGCCTTACCTCAAGGGGGACGACGGCAAAGTTCAAGTCATGGCTAGTGCAGGAATCAGCTTTTACGTAGGAATTCCGAAGTGGGCGGAGAAGAAAGATGAGATCATCAAATATTTGGATTTGAAGTTGGACAAAGATATTCATAAAGAAGCGAGTATTGGCAAAGAAGGCGTTCATTATAAAGTAGAAAATGGAAACTATTACCCGATTCTTCCGATTTTTAATGATCAATACAACAACGCTTCTTCGTTCCTGACTGGTGTAGATGAGAAAAACTATCCGATCTACTGGCAAGCACGCGTGCGCAAAGATCCCATTTTGACGGATGCGTTTAATAAAAATCAAGAAGCTGCAAAAGGGAATATGGTCGTTGATCCCCTTGCCTTTGCACCACCGCTTGAGGCTATCGGCAAAAATAGCCAGAAGCTGCAAAAGCTGATGGAAGACACCTTCCTGAAGTACATCACGGGTGCTGAACCGCTTGAAAACTATGATAAATTCTTGGCTCAGTGGAAAGCCGACGGCGGCGACGATATGACGAAAGCGGCCAATGAATGGTACGCAGCGAACAAGAAGTAAGAAGAGGCATCCCCTGTGGTTCTTCCACGGGGGTTTATTTCTGGAAGGAGTGACAAGAGATGAAAAAAATCGGATTTATTGATTATTATTTGGATGAATGGCATGCGGAGAAATATCCGGAGTGGATAGAAACCGCATCCGAAGGCAGAATGAAAGTCACCTATGCCTACGGTATGACAAATCTCGAAGGCAAACTGAGCAATGCGGCTTGGTGCGAGAAAAAAGGCATTCAGCTGCTCGATTCCATTGAAGCCGTCGTCGAGCAAAGTGATTATTTGATCGTGCTGTCACCGGATCATTCCGAGTTCCATGAGGAGCTTTCGCAGCTTCCTCTTCAATCAGGCAAGCCGACCTACGTCGACAAAACCTTTGCCCCGGACAGGGCTGCCGCCATCCGGATGTTTGAGCTCGCAGAGCAGCATGGGACGCCAATGTATTCGACTTCGGCGTTGCGGTTTGCTGCGGAGTATACGGAGCTTAACATGGAGGGAATTGAGTCCATTTGCGCTTTGGGTCCTGGGAGCTTTGAAACCTATGCGATTCACCAGGTTGAGCCAATCGTTGCGCTCATGGGAACGGATGTGCAACGTGTGATGTGGACGGGCACGCCGAACGCGCCGTCACTAGTCATTGGGTTCACAGATGGACGCCAGGCTACTATCAACCATTATGGGCCTAACTGTCCGTTCAGCATGGCCTTGCGATCCGAGCAGGGGGAGTCGCAATTTCTGAAAATTGATTCCAATTTTTTCGGGGCATTTATTGCGAATCTTGTCCGTTTTTTTGAAACGGGAGTTCCTGCCGTTCCACGTGAGGAAACGATTGCCATCGCTGTTATTTTGGAATATGGCAAAAAGGCTGCGGCATTACCGGTTCAGTGGGTGGATTTGCCGTAGTGAGCGGAAATACTCGTCCAGTGGGAACTACAGGGCACTATTTCGGTGAAAACGAACATTTTCCACGAGTAGGAGGAACTACGATCCGCTATTTCCACGGTTTTACTGAAAAAGCATGCTAGGGAGCCGAGATAAGACCCTGTAGTTCCGCTCCGAGAGGAAAAAGCTCGTTTTCCTCGAAATAGAGACCGCCAGTTCCCTTCACAAATTCCTGGCGGCGTTCCCCGTCAAAAAAAGCATCCAACTCCCTCCCGGCAGGAGGATACGGATGCTTTTTCACGTTTATTCAACCTTTATTCAGGCTCTCCGGATGGAATTTCATCCAATTCTCTCTCTAATTCCAGGTTGACCTTCTCATCACTTCTTTCCTTTGCCTAGAAGCTTATTTCTTTTCCTAATCTGCTGGATTCATAGATGCCGCAAAGAATTTTCATCATCTCAACGCCGTCCTGCACAGGCGAAAGAGTTTCCTTTTTACCTTGGCATACTTCAACGAAGTAATTAATTTCTTGCTGGAAACCGGCGACAAAATCGAAGGAGAGATTATTGATCTGCGGTGTCAGGTTTAAAATCGTATCGTATTTCTCAGTCACGATAGACAGCTCAGGCTCCAATTCTGCGCCTCCTTTCTCGCCGTAAAGTTTAACCGTAAGCTCATCTTCCTTGGCGTGAAGCGTGAAGCTGACATCAACAAGAATGGAAGCTCCATTTTCGAAACGAATTAACGCATTTGCCATATCCTCAACGGTATTGTGGGTGGAGTCATAATCGGCCGCTTTATAGAAAGCGAGGTTTTTCACGTTGGCACGATTGCCAAGCTTGTTATACGTGTTACCGGAAACGGATTTGACCTTCGGCCGTCCCATAAGATACCAACAAAGATCAATCACATGAACGCCGACATCAATAAGCGGCCCGCCGCCTGAACGTTCCACGTCGGAGAACCAACCGCCCGGGTTGCCCAGACGGCGGATACAGGAAGCTTTGGCATAATAAATCTCACCTAATTCTCCATGATCCAGAAAAGATTTGACGATACCGGTATTCGAAGCATATCTGCGGACAAAACCAACCTGCAGCGTTTTTCCGGAACGATGAACCGCTTTTTCAACAGCTAACGCTTCTTCCACAGTTTTGCAGAGCGGTTTCTCCGTGAGCACATGTTTGCCTGCCTCAAGCGCAGCGATGGAAATAGGAGCATGGCTGTTGTTCCACGTGCAAATGCTTACCGCATCTATAGCCGAGTCAGCAAGTAGCTCTTTATAATCCGTGAACACACGGTTAATGCCATATTTCTCGGCTTTCGCTTTTGCGCGCTCTTCATTCAAATCGCAGATGGCGTATAGCTCAACATCCGGATTGCCCTGATAAGATCTTAAATGCATTTCAGAAATGGAGCCAGCTCCGATTACAGCGACTTGTAATTTGCTCATCGTAAAAAGCACCTCATCTTTGGATATATTTGGTAAGTCTATACAGCATGCATAGTCGGCCACTCCAGCTCAATTCCGAAGCTTACCAACATGCGTTGAAATTCCCGAAGCTCGGATTCTTGGTTCCGAATGTCCCGTGGCTTCAGCTTGCGATCGATACAACGACTAGCTAAAAAACCCGCGGCTTCCCCAATATTCCATTCGACGGGATGGAGACGATAGCAGCCGTTGGTGATATGGGTAACGCCAAGATTTTTGCAGGCGGGCAGCAGATTATTCATCCGAATAGGGATCAGACTGCCCAGTGGAATCTGGAACGGAAGGGAGGAAATATCGATATAATGCCGATTGCCTGTGCTTGGATGCAAGTCGATGCGATAACAGCCAATTCCGACGGAGTCGTGGAACTGCTCTGCTTGGCCATCTGCGCGGCAATCCGTACTTACATGCTGCTCCAGCACGGTAAATTCGGCTTTAATCCGGCGGGATTCCCGCATATAGGGATACATCGCTAGCCCGTCATCCGTACCGACGACGTCTTTACGCAGCCGCAGCCCCGGATAACCTGTGCCGCCGTCAGGGCGGGGAGCTTCCGTCTGCAGCCAATAGAGAAGGGAGAGGCTGAGCTGCTTGGCATCCCACAGGTGGCGCTGCCGTTCACTTTCGCTCACATCAATGACGGAGCCCAGCCAGTAATCGTTTTGTGGCCAGTTTACCAGCGTGATGCTCCCGGGATAAGTCCCTTCCTCAAACTGAGCAGCGTCGATGATTCGACGATAGTAGAAGAGGGAGTAACGCTCCGTACCCTCGAATAGTTCGTAGTCGACAGCTTCAAGCGTATGTGGCCGGACGCCCGTCCAACTGAGCAAGCGATCTGGCCAGAAGTCGGCTTTGTACGTACGCCAAAAATCGTAGCGTTCAGGTCGCTCAATCGTATGATCTTCACCTTCGATATAGTCCATGGCAAAACAGTAGGTGAAGCCCTGCATATCCTGAGGGAGCGCATCGCCCTTAACGGCATGGGGCTCGCCCGTTTGGTTGAATGATTCCGCTCCTGTCACATACTCCGCTCCGGCAAGCGGCAGAACATCTCCACATTCTGTCGCATCCAGATAGTAAGCGGCAGTTAGTTCACTAACTTCATCTGTCTGCAAATTCTTCATCCTAACGAATTGAATGTCATCTCCGTCAACGGAAACAGCCTGTACTTGATATCGGTATAGGATCTGCAACCTGCCGCTGTGAACATAAGGAGCTAACATCGCTTGCAGGACGGCTAATGCGGTTCGCGGCTCGTGGCACAGCCGGGAAACGCCGCCGTTACCCGGGTTCAAATGAATGCGGGATCGTGCCTCTTCGGTAAGCGGGAAATGGCGTCGATAATAGTCGCGAACTTCATTGCGAAACTCGCGGTATGTACGCGTACAGCCAAATTGCTCAATCCATCGATGTTCATCGGGGGGGACGGCTTGGCTTGTCAATTGCCCCCCGATCCAATCGGTCTCTTCGGTTAAAATCACCGATTTCCCGGATTTGGCAGCAGCAAGCGCAGCGGCACATCCGCCGGTACCGCCACCGATTATGACAATATCGGCGGTGTATGATGTATTGATCTTGTTAGTCAACAAAGATCCCTCCTTTTCTCCTGTTTGCGCAGCGGCTGCACAGGCTATTCTCATTGTATTACAGCGGGAAAATAGCCACAGCAGAGGACCATGACTTCTTTTGGTACTTTAATAACCTTTGATGTATTGAAAAAAAGGATTCAACGTCTAGATGACGAAAATTTTTACAGAAGCATTTATCAGTGGACGAAAAGGGGTCGTTATCCGGATGAGCGATAAAAAAACCGTTAACGCTGTACAACTTGATACGAATATGCAGATTGAGACTAGTGACAATAGACTTCAATGGCACTCTCCGATGGAGAAACCTTTTCAAGTAGCTGGCTTCGGCTGGTTGGAAGAAGAGCGGCGGTATCGCCGACTTCCATCAGCACCAGCGTGGAAGCTGCCGCTAGCGGTTGATTTGCTGGCCAACTGCACGACCGGCGGCCAAATTCGCTTTACAACAGACGCGGTCTCACTTTCCGTCAAGGTAAAGCTGACCGGGGCTGCGGATATGTATCATATGCCGGCTACTGGACAATGCGGATTTGATTGCTATATCGGCGGTCCTGGCGAGCAAATTTATTACGGGACGACAAAATACAATCATCAGCTGACGGAATATGAAAGCGTATTATTTACAGATATGAGTCGGGAACAACGGGTTATTACACTGAATTTTCCATTGTACCAAGGAGTAGATGAGGTCTGGATCGGTTTGGATCCGGAAGCACTGATTACACAGCCTCCTGCGTATGAGAATAATCAAAAAATCATCGTGTACGGAACCTCCATCACCCAAGGAGCCTGCGCCTCGCGCCCGGGGATGTCCTACACGAACATTTTATCGCGCCGTTTCAATATGGAATTCCTCAATCTAGGGTTTTCTGGAAACGGGAAAGGCGAGCCCGAGTTAGCCCATCTATTGGCGGAAATCCTAGATCCGGCTTGTCTGATCTTGGACTACGAGGCTAACTGTGTATCCACGGAGCTGCTGCAGCAAACGCTGCCGAATTTTATATCGATTTATCGTGAGAAGCACCCTTTAACACCCATCTTGGTGATATCCCGGATTACGCATGGGAAAGAGTATTTTGATGTTCAGATGGCGAAGGATCGGGCGGACCGCAAACAGATTTCCAGACAGGCCGTGGAGGAGCGGCGTGAGAGAAATGACGCCAACATTTATTTCTGCGACGGTTCTCTGCTTTTAGGGGAGCACGCACAAGAATGTACAGTAGATGGTTCTCATCCGACTGATCTTGGCTTTCTTCGGATGGCCGACGGGTTGACGCCGATTCTAAGGCAGATTCTAGGATAACGTTTGCTTGAAGGGGTGGTTGAATGAAACTAAGATCGAAATCGTCCGGTCTCGTTGCTCTCGCGATAGTCACTTGTTTCACCGCCTCTGGCTGCAGCGTTCAAGCAGATAATAAGGAAGGTGCGGAAGCTGGTCAAAAGGATACAACTTCCGCCATCCGAATTGTGGTAAACAGTCTGGGTGTGATTTTCCCGGAAGGCATGGATGAAAACAACAATCCGTACCTATCCTACATCGAGAAAAATACGGGAGTTCAAGTGGGTGTCACATTGCCCCCGTTGAATGGGTATGATGAGAAGTTGAACGTCATGATGACGTCCGGGGAGCCGCCAGATTTGCTTAATACAAGCAGTCCCTCTTGGTTTATTAATTTTGTCAATCAAAAAGCGCTGACACCTCTGAACGACTACATTGATAAGTACGGCGCGAACCTGAAAGCGAAAATCCCCAAAGAAGCCTGGGATAACGTAACCGTGGACGGCAAAATTTATGCAATTCCGAGCCTGAATGAGGTGAAAGGGACGGAGCTTATTTACACCAGGAAGGATTGGCTGGACAAGCTTGGTCTTCGTCCCCCGCGGACCCTGCAGGAGTATACGACTGTGATGAAAGCTTTTGCAGAAATGGATCCGGACGGCAATGGTCAGAAGGACACGTACGGACTTTCCATCTTGGAGCGATTAGGGAGAACCTCACCCTTTCTGGGGGCCTTCGGGGTTCAAATGAACGCTTGGTACGAAAGAGACGGCAAACTGGTTTACTCGGGCATTATGCCCGAAATGAAAGAAGCGCTCGCCTACCTGCACAGTTTGTATGAACAGGATATTCTAGACCCGGAATTTCCTTTGAACAAAATCGATGTCCTTGGCGAAAAGATCGCTTCCGGAAAGGTCGGCCTCTACTCAGCGGCTTGGTCAGATACCCGTTCGCTTATTGCGGCAAACCGTAAGAATGATCCGAAAGCGGAATGGATTCCGCTTGATTTTCCCATTGGACGCAGCGGTAAACACGGGGTATACAGCACTTCTAACGTCCGTTCCTACAATGTTGTGCCTCTTAAGAGCAAACAGGCAGAATCCGTGGTCAAATTTCTTGATTTCATTGCAGGTCCAGGTCAGCAAAATTTGAAGCTTGGGTTTGAAAATGAGGTTTGGACAAAAGCAGGCGGCAAGCTGTCCATTCGATTTGATGAGCATATCAAGCAAGGTTATAGGGGGATTTATGGAGCTCTGGCGGATACGGTCGAACCGGAGATGACCCGGGATCGGTTGAAAGCGCTGGGCGAACCGTTCAAGCTGTATGAAAATTTGCAGCAGATTGAAGGCAATCTCATGGAAAATCGCTTTAATGGGCCGCCTACCCCCGCAATGGGCAAGCATCAAGTGAAGCTTTCCAAGCTGCAGGAAGAAACATTCACGCGCATGATCGCGGGCATGAGTCCCATAGAGGAATTCGATAATTTTGTGAAAAAATGGAAGGAAGCCGGCGGTGATGAGATTACCGGGGAAGTGAACGAATGGTGGCGGGATACCGGGAAGCAGCCGGGAAAATGACCTGGTACCAATGGAGGGATCACCAACATGCCCATAGACATCGCGCCTAAATTGCGAAAAGTGCTAACCGGGTTCATTCAGGTTAGATTAACGTGGTATTTTTTACTGATTCTACTCCCGCTTTCCGGATTCAGTCTTTTTGCTATTGCCAAATCACAAATGATCGTGGAAGTGCAGACGGGAGAGAGAACCCAAGGGGCCTTGCACACGATGGCGGATTACATTGACCTCTCGCTTCAAAACATCGAGCAGCTTTCTTCTTTAATTGCATTTGATATGAATATCAATTCGACCCTGCAGTCTGTTGGTCAAGAGCCGAAGAAGCAATCATTCGTTCAATTCGCTCAGGTGATGGACCAAATCACGAGTATGACGAATGTTAATCTCATGGTAGATCAAATTACGATTATCCATATGCCGTCGCGTACTGTGATTTCTACGAAACTGGGGGGCAGCAAGCTGCCTGAAGGCGCTGAGAAGCAGGAGTGGTATGAGCGGCTAATGGAAGCGGGAGGCGGGACGTATTTTTATACCCCCCAAGATGGGGAGTCGTATTTCGATGCGGACAGCGTTCATTTGATCCGGACTATGGATCCTTATAATCGAACGTTGATTAACCCCAATTTACTAATCATATCTATAAAAAAGAGCGCTTTGATTGAGCAGGCCAAACCGCTCCTGCCATCAAAGAATGCGAATATTTCCTTATTTGGCAGCAACGGCAAGCTGATTACCGGAACGGGTGCAGGCGTCAATGCGCAAGTTTGGGAAAAAAAAGAAGAAGTGAGATCGATTCGCAAATCTCCTCAGACCGGGCAAGAAATGGTCAGCATTAGCGTCAAGTCGAAGTTGTCCGGTTGGTCGCTTAGAATGGAACAGCCGCTGTGGGAAATTCGAAGTCATACCGATTCCTTAAAAGTGTTTACTTATGGCATTGTAGTCGTCAGTTTGGTTCTTGCGATTATTATTTCCTGGATCGTTTATCGCGGCATTTCAGCTCCTCTGCGGAAACTGGCATATGGGATGAAGCAGCTGCGTACCGGCAATTTTACCATTCAATTAGAAGATAAACGCGTTGACGAGTTGGGATACGTAATTGAGTCCTTTAACCGAATGGCAGAAAATCAGAAGACGTTAATTCGCGACCATTACGAAAAGCAATTATTACTGTCCAAAATGGAACTGAAATTTTTGCAGTCGCAGATTAATCCGCATTTTCTATATAATACGCTGGACTCGATCTATTGGACGGCCAAAAATTATGAGGCAGATGAAATCAGCGAGATGGTCTTGAATCTGTCGAAGTTTTTCCGGTTAAGCTTGAATAAAGGAAACGAGACTTTTTCAGTTGCAGAGACAATCATTCATTTGACATATTATATTAAAGTCCAGCAGTTGCGGTTTTTGGACCATTTTACCGTCAGGTACGAAATTGCGGAGGAAAGCAAACCTTATCCTGTGCTGAAGCTCCTTTTGCAGCCGTTAGTGGAAAACGCCGTTATTCACGGATTGGAGAAACAAAGTGAAGGCGGAGAACTCGTCATTTCCTCCTATTTACAGGAACCTAATCTCGTGTTGGAGGTTAGTGATAATGGGGTAGGCGTAAATCGGGAAAGACTTGCTTACATCTGTGGTAAACTGGAGGAAGCATCCAAACAAGCAGTTGAAGGCAATGCTACGGATCGAAAAAAAGAGAAAGATCTGTTTGGCCTGCGCAATGTAGTCGCCCGTATGAAAATGTACTATGGCGATGATGCTCATTTTCGCTTCGAGAGCAGCGTCGGTCGTGGCACCCGAATGACGTTGTTCCTTCCGCTTGATAAGTGTGTAACAACTTTGGAGGATCAAGTGGGCTGAAAAGGTTTTTATATGAAATAGGGAGGGTGAGCTATGCTCTATGTAATTGTTCTAATTCCCGTACTCGCACTGATGATTTATGGCGTGGTTAAAATGACTCTAAAAGCCAGGGTTAAGGTCGAGACTTCGAAAGTCATTCAAATGTCCTCGTATCAATCCAAAAAGAAAACTCCTACGAATACGAATACGCAGGCATGTTCCTTCTGCCGAAAGAAGCAAAAAAAGCTGGCGTTCTACTCGGATGAAGAGGGGCGGGTCGTTGGGGTTTGCTCCGATTGCAGGCCGCAGGCAGAACGCCGGGCGTTGATGCGGCTGTGATTGGGGGAGTTACATAGAGCCTTAGCGGGAATGCCGCTAAGGTTTTTTATGCGCCATATCAGATAATCTGATAGAACTTATAAATTCATTATAATTGACCTGCAACTAAACCTATGATAGGTTCAAGAGAGTGAAATTTTATGTGACAAATTAATTGGGGAATTTCTTATTACTGCAGCATATGAGAGGTGGATTTTGTTGGAACTTCAAGTAACAAACAGTCCTTTTAATCAGGAACAAGTAGAACTGCTTAATCGTCTACTGCCTACTTTAACAGATTCACAAAGAGTCTGGTTAAGCGGTTATTTCGCAGCAATGAATGGTGTGGCGGGATCAGTTAGCACTGGCGCAGTTCCTGCAGTACCAACAGCTAATGCAGCACCAAGCGTAGCGGCTATTTCCAAAGAAGTAACAGTTCTCTTCGGATCACAGTCCGGGAAAGCGCAAGGTTTGGCCAAAAAGTTTTCCAAAAAGCTTGAAGAACAAGGATTTCAGGTAACGCTTTCTTCGATGTCCGATTTCAAGCCGAATGCTTTGAAAAAGGTGCAAACTTTGTTGGTTCTTGTCAGCACGCATGGCGAAGGGGTTCCACCGGATAATGCGATTTCCTTCCACGATTTCCTTCATAGTAAAAGAGCTCCTCAATTAGACGGACTACAGTATTCCGTGCTTTCGCTCGGCGATACGTCCTATGAGTTCTTCTGTCAGACGGGGAAAGATTTCGACAAGCGTTTGGGTGAACTTGGCGGCAAGCAGCTTGCTCCGCGTGTAGATTGCGATGTTGATTTCGACGAACCTGCAGCAGAATGGATGAGCAGCGTATTAAGCTCGCTGAGCGCATCTTCAGGCTCATCATCCGCGGCAGCAGCAGGCGCCGCTGTAAGCACTGCAAGCGCACCTGAATCCGAGTTTTCCAGAACGAATCCATTCCAGGCTGAAGTTCTTGAGAACTTGAATCTGAATGGACGCGGATCGGACCGCGAAACGCGGCATGTGGAGATTTCCTTGGAAGGATCGAACCTTCAGTATGAGCCAGGCGACTGCTTAGGCATTTATCCGGAAAATCATCCTCAACTTGTCGAGGAATTAATTCAAGCCATGGGCTGGAATGCGGAAGAGCTCGTTACGATTAATAAAAACGGCGACAAACGCTCTGTGCGTGAAGCATTAACACATAATTTTGAAATTACAGTTCTGACAAAACCACTAGTAGAACAAGTTGCAAAATTGACTGTAAATACAGACCTGAACGGGCTTGTAGCTGCAGGCAATGAACAAGAGCTTAAAGCCTACATCAACGGCAAAGATCTGCTTGATCTGGTTCAGGATTATTCGCTAAAAGGCATTGCAGCAGCTGAATTCATCTCGGTTCTTCGCAAAATGCCTGCTCGCTTATACTCTATTGCAAGCAGCTCAAAAGCATATCCGGATGAAGTGCATGTAACGGTTCGTACGGTACGCTATGAAGCGCGTGGTCGTGAACGTTACGGCGTGTGCTCTGTGCAATTGGCGGAAAGAGTGAAGGCAGGCGATTCGCTGCCGGTGTACATTCAGAACAATCCGAATTTCAAATTGCCGGAAAGTTCAGATACACCAATCATTATGATCGGACCTGGAACTGGGGTTGCTCCTTTCCGTGCATTCCTTGGCGAACGCGAAGAAACAGGTGCGGAAGGCAAATCATGGTTGTTCTACGGCGATCAGCACTTCTCAACAGACTTCTTGTATCAAATCGAATGGCAGCGTTGGTTGAAAGATGGCGTTCTAACGCGCATGGATGTCGCCTTCTCCCGTGATACGGATCAAAAAGTGTATGTTCAGCATCGCATGCTTGAGAAAAGCAAAGAATTGTATCAATGGCTGCAAGAAGGGGCTAGCGTGTATGTCTGCGGGGACGAAAAACGCATGGCTCATGATGTTCATGAAACATTGGCAAAAATTATTGAACAAGAGGGCGGTTTCAGCTCGGAAGAAGCGGCTGAATACTTGTCCCGGATGCAACAGCAGAAACGCTATCAGCGGGACGTCTACTAAGACGAAGCCGTTGATTGCTAGAGGAGAGAGCCGATATGTCAGAAAACAATTTATTGTCGAAGAACAGCGCACCGCATAGCGACGTTGAACACATTAAACTTAGAACGAATTATTTGCGGGGAAGTCTCGCTGATACGCTTCTAGATACGATCACAGGATCGATTCCTGAAGATGATAACCGCCTGATGAAGTTTCACGGCAGCTATATGCAGGATGACAGAGATCTGCGTAATGAGCGCCAAAAGCAAAAACTGGAGCCGGCCTATCAGTTCATGCTGCGCGTACGTGCAGCCGGCGGTGTCGTGACGGCGGACCAATGGCTTATGATGGACCGTGTAGCACAGAAATACGCGAATGGAACCATTCGCTTAACGACTCGACAATCTTTCCAACTTCATGGTGTTCTGAAATGGAACATGAAGAAAACGATTCAAGAAGTTAATGCCTCGCTGCTCAGCACGCTCGCAGCTTGCGGTGACGTTAACCGTAACGTAATGTGCAATCCTAATCCTTACCTTTCGGATGTGCATGGTGAAGTTTACGAATGGGCTTGCCGCATTAGTAACCACCTGGATCCACAAACTCGCGCCTACCACGAAATTTGGTTGGACGGAGAGAAAGTCATCGACAGCCAAGACGTTGAGCAAGAACCGATTTACGGAAAAGTGTACTTGCCGCGTAAGTTCAAAATCGGTATTGCCGTTCCACCATCTAACGATGTAGACGTATTCTCACAAGATCTTGGTTTCATTGCCATTGTGGAAGACGGGAAGCTGAAAGGCTTTAACGTATCCGTTGGCGGCGGCATGGGGATGACGCATGGCGATACGCTGACGTACCCGCAGGTTGCTCAAGTGATTGGATTCGTTACACCGGATCAAGTTGTGGATTTGGCAGAAAAGACCGTCACGATTCAACGTGATTATGGTGATCGTTCCGTGCGTAAACATGCACGTTTTAAATATACAATTGATGACCGCGGCATCGAATGGTTCGTTGAAGAACTGACTGCTCGTCTGGGCTGGAAACTTGAAGCTCCTCGTCCATATCAGTTTGACGATAACGGAGATCGTTATGGTTGGGTAAAAGGAAGCAATGGCAAATGGCATTTCACCTTATTTATCCAAAATGGACGCGTCAAAGATGAAGGTAGCTATCAGCTGTTGACTGGGCTTCGTGAAATTGCCAAAGTACATTCCGGCGATTTCCGACTTACTGCGAACCAGAACCTGATTATCGGGAATGTTAGCGCTCAGAAGAAGAAAAAAATCGAGGAATTAATCAAGGAATACGGCTTGACAGATGGTCTTCATTACTCCGCACTGCGCAGAAGCTCCATGGCTTGTGTGGCACTTCCGACCTGCGGCATGGCGATGGCGGAAGCCGAGCGTTACTTGCCAGAGCTGATGGATAAAATCGAGCCGATGCTGGAAGAAGCAGGCCTTAGCGAGAAAGAAATTACGATTCGTATGACAGGCTGCCCGAACGGCTGTGCACGTCCGATGTTGGCTGAACTTGCGTTTATCGGTAAAGCTCCTGGAAAATACAACATGTATTTGGGAGGAGGCCACGCGGGTAACCGACTGAATAAGCTTTACAAAGAAAATATTGGCGAAGCTGAGATTTTACAATCGCTTGGTCCGATTTTTAATCAATATGCCAAAGAGCGCTGGGATGGCGAGCACTTCGGTGACTTCGTTATTCGTGCGGGTTATGTCAAAGAAGTTCGTTCCGGCCAAGATTTTCACGCATAACATTTAATTTTGTGGGGCTGTCCTGAAGATCTGTCATAGATCTGCCAGGATGGTCCCTTTTTGAATGTTCATGCGGATCTTGTGGTAAAATATGGCGAGGTTTGACTTATAAGGAGCAAAATGATGAATGACACGAACATCTCAGCGATCACTAAAACACCAAATAGAAAAAGGCTATACCATTTTACACGCGCTAAAAATTTACCGGCAATTGCGCATTTTGACACCCTGTTTTCAAGTTATCAAATCGATCCTTCACAGGATGGCCCACGTCGGTTAGCGCCAAGGCATTTGAACTATCAAGATCAACAGGTTACGATCAATTCTCATTTGAGAATCGCTGATAGCATGATTGACGCCTCTACGACACAAGAGGAATTTCGGGCGTTTTTGGACCGGCATGTTTTTTTATGGCCAACGCTGAAAGATTGTCAAAAAATGATGGCAACGTATGCTAGAAGAGAGCCGGAGGAAGCTTTTTCCATTCTCGAATTTGATGCTTCTGCTTTGTTAATGAAACATGGAACTGAAATTACACTATCCAAATATGACTCGGGCAGTTCGCCGCGTTTCCCCAATCATTGTTCTTATAAGAAAAGCTTGGCTATGTTTCTGCCATTGGAACAGTTTGGCCTTGTCAAAAATGACTTAGTGCCAAGTACCCCTTCGCAGATCAAAGAGATATTAATCGATGGCCAGATGAATGGTGTGACTGAGCTGCTAACAGCGGTTTATGTCAGCAATGGGGGTGAAATTCCTGTTAGTTGGAGGGATTTGGCGCGTCCCTGGACGTTGTTAACCGACTAATTTCGAGCAAACAAGCATCTACCTGACACTATCCCACATACACTGTTACATCAAGGAAATCATGTCATGAAACAGCGGTCTGACGAGGAGGGGTACAGGTGAGATATACCGTGCAATATATATCTCTGAGTAAAATTAAGCCGGAAAGTACCACAACCAAAACCTCACAGCGGAAAAAAGAATTAAAAAAAGTAGCGCAAGATCTAATGCATTTATTGGTTGTGCAAAAAAGCAAGAAAGACAAAGGATACGTCGTTGTAGACGGACATCAGCATTTGAATTTCCTCAAAAAACATACGCATAAACAATCAGCGGTGTGCCTTGTCGATGAAAGCAAACTATCTGCGAGTGTTGGGAAATTTGTTGATCGTTTTCGCAAGCGGCCGCTGCCTTACGATCTTCCAGCCATCAAATCGGATCGGGTAACAGTCAGCAGTTGGTCGATCATCCGTACATTTCTGAAACGTGAACCGCGGTTTCGTAAACTTTCGCGCAGGCAGCAGTTGAAGGTGCTTCGGCTAGGAATGCAATATAAGAAAACAACGGTTCGCAGTATGCAGGATAAGGTCGATGAATTGTTTAAAAAAATAGTCACGTATTAACATACCATGGTTATTCAGGGGCTGCTGCGGCAGCTCTTTCGTTTTTCTATAAAACAATTTCATCTTTTGTAAATGTGGGATGAGGTATAATTAGGGATGTAGATGAATGAAGGAGTGATTGTGCCCATGATAGAGAACGTACGCACGAGTAATGTACAGCGTTTTGCCGGATTCGGCGCGTTGTACGATCAGAATCGTCCCACGGCTCCGCAGGAGGTCGTTAAGCTGATAACAACGTACTTGCAGCATAAACCGCAAACCGTTGTTGACGTAGGCTGCGGCACAGGTCTTTCAACGTTTATATGGCTTGATGAAGCCGATCAAATCATTGGCGTTGAGCCCAATGACGATATGCGCGCTGTTGCCGTTAGCAAGTGGGAAGCGATACATAAACCTGAGAATATGCAGTTTGTCAAAAGGCTTTCGCATGAACTGGAACTGCCTTCTGCGTCCGCTGACGTTATTACTTGCTCGCAATCTTTCCATTGGATGGAGCCGCAAAGCACACTGCGTGAGTTCGCTCGCGTACTCTGTCCCGGAGGGATTTTCGCTGCTTACGACTGTGATTGGCCGCCGGCGCTTGACTGGAGGATTGAAGATGAGTACAAGCGGCTCCTCGCTTTAGGCGATGCTAGAGCGTTAGAACTGGCTCCGAGTGAGCAACAAGCCCACAAATGGGACAAAGAGGGGCATTTGCAGCAAATTCGCGACTCCGGCTTATTTCGATATGCGAGGGAGATCGTCTTTCATAACTGGGAAACGTGCGATGCCGAGCGTTATGCGAATCTGGCTTTCAGCCAGGGAGGTTTGCAAACCGCGCTGAAGCTAGGTGCAGAGGAATTGCGCGAGGAGTTCTCAGCTTTCCGCGAGCTGGTAGCTGAGGTTTTTGGTGGCGTGGAACGGGAAATTTTGTTCGGTTACCGGTTTCGTATGGGTGTGGTTTAGGTTTCAAAAGGTTGGCTATGATGAAGAAGTTCATCATAGCCTTTTTGTATTTCTTCGAGTTGTTGCTAGAAAATTGCAACTTAGTAGGACTTTTATTGATTGAGGTGCAAGCATGTACAGCCAGCACGATACATATATTTTTTAGAATGAGATATCATAATCGCCACTGAAGAAAGGAGTGTACCATGGATTCTCCCAAACGGAATCAAGGCATGAACGGCATAGTACCACAGCCCATCCGTTATGACGGCGCCGGTGGAATCGACACAGGTCCAAGGGATATCATGCGGGATAAGGAAAACCCCAATATGCTGGTTCCACCTATAACCGATGCCGGATTAGTGCCTAACTTGAAGTTTTCATTCTCTGACACTCTCTTGACGTTAAACCACGGTGGGTGGTCGCGGAAAATTACAGCGAGAGAATTACCGATCGCGACGACGTTGGCCGGTGTAAATATGAGTCTAACACCTGGCGGTGTCCGGGAGCTGCATTGGCACCAACAAGCGGAGTGGTCCTACATGCTGCTCGGACGTGCGCGTATTACGGCAATAGATCAAGAAGGGCGGAATTTTATTGCCGATGTCGGTCCAGGTGATCTTTGGTATTTCCCACCAGGGCTTCCACATTCGATTCAAGGGTTGGAGCATTGCGAATTCCTGCTTGTTTTCGATGATGGCAACTTCTCTGACCTTCATACGTTATCGATTTCCGATTGGTTTGCTCATACGCCCAAAGATGTATTGTCTGCGAATTTCGGTGTTCCCATAAGTGCATTTGACCATATTCCAAATCATCAGGTCTACATTTATCAAGACAAAGTTCCCGGCTCGCTCGAAAGTGAGAAAGTGCAATCCCCTTACGGTACAATTCCCTTAAGTTTCAAACACCAACTGTTAGCTCAAACACCGATCAAAACACCCGGCGGAAGCGTACGAATCGTAGACTCAAGAAATTTTCCCATCTCACAAAAAATTGCGGCAGCCCTCGTCGAAGTAGAACCAGGTGCTATGCGTGAACTGCATTGGCATCCTAATAACGATGAGTGGCAGTACTACCTCGCAGGTCAGGGACGCATGACGGTGGTTCTTGGCAGTGGCAACGCCAGGACGTTTGACTACCGGGCAGGTGACGTCGGTTATGTGCCATTTGCTTCGGGGCATTATATTCAAAATACAGGAACAGAATCCCTATGGTTTCTTGAAATATTTAAAAGCAACCTGTTTGAAGATGTTTCACTAAACCAGTTGATGGCACTCACGCCGCAGGAGCTTGTGAAAGGCAATTTGCATGTTGGACCTGAGCTTATCCATATGCTGCGCAAAGAAAAATGGCCGGTCGTCAAATATCCGGGATCTTCTAACTATCCGCGATAAAAAATTTTTTTTGAAAATGTGATAGAAATTCATGAGATGTTGTGTCTTTTAGTTTGAATCCACTAAAATGAAGTGAGACTATCAAACTAAAGGAGAATGACAATGAGAAAAGTGGTTTTATTCGTGCACGTATCGCTAGATGGTTTTGTAGCTGGACCGAATGGGGAATTGAATTGGATCTCTTATGACCAAGATTTGATGGACGCTGCGGATGAGATCGTTAAGACTGTGGGATCTCCCATCTATGGACGCGTAACGTATCAGATGATGGAGAGCTATTGGCCTACTGTACTGAACGATCCTGAAAGCACGCAGCATGATATTGATCATGCGAATTGGATTGAGGACGTTGAGAAAATTGTGATTTCTAAAAGCCTAAGGGAAGTTCAATGGAACCGCACAACGCTCATTAACGAGAATATTGCAGAGGAAATCGGAAAGCTCAAGCAGCAACCGGGAAAAGACCTTGTCATCTTCGGCAGCCCAAGCATCGCACACACGTTTATGGATTTGGATTTAATCGATGAGTACCGATTAACCGTTAGTCCCATTGTGCTAGGGAGCGGTACGCGATTATTTCAAGAAGATAAGGCGACCAAACGCTTGAATCTCCTATCTTCCAAGATACTTCCTTCGGGCGTGCTGGTACTTCATTACGAAGCTAAAAAGGAGTAATACGTTCGATAATAAAAAGTTAAAAAGAGTTAAGCGAAAATAAATCGCTTAACTCTTTTTTGTTAACTGCCTAAATTGGAAATACGATTGATTAACCCCGTGATGTCCGTAATTGTAGCAAGGATTTGAGAGTTTTGCAGTTTGTCGAGCACCAAGTGTCCATTTACTACCACTTGATTAATTTCATCTAACAAAACTTTATTTTTCTCAACTAGTTGCTGGTGAATATCTTTAGCGAAAGCAGGAACACTTTTCAAATTAAATTGTTCGATTTCCGTTTTTAACGCGAGTAGTTGATCTTCAAGTTTTTGCTTAGTTTCAGGATTCGTAGCAGCGTCTTTGATTAGTTGTGGTGCTTCTTCAGCGAATGTACTTAGTTTGTTAATATGCGCCGTGGCTTGCTTCACATAATCCACTGATTGATTCGCCCCGTCCAGGAACGAACACGCTCCTATCATCATGGATGAAAGTACTACGAAAAGCAGCATGGATTTTCTCATTAATCATCACTTCCTTTTCCGTGTAATTTGAGAAATCTGTTTTGGTTTGGTATTGTTTTAATACGCATCAATAGAAAATAGAGTTTCAAGATAAGGAGAAAATGAGATGACGACATTTATTGATAAGATTGCGCTGATCCGTATCATGGATGGACAAATATTGGGGACACGTTCGAAGGGGAAAGAACTCTATTATTTGCCTGGAGGCAAAAGAGACCCTGGGGAGACGGATACCGAGACGTTGATCCGGGAAATTGAGGAGGAGCTTTCGGTACATATTAAGCCGGAGACAGTGGCGCATTTCGGGAATTTCGAAGCGCAAGCAGACGGTAAGGCAGAGGGTATTGTCGTGAAAATGGCTTGTTATACGGCAGATTATGACGGCGAACTCCGTCCTGCTTCCGAAATTGATGAATTGGAATGGCTGTCTTATAAAGACAGGGATCGAGTCTCACGCGTGGTTCAAATTATTTTTGATCATTTACACGAAAAGAATCTGCTGCCGTAAGGTTTTAGACATTTTGTGCAACTAATTCTCTCTCTTAACGTCAAATTAGGACAGAGGGGAGAGAATGCTATTGTCTATGTTAAAAAAAGCGGTTGTTCAAACTGCTGCGCTGTTCGTACTGGCCTCGGCAGGGACCGCCTATGCGTATGACGTTTCCTTAAAACCGTTTACGGATGTTACCAATGAGGATTGGTTTCAAAATGAAGTTTATTCGTTATCGGCGCTCGGTATTATTGACGGCTATTCGGATTTGACATACAAACCGGAAGCAACTCTAACGCGTGAGGCGTTCATTAAATTGCTGATGAATGCTAACCAGGTGGAAGTTGCTTCCGCTTCTGTCTCTGGAGTGGCGGGAGCTCCTGTCGATGTTGAACGGGGCCGATGGTCATACCCATTCGTATCCGCGGCATATGAGCGGAAATGGCTTGATTTTATGCTGGATTCGCAGGGCAAGTTTCACCCGGAACATGCGATAACCCGAGAAGAAGTGGCCAGCATTGTCGGTAAAGCGCTGCTCGATGCTCAGACTGCCGAGTCTCGTAACCATTGGACGCTTCAAGGCTGGCACGACGAGAAGGAGAAGAGAAATTTTGCCGATAGCGACGCCTTGAATCAGAATCTGCTTTCATTTGCCTACTTTGCGGTCAATCAAGGGATTATGGAAGGCGATCAGACGGGTTTTCACCCGAAGCAATCCCTGACACGCAAAGAAGCGGCTGCCATCATTTATCGTGTGATTCAGACAGAAGTAGACACTCGTGAATTAGATACGGTAGGTTTTTATGCGATTAATTCTTATCCTGCCATCAACCACATGCCGCTGCTCGATCAAGTTACGTTCGGATGGTCGCATTTGAAATACGAAGCGCCTGGCAATGCCCAATTGGAGACAGCAACGACCGAATACCGTATTCCTACCGGCTGGGAGGAGGTTGTTCAGACAGCGAATGCAGCCAACATTCAGAAAAATTTAATGGTTTATTACGGTGAGAAAAATCTGAAGGATTTCTTGAAGGACGAGCCCGCGCAAAAAGCGTTTATCCAATCTTTAAAAGGGGTTCTTACTGATGCCAGATATGGATTTACTGGAGTAACCATCGACTTTGAAGGGCTAATGGACGCAACTAGTGCACCTGACTATAGTCAATTTCTGAAAGCATTGAAGGCGGCAATTCCAACCTACCCACTAACGGTGACGGTTCAACCTGATTATTACTATAAAGGTTATGATCTAAAAGAAATTAGCGCTTTAGCAGATACTGTCGTTCTAATGGCTTATGATTTTACGCATAATGACAGTAAACTTCCTTCTGCTCCATTGCCGTTGGTGAACGATGCGGTGAAACGCACATTAGCGATTGTTCCCAAAGAAAAACTGGTGCTAGGGATATCTAAGCAGGCTAATCAATGGATCACAGCAAACGGAGTTGCTGAACTGTACAATCCGGAGATAGAAGCTGTTGAAAAAAGACTTGCAACACCAGGAGTTAATCAATCGATGAGCCTGCCTTATTTTCTGAGGGAGATCTCTTTCCAAGATGATCGTGGCAGCCACGATATTTATTATGAAGATACGGCCAGTGTGGATAAAAAGGTATGGCTTGCGAAGTATTATGGGTTAAAAGGTATTTCTTTATGGTACATGGGCAATTATACCGAGTCGGATTGGGCATTATTTAATCCAAAATAAGCATATGGGCTGTCTGGAAAGGTCAGAAATGATCTTCTCAGACAGCCCTTTTCATTTTCGTGTGGGAGACAAGTAAAACCTAAAAAAAAACCGACTTCCCCTAAAGGAACCCTATATGAGGTTCGCGCGGATTCGTATACGATGAAAATAGAAACCGCTGGAAGCGGTTACAACAGGGTGCATGCCAACATTTATGAGCCGGATGATCTACGATTCTGGATTGAACTGAAAGCGCTTGGCGCTTTCGTTTTATCATAACATGTAAAGGAATGAGGGGTACGATGAGAAGGTCAAAATGGATGGCATGTACGATGGCTTTTGTACTAACAACCGGATTGGTTGGCTGCAGCTCCAATACAGATAAGCCGGCGCCTGCGGCATCTGCGATTTCACCTGCAACGGCGAGCGCAGCACCTGTTGTGCCGCAAGGACCAACGAAATTCAGCATTTCCTTGCGAACTTTGAATTTTGATTATGTAGAAAAAGCAGCGAATTTGAACGAGGACAAATGGGTGAAAGAGCTGGAGAAGAAAACGAATACAGACCTGGATATTCGTTTAGTGCCGCATGCCGATTTTGAGAAGAAGATGGTTCAAATGTTTGCAACAGGCGACATTCCAGACGTCGTGCAGGCGGGAGCCAGTACGAGTGGTAAAGAGCTTGCAGGTTCCGTTCAAGCAGGCGTTTTTCTTGAATTGAATGACCTTATTAAACAGTACGCGCCAAATTTGGTGAAGACAATTCCGCAAGCGGCATGGGACGAAGTTACGCTGAACGGTAAAATATATGCGATTCCGGAATATATTTCCCAGCCTTCCCGAAGAGCGACTTGGGTGCGCGAAGATTTGATGCAGAAAGCCGGGATCACGAAGGATCCGAAAACAGTTGATGAGTACCTGGACATGCTGCGCGCTTTTAAGAAAATAGGTGTAGAGCATCCGTTCATGGGACGTCAAGATTTTAAATATGCGGATATATTCTTTGGCGCTTACGATGTTTACCCGTACCTCAGCCAATTTGAGGTCGTTGACGGGAAAGTACAGCCGAAATTTTTTGATTCAGAAAACATGCAGAAGGCATTGCAAACGTACAAAACGATGTTTGACGAAGGGTTGATTCATAAAGAATTTGCAACCATTAATCCAACCAATTTCAAAAACATCATTTTATCAGGGAAAGCCGGCATGTGGGAAATGAACGCGCAGGAGCTGCTGCAGTGGCAAACGCAATTAAAGCAAGCCGTGCCTGATGCGAAAATCAAAATTATTCCTTCTCCGATTGGTCCAGACGGCAAGGGCGGTGGATATTTATATTCATCCGGTGCACGTTCCTATTTAATCAATGCGAAAACAGCGAAGGATAAAATTCCAGGCATTCTTAAGTTCTTCGAATGGCAAACATCGGAAGAGGCTGACAAGTGGTTCGACCTGACGCTGCCGACAGAGCCGAAAACGGATGCGGAGGTATCCGAACAGCGTTATCTGAGCGGTTTCCTTCATATGGTCAAGGACGATGCGTTCCGCAAGCAAATTTTGAACACAACGCAGGATGGGAAGGATCTACTCAAAACGTTTGAGACCGTTTTACCGATTGAAGGACGTGGCGGCTTGGAGTTTGATCCGATTTTGGAAGCTATGCAGAAAAATCCGGACATAGCACCTTTATCCGATACAGCGCCTGCCGTACTACTCACACATATGGTTAAAATGGTGTATGGCAAAGAGCCGATCAGCGATTGGCCGAAGGTTATCGAAGAGTGGAAGTCCAAAGGCGGGAACGATGCGCTGAAGGCTGCGAATGAGCTCTACCAGAAGAGAAGCGGCATCAAACTCAGAGGTCCAGAAGCTCAGAAATGGAAGTAAGTTGACCGAATAAAGGCTGGGCTAGAGTCTGAAAAGACATTCTAGCCCAGCCTTTCGTTGTGTCTAGGCGCTCCAGTGAGGCGGCCGGCTGAGCGATTTCGGCAGCTTGGTCTGCGAATCACCCTTTGCGGCATTGATTTGGAACTGCGTGAGGAAGAGGCTTCCTGTAAAGTCAGCGCCACTCAAGTTGGCGTCCCGGAAATCAGCCCCAATGAGATCCGCTGATCGAAAATCTGCCTCTATCAGGTCCGCAGCGATCAGATAGGCGCCACGCAAATGCGCGCCTCTTAGATCAGCGCCTCGGAGGTTGGCGCCAATGAGATCCGCACCACGTCCGTAGCTCTTATGACGCCCACGGGAAGTTTTCAGCTGACGCTGCACAGTTGATCTTACGAGCTCGCTCGTCTGCAGGAGCAAGACATTCACATTCGCACGATGTGCCGCAATGTCAAGTTTCAAGAGCGCTTCAGAACTTAGGGCTGTGAGTCGTTCCGTCTCATCCCTTACTGAACGAAGCGCTTCATGTATAGACTGCGTCTGCTCGAGCTCGAGCGCTTCGGTTAAATACCAGAGCAGCTCATGCAGCTGCCTCATGATAGGGAACACCTCAAACATTTGTTTCGCCGTTTCGGGGGCTTTCACCCAGTCTTTACCGCTGTAAGTCACTTGAGCGACTTGTTGACCAGCGCCAAAACAATCATATACGGTGCATCCGCGATAACCGATTTCTCTTAGATCCTGGTGTACACCACAGCGAAAGTTATGACCTAGATTATGGCAGCGCTGGCCGGCATGTTTGTCAACCGCGAAGTCGACAGAGGCGGAGAAGGGCAGCGCTACACAGCATAGACCAAAGCAGTTTTCGCAATCCGCCCTAAGTTGGCGATAATCATCGTTGGAAACAGCTGTAGATTCATGAGGTTCCGGCAAAGGTTGTCCTCCTTTTGCTAGTTTTCTATGTCATTCAGATATTTCCAATATAAATTTCAGGATTTAGTTCGTCAACGGTATAAGTTGGTTATAACTAAACTTGCTACTACTCGTATGACTACCTTCAATCTGGGAATAATATACTTTTTACAGAGTAGATAGTAATTATTTCTATATGAAATGGGAGATGGCGATGCATAAGCTTATGCGAAAAGACAGAGGAAACGATCTTTTTGAACTGGCGTTGTATGTGCTTGCGGCCGTATGTTTTGTATATTTTCTGATTAAAGGGATATCGCCGAAAATGTGGCAGGCCGTCTTGATTGCAGTGGTACTGCTGTTGATCAGAGGGGTTGTCAAGCTGACCAAGAGCACGATGTTTCCGGCGCTTAGGTTCTGTGTGCTGCTGTTCATTTTCATAACGATGTTTTTGGCAAATGAATTCGGATTTTATAGTGTCGTACCCTATTTGGATAAAGTTGAGCATCTCTTTTCAGGTGTCATCCTTTGTTTTGTGGGCTTACTTATTTATGGGAAAGCAAGCGATCTAGAGAACAAATCCGTCACGCCAAGCGCAAAGGTCGCGATATGGCTAAGCCTCTTTTTTTCTGTAGCGATGGCAGGAGTTTGGGAAATATATGAGTTCACGACGGATCATTGGTTCGGATTGAATTCGCAAAACGGCAGCTTGGTGGATACGATGACAGATATTATTTGTGGAACGATAGGCGCGGTGCTGACCAGCCTTTATTTAGTCATTCAGGCAAAACGGAGGAAAATGCCCTTAATTGACGAAGTTACTATACAACGATAAAGGTGACAGGTCAGGAATAGGGAGGCACGCATGAGAAAAGTAATTATGTTTAACAGAGTATCTATAGACGGCTTTTATAAGGGGATAAATGGGGAAATCGATTGGTTTATCCATGATCCTGAAGTCGACAAAGCCGCGCATGAGATGATGAATCCGGATACGATTTTTTTCGGAAGAGCGACCTACCGGATGTTTGAAGGTTATTGGCCCCAAGTGGCCAATAATCCGAATGCACCAGCAGGGGCTCGGGCGATGGCGAATGAATTAAACGAGATGACCAAAATCGTCTTTTCTTCGACGATGGAACGTGCTAGCTGGGAGAATTCCAGGTTAGTGAATGGGGATATCGCCAAATTCGTTCAAGAGATCAGGCAAGAAGATGGAGCGGACATTGTCATTTTTGGCAGCGGATCGATTGTGCAGCAGCTATTTAATGCGGAACTCATCGATGAATATTTATTTGTGGTCACTCCGGTCGTTCTGGGTTCGGGAAAACCTTTATTTCATGATGCGAGTGGAAGACAAAACCTGAAATTGAAGGAAACGAGGAGCTTTCGCTCAGGAAACGTTTTACTCCATTACGAGAAGTAGAAGAAGACAACATAGAAAGAGGAGACTGCTTAAAGGCAGCTCCTCTTTTTTTCGATCGGCAGAACCAGGATATGCTGAAGACCGTTTCGGCCCATTTTTGTGCGGCCATCATCTCTAAAACCTGCTTTTAAATAAGCTTGTCGTGCGGGAAGATTGTTCAAATTTACAGCTAGTACAATTTCTTCTACTTCCGGGAAATGCTGCTGGGTAAATTCTTTCAGCTGCAGGAGCGCTGCTTTGGCATGACCATTCCCCTGATCTGCATGATTAATTGAAAAAGCGCGAAACACAAGGGAATTCGAATGATCCGAATAGTCAAATCGTTCTTCTCCGTCATATAGAATAAAAAATCCAACGGGCTTATCATTCGAAACAATAACAACAGGAAAACGGTGTTTATCCTCCAAGGCGATTTGAAGCATCTCTTTAGGCATGCCAGTGAACTGTTTTTGGTCTTCTGGCAAGTAGAACGATTCCAAAGCGGCTTTATGTTCAGGTTTATAAAAAATAATTTCAGTATGTTGGCTTGTATGCATATGTCTACTCATCTTGCCCCCCAATAAGATACGGAAATCTACACGTTTAACCACTATTATACTAGATATTACCCATGGAAAAAGCGAAAAATGTAGCCGTAAAAAGTCCCCTTTTTCATCCAAAAATAAATTCACGCCCTCCCCTGGTTTCTGTACTTTTCACTAGAATAGTCAGATATGTATTATCAGTAGGTAAAAAGGAGGGGGATCCATGCTAGAGGAATACGAGTTTATTTTAAGTTTGAAATTGCTGGAGTTTGAAATTAGGCAAATAACATCTTATACCAGCGCCTTTCCGAAGTGTTACACGATGTTGAAAAATAAATTAGATGACCTAAGTGATTTTATATATAAAGAGGAGAATATTCAAAACTGGCCTTTATGGCAGTCGAATATTGAAGTGCAGGAACTTTCGCGAAATGTGAGGGAAGCGTCCATTCGTGCTTTGCGTGTATTGGAGAAATATCAAGCAGGACATGGGGAAAAGGATGAAATTCAGCAAAGCAAGTATATGGATTTATTATCAGATTCCGTTCGTTCCGAAGTAGCATGTTTACAGATTGTTCAACAAAGCAAAGTGTTGTTTATTGGCTCAGGAGCGTTCCCTGTCTCTGCGCTAATCATTGCCCAAGTGACCGGTGCAGAAGTGGTAGGACAAGATTTAGACCAGGAAGCGGTAGAACTCGCTGAGCAAGCAGCGGCAATGAGCGACAGGATAAATCGTGTGAGTTTCACCCACCAACCATTGAAAGAGTTGGCCTTTGTCCAAGAGGCAACGCATATTATTGTGGCTTCACATGTGGCCAATAAGCAGGAGGTTCTTGAGGATTTGAGACAATTAGCAAGCAGTCGTGTGAAAATTTCGATCCGATACGGCAATGGGCTAAAATCGCTGTTTAATTATACGTGGCCGGAGGGGAATCACTTGCCAGGGTGGACACAAAGTCGTGCAAGTACGGTATCACAGCTGTATGACACGGTCATTTTGGAGAAAGCGATGCAAATGAAAGAAGTTTGAGAGCGGAACCTTCCTAATCAATTAGGGAGGTTTTTTATATTGCCATTTGAGAACTCAATGTTCCTTCCACATCAACCTGAATATTCCAATAACTTTAAGCGCATAACAATATGTAAAAAGTGCGTGATTAAGGAGAGTTTGGCATGAAGATGGAGATTCCGAGGGAGCTAAGTGTCGAGAAAGAAGCCTATCAGACCGCTGTCTCGGCCGAACTTTCCGGTAACTTGCAAATATTGCGAACCTACTTTACAGATTGTGCAGATGTATTATTCACTCAGTTTCACACTCACAACGGGTTGAACGCCTGTATGCTGTATCTCCGCGGCGCTGTGGATGTGGAACTTCTTGATGGAAATGTGCTTACCCCGCTAAAGAACTCGAAAGCAGACTCAGCAAGTTCGATCGAAACTTATAAAGATTATGTCAATGTGTCTGATGTCTATGGGCTCCAAACCATTGGTGAAGTCCTCCACGACGTCCTGGGAGGCAGATCCGTTGTCTTCATTGATACCGTACCAGGCGCTCTAACGATTGGACTTATGAAGTACGATACACGTGCTGTTGAAGAGCCGCTAGCCGAATCTGTTGTCCGTGGTTCAAGAGAAGGTTTTATCGAATCGACAACGGTCAATACCTCATTAATTCGAAAAAGATTAAAGACGCCGGCGTTAAAGTTCATCACCTTCACGGTGGGGACTTATTCTAAAACGGAAGTCACAATAGCTTATATTCATGGTATCGCGAAGCCTGATATTATCAGCAAGGTTTCAGAGCGAATAGAGCAGATCGACATTGACGGTGTGCTTGAGAGCGGATACATCGAGGAATTGATCGAGGGCAATACGTATTCGCCTTTTCCACAAATACAAGCAACAGAACGCCCCGATGTGGCTGCAGCAAGCTTACTGGAGGGACGTATTCTTATTCTGACCGAAAATACGCCTATCGTGCTGATCGTCCCGGCTACGTTCTGGTCCATGATGCAATCACCTGAGGATTATTATCAGCGATATTTAATCGGAACGTTGATTCGTTGGCTCCGTTACACGTTTTTCCTCATTGCGATGCTCGCACCTGCTGTATATGTAGCGGTTCTAACCTTCCATCAGGAGATGGTGCCGACAACTTTGCTCCTGCGCGTGGCCAAATCGAGGGAAGAAATTCCGTTCCCGGCCTTGGTGGAAGCACTCATTATGGAAATTACGTTTGAAGCGCTGCGTGAAGCAGGTATTCGACTTCCAAGGCAAGTCGGCTCTGCAGTCAGTATCGTTGGCGCGCTTGTCATTGGCCAGGCGGCTATACAAGCCGGCCTTGTCTCGGCGCCAATGGTCATGGTTGTTGCCATTACCGGGATATCATCCTTTATGATGCCTCAGTACTCAGCAAGCATTGCGCTCCGAATCCTGCGATTTCCCATTATGATTTTGTCAGGAATTATGGGGTTATTTGGTCTAATTCTGGGGCTGTTGTTAGTCATAAGCCATCTTTGTATACTTCGTTCATTTGGAGTTCCCTACATGGCTCCTTTAGCTCCAATTTCCCTAAGCGGTATTAAGGATGTGCTTTTCAGGGCTCCTATCAATAAACTGAAAACGCGACCGTTGTTTTATAGTGAGGGCAATATCAAAAGACAGGGCGATAAACCGGATACAAAGTAATGATGCAGGATGGAAGGAGGGGTAAAGAATTGAGGCATCGGATTGGCTTCCCAGTACTTGTATTAGTACTGCTTATGACTACAGGCTGCTGGGATCGTGTGGAGGTCAATGACATGGCCTTGATTATCTCCGCAGGAGTAGACATGAAAGATGAAGATGAAATCGAAATGACCGTTCAAGTCTTTATTCCGAATCCAGCCTCGGCAAGTAATGAGGGCAATGGCGGGGGGCAAGGTAATGTATACACCATGTCATCGGTGGGCAAATCCATGGCAGATGCTTTAAGTGAATTGCAAAAAAAATTGCCTCGTTTTTTTTCTTGGGGGCATGCGAAAGCCTTCTTTTTTGGGGAGGAATTGGCAAGAGAAGGCTTGAGTGATGAGTTTGATTTCTTATTCAGAGATATCCAGACGCGGGAGCAGTCCAACTTCTTTATCTGCAAAGGGACCGCCAGGCAGCTGTTGGAGTCGCAAGTGGATCCTAATACCTATGAAACCTTAATTAAACTTTCTCAGAAGCCAGTAAACCATTCTTCAACCATGCACGAAGTGGAGGAACTGTTAAGCGCTGAATCGCAATCTTTTCTTTTACCGGTGGTCGCACCTGCCACCCTAATTACAAATAAGGCTAAAAAGCAGATTCTAACTGTCGAAGGAATGTCCGTCATCCAAAAGCAGAAACTGAAAGGCTTTCTAAGTCCTGAAGACATCATGGGAGTTCGCTTACTAAGACCAAAAGATCTTGGACGCAATATAACCATGACTCAAAAATTAGACGGCGGTAACATTGTCATCAAGATCATGCATACCAAAATTCGACTGTACCCTTCGATTGAAAACGGCGTTTGGAAAATGAGAGTGAAATTAACGTTGGATGGAAATGTCATTCAGAACTCAAGCACAATTAATATAGCAAAAGGCAACGATGCCATGAGACGCATTGAGGAACCTTTTAATCAAGCAATGAAGGAAATTATGTTACATACCCTGCATCGTTTGCAAACGGAGCAAAAAGCTGATGTTGTAGGATTTGCAAGGGCATTTCACAAAAAATATCCACTAATATGGAGAGACAAGAAGGGCGAGTGGACTTCCATATTCCAAAGTATGGAGATGCAAGTGGAAGTTGATAGCACTATACAGGGGCCAGGAGTTGCCAATATTCCTGTATATCAGAGAAGAGGTGAGGTTAGCGATGAGTGACATGGTTTTAACGACTCGCCAAATATTCTGGATGATGGTAAGCACGCAAGTCATTATGACCATTTTATTGACAACGGCGCCAGCTATTCAATTGGCCAATCAGGATGCCTGGATATCCTTGATTGTTTCTACCGCGGTGGCGATAGGAATCGCCTATATTTGCGGGAAGCTGGCTTCCATTTTTCCGGATAAAACACTCATTGAATTTAACCGGATTTTGCTTGGAAAATGGTTTGGCGGTGTGATTTCGGTGATGTATTTGCTGGTTTGGATCGTCATTCTTACCGTCATATTAAAACAATTTAGTTTGTTTATTACAGGGACAATCATGCCCCGAACGCCGGTTTTTTTAATCCAAATCCCCATGTTTCTTGTTGTGATCTATCCGACTGTGCATGGTGTTGGTGTGATTGCACGAATTTGTGAACTAACGGGCCCGATCATATTAATTGGCGTTATAGGGCCTATGTTTTTGGCCATTAATCAACTGGACAGGGATCGGCTGCTGCCGATTTATATCGATAATGGTTTGCTGGCATTGATGAAAGGTTCGCTGCCAGCGGCTGCTTTTTTAGGCGATTGCATCATGCTGCTTATGCTGATTGCCTTTGTCGTGCAGAAGAAGCAGATTGTCCGCCATGCGGTAGGAGGCGTAATGCTTTCCGGTATCGTAACATTGATATCCGTTATCTTTAGCATCTTAATGTTTGGACACAACGTGGCCGCGAATTACACGTATCCAATGCTCATGATCGTTCGATCGATTTCCATCGGCGGTATCATTGAAAACCTGGATGCGATCGTTGTAACGATTTGGATTATGAGTGTTTTTACTAAATTATCGCTATATCTATTTGTTTCAAGCTACGGCACATCACAGCTTTTGGGTTTGAAAGACTGGAGAAAAATGACATGGGTGATATCGGCGATCGTCTTGTTAGCCACATTAATACCCTTTAACTATGAGGAGATTTCCGTCATTTTTCCTGTAAAAGTAGCTGCTCCTTACATTTTCCCGATTTTCATGGTAGCAGGTCCGCTTATCCTGTTTTTACTGGCACTTATGAAACGGAAAAAGCTCCGCATGCAGCCGAACTCTTAACTGAACATCAAAGGACCGTCAGAAGGATCGGTGCCTCTCTGACGGTTTTTTTATCGCTAACTATATTGACATGCGATATATCATGATTTATTATATCGATATACGATACATTGAAATTCGATATAACTGAAGGCGATATAAATATGGATTGGATGGAGGTGGGAGCCATATGGAGGTTTCCAAAGATCTGCTGCCATTGACGGAAGCATTTTACTATATTTTAGTGACTTTATATCCCCGTGCGGCACATGGTTACGCGATGATGCAGGATGTAGAAAAGATGAGCGCCGGCAGGGTACGCATAGGTGCAGGCACTTTGTACACAGCATTAAACACGCTGCAGAAAAAAGGGTTAATCGAGCACGCGTTAGAGACGGAAGCGAGTGTTGATTCGCGTCGCAAGCTGTACGCGATAACGGAGCTGGGCAGGCATGTATTAAAAGCTGAGATGGATCGAATGGAAGAACTGCTGTCGAATGCAAGATCAGCCATCGCAAATGTAGAGTAGGAGAGAGGGCGTGCTAATGATGACCAATACGCTAAGTAACCAATTCGAATATCGGACTAGATTTTCATTTGTATGGAATTATGAGAAGGATGAGTCGTGGTTCACTTCTTTGTCTGCACAAGGCCTACACCTAGTCAAACCGGGGGTATTCCGCAATCGTTTTGAGAAAAATAGCGCGGTTCGCTATGTTTACCGAATGGATTACCAAAAAATCAGCGGCAAAAATAACCTCGATGAATATAAGGCTCTTTTTGAGGATTCAGGTTGGGAGCACGTAGATTCTCTGTTTGGCTGGCATTATTTCAGAAAGCCGTTTCGTGAAGGCGAATCGTATGATATTTATACGGACCGCTTATCGTTAAAGCTGTTATTCAAAAGAGTACAACTCACTTTAAGCGTTGTAGCACTAGCCAACTTGGCGCTGTTACTCATAAATGCACCTAAACTGTTCTCCGAACCACACTCACAACTCATCGGAAACACATTTACTTTCTTGGTTCCCCTTGAATTCATATGTGTTTTATTGCTAGTCTACGGCTGTTTGCGATTTCAACAAAAAATCAAGAAACTTGATGAAAACTAATGGATAATAAGGAGCGATTATGGCATTGCTTGCCTATGTGAAAAAAGTGTATGCCGCTTGGATCGATTATCCGTTGCAAGATGGGACATTGCTTCAAGCTCAGTATCGTATCCTGCGATTTCTTGGTATGGGAAGTTACGGGTTAACCTACTTGTGCCAGGACATCAGGACTGGTGCAGAACTCGTAATTAAGCAAGCGAAGCCGAGCAAAGGGAAGTTGGGACGCGACTTGTTGCAAAAGGAGATCGAAATCATGCAGCAGCTGCAACATCCATCCATACCAAGATGTCTAGCCTTTTTTAAGGAAAATAAACAGATGTTCATGCTCATGGATTATGTGAAAGGGCAAACGGTTGAAGATTTGATTTTTGAAAGAGGCGCGAAGTTTTCAGAAAAAGAAGCCATAAGCCTGATTCGCAAGCTAATGCCAGTGGTGTCCTATCTGCACACACAAGGTTTTGTCCATCGTGATATACGGATTCCTAATGTCATTCTGCAGGGGGATTGCATCTATTTAATTGATTTTGGCTTAGCTTCACGAATCGGGGAACCAATTGAGTATGTAGAAGGGGAAGCGCTGCAACGGCGACGGGCTACTGAGGTGACGTCCGATCAGTATGCAATCGGTCACTTTTTGCTCTTCATGCTGTATTCAACCTTTGAGACGACAGATGTACTTGAGGAAAGCGCCAAAGGCTGGGAGGAGGAGCTTGATCTCTCACCGGCGACGAAACGAATGATTCGCAAGCTGCTTCAGATAGATCCTGCTTATACGAGTACGCAAGCATTCATCGATGAGGTGAATACAATCCTGGAGCAGCTATAAATCGTTCTTCATGAAAGCAAACAAAAAAGCCACTTTCGCGGCTTAGTGTTAACTTGAACTATGTTGTCTGTTTCGGTAATAACCATGACCTTGCTGGCTGTGTCCGTTACCGTAGTACCGATCGGATGAAGAATGACGACGACCGTAATGGACTCGATGACTGCTATTGTGACGATAACCTCGGTGTTTGGAGTGGAAAATGGAGCCTAATAGCTTTTTTAGCAAATATTTTATCATTTGTCAGGAAGCCTCCAATCGTTTTAATTTTTAATACGAAGGGAGACTCCATTAGTTTCAATAGGGTTGGGTGCTACTCAATGTTTTGATTGTCTAAATCGCGTAAGCGTTCAAGAATTCTACGCTTCCGGTACAGCATTTTTGTAGATTCGCCTACGTCTTTAAGCGTGCCACGGTTAATCCAAGCGCCGAAGAGGATACCGGCAATAGGAATCAACTGGAACAGTTTCTTCCAACCCCAATTGTCGCGATAAGTAGCAAAAACTTCCCGCCAACCTTGCAGCTGTGAAATCATCTGCACATCTGCTTGATCATTTGCCGCATAGTCGCTGAGCTCATCAAGAATCGCTTTCTTGCCGACGATATCCGCTGAAGAGAATTGCATGCATTTGATCGTGAAGATGCGTTCCTGCTTGATTTTGGGATCATAGCCATAACAGATAGCCAGTTCTTGAATGGTTTTCAAAGACAGGCCGAGAATGGCTGGAACATCGATGGCCAGAGTCAGAATGCCGCCAATTCCTGTCGTTGCTCCTTGGAGCGTGGCTAACTTCGTCCGATTGTGAATAATCTCATCTGCTGCTTGATCCAGGATCCGTAGTGGAAGTGTCTCCACGTCTTGAATATCAGCAATCTGTGTATGGGCCTGATGATTACCTTCGCTTCGGTGACGCACTTCTTCAATATGGCGCAATGTCCCGGTTTCAGAGATGAGATACCGGCCACCCGCTTGCAAATAATTCCCTAGTTCATTCAAAGCCTCGCTAATCTTCTTATTCAATACTTTAGGTGTAAGCCGATCCAATATTTGAAATGGCAGACGCCCGATTTTCTCCCAAAACCACAAATCTTTCTGCTCAGACTCCCACGTTTTAACAATGTTCAGCTCTTGCAGCAATTGTTCCCTTGATTCCATCATGATTTACAACTCCTTTGCATCTTGTATACGTTTGAGAGCTGTATTTGGATGCAAAGGCAGGATTTTTTGATATCGGGTTGCTACTTGTTCTAAATATTTGTGAATCCAGGCGTCGACAGTTTCGGCGTTAAGACTATTTTTGCGGAAGGAGCTTGGCGGAGTGCCCATTTCCTTGGTGAACACTTGCGTGAAATAGTGGATGCTTTCAAAGCCGGTATCTTCGGCAATTTGTTTAAGCGGAATGTCTGTGTAACCTAGCAGATAGGCGGCCCTTTTGACCCTTTCGGTTTTGACGACGGAAGGGAAGGATTGCCCTAATTCTTCCGCCATGAGGCGAGAGAGCTGCCGCTCGGACACATGCAGGCATTGGGCAACATCTGAAAGTGCTATTTTTTTCGTAAGGTGAGTTTGGATATATTCTTTTGCACGCTTGAGAGTGCCTTGAAGCTCTGTTCGTGTTGTGGATGAAGCCGTATCACCAGAAAGGCAGTGCTGCAGAAATAAGCTGATACAACTCATGACCAGTGTATAGGCTAGATGTTCAATTGATTCTTTATAACGAATTTCGGACTCAGCTGCATGCAGGAGCAGCGCTTGCCAGATGAGTGCTGGCGAGGTTTGCTCGGCATTCGGGATGAATAAATGCGGATAAGCACTTAATTGGTGAAAATCGTGAATAAAAGCTTCGCTCGATTCGGACGCTATGGGCTCAATTGCAAAAAACAACAGCAGCATGCCCTCATCACTTTGTATATAGTGTCTGCTCTCAGGCTTGGAACAGTAAAGCGTTCCAGCACGCAGCGGATAGGTTACACCATCTGAAAAGTAAACACCTTCACCTTGGACGACATAACAAATTTCAAAAAAGGAATGCGCATGAGGGCTATTTCCCTTGTGCTGCGGCTTTGCCCCCCAGTAGTGAACAAAGATGGATGCGGAGGCACCATGCAGCTGATCCACATGTTGGTTGAGGTATAGGTTACTTCGAGAATAAACAGTATGGTTCAGCATGAAAGCGCTTCTCCCCTCTAGTAAGCTGACATCTATTATATCACGGATTTTTTAAAAAAAGCGGCGTGTTTTTACAAAGACTGACTTCGTGTTCGTTTTCTATAATGAGGTGGAAGATTACGAAAAGGGGTTGTTCGATATGGGAAGCGACAAGCATGTATCGTTGGCAGGGATCATGGGTTTTCCGGTAACACCGTTTGATCATAACGAGAATGTGAATGAAAAAGCGTTTGAGGCGAATGTGCAATTTTTATTGGCGGGTGGCTTGGATTCGGTATTTGTTTGTGCCGGTTCTGGAGAGTTTCAATCTTTGGATATCAAAGAATATGAGCAGCTAGTTACGATTGGAGTCTCGGTTTCGGCTAGAAAAGTGCCTGTCTTTGCAGGCGCAGGGGGCAACCTGAAGGAAGCGGTCCAACGCGTCCAACTGGCGGAAAAAATTGGAGCAAATGGTTTATTGCTGCTGCCGCCTTACTTGATCATCCCTGAGCAGGAAGGGTTGTACAACTATTACCGGACAATCGCTCAGAGCACGGTATTGCCAGTCATTATTTATCAGCGTGATAATGCGGTGTTTACATTAAATACGCTAGAAAGATTGGCAGATCTGCCAAATGTCATTGGATTCAAGGACGGGTTAGGCAACTTCGAGCTTAATATCGAATTTGTGCAATCTCTTGGAAATAAGCTGCAATGGATGAACGGGATGCCGCTGGCGGAACTAACGATGCCTGCCTATCATGCACTTGGCTTCCATTCCTATTCATCGGCCATATCCAATTATATCCCTCAAGTATCAAGGAAATTTCATGAGAGCCTAATCGGAGGTAATCAGGAATTGCTGCAAGCGATCTATCGCGAAGTGATTTTGCCGATTCACCGGATCCGGCAGCTTCGCAAAGGTTATGCAGTTTCCTTGATCAAAGCGGGGATGGATATCGTCGGTCTGCCCGTTGGTTTGCAAGTTCGGTCACCACTAGTGCAAGTTGAACGAGAGCATTATGCGCAGTTGGAATCGATTATCAAAAAGAGCGTGGACTTGATCGCTGCTGCCAATAACTTATAGGAGGTAATGAACAATGATGAAGGTATCGATTCAAGTTCCAACTTGTGATCTCTCCGATAGCGATTTAAGACAAATGTGCCAGCTTGGCGTCGATTGTATTGATTTTACGCGAGGATCTTCCTTTCCCGGCGTGAAGGAGCTTGGTTATCCGGATCTCGACCAACTGATTAAGTTAAGACGAAGAATCCGATCACATGGGATGGACATTAACCGTGTGACGCTTCCAGATATATCAAACAGTTTTATGTTGGAGGAACCTGGATCTGAGATCCAGTTGGATCATGGCAGCAATGCCATCAAAGCTTTTGGCGAAGCGGGGATCACGCTCGTTCGTCAGCGGTTTGCGGGCGATGTCTTTCCTTATCTTTCAGAGGAATACACGGCTGTGCACCGAGGAGGGGCGCTGGTACGCGGGGAATCTATTCATCGGAATCCAGACAAACAGCCGCCTACCGTGGAACAATTGAACGCTTGGTGGAAGCGCTTCGATCTCGTCTTTGGCAAGCTGGTTCCGTTGGCAGAAGAGTACAATGTCAATCTGGCTGTTCATCCCTCTGATACACCGCATCATAATACGCCATTCGGCGGGCTTGGTTTTCATCGCGTTATTGATGCGTATCCCAGCAGAAATGTTGGCTTGGTGTACTGCGTCGGTACTCGCGGAGAAGCAGGCGGCACACCGTTAGTTCTTGATGAAATTTATCAATACGGGCGCAAAGATCGAATTTTTCTGGTTCACTTCCGTAACATTCGGGGCAGCCTGGCGACGGCAGGAGCATTTGAAGAGGCGCTTTTAGACGATGGGCACATGAATATGGCGAAAATTTTATTAGCCTTGCATCAGGTTGGCTATAACGGATGTATTAACCCGGATCACATTACTTCACTTGAAATGGACCGTGCTCCTCATAATCCTTCAAAATCCGGCATGGGCTGGGTCGGTTGGGCATATTCCATCGGTTATGTGAAAGCGCTGCTCGCGGCATTAACCGAATTTAGAGGCGGGAGGGATTAAACCATGTTTGAACCTCAAACGTTTCTCAATTATATAGGCGGAGAGTGGAAATCCGCTTCCAGCAACCTAGTTGAAGCCAGCATGAACCCGGCTAACCGTCATGAAACAGTGGGCTACATCCAGAAATCAACGTTGGATGATCTGGAGGAAGCTGTTGGCGCGGCCAAAGAGGCCAAGATGGGATGGCGCAAATTATCGGGCCCGGCACGCGGTGAGTTCTTGTTCAAGGCAGCTAATCAAGTAGAGCAGCGCCTGGATGAAATTGTGGAAATGATGACCCGCGAAATGGGAAAAACGCTCCCGGAGGCGAAAGGGGAAACCGCGCGCGGTGTTGCGATTTTGCGATATTACGCCGGTGAAGGCATGCGAAGTATCGGTAACGTGATCCCTTCTACGGATGACGCCGCGTTAATGTTCACGTCCCGTGCGCCGCTTGGCGTCGTTGGCGTGATCACGCCTTGGAATTTCCCAGTTGCAATTCCTATCTGGAAAATGGCCCCTGCTTTGATCTACGGTAACACCGTTGTGTTCAAGCCTGCACAAGAGACATCGGTAACCGCTGCTTTGATCATGGAATGTTTCCATGCAGCAGGGCTTCCTGCCGGTGTCATTAATATGGTGACGGGCGATGGTGGCCTCATCGGACAAGCAATGGCGGACCATCCGGACATTCAAGGCATCACATTTACAGGCTCGAACGCAGTGGGGAAAAGAGTCGGGCAAAGCGCTCTGGCAAGAGGAGCCAAGTATCAGCTCGAAATGGGCGGAAAAAACCCCGTCATCGTAGCACGGGATGCGGATCTAGACCTAGCCGTTGATGCCACTATAAGCGGAGGCTTAAAATCAACGGGGCAGAAATGCACAGCGACGAGCCGAGTAATCGTGCATAGCGAGATTTACGAAGCTTTTAAGATGAAGCTGCTGGAGAAAGTTCAGAATATCCGTCTAGGCTCCGGCTTTGAAGCTGCAACGTGGATGGGTCCTCTTGCGAGTGAAAATCAGTTCCGCACGGTCCTTTCCTATATCACAAAAGGTGTAGAAGAAGGAGGCACATTACTATGCGGAGGCGGAAAAGGCCTGGGGCGGGATTTGGAAGCCGGTTACTTTGTTGAACCAACCATTTTTGAAAACATATCCAGCTCGATGACCATCGCGCAGGAAGAGATTTTCGGCCCTGTGCTTGCTCTTATTAAGGTGGATTCGCTGGAAGAGGCGATCCAAATCGCGAATGACGTGAAGTTTGGACTGAGCGCTTCGATTTTTACGCGGGATATTTCGACTATGTTGACGTTCATGCAGGATATCGATGCCGGTATGGTCCGGATTAATGCGGAGAGCGCAGGTGTAGAATTACAAGCACCTTTCGGTGGAGTGAAGCAGTCCAGTTCGGGATCTCGGGAGCAGGGGCAAGCGGCGATTGAATTTTATACGGATATTAAAACGATATTTGTTAAAGCTTAAATAAGGGAATTAAAAGTGAATAGTTGGGCGGGATTAGCTTCCTGCTCAACTATTTTTTTCTGCTAAATGAGCGCTTCATATCGAAAAAGGAGAGAAGGCGACAAGATATGTCAGCAATCTTTGTGTGAATTTAGTGTTTGAATGTATAATAGTTCTATAGATGAATTAACAACTAGGTGAAAAAAGGGGGATGTACGGTGCAATCGAAGTTTAAAGTTGCTATAGGCATATCCGTTTTGGGGTATGTTGTAAGTCTCATAACTGCCCGCTTTCTGCCTGGGGCAATTAACTTATTAGTGCCAACTACTTTTTCATTAGGCAGTCTTATCCTGCTTAGTCGCAATCATTCAATGGAAGTGAAAAAGCTGCAAGTTCCCAATGCTGCCAGTGATGCTTTGCCAAATGCGAGGAGTACAAGCAGCACGAATCTGGGCAGTGAAACGGAGCTGCAGGGCAAAAGTGAGAGTGAAATTGATCCATTTTGGGGTCCAATAGCCGAGTACATTCATGTCATCGAAGAGACGATGATATCCGAAGGCCAGAAGAACACACTGGATAATGAAATCGTAGAGAAGACGCTTAGTTTACTTTCAAGAGTTGGCCGGTTAATTCCACAGCTGAAAGAACTAAATGATGCAAACATGAATCATAACATACAACGTTTGATCTTCAAGGACCTGAATGGCGCGATTAACCCCTTTCTGAAGCTGGGTGGAGAAGCGAAACGGCTAAATCGTCGACTCCTGCTTACGGGGATCAAGGATATTAACTCCAAACTCTCTACGTATGTTGAGACAATTGAACAAAAAGATCTGATTGAACTGCAAACGCGAATGGAACTCATCCAACAACGCTATCGTTCTGATGACTAAAGGAGGAACTAACGATGACAACCCAATTAGTGCAATTAAAGTCTGCAGATTTGCAGAGAGTGGAGCAGGAAGCGAAACAAATGCTCCAGAAAGTATCTACCACTGATGATATGGAATTAGAAGTCTTGATGGACTCCATTGGTCGTATGGGTGCCAAAACCATGGAGCAAGCCGGTCAATCCTTAGCCATGTTAGAGCGCCCCGTGAATGAATTGATGTCCGGCAAACGATCGGAAGTACAAAACAACATTTTGAAACTTCGTCATGAAATCGATTCTTTGAGCAAAAGTAAGCAGTTGGGATTTTTCGAAAAAATCATGAAAAAGACGCCGCTGAAAAATTATATTTACAAATATCAGTCTGTAAAAACGAACGTGAATGCGATCGTCCAATCGCTTCGCAATGGTAAAGAAACACTGGAAGAAAATATGGCTTACATGAAAACATTGAAGAAAAACTCTTTAGAATCGGTCTACAATCTTCAAATGCGGATTGCCATGGGCGAAAACTTAAAGCAGTTGTTTGAAACGGAGATTAGCAAGCCGGAAAATGAAGGCCGTAAGGTTCATCTCGAAAGAGGCCTTCGTAAAGTAGTGACGCGTATACAGTCATTTCAGGAAATGGTCATCCTCTATCAGCAAGCGATTGCGGGTACCGATATCATCAATGACAATAATGATAAACTCATCGATGCGGTCGATGCGACAATCGACAAAACGCAGAATCTACTTACGGTATCAGCGATGATTTCAATGGCTATTGAGGATCAAGTACAAACCATTGATGCTGTCAATTCGGCGAACGCGACGCTAAATAAAATGTTTGAGGACAACTCACGGTTGTTGAAGGAAACGACGCAGAAAACGAACGAGCTGCTTGGGAATTCAGGATTACAGATGGATTCCATTGAGCGCGGAATGAATGATCTCTTTAGTGCGCTGGATCTGTTCGAACAGTCTAATCGGACAATCATTCAATCGGCTACGGAGCACACGAAACGGCTCGGGAACATTAGCCAGCAGATGACCCAGAGACTTGGCTTAATGCCTGGCAATAAAACAAATGCAGAGAAAGACGCTGAGCTTAGCGGACTTTTAGAATAAAATAAAGCGAGGCTGCCCTACGTACTGGGCAGCCTTGCTTTTTTTATGAATAAGATTTGTCCATAATTGGGAAATTAGACCGAATGTCAAACCAATTGAAAGGGGAGGTAAGTATTATGCCTGATTCGACGAAAGGCCAGAAGAATATCGTTGAAAACAAAACGAGTATGTTTAATAACATGGGCCAATCAGCGACAAATTATGTCCAAAACGCCATTGAGAATGTGTTTGATTCCACACAAGACGCAACCCAAAACTTAGTGAACAACGTCATGAAGCGGCGGAAATCCGGGAATAAAAATGAGGTTTAAAGTACTAACGAAGAAATAGCTGGAGTTTCTCCAGTTATTTCCTTTCTCTGGACCTGGACATCTTTTTAGTACCCACTTTTCAGATCTATCAAATTCATGTAAAGTATGGAAAAGACATCTAAGAAATAAGCGTTTTTGAAGGGTAGCTGACCTTTTATAAGAGAGGAGAATGAATAATGTACTCTTTATTAATCGTGGATGATGAAAGGTGGGTTCGTCAAGGATTAGTTACAACGATTGATTGGGAAGCAGAAGGCATAGAAGTCATAGGAGATGTAGAGGATGGAGAAGAGGCTTTAACCTTTATTCAAAACCAGATGCCGGATATCATCATCACAGATATCAAAATGCCGCGTATGGATGGCCTTGCTTTCATTGAAGCCGTCAAAAACGCCAATATGCCCTCAAAAATCATTATTATTAGCGGGTACAGCGAGTTTAGCTATGCGCAAAAAGCGATGCGTCTCGGAGCCGTTGATTATGTGCTGAAGCCAATTGAGGAAACACTCATGCTGGAGGTTGTGCGGAAGTGCATTGAACAAATAAAACGTGAAAGAGAAGATCATAACGAATTCGTGCAGATGTCAGAACGCGTTCGAGAAAGTTTACCGCTGGCGCGGCAGCGGTATGTTGAAACGCTTCTCACAAATGGAAGCGCTTCACAACAATTCTCGCGCACTGTGTGGGATCGTCTCAATATTCCACTAAACCCCGATCAGATCAAAGTCATCATGATCAAGATTTATGACTGGGGCGTGCATGAGCACAACCCGAAGGAGCATCACTTGCTGCGCCATGCCATTGGCAATCTAGCCAAAGAAACCGGGAAAAATGCAATGAAGATGATCGCTTGTCCATTGCATGACGACCCCGATACAGATTTAGCCATTCTAGTTTCCCCCAACAAGGAAGCTGATCTTGCCCATGAGCAGGGGATTTGGGAGACACTCATCTCCGCTTGCTGGCGGTACTTGGGAATCGGCATTAACATTGGAATAAGTAAAAATAGTCATATCACAGACATCCATGCCTCGTTCCAAGAAGCCGTGCAGATTTCCGCTTATGCGTTCTACGAAGGATACGGTAAGGTTTATGATGCGGATCGGATGGACGTGCCTCCATCTCATTCACTTCCTAAATATACGCCGCCTAATGGTTGGTTAACCCGATTTGTACATGCTGTGAAGCTTAGCGATGATGCTGCCCTTCGTGTATTGATTGATGAATTGTTCGGACATTTGCAAATACATAAACAGAAATGTTCGCCGCATGTGCTGAGAAAGGGCTTAACCGCACTCTTCACAGAAGTGGAGATGAAATTAGAAATCAATTATGCTTCGGATTTGAAAGAGGGAAATAAGAGCTTTGTCCTTCCCTACTTTGCTTTATCGGATTTAAAGGATGTGCTCCTCACGATCCTGCTCCAATTCCAGCCTGGTGATAACGCCTCGGGAAATCGAAAAAGATTTATTGAGCTCGCTGTCGACTATATGGAAAAACATTATACAGAACCGCTAACGATGAACCGGGTTGCCGAGCATTTGTTTTTGAACCCCTCTTATTTTAGCAAAATATTTCATGAAAAAACGGGGGAGACGTTCAGTAAATACTTAATTCGTCTTCGGGTCAACAGGGCTAAGGAGCTGCTCAAGGTTTCCACGCTTAAAATTTATGAGGTGGCGGAGCAGGTGGGTTACCAGGACTTCAGGCATTTTGCAAAACTGTTTAAAGAGCAGGAGGGAATGACGCCAGCTCAGTATCGCGATATTGGCGTCTAATGCCTAATATGGAGGGGACAATCGCTTGAAGCTTCTTGCGCATCTTAAATGGCGTTCCGTAGGCTATAAATTATTCATCTTATTTTTTGCAAGCATAACGATCTCCATCATGCTCATGGGGTATTTATCCTATCATAAAGCAAATGAAATTATCAGCTCCAAAGTCTCGCAAGTAGCTTGGCAAACGATTCAGCAAGCGAACAGGCGGCTTGAGCTTATTATGAACGAATATGATAACAGGTCTTTATTAATTTTTGGCAATAAGGAAATTCAGAAGGGTATTCTCGGGGAATACCGAGATAGCTACGATCAAAGCTATAACAACCAACAGATCGGCAAGTTTTTATCCAACTTGGTGAATGTCAAAAATGATACGTTGAACATTTATATTTTGGGAGAGCGTAGTGCTTCCTATCGGTTCACAAACACGGGTTTTACGGAACTGCCGATGGTGAGCAAAGTGGAAGAAGAGCAGGATTGGTACAAGCAGATTAAAGCTGCTAACGGTCAGGTGGTATGGTATGGCATCCGATCCCCACTTGTGCAAACAACACTGGATCAAGACAATAAACCTGTTTTTGTGATGGGCCGTTCGCTCAAAAACTTCGACAATCTGAATCAAACGCTCGGGGTGCTCATCATGGAGTTTAATCCGGAGTTGATCCAGCAATTTTTGTCCGAGGTTGATTTCCAAGCTCATGGTACGACGTATATTGTAAATCAGAATGATACGGTTGTTGCCGATTCGGACGGTTCACTGAGCATGCGACCAGCCGGCTTGAATCTTCCGCCGAATCCCAGCGGGTATTTAACAGACAGGGTCGATGGCAAAGATCTCATGGTCGTTTATGATCAATTGAAAATTAATGATTGGAAGCTTGTCGGTATGGCCCCGATTCAAAACTTGGTCAGTGATTCAAGAAAAATTGCCTATTACACAGTCTATCTCGTCATTGGTTTTAGCGTTGTGGCAATTGCCTTAGCGTTTTTATTTGCTAAGCAAATGCATAAGCCCGTCAGGATGCTTCTCTGGTCTATGCGCAGGGCAAGAGAAGGTGATTTCGATGTGCAAATTACGGATGAACGCAAGGATGAATTCGGCATGCTGTATCACGGTTTTAACACGATGGTGACGCGCATTAAGGATTTAATTGATGAAGTGTACATTCAAAAACTGCTTAAAAAAGAAACGCAATTGAAAATGATGGCTTCTCAAATAAATGCTCACTTTTTGTATAACACATTGGATTCCATTCATTGGATCTCCCGCATTTATAAGGTCGATGAGATCAGTACGATGATTTTCGGTTTATCGAAATATCTCCGGATCAGCTTAAGTGAAGGAAATGATTTTGTAACGGTCAAAGAAAGCGTTGAGCTGCTCGAGAGTTATTTATCGATTCAAAAAGTAAGGTATCAAGACAAATTTACCGTAAATATGTACATAGATTCCGCCATGCTGAACCATAAAGTTCTGAAATTCGTTTTTCAGCCACTTGTTGAGAATGCGATTTATCATGGGCTTGAGAATAAGCGAGGCAAAGGCCGGTTGGATATCCGTTGGAAACTGGACGGTCAGATTCTACACTTCGAGGTCGAGGACGACGGAATCGGGATTCAACCGGATAAAATGGCGGAGCTAACCGCTATGATGGCAAGTGATGAGTGGGAGGGGGAGCATAATTTTGCTCTAAGAAACATTCATTCACAAATTCAGCTAACTTATGGCAAAGAATATGGCCTTTCGATTGCGAGTACGCCGGGGTCAGGAACAACAGTGAAGCTAGTGCTGCCACTTCGAGTATGACGAAATCCGTGAACGAACAAAAATAATACACTAAAAACAAAAATCCCCACGTTTAAAGGAGGCATTGAAAGCGCCTACAATAAAGGTAAGCTCATAAGCGATTGAGAAACTTAAAGGAGGATCAATATGAACAATAGAAAAAAACGTATCGATTGGCAAAGCAAAAAGTTGATTGCACTCCCACTCTCAGCAGCACTGGCAATTACTCTGACAGCGGCCGGCTGCAGTTCCACGAACACCGCATCGAGCAGTCCAAGTACCAAAGGAACAGAAACAAAGAGCACAGACGCTAGCACGCCTAAAGCGGCTACAAGTTCAGGCGGACCGGTTACGATTGATTTTTGGTTTCCGTGGGGCGGAGACTATCAGAAGGATTTTAAAGCTACTGTAGTAGACGTTTTTGAGAAGCAGCATCCTAACATAAAAGTGAAAATGACCTTCGTGGAGACAACAGGCCAAACACAAGCCTCCGATAAATTGCTGACGGCTATTGCCGGCGGAAATCCGCCAGACGTCGCTTTGTTCGACCGATTCTTGATCGGTTCTTGGGCGGCCAAAGGCTCACTGACAGACTTATCGGGCTATGTGAAGAGCAGCGGAATATCTCCAGATGACTATTATAAAGGGCTTTGGGCCGAAACGGTTTATAAAGACAAAGTATACGCGTTACCATGGGGTACTGATAATCGCGGGATGTTCTACAACAAAACGCTGATGAAAGAAGCGGGACTTGATCCGAATAAGCCGCCTACAACGATCGCAGAGTTAGATCAAATGGCGGAGAAGATTTTCAAAAAGGGCAGCAACGGCAAATATTCGCAAATTGGTTTTATCCCATGGATGAATCAAGGATACTTATTCACGCATGCTTGGAACTTTGGCGGGAAGTGGGAGGATAGCAGCCATAACTTGACGCCGAACGATCCGCAGAACGTTAAAGCGCTTGCATGGATGGCTGACTATGCGAAAAAGTATGACATCGGAAACTTGACCAGTTTTTCCGATGCCATGGGGCAAACCGGTATGAATCCATTTTGGACGGGTAAGGTTGGTTTCGAATTTGATGGCAACTGGATTTTGAATGACTTGGCGAAATACAAACTGAACTTCGATTGGGGCGTTGCCCCAATGCCTGTAGCAGATGGCGCTAAACCGACGACTTGGGCAGGCGGTTGGTCCTACGTTATTCCGAAGGGCTCTAAGCATGAGAAGGAAGCATGGGAATTCGTCAAGTTCGTCGCGCATAAGGAAGGTACGCTGCTCTACGCCAAACGTCCGAAAGCCGGAAATGATATTACGGCAATGCCGCAAGTTAATGAAGAGTTGAAATTGTCCGAAAATCCGAACTTAAAGGTATTTTTGGACTTAATGCCAGGGGCATACACAAGACCGGTATCCCCTGTAGGGGCCTTCTTGTGGAATGAATCCATCAGGGTGCAAGACTTGGCGATTCATGGCAAAGGTGATGCCAAAACGCTGCTCGATGAAGTGAAGAAGAATGTGGACACCGAATTAGCTAAAGTAGGTAATTAGTTTCTAGAAAATAGAAGGCAGGGCATTCTGCATGGCCCTGCCTCTTATACTTGAAAAGGAGGGGAACGGATTGAAATTGGCTGAGACTGAAACTTCCATCAATAAATTATCAGCTTCCGCTAGTGTTGTTAAGACGAAGAAAACGCGCTTCGAAAGAAAGATTTCCTTATTCGGATTGATCTTCGCCATGCCTTGGATTATCGGTTTGCTTCTCTTTCACGCCTATCCGCTTATTATGTCAGCTTACTACAGCCTAACCACCTACAGCATTCTTGAACCCGGAGAATTCGTAGGTTTCGATAATTATGCAAATCTTTTTAAAGACCAGGTATTCTGGATTAGTATTTATAATACCTTGTACTATACGGTGATTTTCGTTCCGCTCAGTATTGCGTTTGGCGTGTGTCTGGCACTGCTGCTAAATTTAAAAATACGTGGGCAAGGCTTTTACCGTACCCTGTTTTTTATTCCTAGCTTAGTGCCTCCAGTCGCGACTACAATCATCTGGTTGTGGCTGCTCAACCCGCAATTCGGTCTTGTGAATTTTTGGTTGGAAAAGATCGGGATATCCGGCCCGCCATGGATTGGAAGTGAGGCATGGTCTAAGCCGTCCCTAATTCTAATGAGCTTGTGGGGCACAGGGCAAGCCGTTGTTATTTATTTGGCAGGCTTGCAGGATATTCCCCAAGATTACTACGATGCCGCCAGCGTGGATGGAGCCAGTGCTTGGCAGCGAACGAAAACAATTACATTACCGCTTTTGACACCTGTTATCTTTTTCAATTTAATTATGGGCACCATCGGCGCTTTACAAAATTTCGTTCTGCCTTATACCCTCACGAATGGTCAGGGAACACCGGCTAATTCCATGATGTTCTATGTCATGTATCTGTATACGAACGGATTCGGTTACTTGAAAATGGGGTATGCTTCCGCAATGGCCTGGATTCTGTTCTTGATTGTGGTCGGTTTAACGGCGTTGATCTTCGTGTCGCAGAAGCGCTGGGTCCATTATCAAGGAAAAGAATAGGGAGGAGAGATCATTATGGGAAGCACAGAACTTGGAACTACTCGAAAAATATTTTCACACCTCTTGTTAATTCTAGTTGGCGCCTTTTTCCTTTCACCATTTCTATGGATGGTATCTACTTCACTCAAAGCAAACGACGAATTGTTCACATGGCCTCCAGTCTGGATCCCTCATGTTATGGAGTGGAGCAACTATCCTGCAGCGTTAGATTACATTCCTTTTTTCAAATACTTGAAGAATACGCTTACAATTGCAGGCCTGGCAACATTCGCGGTGCTGTTATCCTGCCCGCTTGTTGCTTATAGCTTGGCTAGAATTCCTTGGAGGGGGGCGAAGCCGCTTTTTGCAGTGACACTCATCGTCATGATGCTGCCTTATCAGGTCACGATGATTCCCATTTTTATCGCCTTCAAAAATTTCGGCTGGGTCGGGACCAGCATCCCGCTTTGGCTTCCCGCTTTTTTCGGCGCACCGTTCTTCATTTTCTTGCTACGCCAATTCTTTATGGGCTTGCCCAAAGAACTGGAAGATGCAGCACGCATTGACGGCGCCTCAGAACTCCGCATTTATTGGCAAATTATTCTTCCTCTGTGCCGACCTGCTTTGCTGACGATCGCGTTGTTTCAGTTCATGAACAGCTGGACGGATTATCAGGGGCCGCTCATTTATTTGTCAGACGATAACCAGTACACGTTGATGCTTGGCATGCAGTCGTTCAAATCGCAGCACGGCGCCGAGTGGCAGATGATGATGGCTACGCTGGTTATGATCACATTGCCTATTATTTTGCTCTACTTTTTTGTACAAAGGGCTTTTATTCGAGGAATTACTTTCTCAGGTATTAAATAGGAGGCTGCAGTTCAATGAGCAAAATTCGTATTGGTATGATTGGAACGGGAGGAATCTCCCAAGTACATGGCCGTCAACTGCTGGAATTAGAGGAAGCGGACATTGTAGCGTTGTGTGATACAAGCACAGAGAACAGAGAAAAGTTTGCAACCAAGTTTGAGCTTGAAGGTGTAAAGCATTTTACAGACTATAAAGTTATGCTGGATGAAATTGAGTTAGATGCTGTAGTGATCTGCTCTCCGCATACGCTGCACTTCCAGCAAGCGACCGATGCGCTGAGCAGAGGGCTGCATGTTCTCATTGAGAAGCCCATGACTTGTTCATCAGAAGAAGCGGCGCTCTTGATTGCAACAGCAGAGAAGGCTGGGAAAGTCATGCAGGTCTCCTACCAGCGCCATTTCCAGCCGGAATTCCTTTTCATTCGCGATGCGATTGCACGTGGTGAGATCGGGAAGCTGACGTCGATTACGGCATCGTTGTATCAGGAATGGAAACAGTTCACTACCGGCTTGTGGAGACAAGTGCCGGAGCTGTCTGGAGGCGGTATGCTTATGGATTCCGGAAGTCACATCGTCGATGTGCTCCTATGGACGACGGGGCTTACACCGGCTGAAGTGAAGACGAACCTGCATACCCAAGGAGCACCTGTGGAGATCGATTCATTTACCTCCATCCGTTTCGAGGAAGGCGCTGTGGCTGGGCTAAACATTATCGGTTTTGCGCCATGCTGGCATGAAACCTATGTGTTTTGCGGCGAAGACGGAGGTATTTTTTACGATAATGGTAAAATTACGATCCGGCGCATTGGAGAAAAGCCGGTTGTTCCTGAACTGCCTAAACAAACGACGAATCAAGATAAAAGCTTTATCGACGCCATTCTAGGACGCCATGAGGTCAAGGTGCCAGGTACATTTGCGCTGAAAGTTGTTAAGTTCACGGAAATGATATATCAAGCTGCTGGGTATAAACCTTATTAAGGCTAAGTTGCCATGAGGAGAGAAATACGATGAAATTACAAATAGGAATGCGCATACCGCCTAGAATCGGCGCTGAAGGACTTGAATTAACCGCTGCATGGGCTGTCCAAGCAGGTTTGGATGTCCTTGATGTTCCGCATTTGAATCCTGAAGTCAAACAAATATGTGAGGCAGCGGGGATCGGCATTGGTTCCGTGGATGCCTTGCAAATGGGTGGAACACTTCTAAGCAAAGAGGATGCTCGTAGAGAGAATGCGGCCGAAGCCGTCAAGAAGCAGATTACGGAAGTGGCTGCTCTAGGAGCGAAGGTCATGTTCATGTGTCTCGTGCCGGAAGATCATACGCAATCACGGCAGGAGAGCTTTGCCATATGGAAGGATACATTTCCGGAGATTGTGGGCCATGCGGAACGCGAAGGCGTCTACATAGCCATAGAGGGTTGGCCTGGGCCAGCCCCTCATTACCCGACGATCGGTTGTACGCCGGAAATGTGGCGTGCCATGTTTGATGCACTGCCTTCCAACCATTTTGGCTTAAATTATGATCCGTCTCATATGGTGCGGCTAGGTATCGATTATTTACGCGCATTGACAGAGTTCGGTGAAAGAATCAATCATTGCCATGGCAAAGATACCGAGATTCTGCATGATGAGTTGTATGAATGCGGCATCTTACCGGCAACTTTTGGTGCAAAATATGGCTTCTCGGAAGGCTCTTGGCGGTATACAATACCAGGTCAAGGGGATGTTGAGTGGAGTAAGGTCGCTGTACGTTTAGATCGTCTGGGTTACAAAGGTGCGATTTCCATTGAACTGGAAGATCACCGTTTCTGGGGCACATTGGAGAAGGAACGGGAAGGTATCGTGAAAGCGGCGGCGCATTTAAGAAATTATTTTTAATGTAGGCTTCAAAAACCTTATCTATTCAGCATGCTGCTGTTTAGATAAGGTTTTTTTGAGTAAGGAAAATATATCCAAGGTGTGGCGAATATGATAAGATAATGTCGAATTCGTATCCTGATGTAGACTTGCAAGGGGGAGCCCAATGCACGCACGTATTTCGAGTCAAGCAGCTAAACAGCCGTCACAAGGAGGGAATTTAAGAAGGCCAAGTACCCAGCAGAATGTGTCGAATCATCCCTATTCATCCCTCTTACAATTACAACGAACAATCGGAAATAAAGCTGTCCAGCAGATGATAGTCGGGACGCCAATGATTCAAGCTATGAGATGGCCTGCCCCTAAGCAGCAAACAAAATTAATGGCCCAAATCGATGAACATTGGAGCGACTTGGACAAAGAGGATGTTAAGGTATTCTATGAGTGGTGTACTTCGGATAAACAATTTGAGATTATTCCCAAAGAACTTAGTCACTCGGAATGGAAAACGCTTAGGGATAAATGCACGGGAGCACAGATGGATGATCAAGGTTTCTCTGGTGATCCGAGTGAGAAGAATGTACGGAATATTTTTACCTTCCTTACAGCGAAGAAAGTGATTCCCTTCAAAAGTTTCGATATGGGAACTTATGTAGAATCAAATGAACTGTTAGCTGCTGATATCGCAAGTAAGCAAACCCAGGGAGTCTTCAACCTCGACCGAATTATTGAGCTGGATAAATCATTCGCGTTTGATCTCGTTGAGGCGGATAAGGAACGGCATGCTGCTTTATGGGAGAAAGATAACAATACCGACCTCGAAAGAGAAAAGATATTGTCACTTAATCAAAGAATCAAAGCGGCAAAAGAAAAAATACAGATTGCCCTGACATCTTTGGTACATGCCCATGAGACCAGAATCGCTGAGGAGAAAGAAGCGGCCAAAAAGAAAGCCAAGATCGACGATGCGATTCTAGCCGCTGAGCAGTCTTATGCGATTACCGGCTGCAGCCCATTGACACAAGCGATATGGAACAGCACGAAAGCAAATGCCGGGGCAACGGGTTATTTGGAGATCGGCGGATCGTACTCGGCTCAGGAATTGCAGACCGCTCATGATGAATGGCGATCTTTTGGCATCGCATATGACAGTTCGGACGGTAAAGTCGATTTTCTGGATAATATCCATAGTCCAGGGACTGGGAAGGCACAGGATAAAACAGGCCATGCCAATTACGAGAGCCGCTCCTGCTCCAGTCAAGTGGATTTCATCTCAACGTGGGGTGGAAGTCGTACGGTTATGCACGTGGGTTTACAGGGAACGGAGAAATAAGCTTGTGTTGAAAATAAACATTCTCGAACCGCGCTTAGCGCGGTTTTTTCGATAAATGGTTACTTCACTACTACTTGTATGATACAATGAGTTTAGAAATTGACAGAAGATGGCATGCTACATACAACAAACATGTGTTGAGGTGAAAGGATTTGAATGACAAAGTTGTGCTGCCGGTTTGGACGGTCGGCTTATTTATCGTTATCATGAATACGACGATGTTTAATGTTTCTATCCCTAGTATTATTGGTGATCTCCAAATATCTGCGGATCTCGGGGCGTGGGTCATCTCTAGCTATTCCATTGGATATGCGTTATCTACGGTTATTTACAGCAGGTTAACGGACATTGTGCCGTTAAGAAAGCTGCTGACAGTAGGGCTGCTTGTGCTTGGCCTCTCTTCCGTATACGGGATTTTTGCGCACAGTTTCGGCGCTTTGCTTGCCGCTCGTATCCTGCAATCCGCGGGTGCCGGTGTCATGGCCGGGCTAGGTTTGGTGCTGGCGAGCCGATACGTGCCCTTAGAGAGACGCGGCTCTGCCATCGCCATGATCTCAGCTGGAAGTGCCATGGCATTTGGATTAGGCCCGATTGTAGGAGGGCTTATCAGTGAATATTTTGGCTGGAACGGACTGTTTGCGATCACTTGCCTCGTCTTAGTCATCCTGCCAGTGCTGCTCCGCTTGCTTCCGAAGGAGGACTCTCAGCCTTTCCGTTTCGATCTCGTCGGGGCGATCTTAACCGTTGTCAATGCTGCTACCGTACTATTAGCGGTGACGCAATTATCTATGATTTGGATCGTAGTCAGCGTTGTATCCTTCTTGCTGCATGCTTGGCATTTGAGGCGGGGGAAAGAAACGTTCATCAACCCGGAATTATTGAGGAATCATGATTTTCGTAAATTGGTCGTCATTGGGTTTTGTGTGTTGGTTTTAAATCTTGGAAATCTATTTCTGATGCCGCTAGTACTGGCAAACTTGTTTCATCGCACAGCGATGGAAATCGGATTGACGATTGCTCCAGGTGCCATATTATCGGCATTTTTGACTCGCTTCGTCGGTCGCTGGATTGACACCTATGGGAATCTGCGGTTTCTGCTGATTGGACACATCGTGCTTTCTATAGTTATGCTGCTTTTTTACGCGGTCGTAGGTACTTCTTCCATCGTTGTGCTTGTCGGGTATATTTGCTTTTCGCCAGCATTTTCAGCAACGCTGTCCTCTTTAAACAACGAGACTTCGCGTATTCTTCCGAAAACGCTCATCGGTTCAGGCATGGGACTGATGCAGTTGATCCAGTTTTGTGGCGGATCGATCTCCGTCGCTGTGTGCGGCATTTTGCTCGAGGTTCAAACGCATACGAGCCTTGCTTTGTCCTATCAGCATGTGTATGGCTTATTGCTGCTAATTGGTTTGGTTTCAATCGGGATGTTATTGTGGTACAAGTCTTCGGGTAAAAAAGTGCAACAGGCTGGAAATTGATGTTCGCAAAAAGAAATCAATGACTTGTAAAATGAGTGAAGGTTAGCTATTATGGATATTGCAGGTCCATAAGGGTAAAGAGTATATTTTAATCGCTGGAAGGTGTTATTCATGCAATTCTCCAAAAGCACAGGCCATGCTCTGCATGCCATCATTCATTTAGCTCGCGCTGAAAGAGGTCAACATGTAGGCATTAAGGAATTGGCTGCGCTCCTAGGAGTCTCCGAGAGCTATCTGTCCAAAATCATGTCGAAGCTGCGGCAGGATGGCATCGTGCGTGCAATGACAGGTGCAAGTGGGGGCTACGAGTTGGCTAAATCAGCAAATCTGATTACGTTTCTTGATGTCATTCAGGTTGTGGAAGGCCGTCAGAAGATGTATGAATGTTTCAATCTGGATTCACAGCAGCATCAGTTATTTTTTGAATCAAACGTTCAGGATTCGCATCATTCCGACCATCATGCAGGCAATGGGTGTGAGTGTTTGGTTAAAAAAGTGATGGATGGTGCTGAACAGCAGATGGTTCATTATTTACAGCGGCACACGATTCAAGGGGCACTTGATTCAGCAGCATCAAAAAGTAATAAATAAGTAGTAACAAGGAGCTATTAGCTTCTTCTAGCTATATTATGGATATTAGAGATCCAGGAGAGTGATTAGATGAAACAACTTATGGATGTAGGGATTATTGGCGGTGGGCCGGCAGGATTGAATGCAGCGCTTGTGTTAGGGAGGGCCAGAAAAAACGTCCTGGTCATCGACGAAGGAAGGCCTCGTAATCGAGTAACACGGCACACGCATGGTTTTCTCACACGGGACGGCATAACTCCGGGAGAATTTCGGCGGATTGCGAGAGAACAGATTCAAGCGTATCCATCCGTACAGTTTGCTGATGAGACTGCGGTAACGATAACAGGCGCAGATGGTGACTTTCAAATAACGACCGCACAAGGCAGTACGTATCGAGCGAAAAAACTGCTGTTCGCCGGAGGCATGAAAGACCTTCCGGTCGATATTGAGGGCTTAGCTGAAGTGTATGGCACAAGCGCGTTCGTTTGTCCATATTGCGACGGATGGGAGCTGCGAGACCAATCGCTTGTCGTTATTACAAAAGGCGCGAAGGCGATGCATATGGCCAAATTGTTGGCAGGGTGGACCTCGGACTATGTCATTTGCACGAATGGACCCGATGAATTAACCGATGAACAACGCGCAGAACTCAAGCAGCATCATGTATCTGTGTTTGATTCACCGATTTTACGCATTGAGTCAGACAAGGGCATGGTGCAGCAGGTGATCTTGGAAGATGGCAGGATTGTTCCCTGCACGGGCATTTTCTTCGCACCAAAGCTGGCTGCCGGATCTGATATCCCGCCAACGCTTGGTTGCCACATGACGGAAGCCGGGGCCATTGTCGTTGATGCTTTTGGGAAAACGAATGTTCCGGGTATTTATGGTGCAGGTGACGCCTCTTCAGAAATGTATCAAGCGATTGCAGCCGCCTCATTAGGTGCTTTAGCTGGTGCCGGGATTAATAATGAGCTGCTTATAGAGGCATGGGATCGCCAGGGTTAGATAAATGCTGGACGCCGCATCAGCAATTTCGTTTTCTTATTATCATGAGCTAATTAATAATCCAGTATTCGGATGTAAAAAAACCAGCTTCTCGTCAAATTCACGAGGGCTGGTTTTGATGTTTGTAAGATAGAAATCAGAAAGTTAATGCTAGGGTACGAGCTTCTTGAACGGCTTTATCTTTAATTGCTTGAGCTTGATCGGAAGCAGCAGCCATGCCTTCTACAAAAATAGCATCAAAGCTTGGTACACCTAAGAATTTCATGATCGTATCCAAATGGCGATGGCTCATTTCGAAATCAGCGTAAGCCGATCCAGGAGACAAGACGCTGCCGCTAGCTTGAATGTGAAGGGCTTTTTTATCAGTCAACTGTCCAACAGGACCCACACCAGCTACGTATTTGAAGGTTTTGCCTGCGACACAGATCGCGTCGATATAATCTTTGAGTACAGGCGGATAGGAGAAGTTCCACACCGGATTGACGAATACATACTTGTCTGCTGCAACGAATTGATCAACAAGCTCGGATAGACGGCTAACTTTCTTTTGCTCAGTGGCAGTTAATTGATCAAATGCTGTGCCAGAACCTAGTTTCCCCCAAGCGGTGAGTACATCGGCGTCAATGCGCGGAATGTCCATTTGAAAGAGATCAAGGTAAATCACTTCATCATTCGGGTTAGCTTCGCGGTAAGATTGAATAAATTGGTTCCCAACGCTAGTACTATAAGATGCTTCACCTTGCATAGGGTGAGCAGAGATATAAAGAACAGTTGACATTGTAAATTCCTTCTTTCTACGAATATCGGAATGAGATTCCGGTTTATGATCACCCGACAATGAGTCAGGAGTAACTAATCCTCAATCACTAACATTTAGTATGTTACTATAAAAACATGCTCCTGTCTATTGACACATAGTGGTAGATAAGGATAACACAAAAAAGGCTGCCCAGTAGGGCAAGCCTTTTTTGTGTTAAGCAAAGATCCTGTTAAATTTACTTAGGAGCTCACCGAATTTTTGCTGATCTTCTGCGGGCCAATCTCGCAGTAGCTCCGCAACACGTTCATAGCGAGCCTGCTTGTTGGAGGCCAGCTCCGCGGCGCCGCTTTCCGTGATCTGCAGCGAGTAGGCACGTCCATCTTGAGGATCAGGAATCCGATAGACGTAACCTTTTTGCTCCAGTGAAGCGGTCTGTCGGCTGATTGTCGAGATATCCAACTGGAACTCCTCCGCCAAAGCTTTCACACCAGACGAGCCGTTCGAAGAAATCTGATGGAGTAATAGATAGGCGGAACGGTCCAACGTGCCGATTTTTCTATTGGTCGTTGCTGCTAGAAACCGGCGCATGAGGATGGCGAGTTCGAGCTCAATCGTTTCAGCGGGATGATCGATCTTTTCGGACATGGAGTACCTCGTTTATAATTTAGTAGAAATGACTATGAATTTATCGTAACATACTAGGTTCATTTTGAATATGTTTCAGAATAGGGTACGAATTACAATTGAAGTTCCCTGTATATAGTTGTATAATACAAATATATAGTTGCATTATACATCTAGATTCATCAGAAGGCAAATGATATGGGGGGATCGTCATGAAAGCAAAAGAGATCATGGTTCGCCAAGTTTACAAAGTAAAAGAAAACGACCCTGTTCGCGATGTGATTGAGAAATTTATTAAATACAGAATCAGCGGGCTTCCAGTTGTCAATGAGCGGAATGAAGTGGTTGCGTATATTAGTGACGGAGATATTATGCGCTACATCGGCAAGCATGATGATCATGTATTCGGATCTTATATGTACACGGCTGTGATCAAAGGGGACGACGAAGAGTTTGATGAGAGAGTTCGCAGTCTGCTTCCCATGTGTGTCATGAGAATCGCTCAAAAGAAAGTGATTGCGGTAGATGCGGAAGAAGATATCGAGCAAATCGCGGCCATTTTGGGTAAAAAACGAATAAAAAAACTGCCGGTGGTCCATCGCGGCGTATTAGTTGGCATCATTAGCAGGGGAGACGTCATCCGGCATTCATTTCAAACTTTATTGTAAGCGGATACGAAAGTTAGAAAAAGGAAAAAAAGGATGTCCGGGCAGCCTCGAGAGGTTGGGGGCATCCTTTTTTTGCGACATTAATAAGCTAAAGCGGACAGACCGTTGATATGCGACAAGTAACGAATATTACTTGCTTCTTTCATCAAGGAAGCCGGTAAGCCTTTCAGCTGTGTGTTGTTACCGCCAATTGTTCCGATACCGTCTTTGCGGCCTAAGCTGCCAAGTGTTCCGGAGAATACAGGAACGAATTTGTCCATTGCTCCACCTTTGACTTGAACGGATAGGTTGTATCCAACGGTTTCACCCATTTGCCATGCAAGCTGTGCAGTAGGAGGGTATGGTCTTTCGCCACCTTCAGGGAATACAACCGCGCAGTCACCTGCAAGGAAGATATCCGAGTGGGAAGTGGATTGAAGCGTTGAAGTGACAGTCGCACGACCGCGATCTTCTGCGATTCCGCAGCTGCCGACAACCGGGTTACCTTTCACACCACCAGTCCAAATAATCGTATTCGATTCGATGGTTTGTCCACTTTTCAGTGATACCGTGTTTTTAGTAGCTTCGGTAATGGCAACGCCAGTCAAGAAAGTGACGCCACGTTTCTCAAGGCTTTCCACCGCTCGCTCGATCAGCACTTTAGGGAATACTGGCAGAATAGCAGGACCTGCTTCTACGCAATAGATGGAGACATCGCTGAAATCGATGCCTTTGCTGCGGCAAACTTCAGGCAGTTTATCCGCGAATTCGCCAACAAGCTCAACGCCTGTTAGACCGCCGCCACCAACAACGATTGTTGCGTCAGCTTTGTTGCCGGATGCTTTGTAAGCATCCAGACGCGCTTCAACGTGCTCGCGAATACGGTTCGCATCGGAAGCTGATTTGAGAACCATGCTGTTCTCTTCCAGTCCGGGAATGCCGAAGTAGTTCGTTTCGCTGCCAAGAGCAACGACCAGCGCATCGTAAGTATGTACTGCGCCACTAGTAGTAATGACTTTTTTATCATCCGGTTTAATTTCTTTGATCGTATCAACCACGATATTTACTTGTTTGTTGCCAAGTAATCTTTGCAAAGGAAGAGCAACGGCTTGCTCTTTAATCGTTCCGCCAGCAAGACGGTGTAATTCCGTAATAATTTGATGCGTAGGAAAACGGTTGATGATTGTTATGTTTGCTTCTGAAGCTGTCAGATGTTTGCGCGCTGTTAGTGCGGTCAAAAGGCCGCCATAACCGCCGCCAAGAATAAGTATTTGTTTAGCCATCGTTATCATCCCTAGTCCGTATTAGTTTTTACGTTCAGCAAGTACGTTCAAGAATGCTTGTGCAAAACGAAGTGTTTTCTGCACTTCTGGGTCTTTCAGCATTTTTAGTATTCCGAATAGACCGATTGTTGCTCCTGCATCAGCCTGCGAGCGTTCGCCAGCTTCAATAGCCGCGGATGCAATGTCTTTTGCCTTTTCTTGTACCGGTTTAACAAACTCGCCAATACCATGGGCAAAATCGTTGATCAATACTTTGTCTGTAGCTACACTTTGCGCAAAATCATAAGCTTTGGTTAACACAGTCACCATTTCTGCCAGTTTAGGCAGATTATCGACCAGAACAGTCAGAGATTGTTGCACCTCAGGCTTAAGCAATTGGTCGAGTACGTCTAACGATTTTGGTTCCGCAGCAGCCGTTGCTGCCACTTCTTGAACAGCAGATGTCTGTGACATATGAAAATCCTCCTTTGCGATGAAAAAAATCGGGTACTGTCGCAATGTGTACGGGTGAAACAATCGTTTCCCACATGGTTGTAACATTTTTCACATAAGAAAATGTCAAGCAACATCGCACAATTGGATATAAACCGTATTTAGGTATTGTACACCTAATGGACACAAAATTATAATTGAAAATATTTCAAATTTGTGAACATTAGCTGAAAATGGGGTACAAAACCTGTTAAAAGCCGTACAGGAAAACCAGGTGCATCCCGTCGAATACGACTTATGGTTCCTAGGCTTTGGTCCTATGGATCGGATGTCGTTTTTTGCTGATCTCGGAAGGATTCTTTAAGAAAAATATTGAAATACTACACAAGAACGCCACAAAAGCAGCAGTGGTAATCGTTTGTACATAGCACTTATCGGGGAAGGAGACATAAAACTTGAATGTGTTTATTATTATTCTGATCTTATTGGTTCTAATTGGAGTATCCAATGTCGTGAACCGCTTTGTACCGTTTATCCCCATACCATTGATTCAAATTGCCTTGGGGGCCGTTCTGGTGATTGTACCGTTAGGTATTCACCTGGAACTGGAACCGGGATTGTTCTTTCTGCTGTTCATTGCTCCGTTGTTATATCACGATGGCAAGCATACACCGAGAGACGAGCTGTGGAAATTGCGCGCGCCGATCCTGCTTCTCGCCGTGGGTCTCGTTTTCATAACGGTATGTGTTGTGGGCTATGTTGTCCACTGGTTGATTCCTTCCATCCCTTTGGCCGCGGCATTCGGATTAGCCGCGATTCTCTCGCCTACGGATGCCGTAGCCGTCAGTGCCTTAGCCGGTCGTATTCATTTGCCTAAAAGCTTGATGCGGCTCCTTGAAGGAGAAGCCTTAATGAACGATGCGTCCGGCCTCGTCGCCTTCAAGTTCGCTATTGCCGCGGCGGTCACCGGTGTGTTTTCGTTCCCCAAAGCAAGTCTAAGCTTTATCGTCATCTCCATTGGAGGCCTGGTGATTGGAGCGCTAGTCGCCTTTTTAATTATTGGCATTCGCCAGCTGCTGCGCCGTGCAGGACTTGAGGATGAGACGATGCATATGCTGCTGCAAATATTGACGCCTTTTATGCTCTATTTAATCGCCGAGGAGTTAGGCGTATCGGGTATTTTGGCGGCGGTAGCAGGTGGACTCGTACATGCGATCGAGAATGAGCGATTGGCCTTTACGATGCCGAATCTTCGAAATGTTTCTAATTCAACATGGTCAGTCATTTTGTTTGTTCTGAATGGATTGGTTTTTGTTCTTCTGGGCTTGCAAATCCCGGGTGTATCCAGGACGATTCTCAAAGATCCTCATTTCGATAATTTCAAAGTGATCGGTTATGCCCTTCTCATCTTTGTTTTACTCTTGGTCCTGCGTTTTGTTTGGACGTTTATTTTTGCAAGAGGGGGGCGCTGGTTCGGAAATACGAATCAAGAGGTACCTAGCTTGCGTATGTTATCGTTAACGGCGATTTCGGGAGTACGTGGAGCGATCACACTGGCAGGTGCTTTCTCCATACCGCTTATTTTGCAAAATGGCGCTCCGTTTCCGCAAAGGGACCTTATCATCTTTCTTGCCTCTTCCATTATTTTGTTCTCTCTTCTGACCGCAAGCATTGTGCTCCCGCTGATCGCTAAGAAGAAAAATACGGACGGCGATGCGGAACAGGAAAGAATGGAGCGTGAGTGGCAGCTGGAGGTTATGGCTGCAGCCGTTCGAGCTCTTCAGAACACTAGCAACGAGAAGAATGAGGTTGTTGTAGGTACGGTAATTGGCGATTACAAATTAATGATGCAGCAGCTTGGTCAAAAGGACGGTAACTTGAAACGTCTGCCGCGATTCCAACAAGAAGAAGCCGAGATGCGGCTGCTGGCTCTGGATATTGAACGCAAGGTTGTGCATGAGCGTCTGGAAAACGGACAAGTGAGCCGTGAGCAGGCTAATTATTATTTAAACATGCTGGAACAAGTAGAAATAATTTTGGCCAATAAACTCGACTTAGGTAAAGTGCTAGTCAAGAACATCTGGCGCCGCTTGAAACTTCTATTTACGTTCTTGACGCGGCCGCGCCTTGCTTCTAATATTGTAGAGCCTGATTTGGCAGAGATTCGGACATTGAAAATGCAATGCAGCCAAGCTGTCGTTGAAGAATTCTCCAAACGCTGCGCCTACCAAAGCGATGATGCAACAGAGGGCGTGCTGGACTACTACCAGCAAATGGTGGACAGACTGCGCAGGTTCGCGTTCGGCTCAAGGCGCAAAGATTCTTCCTTCATCGACAGCCGGCGTGAGCTGCATTGGATCGCTATACAGGCGGAGCGCGATGCCGTGCAATGGTTCTATGAGCGGGGCGACATCACACGCGATATGGCCTCCTTGCTTCGACGAATCATTCGGAACAGAGAAGCATCGCTCTATGAGCTTGAAGGAATTGGCTAATTTCAGTGATTTTATTTTTACTTTTTGAATGAAAATAGGTTATTATGTTAAATGAGATAAAAACAGAAAGTGGGAACAAACGTGGGCCGTAAGTGGAATAACATTAAAGAAAAGAAAGCCTCAAAAGACGCTAACACAAGTAGAATTTATGCGAAATTCGGACTTGAAATTTATGTAGCTGCACGCAAGGGCGAACCGGATCCTGAAGCGAATCGTGCATTGAAAGTTGTTCTAGAACGGGCCAAAACGTACAATGTACCGAAAGCGATTATCGATCGCGCTATTGATAAAGCAAAAGGCAGCTCAGATGAAATTTATGAAGAGCTTCGTTATGAAGGCTTTGGGCCAAATGGGTCGATGATCATTGTCGACGCACTCACAAATAACGTGAACCGCACGGCGCCAGCGGTTCGTTCGGCTTTTAATAAAAATGGCGGGAATATGGGTGTAAGCGGCTCTGTCGCCTATATGTTTGATGCGACAGCGGTTATCGGCTTAGAAGGCAAAAGCATGGATGAAGTCATGGAAGTTTTGCTTGAGGCGGATGTTGACGTTCGCGACATCGTGGAAGAAGATGAAATGGTTATGGTCTATGCAGACCCAGAGCAGTTCCACGCTGTTCAAGAAGCTTTCAAACAAGCTGGCATTAGCGAGTTCGCGATTGCTGAGTTGACGATGCTGGCTCAAAATAACGTCACTTTGTCGGATGAAGGACAAGTCCAATTCGATAAATTGATCGAAGCTTTAGAAGATTTGGAAGATGTACAGCAGGTTTATCATAACGTGGAATAATTCATATAGGATTAGTTTAAAAGACCCGCGCGACGCGCGCGGGTCTTTTTTTGCACCCCAATTTCATAATATTGCGATGTTCTCCCAATATGGGTGCATGGTGCAAACATGGATGACGTATACATGACTCGCAAACTAGACATATGCTTAACCCGAAAGAATACGCATAGAATATGGACATCCATATCAACGGTTCTACCAGGAGGGGAAAAAGTGTCTAAACATCCGGAAAGATGGAGTTTGCTAGATCATGGTATCCAATGGAACATACCTCAAGACCACGTAGACGCTCACGAAGATCATCTTGAAATGAGCGGCAAGAAAGTGTCCGTTATTGTCAGCTACGGTGTCAACCAAGAAGGAAAGCTGATTCTGTCCCGCAAAGTCGTCTGGCCTACCCTTAGGACGATTCCAAATGATACGCACGGCAGCTTGATCCATGATTTTGAGCTGGCCTCGATGCCGACTCTATGGATAAATGGAAATCCGAATGTGAATGAAAAGCCGATATGCTTTCAATTCAATGGTTTGCTGTATATCCGAAGTAAAGCGGATGAAGGGATAAGGATAGAGAGAACCCTTTTTCCTTCAACGAGTTCGAAAAGTGTTTATGAGAAATTCGTGGTGACGAATACATCAGATCAAGCTGTTTCTATTAAAATCAATTCTTCCTTGTCGCGAAAAACCGTAAAAGGAGTATCCGGCATTTATTTCATTGAAGTTTCGCATGATGCTGCCAGCGAGTATAGGCTCGGCCCGCAGGAGGCATGCCATTTCAGTCTTCGCATTAGTGCAAGGCATATGCAAGAAAAAGATGTAAGGACGGATGTTCGTCAGGAAAAGGAACAGAGGTCTAATTTGATTAAGCAATTGAATCAAAATTTACGCTTAGAAACGCCGGATCCGGTTCTCAATCAAATGTTTGCATTTGCGAAAGTAAGAGCCGCGGAAAGTATTTTTGAGACGAAAAATGGACCCACGCATGGACCTGGGGGTGGACGTTATTATGCGGCTATCTGGACCAATGACCAAGTGGAATACGCCGGCCCCTTTTTCCCTTATCTGGGATATGCGCTTGGAAATGAAGCAACACGTAATGCGCTGCGGTTATATACGGCTTTCATGGGACCGGACTATCAACCGATTCCAAGCTCTATCATTGCAGAAGGCAGTGATATCTGGGAAGGAGCGGGAGACCGGGGCGATGCGGCGATGTATGCTTACGGAGCGGCGCTTTTTGCGCTTAGCTCAGGTGATCGGGCTGTTGCGTCTGAACTATGGCCAGCTATAATGTGGTGTTTAACCTTCTGTGAAAAGCAAAAGAATAAGGACGGCGTAATCGCATCGGATTCCGACGAGTTGGAGGGGCGCTTTCCAAGCGGTTCTGCGAATCTATCCACCTCTTGTTTGGCTTATGCCGCGTATGTTTATGGTTCGCGTTTAGCACGAGAACTTGGCGATGAGGCAATTGCCAAACAATATGTTTCCTCCGCTCAGGAACTGTATGAGGCTATTGAACAATATTTCGGTGCCGTAGTGGAAGGCTATGACACGTATCGATATTACGACGGGAATGATCTCTTGCGATCATGGATTTGTTCGCCGTTAGTTATGGGCATCGAGGAGCGCAAATCCGGAACGATACAAGCTTTGCTATCTCCACGGCTATGGTCAGAAGACGGTTTAGTTACACAAGCTGGAGACACTACTTTTTGGGACCGTTCTACGCTTTATGCCTTACGGGGGTTATTTGTCGTAGGGGCAACGGAGGAGGCGATCTCCTATTTACTTTCGTATTCGCGGCGGAGACTCTTAGGAAATCATGTCCCATATGCTGTTGAGGCGTATCCGGAAGGCAATCAGAGGCATCTATCCGCGGAAAGCGCGTTATATGGCCGCGTTATGACCGAGGGCATTTTCGGGCTTCAGCCTACAGGGCTAAGCAGCTTTATTTGTAAGCCCAGATTGCCGGATGCTTGGGATCATATGGCGCTTCGATCTGTTCATCTATGTGGGCGAGAGCTGGATTTGATTGTAACTCGACAGGGTGGAAGATTAGAGCTGATTGTCTCGGATAAGGATGGCTTCGTTAAATTTGAAGGGGCGGTAGGGACAGCGTTTGAAATTAAGAAATAGGATGTATGTGCTCGATGTGCATGCATGATAGAGGTACGATGGGCCGCTATTTCTACAAAATAAGCAGATTTGAGGTCGATGCGGAACTACAGGGCTCTATTTGTGCCATTATCCCTACTTTGAGGGTAAAATTGATGAAATAGTGGCTCGTAGTTCCCATTCACTTGTAAAATCAGTTTATTCTTTAGAAAAAGAGGATCACAGTTCCGCTCCTTGAGATCAAGGCTTAAAAAGCCGTCTCCAAAGTCGTACAGGCTACTTTGGAGACGGCTTTTTAGTGTCTTAAAGGATGGAATCTGCGGCGTCGAATGAACAATTTGGTTAAAGCTTTTAAGAATAAAAGCGATATCGACTTTTTCTTTGGAGAGGGATGCCGCATAGAACGCGGTGTTAAATCATTAGAGGAGAGCAATAAGCTAAGCTCATGCTTTACTTCTGTTGATCGTGCCGGTTCGATTAGGACGGTCATCTCCGCGCTGCTTGCGACTTGGGCTTTGCTTTCCATCAGGATATCCAATCTGCGCTCATATTCAGCAATCCGATTTGAGAGGATCACATTTTCTTGTTTTAGCTTTTTAATAAGTTCATACAGTAGTTTCATAGATAGTTTCGGCTTCTCAGACACGTTCGTTTCTTGATTATCGCAAATAGGAGACAGCAGCAACAATAGTTCTTCATCACTGATCACTTTATGTGCCACGACAGGTCCTCCTTTTTAATCATAGTATTAATAATAGATTAATAGATTGTATATAAAATGTCGCTCGAAACGCGTTGTCGGATTGTAGGCATTAATGATGAACAATGTTCCCCGAAAGTATGAGCCTAAAACACTGGAAATTTATCTAAATAAACGGAAATTCATCTAAATACAAATCTGCTATCGGACGGCATAATGTAGGAAAACTACTTGGAGGACCTACATCAAGATGACGAAATCTAGTAAAACGATCCTTGATCCAGAAGAGCGAGATCGATTGGCAGTTGAACAGGCAGTTGCAAGTTGGTGGCCTGCTTCGTTAGTGAACAAAGAAGAGCGGATTTCTTGGTGGCGCGAAGCACGCTACGGCTGTTTCATTCATTGGGGGGCATATTCGGTAACCGGGGGGAGATGGAAAGGCCAGCCGTCGCGAGGTTATGCCGAACACGTAATGAGAGCTCACAAAATCAGTCTTGATGAATACAAAAGGGAATGCATCGAGAAGTTTAATCCGCAACAATTTGATGCGGATGCTTGGGTACAGCTATTTAAAGCGGCAGGCATGCGGTATGTCGTCATAACGGCCAAGCATCATGACGGCTTTGCGATCTATCCGTCGGATGCCTATCCGTTCGATATACGGATGACCCCATTCCAGCGGGACCCGCTGCAAGAGCTGAAAGATGCCTGCAAACGGCATGGCCTGCGGTTTGGTTTTTATTATTCACACGCCTTCGACTGGGAGCACCCGGACGCTCCGGGCAACGATTGGGAATATGCGAATCCGGGAGGCGACCTCCGCTTATACGAAGGTAAGGGCAAGCTGTGGTTCAACGAACATCCGGAGCTAGTACCCAGGGTCGCGGACTATTACGTGGATCAGAAATCAATCCCGCAAATTGTCGAGTTAATTAACAAATATGAGCCGGATCTTTTGTGGTTTGATACACCTCATAAATTGCCGCTTTCAGAAAATTTAAGAATTCTGAAAGCGATTCGTGAGGCTGATGATCGCATTGTCGTCAATGGGCGTCTTGCTCATGGATACGGTTTTGACACTTTCTCCGATTATGTGAATACGGCAGATCGTGCGTTAGAGATTTTTCCGTGCGAAGGTGACTGGGAAACAATTCCAACGACCAATGAATCGTATGGCTATTCCGCTGATGATCATACGCACAAGCCGGCAGAGGTCTTCGTTCAATTGTTGGCGAAGTCAGCAGCGCGAGGAGGTAATGTTCTCATGAATCTGGGGCCAAAGGGCGACGGACTCATCGATGAGAAGGATCGTACGATCCTGCAAGGAATCGGTTCTTGGTTAGCTGTGAACGGGGCGAGCATCTACGGTACCCAGAAAACGCCGCTTGCCGTCCAGAGTTGGGGAGAGTCTACGAGGCGAGGCAATCTGCTGTATCTTCACGTCTTTGATTGGCCACAAGAAGGGAAATTGGTGCTAGGCGGCTTGAAAAGCCATATCAAGAAAGCTTGGTTGCTGGATGATGAATCGGCTGAACATCTGGCTATCAGCAGACTGAATTACTACGATTGGGAGATCCTTGTGCCTGAGCAGGCAAGCAGCAAGTATCATCGAGTTGTGGTCATTGAAGTAGATGGGGAGCCTGCCGTACACCCCGGACGGTTAATCAGCGGCAGTCAGACGACTACGTTAAGAGCTTTTGATGCAGAAGTGAGCAAAGGCATTGGTTACGGGGACGGCAAGAAGGGCAACGATTATGTATGGAAATGGACAAGTATCCACCAATTCGTCAAGTGGCGTGTGAGATTAAATCATCAGGGTGTCTATAAATTGCTGATCCGCATGAGCGCACCTGGACCTGCGTACGGAGGGAGCTATGCGATATGCCTGGGTGAGCAGCGGATTCCGGGTCAGATTGCACCGTTGGAGACAGCTGCTCCCATGCAGATTGAGCACAAAGTAACGCTTGCCGCAGGAGAGCATGACCTCCTGATGATGCCTGTCTCCATCGAAGGGAGCGAGCTCATGAGGCTTCATGCCATTACGTTCATTCCGTTGTCGACAAGTCAAGAACAGAAAGAATCCTATGTTGAAGTTGATACAACGGATGTTGGGAATTAACGCTGCATCGCCTTATGTCAGGATTCTTTCTTGGAATAGGACACTGTTGCAACCTTCGTCTGCTTCCTAAGCTCAGAGGGAGGAAGGCCGAAGTATTTGGAAAATTGCAGTGAAAAATAATGAACCGAGGAGAATCCCAGATCTTCCGCAATCGATGTGATCGAGCGTTTACTTTCATGGATAGTCGCATAGGCTCGCTGCATTTTAATTCGAAAGAAGCACTCTTTTGGCGTCAATCCGGTCATTTTCTTGAACATGCTATAGAACTGGGATTTCTTTAATTGGCACATTTCAAGCCACTGCTCATAGGGCGGGTTCATCCCGGGATACTGTTCCATGAGATCGATAATCTTTTGAATGCGGTAATCAGGGATGTTGTCTGACAGATTTAAATTGACTAGCTGTAAAATCCAACTGTAAAGCAGGCTGTTTACAATCTCCGCTTTATATTGAATGTCCAATCGATTCATGCGAACGATCTGAATAAAGGTTTGAATAAGTTCAGGATACCGGGTTAGCTGCGTGATCCCTGTTAGTTGCTCCAACTCTTTGCATGGTCTGCTTTCTGTCAAAAGACCGGGTTCGAAATCGAGCTGAGGATCGAAGTACAGATGCTGAATCGTCTTTTTTTTCGTGAAAATATCGCAATACATATCATAAGAAGAAATCGGCTGCGACTCATTCATGTGAAAAGTATGTTTAAGGCCGGGAGGAATAAATACGAGTGTGCCCTTTTTTAAAGGATAACTTCTGCCGTTCATCTGCACAGAGCCAGACCCTTTATAAATCAAATGAAAAGCAAAGCTGTAGCCAAATCGGTTTTTCTCTTTTACTCTGCCCGAATAGGCATGATAATGAGCTGCCCGAATGGATGGCTCGATCGAGACGATAGAAGTTAATTCCGTCATTGGTTAACACCTCAGTCTGCGAAAAACGCAAGAACGCTGCCATTTTACGCATTTTTCTTAGGATAAACCGCTTGCTAACGGCTGTCAATTGAGACGATCACTTTTAAAAATAAAGGAGGATTTATATGTCTATTCAAACTAAAAACTTGTACGACAGATTGCAACCTGCACCAAAGAACGGGGGATTTCGGATGGAAGGATACTGGGTGTGGTGCGGCTCTGTGATAAAAGGTGAGGATGGACGCTTTCACATGTTTGCATCCCGGTGGCCCAAACATCTGCCGATGCATCCAGGCTGGCTTGTTCACTCAGAGGTTGTTCGAGCGGTCTCCGATACACCGGAAGGGCCCTATGCGTTCGAGGAGATTGTGCTTCCTGCACGCGGAGCTGAATATTGGGACGGCCGCAGCACGCATAATCCGCATATAACGAAACACGGGGATACTTATGTGCTTTATTATATGGGATCAACGAATCCTCTGGCTGATGTACAGCCGGGAGAAGAATTCGGACTTACAGATCCGCGATGTATTGTTGCTCGCGCAAATAAGCGTATAGGCATCGCTACTTCTACGAGTGTGTTCGGTCCTTGGGAGCGGAGGGATGCTCCGATTTTACCGACAAGACCAGGGCATTTTGACAGCTTCCTGACTTCCAATCCTGCGCCTGTTATTCACGAGGACGGTTCCGTCATGCTCATCTATAAAGCACGTCAATACGAAGGAAATGTACACGGGAACATGATGATCGGTGCAGCGCGCGCCGACCATTTCGAAGGTCCCTATCGCGTAGTCAGTGAAGATCCTGTATTTCCACCTGCTAAATTTCATCTGGAAGATCCATTTATTTGGCATACGGGTGAGCGATATGAGCTTATCGCCAAAGATATGGACGGTCGCATATGCGGAGAGCTGCATGCAGGTATTCAGGCTCACTCCATAGATGGATTAACCTGGCATTTATCTGACAATCCTAAAGCTTACTCCAGGAAAGTTCGTTGGGATGACGGTACGGAGACGGTAATGGGCAGTTTCGAGCGACCTTTCATTCTTTTCCAAGATGGAAAACCAACGCATTTGTTTGCAGCAACAGCCGATGGAGCAGGAGGATTCAGCAAAGCATCTCATACATGGAACATGGTGGTGCCGATTGCCTCGGAATAACGATCAAGCTATTGTGAATGAACTAGCCGGTCTCTGATGATCAGAGGCTGGCTTCTTTATTTTCATGAAGAGGTAAGACATATCTATTGAATTAAGACAATATAGTTGAATATAACAAATTTGGGGAGGCCGTGAGATATGGGGGCAGCTGCAATAAAAGGATGGACAACTATGCTAGCCGGAGTCATGTTATTGGGGAGCTTGGCAGGGTGCAGCGGAAGCGGAAGTACGAGTACTACGCCCGCGCCTGGCGGAAGTACGCCGGCTTCTTCTGACGCTCCGAAAAGTACGGAGCCCGCTGCTAAACAAGTGACGCTTCAGATGATCGAAAGTCTAACAAGCCCGGAGCGCACGAAGCTGCTTCAAGATGCGATTGGACGGTTTCAGAAGGACAATCCGAACATCAAGGTTGAGCTTATTTCGCCGCCTTTCGACCAAGCAGATAATAAGATCAGGACGATGCTGGCCGCTAAGCAAGACCTTGATATTCTAGAGGTTAGGGATTTGAACATAGCCGAATATGTCAATAATGGCTATCTTGAGCCGTTGGATTCCTATGCATCAAGCTGGGCGGATAGTAAAACACTTTCCGGTACATCCAAAGTTGTAGGATCTACGGGTGGCAAACTTTACTTTGTAGCTAATGCGCTGTATCAAAGACAAATGTTTTATCGGAAAGACTGGTTTGAAGCCAAGGGATTAACCGTGCCGAAAACGTGGGATGAGCTGGTGGATGCAGCTAAAAAATTGACCGATCCGAAGCAAAATCGGTACGGCTTCTCCTTCCGGGGTGGCCCGGGAGCGAATGGCAATTTTGATCATATGATCTATGATTACAATGATAAAGTCATGAATCTTGACAATGCGCCATTTACGAAGGATGGCAAGACGATCTATGGGACTCCCGAAGCCAAACAAGCGCTAGAATTGTATAAAAGGCTTTATAAAGAAGCCTCGCCGCCGGACTCCATCAACTGGGGTTTCCAAGACCAGGTTCAAGCCTTTACGTCAGGCGTAACCGGGATTTTGCTGCAGGATCCTGACGTTATTAAAGTTCTTCAGGACAAAATGGATCCCAAAACGTTAGAGACGGCAGCCATGCCTCTAGGACCTAATGGCAAATCATTAGTTAGTACTGGAGCTGCAGGTTGGGGGATCACCGCAAATTCCAAAAATAAGAATGAAGCATGGAAATTGATCTCCTACCTCTCAAGTCCGAAAGAAAATACGGAATTCTCTAAACAAATCGGCACGATTCCGATCCATACGTCGGCGACGGCGGATACGTTCTTTCAAACAGGGCCGTATAAAACGCTCCTGGATATGACCGCAAAAGCGGATACTTTTATTAGCTATACGCCGCCATTTAAATATCCAGGTAATGGAAGCTGGGGAGAGCTGAGCATGAAAGGGCAGCAATCCTATTTGCTGGATAAAAAATCCGCTGATGACCTTCTGAAGGAATGGGATAAATTTTGGCTGGAGCAGCAGGCAGGTATGAAAAAATAAGGAATGAAGCAGCAAGCGGCGGGCGCTCATCGCCTGCCGCTGCTGTCTTACCGGGGAGGTGTTCGACGTGAGTGCTCGGCAAAAATTCATACTCTCCAGCTTGCTGCCCGCACTGCTGCTAGTCGCTATTTTTACTTATTACCCCTTTCTGAAGGGGGTTGTAATGGCTTTTCAAGATTACAAGCTATTCAATCTGAAGCAGGTGCATTTTGTCGGTATACAAAATTTTGTGGATGCGTTCCGCGATCATCAATTTCTTGCAGCGTTGAAAAACAGCTTGTACTGGGTGTTCTTTTCGTTAATTTTACAATTTCTTTTGGGGTTCATCCTGGCGCTGTTTTTAAATAAGAAATTTTGGGGACGAGGGGTATATCAGGGGTTTATTTTTTATCCATGGGCATTATCCGGTTTTCTCATTGGTCTTATTTGGAAATGGCTATTTAACTCACAAATCGGTGTCGTTAATGACCTCTTGCTGCGGCTAGGCCTTATTGAAGACCGAATTGGTTTCTTGTCGGATCCTAAGTGGGCGATGTCCTCTGTGATTATCGCAAATGTATGGTACGGCATCGCTTTCTTCACGATCATGCTGCTAGCTGCGCTGCAATCTATCCCTTCTGAGCTCTATGAGGCGGCGAGCATTGATGGTGCTAACAGCTATCGCAAGCTCCTAGATGTAACAATTCCGTATATTATGCCAACCATTATTGCTACGACGTTGCTGCGGGTTATCTGGATATTCAACGATCCAACGCTCATTTATGGCATGACGAATGGAGGGCCGGGAGGCGCCACACACATTCTGTCTTCCTTAATGCTTAACAAAATCATCTATGACGGGGATTATGGCGCAGCTTCGGCTGTTGGCGTCATCATGATTGTGATGCTGTTCTTGTACACCGTATTTTACTTGATGGTAACGAAGTCTGAGAAGGTAGGTGACTTTTGATGAAACGGAAATTCTGGTATCGGCTCACGAAGGTTGTCTTTCTCTCTTTTTACTTCGTCCTGATGGTTTTTCCCTTATACTGGATCGTCATTACCTCATTGAAACCACAGAAGGAAATTTTCAGTTATCCGATTCATTATTGGCCTGAGCAATTCACCTTCCAAAATTACATTAACATTTTCAAAGTGTCCAAATTCAACGTGTATATCGCCAATAGCCTGCTTGTCTCCATTACTTCTGCGCTGATTGTTATCGTGATTGCGATATGCAGTGCTTATGTGCTGGCTCGATTCCGGTTTCGGGGGCATAGGCAAATTATGCTCGGTTTCTTCATTACGCAAATGCTGCCAGGTTTTATTTCATTGGCTCCACTTTATATGATGATGTCAAATATGCATTTGCTGAATCAACGCATCTCATTAGTTTTAATGTACACGGTCATTCTGATTCCTTTTTCCACGATTATGCTGCGGGGCTTCTTCCAACGCATTCCGTCCAATTTGGAGGAAGCGGCGATGATTGACGGTTGTTCCCAGTTGTCTGCGTTAATGCGAGTCATCATTCCGATTATGATGCCGGGAATCTCCTCCATGTTCATCTTCGCTTTCGTGCAGAACTGGAATGAGCTTTTCTTGGCCGTTATGTTCATTGATAATGAATCGCTGAAAACACTGCCGGTAGCGATGAATTCGTTTATTCTCAAATTTAATGTCGATTGGGGTTCCATGTCCGCTGGAACCGTGTTATCTGTACTTCCGACTATTTTGTTGTTCGCTCTCGCACAGCGATTTATCGTGGAGGGACTAACCCAAGGGGCGGTGAAAGGCTGATGACGATTAATGAAAAAAAATTCTCGATCGTGGCGCATGATGAACATGATGACCACCATCACGGCTCCATCAATGTTCCGATTTACCAGACAAGTTTATTTTCGTTCGATACGTATGAACAATTTAATATGGCAAGAGTGAATGAACAAGAAAATTTCGTGTATTCAAGAGGCAATAATCCAACTGTGCGATTCCTGGAAGACAAGCTTGTCCAGTTAGAGCAGGGAGAAAGGGCAAAATGCTTTGCATCCGGAATGGCGGCCATTTCGGCAGCGATTATGTCGATCGTAGGGTCGGGAGATCACGTGATTTGTTCGCATCAAGCATATGGCCCAACAAGAGAATTTCTAGGCAATTATCTGCAAAAATTCGGTGTTGAAACCACTTTTGTCGATGGCAGCACCCTAGATCATTGGAAAAACGCCGTAAGGTCAAATACAAGGTTGCTGTATTTGGAGAGTCCGACGAGTATGTTTTTTCAGCTGCAGGACATCCGCGGTTGTACGGATTTGGCGGCCTCTATTGGAGCGGAAACGATTCTCGACAATTCTTGGGCGACGCCTTGTTTCCAAAATCCGCTCACACTGGGGGTCGGTCTCGTCGTTCATTCCATAACGAAGTATATTTCCGGTCATAGTGATTGCTTAGGAGGTGTCGTCGTTGGTTCCAAGCGGTTGATGGACCCGCTAATGTCTAACGAATACATGTTATTCGGCGGCGTCATGACCCCACAAACAGCGGGGTTGGTAACACGTGGGCTCCGAACACTGCCATTACGGATGCAGCGTCATGAATCAAGTGGGCTTAAAGTTGCGGAATACGTGAGCAGACAGCGTTATGTCGCGAAAATAAATCATCCCGGATTGCCGAATCATCCTCAGTATGAACTGGCAAAAACGCAGATGTCGGGCACCGGCAGCTTATTTTCCTTCGAATCTCGGGAATCCGTCGACAAGCTCAGAGCCTGGGCGGATCACATGCACTTTTTCAGGATTGGAGCCAGCTGGGGTGGATTCGAAAGTTTGATCAATGTGAACGCCTTTCATGCATTGAATGCTAAGGATCCGCAAATAGGTACGCTTGTTCGACTGTACATCGGTGCAGAAGACCCTGAAGATTTAATTCAAGATTTGGATCAAGCCTGGCGATGTGTCGAACAGAGCCCTTCTGAGGAGGAGCTATATGAGCAGAATCCGGGAATCAATCAAAAGGGATGAGCGACAGCCGCTTTATTTGCAAATTCAAGAGCATTTTAAACAAATGATCCTCTCCGGAGAGCTGGAAGTAAATAGCAAATTCCCGACGGAAAAGCAGTTGATGGAGCAATTCAAGGTTAGCCGAATGACGGTGTCTAATGCGCTAACGCAGCTCGCGAAAGATGGATGGATCTACCGCATACCAGGGAGAGGCAGCTTTGTCAGCTCGGAGTATGGAGGGAATTCGGATAAGAATTTGGACAACGATTCCAAGAACCATCCATCAGCTTCTGGCAAGCAAACAACGGAATCAGGCCGACCTTCATCTACGCGCAAAATGATCGGATTAGTTCTTCCTTTTTTGGAAGATTTTTTTGCCATCCGACTAATCAGGGGAATTCAGACCGCTCTGGAAGACACCGGTTACTACTTATCCATTATCCTTTCGCACAATAATCAGGAGCGGGAGAAGGAAGCCATTCAGGAATTGATTCATAACGGGGCGGCAGGGCTTATCATTTTTCCGATTGATGCAGAAACGTACAATGAAGAAATTTTGATTTTGAAAATGAACAAATTCCCGTTCGTGCTGGTGGACCGTTTCCTGCCAGGGTTTGAAACGCATTGTGTCTGCTCGGATAATATGGTGAGCGCGCAGTTGGCCGTCAATCATCTATGGGAGCTGGGGCATCGAGATATTGCCATATGCTCTGATATTTCGCTTGGCACTATGACCGTTGACGAACGGATTCGGGGGTATATGGAAGCGTTGAAACAAAAAGGCTCGATGATTAATCCGGCGCTGATTGTTACTGATTTTCAGGTAAACGATACTAATTTGATTGAAAAGCATCCGCTATATCTGTTCATGAAAAATCGCACGGCAACCGCATACATTACATTGAACATGAAGTTGGGCTTATTTATGGCTGGACTTGTTAAACATCTCGGGATGAAAGTCCCGAATGATTTATCTCTTATTACCTATGACAATCCATATTCTGAGCTAACGGATGACCGTACGTTCACTCATATTGACCAGCATGAGCAGGAAATAGGTTCGAAATCGGTTGAATTGCTGCTTCAACAGCTAGATAACAAAGAAAAGATGAATGAGCCCATCAAATGGATCGTAAAATCAGCTTTAGTAGAAGGGGAATCCACAGGCCGGTTAACAGCGAAAGTCTAAGTGTGGAAAAGGATAAGGAGGAGTTATCGTATGAATCCCATTTCGAGTCCAGGAGAGTTTACGGAATTAGATCGGTTCACATTTGAATCTTGGGGCTATCTCTTGATTCCAAATGTTCTCTCGCAAGAGGAAGTCAATGAATGTCTGGAAGCTTCCATTCGTTTACATCAATCAACCGGCACGACCGGCTGGGCACAGGTGGGAAGAGGATATGAAACTGAAATATCCTTAGAGCGACTGATCGATCATCCGGCTATACTGCCCAAAGTCAGAGCGCTTTATGGTGATCGGTTTATTATGCAGTCCGGCTGGTGTACGAAACAGCCAGCTTTCGGTGGCGTAGGCGGATGGCATCAAGACGGATCGGGCGCTTACGACTTTCGTAAGCTTGGCTATCCGATTCCCCTGCTTCAGCTGCGCGCTTCCTTTTTACTGACGGATCAGATGGTACCGCGAACCGGAAATATGGAGCTTATCCCGGGAAGCCATCGAAGCCAGGTTCAGCTGCCGGACTCGATTCGATCGAACAGGGAAGACGTGCCAATCGGCCATGTTATCTGTGCGCCAGCAGGGTCAGTCTTATTTTTTCACAATGCAGTTTGGCATCGCACATATGCGCACGACGGTGATTATGACCGTTACACGATGCACTATATTTATAGCCCGCCGTGGGTACGGTGCTCCGATCGATTTGGGAACAATCAGGAGTTTCTAGCGCGCACAACACCGACGCGGCGTTATCTCATGGGAGAATTCGAAAGACCGGACGCGCCTTTTGGAGCCAACTATCCTGTGCAATTTGAGAATGAATGATGTCTGTAACGCACATAATGAAAAGAGCCCAAGATGGACGTTCATCTTGGGCTTTTTACGATCGGTAATTGGTTGTGTTATATTTGAGGTAAGGAAAATAAAGGGAATAGTATAAGTGAATTGTAGCATAGAGTTGATAAAATTGGGGATAAAAGCATTCTTTCTATGGAAAATGAGGTGTGAAAACGTGAGTATTCGGGTGATTGATGGAGATATAATGAGTTGCTCTGAAGACGCATCAGGTTAATTGTAGAGGCGTTATGGGAGCAATGTGACGCAATGAATCCAGAAAGGTTACTAGGTGAATGTCAGATGGTGTGGCAATCAAATAGCAAACAGATAGCTGATATATACTCACAATTGAATTATGGAAGATCAAATGTGAGATATACTGATTATGAAGCATTTCAGAAGGCCATAGTTGAATTAATGCATATTGCAATGACAAATCGTTTACCTGTTGCTCTTCCTCATAATATTGGCTGGGCCTTGCTTATGGTGAGTGGTCTGTAGTAGAGAAGATCATAGAGTCAACGTTTGAAGATTACGAAGTTAAATTATATAGACTGTTATAAAACTAGATGCTTCAATACTAGTGGATTCTTTAAATAATCATTTGATAAAATACGCACCTGAATCTATTCCAGATGATTTAAGTTGGTTGAGGTTTTTCAAATGGATAGCGATGCTTGGCGGTTTTACGATTAAACAGTTATTTTATAATTGTACTTTGAATGGAGAGTTGGCATGATACGAGATGGTAATAATCATAAACCTAATCAAGAAGCAAACGCTCACCGATCTAACAACAATAACAACGACATCAAGAAAGAAACAAAGAGTAACAATGCGCCTCTTGGGAATCTCTCAGGCAATATAATTACACAGCTTCAACGGACTATTGGAAATAAAATGGTGGGACAATTACTTGGAAATAACAATGTTATTCAAGCTAAAAGATTATACAGTGAGGTTCCACATAACAAACAAGGTACAGATAGCAGAGTGCAAGAACTTACTCCAAGAGTTCATGCAACAGTATTCCCTGATTCACCAGATTTTGCTGGTCCATTGAAGTACAACTACATTAGTCCTAGATGGGTTTCTTCCTTTCACATTACAGAAGATGAAGGCCGAAATCGTGCATATTATACTGATGAAGGTGTTCTAATTGATACCCCTTTAAATAGGGGTGATGAAAGAAGACTTAGCGGATATGCTGATCAATACCAAGATATGTTAGATGGTATTGAACACTATTCTGAAATAAAAGCTGCGAATGAAGATGTTGTTTTGCAAAACCAAGAGAATGCCGCTAGAATCGCAGCGGCGGCTGAGGAGGAAGTGAGAAAGAAGAGACGAAATGCTACCACCAATAACATAATTATTGACCTAGTCAAAGATTCAGGAAGATATGATTTATCAGCGGAAGAAATTGCTGCTAAGTGGTTTCCATTCTTTAGGGCAAATAAAGCAAAGGATGGGCGTTTAGATGTTGATCAAGATATGTTTGCTAATAGATATGCACGATTCCAAGAAAAACTAAAAGGATTAAAGTCAAAAAGAGAAGCTCCTGTTAACGAAAGTGAAAATGACAATAAAGATGACGAAGAAAATACTAAAAAGCGAAAAGTGGATGATGAAAAAGAGGAAGAGAAAAAGAAATAGAACAGTTATAAAATAGATATTTTAACTAAAAGCGGAGCATGAGATGACGAGAAAGAGGGACTAGTGTTTGAGCTAGAGAAATTAGTTACAGATCTTTTGCTTACTTTAGTCGAAAGCTTTTTATGCCAAACAACAATAGTTTAAAGAAATGATTAAAACGTGCCTTTCATGGGTGAGGTGAAAACATGAATAATTTATACGTAGATGACCTTCGAGATTGTCCAGACGGTTTTACAGTTGCAAGAACATATGTTGAAGCTGTAGAGCTTATTGAAAATAACGAGATTAATATTCTAACATTAGATCACGACCTTGGAGAAGATACAGAAGGTAAAGAAATGCGCAATGGTTATGATTTTGTTAAATACATTTGCGAACAAGGGCTACGAGCTAATAAGATATATCTTCATACCGATAATCCTGTTGGACGTAAAAACATGTATTGAACACTTCTAGCTGCTCAACGTCGAGGCTTCATTGATCCAGATATAGAAATTTATCACTATCCTATTACAGTTAATAAATACTCTGGAAGCGAATGAAATGAATCTTTAATTGGAAGGGTGGATCCAGCATTAAGAAGAATTATCTCACTTTTTTAGGATTGATTATTGTAATTGGAATTTCATACTATAGCTTACAAACATCTAATAGTAACGTAATGCAAACCGACAGTGTTGCATTAACAATTGTTGTTCCCAATGAACGCTACCCTGAAACAGCAGCACACATCAAATCAGCAGAAGAGCATGGTAAGAGTAATATTTGTACCATTGATCGAAAAAGTGCAGAGGAGAATCGTAAGGAGTCTTTGAAAGGTGTACCTATAAAGAAGGGATTTGACCGCGACGAATTTCCAATGGCTATGTGTGCGGAAGGTGGAAAAGGGGCAGATATCATGTATGTCACTCCTGAAGATAATAGGGGTGCTGGATCTTGGATTTCAAATCAACTAGAAAAATATTCAGATGGAACAAAGGTTAAGATTGTTGTGAAGTAATTCTAATCGAAATAGGAAGGTGACTATTAAAAATGCAAAAAGGTGTTGAAATTAATGGTTCGATTTTTGCAGATGAAGGTGATTTAGGACACAATGAATTCTTAGATGCATTTATTGAGTTTATTGAGTCAAAAGGTTGGCAATTTGGTGGTGGCACAAAGCAAGTAAATGAGTTTTTTGTGGCAACTTGAATTAATAAAATTGAGGAATCATGGGAGCGTGTCAAGACAGTGCAAAGGTTACTATATGCAATAGCTCTCGTTCTTTTTTTTGTCTTTCTATTTATAGCTCTTATTTATGGTTTCGCAATTCTATTTAACATCATATTGTAATGCCCACAATGCGTGGGAAGTGCTTAGAATTCATCGAAGGTTTTCATTCTCGTGAAACTTCGGAACTGAGGACTCCCAATAAAACGGATATATAAAAAAGCCCCCAAATTGGAGGCATGAATTACTTAATTGGGTTAGTCTTTGTAGAAAGAGTCTTATTGTCTTCTGTACTAATTATAACTTTCTGAGCCTTAAATGATTTTTGAGTTTGATCATTTACAAAACCAAGTACAGTTGAAATAATATTTGGGACTTTGTTCGGTTCTGTTGATTAGGGAAAACCGTTTTGATTCTCCCAATACAACACTACGCCAAAGGTTATGGAGTACGTCCATGGGCCAATGACCCTGAATATGCAACTAAACTTTGGAAGCTCAGCGAGAAGCTGACGGATACCCAATTTGAAAGTCTTTGAACACAGAATGCAGTAGGGAGGTCAAAGTTAATGTTCCCTACTTTTGATATGAAATGTAAGAGGCAGGTTCCTCATAAAATATAAATCCATAAAGTTTTTTGTTCGGCAAATCATTGGTTTGCGTCTTGACGATCGGTTCTGTTTCGTTATTATCTTCCATTAAACCCAATCCAACAATAGCTCCTGCAAAGAAAAGACATGTAATTGCGATGACAATATGATTCTTTTTCATGAGAGCTCTCCCTGGTACATTCTACATCGGCTGCAGGATTTGCTTGATGGTGGTTATTTTATTGTAAACTATGATGTATGTGAAAGTTGTAGAAACGTGACACCCATTGAAACTTCCTCGTTTATTTTCAGTTTAAAAAGCAGTCGTATACTCGGGTCAGTTGATAATTAAAATCTAACGACGAGGGGTCGATTCGTATGAACACAACAAAAGACCAGCAACGCATTGCTATCGTAGGAGCAGGTCCTGGAGGACTGACGTTGTCCCGGATTTTACAGCAGCATGGTATCAAAACTACCGTTTATGAACGTGAAACATCACCTTCAAGCCGCAAACAAGGCGGTTCTTTAGATATCCATTCCGATTCTGGACAGAAAGCACTCAGAGAAGCTGGCTTAATCGAACAATTTGAGACGCTCGCCCGATATGAAGGAGAAGATTTCAAACTTCTCGATAAATTCGGCAATCTGTATATGGATGAAGTGGCGGAGTCCCATGAGGGGGATAGACCCGAAATCGATCGCGGGACGCTGCGGGATCTGTTGTTAAACGCTATCGACCCTGGCACCATTCAGTGGGGTCACGATTTAGTTCAGGCTATTCCTACGGATGATGGGATGCACGAACTGCATTTTCAAAATGGGCATGTGGACACTGTTCACCTTGTCGTAGCCGCAGACGGGGCATTTTCCCGTATTCGTCCGCTGCTTACAGAATCAGTTCCTGCCTACAGCGGACTAAGCATGGTTGAACTATATGTTGAAAATGCCGCTGTCGCACATCCGAAACTGGCTGCTTTTAATCGACGCGGCAAAATGTTCGCCCTTGCGGATCATAAAGGCATATTGAGTCAGTTGAATGGAGATGGCCGAATTTGTGTATATGCGGCATTTGAAGCTGAACGCGAATGGCTGGATACTTGCGGTATCCCGTTTGATCAGCCTGAAGAAGCGAAAAAGCAGCTGCTGGAGTATTTTAGCGATTGGGATGCTTCACTGACCGATTATATCCGTTCCGCAGATGGGCCAATAGTGCCTAGACGTATCTATAGTCTGCCGGTTGGACTCCAATGGACGCATAAACCTGGTGTCACCCTGATTGGAGATGCCGCGCATCTGATGTCCCCTTTTGCTGGCGAAGGCGTAAATTTAGCGATGTTAGATGCCGCTGAGCTGGCGTTGTCCATCGTTCAGCACGATGACTTGAACACGGCTGTTCAAGCCTACGAGGAGAAGATGTATGCCTACTCGTCCATTTCAGCAGAGGTATCCGATGCGAATCTGAAGCTTTGCTTTTCGGACGATGCTGCGCGCAAGTTGGCGGATCTGATGAATCAATACCATGAGAGGGAGAATGGGCAAATGCGCTGAATTCGGATAGAATAGGAATGAAGCATTTTAAATAGAAGAGGGATATCGATGAAACGAATTACAATATTAGTCGCAGATGATGAGGCTGAGATTGCCGACCTGATTGCGCTGCATTTAGAAAGAGAAGGGTACCAAATTATCAAAGCGGCGGATGGCAAAGAAGCTATTCATGCGATTCAATCTCATTCGATAGATTTGGCTATTCTGGATATCATGATGCCGAAGTTGGACGGACATGAAGTGACTCGGCAAATACGTGAAAAGCATCAAATGCCGATCATTTTTCTTAGCGCCAAATCATCGGACTTGGATAAGATAACGGGATTGGTGATTGGAGCCGACGATTACATGACCAAGCCGTTCAATCCGATGGAACTGGTCGCTCGAGTGAACGCTCATTTGCGACGGTCCATGCAGTTAAGTCAACCCAAAGTCGACCATAACCTGCTGGAAGCAGGCGGACTGACGATTGACCCTGATAAGCGGACAGTGAATCTATATGGTGAAAACATTGAGTTAACACCGAAAGAATTTGATATCCTCTACCTTTTGGCGGCTCATTCCAAAAAAGTTTTCAGTGTGGAAAATATTTTCCAACACGTATGGGGCGAAGCCTTTTATGAAAGTGGCAACACCGTCATGGTGCACATCCGTACCCTACGCAAAAAACTAGGTGAAGATGAGAACAATAAAAACAAATGGATCAAAACCGTTTGGGGTGTGGGATATACATTCAATGGCTAAAATGATACGAAGTTTCCGCTTCCAAATGATCGTTCTATTAGGAATGAGCATGCTTTTGTCCGGCGCTTTCACCTTCATCCTTTATAAAGTCCTTCAGCTTTACTACAGCGGTGTTCGGGCCGAAGATCCTTTGGCGAAATTACGCCATTTTATCTCGAATATTGGGGATTTTAATTTCTTTCTCATCTTTTTTATCCCTCTAGCGATTGTTTGTTTCTTTTTCCTTACCAAACCTTATGCTACCTATTTTCATGAGATTTCCACAGGGATTCATCGTCTCGCTAACGGGGATTTTCAAAGCCGAGTTCACATTTCATCGAATGATGAGTTCAGAGAAATTGCGGAAGATATCAATATGGCAAGTGAGAAGCTGCAAAAAGCGGTGGAGCGGGGCGATTTCGCGGAAAGCAGCAAAGATCAGCTGGTCTTAAATCTAGCTCATGATTTGCGGACACCACTAACCTCGGTCTTAGGTTATTTAGATTTTCTGCTTCAGGACAATCAATTGACGGCGGAACAAATCAGGCATTATACAACGATTGCTTTTACGAAGTCCAAACGGCTGGAGAAGCTTATCGACGAACTGTTTGAACTCACAAGGATGAATTACGGCATGCTTTCCATTGAGAAAAAGCAAATCGATCTGAGTGATCTTCTCATTCAGCTTAATGAGGAATTGTATCCTGTTTTCGAGAAAAGTCACCTCTTGGTTAGACTAAATATTGAACCGCATTTGCAAATTCGGGGTGATGGCGAGCTGCTCGCACGTGTTTTTGAAAATTTATTAACGAATGCGAATCGGTACGGAAAAGACGGCCAATTCGTGGATTTCAACTGTTATCTTGATGCAGGGGAAGCTGTCGTCCAAGTTGTTAATTATGGCGATAGTATTCCTTCGGAAGAGCTGCCGCATATTTTTGATATGTTCTACACCGGTGACCGGGCCCGCACGCATCAAGGGGGAAGTACGGGACTCGGTCTCTTCATAGCCAAAAATATCGTGGAACAGCATCAAGGAACGATAACTGCCCAGAGCAGCTTGGTTCGCACGCTCTTTGAGGTGCGTTTACCGCTTTAATGAGAGAAATTTAAGAAAAACTTTAATTTTAACCCACTTCTTTCTTAAAAAGTTTGCCCTATTCTTATGTCTAGTAAGAAGAAGGAGGAAACGAAGAATGAAGAAGTGGGTTTTTTGGCTTGTCATACTTGCACTGCTTGGTTATGAAGCCATTCACCAGAAAACGGAGCGTGTAAATGAAGAACAAGGGGGAGAAAAAGTTGACATTCAAGAGTCGATTCCCCAAAAAAGCGAACAAACGATTAAGATTATGAAAGATCAAATATACCAAGGGAATTTAGTCTTAATTAATAAGGATTACCCGATCCACCAGGTAGGGATTCTCACGGATGTGGTTAATCTTTTTCAGCATAAAGAATTGGTCGATGGCTATGGTTTATTGGATAACACGATTCGCTTATCACAAAGCATCGTGAAAAATTTTACCACCATGATCCAAGCGGCTGATAAAGAGGGAATTCATCATTTTATCATTAACAGCGGCTACCGGGATAATAAAGAACAAAGTAAGTTGTATAAAGATATGGGCCCGGATTATGCTTTGCCGGCAGGGAATAGCGAGCACAATTTAGGTATCGCTCTTGATATTGGTTCGAGGCAATCGGAAATGAGTCAAGCTCCTGAAGGGAATTGGCTGAAGAAGAATGCTGCGACCTACGGGTTTATTTTGCGTTATCCCAAGGATAAAACCGCGATTACCGGCATCCAGTATGAACCTTGGCATTTCCGATATGTTGGAGTGCCCCATAGCCTGATTATGCAGCAAAAAAATTTAACGCTGGAACAGTATTTAGATTTCCTGAAACAACAGCAGACTTTAACAACGACTGTTCTCGGTGTCAAATATGAAATTTCTTATCATCCGATTTCAAAAAATACAACCATTCAAGTACCAAGCAAGCTTAAATACGAGCTCTCCGGCAACAACATGGATGGCGTTATTGTTACTGTATTTTTATAAATGGCATTAAAAACTCAGGAAAGGTGAGGATACAGGTTGAAACAATTGAAATTCATGTATGACACTGTGATGTCCGGGATATTTGCCATTTATATCTACGTGGTGGTTAAAATTATCTTATTTAAGTTTGCTTCGGTTGATATCCCTTTCCTCTGGCATCAACTTCAGAGAAATCTAGGGAATCCGATCTATATCCGGCATCGCTTGCAAACGGCTAACTTCCGTCCATTCGAGTCCATCTCGCACAACATTCAAAGTTTATCCAGCCATGACATTATCAATTTGTACGGAAATATCTTGATATTCATTCCTTATGGCGTTTTCTTGATGATTTTGTCCAAAAAATCAAAGATGTCAATGATAGGCGTAGGGTTTCGATCCTTTGCTTTAAGTTTGAGCTTGGAATGCTCACAAGTTCTATTTTCTATCGGCAGCTTTGATGTGGATGATCTTATCTTAAATACGTCCGGCGGGTTGTTGGGCTTCTGCGTATTCAAATTCATGTTAGCTGCTAGCGGCTTGATCCGGATCGGTTCCTTTCGTTTCTTTGCCGAAGAACAGAAGAACCAGCGCTCCGAATACGATGGCAATGAAGAAAATAGTAAATATCGAGGTAATGCTGTGATGTCGAGACACCAATAATCCTACAAGATAAGGACCTATGATGCCTCCGACACGTCCAAAGGATGCTGCAAAACCAACGCCTGTCGAGCGGACACGAGTAGGGTATAGCTCGGGGGTATACGCATACATGGCTCCCCAAGCGCCAAGATTGAAAAAGGATAGGCTAATCCCTGCGGCAATCAGCATGGCTTCTGTAGCGGCCGTACTGAACCAAATCGCGCAAAAAGCTGTTAACAGCAAGTAAGTGACGAGAACGAACTTACGACCGAATTTCTCGATAAAATAAGCCGCAGTGAAATAGCCCGGAAGCTGTGCTAGCGTCATGATCAGCACATATTGAAAACTTTTTACAAGACTAAAGCCCTTCAACACCATGACAGATGGAAGCCACAGAAATATGCCGTAATAGGAGAAAACAACGACAAACCAGAGAATCCAGAGCGTAATCGTTGATTTCCGGAAATTTGCCGACCAGACGGAGGAGGCACGTTCTTTGAGCGTTAAACGGCGACTTCGTTGCTCATTAAAGCGCGGCGAATCTTGAATCGCTCTTCTTAGGTATAAGGCATATAAGGCCGGCAGCGCACCTATGAGAAATGCCGCTCTCCAGCCATATGCAGGAATAACAAAATAGGAAATTAAAGCCGCGATAATCCATCCGCATGCCCAAAAGCTTTCGAGCAGCACCACAGCCCGTCCTCTTTCTGTAGCGGAAAATGACTCAGAAACAAGTGTAGAAGCTACGGGCAGCTCCCCGCCAAGACCGAATCCAGTGATGAAACGCAGGATACATAACATGATGAAACCGGTTGCTATTGCAGAAAGTCCGCTTGCGACAGAAAAAATCAGCAGGGTTACCAAAAGCACGGATCTACGGCCATAGCGATCTGCACTTGCTCCGGCAACGGCTGCACCAACAGCCATTCCTATTGAATTGATGGCTGCCAATAGGCCAATTTGCTGTGCTCCCAATTTCCAATCAACAGCCAAAGCGGCGACGATAAAGGAAATAATCCCTACATCCATGGCATCAAATAACCAGCTTATCCCCGCGCTGAAAAGTAATTTGCGTTTTGCTGATTCCTGCAGCAATGTTGATTTACTCATGTTCGTATACGGCTCCCATCCTCAGACTGTTACCTCTATCTTCCACCTATATTCCGATTTCATACATGTGAAAGCCTAAAGGAATATCATGCAATTGTTATGGGTAATTTTACCTATTACTTTTCTACTCTACAAGTCTATCAACTTCTCAATTGTTGGGATATAATGGGACTCGTTCCGTATTTTTGTTGTCGCATGTATTTTACAGGAGGATGATGGGTCAGGATGGTTTCATTTCGAAAAGGGGTAGCTTCCTTGTTGGCGGCAGTATGGATAGCGGCCATTTCGCTACCAATCGGGGCACAGGCAAACAGCGATGCAGTGGCATATCCGGATGTGCCGGCAGATTATTATGCAAGTCAAGAGATAACTCATCTCAAAGAGAAAGGTATCGTGGATGCCGAAGATGACGGAGGCTTTCATCCGGACGATGCCGTTACTCGCGGAGATGCCGCTAAATGGCTGAGCAAAGCGCTCAAGCTCAAAAAGCCGACAACGTTGAATGGTTTTACGGACGTTGCAGCAAATAGCCCTTATGCAGAAGCAGTCAATGCATTGAAAGAACAAAACATTGTGCAAGGCAGCGATGGCATGTACCAACCCGATGCGCTCTTGACACGCGAACAGATGTCAAGCTTGCTGGTGCGTGCTTTCCAACTGAAGGATAACGGCATCCAAACATGGCTTAAGGATGAAGCAACGATCGGCAAAGCGCATCATGACGATGTCTTGAAGTTAAAGCAAAATTTTATTACTGAGCAATTAACGTTTATGCCGCAGGATCAGGTAACTCGCGCTCAGTTAGTCTTATTTTTATTCCGAACGATTTCTCAAAAAGAAGAAACAGGGCAGGGTCCTGGTTCACTGGATGACTTTTTGCAACTACCGAATAAAGCCCAAATGCGGCTATCCCCTGATAGTAAGTCGTTAGCTTATTTACAACCATGGGAAAACCGCATGAACCTATATATCCAAAAGGTTGGAGAGTCGGAAAGTACGAGAATCACGAGCTCCAAAGACGAGAATATTGATAGCATATATTGGATTACCGATAAAGTGTTGATTTACAAGATGGATAAAGGCGGTACGGAAAACACACATATTTATGTAGTGAACGTTGACGGGTCAGGTGAAAAAGACTTAACGCCATATACGAATGTAAAAGCTGATCTTCTGGATGTGTTGCCTTCCAAGACTGAAAGCGATATTGAGTTATTGCTAACTATGAATAAGCGTGATCCCAAAGTGATGGACGTTTATAGGGTTAAGCTCAGTACAGGTGATACAAATTTGCAGGTGCAGAATCCTGGAAACGTCAAATTTTGGGTAACGGATAACTGGGGAGAGGTTCGTGCCGCAATAGCTGTAGACGGTGAAACCACTAACCTTCTATATCGTGAAAATGAAAGCAAAGATTTTGATAAAATTGATACGTTTGATCGCAAAGATACCTTTATTCCGGCTATGTTTACGTTCAATGACGAGCAAATCTACGCTGTTTCCAATGTAGGGCGCGATAAGCAGGCTCTCGTGAAATATGACCCGCTTACCAAGAAAGAGACGGAAGTCATTTATGTCAATGATGAGGTGGATCTCACTAATTTTATCGTGTCCTATAAGAACAAATCCATTGCGGCCGTCACCTATGAGACGGAAGAGATGAAGTTACAGGCCTTGGATCATGAATTTGAAACGTTGTTCCACAAAATCGAGGACAAACTTCAAACTGCTCATTGGAATTTGATCGGATCGCCGGACAGGGATGTCTTGCTGCTATACACATATAGCGATACATCTTATGGCAGCTATTATCTCTACGACCGTAAAACGGATAAGATTGACAAAGTTGCAGACGTACAACCAAAGTTAGATGAAAAGAAGATGGCGAAAATGCAGCCGATATCTTTTAAAAGTAGAGATGGACTAACGATTCACGGGTACTTAACGCTCCCCCAAGGCGCAGCTCCTAACAAATTGCCCGTTGTTATCAACCCGCATGGTGGACCGTGGGCTCGCGATTCCTGGGATTTCAATATGGAAGCTCAACTACTGGCGAGTCAAGGGTATGCGGTGTTGCAGATGAATTTCCGTGGGTCATCAGGTTACGGGAAAGCCTTCATGAACGCGGGAGATAAGCAGTGGGGGAAAACCATGCAAAACGATATCACGGACGGTGTGAATTGGTTGATTAAAAGGGGAACTGCTGATCCTGAGCGCATTGCCATCTATGGAGCATCCTATGGTGGATATGCGACATTGGCAGGGATGACGTTTACGCCTGATTTGTATGCTGCGGGTGTGGATTTCGTAGGACCTTCCAATCTGATTACCTTCTTGAACACGATTCCGCCATACTGGTCCATGGACCGTTCGATGATGTATCAGCAGGTCGGTGACCCTGTCAAAGATAAGAAACTGCTTGAAGCGGCATCGCCGGTCCTGCATGTCGACCAAATAAAAGCGCCGCTAATGATCGCACAAGGTGTAAATGATCCTAGAGTGAATAGAGCAGAATCGGATCAAATGGTGGCCGCGCTGCGCAAATTGGATGTAGATGTCCCTTACATGCTGAAGAAGAATGAGGGTCATGGGTATCAAAAACAGGAAAACGTACGCGACTTTTATGAAGCACTTATTCATTTCTTAAATAAAAATGTGAAAAACAAGAAAAAATCCACATAATCGCGTATTACATATCTTAGTGCCAAGAACCTCGATTTTGTGAGGTTGTTTGGCACTTTTTTTGTTTACTAAGCGCTGATTTGCTGGAGAAGTAAGCGGGTGATATGATTAATGAATGAATTCAATCTCGTTTATTTGTTATAGGAGGCTACCGTGGACAAAATATCAATCCCTGAATTGTTTAAAAAACTAGAAACAGAAGAAGTCCTGTTGCTCGATGTCCGTAGCAATGAAACCGCTTCTGAATATACACCAGAGCATAATAATCTTCATCGCGTACACATTGAAAAAGGTAAAATTAACAACTGGTCAGAAAGTACCGCAGCCGAACTTCAAAAAATCGCAGGAGGCAAAACGGTGTACGTCACTTGTTCAGGTGGTAACTCTGGGACGAATTGTGCCATTATACTGCGTGAGAAGGGGTTTGACGCGATCACCGTCGATGGCGGAATGCGTGCTTGGCAGGCCGAATTGTCAAAACAGGAGGACGAAAAAGAGCGCGGCTGGAATTTTGACAACAGTTATGCTCGTCTGCCTAAACTATTTTATAGCCGGATCAATCCGACTCCTGTTCCTTCACCAGAAATCGTGATTTTCAACGATAGGTTGGCTGTATCACTAGGTTTAGATATCCAGGAGCTTCAAGGAGCTGATGGCGCGGAGATTTTCGGAGGCAACCAAATCCCTGAAGGTGCTTCGCCACTTGCTCAAGCTTATGCAGGGCATCAATTTGGATATTTTAATATGTTAGGGGACGGCCGGACTAATTTGCTCGGCGAACATATTACTCCTCAAGGCGACCGAGTTGATATTCAGCTAAAAGGGGCAGGACCTACCATTTACTCCCGCGGTGGGGATGGTAGAGCGGCGCTTGGTCCGATGCTGCGTGAATATATTATAAGTGAAGCGATGAGCGCATTAGGTATCCCAACAACCCGCAGTTTAGCGGTGGTTGCGACAGGTGAAACCGTGTATCGTGAAACCGAGCAACAAGGAGCAATTGTTACCCGTATAGCTGCTAGTCATATACGTGTTGGTACTTTTCAATTTGCGGCAAAATTTGGCACTCCTCAGGATCTTCAAGCCATGGCTGATTACACGTTGCAGAGGCATTTTCCAGAAGTTGAGGCGGATGAGAACCGGTACCTGTCCCTGTTAAATGAAGTGATTAAACGTCAGGCTAATCTTATTGCCAAATGGCAGCTTGTTGGGTTTATTCATGGCGTGATGAACACAGACAACATGGCGCTTAGCGGTGAAACGATCGATTATGGTCCTTGCGCTTTCATGGATGTGTATGACCCGGCTACCGTGTTCAGTTCCATTGATTCGCAGGGGCGCTATGCCTATGGCAATCAGCCGCGCATTGCGGCTTGGAACCTTGCAAGATTTGCTGAAACCTTATTGCCTTTATTGAGTGAGAATGAAGAAGAAGCGATACAAATAGCTGAAAGTGCGCTTGCTAATTTTTCGGAACGGTATCATCGGAATTGGCTGTCAGGAATGAGAGCGAAATTGGGGATTTTTAACGAAGAGGTTCAAGACGTCACGTTAATCGAAGAGCTGCTCAGTATGATGCATAAATACGGGGAAGATTTCACGAATACGTTCCGTGCGTTAACCTTGGATAAACCCGAGGAGACGTTCCTTTTCGGGACCGCGGAATTCGCTCAGTGGTATGAGCAATGGCAGGCGAGATTAGGCAGACAGCAGGAGACGAAAGACTTGTCACAGCAATTAATGCGCACCAGCAATCCGGCCATTATTCCACGTAATCATCGGGTAGAAGAAGCATTAGAAGCAGCAGTAAAACATGGAGACTATCGTGTGATGGAGCGGCTTCTTCAAGTTCTTTCAAACCCTTTCGCGCATACAGCCGAACAATCGGAATATTCCGTACTGCCAGCACAAACTGCTCGTCCTTACCGGACCTATTGCGGAACCTAAGAATGAATCGTACAACGACGGAGAACGATGAGGATACCACCATGGATAAGCAGATAACGATTCAAGCGCTGAAATACGGAAATGTTCCTCATTACGAATGGAACACAACGCTTTTGGAAAAGACGGATTCTTACATTTTTGTTTTGGGCCAAAAGGGAAGACAGTTGCAACATTATACGAAGCAAAAAGTGTTTACGATGGAGACGTGGACGATTGAATTTTTTTCATTTGATTCGTGGTTTACGGTAAGTGCTGACATCGTCGGTGGCAAGATCCGGCAGTATTATTGCAATATTAACCAACCTGCCAAATTGGATGGGAATACAGTTTCCTTTGTAGATTTAGATCTGGATTATATTCAATTAGGCGGCGAATGGATGGTTGTTGATGAAGACGAATTTGCGAGCAATGCCATCAAGTTTGCTTATCCAACCGATTTGATTCATCAAGCTCGACTGGAATTAGAAGGGTTAAAGGAGCGGGTTCGTCATAACCTGTTCCCTTTTGACGGCTCGCTAGCGAAGCATATTGCACGTGTCCCGATCGAATAAAATAGAAAAGAGGCTGTCCGTAAGGTCATGACATGACCGCGGGATAGCCTCTTTTCTATTAACGCCGATTCCTCAAGTTATTCTCCACAAATGGATTAATGCACACTGACTTCACTAATTTCGACTTGAGAAGACTGTAATTTTTGGGGTGTGCGTTTCTTTTGAATGAGCACAATAATGGCTATAAGCGACAGCGCCATAAAGACGACAGATCCTGTGATGGAAGCTGCAGAGGCGTGAGCGAGTACATACCTTGCTTGGTCTTGTTGCACTGCTCCTGCAAGCGGATGATTAACGGCTTCGCGGCTCGCTGAACCAAACACGGTAATCAAGATAGCAAGCCCCAAGGAAGCGCCCGTTTGATGAGCGACATTCACAAGACCGGAAGCTGCACCTGCGTCGCTGCGTTCAACACCGGCGATCCCGGATGATGTGAGGGGGATAAAGACGACCCCAGCGCCAACACCCAAAATCACTAACGGAATCGCGATATTTGGAAAATAGGAAGTATTTACGGTGATACGGCTTAACCAGAACATTCCGATAAGAGCAAGGAATACGCCGCCGATCATTAATCTTGTGCTTCCAAAGCGTGACAGCAAACGAGGAACGGCATATACCATACTGAACATTACGCCCGTCATGGGTAGAAAAGCAATACCGGCAACGAGCGCATTAAAGTTCGTTACACCTTGCAGGAATTGCGTTAGAAAAAAGAACATGGCAGACATACCGCCTACAAATAGAAGTCTTGCCAAATAGGCGCCAGTGCGTTCACGGCTTGCAAACAAGCGGAGCGGTGTAATTGGCTGTTCGGCTTTCTTTTCGATACGGATAAAGACGGCTAACAATACGATCCCGATAAGGAATGATGCGATCGTCCCAACATTGCTCCAGCCGTCAGAGGCTGCGCGGACAAAGCCGTACACGATGGACGTCATTCCGACTGTTGAAGTGACGGCGCCTGTGATATCGAACCGACCGTTAAGCCGCGGCGTTTCTTTTAGATAACGAGGAGCTAAGATGATAAGTGCGATACCAATAGGTACATTGATGAACATGCCTAAGCGCCAAGAAATCAAATCTGTCAGGACGCCGCCGAGCACAAGCCCCACGCTCCCGCCGGCACCGGACACGGCGCTGTAAAGGGAGATTGCGCGCGTCCGCTCTTTGCCTTCCGGAAAGCTAACCATAAGCAGCGCAAGGGTAGATGGTGCGGCAAAAGCGGCGGCTAAGCCTTGAATCGATCGAGCGATTAGCAAGCTCTCAGCGGAGTTGGCGAAGCCGGCAATTAACGAAGCCAGCGTGAATACGGCGATGCCGGCCATGAAGACACGTCTGCGTCCTAAGAGATCGCCCGCTCTTGCTCCGAGTAGGAGAAGCCCACCGAAGGTTAACGAGTAAGCATTTTGCACCCAGGATAAATCTGTTGCAGACAGGTGCAGGTTGCGTCCAATCTCCGGCAGTGAAGTAATCACAATCGAGCCGTCCAAAATAATCATTAGTTGGCATGCAAGTATAATGGCGAGAACGATCGGTGAGGTGCTTAATCGTCCATTTAAAGCTGGCGTGGTTGAAGACATCTGTGTGATCTTCCTTTCATCTTTGGAGTGTTTGTTCCAACACATCATAAAGCCTGAGAAAGAAGAAGTCAACATATTTTTGGAGTGAACATTCCAATAAAATGAAGAGTTTAGCGAAAACACGGCCACATCGCTGCATTTTTCGTGAAAAAACCATGAAATTACAGAATATGCATTCCGAATACTTGACGATCCCAGTTGTACATACTAAAGTTGAGGTTAACGAGGTGTGTATAATGAGTAAACGAGAAGATATCTTGAATGCTACGTTGGATTTAATAGATGAAGAAGGACTGCAGGCCGTTACTTTTGCGAAAATTATGAAAAGAGCGAATGTAGGCTCGGGTACTGTTTTTAATTATTTCAGCAATAAGGAAGAGCTTATCAATGAGCTGTATCGGGAGTGTCGAATCCTTCTCGGAGATCACTTGATGATGGGTTACGATGCTGAGTTAAGCTTGTATGAGCGTTTTAAATGCCTTCATACGAACAGGATTCGTTTCGCGGTGGAATTCCCTAAGCATTTCCGATTCATCGATGCGTATTCCTATTCGCCTTGCATCAAACCTGAATTGCGTAAACTGGAAGATGACAGTGTTTCTCGTGAAGCGATTCTAGCTCTGATAAGAGAAGGGCAGCGAAACGGCGTCATTCGGGAATTAGATGTGAATTTTTGCAATTCCATCACGTATGGAATTGTTTCGTCCATTGTCAAAGGCTACTATGTGAAGAAATTTGAGTTAACGGATATCAAAATTCAACAGACGATAGAGGCTTCTTGGAAAGCCATTTTAGTCTAAAATGGATCGTATATTCCAAATAATCAGAGAATAAGAAATCTTTCATCACCCGCGCATTGCGCGGTTTTCTTTTTTTGAGATGAAACTGAAGAAGAGGCGGTAGAGGCATTTGGGAGGTTCGAATCTGTGGGATCCAGAGTGGGAGGTTTCAGAGGGTTTAGCCAGGAAATTCATCTCTAGCCAGTTTCCTCAGCTAGCGCATTTAACGATACATAAACTTGGTTACGGCTGGGATAATACCGTTTACCGCGTTGGTGATGAATTCGTTTTCCGTTTTCCAAGAAGAAAAGTGGCCATTGCCCCATTGCAAATGGAAGGCAAAATTTTACCGATGCTTGAGGCGTACATACCTATTCCCTATTCTAAACCGCTATTTTTTGGTGAAGGCGATTATGAATATCCGGCACCTTTTCTTGGATATCCTTATTTAATAGGCAAATTCCCTATTGGATTGACGGATGAGCAACGAACTTTATCAGCACCTATTCTTGCACGATTTTTAAAAAGACTTCATACTTTTCCCGTTCAACTTGCCGTAGAGAGCGGAATCCAATTTGACCATAGAAATCTGACCGATATAGCGTTACGAAAAGAGAAAATGCTAATTTTCCTGGCTGATCTTAGAGCTCATATCAGCGATGAAGATTATCAGGCAATGGCCGATTATTTGCATGAACTAAACACAGAACCAGTAGAACCAAGTCATATCTTTCTGCATGGTGATTTGCATTTTAAAAATATGCTTGTCGATGAGCAGGGGTTAATCTCTGGTATTATTGACTGGGGTGATATGAATATTGGCCACCCTGCCTGTGATCTGAATGTTGTTTATAGCTTTTTGCCTCCTGGTGCTCGTGCGAGTTTTTTTGCTGAGTATGGGGAAGTGGATGAAGAGACGAAGCGTTTAGCTCGTTTAATTGCTGTGTACATACCCATGTTGATCTGGATGCAGGCCATTGACGACCATGAGGCTGCAGTTGCCGAAGAGGCAAAAACAATAATTGCGCGTGCGCTCGCTGATGCTTAGCGCGTTTTCAAAGGAGAAATAATAACATGAGCCTTCAACTTACAACGGATATTTGCCGTCTATTTAAAATCAAATACCCCCTATTTTTGGCCGGAATGGCAGGGGTTCCAGGCACTGTGAATCTGGCAGCGGCCGTTTCCAATGCAGGGGGTCTCGGCACGATAGGAGCCGCGTATATGACACCGGACGCGATTCGAGTGGCCATCCGGGAGTTAAAGCAGTTGACGGACGCCCCCTTCGGAGTCAATCTGTTTGCTCTTCGAGTGCCTGACAACAACACGAGAACACAAGTTGTTCAACAGGAGCTTAACAAGGTGCGCGGCCAACTTGGCATTGCGGAAGCCACTGGGGAGAACGTCAGCACGCCTGATTATTTCGAAGAGCAAATCGCTGTATTGCTGGAAGAGCAGGTGCCTGTCATTAGCACAGCTTTCGGCGTTCTTTCAGAGTCTCTTAGGCAGAAGGCCAAATCGGCTGGCTTACGTATCGTGACGATGGTCACGACCGTGCAAGAAGCTATCTTGGCTGAACAGGCGGGTTGCGATGCGATTGTAGCTCAAGGCAGCGAAGCAGGGGGCCATCGTGGAACCTTTGACATAACGAGCCATCCGATGGGAGCCAATATTGGCACCATGGCATTGGTACCGCAGATCGTGGATCAAGTTCGGATTCCTGTTATTGCCGCTGGGGGCATCATGGACGGACGTGGTCTCGTTGCCGCGCTTGCCCTTGGTGCCCAAGGTGTTCAGATGGGAACACGGTTCCTGACCGCTTATGAATCAGGTGCGAATGTGGCGTACAAGGAAGCGCTCTTGAAAAGTACGGAGGAAAGCACCGTTATCACCAAGGCATTCTCAGGCCGCCCTGCGAGAGGCATTGTAAATTCATTTATTCGGCAATGGGACGAGACTGGCGTTGAACCGTTGCCGTTTCCTACACAGAATACGATAACAAGAGATATTCGAAATGCTTCGGCTGACCAGAAGAATGCGGAATATATGTCTTTATGGGCAGGACAAGGGACAAGAATGTTGACGGACGGGGAGAAAGCCGGGGATCTCATCGCGGAGATCATGCAGCAGGCGAGTTCGATTCTCAAGTAAAATGAAACTAAGAAGCAATTGGCGGGGAAGCTGCCGATTGCTTCTTTTTGCTTTTAGATCGATGAACTTCCGAGCCGGTATTGTCCGGGCGTGGTGTTCTCAAATTTTTTAAACACTTTGAAAAAATGCCGCGGATTTTCATAGCCAACGAGTTCAGCGATAGTATTGATCGGCCAGTCAGGATGATCCTGCATGAACTGCTTGGCTTTGGTAAGCCGAAACGTATGTAAGTAGTGAAGGAAGGTGAGGTCCATCTCTTTGCGAAACAGCATGCTGATGTAATTCGGATGCATTTGCACATGGTCGGCAACCACATCGAGAGATAAATCCAACTTATAGTTTTGTTCGACAAAGGAAACGATTTTATCGATAGCCTGCGTATGTGGCTGACTGTGTTCAGGACGCCGCTCAAAGGGGAGGAGTTGTCCTGTAAGTTTCGAGTGATTTGCGACATCGAACATGGTGCCGACTTTTTGGTTGTGATCGCTAACAAGACTGAGAACCAACTCGCGAAGTCTGATGTGCTGGTGATCACAGTCAGACAAATGAAGGTGCAGGGCCTGCATTTCCTTTGCGATTTGTTCGAGAGCAATCATGCGATCGCTCTCTTGGGCAAGAGCCAATTCATGCCCCATACGTTCAGCATCTCTTCGATAGAAGCTGATGCTGCAGTTGGCGAAGTGCCGGTTAAACAGCATGGAAGCCACCGCTTCCATGTACAGTTCCCGCAAGTTATCTATATCCATTTTTCTACCGCTACCGCCAATGGCAAGTCCGATGTATGGCGTGCTTTTGCTCTCTAACAGATCACCACAGGCAACCTGCAGCTCTGCCTCTGTTGGCACATGCATCCCGTTAAGGATAACCACAGTTTGCCGTAAAAATCGGGATTGAAAAGAATAAGCCTTGAACGGCATCTCGGAAAGTTGGTTACACAGCTGCTTCAGGCGTTCAGCTGTCAACATCGGCGTATTTTCATCGGGTTGAAAGACAAGCATTGTCACAAACGGATCAGGAAGAAGGGTGTGCAGCTGCTCCGGCTTGAGCGGCATGTCCTCATAGGGCATATCATAAAGGAGATGTTCCTTCAGCATCAGCAGGTCATGTTCTCTCATTTGGCGCTGTTCGATCCGAATCGTCTGTTCAACTTTTTCGAGTACGCCGACCAGTTCGACTTTATTAATTGGTTTTAATAAATAGTCAACGACTTGGTAACGCAGCGCTTGTCTAGCATACGCAAAGTCATCATAACCGGTAATAATAACGAAGCGGTTGCCAAAATGTTGCGCTTGCACTTCTTTAATAAGCGCGAGCCCGTCCATTTCAGGCATATGAATATCCGTTAGGATCAAATCGGGCTGAAAGGTTGCCAGCTTGTGCAGCGCGTCAATGCCATCGCTTGCTCCGACAATCTCGGTAAAAGAGGTGTTCGCTTTCTCAATCATACGGATAATGCCATTCAATAGGATCGGTTCGTCATCGACAACCATTAGCTTCATTGTGCTGCCCCCTTGCCTAATTTGAGTAAACAAGTCGTTCCCTCGTTAAGTTTACTCTTGATCTGGGTACCTGAACCTTCGCCAAAAAACATTTTGATGCGTTCACTGACATTTACGATGCCGAGTCCGCCTCCGCCACTCTGCAGGTGAGAAGCATCCATTTTACCATTTAAAACCCCTTGAACCCGTGCCAATCGATCCTCCACAATACCCGCACCCGTATCGCTTACAGAAATGAACATGAACGCAGCATCTTCCCAAATGCGAATGGTGAGCGCAACTTGTTTTCTTACGGTAGCAATCCCATGGACGATACTATTTTCAATAATTGGCTGCAAAATATAGTGGGGACAGATAAAATGATCAATTGCTGCGTCAATCATGAAACTTACTTGCAGCCGGTCACCGAGCCTGATCTGCTGGATTTTGATATAGTCTTTGACATTTTCAACCTCTTCTTTCAAGGTTGTTTCACTTTTCGATCCCGATAAACTGTAGCGGAACAACTTGCCTAACGTATAGGACATTTCGGCCGCTTCCGGATCATCATTAGCTTCTGCGATCATACGTATGGATTCAAGCGTATTGTAGAGGAAATGAGGTTTGATTTGCGCTTGCATCATTTGATAGGCGGATTCTTTCCTCAGCATTTCAGAGCGGTGCACGGTATTGACCAGTTCGTCCATTCGCCGGATCATCGCATTGTAAGAGGAGGTCAGATGCCCAACTTCATCTTTATTAATTTCTCCTACGTACAGGGGGAAGTGGTTTTCATCGACACGCCGCATATGCTTGGAAAGCTTCAAAATCCGTTTCGTAATCGAACTTGCGATCAGGTAGTACATTCCGGATAGTGTCAATAATAGGATCGTTACAATCATCACAAGTACATATTTGTTTTTCTTGATCCCGCTAAAGACATCATCTACTTGCTCCATCATAACAAAATGCAGCTTCAAACTGTCAGCATAAAAGGATTCAATCAACATTTTATTTCCGCCTACAGTTTGATAAAAGTACTTCATGTTCGTTTGGAAGGCGTCGTCCAATATCGCTTTTTCTGAAACTTTATTTAGTGGAATTTTCTCAATGCGCGAGATGACTTGGTGATCCTGATCAAGCACATAAAGATTGCTTTTGCTATTCAAATTTAACGATTCAAACAGTGGTTTAATTAGCTTGGAGGTAACTTTAATATCGAGAAGACCGATGTCCTGCTCAAAATTCCGATTCCCTATTTTGTGAACATAATGGAGGTCGATGTTTGGATCCGATACGTTGCTGAACGTTACCCATTTCCCTACACCTAGCGGAAGCTTTCGGATGCCTTCTCCTAATTTGAATTCATCCATTCTGGCCATTTCCGGTCGGAAAATCATCCCATTTTGCTGTTCCATGTAAATCGTCATCCCATCAATCATTCGATTGGATGACAGGATATAGGAAAATAAAGGGCGAATATAGGTCAAGAAGTTGGAAACTTGCTCAAAATCTGTGCGATAATTCCCACTTAAATAGGCGATCGTATTGGAATTGTTTTGGAATAGTTGATAAGCGGACTCGATCTGCACTGTGCTGATACTTATATTATTTAACACTTGATTCACGATTTTTTGTCTGCCTTGTGCGTATTCTTCCAGGAAACTATTATAGTTCTGATTATAAAGGAATAGGCCGAACGAGATGATCGGAACAAAGATGATCACGATGTAGCCTATCGCCATTTTTTTTACAATAGACAAATTCTGATAGTTGAAAGCAAGCTTCTTTGGAATGAGACACACCACCTTATGAATGGACAGTTCATCTTAAAAATGATCCCTATAAATTTGTTCGACAGTCCATTATGATAGTCCTTGTAAGCGCTTAAACAAATGAGACATTTAAATGCATCTTGGAGGGAGAGTTACCATGAGTATAGCATTGAGAATGGTAAGGAAAAACTGGCAGCTCTATCTAATTATTCTGCCGTCACTTCTATATTTGCTTATTTTTAAATATGTACCGATGGCTGGCGTGCAAATTGCTTTTAAAAATTATGTCGTAACCAAAGGGATTTGGGGAAGCGATTGGATTGGCTTCAAACATTTCATTGAATTTTTCCGGCTGCCGATTTTCTGGCGAATCATTAAAAACACAGCTCTCTTAAGCCTATACTCGCTAATTGTAGGTTTTCCTGCGCCTATCATTCTTGCATTAGCTTTAAACGAGTTAAGAAATGGCGTGTTTAAACGGGCCGTACAGCTAGTCACATTCGCGCCTTATTTCATTTCCACCGTTATCATGGTGTCGATTATCATGCTGTTCCTTTCGCCACAACTTGGATTTGTCCATCTATTGGCCGATAAATTCGGTTTTCCAGCCGAAAATATAATGTCAAAGCCGGAGTATTTCAAAACGGTCTATGTGCTCTCCGATGTCTGGCAGTTTACCGGTTATGCTTCGGTTATCTATATTGCGGCTTTGGCCGGGGTAGATCCACACTTATATGAGGCGGCGAAAGTGGACGGCGCATCACGCTTCCAGCGGATGATCCATATCGATTTGCCGAGTCTTATGCCGACGGCTGTGATCTTGCTTATTTTGAATGCAGGGCAAATCATGAACGTAGGGTTTGAGAAAGTGTATCTGATGCAAAATGCGATCAACGTTGGGGCTTCCGAAGTCATTTCGACCTATGTATACAAAATGGGGTTAGTCGGAGCGAACTTTAGTTTCTCCGCAGCGGTCGGACTATTTAATGCCGTCGTGAACTTGCTGCTGCTCATCGTTGTTAATTATGTGGCAAGGAAAAATTCCGAGACAAGTTTGTGGTAGGAGGCAGTGTAGATGATGAATTCCGAACAAGCCTTAGCGTTAAAATCAAGAAAATCAACGACTCGCATCGTTGAAAGCAGTATAGATCGTGTTTATCTGTTCTTCGTCTATCTGTTTTTGATCATTTGCTTAGTCATTGTAGCGTATCCCTTAATTTACATCGTTAGCTCATCTTTCAGCTCATCATCCGCTGTTATTTCTGGCAAGGTGTGGCTTCTCCCTGTTGAGCCGACACTACGAGGTTATCAAGCCGTATTTCAGAACCCGCAAATTTTGAAAGGCTACGGCAACTCTTTGTTCTATCTGGTCGTAGGGACCCTAATTAGCGTATCGTTGACAATTACCGCTGCTTATCCGCTTTCTCGTAAAAACTTTTATGGACGCAACGTGATTACGGCTTTGTTTGTTTTCACCATGCTTTTCAGCGGAGGTTTAATCCCTTATTATTTGACAGTAAAAGGACTGGGGATGCTTGATACGAGATGGGCCATGATTATCCCAGGTGCGATTTCCGTCTGGCAGGTTATTCTGGCGAGGACGTTTTTCCAAACGTCGATTCCTTCCGAGCTAACGGAGGCCGCACATTTGGATGGATGCAGCGACTTCAAATTTTTAACGCGAATCGTCATACCGTTATCTAAACCGATCATTGCCGTTCTAGTGCTTATGTATGCAATTGGCTACTGGAATTCTTATTTCGAAGCTTTAATCTTCTTGAAGAGCGCTAACTTATATCCGCTGCAGCTTATTTTACGTAACATCCTAATCCTGAACTCAATTGATCCTACAATGATTAAAGACGTCAGGGAACTAGCGGAGAGACAGGGCTTGAAGGAACTGCTTAAATATTCACTTATTGTCGTTGCAAGTGCGCCTGTTCTTATTCTTTATCCTTTTGTGCAAAAGCATTTTGTGAAGGGTCTACTGATTGGTTCTTTAAAAGGCTGATTCCTGGTGAAGGATGAAAGGCGGGATGCGAGGCAGCGGATAACTCCGGTTTGCCCCCACGAAGATGGATTGGCGAAGACAAACAAGGAGGGTTTGAGTATGGGGATGAAAAGAACCAATAGAACATGGAAATCGATAGCCCTAATCGTATTCATTACTACGTTTGTGGTCGGCTGCACATCGGGCAGCGGCGAGCCGAACAGCGCTACTCCGAATGGAGGCGGAAGTTCAGATGGAGGAAGCAACGTAAATTCAACGGGCTTTCCGATCGCCAAAAATAAAATCAACATGAGTGCTTTCGCGCCGCAATCGGCGAATATTGCTGATTTGAATACAAATTGGTTTACCAAATATTTGGAAGATAAGACGAATATTCATTTGAACTGGCAGCTTGTACCTGGCGAAGCAGCAGCCTTGAAAGAGAAAAAGCAGTTACTGCTGGCAAGTGGAGACTATCCTGATATTTTCATGTCAGGGGATCTTACGAAGGAAGAGCAGTTGTTATATGGTCAACAAGGTGTTTTGCTACCGCTGAATAAGCTGATCGATCAATATGCGCCAAATATTAAAAAAGCATTCAAAGATATTTCTTATCTTGAAAAAGCAATTACTGCGCCGGATGGCAACATCTATGCGATACCTTCAGTCAATGAATGCTATCACTGCCAATTCTCCGCCAAAATGTGGGTAAACTCGAAATGGCTGCAAAAGCTTGGGCTGAGTGCACCGAAGACAACGGACGATTTCTACAACATGTTGAAAGCTTTCAAGGAGAAAGATCCGAATGGCAACGGCAAAGCCGATGAAATCGCGTTCACCGGTTCGCCAACGGGCTGGCATACGGATATTGAAACCTTCGTCATGAACGCGTTTGTTTATTTTAATGCTGATAATAACTATTTCGTATTAAATGGCGGTAAGCTGGGAACAGCTGTTGACCAGCCAGGTTTCAAAAAAGGATTGCAATATTTGAATAAATTGTATTCGGAAGGCTTGATTGATAAGGAAGCATTTACGCAGAAATCAGATGCGCTATCACAGAAAGGGAACAGCCCTGACACAGCCATTGCAGGCGCAATTCCGGCAGGTTGGTTCGGTGAGTTCACCGATGCATCGCCGGCGGCAACTCGCCATAAGGACTATGATCCGATTGCTCCGCTAACGGGACCAGATGGAGCCTCGTTCACCGCGCACTATATCGGGATTGGAAATTCCGTATTTGCCATTACGAACAAAAACAAAAATCCGGAAGCAGCCATTCGTTTGGCGGATTATCTCTATTCGGATGAAGGTACGACGTTGTCCAACTTCGGAGAGGAAAACCGCAACTGGGTGAAAGCGGATGCGAATGATAAAAACACGCGTGGAACTGCCGCTAAGTTCAAGGTGAAAGAAACTTCTTACGGCGTTGGCCAAGTGCAGAACGACCACTGGAACCAAATGGGACCGAACCTTCGTTCAGCTGAATATCGTGAAACATCGTATGCTGCGAGCCAAGATATCTATACGATGGATGGATTGGAAACACGTTTGTACAAGGCCACGAAGGAATTGTACGAAGGGCATCAGCCGAAGGAAGAGTTCCCGACGGATATTTTCTTGACGAATGAACAAGCGAATCAGGTTAAGCAATTAAAGCCGATTATTACGGATTATGTGAAACAATCCATGCTGCAGTTCATTATGGGCGCCAAAAGCATCGATAAGGATTGGGACGCCTACTTGAAAGGTCTTAAAGATTCCGGTATGGATCAATTCATCCAAATTTACCAAGATGCTTACAATAAGGTGTATAAAAAATAACGGTAAACATTAGTGCAGATGTGAAAAAGGAGTTAAGCAGCTTACTATGCTTAACTCCTTTTTCTAGTTGATATTTACCCCTTGGAAGACATAATCCCATGTTGCATTCCGATTAGGGTCGGAAGGAACCTCCACGGCACAAACTCTTTCCATGCCCCAATCCAATAGCGAAACCACATTGGCGCCATCAACTGGACAGAGGATTAGGACGGTAAACTGGCCCTTTACCATTTCGGATAAAACCGTTTGCAACTCAACGGCTTGTTCATAATTGGCGGCCCATCTAACAAATAACATGGTTCGGCTAGTTTGCATCTTATCCAGCAATCTGTTTATTCGACGATTCATTTTTTCCAGATAAGAGGGGTATGTCATCGTCCAGTGTTGATTAGGGTCTATCGGAAAATCATGAACGGAAAGGATATTGTATAAAGTATCTTTTACAAAATGCGACTTTACGGACTGAATGGGGACTCCGTCATCTAATAAATGAGCAACGCCATCTATTAATTTCATATTGCTCAAATCCATGAAGTTATGGAATTTATTCTTCAACAAACGGTTTACATCAGAAAGGGAAAGAGATACATGCCAATCCAGCGGACCTGAAAACGTTCTCAACTGGTGACGTTTTAATTGAAGCGACGGATTGCAAGCACTGCCTAAACTAACGATTGCGTCATAGGAACCTTTTATTTCATACAATTTCAATGCCATTCCCTCCCTTGGAGTGCTCCTAATATACTAGATGATCTATGGTTTAACTTTGATTGGACATCTTAGTAGATAGGGCAATATAGGGGCGCACAGATTGCAGTGGCGATATAAATATATTTTTATACTTAACAAAAAAATGGTTTACAAAAACCAGGTTAAAGCATATATTTAAGTCAAAGTGTTTCCTTGGGCAAACTTTTTGTCCCAATGGAAACAAAATTTTTACTTAAAATGTTTCCTTAGTGCAAAATAATTGTAAACAAGCAATATTAATAGGGGAGGGTACAACAATGCTGCGTGACTCGAGTGATAAGATCTCAAGACGTAAACTTTTAAAGATGGGAGGTGCCGGGGCTTTTGCTGTAATTGGAGCTGCTTTATTAAATCCATCCACGTTATTTGGAAAGTCGACCTTAGTGGCGGATAAACATGACATTCATAAGGCGATGAAAGGGCAGCTGCACGAAGGCATGAAGCATGGCTATGTGCCAAGTAATGACGCTACCGAAGGATTTAAAGCCGCACAGAAGGCATTGACAGCATTTGATTATGGCAAGGTAAGTCAACTTCCCGATGGAAGAACATTGCGCGAGTATGAAATTACCGCCTATGAGAAAGAAGTTCAGATTGCCAAGGGCATTAAGTTCCCGGGATGGACTTTTAACGGCACAATTCCTGGCCCAACCATTCGTTGTACCGAAGGCGATGTCCTTCGTATTCATTTCGGAAATGCAACGAGCCATCCGCATTCCATCCACTTTCATGGCATGCATCCTACGAATATGGATGGGTTGGAAGCCGTCAATGCTGGCGATACTTTTACTTACGAATTTGAAGCCAAACCAGCCGGCATGCATGTGTATCATTGTCATGTTGCTCCGTTAGCAAGACATATTCATAAAGGACTATATGGGAATTTCATCATTGATCCGAAGAAACCAAGAGCTGCAGCCCGAGAATTCAGTATGGTCATGAACGGCTTTGATTTGGATCTCGATGGAGAAAACGAAATATACACGGTAAACGGGTATGCTTTTGCTTATCAACAAGAACCAATTAAAGTGAAGGTCGGAGAACTTGTACGTATTTATCTCAGTAATCTGACGGAGTTCGATCTGATCAATTCTTTTCACCTTCATGCGAACTTTTTCAACTATTACGCAACCGGCGCGGACCCTGAGGCTCGTCCTCAATTTACGGATACGATCATGCAATGCCAAGGGGAACGCGGTATTCTGGAAATCGTGTTTCCATCCTCCGGGAAATATATGTTTCATGCCCATCAAAGTGAATTTGCGGAGCTTGGTTGGATGGGCTTCTTCATAGCTGAATAAGAAAGGAGGTAATCGCTCAATGAGTTACACAGATCAAAGGGAAACCAAGACGTCATCCATTTCATTAAAAGCTATCTTATGGGGAATTCTCCCGCTCATTTTGTTAATTGCCATCATCGCTACGATTGCTAAAGTTGGTACTGGCATAGAGAGTGAGCCTGCTGCGCCGATTGAAGTTGTGAACGTTGAGAAGATCACGCTGAATGAGGATGGCATTCAAGTGAAGGTTCTCAACTCAGGACCTGAGGAAGTTACGATTGCTCAAGTCGTTGTTGATGGAGCTTTCTGGAATGCAGAGTTTTCACCGACCGACACGTTGCAACGATTCGAGAGAGGGACAATTCATATTCCCTACCCGTGGGTGCAAGGGGACCCGCATGAAATCAAATTAATCACGTCCAATGGATTGATTTTCACAGGTGAGGTTGCAGCAGCATCAGCTACGCCAACTCCGTCAGGAAAGCTTTTTGTTCAATATGCCTTAATTGGATTTTATGTCGGTGTCATTCCTGTGGGGTTAGGTCTGCTATGGTACCCCTTCTTACGCCGGTTTTCGGTGAAAGGTATGCATGTGATTCTTTCCTTGACGATAGGACTCTTATTTTTTCTTGTCATTGATACATTCGAGGAAGGGTTTGAAATGGCAGCCGCAGCTCCTGATGTGTTCCAAGGTACTGGATTAGTATGGTTTGGCGCACTGCTCAGCTGTTTATTCTTGATCGCCGTTGACCAGTCAAATGATCGCAAATTAAGCAGCAAAACGCTTGAGGGAAGCAGAGTGTCCCGGAAAATCGCCACAGGCATCGGTTTGCATAATTTCGGTGAAGGCCTTGCCATTGGATCCGCATTTGCTGTCGGAGAGGCAGCTTTGGGAACTTTCTTGATCATTGGTTTTACCCTTCACAATATTACAGAAGGTGTAGGGATCGCTGCTCCATTGCTTAAATATCGTCCTAGCTGGAAGACTTTTGTTACATTAGCTTTAATCGCGGGCGGGCCAGCCATCATCGGAACTTGGGTCGGTGGATTCATATTTAATGATACTTTGGCGGCTTTATTCTTCGGAATCGGCGCTGGCGCTATACTTCAAGTCATTTATGTTATTTCCAAAATGATCCTCAAAGAATCTCAAAAGCGCAGTTTGTCACCTGTTTCTTGGTTGAATTTTGGCGGGGTGTCGGCAGGGATTCTCATTATGTATATCACAGCGCTTATGGTAAAATTTTAATAAATGAAGGGTAGAAGGTAGGTGTTATCATGCTTTCAGGCATTGGTGTTTCAGGTGTTATCATCATTGCAGTAGTGGCTTTATTACTATTCGGACCAACGAAACTGCCTCAATTGGGTCGTGCGTTCGGTACTACAATCAAGGAGTTTAGACAAGGAACGAAGGGATTATTAGAAGAAGACACCAAAGAGAAACCAAAAAGCGAGTGAAGAGTAAGGCTGATCCTCAATAAGGGGATTGGTCTTTTTTTCATGAAAAAGTTAAAATGAGGAGGTACCGTAGTGAAAGTAAAGGACCGATGATCAGGATGAAGATTCAGTTTGAAGGTATGACAATTGAGTTTCATGTCGTATATGGGGTTAGAAAAAAAATATCGATTCACATCGAACCCACAGGCTACATGACAGTGAAAGCACCTAATGATACAAGCCAGGAAACCATTATGAATGCTGTAAAACAATATGGCAAACAGATTGTAGAGAAATTAAAGCTTATAGAGAAATTAAAAGAAACTGTTGGAACAAAAGAGTATCAAGAGGAAGGGAAGTTCCTTCATCTTGGAAAGTATCATTTTCTCCATGAGTTAATTGATACTACCGGGCTTAATGAGGAAGAGTTGAAAATAAATCTTAAGAAGTTCTATTTCTCAAGCTGCAAGAAAATCATTGCCGAACGCATCAAGATTTATCAAACGCAATTAAAGGTAAAACCGAAGGTGATTGAAATCGAGGAGTCCAAAACCAAATGGGGAAGCTGCAGCTCCGACAAAAAATTAACTTTTAATTACCGTTTAGCTATGGCTCCAATAGATGTGATTGATTATGTCATCATCCATGAGTTATGTCATCTCACCCATATGAATCATGATCGCTCCTTCTGGAGGCGCGTAGGGAGCGTGATGCCCGATTACAAGGAGAAGGAAGAGTTCCTGGCCAGATATGGACAAGCTATGACGCTCTAGGAAATTTCGCAGAAGTAAACTGTCGTCCGAACGTAATCGGCGTCAGTTTTTTTTGTTTTTGTACTCGAAATAAGTGCCTTTTCACCCACTTACATAAAAAGGGAGGATAATTGTAAAAAAGCTCGGGATATTACAAATCTATATTTTTAAAAATATGATAAGTTAAAAACACGCAGCAAGAAAGGGGAAGGAGGTAACGCGGTGTGCGTCACTAGGCAACGAGGCTGCTGGCTTTGTTTCTTGCATTAACTCGGAGCGTTAGCAGAATATCCACGGAGTAGAAACGAATATGAGAATAGGAGATTACCGATGAAAAAAGTAATAGGGATACTTATGGCTTTTATCTTATTTGCCTGTACGATCAATTTGCCTATGAATGCTCGTGCTGCAGATCCAATTTCGGATGGACATGGATTAATGGGGGATTTCTTTAAATGTGTGCCGAATCCTGATAATCGAACAGATATCACCGTATTCAAATTCGATGATCTGCGTGGATCAAGAGCTATTGGCAATCTGAATGGGGATTCATTTAGTAGTATTTTTAATCAATTTTCTGGAACACCTGATTATAATACAGCTCGTTTTACAGGTACAATAGTTCCTGCATACACAGAAGATTATACCTTCCATATGGTTGGTGACGATGGGTTTCGGCTTTGGGTTAATGGGCAGTTGATCATTGATTTCTGGCAGCAAACTTGGGAAAAACCGCAAGATAGCGTTCCTATCTCTTTGGAGGCCGGTAAACACTATGATATCAAAGTTGAATATTTACAAGGTTGGGGCGGTACTTGGCTCAAGATGGAATGGGAAAGTGCAAGTCAGCAGCGACAAATCGTTCCTGAATCAGCCCTTTACTTGCCGGCAGACCGTACGTTGGTAACAAAAAAAAGCGAGTTAACAGCAGAAATTCAAAAGTTGGATTATTTAGCCGACAATTTTGGAGATAAAGTAACTGCAAGTGATCGAACCAATCTCCAGACTGCGAAACAAACGGCTGAAGAGCTGCTGAATACGATTGATGGCGCACAAATGAATGACCGTGATAAGGTTGAAGCGCTAATTCAAGGAATTGAAAACGTATCCATCGCTCGTTCCGCATTTATGAAAGAAATGGGTGTCACAAGTTCATCTTTACATAACAAATTTAACAATCCGCTTTATCAAGGGCAGGACCCCTTTGTAACTTACAAAGACGGCTATTATTACTTCGTTTCTTCTAGTAACCTAGATTCTGAGAATAAAGTGTATGTATCCAAATCCCGGACCCTCACAGACCAAGGGGAAAAGAAGCTGGTTTTTGATTCGCAAGGAACACAAACGCGGATTTTTGCTCCGGAAATCTTCTTCTTTGACGGCAAATGGTATATTTACTACTGTGCCGACTTGAAAGCTTACGATTACAAGCACATGGCGACCGTTCTGCAATCCGTTACGGATGATCCTCAAGGGGCTTATGTTGACAAAGGTGCTCTTTATGCGGGTGAAAATGGTGTCTATAAGCAAGCGAACGATTTTACGGTTTTTGAAAATAAAGGGAAGCTCTACGCCGTCTGGGGTACTTTAGGCTCCGGAGAACCAATCGGTCCGGCAATTGCTCCAATGGATAATCCTTACACCATCACCGTTGACCGGTCATTTTTGCCTGGCGGAGGCGGGGAAGGTCCTCGTGTCTTGCAGCGTGACGGCAAAGTGTTCATCACGATGTCCGAGGGTGACTATGCATCAGACGGTTACCGGTTATCTTATTTTATGAATACGGATGGAAACTTCTTAAACCCGAGTTCTTGGACGCGCAAGAATGATGTTTTCGTATCCACAAGTGATGTATCAGGACCAGCTCGAGCAAGCTTTGTAAAATCCGTAGATGGTACGGAAGATTGGATGGTTTATCATTCACGGGTGTATCAAGATACAGGGCGTAACTGGTGGCGTCAGGTCAATATTAAAAAATTCGGTTGGAATGCCGATGGTACGCCAAACTTTGGTACACCTGTTTCTCCGAATGAGTGGCAAAACCTGCCTTCAGGCGATTTGGGACAAGGAGATATGTATCAAGCCGAAGATGCTGTTCTGTTAGGTGATATCACGAAAGAAAATAGCCATTTGAACTTCCAAGGAACGGGATATATTCATTTGCCCAAGAAATCAGGGGCTGAAGCGAATTTTGTTGTCAATGCGGCTGAAGCAGGGGATTATATCGTAGGTGTAAGATACGCATATGGGGAACAAGTGAATGGGGAATCGACTACGAATCCTACCGTTCAATTGCCTTCAAGAGCAAAAATCAATGTCTATGTCAACGGTGCACATGTGAAGACGATTGCTCCGGACAAAACAGAGATTAGCTGGGATGAATGGTTTACAGGTTCTGAACGTTTGGCCTTACAAGCGGGTAACAATGTCATTAGTTACCGAATTGATGAAAGCAGTATCGGTAATGTCAATTTGGATTATTTAGCGATGTATAAGGCAGACGTACCAAATGTGACCGAGCCAACTGAACCGACTGAATTAACAGGAACGTTGACAGGTGTATCTCAAATTGCAGTTGGCAATAACTTTGATGTGAACTATGGACTGGCGCATGTTTCGACGAATTCGTCCGATGCTATCTTCGCACAGGATTTAACGTTCAGCTATGATGCGAATACCTTCCTTTTTGATTCAGCAAAATCACTGAAAACAGGTCTTGAAGTCGTTTCAGTGAATAAGGATGTGCCTGGAAAAGTACGTATTTTGTTGGCAAGCCTAGGCGCTGATCATGCCGTTTCCGCGGATGGAGGACTGCTTAAATTAACATGGAAAGCTCTTAAACAAACAGCTAGTGCAAGTATTCAGCTATCTTCCGTGCAAATCGCTAACTCAGCGGGTGTAGAGAGTTCACTGAACTCTGTTACACATAACGTGAAAGTTACTGGCACTGATGAACTGAACAAAGAAGCGTTGAATACATTAATTGCTCAAGCACAAGCAACTTTACAAGCAGCTGTTGAAGGTAGTGCACCGGGACAATACCCAACAGGTTCCAAAGCTACTTTGCAAGCAGCTATCAATACTGCCATTACGGTTGCCGCAAACGCGGTTGCGCAGGCGGAAATCGATCAAGCAACAAGCAGCTTGAATCAGGCTTTGCAAGCATTTACGAGCTCCGCAAATACCAGCCCTTCAGGAGACGTCAATGGAGATGGCAAAGTAACGGTCGGTGATATCGCAATTGCCGCTGCGAACTATGGTAAAACGGAATCAAGCCCAGATTGGAACTTGGTCAAGCAATTTGATTTAGTCAAAGATGGTGTTATTGATATTAACGATCTTGCGGTGATTGCTAGAGCTATGTTCGAATAAATGATAAGTAAGACCGTCAGGGAGCCTGGCGGTCTTTTTTTGGTTTGACGAACTTTTTTATATCGATTCAAGCGTTGATCCTATGTTAAAATAAGGAAACAAGTCAAAAAGAGAGGAAAACGGGATGAAGCGAATAGCAGAGGGAAGAACAGCCGAGATTTTCCAACATTATCATGAAAGCGTAATCAAACTTTACCGCAATGGTTTTCCGAAAGAGGCAATCATCTACGAATATGAGATCACGAAACAAGTTGCATCGCTTGGCATCTCTGTCCCGAGAGCAAACGAGTTCGTAGAGATTGATGGAAGAGTTGGCATTAGCTTTGAATACATTGAAGGGAAGCCGCTCCTTCAGAAAATGGTAGAGCATCCACAAGAGCTGGATGATTTTTCAGAAATGCTAGCTGACATGCATGTCACGCTTCATCGTTGTGAAGTCCCTGCCGATGAGAGGGGCAAGCCTTTTCGCAAACAAAAGGAAGTGCTAGCATATAACATTCATCAAGCTCCTCAGCTTTCAACGGATGAAAAAAATGCCATCCTTCAAATGCTTGAAGTCCTGCCTAACGGCAACCGTGTTTGCCATGGTGATTTTCATCCGGATAACGCCATGGTCGGGGAGAAAAGGTGGATCATTGATTGGATGACGGGGATGAGTGGCCATCCTGCCGGGGATATTACACGCACTTTGCTTTTATTCCGATATGGTACACTCCCAGAGGCTGCTCCGAGCCATGTGAAGGATCAACTTCAAGCAATGAGAAAAAGGATGGGGGAAGTGTACTTAACTTATTATCTTGCCCATTCCAATCTACGATTGGACGAGATCGATCATTGGATGTTGCCGGTTGCTGCAGCTAGATTAACAGAATGGATTCCCGAAGAGGAGAAAGAACAGCTGAGGTCAATGATAAGAGATCGCTTAAAGCTGAGAGAATAATCAGTCCATCGGTGTTAATTTCAAATTGAAAACGAGGTGCTGGCTGTTATGTGGAACCCGGATCACTATTTTAAACATCTGTACGATCGTGTAACGCCATCCGAAAAGTTTCAAGCAAGTTCACAGGAGGAATGGCTGAACTGGAATGAGCGTTTACGTCCGCGTTTTGTTGAGTTGTTAGGTGGTTATCCAGCGAAGATTCCCGAACTTGGTCTCGAGCTTTTGGAATCTGTGGATTGTGGCACGTATACAAGAGAAAGAATTCAAATTCAGACGTATCCTGACCTCTACATGCCCGTTTACGTACTTATTCCGAAAGAACGCGAAGAGCAGGCGGGAGCCATTATAGCCTGTCATGGACATGGATATGGCAGCAAGGACATTGTGGGTCTAACGATAGAGGGTGAGGAAAAAACAGGAGACAAGGGCTATCAGAAAGATTTCGCCGTAGAGCTTGTCAATAAAGGCTTTATCGTTGTTGCACCAGAATTGTTAGGCTTTGGTGATCGTAAGTTGAGCGGTGAAAAGCAGGATGCAAACTCATGTCACAGTCTATCTACATCCCTCTTGGCAATGGGTCAAACGATGGCTGGCTATCGTGTGTTTGAAGCTCTACGATGTGTAGATTATCTACTCACTCGTGATGATATAGATGCCGCTAGGATTGGATGTATGGGGATTTCCGGAGGGGGACTTGTCTGCTCATTCGCTGCGGCCATTGATAATCGCATAACGGCAGCTGTCGTAAGTGGGTATGCGAACACTTTTCAAGCTAGTATTCTTTCCATTCATCACTGCATAGACAATTATGTGCCTGGTCTGTCACTTGTAGCTGAGATGCCGGATCTTATCGGCTTGATTGCTCCTAGGCCACTTCTCATTGAATCAGGGAAAGACGACCCGATTTTTCCTGTACACGCAACCATGGAGGCATATGAGCAGATTCGCTGCATTTATCAGATTTTAGAGGCAGAAGAGAGATTAACCTTAGATCTTTTTGAGGGCACTCATGAGATTTCGGGTAAAGTGGCTTACGATTGGTTTGAACGAGTTTGGGCATGAGCTTCCTGGGAATCTGAAAGAGAAGAATAGCAACTTTTTCCACTTCATAGCGTCATAATTAGCAAGGGTTTGTATGCGCTATCATTAGTTCTTTTTTAATTACAAATTGAACGTAAGAAGGATGGATGACTATGTATACCTTTGGTTGGTGCAGTGAGATTCAACAGGCTGAGAAATTGAAGGATTTGGGTTTTGATTACATAGAATGTGCGCTAGTTTCTTTAAATTTGGAAAATGAAACGGAATATGCGGCTAGATTGCCTTTGTTCATGAATAGCCCGCTTCCTGTTCGGGCATTTAACATTTTTTTCCCTGGCGATCTAAAAGTTGTTGGACCAGAGGTAGATCAGGAGCGTCTCCAACGTTATATACACAAAGCGGCTAAGGCGCTAAATCAAGTCGGAGCCAAAAATGTCGTTCTGGGGAGCGGAAGATCGCGTAACATTCCCGAAGGTTGGGAACGAAACCGTTCAGAGGAGCAGTTCATGCAACTGTTGTCATGTATCGGTGAAGAATTTGCCGGGACTGGCGTAACGTTGGTGATTGAACCGTTAAATAAAAAAGAGACTAACCTCATTAACAGTGTCTCCGAAGCTGTTCGTTTCGCGAAACAAGTAAATCACCCGTCTGTTCGGGTATTGGCGGATTTTTATCATATGGATGAAGAGAAAGAATCGCTTCAAACGCTAATCGACAACAAAGCATGGCTGCAACATATCCATTTAGCGGATACAGGTCGATTCTCACCGGGAACAGGTCAGTATCCCTATGAACAGTTCGTAACAGCGCTGAAAGCTTCGGGCTATGAAGGAATGATTTCTGCGGAATGTACAGTCCGAGATCCCGAAACAGATCAGCGTGACAGTTTAGCTTTTATGAAACGAGTATTTGCTTACTAAGAAACCAATAGCGTTCACTCACTTATTGGGTGAACGCTATTGTTCCTTGTTAATTAGCGATGCAGCTACCCATCTCTTGCCTACAAGCCAGATCATTAATCCTGTGCCCCAAAGAATCAGTGAGGATCCAAAACCGACAACGAGCCACCATGTAATGACGGGATGCCCGTCAAGCACTGCATGTTCAGGAACAAACAGAAGGGTAACAATCGCAAGCAAGGTAAGAAGTGTTCCTGTTACATAGTGAGCTTTGATCTGAAACAACGGTGCGAGCGGAATGAAATGAACACCTACGATAATGGCCATTACGGGAAAAAGCAGATTAAAATGGTTTGCAGTGGTGCATATGGCGCTAGCGACTCCAATTGCCGCACCCTCTATGGTGAAAATGATACCAAACCACATCCACACACGTCTCCAGCGGCGTGTATCGGAATCGGCTGGTTGTGATAATTGCTTGGAGGCAACAAGCAGCGAAATGCCGCTTGAGAGCAGCGTTACACCAACGAGTACAGCCGTGATGATCAGCCAAGTGGAACCCCAGCCCTGAAGCCCGCCAATCCCGATCCCTGCCCAAAGCATGCCGAATAACGCCATGAAAATAACACCCAGTGATGATCCCCGAACAGCTGCTCTTGGGACTGTTGAAGTCGTGTGTCTCATATTCACAAACTTCCTTTCTGCATCCTGTTAGATGATTTTAACTGAAGGAGGAGAGAAAATGAATTTATTTTTTCGTGATAATTTCTTTAATGCAGGTTTTACGGAGATTTTGGACAACGAGGAAAAAAACATGGGGCATCTGGATTTAAAGAGCTCCTTTGGTTCGGCAATCGATGTGTATGGCGTAGATGATCGGCTGCTCTACAAAGGAGGATTTCCGTTCTTGTCTGGAAAATGGGAGGTTTCGCATCCGGGTGGGAATTTGGCCGGTGTTCTGCGAAGCCGATTTGCCATGTTTTCCAAAAAATTCACGTATGAAACGCAAGGGAGAGGCAGCTATGACATCACCTCCCCGGCATTTTCAAAAGAATATGAAATATCCGATTCCTCAGGCGTGCTTGTCGCTCATTTCGAGAAAATAAACGGATGGTTTTCTTCAGGAGCATTTACACTGAGAAACCAATCTGCGGAATTGGATAGTTATGAACTAGTGGCTGTCATTATGGGCATGCATGCGATTCAAAAAAGGCAGGACGCCAGCCATGCCTCCCATTAAGGCATAGCCAATCTTTCTATTTTAATAAAGTGAATCTGTAAGGAGCCGAAAAATACTCTTCCTTGATTGTATTGTAGTTCACATATGTACCCATAAGTTCGTGATATCGATTGCAGCTCTTTGAAACCTGGGAGCATTTTAACTAAAGTTGTAATTTGTTGAATGACGTGATTTGGCAGATGCGTGAACATCCTTGTATGGATGCCGTCGACGACGGATATAAAACTGGGAAATGTGGTTTTGTTGAAGTGCGAAAGTTTAGCGCTATCCTGGGCAATTTCCAATATTTCCTTGTTCAGGCGATTTAAATTAATGGTGATGTTCTTGTAAAAATAAATGCCAAATCCGATTCTGTTCGTTATAGGGTTGATGCGTTTTTTCCACTTTAACACCGTTGCTTCGAGATAAGTCTCCAGCTGATCAGCAAATGACCGCTTATGAAATAGGGATTTGAAAAATTTCCTCATGATTATTCTCCTTCGTATAGCAAAGTTGCCTTGGATTTGACGTAAGCATGTCGTGTATTGTTCATTTTACATATTCTCATATTTCTTCTTGTAGTTACTCAGCGTGAATAAGGGCCAAATATATCGATAACTGTGATAATGGGAATAAAAGCTGCCCGGCAGCCCTGCTCCTGTTGGATACCGCGTCGTCCAGTCATCCTTGTGCAGCAGCAGGAGCAATTGCCGCATGCCCTTGTGAATGGCAGGTAGAGGTTCATCACATACCGCGATAAGCGCATCGAGCGCCCAAGCGGTTTGGGAGGGCGTGCTGGCACCGAGTGGTATGTAGTGTTTGGAGCTATCGCTGCTGCAGGATTCGCCCCAGCCGCCGTCTTCGTTTTGGATGCTTAGCAGCCAATCGACGGCTTTTCGCACTGCAGGGTGATCGGGTTCCGTTTGAACAGCCATTAGCCCTGTCAAAGCAGCCCATGTGCCATAGATGTAGCAAACTCCCCATCGGCCATACCACGAACCATCTGCCTCTTGATTCGAGAATAACCAATCCACACCTCTGTGCACGAAAGTTTGACGGATGTCCAAGCCAGCTGTTGCGCCAAGGAATTCCAATGTCCTTCCGGTTAGATCCGCAGTGGACGGATCAATCGCAGCTGCGGAGGCGCCGTCAATCGGGACCAGCGTCAGCAGTTTGTTGGTAACTCCTCTTTCGAAAGCAGGCCAACCGCCATCTTTATTCTGCATGGACAGAACCCAGTTCAACCCGCGGTTCCATACGTCTTGGTATTCAGGAGTTCGCTGCGCGGTTGCATGTATAGCCCGCAAAGCTGCTGTGGTATCGTCCACGTCTGGGTTAATCGTATTCGATTCGGAGAAACCCCAACCACCGGGTACTGGATGAGCGACATGAAATCTCCAATCTCCTAATTTGGTTTGCTGCAAACGGTGCAAATAATGGACTGCTTTTGCGATCGAAGGATGATCGGGTGAAGTTCCCGCTTGCTGGAGCGCCGCGGCAAGTAAGGCTGTATCCCAGACTGTCGACGGTGAGTTTTGGAGATGAACCTTTCCGTTTATGTTCCATAGCATGGAGTAGAGTCCGCTCAGCGCAGCGGTAATCGTAGGGTGATTCTTGTCATAGCCCAACGCTAACAAGGATAAGATCATCAGCAGCGTACACGTCGCATAGCTATAAAGTGTCCCATCTGCTTCGATACGTTCCAGCATATAGGTTTCTGCATATCGAACTGCTCGTTTATGCAGCTGCTGGGGAAGACTGGTTAGCTGTTTAATGCCGGAATGAACTTCATTCAGCAGCTCTTGAAAACCGCGGGGTGACTGAGAATCCTTACGGACTGGGAGAGTCAGATCCGATAAGTCAGGAGTAGCCGCATTTTTTTTAACAAATTTGAGGTCGGCCATGATTAAGACCGGTGCAAAGTGAACGCGGGCAAAGCCGGAGAAATCAAAAAAGTTGACGGGAGAGGTCATCGGCAGCAGCAGAAATTCAAGCGGAATCACTATCGAGGATGGCCATGGATATTGTCCTGCGGTTGCCAAGAATACCTTCGTTAGAAAGGTTTTCACTTGCCTGATCCCGCCTTTTGAAGTGATAAAACGCGCAGCTTTCATCATGGGTTCGTCTGTTTTTTGGCTGTAGCCCGAGTACAAAAGAGCAAAATAGGCATTTACGGTCGTATCCAAATGTCCATCCGCTTCATCCTGATAGACTTTCCATGCTCCATTGGGTTGTTGTTCAGCAGCGATACGATCATGCAATTGTTTGATTAGCGCCTCCTGAGGAACTTCCAGTGTCCGAAGGACGATAATCATGTAGGCGTCGGTTAACAGACTATTTTCAAAGCAAAATCGCCAAGAACCGTCTTGCTGCTGCCAGTGTTCGAGCCTAGCGCTCATGCGGCGAATTTCCTCATTCACTTCACTCCAAATAGGCATTTGCAGTCCTCCTGCCGCTTCAAGTCATAAGATGGATCTTTACATGATATGAACAACGCAACATTTTAATCTAAAAAATCCAATACTCATGTAGTATGGCGGAATTGTTAACTCCGTTGTTCGTGAAACAAGAAAAAACGCCAGTTTTCACTGACGTTTTACTTGTGTAGACCATTAGTTGTGATATGGAGGTGTAAAATCGTAGTGGCTTTGCGGCGCTTTAGGGACAAGCAGGCATCCAATCATATAGATAAGGGCTACAGTACCGAAACTGAACAAGGCGGCGATGATGACTAACAAGCGAATCATCGTTGCATTTAAACCAAGCCATTCTGCTAGTCCTCCGCATAGACCTGTTAATTTGCTGTCTGTTCTAGAACGGAATAATTTGTTCATGTGTATATGGCTCCTCTCCATTTTGCGATCTATGGCATGTCATTGTTTCGTTTTCATGTCTTTATTGTAACTCTTGCAAGGTACTGCGAAAACGGACCTATGACGGTTTTTGAAGCCGGACCTAAGGCGGGGAAGAGCCACTACGAAAGCCAAGAACCCCGCAATTTAGTCAGTAATCGCGGGGTTCGTTTTCATTATTGATGGGCTATGCCGATTAAGTTAGGAGATAGTTGAGCTGGCGAAGATGGGGCCGTAGTTCCGGAACGACATCAAGATAAGAGGTAAACACCTTGATGAGTGTTGGATTAGGAGTTTGGCGAACGCATTCCTCTTGTAACATTACGGTAACCTTCTGAAGCTCCTCGCGCACTTCTTCCGACTTTGACAGTTCGCTGATCTTGACGATCATTAGCGAAATCAACTGCTCAATCGTCGTCTGACGGGCAGGAGAATCACTCGGATTCAAATAGTTGAAATGTGTGTTGCTTTCAACAATGATGGGCTTCGGTGCTGTACGAATGAAATCGTCGATTAAGGCATCCAAGCGATCCACGATGAAAGACGCCAACTCGGACATCGGTAAGGCAATCACTTTCTGCTGGACATAAGCTAAGTATTCAATATGAATGCCTCGGAAAATGGCAACAATATCCCAAATGTAGGGCTCAATCTGTTTGCCGTATGTTTCGATTAACAGTTCGCGGCGCCAAGTATGCAACGCGGTTTTCTTCCGTTTCCATGCCGCGATGAATTGTTCATTGGTTGTAATGGGGAGTTCTCGGAAGTCAATCATGAACAGGTGATTCTCGACCGTATATTGCAGCTGGAATTCGATCTTCCGCCGCAGCTTCTCTTTGGGAGTCAGGCTCAATTGAGCAGCTCCACGATCAAGTGCTGCTGCTTGATCTAACAATGTCTGATGGCATGCGACGAAAGCGGCTGTAAACAATTCTTCTTTAGTAGCAAAAAATTTATAGATGCTGGCTTTAGCCATACCGCAAGCTTCAGCGATATCCTGCATGGATGCAGCGCTGTAACCTTTCGATCGGAACAGCTCGATGGCTGTATTGAGGATTTTGTCTTTTTTCGAGTCTACCATCGCGATCCCTCCACCCCCTATCTTGACATGAGTCAAGAGGAACGTCAATGTTTCTCATTGACGATAAAACTATCGAGTTCTATAATGAACTCATTGGTTTTAGACTTGAATAAGAGGAGGTGGCCGAGATCTTGCCTTAAGATTGATAGAGGTTAAGGTATCGGCAATCACATGAGAATAGCAGAAGGCATTGATATGTTGTCCTTAAATCTGGGACCTATGACGATTCATCCGACGATACTTTATGACAAGGAGTCCTGGGTATTAATCGATACTGGTATGCCCGGTTCTGCTCCTGCGATCCGGGAGTTAGCGAAGCAAGCAGGGGTCTTGAATGTCCCGCTGCGTTCCATTATTTTGACACATCAGGATATCGATCATGTAGGTGGACTGCCCGAGTTTCTCGCGGCTGAAGACGAATCTCCAATCGTGTATGCCCATGAAGACGACAAAGACGTCATCAATGGGGAGAAACCGATGATCAAGGTGAGCCCGGAGAGGCTGACTGCGCTCCTGGCTCAGCTGCCGGAAGTGATCCGTAACCAATTCGAGCAGACTTTTCTGTATCCGTCACACCCCAACGTGGAGAGCACGATCGCAGATGGAGAGACGCTGCCGATTGCAGGCGGCCTAACCGTCATTCATACGCCGGGACATACGCCCGGGCATGTCTGTTTATATCATCATGCGAGCAAAACGCTGATTGCCGGAGATGCCATAGTCGTCGAAAATGGCGAATTAATGGGGCCGCGGGCAGCTGTTACGCCTGATATGGAAGAAGCACTAAGATCGCTTAAGAAGCTGCTAGCCTTCGATATCGTGAACGTTATCTGTTATCATGGCGGGTATTTCCAAGGTGAAGTGAATAAACGGATTGCCGAATTGACTGAGCAGCCGTGATTCGTTTCATCGTCACACTTGCTTTGTCGCTTGTAGGAGGAACGTTATTCACGCTCATTCATTCTCCCTTACCGTGGCTCTTGGGACCGATGCTGTTTGCATTCTTGGGAGCTCGTTTTTTGAAAAAGGTAAAGCCGCTTTGGCCTAGTTATTTGCGTGATACGGCACTGATTATTATAGGCTATTCTATAGGCTTAACATTCACGGTAAACACATTGCAAGAGATGGGAAAGCAGCTGCCCAGCATGATTTTAATGACCGTTTTGCTGCTGCTTTTCAGCGCGCTAATCGCCTATTGCATATCCAAGGTATCGGGCTTGGACCTGCCGACGGTGTTGATGGGGAGTATTCCAGGAGGATTGTCGCAGATGATCATCCTTGCAGAGGATACGAAAGGCATTGATCTCACCGTGATGACGTTCCTCCAAGTGTCTCGGTTGATGATCATTATTTTCTGCGTACCGCTTCTTATATTTAGCCCATTGTTTGGCGGGGATCGATCTGCCATAGAGCAGATTGCAGGAGTAAGTGCGCTTTGGAGTGATCTTTTCCCGAATATTTTCTTGTTCGCTATTGTTTGTGTGATATGTGCGGTGATGGCGAAAAAGATTCGTTTTCCATCGGCTTTTTTGCTGGGGCCAATGATCGCCACAGCCGTGCTTCATCTTTCCGGTGTATCAGGTCCAGCCCTGCCGTCCGGTCTTCTAGACGTTTCGCAACTATTAATAGGCACGTACGTTGGTTTGCTCCTTCGTCCGGAGAGTTTAACACATAAAGTACGTATCATTGGGCTCGCGATCATAAGCGGCTGTGTGCTCATCTTGGGCTCGTTAGGTTTAAGCCTAATGCTCTCTAATATGCATGACGTTTCGGCAGCGACTGCTTTTTTGGCTATGGCACCTGGAGGCATGGATCAAATGGGAATCATGGCCAAAGAGGTTCATGCGGATATTGCGATTGTCACCTGCTACCAAATATTCCGGACCTGGTTCATTTACTTCGCGGTTCCGCCGCTTCTGAGGCTTGCCTTTAAATACTTGCAGCCAAGGGATAAAGTAGGGAATGAGCCGGTACCTAGAAGCTAAAATTGGAAAATACAGGTTCCGCACAGGATTGAAGCCACCTTATTCTGTCAAGACTAGTTAGCATAACTTTTTTTAGCAGATGAGTGGTGAACATGAAAGATATTACTTTCAGAGCTCTGGCAGTCACAAATGAAATTGATTTAAACAAAATCGCAATTCATTGTAACATTCCCAAAAAATACACGTGGGAACAACCGTTAATCCTCAGGGGTGATCTTTTATCCTCGATCCTTCAGAAAGAAACGGATTCCTTACAACAAGTATTGGTATTTTCATTTGGAAGTGTTGTATTTGTTAATCACAAAAACAAGGATGAAATTACAGCTTTTTTGAAATTTATCCAAACCTTTGAGGCTGATCTGGAGCTTCAGCATGTGGATCGATATATGGACGATTACAGTCTGCATATTGAGGAAATCGAGAGCATGGAGTTGACAGACAAGTATGTAATAGTTGCCGAGTACCAGTCCTTTTACCCTGAACTCATCTCCACAGTGCTTGCCAAATCCGTAGCTCTGGAGAAAATTGAGGAACAACTTGGTGATATTCATGATGGTCTTGAAGGAATGATCGATCGATTAGAGAAAGGGAAGCTTCGCGTGGGCAATAAAGAATTGGCGAGAACCACAGCCAAAATCGTGCGCCATGAGTACAACACACTTGCCTACATCATGATTTTGGATAAACCTGATCTAACTTGGACGAATAGCACGGCCAGTGAATTTTATGATGGGATGATGGATTTCTTTGAACTGAATGATCGCTATAAAATTTTGAAAAGCAAAACAGACATTTTGTATCACATCCTTGAGGGATTTTCCAATATCAGTCATTCCATCCGAGGGTTATTCGTAGAGTGGATTGTCGTGATTCTAATTGTTATCGAAGTCGCGTTAACGGTATTACAAATTGTAGGCTGGCTTCCTTCCCATTAGGTAGGGATGAGCGAGTCTGGAGTGATAAAAAAGCCTAAGGAAATATTCATTTCCTTCAGGCTTTTTTATTTTGCTTTGGCAAATGCGGCCTTGCTCTCTGATTAGTGCTTTCGGTGGAAACTAGAGTACGCAATTTTATTGAAAAATATTGACATATTTTTAGTCGGGACATGATAAGATCAACCATGATAGGGATCTCGTTGGAGGTATGAGAATGAAAGCAATGGTCTATACGAAATACGGAACCAAAGACGTTCTTAACCTTGTTGAAGTAGAAAAACCAACCCCCAAAGACAATGAAGTCCTAGTCCGCGTTCATGCCGCGTCCGTCAATTCATGGGATTGGGATCTTATGCGAGGAATACCCTATATGGTACGCCTTGGGGGGATTTTAAAGCCAAAATACAGCATTCTCGGAGCTGACATTGCTGGGATCGTAGAAGCGGTGGGACGAGAAGTCAAACAGTTTCAACCTGGCGATGAGGTGTTCGGGGACATATCAGGCAGTGGTTGGGGCGGATTCGCGGAGTTTGTTTCTGTTCGTGAAGACGTTTTGTCACACAAACCACCGCTTATGTCATTCGATCAAGCCGCAGCTCTCCCACAGGCGGGAGTCCTTGCTTTACAAGGCCTCCGTGATAAAGGAAAGATTCAGAAGGGGCAGAAAATTCTTGTCAATGGGGCAGGTGGAGGAGTAGGAACGATCGCTATACAATATGCCAAATCAATCGGGGCGGAAGTAGCAGCTGTCGATAGCGGCATGAAATTGGATATGCTTACATCGCTTGGCGCAGACCAGGTTATTGACTACACAACGAAAGATTTTACAAAAAACGGACAGCAGTATGATTTAATTCTTGATGTCGTAGGAAATCGATCAATTTTCGATTACAAACGTGCATTAAGCCCATCAGGAACGTATGTTATGGTAGGAGGCTCTATGTCTCGAATTTTTCAGGTTATTTGCCTGGGACCCTGGATTTCAATGACGGAGAAGAAGAACATGGGCATATTAATCCATAAGCCAAATCAACATGATCAAAAGGAATTGGGTAGACTTGTTGAGGCTGGAGCCGTTACACCCATTATAGATAAGTACTATCCATTACGAGATCTCGCTGAAGCTCTTCAGCATTTGGGAGATGGTCATGTCAAAGGAAAAGTTGTGATCCGTGTAGTGGATTAAACAACTCTTCTGTTCCTGAAAAAGTGCATGATTAGATAGGCGGATTGAGGGAAATTCAAGCCAAGCTGCCACGCACCAATGCCGAGAAGCTGGTAGTCAATGACCAACTGACATTTCGCTGCCCGTGCCCGCGCATCCTCAAACCAGACGATATGTCTGCGTCCTTGCTCATCCCAATAGCCAAAATACGGCTGCTGATACTGCTCGGAGTATTGAATATTCACCTCATACCTAATAGCGGTATCTGTTGCTGATTTTACGGAAACGGCTTTGGCCGTTAGGGGGACATTCCCCTCCATGGTCCAGTCAAAACCATACCGCGGGACACCAAGAATAATTTTATGACGAGGCATGTGTTGGAGTGCATATTCAACCGTTTTTCTAATTTCATCGATCGGGCCAACAGGCCCAGGTCCTGAATGCGCTTCATGGAAATCATAGGCCATAATAAATACGAAGTTAACAGAGCTAGCAATCCCCCCATAATCATACCCGGGATGGTCAAGATCGGACCTTTTTACGGGTACCGCTACGGAAGTATAATAGCCATCTGGCTTTATTCTCTCATTCAAGGCTCTCAAAAAACCGGAATACAAGTCGCGTTCATCTGCTCTAATTCGCTCGAAATCGACATTGACTCCAGTGTAATTTTTCGTTTTCAGTAAGGTATAGATGTTATCGATTAAACGGTTTCGAAGTTCCGGAGACTGCAGCAATTGTTTCGTTATGTCGGAGCTGAACCCTCCTGGCGTTAAATTTGTTATTGTAGCAAGAGGCGCTACAAGGTGATCACGAGAAACTTTAATCACAAGATCATCATAAGGCAGTTCGCTCAGATTGCCGTCAGCCGTAATATGATATTCAAAAACACCAAAGTATGTATTCAGGTTTGCGAAGTTTTGAACTGTTTTCTGAATTTGTTCCGGCGTACTAGGTAAAATATAGCTTAGCCCTTCCTCCAAATACTTGGGCCGAGTCGGTAAGGTTAACCGCATTCCGACAGTCAAGGCATCGCTTTCCAGACCATTGGCGGTTTTCAGAAGTTGTGAGGGAACATAGCTGATGCTCGCGATAGAGGAAAGAGTGTCACCTTGTTGAACAATGTAGGTCGTCGTCGCCATGATGAGTGCTTGACCTGGTACGAGATCAGCTTCATTTAATCCGTTTACGGAGCGTATCGTATCAAGCGATACTTGATATTTTCTGGAAATTGTATAAAGTGAATCGCCAGATTTGACCGTATAAATAAACAAAGGGATCAGCCCCCTGACCGAATAACAACAATTTTTTTATAGGTATTCCGTTTCCAGCATGTTTAAGAACAAAATAGAGCTTTAAAACGGCAATATTGATAATTGATGATCTTTTCAAAACTGGGAATCATAATAAGTAATACGGTAACCAGAGGTGTACGAGTTGAATCAGATCCGATGCGATGAATCCCCAATGAAAGAACAGCTCAAAAAGCACATCCAAGAAATTTCTGATGCGCTCCATCATAGCTTACAAATCATAGATAATGAAAATCACTGCATGCTAAGCGATTTAGAGGCGATTCAAGAAAGGTTCAGGAGAGTTGAATCCATTGCCGCTTCCTTTTACATGCAATGTTATTTGTCAGCTTTCTCCATCCAATATTTGGACCTGTCTATTGCCGTTGATCATTTGTCGAAACGCCGCCATGGTGCGTTGATTGTCATCCAACGAAACGATCCTATCGGGGAACATCTTCATAATGGCATTCAAGTAGGAGCCAAAGTATCGTATTCCTTACTCGAATCGATCTTTTACCCTGGCAATCCCTTGCATGATGGGGCTGTGTTCATTAGTTATGATCAAATCGTTTCAGCAGCGAATGTCCTTCCCTTATCAGCCACTATCGTAGAAAATAAAAAATTAGGTACGCGGCATCGGGCGGCAATTGGCATTACGGAACGAACAGATGCTTTGGCTCTGGTTGTTTCGGAAGAAACCGGTCAAACTTCATTTGCCTACCAGGGCCAACTGCATCCGATCATCATGTCGGATATTATTGTTTAGATTTGTTTGTCAGTTGTAGAGGCGTTAATTCACTAGATCCCGAGGCATATATAACAAGAGAAGAAGTAGCTGTTAGTACCCAAAAAAATTTTGCGGAAACCTGGATTAATAGAGTAATAGACATCGGAATATAGGCCTAAAAGGCTGTCGAGGATTGATTCTCGGCAGTCTTTTTCATGGCCGAAAAAACGCTGTGAATCAACGGAATTCATACTTATTTTAAATTAGCTATAAAAAATTCGACTTGTTTCGCCGAAATTAAACATAGGATAATTTATCCTGTAAAAAAAAGGGAAAACATGACCCCTTACAACAATAAGAGAAACTTCGGAGGCTGGCAGAATGAAACTCACGCTGTACAAGAAACTTCTTTTTAGCTTTGTCATTGTTTTAGTGCTTCTTACGACAATCAGTATTACGTCTCAAATGCGGATGAAATCGATGGGTGACACCGCTAAACTAACGACGGATAAAGGACTTCCTTCCGTTATCTTACTGGGCAATTTGAACTATGATTTGAAAAGTCTCGACGATCAAATTCTCCGCATTCAATTTAATATGGAGGATAAGACGAAGCAAAACTTAAGTGGTACGGGCATGTTAGAGGAAGAGGCAACAACGACTCCTGCAGAGAGAGCTCAAACCTTATTTAATGATATTGAAAAGAAAATCAATCTTCTGGATGGGACTTTCCAGGATGAGAAAGATATCCAGATGCTTAAAGTATTCAAAGAGCAATGGACGCAGTACGCTACGGTTTTTCCTTCTACGCTGGAAGCTGCGCAAAAACACGGCGCTGAAGGTCTGGCTCTTATCCAGGTTGCGGATAGTAACTTGGGAAGCTGCTCGTTGCTAATAGAAATGTTCACCAAACGCATTCAGGAAAATGCGGAAGGATGGGCAACGGAGGTAGAGCATTCTTATCAGGATGGTATTAAGTGGAATACGGTTCTTAGTATTTTTGCAATCGTCTTAGGTTTAGTTATCTCGTTCCTGATTGCTCGTCACGTCTCCAAACCGATCACGACGATGAGTGCAGCGGCAAGACGTATATCGGAAGGGGATCTTTCTGTGAGCTATACAGCTTTGAAACAGAAGGATGAAATCGGAGATCTCAGCGCTTCGTTTGCACAAATGACGGAGCATATGAGAAGTATGATCGAAGCTGTGAATGGACATGCGCAAAGCGTTGCTTCTTCTGCAGAACAACTTCGTATCAGCTCTATTGATATGCAGGAAGTATCCAATCACATCACTCAGACGGTGAAAGAAGTGGCTACAGGGGCGGATCAACAGACGCTATCGATGGAAGAAACTTCGCGCTCGATGGAAGAAGTGGGCAGCGGAATATATCGGATGGCCGAAAGTGCTTCTACGATTGCGGAGTCGATCGAATGGACCAAACAGCAGGCAGAAGCCGGTGGAACCTATGTGCAGAACACTGTTCAGCAAATGGAATCCATTCATGAATCTGTTACTCAAACAGATCAAGTAATGTCAATGTTGGAGAGAAAATCGCAAGAGATCGGGCATATTTTACAAGCTATTCAGGATATTGCCCAGCAAACGAATCTTCTGGCACTTAATGCTGCGATTGAAGCAGCCAGAGCTGGTGAGCAGGGACGCGGCTTTGCCGTCGTAGCTTCTGAAGTACGCAAGCTAGCCGAGCAATCCGGACAATTTTCAGGTGAGATTTCCGCGTTGCTGAGTGAAATTCAAACAACCGTACATGATTCGGGCGATGCTCTCAGTCAAGTCAAAAATGAAGTTCAAACAGGCATTGAGCTCGTGCAGAAAACGGAGCAAAACTTCGGTGAAATTTTGCAGTCTACTACACTTGTGGCGTCACAAATTCAGGAAATGGCCGCAACTTCCGAACAAATGTCGGCTGGTGCGCAAGAGATTACGGCATCTGTCCAACAAGTTGCTTCCATCGCTAAGAAAACAGCGGACTCTTCCCAGGACGTGTCAACTTCCGCTGTAAATCAGCTTGAGACTACAGGGGAAGTGAGAGTCGCAGCACAATCCTTATCGGAGATGGCAGAAGAACTGCAGCAGATCCTGGCTCGATTCCGTATCGCTTAGTCCCATACACATGGAAACCCCACAAACCCCACAAACCCTTGCGGTTTGTGGGGTTTTATTCGGAAGGACGCATAGTTCGTTTTTTTGCTAACAGTGCAATAAATTATTCAACCTTCGGTAAATATGACGTACTGTTGTCAGCTTTACTGTGCTATGCTATATAAGTTCATGGTAGTTGATACGGAGACGGAGGACTAACAGAAATGGCAGACGCATTTAAAGATATGTACAATCAAGCGTTTCTCCAGGAATTCGCCAAAAAAGTTCACAGCGCCTACCCACCATTCGACGAGGAATCGTTCGTGGAGAAGGTTATGCATGCTGACTGGGTAGATTTAGCTTTGAAACAAAGGATGAGGAAAATTACGCTAACGCTCGGCGAGCATCTGCCGCCTTCTTTTAGCGAGGCGTTGGCCATTTTATATGCAATTGAAGATACTTGTATTGGCTTTCCTTATTTGTTTTTTCCTGATTTTGTGGAAGTATACGGTCAAAACGGCGAGCATTGGGAGCTGTCTATGCAAGCATTGGAAAGATTCACAACAAGATCTTCCGCTGAGTTTGCTGTGCGGCCGTTTATTTTGCATGATCCCGAACGCATGATACGGCAGATGTCCGTTTGGGCAGATCATCCGAATGAGCATGTACGCAGGCTCGCTAGTGAAGGATGCCGTCCGCGTCTTCCTTGGGGACAATCGCTGCCGATGTTTAAGCAGGATCCTGCGCCGGTACTGGGCATTTTGGAGAAGCTGAAAGCCGATTCGTCGCTCTATGTTCGCAAAAGTGTCGCTAATAATTTGAACGATATTGCGAAGGATCATCCGGCGATCGTTCTGGAGACAGCTGCGCGTTGGAAGGGGGTCAATCCGGATACGGATTGGATCGTGAGGCACGGCTGCAGAACTTTGATTCGCCAAGCGACTCCGGAGGTGCTAGCCCTGTTTGGATATGCGGTGTCGCGGGATGACGATCCCATTGCGGATTACGCGGTGCTTATGGCTGAGCCGAACGAGCTGATGATTGGCGAGAATTGTGAACTTCGCTACGAAGTTCACGTACGGCTGGGTGAACCCGTTCATCTGCGTATCGAATACGGAATTGATTTTGTGAAATCAGGAGGGAAACATTCGCGGAAGTTGTTTCTCCTGTCGGATAAGACTGTACCTGGAGGAACACGGCTTGCAGCTGCTAGAACACATCGATGGGCCGATCTGACGACCCGCCGGCATTACCCTGGCAAGCATCGAATAGTTTTACTCGTGAACGGAAAGGAAGTCGCAGAGACCTCTTTAAATCTAACGTTGGGGAGCTAGGGAGTTGATTCCATGAGTCATTTTCACATCCAAAAAGTTGAGATTCTGGATACTCAATTATTGTTGCCTTTGGCAGAAGAGAGTGCTCGTGAAGGATTTCGCCATCTGGGCAGATTGATGAACGAGTATGCGAATGGGAGTAATCAATTTGATCAAGATGGAGAAGCTCTTTTCATTGCCAAACTGGGCAGTGATATTGTCGGGGTCTGCGGATTGAACCGGGATCATTACGCCAATGGCGCAGATGTCGGCCGTGTTCGACGGCTTTATGTCATGCCAAGTGTGCGCAGATTTGGAATTGGGCGAATGTTACTGGCGTCTGTCATTGCGGAAGCGAGAAAAAGTTATCACCTCCTTGTGCTAAAAACGGATAACCATCAAGCTGATGTTTTTTATCGTTCACTCGGTTTTTCCATGAACTCGGATTCGGATCATCATACGCACTTCCTAGTATTAAATGTGACTAACGAATATTGAATGGACTGGAGATTAGGAATGAATTCTTCTTTGTTTCGAAATCGTGCGTTTATCATTTTGATGATTGGTGAAGCCATCCAAGGCGGAGGCATCTGGACTAGCATCATTGCCAATTTGCAATTCATGCAAAGCCACGTTCCATCTGATTTAGGCAAAAGTTTAATCCTGATGTGCGGGTTATTTCTTGGTGTGCTCATTTCACCGCAAGCAGGCGTTTGGGCCGACCGCTATGATAAGAAAAAAATCCTGCTCATATCAGGGATCGTTCGTTGTCTTGCTCCGATTTGTATGTTCGCTGCTTTATATTACCAATCTGTCGCAATCATGTTATTGTCAGTGGTCATTATGCAGTTAGCCGCGACAGTCTATATGCCAACCGTGCAAGCAGCACTGCCAGCAGTCGTTTCAGCATCCGATCTGCTGAAGGCGAATACCGTTAATTTCAACGTGACTACAATAGCAAGGATTGGCGGTACAGCTGTCGCGGGCATTCTGGTCGCCGTCATGAATTTATACACGGTGTACGCATTGTCGCTTGTATTTTACGCGATTCTAGTTCTGCTCATTACGCAGTTGAAGATTACAAATATTACGGATTCTACGATTGTTAAAAAGAAGGAGAAAATCCGCTTCTCCGAGCTGTTTCCGTTCATCCGACAAGAGCCTGCTGTCCTTATAGCACTTATCAATAGCGGTATTATCACTTTGTTCTTGGGTGGTTTCAATTTGCTTGTCCTTAAATTTAGTCAAGTCCAACATAAGCCGGAACTGATGGGATGGATTTATTCCATTGAAGGTATGAGCATTTTAATCGTAGGTTTATTTGCCAAACGGGTGATCGGAAAGCGAAATCTGGTAACCAGCTCTACACTATTTATGTTACTATTTGCGATTTCATTTGCTGGCATGTCCTTTAGCGAGAATACCTCTGCCGTGCTTGGTTCTTTTGTTCTATTCGGCTGTGCCGTCGCTTTTTTCTTTCCAATGGTATCGACTCTTTTTCAAATCAAAGTCCCGCAAGACGTGCAAGGCCGTTTTTTCTCATTTCGAGGCATGCTTGATCGCGTAATGTTTCAGGTTGCGCTGCTTGCGACGGGTGCATGTCTGGATTGGTTCGGGATTTCAACTTATCTATTAACATTGGCCGTCCTTACAATTGCAAGTGGTATCTTAACCTTGATTTTGGCCAAACAAAAGTCTGTGGACGTACGGCAGCCCGTCATTCGAGAAACGGTTGAAGGTTAAGCGAAATTGCTGCTTTACCCAATAATAGAGAGTTGTACGAAATGAAGCAATTATAGTATATTTTAGTCATCATTCAAAAGGTCATTGTACCTTTCGGGGCTAGGGGGGTACATCTTGAAGTCGGAAATATTCATTCACATACTTAGAAATGAACTTGTTGTTGCGCTTGGCTGTACAGAGCCAGTTGCGATTGCGTTAGCAGCAGCCAAGGCAAGGACTTATATTAATGGTCCAATAGACAAAATTACGGTGTATGCTAGTGCAGGCATCATAAAGAATGCATTAGCCGTCGGCATACCCGGCACGGGTCAGACAGGGATCGACTTTGTAGCTGCGCTAGGGGCGATTGCCGGCAATGCGGAGAAACAATTAGAAGTACTCGCCGATATTGATCCAGCCGCCATTTCCGAGGCTCGGACAATGGTGGATGAGGGTATTTCTGTGGTTCATCTCGCTGATACACCAACCAAACTATACATTGAAGTCAAGATTGAAGCCGAGCAAAGGTACGCAAAGGTTGTCATTACAGATAACCATACGAATATTACGTTGATAGAAGTCGATGGGAAGATCGTGGATACTGGAGGCTGTGCAAACGCGAGCTTTAAGAGCTCTAAGGAGGACCGGAATTCGCTAACGATCGATTCGATTGTTGATTTCGTGAATTCTGTTGAACTTGAAGAGCTCAGTTTGGTCAAACAAAGCATAGAATTGAATCGCAAGGCAGGTTTAGACGGCTTAACACATTCGTACGGACTTGAGGTCGGGAAGACGATAAAAGAAAACGTGCAGCGAGGAATTTTATCAGATGATCTCATTTCCCATGCGATGGCGCTCGCGGCAGCAGGTTCGGATGCTCGTATGGCTGGTTCCACGATGCCTGTCATGGCGAATTCAGGAAGCGGCAATCAAGGGATTGCCGCGACGAATCCTGTCATCGCGGCTGCAGAAAGACTCGGCGCCTCTGAGGAGCAACTCATTCGCGCGGTTGCGCTTAGCCATTTGGTTACGATTCATATCAAATCGAAGTTTGGGCGATTATCCGCGTTATGCGGAGTGACCGTATCGGGTACGGGCGCTAGCTGCGGAATAACCTATCTGCTTGGCGGAGGGAAACCCGAGATCCGGGCTGCAATCCAGAACATGCTTGGCAATGTGACCGGGATGATGTGCGATGGGGCGAAGGGCGGCTGCGCTATGAAAGTTGCGACTTGCACAAGCGCGGCGGTACAATCTGCGCTTCTGGCGTCAAAAGGGAAGTCCATATCCTCGACCAATGGATTCATTGAAAATGACGCCGAGAAGACTATCGATAACTTCTGTCGGATCGGGAATGAGGCAACATCGGAGATGGATAAACTTGTTCTCGAAATGATGTTAAATAAAGAATTATAAGCAATTAGGATCGGCTTATATTGTATGTTTTTAACGGTAAGGACTTGGGGATTAAGCCTCAAGTCCTTTTTTTGCGACCTTTATCAGGATGATCTCCCGAAGTGTATAGGTACAGCTTGAAGCTGGTCTCTATTCGTAGAGCGTGTATGGCGACATCTTGAGTCGGATCAACACCCCTAAATTTGTAATGCTGTATGTTGTTGCCACATACAGCGCGTAAAAGGAAGAGGAGGTTATCTTGAAACATGAAGAAAAAAGTACAGGCTCTAATCTGCATTTGTTCCCTCGGAATCATGGGGATGGCTGTTCCGGTCAGCGCACAATCTTTATCCCAGGGTACGCAAAGTGATCAAGTATTGGATATGCAAGAGAGATTAAGCGCACTTGGCTACTTTCATGCAGGAATTACTGGCTATTATGGGAGCCAAACGAAGAATGCTGTTAAGAAATTTCAAGCCAGCTACGGCTTGACGGTTGATGGTGAAGCTGACTCACTGACATTGTCGAAGTTAAAAAAATCGATTTCCCCCAAACACTCAGTGCTGGACGAGCTGGCACGAATCATTCATTCTGAAGCTCGGGGTGAATCCTTCTTGGGTCAAGTTGCCGTGGGAGCTGTCATTCTGAATCGTGTTCAATCCGAACAGTTTCCAGATTCCATCACGGAGGTCATTCATCAACCTGGTCAGTTTTCATCCGTAGATGATGGTCAGTTTGCTCTTCAACCTAATGAAACAGCTTACCGTGCGGCAGCAGCCGCTTTGAATGGTATGGATCCAACAACAGGAGCTCTTTATTTTTATAATCCGGTCACGGCTAAAGCATCTTGGAGTAAAAGCAGAATTAAGAAGATTACGATTGGTCATCACGCGTTTACCATCTAGACCCTATAAGGCTGCCTTGTGCAGTCTTTTTTTAGTAGGAGTAAATCGCTTACTTAACTCGTGTTATACTCTGAAAGTAGATAAATAACATTTTGCTTGCAACTTATTAAAAATAAGTTATAATATAAATTGTAACAAATTAAATTACAGAATGTGAGAGTGAAACCATGGCAACTGTACTTTACATTACGGCAAACCCAAATGATCACCAAGCTTCCTATAGCATGGCGGTGGGCAAAGAATTTATCGAAACATACCGTGAAACAAATCCTGGTGACGAAGTTATCCATATTGATTTGTTCAAAACGAACATTCCACAAATCGATGGGGATGTATTGAGCGGCTGGGGTAAACTTGGCTCTGGAACTGAATTCAGCGCACTAACAGCTGATGAGCAAGCTAAAATCGCGCGTCTTGGTGAAATCGTGGATCAATACATATCCGCTGACAAATACGTGTACGTTTCACCAATGTGGAACTTCTCCTTCCCTCCAGTTATGAAAGCTTACATCGATGCGATCTGTGCAGCTGGTAAAACGTTCAAATACACAGCTGAAGGCCCTGTTGGTTTGCTGAACAACAAAAAAGCACTTCACATCCAAGCTTCTGGCGGCGTATACTCAGAAGGTCCAGCAGTTGGGTTCGAGTCTGGTCACAGCTACTTGAAAAAAATCATGATGTTCACTGGCGTACCTAGCTTCGAAGGCATCTTCGTTGAAGGTATGGCTGCTGCACCTGATAAAGCTGCTGAAATCAAAGCAAATGCGATCGTTAAAGCGAAAGAAGTTGCAAAGCAATTCTAAGATTTATACTTTATATCGAAACAGCGCATCTTTTCAGATGCGCTGTTTTTCTATTTCGGTTGAGGGTATTTCGTACTTTAAAGTTGCTGAAAGTCATCGCGGAACTGATGATAATCGGATACGCGGCATTCCAACTTGAGACGAGTCCCGTCAGGCTCATAGTTCGTTGACTGAATATGGGCATGCTCATTGAAATAGGCTACTAATCGACTTTGCCCATATGGAATTAATATTTCGCATGCCATGTAATTGTGGAAGATACGGTCGCGAATCAACTGAGTGAGCTCTTCCATGCCGCTTTGCTGTCTAGCAGAAAGGTAGACGAGATCCTTTTCTACTCGAGGGTAGGCATGATCCGTCAGATCAGCTTTGTTGTAGGCAAAAATCATGGGAATATGGTCAGCGCCCAGCTCTTTCAACGTGTCATTGGTCACTTGAATATGCTTTTCGTACTCGGGATTAGAGATGTCTACGACTTGAATTAACAGATCAGCTTCGGAGACTTCCTCCAAAGTAGAGCGAAATGCTTTAATTAAATGGTGGGGAAGTTGGCTAACAAACCCTACCGTATCTGTTAACAGAAATGTTTTACGGTCGGGCAAGGTGATGCTGCGAACAGAGGTCTCCAGCGTGGCGAACAACATGTCTTTGGTAAAGACTTGTTTATGTTGCTTATCCGCTCGCGGATTGTACTGTTCGATCATGGCATTCATCAAACTTGATTTCCCGGCATTCGTATAGCCAACGACGCAAATAACCGGCACCTCGTTTTTGCGCCGCTGCTTCCGTTGTGTTTGGCGCCGGCCAACGAGTTTCTCTAACTCGGATTGTAAAGCTGCGATACGATCTTCGATTTTACGACGGTCAAGTTCGAGCTTCGTTTCACCTGAACCCCGATTTTTCAAACCGGCTCCGCCACCTTGGCGTCCTAAAGACTCACGCAGTCCGACAAGTCTGGGAAGCATGTAGTGGAGCTCCGCGACCTCAACTTGGAGCTGTGCTTCCCGTGTTTGAGCGCGCTCCCCGAAAATATTCAGAATCAAGATCGTTCTGTCAATGACTTTGCAGTCAAGGGAGGATTCCAGGTTTCGAATCTGAGAAGGAGTTAATTCATCATTACATATGACCACCGATGCGCCCTTATCGGCGATTAGAACGGCTAACTCTTGAATTTTTCCCGTTCCGATATAGTGGGAGGGATTCACACGCGTAACTTTCTGTGATAGCTCGCCAACCACTTCAACGTGGCAGGCTTCAGCCAGGTTGCTTAATTCCTCCATCGAATAAGCAAAATCCGATCGGTTCCATAGATGGACACCGACAATAATCGCTTTCTCTTTCTGTTGTTCCATAGGTCATCATCCTTTCAAGTTGGGTAGTAAAAAGAAACAACACAAGCAGAGGGCTTGTGTTGTCAGTGGTTGAGAGGACGTTGACTATCTTAGTGAATACAAGAAAACAAACAACAGTTAGCGAGAAGGATACTTCATCTTCCTACAACTGAGCATCTTGATTCACAGATAGGTGCAACAAATCAGGGTTATAAATGGACAGACTTATCCTGAGTCCTCTGTACACAGACAGAATCTTGAGCGCTATTCAATTAGCCGCGCAAAGATCTAACTCGGATAAAATCTATCACACGTAACCCCTCCGTTCGTTTTAATTATTATCAGATTACCACAAGGACAACCTGCTTAGCATCATGAAGGAATCATTATAATTATTTTTTATTGGTTGACGCAATAAAACAGTTGTTTTGACAAGCTGCAGCGACTCATGATACGTTACTTTTCAAGTCGGTACATCTTAAGGAAGCGAGTGATTGTATCCCATGTATGAACAAAAGACGAAGGAAAACGATACAAGCGTTTTAGCGTTTATTGAGGATGTCGATAGTCCCAAGAAACGTGAAGACGCCTATAAGCTTCTGGATATCTTTACGGAAACATCCGGCTATCCCGCGAAGATGTGGGGGACGAGCATCATAGGGTTTGGATCCTATCACTACAAATATGCCAGCGGACATGAAGGCGATGCGCTGCTTGTCGGATTTTCGCCAAGGAAAGGCAAAATTAGTTTGTACTTCGCAACAGGTGACTCGCAGCGGGAATCACTTTTGCAGGATTTAGGAAAACATACGACCGGGAAAGCCTGCGTCTACATTAATAAAGTGGATGACATCCAAGTTGATGTCTTAAAGTCGTTAATTAAGCAGTCGATACAGTTCCTGAAAGAGACATATCCTGATTAAAATAACAAGGGATGGAGCCCGTTATAGCGGTGCTCCATCCCTTGTTTATTGGAAACTGTCGACCGAAAAAAGACTTTTCCCCTGCATTTTTGTCCTTCGCTCGGGTTTTCCACCCTGTCGATTTCCTATAAGCTTAGTCTTGTAAACAATTTAGCTCAGAAAGGTTAGCTGCAGAGGTCGGACTGGAGGGGGATAGTAATGGAACTGGTGACCGCCAGAATCACAAACGAAAAAGAAAAGCCGTTACACAGGCAGATAAGGAGGATTTGGAAATATAAGCTGCTGTATGTTCTTTTAGTTCCAGCATTCTTATGGGTCCTTATTTTTGATTATCTTCCTCTTTACGGGGTTAGCATTGCTTTTATGGATTACAACGCCATACAGGGTTTTTCGGGCAGCCATTGGGCAGGTTTCAAATATTTTCAGATGCTGTTTGAATCGGAGATGTTTCTGAACGCGTTCAAAAACACACTGCTCATTAGCTTGTACAAAATGATAAGCGGTTTTTTATGCCCTATTTTGCTAGCGCTTGCATTAAATGAAGTACGAGTTGCCTGGTTCAAAAAATCGCTCCAAACCGCCGTCTATTTGCCAAGGTTCGTTTCCTGGGTCGTTTATGGGGGGATTATCACATTACTCCTATCGCCGGAAACAGGAGTTATTAATAAAATCATTGCGTTTTTCGCAGGCGATCCTGCTTATTTGCTTGTTGAACCCGCGTATTTTCGAACGATCCTGGTAGTCACGGATGCCATGAAGGAAATGGGATGGGCGGCTATCATCTATATTGCGGCAATCGCCGGACTCAACCCGGAAGTGTACGAAGCAGCCATTATGGACGGTGCGACACGGTTTCAGCGTATTGTTCACGTTACCTTGCCAGGCATCACAGGAACAATCATTGTCATTTTCATCCTTCGGACAGGATATATCATGAGCGCAGGGCTTGATCAAGTCATCAACTTGTACAATCCGATGGTTTTTGAAGTCGGAGATATTCTGGATACATACATTTACCGTGTTGGCATAGAGCAGTTCAATCTTAGCCTTGCTGCTGCAGCAGACGTTATCAAAGGTGTAATTGGCCTTGTATTGATGGTTGCCGCCAATCAGATGGCCAAACGGTTCAATGATTCCGGCATTTTCTGATAAAAGGGGAAGAGTACCGATGAAGCTAACGAAAGGCGAGAACGTTTTTGTCGCCACGAATTATTTGATATTAACGATCATTACCATCGTCATTGTCATCCCTTTTTGGTATGTAATTTGCGTATCTATGACTCCTTATCATATTTTCAGTGAAAAGGACGGTTTGATTTTATTTCCAACTTCGTTCAGTTTGGAGTACTACACGTATTTACTGAAGGAAGGATCGCTAATTTTTGCGGCTTATGGTAATACGATTCGCAATACGGCAGGAGGCGTACTGCTCGCTTTGTTCCTTACGACTACAGCTGCTTACGCGCTTGCGGAGAAGAAATTGCCCGGGCGCAGAATCTTTATGCTTTACTTCATCTTCACCATGTTGTTTAAAGGGGGGATGATTCCCACCTATATTACGATCAAACAGTTGGGATTGTTGAACACCAATTATGTACTAATTTTGGTCATGGCTTATAGCGCTTTCAATATGATCATCATGAAATCATTCTTTGAAAGTATTCCCGAAAGCTTACGTGAATCCGCTTCCATGGACGGGGCATCCGAATTTAGAGTCCTATGGCAGATTGTCCTGCCGCTATCTAAGCCGGTTATCGCAACGATAGGGCTGCTCTATTTGGTTGTTTACTGGAACGATTTCTTCAATGCCATGTTGTATGTCACGGATTGGCACAAAGCGCCTGTACAGCTCGTATTACGCACTATTATTGCCAGTTCCAGCCTTCCGCCGGAGCTGCTTGAAGCAGCAGGGTCTACGCCGCCGCCTACCATAGGCATCCAAATGGCTGCAATTGTGATTGTTGCGCTGCCAATGATGTTGGTTTACCCGTTTATTCAAAAACATTTTGAACAGGGGATGCTGATTGGTTCTGTAAAGGGATAGAAATATACGATTAACTCAAGTCTAGGAGGTCATGTCAACATGTCAAATCAAGGTAAAGTTTGGTCGTACAGCGCAATTGCCGCCATACTGGCAGTGAGCGTAACGCTTGCAGGGTGTAGTAAAGCTGTCGATCCGGTTGCTGCGACGACTACACCAACAGGAATCGCTGGTTCAGCCGCGCCAACAAGTGATGAGCCGTATGAACTGAAATGGCTAAAAGGACAAGATATATCCAAGCCTTATGATCCTTCGAAAGATCTCATCATGCACACCATAGAGAAGAAACTGAACATTAAAATCGTTCCGGAAATGGTCGATGTTCAACAGTATAAAACGAAGTTGAATCTGAAGATGTCGAGCGGAGACATTCCCGATGTGGTACGGATTGATTTTGCCGATGATTTCCAAAAGTATGCTCAACAAGGCGCTTTTTACGATCTTACGAATCTTATTACTGAAAAAGATACCCGAATATTCTTAAGGAGGTACCTAAAGAGGTTTTCGAGCAGGCAAAAGTAAACGGTAAAATATACGGTATTCCTTATCAAGGGGGTCCAGGAGCAGGATACCGCTGGAATCTAGTCCTGCGAAAGGATTATTTGGAAAGTGCAGGCGCTCAGGTACCCAAAACACTTCATGAGTATGATAACCTGCTCAAAAAAATCAAAGCGGCTAAGCCGGATGTTATCCCGTTAGGCGGCTATACGGCGCAAATCGGCCAGCAGAAATATGCCAATAACTCTTTTGACCATATTTTTGGTGCTTTTGGCGTAACTCCGGGTTATTTTACTGAGAAGAACGGTACATTCAGCAATTATGATATCAATCCGAAAATGAAAGAAGCCCTGCTTTATTTGCAGAAAATGTATGCGGAAGGACTCATCGATAAAGAATTCGCGACCATTAAAGAAGAGCAGCTGCGCGCGAAACTGTTCAGTGGAAAACTATTTTCGTGGATGGGTTGGTGGTCAACGCCAAATGACTATGACACCCAAGTGGAAACCAATGAGCTCAAGAAAACCGGGAAGCTCGCTTCAGACGGGAAGTTGCCGGATCAGTCCTTTCAACCTCTTAAATATTTGACTTTGACGGACTCCATTGTAGGCTCGGATGGTAAAGCCGTAGCGCCGGCTGGGGCGCCTTTCGGACAAATGCACGCCATCAGCGCGAAAACGAAAGATCCTAAAAAGGTTCTATCCGTCATCGAAAATTCGTTGTCTTTGGAGAACCAAATGTTAACCGTATGGGGCATAGAAGGAGAAGACTACAAAATCGATAACGGCAAGATGAAGCTGATTACCGATTTGCTCGATCCTAAGACACAACAAGATAAGAACGGGAATTTCCGTGGTGTTCAAAGCTATCTGTTCGCCCCAGGTTTAAAGGGCTGGCCTCGATATTTGGAGTCGCTGCCGCTTAGACAATCGCAGGCTTTGGATGTAGCCATCAACAATAAATTCCAAATTACGGATGCCTCCAATTATTTGGATTCGCCTACGAAAATCGCTAAACTTGTAGAACTGAACACAATGCGGGATTCCGTTTTTACACAAATTATAATGGGCGCCGACGGCAAGAAATTCGATGAATTTGTGGAAAAATGGAAATCACAAGGCGGTACTCAAATCCTAAGTGAATTAGAGGCTTCTTTTAAGAAAAAATCAGGCAAGTAGAACAACAACCAACATGTGCAGGACGGTGCTGATCATTTGGTGTATGATTAAGCTATAGTCGAACCGCAGCTGAATTGCTGAAGCCCCTCTTCAGGTGTAAACAGATGGGGCTTCTGCAATAACACCGGTGAAAAAGGGTAGGTTTGGATGGCTATTCGGATACGAAAACAAAGAGGCAGCTCAAGGTTATTGTCCAGGCTCAGTCTTCCGATATTTGCATTGATCGTCACGTTCATCGCACTATTTGCGGCAGCAGCCAGTTACATCCTCATCCGCGTGCAGAACGACCATTCCGTCAAAATGGCGGAACAATCCATGAAATTCGTTTATAGAAATATTGAATATCAATTTGATACGATGAATAACGTTGCGGCATTTGTATTAAGCAATCAATCCATTGAAAATTTACTAATGAATACCTATCAACAGCCTTACGAAGCAGCAGACGATTACTACACCTTGCAGACGAATTTGCAGAATCTGTCTTTATTGTCTCTCCTGAACGATTTCGGCTCAGGCAATATCGCTCAGCAATCATACGTCGTATCCGTTATATTGGAACCGGAGAGCGGGCTTTATGCGATGGCTCCGGATCATTTTTATCCGACTACAGGGATTTATAAAAATAACGATTTGCTAAATCAAGGATGGTATCAAAATCTGAGCAGCGGGAAACAACAGAATGTTTGGTGGGGTCAAAAGACGGATTCAAACCTAGCCATGATCTATTCCGCAAGGAAAAAAGCAAGCCTCAAAGACGGCCGAAGCATCAGTACTGTGATTGTCGGTGCGGATACCCGCAGCGTGAAAGGCGTGTTCGATAATGCGCCATTAGATCAGGGCTTTCATCTGCTGCTTGACGAAAACAATCGTGTCATTTATGGCGAGCGCCATGACTTTCTCTCGAATGCCGGAGAACTGCCTTATGTTCATCAATTAAAAGGAGCCGAAGGCTCCATCGAAACGAAAATAGATGGCGAAACCTATAGAGTCATGTTCGAGACGCTGAAGAATGGATGGAAGCTTCTCGCCGTAGCTCCCAGCAGTCATTTCAGCAGATACACTTTTGCCATTTCGGCAATTGGCGCAGCCACAGCAGCAGCGGCCTTACTCATTGCGGGGATATGGCTCCGAAGAATCGTCGTGAGGGTCACTGTCCCTATCACGAAACTGGTAACAGCCATACAGCGCCCGGAAGTTGTGGAGTTCAAAATACCGCTTCCGTCACAAAGAACGGGGATCTATGAAGTTGACGAGCTGAACCAGAAGTTCACATCTATGCTCGTAACGATTCATCGCCTGATCGAAAAGTCGTTTACCGAAGAAATAGAACGTCGTCAGCTTCAGTTGGAGCTGTTACATGCCCAAATCAATCCCCATTTCCTATACAACACCTTGGATTTAATTAACTGCAGGGCCATTATGACAGGAGATCGGGAGACGAGTCAGGTTGTGCGTTCGCTTGCCAACGTATTTCGCTACGGCTTGAATCGGGGGCAAACCTTGATTTCCTTGGAAGATGAGATCAAGCAAGTTGAAGCCTATCTCCATATTCAGCAGGTGATGATCGACGATTTGACCTTTGATATCCAATTACCGAGTGAACTTCGGTCCGCATCTGTCGTTCATCTTATTTTGCAACCGTTAGCAGAAAACGCTATCATTCACGGATTTGCTGAACGCAAGACGGGCTGTCGAATTGTCATTTCCGCTAGATTAGAACAGGGAGAGCTTGCAATCAGAGTGGAAGATAACGGCCGTGGCTGTGATGCGGATAAGATGAATCGTATGCTTGGGCAGCATTTTGTACGAGACGAACAATTTTCAATCGAAGCAGGAAGCGGGTACGGCACCATGAATGTACACAGGAGAATCCAATTGTTTGTCGGAGACGGATATGGTTTGCGGTATTTAAAAGTTGCAGAGGGTACAGGCACCAGCGTCGAAGTTGTTATGCCTTATCGTCCGGAACGAGTTGCAGCAAGAAAGGAGGCTTCGAATGTTTAAGCTGTTGATTGCCGAAGATGTGAAAATCGTGCGGGAGACCTTGGTCCGTGCCATTCGTTGGGAGGCTCTAGATATCCATCTGCTAGGTGCTGTTGAGAATGGGCAAGAGGCGCTTGACTGGTTAGATCGGGAGAAGCCGGATCTTCTGTTGACAGATATTGGCATGCCTAAAATGAATGGATTGGAATTGATTGAAATTATCAAATTCCGTAATCCGGATATCCGCTGTATCATTTTATCAGGGCTGAATGAATTTGAGCATGCCAGACAGGCAATTAAGCTTCAAGTGCTGGATTATGTACTGAAACCGATCGATCCGGATGCCATTGAGAAAGTACTTGCAAATGCGGTTGACGTGCTGCGCAAGGAGAGGGAAGAACGTCTCGCGCTGAGGATCGCGGAGAAAGCAGTCAAAGAATCGCTTCCCAATTTAACTGAAACCATGCTTCATAGAGAATGGAGCGGGAATTTAAAAAAGAAGAAGCTGGTTGAGCAGGCGATCCAGTATATGAAAGATGGATATATGCGCAAGGAGTTGTCTTTGTCGGATGTAGCGGATGCCGTAGGGTTAAGCGAAAAATATCTAAACCTTCTGGTTAAAGAAGTAACAGGGGTTACAATGAACCATGCCATTATTCGTCTTCGTATGGAAGAGGCGGCAAGGCTTCTGAAGGATCCAGCCATTAAAATTTATGAAGTCTGCGACAGAATCGGGTATACAGATCAGGATCATTTCAGGGAGAGTTTTAAGAAGCAGTATGGGGCCACGCCATCAGAGTATCGGAACAAGTTTTTATAACGTTGCACCCACTAGTTGTTTTCCCCACATATTCAGTTCATTATTCAGCGAATAGAAGGATAGAGTGAAATATGAGAATGATCGTTAAAAAATAATTCTTTACTGTTCGTTCTCAATATGCTAAGATACTTTCAGTAAGGACGACGTCATCCTGTTTCAAAAAAAGAAACAGAGCGTGACTGTTTTTTTTAATAATTTAAGAACGATCATTCTTAAAAAATTATTTTCTAAAGGAGAGATACAAAATGGGAAAATTGAATGGGAAAGTTGCTTTAATTACGGGTGGAAGCAGCGGAATTGGTTATGAAACAACGAAATTATATGTGGCCGAAGGTGCGAAGGTGGTTATTACCGGTCGTAATCAGGAAGCGTTGAACGCGGCAGTAGAAAAGCTTGGTGCATCTAACGTTCTTGCCGTTCAGGCAGATGCGACTGATCCAACAAGTGCAGAAGAAGCTGTATCCAAAGCGGTCGATACATTCGGTCATCTAGACGTTGTTTTCGCGAATGCGGGTATTTCCGGTTATACGCCTGTTGGAGGTACCGAACTTACTCTTTTTGAGAAAATTATGCAAGTAAACGTGACTGGCGTATTTTTCACCGTTCAAGCTGCTTTACCTTATCTGAAATCAGGAGCTTCTGTGATCTTAAACGGCTCCGTGCTTGCCAAAGGAGGAAGTCCGGGTTATGCAGCTTATGCCGCAAGCAAAGGTGCAGTGACCAGTTTGGCCAGAGTGTTCGTTTCTGAATTATCCCCACTCGGTATCCGAGTAAACACGATCGTCCCAGGAGCTACTCGGACGCCAATTTGGGGTCAACCAGAAGGCTTGTCAAAAGTTGAAGCCGCGTTAGCGCCTAAGATTCCAATGAATCGCTTAGGCGAACCCGTGGAGATCGCCAATGTGGCTTTGTTCCTGGCTTCTGAAGATTCTTCCTTTGTTCAGGGGGCAGAAATTAGCGTAGATGGTGGCGCGGGATCATCCCCGATGGGCGCTCCTGCTTATCGTCAGGCTTAATTGTATTGATTTTTAAAAATGAGTTTGTTATACTTTATTTAAATTTTCAAGAGTGGAGTTGAAGGCATAATGTAGGTTTTCTTGCTAACGGTAAAACATTAAAGCGATTTTTCGCATGTTTTATTTCGTATGCAAGAAAGTTACATTATCTTTCACTCAAACGATACAAGATATCCTTATTTAACTCCGTCCAGGGGTTAATTAACTGTATTTATTTGAGCTACAAGAATGTAACTTTCTTGTAGCTTTTATTTTTTTATACAGGAGGATCTGTCTATGTCATTAATAAACGTTACAAACTTGACGTTCGCTTATGAAGGAAGTTACGATAACATATTTGAAAACGTCAATTTCCAAATCGATACCGATTGGAAATTAGGCTTTACAGGAAGAAACGGCCGAGGGAAGACAACGTTTCTCAACCTGTTGCTTGGTAAGTTTGAATACAGTGGATACATTTCCGCTAATGTAAGCTTTGAATATTTCCCGTTCCCCGTTGAGAACAAAAGCAATAATACGATAGATGTCATCAATGACATTTATCCCGACTATATCCACTGGCAGTTAATGCGCGAGCTTTCTCTTTTAAAGGTTTCAGAGGATGTTTTGTACCGGCCATTTGATTCCTTATCCAACGGAGAGCAAACAAAAGTATTGCTGGCTACGTTGTTCATCAAAGAGAACAGTTTTCTTTTAATTGATGAGCCGACCAATCATCTCGATATGAAAGCAAGAAAACTCGTTAGCGATTATCTTAAATCGAAAAGTGGATTTATCTTGGTATCGCATGACAGATCCTTTCTAGATAACTGTGTAGATCACATTTTATCCATCAATAAGACCAACATAGAAATTCAAAAAGGCAACTTTTCAAGCTGGTGGGAAAATAAGTCGCGGCAAGATCACTTCGAGCTGGCTGAGAACGAAAAACTTAGAAAAGACATTAAACGATTGTCAGATTCCGCTAAACGGACGGGTAACTGGTCGCACGAAGTGGAAAAAACAAAAAACGGAACAAGAAACTCCGGTTCCAAGGTTGATAAAGGCTATATTGGCCATAAAGCTGCTAAAATGATGAAACGATCTAAAGCCATTGAGCAAAGACAGCATTCGGCTATCCAAGAGAAGTCGAAACTCCTCAAAAATATCGAGAGCTCAGAAAGCTTAGAGATTTCGCAGCTTGCTTTTCACAAAAACCAGCTGGTTGAGCTTGACCATGTGTCCATTTATTACGGTGAGAAGACCGTATGCTCAAATCTAAGTTTCACGATTGAGCAAGGTGATCGTATTGCGCTTTCAGGTCAAAATGGCTCTGGAAAATCAAGTATCATCAAACTAATTTGCGGCGAGGATATGAATTTCACAGGCAACATTCGAAAGGACAGCCAGTTAAAAATATCCTACGTGTCCCAAGACACATCGCACCTTCAGGGAAATCTATCTGACTATGCTGCCGAATGTGGGATTGATGAAAGTCTTTTTAAATCCATTTTAAGAAAGCTGGATTTTTCCAGAATTCAATTTGACAAGGATATTTCATCGTATAGCGGCGGACAAAAGAAAAAAGTATTAATTGCAAAAAGCCTGAGTGAGCAGGTACATTTGCATATTTGGGATGAACCGCTTAATTTTATTGACGTCATTTCTCGGATGCAAATTGAAGATTTGCTGCTCGAATACTCACCGACGATTCTATTTGTAGAGCATGACCGGGAATTTTGCCATAACGTCGCAACAAAAATTGTTGAGCTCTAGATCAAAAGCTGCCGTGCTAAGAAACGGCAGCTTTATTAGTTCCAACGCAGTTCTCATATGAAAATTGTGGAGCAACTGTATTTTTGTGTGGCTCAAACCCATCATTCTATGTTATATATGAAATGACTCAAATTTGATGAATGGAGTGATAGGAATGAGAATCGCCGCGCAACTGTATACGCTTCGCAACTTTCTGAAAACACCCGCTGATATTAGCGAAAGCTTGAAAAAAGTTAAGCAATTGGGTTATAACGCTGTACAAGCTTCCGGTATTGGACCAATCGACATTCAAGAATTTAAAGCGCTTGCAGACCAAGAAGGGTTGACGATCTGTGCCACTCATATCGGATATAACGACTTGTTGAATGATATGGACGGCGTCATTAAGAAGCATCAAGCATGGGATTGTAAATATGTCGGTTTAGGCGGACTACCGCCGGAGTTTCGGGAGAACAGTCAAGGTTATGCCACATTCGCCAAACAAGCTTCGGAATTTGGCAAACAGTTGAAAGATGCCGGGCTGAAATTTATCTATCACAATCATGATTTTGAGTTCGCTAAATATGATGGGAAGACAGGCATGGACATTTTGTTTGAAATGTCGGATCCTGATAGCGTCGATTTCGAGTTGGATGTTTATTGGGTACAGGCAGGCGGGGCAGATCCCGTGGAGTGGATCCGCAAAATGGATGGACGTATGAAGGTCGTACATTTTAAAGATATGATTGTGACTCCGGATCGGAAACAGCGTTTTTCCGAGGTCGGTGAAGGCAATATGAATTTCAAAGGAATCATTCAAGCCTGCGAAGACATTGGCGTGGAATGGGCAGCGGTTGAGCAGGATGATTGCTATGACCGGAATCCTTTTGAGAGCTTAGAGATTAGTTTTGCTAATTTAGCAAAATTAGGGGCAAAAGCTTAGAAAAACTTATTTAATTACAAAAAGAACGGCTGCTATTTTACAGCCGTTCTTCATTATTTAAACGCTTAAACGGTACGTCGTTCTACTCGCATTACTTGATTCGTTTGACTCAGCATGCCAGCTTTTTGCCTTTTATGATAATATATATAGGAACCTGCAATGATAATATAGCCTGGAAGAAAACCCAATACGGCCATAAAGCTATCCACAGCGATGGTTGAATACGCAGCACCAGTCAAATCGAAGATCAAACCGGCATATGCCCATTCTTTGATTCGAGGAAAACCGGGAATAAGGATAGCTATGACGCCTAATATCTTGGCAATTCCAAGAAAGGGTAGAAGATAGTCGGGGTAACCCAAATGCTTGAAGAGCTCTACCGCAGACGCTGCTTTTACAGTATCACCGATTGCTCCCATCCCCATAAATAACACCACTAATACAGTAAAAATCCAGTAAGGAATCGTAATTTTTTTCATTGCCTTTCAGCCTCCTAGGACATTAAATTTATGTTTTGAATATACCTCATTAGGAATATTCCTGTCAAGGAATATTTATAACAGTGGAAAATGACGTTCCTCCACACGAGAAAAGGGCATTTCAACGAAGTTGAAATGCCCTTTTTCCCTAGAGCGTGATATGGATGTCGGAATCACTCCACGATCTTTTCTCCACCGGCAGCTAACGGCTCAAACGAGTGGCGGACCGAAGCTTCCTCAATGTCATGGACCGCCCAATGACTGTCTGGGACGTCAGTCCATGGCGAGTGGACGATACCATGAAGCGGCCCTCGGCCGAGGACCCGATTGATCACGGTAACGGCTTCTGCGCGAGTGAGCGGATGAGTTGGACCGAAGGAGCCATCTGCATAGCCGTTCAAGTACCCCGCAGCTTGGGCGGCTTTGATTGCATCTTCGGCCCAAAGGCCGGACGTATCCGTAAAGCCTGCTCCGGACCCAGAGGGACTCACTGCAAACCGGGCGGCAAGAGCTGCCATTTCCGCCCTGGTGATCGGCTGATCCGGTCTGAAGGTGCCGTCTGCGTAACCTTGCATCAGACCCATGCGTGACACTTGGGCAATCGCATCATAAGACCAAAGCTCCGGCTTCACGTCAACGAATTCGCTGCCGCTGCCTGATGCCGGTTTGGCCGCAATACGCGAGAGAATCATTGCCATTTCTGCGCGGGTAATGCGATTGTCGGGACGGAACAAGTTGTTCTCGTAGCCTTGGATGTATGGCTCATGCGAGAAGGACAATGTCCGGCCATCGACTTTCAAAAGGACAAACGTACTGAATTTGTTCGTTGTGAACTGTATCCCGCGAGCGCCTTGGAACGTGGTCACAGTGCCTTTTTTAAACTCCGTAGTCCCGTCACTGTGTTCGATATAAACACCGATTTGTTGAATCTCAGCATCGCTCAAATCATCTGGAAGCGGGAGGACGAGGGTAACCTCTTGATCATGCAGGTTCGTCGTAATCTCTACAGGACGGCCAACCAGCGAAGTGTTTGCGCCTCCGGTAACGCCTAGTACCACTGTCGCCGCGTTTGCGCGACGTTCCAAGTCCTTGCCGACTGCCGAAGCTTTTACCGGAACAAGGTTAAAATAACTATCATCTTTTAAGCTTTTGAGCGAACTGTTAGCAATCAGGACTTTAACATTAGCGGTATCGAGATTAAGGTCAAGACCGCTGTCGCCAAGCAAGCTGAGCGATTCTTTGCTCATTTGAACAGTCGTCATGGATACATCATCTTTGGCATCCGGTAAGGAGATGACAGCTGAATTGGAGCCAGAGGTCTTGGACTTCTGAATCAACATTTTCGCATTATCATCTGAGAGCTTAACTTCCTCTTTGCTCGTTCCGTCAGCTTGTGTAGTTCGCACGACATTAAATGCGTTAGGGCTCACAATCGCTCCTCCGTAACCTCCTCCATAGCCGCCGCCACCCGTTTGAGGCGTGGAAGGTGTGCCGCTATTCGCGGCAATATCATATTTGAACGCGTCTACTAGCATATAGCTGCCTGATTTTTTGACCGCTTTCAATGTATGAGCACCCTTCGAAAGTGACGAGACGCGGTAAAGACTTTGACCGGCATTCCGGATGGCTGAATGGGCGTTGATCGTTTGCTTCAACTCCCCGTCGAGATAGATGTCGATGTCACCCAACTCCGGCCCCGTTGGTGCGAGGAGCTCGATACCGGTCCCTGTGAACGAATAGAGGTAGGAGTCTCCATTCACGGAAGATGCATGAACATCGTCGGCATAGTCACCTGTGAAAGAAAAAGTAAGCTTCAAGCTTCCGACAGGTTGAGCAGCGAGATATTCTTTTTTAATCGTCACATGTTGGCCGTTAATTTCATAATCGGTAGGATTCACGAGTTTGCTCGCATCGTTCGAAATGCTTTGCAGGCTGTCAGGGTTGCCCAAGATAGTAACGCTCACATCTGAAGCCGTCGTTTTATTGAAGTCAGCGGCAGAGATATCCATCAGGTCGGGCTGCTGGACTTTAAGCGCATCAAGCAGCATGAACTGCCCTGACTTTTTAACTGCTTTCAAAGTATGAATACCAGGTGTCAAATTACTGACTGTATAGACTTCTTGCTGGGCTACGTTATGCGAGTTCGCTCCGAACGTATGAGCCGTTCCATGTAGCTGACCGTCGATATAGATGTCCACATCGCCTTGGCCTTGATCGACTTCTGTTATATAAGTAATGCCAGTGCCATTAAAAGTGTAGGTGAAAAAGTCGTTGTTTTGCTCGACATAATGAACGTCCTTGCCATAGTCGTTAAAAGGGCGGTTCGTGCTGCGGTTCCAAGCGCCGGTGTAGTGGATTTCCGAGCTGTCGTCATTGATGTAAGTGTACCTTCCGGGAGAGGCAGAGTTGCTAACTGTAATGGCGAACGTTCTGGGACTTCCAGAAAGGAATGTGAATGTCAAATTCGTTAGTCCAACAGGCTGTTGATTCAAGTAGGATTTTGAGATTTTTACAACATTATTCGTAATTGTGTAGTCCTGACCAGGTATTAAGCTGTCTGTGCCGTTGATAATGCCAGTTAGGCTGTTGGTGCTTCCAAGTGTAAGCGTTGTTAAGACGTCCGTTTGTGCGGATGTTTTCTTGTCAAAAGCAGCGGTTGCAGGATTGAGTGACGTTCCCGTGATTGCGATAGAAAGTGATTGTGAGTCTCCACCTGCAAAAGTGAACGCCAGTTGGACAGGCTGCCCCGATGGCTGCTGGAGGAGGAATTCTTTCTTAATCGTTACAAGATTGCCTCCGCTTATCGTGAAGTCCGTATTTGGCTGCAGAGACACAGCACCATTTGTGATGCCTGTCAGCGAACTTGCGCCAATAAGGAGATTCGTCGTAATGTCGGCAGGCTGATCTTTGTCAAAACTGTTCGCAGAAGGTTGGCCAAGCAACGTTTCAGTCGTCACCTTTAAAGCATCCAGGATGAAATAGTATTGGCCGGTGCCGTTTCTTAACACTCTAAGCGTGTGCTGACCTTGCGGAAGATCGGCAATCCGATAGACCGAGTATAAGCCGGTTTGTTGAGGGCCTTCAGCATCGACAGTGCCCTTCAGCTGTCCATCGATATAAACGTCCATTCGTCCATTGGATGTGCCTTGTTCAGAGAAAAGTTCAATGCCAGTGCCCGTGAATGAGTAGCTGAATTCCGGCTGCGTCCCGTTGTCCGGCTCACCGTAATGAACATCATCCTGATAGTCCCCGAAAGGCCTTCCGCCGCTGTGCCCCCACTTGTTCGAATACTGAATCAATGGATCCGTATCGTTGATGTAGACAGCGTGAGAGACTGTGCCGTTAGATGAATTCGTTTGCGGTGTTGCTTGATTTCCGATTTGACTACTAGCACTAGCGGGAGAAGGGGAAGAGTCTGTAATTGCAATGGACAAGTCTTGCGCGTCGCGAGCCAATTCTTTGCCGCCGTTACGTGTCCAAGTGCCGGTGTATCTTACGCCAGTGTCGTCGTCATTGACGAATGAAGAACCGCTTTGTGCCGTTATTTTGAAGAGGCGAGAGGCGTGCGGCTCCAAGGACACAGGACCATAACTTGACGTATAAGTGCCAAGCTCGGAATGGCTCCACAGGTCGCGAACGGAAGCAGGGCCGCTCAGCCCGATATCGTTCCAGTTAACGGTCACAGGCGCTGCTTTGTTGCCCAGATTGAAAAGAGCAACCGTGTACGTTCCGTCACCGTTATTCGCATACCAGACTTGCTGATTGGTCGATGTTGAAACTGGGTGTACCGGACGCCCAGCTTGATTAACCGCGATGACTTCGTCATTCGTCAGCAAGTCAAGACCATAGGCGTCGAGGTTGGATAGGTCGTCGCCTGTATAGAACTGCGCGGCTGAGGCTGCCCACAGCGTAGCTGCGGTTTGCCTTTCGTCTTTGGTTAAACCGGAGGTAGCTCCATTGCCGACATTCAAGGAGTCGAAATCATTCCAACCTCCCGGTCCGGCATCCCGCCACCAAAGGGCTGCGTCAGGGAACAAACGCGCAATATTAGCCCATTGCGTCATGCCGACCTCGCGGTCATAGGACTCTACATCCCAATCGACCCGCCAACCGTTCGCATATTTTTTCCAATAATCCACGTAGTTGTGGTCGAGAGCCCAAGATAATTCAAACCAAATATTGTGTCTGCCAAGCGCTGTTGACCAGGCTTTGACATCGTCACGCGCATCGATGCTGACATCATTATGCCCGGAGCCTGGTGTGACGCTATCGAATTTGACGAAATCCACACCCCAGGAAGCGATGGCATCCGCGACGGAATCGATATATTTTTGCGAGCAAGGATTGCTGAAATCAATTTTGTATCCAATGTTCCAATAATCCGCGAACTTGTAAGGTTTTACGACGATATCACCGATATTACAGCCAGGAGCATTATAAATAGGTAAGTTCTGAGTGACTGCTTCAGGCGAAACGCCGGGAATTAAATAGAGGCCGGCTTTTTGGCCGTTACCGTGGATGTAGTCGACGAGATTCTGAAAACCTCCCGGATAAAGCGCAGCACTCGGCACCGGTCTGCCGTATTCGTCCATGCTGCCGTTCCAACCCGCATCGATATTGATATATTTGTATCCGTGAGACTGCAATTTCTCGTGCATGGCGTCAGACATCTTCTTGATCTTGGCTTCGGAAATCCAGTTGCCGGACGGACCATCGTAGACCTGCATGCTGTAGCTGCTCCAGCCCATATACGGCTTCTGTGCCAAGCCATTGTCTGCCGCTCTGACCTTGCTTTCGCCGGAAGGGATGTAGCCGATCTGCGCAATGACAATGATAGTAAGCAGCAATCCCAGCCATACCTTCCTTCGGCGTTGCAATCTGCTTTTCATCTTCACTTGTCTCCTTTGTCGTTGAATTAACTTCGTTTATGTAAGCGCTACCGCACTTGCACATGTCCGATTATATAAGATCATTTCTGAAAGTGGATAGGTACATTTCTGCCTGAAACCGTACCAATTGCCCGTTTTTATAAGAAAAGCGCCATTCCTCGGAGCCTCTCAGAGGGGGAAATGAAAAGAAGCTGTCCCCTTAGTAGCTTTAACTACAGAGACAGCTTCTCAGATGTATTTCGGTTAACTTTAATGTTCGGTCAAACTGTGAAGTGGAACTTCTTGTTCTTGATCAGGTTGATCTAACGGATAAATTCTCGCCGTTTCATTCGTTTCATCGACATTTTGAATATAAATAGGAACGCCGTTGCAAGAAACATTGGCCATGACCGGTGAAGCAGCGATTTGTGTGGCACGTAGTTTATTCACGTCAATTAATCTCCTTCAGGTAGTATAAACACGAACATATTGTTTCCTCTCTAGCGGCTAATTATTTGAGACCATATAAAAAAGAAGCTAAGCACATGTAAGCTGCTTAGCTCCTCATTCAAAAGACTATTTAATCACACGTCGCGCTGTCATGTAATGAGAATTCCAATAAGAGTTAATCGTACTGATTTTCACACCGCCAGCACCGTAAGTATTAAGCATTTTGTTATTTCCAAGGTAAACGCCTACATGACCGACTCCTGATCTGCCAGGGACGGAGAAGAATAGCAGGTCGCCTTTCTTCCAATTGCTTTTTGACACATAACTACCAACTTTGGATTGCTGAGCAGCAGTCCGCGGCAAAGTGATGCCGTATTTACCGAAAATGTATTTCGTCAGTGTCGAACAGTCAAAGTTTCGCGTTTGTCCAACTGCTGCACCGAACTTATAAGGTGTGCCCAGATATCTTTTGCCTAGTGCGATAATGCTATCTGCTTTCGACGTACTTGTAATTGTAGCGTCAATAGTAGCAGTATCATTATTCGTAGCAGCTTGAGTAGGCTGTGGACTACTAATTACCCCTCCTGAGATAGCAACGGTCGCTCCAATTGTCAAAATAGCCAATCGCTTGCTCCATTTATGATGTAATGTCATAGTTGTTGTCCTCCTCCTTGTTGTGAGCGCTAATTTCTTAGCTGAGCCTAGTATAGCAGACTGGAAGTCTCCTATAATTTGCTAGGAGAAGAGAAAACCGTGGGCTGGCAAGGGTCAAGCCTGCTTTATTAAAAAACCATGAGAATCTTCTCAAAAAATTATACTTGACGAGCTAAATCATCATGAAACCCAGGTAAATCAACATTTTCACCATTCAAAACAAGGAATTTTCTATTCAGAATCCGGCCACTTGTTCATAAAAAAACAAAGAGCAGCTTAAACTAAGTTCTAGTTTAAATTGCTCTTTGTTATTGGAATGATCATTGCGTAGGCAAGCCATTCGGAACATAGTACGGAGGAATTTTAATCCAGCCACGTTTCCGCATTAAGGTTTTTAAAGAAGCTCCGTACTTTAATTTCTCTGCTTGAAAACCTGCAAACATGAAGCCCACATCATTGCGCACGGATTGAACGGCACCGGTCGCACACATCATGTAGTTGGCGACAACTTTAATGGAAAGTGCATTGGCAATCTCATCATCCGTTAATTTGACGCCCATTGGGATGGCGTGAGGGTCTGATTGTGGTTTTTTTTCGGATACCGGTGGGAGAGTTACGCCTTCTCGCAACATAAAATCCCTAAGTATTTTTGATTGCGTACTAGCTATCTCCATAGAACCATGGAGGGCATCTAACAATTCGATATCTGTTGTCGTATTGAGTCCAATTTGTACACTTGCTATTTCTTCTTCCAGCATGGTTAAGTACGTCCAACAAGTCATGGCTTCGCCTATATGTAAGGGTGGTTTAGGTTCGTCATCAACGAGAGTTTTCATCACATCAACAACTGTTTCAAGTAGGTTTGTCAATCGAATATCATCCTTTGTTTTATTCGTTAGTTTGTTTAATCGTACAAAAATTATTCAGATTTGCTTTTTTCTATGCCATATAACTCGTTCATATGTGCTGCATGAGACATTCCCCAGTCGTTTATTGCTTGTAAAAGAGGTCTCAATTTCTTGCCATATTCGGTTATGGAGTATTCCACTTTTGGAGGGATTTGAAGAATGATTTTACGGTGCACGATATCATGATATTCTAACTCTCTTAATTGCGCGGTCAACATTTTTTTCGTTATATCCGGGATTGCTTTATGAAGTTCAGTAAATTTCATCGTTTCATGCTTGAAAAGGTGAAAGAGAATAACGGGTTTCCATTTGCCGACCAGAATTTCAAAAGCAGCTTCGACACTACAACCATCAGGCAATTGATATCCCCCTTTGATAACGCCAATTTCATTGTTGCCGTATATTTTAATAGATGATTCAAAATAAAAAACCAGAACAAGGCGGCCGAATAAGGCTGCCTCTTTTTGGTTAATCTCATCTACGGATTAGCAGCCGCGTTATGAGTTGCCATAAGAATGTGAACGTGATACAATTTCCTGACGAACGTTCGGAAGGGTGATGAAAGTTGACTGCTGCTCGAATAAAAGAGGTTGCCCTCAAGCATTTTGCCAGTAATGGATACGAAGGTGCCTCACTCGCGGATATTGCAACGGATGTAGGTATCAAGAAGCAATCGATTTATACACACTTCAAAGGGAAAGATGAACTTTTCCTTGCGCTGCTTGACGATGTGCTTGCCCGGGAATTGACATTTGTTCTTGAGTATCTTGAAAGCCATAAAGATCTTGCCGTCGACCAACTGCTTTATGGCTTCCTTATTCAATATCAGGATTGCTATGAAAAAGATGATAATACGAAGTTTTTTTTGCGTGTAGCCTTTTTCCCGCCGACTCATCTCTATGAGGTCATCGTCCAAAAGGGTTATCACTATTTAGATACTTTGGAAACGATGTTAGTCCCGCTCTTTGAGCAAGCAATTGCAGATGGGGCCATATGCAAAGAGGTCAGCAGTAGCGTGGCGACCGTTGCTTTTTTAGCTGTGTTAGATGGCATGTTCGTAGAATTGCTGTTTGGTGGAGTCGAAAGATCGATGAAAAGAATAGAAGCTTCTTGGTTTGTCTATTGGCGCGGCATCAAGAAGTAATCAACAGGAGGAGGTTCACACCATGAATCGTAATTGGATTTATATTTTTATAGGGGCCTTTTTCGAAGTTATATGGGTCACAGGTTTAAAACATTCGGATACAACACTGATGTGGATAGGAACAATCATTGCAATGTATATCTCATTTCATCTGGTTATTAGCGCATCTACGAAACTGCCGGTGGGTACCGTCTATGCGGTCTTTACGGGAATGGGGACTGCAGGCACAGTTTTGGTTGAAATGCTGCTGTTTGGAGAACCGTTCAGGTTTCTCAAAGTATTTCTCATTCTCCTGCTTTTATCCGGTGTATTCGGACTGAAATTTGTCACGAAGGAGAATGATAAGAAAGGAGCTGCCGTCTAATGGGTTGGATTTTTCTGATGTTTGCCGGTTTGTTCGAAGTCGTAGGCGTTGTGGGGATGAACCAGATTAATAAATCGAAAAATATTCGCTCGTTCAGTCTTTTCATCGTTGGTATTGTTATGAGTTTCTCGCTTTTAAGCCTGGCGATGAAAAGTTTGCCAATGGGCACATCGTATGCCGTCTGGACAGGGATCGGTACAGTTGGCGGCGCCATCGTCGGCATGCTTTTTTATGGTGAATCCAGGGATTGGAAACGTATGATGTTCATCGCGATGGTATTGAGCGCGGCCGTTGGTTTGAAATTAATTGCATAACCACATAGATATCAATTTACAAAAAAAATGCATGAATAAGATGGTTTCGATCGTAATGAGCCGTTTCCTAAATAGAAATCCTATGTAATAATAGACATAAAAAAGTAAGAGGTAAAGGAGTACATCTTCAATGAAAATCAATTATCATGGTCATGCCTGTATTCAAATTCAGACGGGGGATAAATCTCTCATCATCGATCCTTTCTTAAGCGGCAATCCTACGGCCAAAATTAAGCCGGAGGACATTAAGGTTGATGCCGTGCTGCTAACGCATGCGCATATGGACCATATTCTAGACGCAGCGCCTATTGCGAGTGCCAATAACGACGCACCGGTTGTCTCTATTGTCGAGCTGGCGTCTTATATGTCTTGGCAAGGAGTAAAAAATACCGTCGGCATGAACATGGGAGGCACGTTCGATTTGGGCTTCGCTAAGGCGAAAATGGTTCAAGCGTTCCATAGTTCTGGGATTGTAATTGAAGAAACGAAACAAATTCTGTACGCGGGCATGCCTGCTGGGTTCCTCGTGTTTGCAGAAGGCTTGACGATTTTGCACGCGGGAGACACTTCTTTATTCAGCGATATGAAAATGATTGGCGAGCGCCATCCGATCGACGTCGTTTTCTTGCCGATTGGAGACTTCTACACCATGGGACCGGAAGATGCCCTCCAAGCCGCGGAATGGTACAACGCGAAACTGACAGTACCGATTCACCACAGTACATTCCCTGGTATCAAGCAAGACGCGGAGCTTTTCGTGAAACAGCTTGAAGCGCGGGGGTTAAAAGGTAAGGTCATGGCACCTGGCGATGAGTTTGAGATAGCGAATCGTTGATATGGGTCTAAGGTAGGATATGTCAATGATTTGTCGAAAATATTGTTGAGACTTCTAACATTAAAAAAACCGCGAGGGTTATACGCTTCGCGGTTTTTTTGTTTTTTAATAGATAATATTTTTCACAATTTCTAGTGGTGGTCATGGTATAATCGAACTATTATTCGACAACATGAGCGTATTTTTTCAAAAATAGAGAATGGCGTGGATTTATTGTAGCTAAGGGGGGGCTTAGTTGTGAGTGAACATACATCCGCAAGTCGGACAACTAGCAGCCAAACAACGGCTCAAGCTCAGCCGATCAGGTCCGAGACGGAAGTTCCAAGCACACTGGATACTCGTCAAATGACACCTGCAAGTATTATGCAAATGCAAAGAACCCTGGGGAACAGGGCGGTTCAGGGTATGGTTCAAAGGATGGGGAATACGCATTCCCTCATTCAAAGAGCGGGAGGAGCCAGTGCATCCCCAGTTCCTGCCGTATCACAGGAGCAGCAGCAGCGAAATGCCGATCTTGTAACGGCACGTGACGCGAAAGTTACGACACTTGTTGATAGTGCTTATACGGAAATCAGCGAGAAACTGAAGAGAGCTATCGATACTTACTTGACTTCAGATTCACAAGCGGATCCGATTCGTAAAAATGTGAAAGAAAAAGTGAAAGCAGAAATCAGAGCGAGTATGGGGTCAACGGGTACAGCAGAACAGAGAGAAGATGCCTATAAGTTCGCACAAGCAAAAGCAGATGGCATTATGATAACCAAATTAAAAGAATATGCCATTGAAGTAGCGGATAGCGAGTTTGCAGACACTAAAAAAACGGCCATGAAAGAAGAAGCGAATAAACCCTATCTGATTACGCCAAATTTAAACAATGCCACATTTGAAAAACAGAAAACAAAAGCAGCAGCTGATGCAAAGAAAAAGCTGGATACATATTCCAAAACCTTATTCACTAATTCGGTTACGTCATCTAAAAGAGCCATTGCCTTGAAGTTCGCTTCCCCGACTGCAGCCGGAGGTACCTCTGGTTTTGATTCCATAAGTGTTGGAAGGGCTGGAACGGATGAGTTAACCAAGCGAATTGGGCTTGAAAGCCGACTGGTCGACTTAGATGTTGTGAGGCAAGAAACCGTCGACGGGACGACTAGAGATATTAAAGATATGGAAGAAATTTATCAAACCGTCCTGTTCGCTCCTATGAAATCAGCGGTTTTATCCAAATTAGGCGTAGGCCGAAGAGCGTTCAGAAGATCGGCAGAGTTGAATGCGTATCGTGAAGATCTTAAAAAAGCAGCACGAACCAAAGTTAATGCGCAGATCAATAATGAGATAGATAATCCATCAAGTACTTCAACCCAAACAAACGCTGCTCCTACAGGAACGGCTCCGACAAGTGGGGCACCAACGGGTGCAACCCAATCTTCAACAAGCACTCTGGGACCCATGCAAAAAGAATATCTGAAAACGGCTACGAAAGCCGTTGCCTACAAGGAATCCAAAGTCCTTGTAGACGATGTGATGAGGGATGAGGCTAATCTCATTCTGGAAAGAGTCATTCCTAAAGCCCTTACCATAGAAGATATGACAAAAGTAGCAAAAAGCTCAGCTTATGAAGTGGCTAGATTACCTGAAGCCAAAGCGGATAAGATTCGAGCAGCAAGCGTCAAGGCAGCTGAAGAACACGCAGCTAAATTGCTGAAGTTGAACAAAGATAAAGCTGTTCTTGAAGCTAGGAAGCTCACAAAAGGAACCAAAGCGGAAGGGACTACGGCTGCGACATTACCGGATGCAGCTAAAACCACGCAAATTAAAGAAGCGGTTCAAAATGATGAAAAAACGAAGAAACTTGCCAAAACAATAGTCAAGTCTGTAGAAGCAAGCGATTTATCTTCCGGGTTAACAAAAGTCGGTCATTTAATCGACATTTCAACACCTAACCCAGGAGATTCAAGTTCATTAGAATTAGAGTTAAAAATTCCAGTTGCCTCCGCAGCAGGCGGCGGAAATGCCTACTTCCTTTTCGGATTCGCAGGAGAAGCAGAGCGGGAAGCGGATGAATTAAGCGTAAATACCCAATTAACCTTTGGCGCAGGGTTTACGACCTTTGGTTTTGATGCAAACGCACGTTTCGGGCTATTCCTTGAAGGAAAAGGTAAAGATACAGATACTGTCATGAATTTACTTTCTTATGGGTTATACAGACAGATGCCGGAAAGCGCACAGGCATACTTCTGGGGGAAAGGCGGTAAATCCGGGGAGTCAAGCTTGATTGAGGCTGAGAAGTGGGCCATGATGATTGAGGAAATGCATATGGGTGATGAAGAAGCCGAGGTGAATGTTGGTTTCCTTACGAAATTGGCGATGGAAGCTAACGTAGGTGTCGCATCATTTTCTGCTGAGCTTGCATTCAAACGGCTCAGTAAGTATAACAAAGAGATTATTGAGACGAAGGGCAAGGATGCAGCTGGTAATGTGATGTCTGCGGCAGAGCGCTTAACGGCTGAAAAGGCCGGTAAAGGTATTGGCAAAGGCGAAGTTAATACAACCGTAGAAGCGGGAACGGAAATAGAAATTGAATTTGGTAAAGACAAAGTTGCTTTTGGTCTTGAAGGCTCTGCGACCTTCTTAAATGGGGACGAAACCAAGCTCAAAGAATTGAATCTGCAGCTATCGGCAAGTATCCCTTCCCAATTCGGAGAAGAAGGTGGAGATTTCACCAAGTATGCATCCAAAATTGTCACTGCTGCGATTGGCGGAGGGAAAAATATTACCGCTCTATTCAGGAAGGGGCTCGCTTCCAAGGCAGAAAAAGGAAAACAAGTGACTGGTTCATTAGTAGATGCTGGAACTGATGGGTTATTCACGGGGAATTATTTCGATGATATCGGGGCAAGCTTCGCCTCGCGAATTAAAGGGGATGAAACCGTTAACGATACCATGCGTTCTTGGTTACCAGGCCAAGATTCAGAGGCATCAGATATTGAATCAGTTGATAAAATTGGACTATCCAATGCGCTTAAGCTGGAAATAGGTTTCCAAAGGGAATATGATGGAAGAAGCGTACCAACATCACCGTGGGCAATCACACTTTCCGCCAGCCAAGTTAAGTCGCTAGAAGTTGATGCAGAGATTGTTAAGGTTGCTGTAGAGAAGTCCAAGCGACTTGGGCAATTAGAATTCCGGAATGATAAAACTATGAAGTATGAGTTTATCGGGTTTGGTGGTGGTGGCCAGGACCGTCCGGCGCCTACTCCTGCTGCAAGTACGGCCACTGCTGGAACGACTGGTGCCGCAGGAGCGTCAAGTACGGCAAGTACAGGGAATACAGCAAGTACATCGAGTACTTCGAGTACTTCAACAGCACCGGTTCAAACTCCAGCACCGAGTACAGCGACTACACCAAGTCAGGTACCCGTGGTCACGCCATAACATAGATTCGCAGAAACAACATGATGTAAAGGAGGTTTGTAGATGGTTGATCTGAGAGCTAATGGTGACGAAGAGAAGTCACATTTGGATTTTGACATCGAAATCGTATTTCTGACCCTCGTGGGTGATGCGTTAAAGGCTAATGCCAAACGAATAACCCTTATTGAATCTGAGGAGAAGTCCCATTGTACGCTTTCTCTTGAAGTAGAGTGGAGCGTATACCAGCAATTGTTAGCTGGAGAATGGATGGGGCTGTTCGCCCAAAGAAGTAATAGGGATTTAGAAGTGAAATTCGATGAGAAGCAACCTGTCGAGCTTCAAGTCATGTTAAAACAAAGCCTTATGAAAGCTGCACTTCGCAAGGGTTCAGAGGTCGAAAATGTTCTGCAATCCTTAGTCGAGGACTCCGAAGAATCACGACCTCTGCGCCAAAGCGAAAGCTGGCTGATCACAGATGTGAAGCAGCAAATGAGTTTGCCGGAAGAGCTGGATGGGGGCACTTTGAGAGTTGGCTACCGCACCCAATGGGCCGAGCCTGCGGTCACAAAGGCAGCGTCCACCATCATGAAGTCTACTTTGAATGAGGTCGTGAACGACTACCTGAAACGTATGGAATTGCCTTTTGAATGGGTGGATGAAACCATTGCCCGTTTATCATTCTCAGGAGAGAATGGCGAATGGATCGTGTTGGTTCGTACAGATGAAGAAAAGCAAATTTGTATCGTATTTTCCATTTACCCGGCGTTAGTGCCCGAAGAGCAGCGGACCGAGGTGGTGAAATTCCTTTTTGAAGAGAATTATGACTTGGTGATCGGCAACTTCGAGATGGATGCAACCGATGGGGAGCTGCGTTATCGAACAAGCATCGATGTAGAGAACGACCGGTTGACTTTGGAGCTTTTCAATCAACTTTTTACTACCAATGTAGTGATTATGGATCATTACTACCATGTGATTGATGACATCATACAGAACCCATAGTTCAACAGAGTCCGCTAAATAGCGGGCTTTTTTTTCTGAGTAAATTGAAAGAAATTGGAGTTTACTATTATAGTAATGCCTATCGTTTGTTTCTATAATTAACTAAAAACATAACGAGGTGAGCTAGATGGAATCAACAATTGTAACCTCAACAACCAAACGTCGGTCTACAAAATTAAAACGATGGGACTCCTTTATTACCGGGCATTTGTTTATCTCGCCTTGGTTAATTGGATTCTTATTGTTAACGCTTTATCCGATGATTCAATCCCTTTATTATTCATTTACCGATTTTTCGTTACTTGAAGAGGCGAATTGGGTAGGGGTCAGGAATTACGAGAAAATATTCACGGTAGATACTAGATTCTATCAATCCGTCAAAGTAACTTTCCTCTATGTGCTTGGTTCAGTTCCTTTAAGGCTAATTGCCGCATTATTCATTGCTATGCTCCTTGCCAAGAGCCTTAGAGGGATATCAGCCTACCGAACAATGATCTACTTCCCTTCGTTAATTGGAGGAAGCATCGCCGTATCGCTTTTATGGAAAAATATTTTTGGCAGAGACGGTTATATCAACGAAGTTCTTGGTTTATTCGGTATCCAAGGCATGGGCTGGATCAACAATCCAGACACCGCTTTGAGCACATTGGTTCTGCTCGTTGTGTGGCAATTCGGTTCAGCGATGGTCATCTTCCTGGCGGGATTGAAACAAATCCCACAAGACCTTTATGAAGCTTCCTCTGCGGATGGAGCGGGCAAGGTTAGACAGTTTTTTAACATCACGTTACCGATGCTATCTCCAACGATCTATTTCAATATCATTATGGGAATCATCGGCGCCTTCCAAATGTTCACGCCTGCCATGATCATCACACAGGGTGGACCTATGAATTCTACGTATGTATACGCTTTATACTTATATGAGCGCGCTTTCAGTCAACTGCAAATGGGATATGCCTCCAGCCTTGCTTGGATTATGTTGATCATTATTGCACTTTCGACTTCGGTCATCTTTCTTTCATCCAAGTATTGGGTTTTCTATGAATCTGAAAAGGAGGAACAGAAATGAGTACCTCTTTACAACGTAGACATATATTCACTCACGTCATTTTAATATGTTTGAGCTTAGCCATGATCTATCCAGTCCTGTGGTGGGTCGGAGCATCCTTAAAGTCCAATCAAGAGCTGAGTATGCCCGGTCTGTTCCCGGCACATCCGTTATGGAGCAATTTCTCGAAAGGTTGGAATGCCATTCCAGGCCATTCATTTACTGATTTCTACATCAACAACTTTGAACTCATCATTGGACTTCTGTTTACGACGGTCATTTCTTGCAGCTTGGTTGCTTTTGGGTTTGCTAGATTGCAGTTTCGGCTGCGAAATTTCTGGTTCGCAATCTTAATGCTAACCCTGATGCTGCCGGGTCAAGTAACGATCATTCCACAATATTCGTTGTTCCATCATCTCGGTTGGGTCAATACCTATTTACCGTTCATTGTGCCTCACTCTTTGGCCGGAGGTGCAGGCGGAACCTTCTTCGTATTCTTACTTGTGCAGTTCATTCGGGGGATTCCAAGAGAACTGGATGAATCGGCGAAAATGGATGGCTGCAGCTGGTTCGGAATCTACTGGCGCATCGTGATGCCGCTCACGAAACCTGCACTTCTGACCGTAGTTATCTATTGTTTTTTGTGGAATTGGGATGACTTTTTTGGCCATCTGCTCTACATCAACTCAGTCGATAAGTATACGGTAGGACTGGCCTTAAGAATGCTCAATGATTCGCAGTCCGCTCAGCAATGGGGACAACTTTTGGCGATGGGGCTTGTTTCCATTATCCCGTCGGTGCTCATTTTCGCATTTGCACAGAAATATTTCGTAGAAGGAATTGCCACAACAGGGATTAAAGGTTGAACAAATCTTAGGAGTATTTTGAAACAAATCGTTGGGTACTATCATAGGCATGATGATTTGATAGAGCTATAGTTAGTAAAGATTGAAAATTCAAACTACTATATCACGAAGGGGTTATGACAAATGGCTACAATGAGAAAAAGACTGACTATCGCCATGTTAACAACAGCAATCGGATTATCGTTAGTAGGATGCGGTGCGGCAGAGTCATCGCCTAAAGCAGCCGATAGCAAGAGTCCGAGCAGTACAACGAATGCTACATCAAGCAATAAACCGGTTAAACTGCGCATTATGTGGTGGGGATCTCAGCCACGTCATGATGCGACTTTGAAAATGTTGGAACTTTATACGAAGAATAATCCGAATATCACGTTCGAACCGGAGTACTCAGGGTTTGACGGTTATATCGATAAATTGACTACGCAAGCCGCAGCGAAGAATGCGCCGGATATTATTCAGATGGACGCAGCTTGGCTCGCAGATTGGAACGCTAGAGGTCAGTTAGCGGATATCAGCAGTATCAATGAAAAGGATGTAGATCCTAAACTAGTTGAAGCTGGAAAATACAAAGATAAGCAAACAGCCGTTCCGCTTGGCGGAAATGCTTGGGGTCTCATTTATGACAAAGGGTCATTAGATAAACTTGGGATTAAGCTTCCGGCAGAAGGGATTACCTGGGATGCATTTTTCAGCCTAGCGAAAGACATTAAGTCCAAATTGGACAAGGATCATTACGTCATTGGGGACTTTGCGAGAAATCGCGATATGTATACGTCCTATCAATTAAGTAAAGGAAAAGGTTACCCCGTCACACCGGATGGAAAGTTTAATTTCGATAAGGACACCTGGTTGGAATGGATGAAGATGGCCGAAGATTTCCGCAATGCGGGTATTATTCCACCAGCGGATGTATCGGTCAGTGACGTTGATTTGGATCCGAAGCAAGACTTAATGCTTACTGGTAAAATTATCTTCAAAGCAGCACATGCGGCACAAGCTTCTTCATGGGATAGCCTAAAACCTGGCAGCATTGGTGTTTATGCAATGCCGAAGGACAAGCAGGGCGGAAGTTGGTTGAAGGCAACATTCTTCTTTAGCGTCAGCCAAGATTCTCAGCATAAAGAAGAAGCGAAAAAGTTCATTGACTGGTTTATTAACAATCCGGAAGCAGGAGAAATTTCGGGAACGACACGCGGTGTGCCTGTTTCAAGTAAAATTCTCGCCCAATTACAACCGAAATTTAGTAGCGCCGATAAATTAACGATCGATATGATCAACATGGCTACACAAGGAGCTCAACAATTTAATCCGGGTGCGAAAGGTTGGAACAATTTCGATACGAAGGATTACAAAACGATTACAGAATCAATTATGTTCGGAAAAATGAAGATCGAGCAAGGATTTGACGAGCTGAAGAAAAAATCGGCTGAATATGAAAAATAAGTAGTTGTGAGCACCCCTTAGTTAACATAGAAACCCTAATTCGGTTATTCTGATGTTATAATTAAGGGGTGCTTTGACATGACATCCGTTTTTATAGGAGGCAACGAGATGTGGAAGGTTGCAATCATTGATGATGATCGGCAGGTACTCAAAGGAATGAAACAAGTGATTCCCTGGGAAGAAATCGGAGCCGAGTTAGTAGGAGAGGGTCTGAATGGAGAGCGCGGATTAGAACTGATTCGGGAGAAAAAGCCTGATATCGTCATAACAGACATTTATATGCCTGTTATGGGTGGAATGAAAATGATAGAAACATTGCGCAATGAGAGTTTTGAAGGAAAAATTCTTATTCATAGCGGTTACGCCGATTTTGAAGTGGCTCGACAAGCGCTAAGACTTCAAGTTGAGGATTACTTATCAAAGCCAGTTTCTAGAAACACCATCACAGAAGTGCTGCTGCGAACCATTTCGTCCATCGAACTTGAAAATCAATCAAAGATTGAGCAGGAGAAACTACGAGACCAAATTGATGAATATGAACCGTTCGTGCGGAAAGAACAGTTAAAGACAGTCGTGACGGGGACAGCTAGCAATTGGAATGAAATGACGCTTTTATGCAACATGAGAGATGATCAGAGCCATATCGTCCTTGGATTAGAGATTCTAAGAACGTCGAGAATTTCCGATGTCCGGACGCAAGATCGATTGTTATTTCGTTTTGCCATCAAAAACATTATGAAAGAAATTCTCCAAGCCGAGAAGCGATCTTATGATTATGTTGAATTGCATGGTTATCATGCAGCATTAATTCTTCATTTTGAAAAAAACGCGGTGTATTCGGAGCATATCGATCATATAAGAACTATTGCTAAGAAAATCATAGAATGTGTACAAGCCTATCTCGATATTACAATCCGGATTGGCATCGGCAGATTCACAGAGAATTGGTCCAATCTATCGGATTCACTGGAAGAGGCTTTTCAACCACTAGTCCCGGATGCCAGGATGCTTCAATCTACCGGTGTCTTTGAATATGTGAATACGGAGCGTTTCCCTGCCAGTCACAGCCAGACGACGGCCAAACCGATCAAGTTTTATCAACAAATCATTGAGGATATCAAAACAACGCAAGGCAAGAATGCCCAGAAGATGATTGAAAGTTATATGGCTACCTTAAGGGTAAGCGCAACCCCTCCTCCATTCAGCTTACTTGGCGCGCAATTTTGGGCTATTTTCAGCTTCGCGCTAGCGGATGAGGATATCCGACTGACGGAGATCTTTCAGGATCACAGTATGGAAAGTGAGTTGAATAAAATATTTACGTTTGACCAGTATGAAACATGGCTGCTCAGTATTATTCAGCGAATCTGTACGAATCAGCCTTGGCAAGAAAGCTTCAAGCATAAGATGGCCATTGATTTTATCAAACAATATGTCCGTGAGAATTATGCCAACGATATCACGATTGCCGAACTTGCCGATAAAGTGTATATCTCTCGTAACTATTTAAGTCAAATCTTTAAGAACGCAACAGGAGAGACGATCAACAACTATATTATCAGTGTGAAGATGGAAGAAGCTAAACGGCTTATTTTAGAAAGAAAATATAGAATCTATGAGGTCGCAAATAAAGTAGGCTACAATAATATCCCTTATTTTAGTACCACATTTAGAAAGCACTTTGGTATTACACCTGCGGAATTACTCACATAAGGGCGGAATGGCGAATGAAGAAGATGTTTAAAAGATACCGGATCGATTATTTGCTTTTTGGAGGCTTAACAAGTTTTGTCCTCATCTTGCTCACGATTGTCATTTTACTAACTTATACACTTTCAACAAAAGAATTGGTGAGGGTAACGACCTATTATCAAAAAGAAAATTTGAATGAATTGTATAACAAAATTGAAATTCAAATGCGCGCAATTGAGCAAATTTCTTTGGCGGCGACCAGGAATATTGTGACAACGGAATATCCGGACATCACCACGGATTCATACGTCAATTATCAGAAACGTGAAGAGCTAGAAACATTTTTGAGCAACATCGCGTATTCTACACCAATTATTCAGTCCATTGAATTATATACGGGGAATGCATTTCCATCGAAATCACAAAGTCTTGTTTCATTTATTGACTTGAATCAAGCCAAAGACCAAAGCTGGTATGAAGCTGTTGAGAATGCAGACTTCGCATGGATTGGCCAACATACCATTGCTTCCAATCAAGGCCGAATAGAAGTCATCAGCTTCGCCCGCAAAATATATTCAAATAGCGGCAAATACCAAGGGTTCATGATGCTGAACTTGAAAGCGTCATCAATTCAAAATCAGATCAGTGGTGAAATCCCGACTTCCAACCGGATATTGCTTGATTCAGGGGGCAGAGTAATAACTTACATCGGTGATCCCTCCTTACCGACGAAGATTAAGTCCTATTTGTTGGACATGAATAACGAAAGCGGTTATATGAAAGTCGGGCTTCCCGGAAATAACGACTCGGCTAGCTCCCCAAAGAATAATACCTTAATGGTATGGGCCATGCATTATAATTCCAGTTGTATGCTCGTTCAGCTCACACCTTTGAATCAAATCACAAAAGGCAGTGTTCACATCTCCGCTGTTTTATCTCTTGTGGGTGTTTCGGCGATTCTGATTGCCTTATTATTTACCTTATATTTTTCGAATCTATTCATTACACCTATACGTCAGCTGCTCCACGAAATGGGGAGATATACAGCTAACACAAATAAAGTGAATCTGCCGGAAGACTATCATAATGAATTCGGTGTGTTATTCTCCGGTTATCGCAAATTAATGGATCGAATTAAGTCGCTATATGTTTCTCTGGAGAATCAATATAAGGAGCAAAAGAAAGCAGAAATCAAAGCGCTTCAAGCGATGATAAACCCTCATTTTTTATATAACACATTAGATCAATTAAATTGGATGGCGCTGACTGCTGGACATGATAAATTAAGTCAAATACTTGAGCTGATGGGGAAAATGTTTAGAATCGGGTTGTCCAACGGCGAAAGCCTGATCACGATTCGCGAAGAATTTACACATGCGTTGTGTTATGTGCAAATCCAGCAGCTGCGCTGGGAGGAAGGGTTGACCGTATCCATTGATCTAGCAGAGCATTTACAAGATTGGTACATCCCCAAAATGACGTTACAACCGTTCATAGAAAATGCGATTATGCACGGATTCAATGAGCGATTAACCGGAAATATTACCATTAGCGCCAAAGAAGACCAAGGGGACGTTATCATTCAAATCACGGATGACGGCGTCGGACTGAAAAAAAACTGGAATGCCCAGCGGGAAGGAAATACGGGCGGTTATGGGATACGGAATGTAAAAGAGCGTTTCGAAGCTTTTTTTGGAACCCGTTATCGAGTCGATATTGTAAATAATTCGCAAGCCAGTGGAACGACGGTAACGATACAATTTCCAATGCTAAAATACAAGCAAGAAGAGGTGAATGTCAGCCTCGGAGCAAGTATCCCATAATCAACTTGGGATTGGTGTAACCTACAGAGGAGAGGTGAAAGAATATGCGTGAACCTAAGCCTTATTGGCGCGATGTACCCCTTGAGTTGAGGAAGCAAGTGGAGGAGCGGATGGAAAGCTCGATTCGAACGGCAACTCGTGTGTTCGGAGGATATGGACCGACGGCAACGTTTCGCATTTTTTTAGAAGATGGAAGAACGTTGTTTGCCAAGGGAGCAGGGCTGGGATCACTTGCAGAAAATTGGCGAGTGCTTCCGTTAGAAGAAGCCGTGTATCGTGAGGTTCAAGCGATTTCGCCGATTTCACCACGGTATTATGGGTCAGTCAGCACCCAAGGCTGGCATCTTTTATTATTGGAGGATTTAAAAAACTGCAAGAAAGTGCCTTCTTGGACTGAAGCATTAGCAATTCAGGCGATGCGTGATCTAGCCCACTTTCACGTGCAGGGAATCGCCGAGGCTGATAAGGTGGAAGCCATGTCTGCCCGAGGTGTAACGGAGAACTGGCTTTCCATCAAACAGAACAGCGAAGAGCGACATTATTTTCTCGAGCTGTTTCACGAGAATAGAGATGAAGCGGAGGCTTGGCTGGATGCGGTGCTTGATGTTTTGATTCCTCTTGAAGCGGATCTTATGCGTCAAGACCAACCATGGGGTTTGATCCATAAAGACATACGCTCGGATAATCTTCGATTTAGAGACGGCAGATTAGTGTTGTTCGATTGGGCATTGGCTTGCAGAGGTCCCTTGCTATTCGATATTGGTTTTTTCTTTCCTAGCTTAGAAGGGGAAGGAGGGCCTACCGCAGAACGATTATTGCCCATTTTCAAAAAGGAAATGGCTGCACACGGCATTGAATTCCCCGAATATGCCGAACGATCTGTTGCCGTTTGTGCGGCAGGATTCTTTGCTACAAGAGCAGGGAAACCGCCAATTCCTCAGCTCCCGCGGCTTCGATATATTCAGTGGCTACAGCTGGGACCTGCGCTGCGTTGGACATCGAATCTGCTAGGGCTGCCTCAACCGCCTCAATTATCGCCACTTAAAGAAGAGTAATGTTAACCTATTCAATACGTTGGAGGAATGGTATGAATCCTATTCAGAATAAAATCGGTGGCGTCTTTATCCCAGTCAGCAATATCGAACAGGCTCGTGATTGGTATTGTGATATTCTAGGCTTACCGACGGATGGAGAAGTTTTGTTTGGGCATATTTATGTTTTGCCGATGGAAGGACCTAGTCTTGTGTTGGACAGCAAGATATATGCACCTGATCACGTTTATAAAGTGCCGGCTTTTCAATTCCGTACCGATGATATCGTTCAAGCTTTTGAATTTATGAAAGCAAAAAATGTTCAATTATTAACTGAAATCGAGAGTGATCACTGGTTTAATTTTAAAGACCCTGATGGTAATGTTTTAATGATTTGTAAGTAGTGCTTAAGTTAAAACTCCCTAATCCGAGGATTAGGGGGTTTTTTATTTTTCTGTCAAATCTACAAAAAGACATGATCATTTCATAGAAAGTCATCATCAGTATGTATGCCAATTGGGGTGAGAAAGTATTAAGCTATTCCTAAGAAAGGAGGCGGTTGATATGTTGGCAAGTCAGGTTTTTGCGGGAAGTGTGTTTATTGCAGGATTGCTTTCGTTTTTCTCACCATGTATTTTGCCGCTATTACCTGTCTTTATTGCCCAACTCAGCGGCGCAGCGCCAGGCAGTGATGCAAAAGCCGTAAAAATAGGTGCGGTTCAGCTTCGTCCTCATCTGATAGGGAACACGTTGTTCTTTATACTAGGCATTTCATTCGTATTCGTGTTACTTGGTTTTGGAGCAGGTGCTATCGGCAATGTCATTAACACCTCTTGGTTTATTGTCATTTGCGGAGCCATCGTCGTCTTATTCGGAATCTTTCAAACAGGTGTATTTCATGTGCTATTTATGCAGCGAGAGAGAAGGTTGTCCATCGAAATGAATGGGAAAAAGGGTTTCACAGCGGCCTTTTTACTCGGCTTTACATTCAGCTTCGGTTGGTCGCCATGCATTGGCCCGATATTAGCGGCGGTGCTCAGCTTATCTGCAAGTGAAGGATCTTCCCTGCAAGGCGGCGGTTATATGCTAATTTACGCGCTAGGTTTGGCTATTCCTTTCCTTATTCTTTCCTTCTTTTCGGATTTGCTTGCAGGACGTTTAAGAGCGCTTAATCAACATTTGCCTAAAGTAAAAGTGATTTCCGGTATTCTGCTCATCGTGATGGGCGTTCTGCTTATGACGAATAATTTAAATGCAATTGTATCTTTATTCTAATGATGGACAGGAGGAGTTTTATTATGAAGAAAGTAAAATGGTTACTCGCCGGTGTGATTGTGCTCTCACTATTCGTACTTGCGGCATGCGGGGATAAAGGCGCCACAAAGGCTGCTCCATCCTCATACAATTCAGGGCAGGCGGCCCCTATGTTTGAGCTCAAGGATCTGAAGGGAAATAAAGTGGAATTGGCTAGTTTTGCCGGAGAAAAAGTATATGTCAAGTACTGGGCCTCTTGGTGTTCAATCTGCTTGGCAGGACTTGATGAATTGAATGAATTGGCCGGTCAAGACAATGGATTTAAAGTGATTACAATTGTCAGCCCAAATTATAAAGGGGAACAGTCGACCAAAGCATTTACGGAGTGGTTTAACGGTCTGCAAGATGAGCAAAAAAGCAACTTAACGGTGCTTCTCGATGAAGATGGTAAATGGGCTCAAAAATTTGGAGTAAGAGGTTATCCATCTTCTTATTACATTGGTTCTGACGGTATTCTGGCAAAGTCAGTGCCAGGTCATAATTTTAATGATGCGATTATTGATAATTTCAAGAAAATTTCTTAATTTTCCATTTGTAGAATAGGAGGAAAAGACATGATGAAAAGATTTCTGTATGTAAGTTCTCTACTGTTGCTATTGTTTGTCACTGCTTGCGCCAATTCAATCGGTATCAGCGATTCTTCGAAAGCCGCGGGGGCATCATCGGCGACATTAGCGAAAAATGAACCTACGACGACTAGATCCGCAAATCCTAATGATAAAATTGATTATTCCAATAGTAAGCTGCAAACCATTTATTTGGCAGGTGGCTGCTTCTGGGGAGTGGAAGCTTTCATTTCCCGAATTCCAGGCGTACAGGATGTAATTTCCGGTTATGCTAATGGCATAGGGGAAAATCCGACGTATAAGGACGTTGTTCGGGAAGACCGCAAATTTGCGGAGACGGTAGAGGTTAAATATGATCCGGCACGAATCGAATTGTCCGATCTGTTGACTCGTTTCTTTAAAATCATCAATCCGACAAGCGTGAATAAGCAGGGAAATGATATAGGAATCAGCTATCGATCTGGGATTTATTATGTCAATGAGAGTGACGCTGCTGTGATCAACTCAGTAGTTGCTAAAGAGCAAACGAAATATGATAAAAAGATCGTGACGGAAGTACTGCCTCTCACGAACTTTTATGTAGCTGAGGAAGAGCATCAGGATTATTTGGAGAAACACCCGGATGGTTACTGTCATGTTGATTTAACGATTCTGGATGAGCCAGTTAAAGTTGACCCTACAAAGTACTCCAGACCCAGCAATGAAGAGTTGAAAGCGAAATTGACCGATCTTCAGTACAACGTAACGGTACTCGGAGGCGAGGAGAGAGCTTATTCCAATGAATATTGGGATACGTATGATCCAGGCATCTATGTCGATATCACCACAGGCGAACCTCTATTCTCCAGTCGTGACAAATATGATTCCGGCTGTGGCTGGCCAAGTTTTACGAGACCGATTGATCCTGATGTGGTAACTTATGAGAAGGACACTAGGTACAATATGGTTCGTACGGCGGTCAAAAGCCGCGTAGGCGGCATTCATCTTGGTCATGTATTCGATGATGGGCCTGCCGAATCGACAGGGAAAAGATTCTGTATCGATAGCGCCTCCATCCGGTTTGTTCCACTGGACGACATGCAAAAGGAAGGCTACGGATATTTGCGTACAAGTGTTGAATAAATCAGGAGGTAAAGCGCGATGTACAAATTATTGCTTGTGGAGGACGAAGAGCTGATCAGGAATGGAATCAGACGGCTGGTTCCTTTTGAGAAATTTCAAATAACTGAAATTATAGAGGCGGGAAACGGTGAGGAGGCGTATAAGCTATTCCTTGCTCATCGTCCCGATATCGTCCTGTTGGATATTAATATTCCGAAAATGAACGGGCTTGATTTTGCCAGAAAAGCCAAAGATCTGAAGCAAAATGTCAAGATTGCGGTTATTACGGGATATGACTATTACGATTATGCGGTTACTTCTTTGAAAATTGGCATTGATGATTACGTGCTTAAGCCGGTATCTAAGGAAGACGTGTATGAGGTCCTTCAAAAGTTGGTGAGTAAGCTTCAAAGCGAGCAGCAGCAATCCGAACTGCAAAGCCTTGTAAGCGATTATAAAACGACGCTGCAAGCAAAAGATGAATCCGATAACAAAGCATCTATTGCCAAAATTATCGATGAGAATATCGCTAATCCCGATTTCTCCTTAGCCATTCTGGCGGATCAGAAAGGGTTCAGCAGCGGGTACATGAGCGTTCTTTTCAAAAGATTATTTAACGTCTCCTTTCAGGATTACTTAATTGCTGTCCGGCTAGAACGTTCAAAGCTTCAGCTTCTGGTGTCGGATTTGAAAATATATGAAATCTCAACGGCGGTAGGATTTGATAACCCGAATTACTTTAGCGCCGCGTTCAAAAAGAAATTCGGGGTCTCCCCACTGCAATACAGGGAAAGGATTAAATATTCGTGATGAGATTTCCCCGGTCGCTGCAATCCCGTATTTCGTTCGTTTATATGCTAATCAGTCTCGTAACCATAGGAATTATCGGCACTGCCTTATATGTGGGCATTTCTAGAGTAGTCATGAATGACTCCATTCAGTCGTCGCAGATAGCCATTTCCAAAAGCGGGGCTTTCGTTGGAGCGTATATAGATCGGCTGTTGGTATTGTCCAATGTGCTTGCTAACAATCCCCAGACCATTAAGACTTTAGCCTCTCCAACCAAAGAAGGGGAGAAGGATGAGATGCAGCTTATCCGAACTGTGCTGATGTCCGATTCCTATATTAAGTCCGTTGTAGTCATCGGAAAAGACGGCTATATGTTGTCCAATGAAACGAAGCTAAACATGCAGCGATCATCCGATATGATGACAGAGCCTTGGTATGTAGAAGCAATTAAAGGTAAAACGCCGGCCCTTTCTTCTGCCCGCATGCAGGAATTTGCGATGGACAAGGACAAATGGGTGATTTCGATGAGCCAAGAAGTGAAAGATGAGAACAATCAGAACCTTGGCGTCATCCTATTGGATATCGAATACAATGGCATCGATGATTATTTGAAAGATTTGGATCTGGGGAGTAAAGGTTTTGCATTCATCATTAATAGCCATAGCGGCATTGTTTATCACAAAGACCCTACATTTTTTGTTGATCCAGCCAAGAAAGAGCAATTAAGGAACATAAGCATGTTAGCTAACGGTTACGATCGATCGCAAAATGTCCTTATTCATAAAACACAAATAGCAAACTCCGATTGGACTTTGGTAGGCGTTAGTTCACTGGACGGTTTGCTGCAAATTCGTAGCCAAATGCTTCGTTCTTTTGCAATTGTCGGTATAGGACTGTTCATCCTTATTATTACGGTGTCATTGATCATTGCCAGAAGCATCACGCGGCCGGTTCATCGATTAGAGCAGGCCATGCAAAAAGTAAGAGCAGGTACGTTGGAAGTAAGTGTGCCTGAATCCGGCGTGACGGAAGTGCAGGGACTAGCCCAACATTTTAACTTGATGGTTTCCGAAGTTCGCAGATTGCTGGAGGAAATTGAAACGAAGGAAAAAGCGCTGCACACCTATGAACTAAAAGTGCTGCATAGCCAAATCAACCCCCATTTTCTATATAATACGTTGGATACGATCGTCTGGATGGCCGAATTTAATGAAAGCGAACGTGTCATATCCACGACCAAAGCATTGGCCAAATTTTTTCAATTGTCACTAAGCGGAGGAAGCGAGATGGCGACGATTGAAAATGAAATGAACCATGTCGCTCAATATTTATTTATTCAGAAGGAGCGATATGGAGATAAACTTCATTATCAGCTAGACTTCGACCCCGCGTTAGCGGTCAAGGTCATTCCTAAAATCATTTTACAGCCCATAGTGGAAAATGCGATTTATCACGGCATCCGGGAAAAAGAAGGCTCCGGATTCGTGGAAATTACATGTGACTATACGGATGATGGACATGTGCAGTTCATTGTGAGGGATGATGGCGTGGGCTTCGACCCGCTTGCTCATCGCTTAAATAAAGACGTCGAACCATCAACTGCCCAGCCCAAGTTAGGCGGTGTTGGCATCAACAACGTAGATGAACGCTTAAAACTTTACTATGGCAAAGAATATGGGGTTCATATCCAATCCCGTTTGGGAGAAGGAACAACAGTAACCATCATCATACCGTGAGAACTCCGAACATAACTCATCAGGAAGGGGATTGATTCTTGTGAACAAATCTAAATTAATGGTAAACTTAATAATAGTTGTGCTGCTAGTCGCCCTATTAGGAACCGTATATACGGAAATAGATGCTTGTTTTTTGAATAATTAACTGAAATCGACGGATGAGAGGTAATGAGCGCATATGATCGAATATGAACGGATCCATCATGTAAGCTTAGCTGTTAGAGACTTGGAAAAAGCGAAGAAATTTTATTCGGAACTGCTTCATTTTCAGGAAATTGAGCGCCCTCCTTTCAAATCCAATGGTGTCTGGTATGCGATTGGGAATCAGCAGCTGCATTTGCTTGAACACCCGAAAGGCGAAGCATTGCGTATGAGCGGCATAGATTCGGTAGATGGGCACTTTGCTTTATGGGTTAAAAGTTATCGGAATACGATACAATGGCTCGAACACATTGGTGTGCCTTATGAGGCAAGACCCCAAAGCGTGGCTGGGTTTGCACAGATTTATATCCTGGATGTGGACAACAATATCATCGAGTTTGATGCTGTATATGACTCCTAACATGAATTAAACAAAAAGAGGCATTCCCTTGAGTCATTTAATGACCATGGGAGAGCCTCTTTTTTGAGCTTATGGGGCAGCTTTTTCAAAATAAAGCAAAATCTTCCCGTTATTTAATGTAGTAAAGAAGTATTCTCATGAAATAAATGCAATTTTTCCTATTAATAGGGGGGTGTGCTTTGGAGCAGCGGTTTTCGAGCAAATTAAAGGGAGATATTTCTGTTAATTGTCATTTAATTCATGATTTGCTTGAAATAACAGCAGGATTTCCAGTTAATATTGAATTAGCTAAGCGAAGCAAGTGTCTTACGAGTAAACGTTTCATCGAAGGTGTAGCTTTAGCAATCCATTAAATAGCAACAAATCTAAGAATTTGAAGAAGGAAAAGTCTTCTAAGAACGACGACACCACGATTATTCATAAATCGAAGAACAATGGAATTACGATTTCTGGATACCACACGACCGTTAAAAACGGTAATGAACCCATTGGCACTGCGGTAAACAATACCATAAAAGTGGTTGATTAATAAAGCCATTTCTATCATTCCTTTCTAGCGGGGATACTTTAGGATATGCAGGAAAAACTTGTCTGCGAGGGCTAATTTAATAGATTAGTATGGAATTATGAATGTTTCTGAAATTTTACATCACGGCAGATCAACTACTTCATATCCCCATTGGCATATGTTATGTTTAAAGAAAATTGAAATAGATCCATGCAACTCGCAATACATTGAAACTGTACGGCAGTTATTTGTATCCGTTTATTAAAGTTTGTGATGAAAGGTGGTATTTCAACGATGCCTTTTAATCCTCGCATCTTAATTCTTACGGCTAGTTATGGAAATGGACATATTCAAGCTTCTAAAGCGCTGCAGCAGCAGTTCTTGAAACAGGGTATAGAGCAAGTGAAAATTGTTAACCTCATGAAGGAAGGCCATCCGTGGATCTACTCCATAACTTCTTCGTTAATCAGTAAAAGTACAAAAAGCTCTAAATTAGGCCTTGACTACTATGGCTGGAGTTATTATTTAACACGTGAAACGAAAGAGACCGCGCTATTTCAGAAATCAATGACTTATTTGGGTCAAAAGAAACTAAGAGAACTTATCCAAAAAGAACGTCCGGATGTTGTGGTCAATACGTTTCCTTTCGGCGCTGCTCCAATCGTCTGTAGTGCAATGGGGGTTAAAAATTTTACAGTACTCACGGATTACGCGTTACATGCAACTTGGCTGCATCCAAAAGTCGATCGGTATTATGTGGCAACGGAAGATTTGAAACAACAAATTATTTTTAAAGGATATAACAAAGACTGTATAGAGGTCAGCGGCATTCCGCTGAAGCAAGAGTTCGCAGCAGCGAGCATTCGTGCGCAATCGCAACCACTATCACTGCGAAAGAAGATTATCCTTATCATGGCTACGGAAAGCGGAGTAACCAGTTATCTGGATGAAATGTTGGATTCGCTGCTGCTTCTAGAAGATTGTCAATTAGTTGTCATCTGTGGCCATAACGAGAAGTTGAAAGATAGACTTGAGGCAGATTTTGCTGCGTACCCGGGGATCACCATTCTTGGTTTTGTCGATAATGTTCACGAGTGGATGTCGAGAGCTATGTGTATTGTAACGAAAGCAGGCGGATTAACGTTGACAGAGGCTATTGCCTTACGACTGCCGGTTTTCGTGTATAAGCCAAATGGCGGTCAAGAGAAAGAAAATGCCTTGTATTTATCCAGGCTTGGTGTAGCTTCAATCGCCAATAAGATGGAGGACTTTTACATAAATATTCAGCAGTTTGTACGGCATCCCACTAAAAGTGAAGAAATGAGAGCTCGTATGGCCTCGTTGCAGCGTAATCATGCAGCGGCGCACATCGTAAATGACATGTTGATGATATTGGATAATTCATTCATGTCCGCTTCAATTTGAGGTTGTGATAGATCAAGGAGTTTGCTCCGTAGCAGCTCCTTTTTTTGTTGAAGAATTTTAACGAGTTAAGTTGGAAAAGAGAGAAAAAGAGAAGCATTTGAATAGAAGACTGCTCCTAACATACATTGAATGACAAGAAGCGTCTAATAACGAGTGAGTTGTTCGGAAAATAGAAGAAAATATTATTTCTAAGGAAATATCAGAGATAGTACTAGCAGGTTTCTAGCATTAAATTTTGATAAAGTCGAAGGGAAAAACCTTGTGCTAGAGAAGTTACTACATGGAAAACATGCGGATGAGTTTCAGGACAGAAATCAACAGTTTAGAAGGGCGAACTACTATGAGGATGATACGTCAAAATTTGAAATAGAGATAAATGCAGGAGTTTTTGAAGAGAAGGTAACTGAAATATCAGGGCGAACTTCATTACTTTGAAATCATATTTGATTTTTGCGCTAAGTTGAAACTCAGTATTTGGGATGTAAAACTTAACCAAGAGATTCTTTCTGAAGATGATATGAAAAAGAGCGTTGAGAGGTTTAACCGCTTAAGATGAGTAAGCTTGTAAGGCACCTATCGGTGTCTTTTTTTCGACAAAACGAATCGAAATGTGCCGATATTCGGCAGGTAACTAGTTCATTAGACATATTTTGAGCAGCGTATAGAGGGGAAAGGTCTCAAAGGTAGAAAAAGGTAATTGACAATCATTTTTACACCTAATGATGGAGGTGAAGCACGGTGCTGCGACGCCCTGTACCCATTTTTGTCCAGTTGCTCGCGGGGATGTTCTTGATTGCCGCACTGGCGATCGCGCTTACAAATCTGCTGAATTACCGCATGACGTCACAGATTGTGCTCAACCGCACCGCAAGCTATACCCAAGAATCCGTGGAACAGCTGTCAGCCAAAATCGATGTGTTGCTGCGCCAATACGATCAGGCTACACAAATGGTTGCATTCGATGAGAAAGTGTTGGCTGCTCTAAAAGCGGATGTTCCCCCACAAGCTGCTGAATCTCAAGTTTCAATGGACCTAAATCGGTATTTGGCGGAAAAAATACGCTACATTGCCGGGGATATGCTGCTTCATTTATTTGACCGCAATGGACACGCGTACGCTTCTAATGAATCCCTGCAGTTATTCTGGCGGATGGCGGACGATGTAGCTGCTGTAAGCTGGTACAGCAAAATGCAAACGCTTGACGGACACATGCTGTGGGTATACGGGCCTGCCTGGCGGGATGGCGAAATCCCGGCGATTATTGGAGCTCGTAAGTTGAAGGACCCGTCAAGCCTGACACCGCTCGGAGATGAGTTTATTGTATTTCCGGTGGATAAAATCAATCGGATTATTGGCGAAACAGGCCAACGGATCGAGCGAAAGGTGCAGGTGATGGATTCCATCGGCAACATCGTGTATTCGACGGTTCCACGAGAAATCGGTACGGCTGCGGACGTTGGCCTGTTCAGTAAATTTGGAAGAAATGCGCAACCTTTCTTCGAATGGAAGACAAGGGAGGATCAGAAGCAAGTGCTGGTATCTTATGCAAAATCTTCGTATAGCGGTTGGACGACAATCGCCTATTTCAAACCTGAGGCAGTCAACAGCGAGGCTTCTCAAATTTGGGCTCATGCCTTGATCACCATGGGCGCAGGTATCCTCATTGCCTTAGTGTTTGTGACGTACTTTACATGGACACTTACCAAACCAATCCGGCTGCTGGCCGATGGCATGAATCGACTCCGTAAAGAAGGGGTCAAGCCGATTGACAAACCATTTGCTAGCCGTGAAATCACTAGACTTTATGCCAATTACAATGCCTTAGTGGAAGAGTTGGAGGACGTTGTAGAGCGGCTCTCGGAGCAGCAAATTACGGTACAGTGGGCGCAGTTGGTAGCACTTAAAGCACAGTTTAGGCCTCACTTTTTGTACAATTCGCTCAATCTGATTTACTGGACCATTGAGGATGAACGGCCGGATCAGGCGCAAGCCATGACGCTCGCGCTAAGTGAACTACTCCGATATAGTGTCCACCCGTCGACGGACCTCGTAACATTAGGTGAAGATATGGAACAGCTGAATCGTTATTTGCTTTTGCAGCGAGCAAGATACGGGGAGAAGTTTCAAGTAAGCATAGAGGTGGAGGATGGACTAGAACGACAACGCGTAATACGACTCGTACTCCAGCCTCTAGTCGAGAATGCTTTCCATCATGGATTGGAGCAGCAAGATGAGGGGGATTGGCAAATCCGAGTGCGGATCTATCGACAAGACGGCATGGTGAAGTGCTCTGTTGAGGACAACGGCGTAGGGATGACGCAAGAGGCATTGCAGATGTTGGAGGTATCCATCCATCAAGAGCAAAGCTTCGAGAAGCAAGGACGAGGAATCGGACTGAGCAACCTCCACAAACAGCTGCAAGCGTTCTTCGGGCCCAGCAGCGGGATTAGCCTCTCCAAGAGTCCGCTAGGCGGGCTGCAGGTTATGCTGTCATTGCCGCTTCATACTTCGGAGATGGTTACAGTTCCACCCTTACTGTCCAAAAAAGGGGGGACTGGCGCTGCTTAATGATCGAAAAGGTAATCAATCCACCTTATGGCTCATGGTTTGCCTCGTGAGTTTCTTATTCTTGACTTCTTGTGAACCGGAATCAGCTTTACCTAGTGTGAACGGAAACACGTCGCAAGTCGTGAAGCTTCGTGTTTGGCTATGGCCGGGAAGTGGGCTTGAACGGCTCGTTAAGAAATATATGGCCGATCATCCTGGAGTGGATGTAGAGATCGTCAGCTTTCAATTTGACGATGTTTTACCGGGGCTGATGACGTCCCTGGCTACCAAAGCGGACACGCCGGATCTAGTTCTGCTTGAGGCTTCTCAACTTAATCAAGTAAAGCGTTTTCAAAATGAATTTTTTAATCTCTACGATTATGGCGATGAGAGGGAACACTACTTGGATTGGAAATGGCGCCAAGCAGAAAGCAAGGATGGCGGTTTCCTATTTGCGATGCCAGTGGACATCGGCCCTGTCGCCTTAGCGTACCGCCGGGACTTGTTTCAGATGGCAGGGCTACCAATCGAACGGGAGGAAGTCGCCGAAGTTCTAACCAATTGGGAGCAAATGGAGCAGGTTGGATTGGAAATCAAAGAGAAAACAGGCGCTTATCTTATCGATAATTTGACCAATGTATTTATGAGTTATTTGAACCAATTCGACGGTTATTATTTGACGCCGATGGATCATGAGCTTGATCCGCATGTGAAAGAAGCCTGGGATCAAGCTATACGCTTTCATAAGCTCGGGCTAAATGCGGGCCTTCCGTCGCAATCTTCCGCTTGGGCTGCAGCTGCCGTAAACGGGAAGTTCGCCGTTGTCTTGGCACCCTCCTGGCTTCATGGAGCTTTCAAGAAAGTTGCCCCCTCTACCGCAGGTGTATGGGATCTGGCACGGGCGCCCGGACTTCCCTCGAATTGGTCAGGGACATGTCTGGCTGTTCCACGGACGAGCCGCAATCCTCATGCGGCTTATGAGCTAGCGCAATGGTTGACGGCTCCAGCACAGCAGCTAGACAATTTCATTGGCAGCGGTAATTTCCCTTCCACACCGGAGTCTTATTCGACCCGGGAGTTTCTAGAGGTGCGGGACGCTTTCTTTCATGACGCACCTGTCGGTCAGATTTATTCCTATACGGCGCTTCGTTACAAAGCGGCTTACAATGATTTTGAATATGAAGGGATTGAACGAATGATCAAAGAGGGCCTGCGCCGAGTGGAATCAGAGGGAGCAGATCCAGAACATACATGGGAGGACATCGTCCGCCGATTCAAGCAGACAAATACGGGAGGTTGATCGTGATGTTTACAGTTCTTGTCGTCGATGATGAAGCAAATGTGCGCCACCCGGTATGCAGAACCCTTTCGCGGTTAGATGGCGTGGGAGAAGTGCTGGATGCAGCAAATGGACTTGAGGCAATGGCTTTGTTAAAGAAGCAGAAAGTCCATCTCCTTATTACGGATATCCGCATGCCTGCAGCGGATGGTCTGCAATTAGCGGAATTTGCGCGGGAGCATTCGCCTGGAACCGATGTATACGTGCTCACAGGGCATGCGGAGTTCGATTATGCACAGAAGGCAATGGAGCACGGGGTTCATGCCTATTTGCTTAAGCCATTGTCCAAGGAAAAGCTCAGAGAGGTCTTTCTGGCATCCTATGAGAAGCATCGTCGCAGACAGGAATCTCAACAAGTTAATGTCATTAGAGAACGTGCGCTATTAGAAAAGCGTCTTCATGATTTGCTCCAAGGCGTTCCGGTTCCAACTTTCGATGAAGGCTTGATTCCGTCTCATAAGAAAATCATGCTCGTTTCCTTTTCAACTAAAGACTTAAGGTCATTAGGGGAAGCTTCTGTGCGTTATTTTATCAGGGAGTGCGCATATGAGGCATTCAGCCGTCTGGGCACAGCAGCCGTGTGTCTAGAGGACAGGCTCGTCACAGTCGTGCTGTTTGCTAATCAATGCGATCAGGAGGCTTGGGAGAGGGAAGTGCAAGAGACGTCGAAGTGGATGGCGGCAAAGCTGCGAATTGAGGTGAAGACAGGGTATGGGGGAGCGACGAAGGAGATCGGAGATCTTAGCTTGATGTACATCCGCAGTATGATCAGCCTTGGATTTACAGAAATTACGCGTAAAGAAAGTGGCGGTGAATCGTTCCCGCCGATCATCCGAGCGCTTCTTGGCTATGTTCACAAAGAGTATGCCGGTGCGGCCAACTTGTCCGACTTTGCCCAGCAATACCAAATCAACCCCAATTATTTGAGCAACTTATTTCACCAGGAAACGGGGATGACTTATACGCACTATTTAACGCAGCACCGCTTGACTGAGGCTAAAAAGTGGTTAAGAGATACGAATTTGAAGATCTACGAGGTGTGTGAAAAAGTGGGCTACAAGGACCCTGCATATTTCAGCCGAATCTTCAAAACGTTCGAGGGGATAGCTCCGGGAGCTTATCGGACAGTGGACGGAACTTTCCTAACTTAAGTCCAAGAAATCGAAGATGCGTTACCTATACGGGTTGTCCACCCCTGTTTATACTAAATGTAAGGGCTTTCTTAATAGGCTCGAAATTTGAAGGGAGCGTTAATCGATGAAAAACGTGTCGAAGGGTAAGGCCTTAGGTTTACTAATGGCTTCCGTCCTCCTTCTTAGTGCTTGCAGCAGTGGTGGAGGAGCACCGGAAGCAGTAAAAACGGATGCGAAAGCAAGCGATGGCAAGAAAGTTCAACTTCAAATGTGGTTTTGGCAGGGGGCTTCATTCGAAAAAATCATCCCAGAGTTTAACCGCACCCATCCTAACATCGAGATCATTCCACAAATTTACAAATGGGAAGATGCGCACAAAAAGCTTTTAACGGCGATGTCAGCGGGGTCTGGAGCTCCGGATATCGCAATGATCGATATTTCCCAGTTGGATCAGTTTCTGAAATACCCAGATAAATTTAATGATCTTAATACTTTTGGCGCCAAGGAAATAGCCAAAGACTTTCTTGACTGGAAGTGGAAACAATCCACGGTCGGCGAGAAACAGCTTGGTCTTCCGACGGATATCGGTCCGATGGTGCTCTATTATCGGCAGGATTTGTTCCAACAAGCTGGATTACCGTCCGAACCGAACGACGTTGCAGCCAAGATCAAGACGTGGGACGATTTCCTAGCTGCAGGTAAAACGCTTAAAGAGAAAACGGGGGCCGATATTTTATCGAATCCTAATGAACTTTTCGGCGCTATTCGTGATCAAGGGGATGAGTTGTACTTCGATAAGGACGATCAGCTCATCATTGAAAAAAATCCGCAAGTAAAGAAAGCTTTGGAATATTTTAAAAAGGCTCGTGACATGGGTATTGCGGGTAGTTATGATCAAAAGAATGCTCTTCAAGAGTATTCGGCAGCTCTCAACTCAGGCAAAATTGCCACGTATATCTCAGCAGCATGGGGCCGAGGACATGTCGAAACCCGTGCTCCGGATACGAAAGGGAAATGGCGCGCAGCGAAAATTCCGGAAGGCACTGGCAACATGGGCGGATCGTTCCTGACCATCCCTAAGGAGTCCAAATACGCGAAGGAAGCTTACACCGCTATTAGTTGGCTGATTTCTCCTCAGCAGCAGCTCGAAGTCTTTAAACTATCCGGCAACTTCCCTTCAACACCATCCGTATATGGGGACAAGGCTTTCACAGAAACGGGTTATGAGTTTTGGGGCAATCAGAAGCTTGGTGTGTTGTACTCTGAAGTTGCTAAAGACGTAAAAGTGCAGCGTAAGGGGCCAAACTATCAAACGGTTGCGGATATCATTGGCGACGGCATGCAAGCTGTAGCGGTAGATAAAACGAAAGATCCTGATAAAGAGTTCTGGTCACTCGTCGAGAAAGCCAAAACGAAATTGAAGAATAAATAAAGGCCAATAGGGGGCAATTTCGATTCACTGGCCCATAGTGGCGATGGAAGCGAATTGCTCCCTGTAGGTATATCTTATGAGGATAGGATGTGGAGCCGATGAAAGGGTTCAAAGCCCATCTGGCGCCCTACGTAATGATTTCTCCATTTTATATTCTCTTTATCGCTTTCAGCCTGTTTCCCATCCTGTTCTCGCTGTATCTGGCGTTTCATTCCTGGGATGGGCTTGGCCCCATGGAGTTTGTAGGGTTTCGCAATTTTCGTAATCTGTTGACGGACGATCCGGAATTCTGGACATCGGTCGGCAACACTTTTGTTATTTGGTTTCTGTCCACTGTGCCTCAGCTGTTCGCTGCACTCGTGATTGCCTTTTTGCTTAATGCAGCTTTTATGCGGTTTAAGGACTTTTACCGGGCGGTTTATTTTCTACCTAACATTACTTCAATTGTAGCGGTTGCCATCATCTTCGGATCGTTTTTTGGCAGCCAATTCGGTCTCATTAACGGCCTGCTGCAGGCAATAGGGCTTCCTCGCATTGAATGGATCAATGATCCGTTTTGGGTGAAAGTTGCCATCTCGCTCATGGTCATCTGGCGTTGGTCCGGTTATAACGCAATCATTTACTTGGCGGGACTTCAGAGCATCCCGCATGATTTGTACGAGGCAGCTACCATTGACGGAGCCAGCCGCAAGCAGCAGTTCTTCAGCATTACGTTGCCTCTTCTGAAGCCAATTATTCTCTTTACTGTTATTCTCTCGACGATTGGCGGTATGCAGCTGTTTACGGAACCGCTCATTCTGGTTGGCAATACCGGAGGAGCGACGAAAGGCGGGCTGACGCTGGTGTTATACCTGTATAATCAGGCGTTTGGCAACCAAATGTTCGGTTATGCTTCCGCAGTTGCATGGATGCTGTTTCTGATTATCGGCATATTTTCATTTGTGAATTGGAAGTTCGTCTCAAGAGGGGAGGGAGTCTGATGGTGCCATCATCTTCCAAAGTATCCTTCGGACGCGTCATCACTGCTGTTGCTGTGAAAAAGACAAGAGCGCCGGGCACCCTTTGGCTCCATGTAGTCATGATTACCGGGGCGATTCTATCCCTGTTTCCTTTCTATTGGCTGCTTGTCATGTCAACAGCGACGACAGCGGACATGTTCCGGTTTCCACCTCGGCTTCTGCCTGGAGACCAACTGCTTGTCAATATTGGAAAAGTGCTTGATCATGTCGGCTTTTTTCGCTCATTTAGCAATAGTCTTCTTGTTGCAGGCACACATACGGCGTTAGTGTTGTTTTTCTGCTCTTTAGCAGGATTTGCCTTTGCGAAATTCCAGTTTCCAGCGAAGGCGCCGTTATTCTTCTTTTTATTAGCGACAATGATGGTGCCTCAACAGTTAGGTCTTATACCACAATTCATCATTATGCAAAAACTTGGCTGGATCAATGATCTCAAAGCGCTTATTGTACCAGGAGCGGCCAGCGCGTTCGGGATCTTCTGGATGCGGCAGTATACGACTTCGGTCGTTCATGACGAGCTTATAAATGCCGGTCGAATAGACGGCTGTAACTCGTTCGATCTTTATTGGAGAGTCGCGCTTCCGGTACTGCGTCCAGCACTTGCGACACTGGGAATCATTACGTTTCTAGGGTCGTGGAACGATTACCTGTGGCCGCTTGTCGTCATTTCAGTGCAGGAAAAGTTTACAATCCAGATGTTGATTGCCTCTATGAACGGGGTGTACAGCACTGATTACTCCATGGTCATGGCGGCTACATTAATGGCTACCGTGCCGCTCATCATTGTATTTTCGCTATTCAGCCGCCAGTTTATTGCCGGTCTTATGCAAGGGTCGGTGAAAGATTAATAGTTAACAGAGTTAAACGTTCACTCGATGAGTGGACGTTTTTTGTGCGGATGGAATGCCTTCAATCGTGTAAAATGAGAAAAGATAGGCATAATGATGAGCTTCCTTTTCAAAAAAATAATGAGGTGAGCCTAATGAACGATTCTGCTTTACATTTTTATGATGAGCTTGCAGAAGACTACCATTTAATTTTCGAGGAATGGACACGAGCCATTGCTTCGCAAGGAGAAACATTAAGCAGAATCATCCGCTCGAAATTAACGGCTTCAGTTACTGAAGAAACGACACTGTTGGACTGTTCTTGTGGGATTGGCACACAGGCAATAGGCTTGGCATTAAATGGATTTAAAGTGACTGCGACAGATTTAAGTCCAGTGTCCGTAGAAAGGGCCAAAAAAGAGGCTGAGTCTTTTGGGGTTGAATTAAATGGAGGAGTAGCTGATTTTCGATCGTTGGACAAAGACGTTTCCGGTATGTTTCACATCGTTCTTTCGGCTGATAACGCAATCCCTCACCTTCTTACGGATGAAGAACTACTTAAAGCCGCTAGTAATATGTATAAAAAATTGGAAATTAATGGGTTAATCCTGATTACAATGAGAGATTATGATGAATTAGTAAAATCGAAGCCAAAAGCTACGGAACCGCGTATTTTTGATCAGGGTAAACGCATTGTTTTTCAAATTTGGGACTGGGAAGAGGAGTCGGCTGCTTATCTGACTAATCACTTTATTATGCAAGAAATTGACGGCGTGTGGAAAACTAAGCATAATAAAACGAGATACAGAGCTTTGCTGCGAGAGGAATTTAGTCGTATTTTGACACAAGCGGGATTCTCTTCCATTGAATGGCAGATGCCGTCCGAAACAGGGTATTACCAGCCGATTGTCACTGCACGAAAAAAATAATAGGGTAAAAGGATGGTGCAGATGTCTCAACCACTAGTCTATGTTCGGTTCCCTGAAGAAGCGGACATTGCACAGATCATCGCAATGAACAAGCGCAATAGGGCGTTTTTCGAGCAATTTTCTCCAAGTAATTCCGATGACTATTACACAGAGGAGCACATGCTCCAATGGCTGAATAAGAGCAGGATCGATCGAATGGAGGATCGGAAATACTCCTTCGTGGTATGCCAAACGGAAGATGAACAGATCGTCGGTACCATCGGGTTGACGTATGTCGTACGGGGACCTCTACAGAGCTGCATGATTGGCTACAATTTGGACCAGGCGGCCAACGGCAAGGGTTATATGACGGAAGCAGTGAAACAAGTGGTGCGTTATGCTTTCGAGGAACTGAGGATTCACCGGATTATTGGCGAAGCTTCTCCTAAGAATCCTGGTTCAATTCGTGTGTTAGAGAAGGCCGGTTTCCACAAGGAAGGGATCTCCCGCAGCAATGTGAAGATTAATGGCGTGTGGGAGGACCATCAAGTTCTGGCCATTATTAATCCCAATCCGGATATTTAGGCTGTTTAATACGAAGATCAGACCCATCCTGTGGGTCTTTTTTTGGCATTTAACCATGGTTCAGATGATCGGGAAAATAGGGGGTTGACTTGGAGTTAACTCCAAGGGGTAGACTAGTTTTGTGGAAGACGATATGAATTTGAAAGTGAGGAACAATGAATGGACTATGTGAAGCTTGGAAATACGGGTTTGGATTTATCACGAATTTGTCTAGGGTGTATGAGCTTCGGTGTTGCAGAGCGATGGGTTCATCCATGGGTGCTTGATGAAGAGCGCAGCCGTCCTATTATCAAAAAAGCGCTGGAGCAGGGTATTAACTTTTTTGATACGGCAAATGTGTATTCGGATGGTACCAGCGAGGAAATCGTTGGACGCGCACTAAAGGATTATGCCAATCGAGATGAAATTGTTCTTGCGACGAAGGTTCATTTCCGTATGCATCAAGGTCCGAATGGTGCCGGTCTTTCCCGCAAGGCGATCATGAGTGAGATCGACAAGAGCCTTAAGCGATTGGGAACAGATTATATAGACCTGTACCAAATTCATCGCTGGGACTACAACACGCCAATTGAAGAAACGATGGAAGCCCTGCATGATATTGTTAAGGCAGGGAAGGCAAGATACATTGGCGCTTCCGCGATGTACGCCTGGCAGTTCCTGAAGGCATTGCACACGGCTGAAAAACATGGGTGGACTCGGTTTGTATCGATGCAGAATCATTTGAACCTCATATACCGTGAAGAGGAGAGGGAGATGCTGCCGCTTTGCAAGGAAGAGAAAATCGGCGTTATTCCATACAGTCCGCTTGCTTCAGGACGATTGACACGTGATTGGTCGGAAGCGACGCATCGTTCTGAAACCGATCAAGTTCAGAAATCAAAATATGATGCTACGGCAAATACGGATAAACTCATTGTTGAGCGTGTTGCGGCAATCGCAGAGCAGCATGGTGTCCCTCGGGCGCAAATCGCTCTCGCATGGTTATTGCAGAAGGAACCAGTAACAGCTCCTATTATCGGTGCAACGAAAATGTCAAATCTCGAAGACGCTGTAGCGGCTCTTTCCATTTCGCTATCACGTGAAGAAGTTGCTTCACTCGAAGAGCCGTATGTTCCTCATCGGGTTATTGGTGCCATTTAATTAATATAAAGACTGAGAAAGGGGGGCGAGCAACATGTTAATTGCCGAAGCAAGTGAAAAATTTGACTTGTCACAAGATACTCTTCGTTATTATGAACGAATCGGACTTATTCCAAGGGTGAATCGAAATAAAAGCGGAATCAGGGATTATACGGAAGAAGATTGCAAATGGGTTGAATTTATTAAATGTATGCGAGGCGTAGGTCTTCCGGTTGAAGTTTTGATTGAGTACGTAGCGTTGTTTCAACAGGGCGATGAGACGAAAGAAGCTAGAAAAGAGCTCCTCGTTGAACAGCGTGAGCAGCTCAGAACAAGGATGGAAGATATGAAAAATGTATTGTTACGTTTAGATGATAAGATTAACAGATACGAACAAACCATTGCTGCAAGAGAAAAAACGCTAAATAGATCGTTAGACTAGTTTTAACTCTACGAGAAACCACATGCGACAACGCGCCATTCTTACGTTATAATAGTAGTTGAAAACGTTTCCGAGAGGGGCTGTGGCTGTGGGTAGAAACGATCGATTAGGCGAGCGGTTGACTCCGCTGTTGAAGAGCTTTATGGAGAAAGGGCCAGTTGGCTGTGCATGTACGGTAGTACACCGGGGAGAAGTGATCTACCAGGAAACCCTGGGGTATGCGGATTTGGACAAAAAGCAAGAGATCAATCTGAACACCGTCTACCGGATTTATTCCATGACCAAGGTAGTAACCTGTGTTGCAGCACTCATGCTTTATGAGAAAGGCCTTTATCTGCTAAACGATCCACTAGGTGATTATTTGCCGGAGTTTCAAAACCCGCAGGTGTACAAGTATAACGATTTCGGTGTGAAGACTTTGGTCCCGGCGGGAGCTCCGATTCGGATCAAGGATCTGTTTATGATGACTTCCGGGATTACATATGGTGGAGACGGCAATGAAACGGAACGCCAAACGCGCGCGAAAATGGAAAAAGCAGCCGAGACCATGGATACTCGAACAGCGGTCAAAGCGATTGCGTCCGTACCGCTTGCCTTTGAGCCTGGTACTCGTTGGAAATACGGGATGAGCCACGATGTTCTTGCCGCATTGATTGAGGTGTTGTCAGGCCAAAAGTTTGGCGATTTTCTGGAGAAGGAAATTTTCGAGCCGCTAGGCATGAAAGATACCTCCTTCCGTATGAGAGAGGATCAGCGTGACCGACTGTGCACGATGTATGATTGTGCTGCTGATGGCACAATGACACCTAACACTAGATTGGATGCCTGCTATCAGCCGGATTGTCAGTTGGAGAGCGGAGGAGCTGGGCTGCTTTCGACAATTGGGGATTACAGCAAGTTTGCGCAAGTACTCTCGAATGGCGGCGAACTAGGTGGAACTCGTATCTTAAGCCCCAAAACCGTTCAATTGATGGCAACGAATCATTTGAGTGCTCAACAGCTGCGAGATTTCGACTGGACGCAAATGAGCGGTTATGGCTATGGCCTAGGCGTTCGCGTATTGCTGGATCCTGCGGCTGGCGGAAACAACGGTTCAATCGGTGAATTCGGTTGGGCGGGTATGGCAGGATCCTATTTGCTAATCGATCCCAAAGAAGAGCTCTCTATTGTCTATATGCAGCAGTTGCTTCCGAGCCGCGAGCCTTTTATTCATCCGCGGATTCGGGCTGTTGTTTATGGAGCGATGGAGTAAAATTTCTTAGCATTAAAAAAGAGGCGACCCCAAGGTCATTACATTGACCGAGGGTTTGCCTCTTTTTATTAGGCAAACTTATTCAACAATATTGATTGTCACATCGATGTTACCTCTTGTTGCTTTGGAGTAAGGGCATATTTGATGTGCCGCATTGGCAAGTTCTCTGGCCACTTCCTGGGCAACCCCGTCAACGGTCACATCGAGTTCCGCGGATAACTGAAATCCGCCGTCGTCTGTTTTGTTAATCGTAATATGGGCAGTTACTTGTGTGCCCTCAACTTTGATGCCTTTTTGGCGAATCGCCAGATTCAGTGCGCCATCGAAACATGCGGAATATCCTGCCGCAAAAAGTTGCTCCGGATTCGTGCCATGGCCACCTGGCCCGCCTAGCCCTGTTGGCGTTTTGAGTTCAAGGGAGATGACTTGGTCGGAAGAGACCACTTTCCCGCTTCTTCCACCGACTGCTGTTACGGTTGCTGTGTATAGACTTTGCATGATGATTGGCTCCTTAAGGTACATGATTAATGTAAGTCCCCTATACATTTCCCGAAAAAAGTGGTTATTATGAGAAAATTTTCTTCATTTATCACACGATATCGGTACGCCTTGAACATATGGTAATTACGACCAATTGTGACTTAAAAAATGGCTGGTTGGCGAATAAACTATACGTATAAGGAGGAAATTGTCTATGGGTAATCCTGCAAATCTTGCAAACCGATATAGGATCGTTCAACCGCTTAAGCAATTGACGAATGGACAGATCGTAAGAGGACAGGATGTAACCTCTGAGCGAGATGTTATTATATATACTTTTCAAGAAAGTGATGTACTAGAAAATGAGGAAATTTTACATTGGATGAAAAAAGCGTCGCAGATCTCCAACAAACATTTCATGCAGATGCTGGACTACGGGTCGGAAGACGGGACGTTGTATGCCGTACTTCGGGTAGAGTCGGGAAGTCTTTTGACCGATCGGCTGAACGACTTGGTGATAACCGGAAACAAAGCACTTACGTACGTGCACGAGTTGGCTATAGCTCTTCGAGAGGCACAAATGAAACAGCATTTAGCCTTTTCGGTTGATGTGAATAATCTTTGGATCACAGATCAAGGCCAGCTGCGGATCATGGATCGATGGACGGAGGGGAACAACGGGAGGCGCGGAGCACCGGGTCTGGGGCTGCTGCTCTATCAGCTGGCTGCGAAAACGGATATTCCTACATCCTCTATGAGTGCTTACTCATTTGAGATGAGTTTGTTGTTTGCCCATATGGCAGAAGAAACTCGTGAACGTGCCGTTGCGTTAGCCTGCAAGGCGTATGAAGGCTTGTGCACGTTTGAAGATTTTCAGCTGGAGCTGGGAGGGCTTCTTGGCATCGCTGGTGAGAAGCCAGAGCCTCGTACGCCATCCTATGCCAAACCTTCTACATCCAGTGAGAAAAAGGCTGTTCGCAAATGGTTATTGATCGCACCCGCCGGACTCAGTGTACTCGTTTTGGTACTCTTTTTATCCTTGCGTTCGAACTCGGATTATGCGAACGATGCGAAGCAGCAGACGACTGCTAAGGCCGATCCTGTAGCAGTTGCGACAAGTGGGGCAGATTTTTCGAAACCATCTGCATCGCCAACACCCGATCGTACTGCCACACCGACAGCTGAGCCAGTAGTTGCTCCAACTCAGCTGAGTGGCGATAGCGCGGGACAAGATCAGCTTGGCGTCGTTCCGGACTTGGTCAATCATACGAGGGAGGAAGCAGAGAAGATGGCATTGGATGCAGGTCTTCGCTACGAGTTTTTCTTGGAGTCGAGCAGCGCATCCCAGGGAACCGTATTCAAGCAAGACATCCCTCCAGGAACCGCTGTTCATAATGGTGACCGTGTCACGTTTTGGGTGAGCAAAGGGTTATAACGGGAAGTGATTGTGCTCGTAGACTTCAAACATTTATTTCCGCAACCCTTCTCTCCTAATTTCGGAAGGGTTTTTTCCTCTTACTTTTTTGAACTGTCTGCTGAAAAAAGACAAGTCCTTGTATCCAAGCGCTTCAGCCACTTCAGAGGCATTCATCCCGTTATAGCGTAGCAAATGTTCGGCCCGCTCAATGCGTGTCTGGATAATATATTGCTCCAGGGATATTCCCATTACTTCTTTAAATTTGAGCGAAAAATAGCGCGGGGATAAGTTGGCATTCTCCGCCAAAGATTCCATCGAATGCGGCATGCCCGGTGTCTGACGGATACGGTGAGCTAACACCCGAATGAGCGACGTTGTATGATCGGTTGAGTGCAAGGCCGGTTGCTCTTCTTCGCGTTTTAACTGCATCAGCATCAAGGTTAACAACAGTTTTCCCTCTATGGCGGAACCTTTCGTGTTCTCCAACATCGCTTCAACATATCGATTGAGATAGGTTTCGAAGACGAAGCGATCCTTTACAGTATGAGTACCGGATGGCATTGCCGGCAGTAATTGCTGATAATCAGCCAAAGAAAAGTGAATATAGGTGACTGTTAATGGCTGCTGCGGATCATGGCTTGCTGCTGTACGGTCTCCCGGCTTGAATATGAAACATGTTCCGCTTCCGACGGGTGATGTCAATCCGTTTCGAAGCATTGTGCCTGTACCACTCCAGGCATACCAGAGATCGAAATCCTCCAACGGCTGCAGCCGTGTATCCCATTTCCATGTCCGCTCGCAAGTGACTTTGCCGAAGTTGCCGTTTAAGCTTAAATGAGAGATGAATTCCACGTTGAAGTATCTCCTTTATGTAGAAAAGTACAAAGATTTCGTGCTGTAGTGAATTCATTTTACACCGTTTTATCCGTAATATGAAGGTATTCAAGATATCTTTAGTACAAACATTTGAAGGAGATGTTTCACGATGCTGCATCCGTTTATGGGAATCGAACAGTGGGATCGAATTGGTTTGTCCGTTGAGGAGTCGGCTAAGCGTCTTCAGCGTATAGCGTACGTTGATCGGCGTTGCATGAATCTTGAAGCGGGACACATGACGGCACGGCCTGAATATGAGGTAAAAGGAGCGTTAGCTCGGTTCACCTGGCAGGATGCCGAATTCTATAACCAGTTCCGCAACCGCTGCAAACAGCTTCGGATGGGTGTGAGAGCTTTTGAGAAGTGCCCGGATGATGCATTAGATCGGTTGATGACTGCCATTTTGGAATCGTCCAATACGCTAAACTTGCTGGTCGCATTATTTGAGGTGCTGAAGCCCGCATCAATCAATGCGGTGAACAGGTATCTGTCTGAAGCTCAACCGCTCGTCGATGAACCGACGATACATCTTTTGCAGCATCAGCTAATCGACCGCAAAGGGCAAATGGTTTGGGGCGAGCAGGCGATTGCTCACTTTATGGAAGCCGCTAGCAGGGAGGAGAAAGAAAAGGCAGAGAGCTGGAAGCAGTATATCCAAGCGCTGCTGCAAGCAGCCGGGGGCATTGATGGATGCGAGGATCAAATACCGGTGAATCCGAGTTTGATCGTGAACACGGAACCGTTTCAGCTTCCTTTCACGAGCACCCGAGACAATCGGTTTCAAACGTCAGTCATCAAAATGAAGGGCATGACATTCGAAGACAATGATGAAGGACGTTTTCTTCAAATGATGCTTTCCCGTTACTTCGAGATGTCGCCAGCCGAAGGCGTAGCTTATGTGCACTTCTCTACGGAAGGGAAGCCGTGGTCCTTTTACTACGATACCGCTAGACATTGCTGGGATGAAGTCAGGCACTGCTGGTTCGGAGAAGCGGCGCTGCGGAGTAAGGGCTACGATGTCCATGCCATCCCGAATTGGACGGGCTGGTATGATATGACGAGCCAATTGTTTAACAAAGATGAAGCGTATACCCATTTAACCATTGCTATTGAGAAAGCGGCGATGAAATATCCACCGGGAAAAAGAGAGGAGTGGGAATTTTGCCGGGATGTCGCCAAGGACCCGTTAATGACGACTTTCCAGGACTTCGATTGGGCCGATGAGGTGGTTCATGCCGGGTTTGGGCAGAAATGGATTATTGATGAACTGTTTCAGGGCGACAATGTGAAAGCCTTGGATGCAGCAGAGGATACAGTCGCGAAGAGAGCCGTGTACATGGACAGCATCGATAAAGAAGGGAATGTGCCGCCGCCGAGCCGCTTTGCCGGCAATTATTAAAGCACCGATAGACGCCGAGAAGGGTTTCCTTCACGGATAAATTCGGCAGCCTTATCTTTGATATTCCTTGGGAGTGAAGCCGGTCATTTGTTTGAAAATACGGCTGAAGTAAAACTGATCGAGGTAACCGACACGTTCGCCGACTTCTTTTATCGATAAATTGCGATAATGCGTCAACAGGTATTTGGCCTCATTAATGCGCAGGGTCATCAGGTAACGGGAGGGAGGTTCTGAGGTGTATTTGATAAAAATTTTGCTTAAATAAGAGGCTGTGAAATTAAAATGCCTTGCAATTTGCTCAAGGCTTAACTCTTTGGTGAAATTTTCGCGCATAAACTCACGGACAAGTTGAACGATATCCTCGGGATTTTGGGCCGTTTGCATGTTCAAACCTTTTAAATGGTCCTGAAACTGAGCCCTCTCATTCTCAATAAGCGAAATGTTCCGCGATAGCACGCGCTGCAGCTCCTCTGTTGAAACCGGTTTGAGCAGATAATCTTTGACATTATACTGCATAGCCTCCTTGGCATAGGCGAAATCGGCATAGCCGCTGGCGATAATTTTGCGGATGCGAGGAAAGTAGCTATCCAGCGACTTGATAAGCTCCAGCCCATCCATAACGGGCATGCGAATATCTGTCACGATAAGATCAGGCTGATCTTGGCGCACCAGCTCAAGCGCTTCTTTGCCGTCTTGCGCTGCTCCTATGACTTTTACCGTATCGCAAAGGTTCTCAATTCTTTTAACAAGATTATTACGGATCAAATCCTCATCTTCGGCGACAATGACCTTAACGAACAGCCGTTCCTCCATGACCATGATGTTCGTTGATACCCCCTTGCGTAAGTGTTCCGCCAATAATAACGGTTGCGCCTTGCCCGTTTACAATCCTGAAAATGGTATTGTTACCGTACATCAGTTTCATGCGGATATAAATATTTAACAGTCCCATTCCGTTTAGTTGGAGTAAAGGAAGCACGTTTGTTTTATCAATCTCTTTGATTTTCCGATGAAGAACCACCAAACTTTCCTCACTAAAACCATCTCCCGTATCGGCAACTTCAACTTGCCAATGTTCAGCTGAGATTGTCCCACTCACACGAATCGTCCATGGCGGCTGATGTTTGGTTGCAAATTTGAGCGCATTTTCTACTAATGGTTGGATAATAAGTTTTGGTATACGTAGTTCAGTGAGCTGCTCATCGATGTCAAATTCGAAATGAACCTTGCGCCCGAAGCGAATTTGATTGATTTCCAAATATTTTCGGGTATGCAGAACTTCCTCCTTGAGAGCGACCAGGGAACCGTCTGCCGAGAAATAACGAAGAAAGTCGGACATATTTTCTGTCATGGCAACGATTTCCGCGTTCATATTTTCCTGCGCCATTACCTGGATTGTCGTTAGTGTATTATACAGAAAATGCGGATTCATTTGCGTCTGCAGAGCAATCAGTTTCGCTTGCAGTTCTTGGTACTGCGACATCAGCAAATCATCCATGGATTGCTTCAGCCGCGCGCTCATCTTCATGAACGACCAATACAATTGGTCCAGTTCGTTTAATCCGCTATTTAACTGGGGTGTAGCAACACGTTCGCTGCCTAGGTCTTCCAGCCGCATGGTTCGCATGGAACGATGAATTTTTTGAATCGGCATTGTAATCCGTTTTGCCGCAAGAAAGGATAGTAAAATAGCCAAGAGCAGAATAACCAGGGCTACTAGCACCGTGCGCTTCGCAAAGGTGAAAAGAGGCGACAGCAACTTGTTTTCAGATACGATAATAACTGTACTGAGCCCGGTAAAGTCGGAGTAATGCAGTGATAACAGCGCTTTTTCCCCCGTATCCTGATTGTAAAACGATTGGTCTCCGGCTGTTCCATCCGTCTCCTTATACCGCAAATAGGGCAAATATCGTTCTTTATCCGCATTCGTGGGATAGATGATTTCGTTGGCATTATTGTAGACGAGGACTTTAGCTTGGTAGGGATTGCGTTCAGTAAAATCTATGGCGCTTTTGAATATGCGATTAAAGTACTGCTTCACTTCGATAATTCCCATTGGCGTATTGTAGTTATCGTAGAAAAGACGGAACAAAGATATCGAAAACTGCTTCTCTTGAGAGGAGATGAAACGTGACATTTCCTCATCGGGGACAGGAAGAGCAATGTATTTTCCGGCTGCGTTATTCATCACTGCGTTAAACCACGGTTTATCTTGGGGAAGATAGGTTCGTTCTCCATTATCAAAACCGTTGCCATATACTTTGCTTTTGAAATCATACAAATACAGCTGCTCAACAGGCCGAGATGGACCGATTGCAGCCGTAAGAATGTCAGTCAACTCTTTGGCATTTTGCACAGATTTCTCAGCCCTAGTTGCACTAACGTTCTCTTGCTGCTTCTCTTCCGAATTGGTTGTGAGGGACAGATAGCTCTGAAAATGATTCTTCACGAGATTGGAGTACATCACATTCAGCGAAACATCGTTTAATTTATGGAACTCTGAATCAATGTTGTCTTGCATGGACTGTCCCATGCTTTCCAAGGTATCTGTCGCATTTTTCCGCAGCAGATCGGAGGCCCATACATAGAACCAGGCAACCAGAACGGTGAACACGATAACGATAATGAACGAGTAGGTGGAGAAAAGAATCGATCGTATGTTGCGGTGTTTCGTCCACATAACCTGCCTCCAAGCGGTTGGTGTGCCTTTGATGCTTTCATTTTCCATTGGGCTGACCGTTTTGTCAAAGCTTTTCTTGAAAGCGCATGCAAGTCAAATTTGTACATAAAAGGAGTCGGATTTCTCCATGTTAGATCGCGGGCAAGGCATCTATAATGAGGGCATACCCGAAATGTAAGCGGATTTATAAGGGTCATACCCAAGGGGGGAGTGGTGTTATGAAAAAGCCGTTATGGATGTTGGCCGTATCCGTATTTACCGTGGCATTGGTTGGAGGATGCAGTAGTGGATCCGCACCAAGTGCGACAAGTAATGCTTCATCGCCCGCAGTCAAAAGCAATACATCTGCAGCTGATAGCAAAACTCCCGCTAAGAAAGACGTAACGCTAACGTATATTGCAAGTCAAGGGTGGATTAAGGATACAGAGATGCAGCTCGCTAAAAAGTTTGAGAGCGAAACCGGCATCCGTATCGATTATCAAATTATTCCAGCCGACCAATACTTTAATGTATTGAAGACTAAGTTGAATGCTAAGGAAGGTCCGGATCTATTCGGCGGACAAAGCGGCAAAAGCGAGATAAGTTTAAATTACAACGTAGAGAAGAACGCCGTCGATCTGAGCGATCAGGAATGGACCCAACGGGAGGATAAGCTTTCACTGGAGCAGCTTTCATTAAACGGAAAAGTGTATGCGCTTACGATTTGGGATACCGGCAACAGCTTTGTCGTTGTATATAACAAAAAGATCTATGAGAAGCTCGGGATCAGCGTGCCAAAAACTTATGAAGAATTCAAGCAAGCTTCCTTGAAAATTAAGCAAGTCGGCATTACGCCGATCTATGAACCTATTGCAGACGGCTGGCACCATGTACTTTGGTTTGCAGAACCGGGACCTCGATATGATGAAGTTACGCCTAATCTTTACAACGATCTGAACGCAAACAAAAAGAAATTTGTTGATGATGCAAGCATGAAAACATCCTTGACTCAGCTGAAGGAAATGTATGATCTCGGATTTTTTGGTGAGAACACGTTCTCTGACACCGGTTCCGATACAGCGAACAAACTGGCTAGCGGTAAATTCGCCATGTCCCTGTCAACGCAAAGCACACCTGGTGATGTCACCAAAATTAATCCCGAGCTGAAAGCCGAAGATTTCGGATTTTTCCCAATTCCGCTTGCCGACAATCAATTTTATTACATCAATCCGGGTGGTCCGAGTAAGTTCGTTTATTCCGGCTCAAAACATATGGAAGAGGCGAAGCAGTATCTAGCCTTTTTAGCCAAACCGGAAAATCTGCAATATATGGTCGACAACGACAAGACGGTCTCCAATCTAAACTTCACAGGACTTAAGGATAAATATACCGATGAGCAGAAGAAGCTGTTTGCGGCTTATCCAAAGCGAGGAACGGACCTGCAGGATTATGTCAACTATGTCAATCCGCAATGGATGGATATGGGGAAAGATATGGTTGCGATGTTCAGCAAGGCAATGGAGCCAATCGATGTGTTGAAAAGCATTGATAAACGGAGAGCTGACATGGCAGGAGTGGCCAAAGACCCAGCCTGGGCCAAATAAAAGAGATTAGTATTCTATTCGGAGTGGGGAGCTTACCGTTATGAACAATAAGATTTATCCTTCCTATTTCAGTTGGGCGACACTCGGGTTATACTTGGTTTTTTTTATCATACCGGGTTTGATGGGCTTCTATTACTCATTTACCGATTGGAACATGTATTCCAGCGATATTCAGTTCATTGGATTTGATAATTTCAGCTCGCTGTTCTCAGCTGATGAGAAGTACATGAAATTTATTGTGAATACACTCAATTTTACGATATCGACGGTGATTCTGAAGACGGTTCTCGGACTTGCATTTGCCATTGCTCTTAATGAGGGCATTCGCATGAAAGGGTTTCACCGTGTGATGATTTTCATGCCTTCGATCGTTCCGATGCTTGTGGTCGGCCTTATTTTCAAGTCTGTGCTCAATCCAGCTACCGGCCTCCTGAATGAATCACTGCGCGCAATCGGCCTAGATGTCTTGACGCAAAAGTGGCTCGTTGATGTGAATTGGGCGTTCAAATCGATTATCGCCGTCGATACGTGGAAGGGTGTAGGTTATATCATGATCATCCTGCTCGCTGGTTTGCAATCGATCTCGAAAACCTATTATGAAGCTGCACAGATCGATGGTGCAAATAGCTGGCAAAAGTTCAAATATGTTACGGTGCCACTTCTGATGCCTGCTCTCGTCGTTACCACCGTGCTCAATTTATTGCATGGTCTCAAAGTCTTTGAAGTTGTGTATGTTTTGACGAACGGAGGCCCTGGCTACGCGACGGATGTGCTGTATACGACGATTTTCAAGGAATTTTCGCAAGGCAGATACGGCGTAGGTACAGCTTTGTCAACCGTTCTGTTCTTGTTTATGACCATTGTCGGTTACTTCGTGATTCGGTTGATGGCCAAAGAAGAGGAGATTAGCGCATGAGAATAAACCCCGTTATCTCCCTGCTTCGAAATGTGTTTGCTTGGGTACTTAGCCTGCTCATGTTCATTCCTCTGCTGCTGATCGTCATTAATTCTCTTAAAACGCAGCTGGAAGCGAACACGATGAGTATGAACCTGCCGAAAAGCTTGGCTTGGAGCAATTATGCCATTGTTATTGAGCAAGGCAAATTAATCCAATCATTTTTTAACAGCCTATTATATGCCAGTGTATCAACTGTGCTGGGTATAGCGCTTGCTTCCATTGCAGCTTATGTATTTTCTAGAAACCGAACGCGTATGAATCGGATTCTTTATTTGTTCGTAATTATGGGCATCGCGATGCCGGTTAACTTTGTTACCTTGACCAAAGTCATGCAAATGACGCATCTCATTAATACGCAGCTTGGCATTATCATTTTGCTGGCCGTCGGCTCGATCCCATTCAGTGTATTTCTTATCTACGGATTCGTAGCCTCCGTACCAAAAGAGTTGGACGAAGCAGGGATTGTGGATGGATGCCCTCCATTCAAGCTGTTTTACGCGATTGTTCTTCCTCTTTTAGTACCGGTCATTGTGACAGTCGCTATTTTGAACTTTATGGGCGCTTGGAACGACTTTGTGCTTCCCTTATATTATTTGAACTCTTCGACGAAGTGGCCGATGACGTTAGCCGTTTATAACTTTTATGGACGTTTTCAGGTGAATTGGAACTTAGTTTCGGCGGATATTGTGCTGACAACACTACCGGTCATCGTCATCTATCTCATTGGCCAAAAATATATCATTTCCGGGATGACATCCGGATCCGTCAAAGGATAGCAGGCAGCAGACGATGGGACGATTGATAAGCTAAATTTTTAAAGAAGGAGTTGTAAACAGCATGAATAAGCCTAAATACAAACTAGGCGTTATCGGCCTTGGGGAAGGACGCAGCATTATCTCTGCAGCAATGCAAAGTGAACGTTGGGATCTGGTGAATGTTTGCGACATTAATGAAGAGATGTGCAAGCTGCGAAAAGATGAATTCGGGTTTCAGCGATATACCCTTAACTATATGGATCTGCTCAATGATCCTGAGATCGATGTCATAGCTATCTATACACCGGACCAACTGCACGGCCGGCATATCCAAATGGCGTTAGAAGCAGGCAAACATGTCATTGTAACCAAACCGATGCTTCATTCTCTGGAAGAAGCCAGCGGCCTGCTTCAGGTATGGAAGAGCTCGGGCAAACATGTTTTTGTGGGACAGAGTTCCAGATTTTTTGAGCCGATGATCCATCAACGCAATGATTTCTTAGCAGGTTACCATGGCGAAGTAGATACCGTAGAAACTTCCTACATATCGGATTCTCGCTGGTTTTTGCAGAAAGATTGGAGCAGGCAGCGGGGATTCAGTTGGTTATATAATTTTATGATTCATGCCGTTGATCTGGCCAAATGGTATTTGCCAGAAATCGAAGAAGTGTTCGGTTACGGACACTCGAGCAATACGAACAAGGAGTATGGATTAACAGCGCCAGATTCGATGAGATTTGTGATGAAAGATAAAGAGGGACGAATCGCCCAAGTGTCCGGTTCCTACACCAAACCCTCGCTGCAGCATATTGAACCGGGTATAAGCTGTACACTTAGGGGGACGAAAGGGACAAGTAGAGCTGTCTACTCTAATCTGCTGTATCATACGCATTTTCCGCCGGAGCAGCCTGTGACCCATACGTTCGAAGAGAAATTCCCGTACTATTTCCGTTTTGAGGGAACAAGTCATCATGCGGGTGAGTATCAAAATTACATTGAATATTTTACTGATTGTCTGGAACATGGCGAAACGCCGAAACCGGATCTGATGGAGGGGATTCACACCCTTTCTATTCTGACAGCGATGGAAAGAAGCATGGAAAGCGGTACCCCCGTGAAAGTGAACGATGTTTTGAGTGAGTTTTGCTTGGAGCTGTAAGAAGGCAATTCGATATTTGACATGTAGATCCTCAGCGTAATGCTTTGGGTCTATTTTTGTTCTTGGTGCTTCTCGTCAAATAGTCGATTTTTCGGAAGATTCACTAATATTCGAATGATTCGTAATTATGTGCATAATTCGTAGTACTGCAGATTTATTTTTCTTACTATTACAACTATGATTAGAATTAAGGTGGACGGTAACAACAGACCGCACAAGAGGGAGGGATATCAGGTATGAAGCTGGCAGTATTGGGCGCAGGGGCTATAGGTGTCAAACATTTAGAAGCAGCAAGTGAGATTGAAGGATTGGAGCCAGTTGCCGTTGTTGAGATAAATGAATCTCTGGCAGCGGAGACGGCAAAGAAATATGGCGTTAGGGGTTATACAGATTATCAAGAAATGCTGCAGAAAGAAAAACCGGATATTGCTGTGATTGCGCTGCCACATTTTTTGCATAAAGAAGTGTCTATCCGCTGTGCCGATTATGGATCTCATATTTTACTTGAAAAGCCGATGGCTTTAAATACAGTGGAATGCGATGAGATTATTGCTGCTGCTGAGCGGAATGAAGTTAAATTAATGGTTGGTCATACGCAACATTATTTTCCAGAGAATATTGAGGTTAGACGAATTATTGAGAGTGGCGAGCTTGGAAAGCTTGTCATGATTAATGATACGCGGAACGTAAACTACTATAGAGCAGATCGACCCGGGTGGTTCTTCGAGAAGAGTAAAGCAGGTGGAGGCATCATGACGAATCTGGGAGCGCATTCTATTGATAAAATTCAATGGATGACACAAAGCAGGGTCACCAAGGTGAAGGCATCCGTAAGCTTCCATGAAAAACGTGGAGATGTTGAAGGCAGCGGGATTATGTATATGGAAACCTCTTCCGGTGTTCCGGCTGTGATTACGCAATCCGGATATCCAGGAGTTTCACGTAATGAAACGGAGTTTATTTTTACAAAGGGTATGCTCAAGCTGGAGACGGGGAAGGGCCTGTCCATAAGTCGTAACGGTATGTACGAGCCTGTCCTGCTGAAGCCGGCTGAGCAGCCTTTGGTCCAGCAATTATTAGATTTTATGGATGCGATTACAAACGATACGTGGCTGGATTGTTCCGGTGCGTATTCCAAAACCGTCGTTTCTGTTATCGAGAGTGTATATGCTTCAAGTGAGACAGGAATTGAGCAGATCGTGAAGTAACAATAGAGGAGGAGTGATGATATGAGCGAAAAGATGAGATTTGCTGTTATAGGAGCCGGAGTTATTGCTCCCTCTCATGCGAAGGCAATTCAGGGGAACTTTCAAGCAGAATTGGTTGGTATTGCCGATGTTGAGATTGAAAAGGCAGGAAAATTAGCCGCTGATTTTTCGATTCCGCATGTATATCAGGACTATCAGCAGCTGCTGAAGCGTGACGATATTGATGCAGTTACGGTAGCGGTACCAAGCGGCTATCATTCGGAAGTCGTCATTGCGGCGGCACAGGCAGGCAAACATGTGTTGTGTGAAAAGCCGCTTGATATCACTGCGGAAAGCATGACGCTTATGATCGATGCTTGCCGCAAGGCAAATGTGAAGCTCGGCTGCGTATTTCAACGCCGCGTAACTGAGGCGTCTATTGTCGCGAAAAAAGCCATAGAAGCTGGCAAGCTGGGTAAGCTGGTGCTTGGCGATGCTTATCAGAAAAGCTACCGCAGCCCTCAGTATTACAAAAGCGCCGGCTGGCGAGGTACTTGGGCTATCGATGGAGGAGGCGCCCTGATGAACCAAGGTGTGCATGGCATCGACTTGATTCAGTGGCTGATGGGAGATGTCCAATCTGTCTTTGCCTATTCGTCCGCGCTGGTTCGTGAGATTGAAGTGGAAGATACGGCAGTTGCGGTTGTGAAATACAAGAACGGCGCATTCGGCGTGATTCAAGGAACTACTTCTGTGTATCCGGGGCAGGAGACGCGCTTCGAACTTCACGGAGAGAAAGGCACGATTATTTTTGACGATACTGGTTTCAAGCAGTGGAAATTTGCTGACAGTGAAGAAGAAGCGCCTAAGGTGGAGCCAAGAGTAAGCGCCAAAAATGATCCTTCCCAGATTGCCAACGACGGGCATTTTATATTGGTTGATGATTTAATCCAAGCTATTCGTGAGGACAGAGATCCCATGGTACCGGGAGAAGAAGGCAGAAAAGCTGTCGATTTGATTCTGGCAATCTATGAATCGGCACGAAGCGGGAAAGAGATTATGCTGAAATAGTCCTCTGCAGCTGACATGACTTAGGAAATTGTAGGGGGGATAGGGTTGCCGGAAGAGAAGACAAAACGTGAGGCGAAGACCGTTGTTACAGGTCGACATTATCGTACAGGATTGCCGATAGACGTAACCATCGCTAATGGTCACATTGAAAATATTTGCTTGCTGGAAGCTGAGCTTCAGGAGCAGCTGCCATGGATCGGCCCCGGTCTGGTCGATTTGCAAATCAACGGCTACGCGGGAAGAGATTTCAATCAAGCTCCGTTAGCGAAGGAGACAGTTATGGAGCTGACACGTAATATTTGGAAAAAGGGAGTCACCACCTATTATCCAACGGTAATCACGAACAGTGAAGACAAGATTAGTCAGATATTACGCACCATAACGGAAGCCTGTCGTACGGATCCCCTATCCGATAGCTGCATTCGCGGCATACATCTGGAGGGTCCGTTCATCTCACCCGAAGATGGACCACGGGGAGCGCATGGGAAATCGTTTGTTACAGCACCGAATTGGGAGTTATTCCAGCATTGGCAGGAAGCTGCGGAAGGTCGTATTACCTTCGTGACCATGTCGCCGGAATGGCCGGATTCCGATAAGTTTATCAGGCTTTGTACTGAAAGTGGTGTTACGGTGTCAATTGGGCATACCAATGCTGCGCCAGAACAGATTCGTTCAGCGATTGCTGCCGGGGCAAAGGTGTCCACGCATCTCGGTAACGCAGCTCACCTGATGCTGCCAAGGCATCCGAATTATATTTGGGAGCAGTTGGCGGCAGATGAGCTCTGGGCATGTATGATCGCTGATGGTTTCCATTTACCCGAGTCGGTGCTGAAAGTATTCATGAAGGTGAAAGGCGACAAAGCAATTCTCGTCAGTGATGCAGTCTACCTAAGCGGACTTGAACCGGGACGTTATACCACGCATATTGGCGGCGAGGTCGTGCTGGCGCCGGACGGCAAGCTGCATTTGGCTGAAAATGCCAAGGTGTTGGCAGGATCCGCACAAATGCTGGTATGGGGCATTCAGCATTTGGTGAAGAAAGGCTTATGCAGTTTGGCTGATGCCTGGGAGATGGCATCAATCCGGCCATCTGAGTTAATGGGCCTGCCGACGGCTAAAGGGCTTCAACAACATGCTCCGGCGGATATCGTGTTGTTTGCGTTTAAGGATGATGGATCGTTACATATTTTGAACACTTTTAAAGAAGGAAGGCTCGTATCACAAGCATAAAAATAGCTGAAAAGCACAGAAAGGGCTGATTGTTATGACTAACCCAAAATCATTAATTATTGGGATGATCGGACTTGACACTTCCCATTGCACAGCTTTCACTAAGTTGCTAAACGAGCAAGATCATGAGTTTCATGTTCCCGGAGGGAAAGTTACTTATGCTTTTCCCGGCGGATCGCCTGATTTTGAATTGAGCTATTCGAGGTTGGAGCGGTTCACAAGTGCGATTCGGGACGAGCACGGTGTACAGCTGCTTGATTCTCCAGAGGCAGTAGCGGAACGTTCAGATGCCATCTTACTAACTTCTGTAGACGGACGCATTCATTTGGAACAGTTTCGTAAAATTGCTCCCTTCAGGAAGCCGGTGTTCATCGATAAACCGTTTGCCGTTTCGACCTCTGATGCGAAGGAAATCGTACAGTTGGCGGCCGAGTATCACGTGCCGTTGATGAGTGCATCCTCGCTGCGTTATGAACAAGGGCTGGTTGATTCCCTTTCAGAGAATAGTGCTGATATTATTGGCGCCGATTGCTACGGACCTGCAGAACTCCAGCCAACACAGCCTGGTCTGTTCTGGTACGGGATTCACGCCGCCGAAATGTTGTATCGCATAATGGGCAAAGGGTGTGTGCAGGTGACCGCAAGCACGAGCGAGTTCCATGAACTGGCCGTCGGTGTTTGGGAGGATGGCCGAATTGGGACAATTCGCGGCAACCGACAGGGAAATAAAACGTTTGGGGCTGTCATCCATCGCGTGAACAAAACGGAATTCGTTGATGGCGACAAGCATCCGAAACCAAAATATGCCGGCCTAGTCGAGGCGGCGGTAGCCATGTTCCAATCAGGAACGCCATCAATTGATCCTCAAGAAACGGTTGAAATCATTCGCTTCCTGGAAGCGGCGAACGAAAGCCGGGCAACTGGGAAAACGGTCAAGCTCTAAACTATCTTCTGCTGAACATACAATCTGCATTATTGAAGGAGTGTATAACTTATGATATGGGACCGACTTGGCGTCATTAGCGATGAAGTAAGCCATGATTTCATAGAAGCGCTGGATTGGATACAAACCGAAGGCTTGAAATACGTGGAAGTTCGCATGGTGGACGGAATAAATGTAGCCAATCTGACGGATGAGCAGGTAGAGCGGGTTCGTCAAGAAGTCGATAATCGAAGCCTGCACATATCTGCATTGGCTTCACCTTTATTTAAATGCGCACTTGATCCAACTCGGCCTGTTGAAGCCGGGGACAGGTTCGGGCAGGAGGAGGAGAGTGTTGATGCTCATTTTGAAAAGCTTGCTCGAACAATTGAGATTGCTGAGAAACTTGGCACTGGCCTTATTCGGATTTTTTCCTTTTGGCGTGAGAAAGAGCCTGAGCAGTACGCAGATGAAGTCGCAGGCCACTTAAAAAAAGCAGCTGAAATTGCTGCACGGCACAACATCATTTTGTTGTTAGAGAATGAGGGCTCCTGCAACGGAGGTTATTCTTTCGAAGTAGCTAAGCTTATTCGGAAGGTCAACTCTCCAAGCTTGAAAGCTTTATGGGATCCCGGCAATGAAGCTTTGGGAGAGATCTGGTCTTATCCCCGAGTGTATAACGAAGTGAAAAATCTGTTAGCCCATGTGCACTTGAAAGATGCCTTGATCGAAAGCGGCGGCAAGCCCTCCTGCGTGCCAATCGGCTCCGGTAGAGTTCCGTACATGCAACAAATTCATGATTTGGAGAACGAGGGATACAAGGGGCTATATGTCATAGAGACTCACTACATTCCTCCTGGCGGCAGTAAAATGGAGGGGACCAAGCAATCCCTAGAGGGATTAAGAAAGCTGTTTAGCCATCCGTCGCTGAAAGAAGAGAAAGCAAAGCATCTTAAAGTGAAAGTTTTTGAAAATCGCCAAATCATGGGGGCTGCAGCTGCCGTAGAGGCAGCAACGAAGATCAAAGAGTTGCTGTCTCAAAAAGACAAAGTAAGGATCATTTTTGCGGCGGCCCCTTCTCAAAATGAATTTCTGGCGGAACTCGTGAATCAGAAAGGCATCGACTGGTCTCGTATTACCGCATTTCATATGGATGAATATATCGGTCTTCCCGATGATGCACCGCAAAAATTCAGTCAGTTTTTATCAGAGAGACTGTTCAAATTAGTTAAACCCGGGGAGCTTCACTTGATTCAGAGCTCTACGACTATTGAGCAGGAATGTCAACGCTATAGCGATCTGATTGCGGCTGCGCCAATTGATATCATCTGCCTCGGTATCGGGGAAAATGGTCATATTGCTTTTAATGATCCTCCTGTGGCCGATTTTGCAGACAGCTTCATCATTAAACCGGTTGAACTCGATGCTGCTTGCCGCCAACAGCAGGTCAATGACGGCTGTTTCCCGGACTTCGATGCCGTTCCTACCCATGCACTCACTTTGACCATACCGACGATGATGGCTGGCGCGCACTTATTTTGTATTGTTCCAGGACCAACCAAACGCGCTGCTGTTGAACAAACACTTCGCGGACCCATATCTACTTCCTGCCCGGCATCCATCTTGCGGACACATTCGGATTGCACCTTGTATGTGGATCGAGATTCATATGGACTGCTGCAAGTACCGCAAGTATCTACACAAGGAGGTCAGGCATGATTAGATCAATTGAAGAATTGGAAGCCAAACTTGCGGAGCCGTCAGAAGCCTTAATTCAGGATCTGGCTGCGTTGGATGGGGATATCATGCTGCTTGGTATTGGGGGGAAGATGGGGCCAAGCTTAGCGAGACTTGCTAGGAATGCTTTGAAGAAAGCTGGTGTTGAAAAAACAATTTGGGGTGTTTCGCGATTTTCGGAGCATGGCTTGAAAGAGCAGCTGGAGCAGGAGGGCATCCACACGATTGCGTGCGATCTGTTGGATGATGAGCAGTTGCAAAAACTTCCTGATGTGAAAAATATCATCTACATGGCAGGCAATAAGTTCGGGACTACGGGACGCGAGCATTTCACATGGGCAATGAATGTGTACCTGCCGGGACGCGTAGCGGAAAAATTTAGAAATTCCCGCATTGTGGTCTTTTCATCTGGAAATATATATCCGTTTACCCCAGTCTTCCAGGGCGGTGCAACAGAATCGCAAGCTCCATCTCCGCTTGGAGAATATGGTCAATCAACGCTCGGTCGTGAACGTATATTTGAATATTTTTCTCGGAAATATGAGATTCCGATGGTCATCTATCGCCTGAATTATGCGATTGATCTTCGATATGGTGTGCTGCTGGAAGTCGCCAAAGCGGTAAAAGCCGGAAAGCCCATCGATGTGACCATGGGGCATGCGAATTGCATTTGGCAGGGAGACGCCAACGAAATTGCCCTGAGGAGTCTGACTATTTGTTCAAGTCCTCCGAATTTTTTGAATGTAACAGGCCCGGAAACGATCTCCATGCGTTGGATTGCTCATGAATTTGGTAAGCGGCTGGGCACGCAACCTGTCATTGTTGGGCAGGAAGCGGAGGATGCGCTGTTAAATAATGCCTCTAAAGCTTTTCAACTATTCGGCTATCCGCGGGTGACACTTCTCCAAATGTTGGATTGGATTGCCGAATGGGTGGCAAGTGACGGTGCAACTTGGAATAAGGAAACTCATTTCCAAGAAAGGCAGGGGAAATTCTAATGCCTTCCAATTTAAGCGGAAGCTTGTCTCAGACCAAGCTGCAGGCGCTGCATGAAGGGCTTGTGATTCCTGCTCATCCTCTGGCTTTGGATGAAAACCGTCAGCTTGATGAACAGCATCAGCGTGCGTTAACCCGTTATTATATGGCGGCAGGCGCTGGAGGGATAGCGGTTGGCGTACATTCTACCCAATTTGAAATTCGTAATAAAGACGTCAATCTACTGGAACCGGTGCTGCGAATGGCTTCAGAGGAAGTAGACAAAGCGGGTTTAGAGCGTCCTTTTATTAAAGTAGCAGGGATTTGCGGTCCTACGAAGCAGGCTCTGGCAGAATCAGAGTTGGCACTTAAGTTAGGGTATGACGCAGGGCTCCTTAGCATGGGCGGTCTGCAGGATTGGAAGGAAGCGGATATTCTAGAGCGAACGAGAGAGGTGGCCGGTCAAATGCCGGTCATCGGCTTTTATTTGCAGCCATCGGTAGGCGGGCGTACGTTCAGCTTTGATTTTTGGCGGCAGTTTGCCGAAATTCCAGGGATTGTCGCGATCAAAATGGCGCCGTTTAATCGTTACCAGACGATTGATGTTGCTCGCGCCGTCTGCTATTCAAGCCGTCGTGACGAGATTGCTCTATATACGGGCAATGATGATAATATTGTTAACGATTTGCTGACAACCTACCGCTTTCAAGTCTATGGTGCTCCTGTTGAAAAAAGCATCGTCGGTGGGCTGCTAGGGCATTGGGCGGTTTGGACGCAAAAGGCTGTCGAGCTGCTGGAGGAAATCAAGCAAGCGAGAAATGCTGGGCAGATTGACAAACAATGGTTAACTCGAAATATCGAGGTAACGGAGACGAACGCCGCGTTTTTTGACCCGGCGCACCATTTTGAAGGCTGCATTCCGGGCATACATGAAGTTCTGCGCCGTCAAGGATTGTTAAAAGGGACATGGTGTCTGAACCCAAATGAGGTATTATCTCCAGGCCAAGATGAGGAGATTGACCGGATGTACGCGGATTATCCGCATTTAAACGATGATAAGTTTGTGGCAAAGTATTTGAAAGAATGGCTCGCGAACTAATAACCAAAGACAAAGAGGCTCCCCCAAAAGTCATCAAGTGACTGAGGGGGAGCCTCTGCTGCAAGCCAGCTTAGAATAACGGTAGTTTTTCCAACTCAATCAGGTGAAGAGGTTAACTGGAAGTAGGAATCAATGATCTTATAGAAGTATTGTAATTCGTGTAGTGTATATAGTCTCCACTCATCCAGAAGAGGATGGCTTGTCCGTCATGGCTTCCACGAGTCAGGAATGGCCGCACTTGATGGGAGGCAGAATTTGCCGTTATAGCTGCAGATGACCACGTGACCCCAAGATTAGAAGTAGACCACCGTTCGATCTCGAAAGTCCCTTGTACTTGCCGGGATACATACACGATGGATGGATCGGAATGATCCAGAATAATTCCGCCAGAATAATAGGGCTCAGTCTCTGTAACACTTTCAGGGGTTTGAGGGAACCAACGGCCGGCAGCTGTGATCTCATTCGTCACCCAATGTGCGCCATCCCATCGGCTGTAGTAGTAACGATGATCCTCCAAGGACTCAAATACGGCATAAACGATGACGGGATAGCCTTGCTCATCCTCGGCTACATCCCAAATCCAGGCATTGCGTTGTGCACTTGTGCCGTCGAACACTCTGTCTATTTCGGTTAGTTCTAGCGGTAAATCTACAGATTGCTTGATTAACGAGCCGTCTGCCCGATATATGGCTCCTTCTCGGTAACGGGCATAATAAATACTGTTGTAAGGTTCAATGTTCGGATGTCCATCGGTACAGGAGAAATGTATCGTGTCTTTCCCATTGGAGGCATAACGGATGTAAGGCCGTTGTCCGCTGTCCATGATCAGCGTGCGCACCGGGGACCATTCACCTTGATTCAAATCCGAGGACACGCTGAAATTAGGCTTGAAATTGCCTCCACGCCAGAACAAATAGAGCCTTTTTTCCGCCGATAGATAGATTGGAGTAGGGTAGGTGTAGCCGAAATGCCCATCGGTATTCGCAGGAAGCTGCATTTCCGCTCCGAAAGAGGAGAGGTCTTCTGGCAACCGTGTTGTCCGATAGTACATCTTGGACCCATTGTGGGCGGAATAAAAGATCGTGATATGCCCCGATTCGTCTATGTATAGGGATGGGTTGGCGTGATCATCCTGCTGAAGATCAGAACGGATCAAGAAAGTGTCGTAGGCTCCCAGGAGGTGATCGTAGCAGCCGATCCATACATCTCCAGTGCTATTCAACCAGCCGACATACGTTCTATGATGCTGACCCTGATAGTAGAGCGCACGAGGATCGGCGAAAAAACACCAAGCCCCGTCGAATGTGAACTCTTGTGTCAAACTTAAGGGTGAATTCATCTGTCATTCTCCTTATCTCTGATTAAACAGAACGCCATACTGGGAAGCGGCAGCTCCCGGTAAGGCGTTCTTTGTTTACTGATTCTACTAACAGAGAAGCGTATTACTTAAGTCGGTCGTAAGCGGTTTGAGTGATTTTCATCAGCTCGTCTACACCAATCTTTTTAGCTTCGGCAACATACTGATCCCATTCATCCATGCTGCGTTGACCTAGTATGAATTTGGTGATTTGCTCGTTGCGGTGCTTGTCTACGGCTGCTTGAAGCAAGGATACATTGGACAGCTCGCTTTCAATGTACTGTGGTCTCACATGGTAGACACTGTCATGTTTCCTGGCCAGATCATAGGCATTACGCTGTTCTTGTGTTGCAGGAATCAGATGAGCGTCATAATTAAACCAAGTGTAGGTTCCATTCGTCGCTAATCCCGTCTTTTTACGAACATCGGTTATATCCAGATATTCAGGGCGCAATTTCTTTTGCCCATTCTCAGTGATGTACACTTCGTCGCCTTTGCCCCAGCTGAGCAATTCTTTACCTTCCTCACTATAAAACCAATCGAAAGCCTGGAGTGCTTCCTTGACTTTCTTGGATTTGGAAGAGAAGGTCATGCCTGTTTCCAGAATGTGCGTATAAGGGTTTACACTAAATCCGGGTACGCCCTCAGGAGGGGGCATGAATGCCAGATTGAAGCTAGGATTCGTCTTTTTCATTGGGATGTTGAAGAGATCGAGACGACCGATATAATCAAGTATCATGAATGTTTGGTCATTAGAAACGGCATTTTGCCATTGTTGAACGTTGAAAGTCAGCCAGTCCGGTGGAATAAGCCCTTCTTTTTGCATACGTTGGAAGAACTCGATCATCTTCTTGTACTCGTTCTCAATAGGACCATAGCGAACTTTGCCCGTTTTCTCATCCTGGAACAAACCGTTCATTGTGCCGAACTGTGCGGTGGCAAAGTTAAGGATGCCAAGATTGGCTCCGCTTCGGAAGGAGAATGGATAGCTGTTAGGGTATAGTTCCTTCAGCTTCTTGCCCACAGTAATCAGTTCCTCATAATTGGCAGGAGGTTTAAGCCCGTTTTTCTTGAAAATATCTTCCCGATACATCCAGATGACTCGATTCGTTTCACCGAAGCCTTCATTGGGAAGCATGTACATTTTACCGTCAGCGGCCAAAGCAGCTTTCGCGATGTCCGGGTATTTCTTCAGCCAAGCTGTTAAATTCGGCATGACATCTTTATAATCCAGAATGTTGGCGAGAACCCCTTGCTGCCCAAATTTATCAGCATCTGCGCGAGGATTGAAGAAGGTGATGTCAGGCATGTTACCAGAAGCTACATTCAGATTAATGGTATCCTTCAGTTCTCCAGACGGAAGCTGAACATTGAAAGTGGCGCCGGTTTTCTCTTCAATCCACTTCCAGACAACCCAGTCCTTGTTATACGGCCAATTCGGGTGAACCTCTAATAACATGGTAAACGTATTTTTGGGCTTTTCTGCCTTGACTGCAGGCTTAGTTGAACTGCCTGCGTCCGTCGCTGTTGGCGTAGATGTTGTACCTGAGCAGCCTACCAACATGGAGGCACTGATTAATAGTGATCCAAGTGTCGTAGTCCATTTCTTCATGCGTGAACCTCTCCTTTTCATTTTACTAATTTCTCATTGAGCATTAATGGGGTATTGCTCAGCATAGCTAAGACTTGACCGCCCCGATCATTACGCCTTTGACAAAATACTTCTGCAGGAAAGGGTAGGCGAGAAGGATGGGAACTGTGGAAACCATGATCGTTGCGAACTTCAGCGGTTCTTCCAGCACAACATTTGCATCGCCAACTGCTGCAATGTCCGCTTGGTTCGATTGTCCGGCAAGGACGATGTTGCGCAAAATGACCTGCAAGGGGAAAAGCTCTTGATCTCGTAAATATAGCAGCGGCAGCAAGAAATTGTTCCATAATCCTACCGCGTAGAACAAACCGATTGTGGCGAATACCGCTTGCGACAAAGGGACAACGATCCGGAAGAAAACGCCAAAATTGCCCAGTCCGTCCATTTGTCCCGATTCCTCTAATTCTACTGGTATATTGGAGAAGAAGGTACGCATAATGAGCAAATTCCATGTGCTCACAGCGCCAGGAAGTACCATGCCCCAGACCGTGTCGATGACGCCTAGTTCTTTTACAACGAGGAAAGTTGGGATCATCCCACCGCTGAAGAATAGGGTGAATATAATGATCATTGTGAATCCACGCCCGAATACCATATCTTTTTTGGCAAGAGCGTAAGCCCCTAGCGATGTGATAACAAGAGAAAGGGTGGTGCCCAACACGACGTAAACAATGGTATTCCAGTAGGCGGTGCCAATGCGCGGATCTTTTAAAACGACCTTATACATGTCAAGGTTGAAGCCTTTTGGGTACCAGCTGATTTCTCCTTTGAGCACATGAATGTTGCTGCTTAGCGAAACAGCGGCCATATAGATAAATGGATAGAGTGTAAGCAGTACAACTCCTAGAAGGATGACGATGTTAACGACTGAAAATAAAGTTATTTTGGAGCGTGTCATATGGAAGAATCCTCCTCAAGAATTACCACAGACTTGTTTGTGATAGGCGACGGCTTAGTGCATTTGTGCTATAGATGAAGAAGAAACATACAATTCCAGTGAACATATCTATAGCTGCAGCGTAACTGAAATTACCGCTAACGAGCCCTGTACGATACACATAGGTGCTTAGAATATCGGCGGTAGAATAGGTGGCCGGGTTATACAGCAGGAATACCTTCTCAAATCCTATTTCCAGCACCCGACCGACATTAAGGATGAACAATATGATAATGGTCGTGGATATTCCTGGCAGTGTGACGTTCCAAAGCTTCCTCCAGCGGCTGGCGCCGTCTATATCAGCAGCTTCATAGAGGGAAGGATCAATGGAAGAAAGTGCTGCCAAATAAATGATGGCCTCCCATCCAATATGCTGCCAAACCTCTGAACCAACATAAATGAATCGGAACAACTCGGGTTTAATCATAAAATGAATCGGTTCGAAGCCAAAGGATTGAATCATACGATTAACAAATCCTTGAGAAGGAGATAAGAACATAACGACCATTCCAGCAACAACGACATTAGAGATGAAGTGCGGTAAATAACTGACGGTTTGAACAAATCGTTTGAATACCATGTTCTTGACCTCATTAAGAAGCAAGGCCAAGATAATTGGGGCAGGGAATCCGAAAATAAGTTTATTAATGCCAAGTAGAAAAGTATTTCGCAAAATGATCCAAAAATCCGGACTATGGAAGAACATCTTATAATACTTAAGACCAACCCACTCACTGGCCCATATCCCTTTGTACAGGTTATAGTCCTTGAACGAAATGACAATTCCGAACATAGGTAAATACTTAAAAATTAAATAATACAGCAAGCATGGTAAGAACATGAGAAGCAAACTCTTGCTTTTTGCGATCTTCCTCCACATCAGAACAGTTCGACCGGGAACGCCCGGTAAGGAAGTCTCCGGATTTGCTCCAGCTGCGTCTAACTTATTCATTTGAGTATCCCCCCCCGATCATGAGTACTTGAAAGTGCTGTCATTCGTCATTGCCCGGCGACTCCTAGGTGTTGATGTTCTTGTTATTTCGAAATTAGCATAGCACCGTTCTTATAGAATGTAATCCATAATAATTCCGAATTGTCCCCTCTTCTATGAAATTCGTAAATATGTTAAGTTTTCGTGAAAAAGTGAATAGGCAAAATAGGCTTTTTTCCGTATTATTTAAGTAAGACTTTTCGTAGATGATAAATACATACATTGAGATAGGAAAGACCATAAAAACAGATATGGAGGGGAGTAGGATACGTTTACTTTCGCGAGTCCAATCTAGAACGTCTTCCTTGCTCATTCGTTTGCTGCTAGGCTTTCTCACTGTCATTGTGCTGCTTATGTCTTTTAATTACTTGTCGTTTACGTTTTTCCAGAACAATATTAGGAATGAAATCATTAGTTATAACGCGCAGAACATCCGATTTACCTCAGAGAGATATGAGGAACATTTTCAACTCGTTCAGAAGCAAATGTATGCTCTTTATTTTAACGATGACGTGGATCGTCTTCAGAAGGCCAGCGGGAATGCTCGTTATGCGCTGCTGGATAGGGTCAAACAGGAGATAATTAAGGTTGTTGGCAATCCTTTGATCTATGTAGACAATGCCATTATTGTCTTCAAGGAAGGTTCGCTAACGTTAAGCAGAATAGGGACCAATGACAGAACATCTATGTTCGAAAAGTTCTATGCCAGCACCGATTACCCGGATTCTTTCTGGCAAAGGCAATTCAACGAAACGTATAGTGCCAGGATGTTTCCCATGTCCAAATTTTATGAGCATTCTTTTCATAAAGCAGGTGATGTGACAACCAAAGGATTGTTCATCCCTTATGTGCTTAAGCACTGGCAAAATGATGACTTCTACATCGTTGCGATGATGGATGCGAATCAGCTATTCGAAGCTTTTCATCGTTCTGTGAACGCCAATTTCATAATCTTGAACAAGCAGGGTTTACCTTTGTTTTCAACGGGAGGTTTGGCTAATCGAGAGGAGCTTCCAGAACTGCCGGTAGACAAAACGTATTTGCTGCGTGACAATACCTATTACTTTTATCAGACCGGACAGAACAGTGGGTACACGTATATAAATATCATACCTAGTGCAAGCATTTCGAAGCAGATTTCAAAACTTAATGTGACACTATTAGTTCTACTCATTCTTTCCTTGATCGTGAGTGTTGTTATATCCGTACTGTTCAGTGTTCGCTTTAACCGTCCGGTTAAGCAGCTGGTATCCTCGCTGCAGATGTCAGCAGGTGAGGATGTTCGATTTAAGAGCAATATTCGCGAGTTTAAGTTAATCGGTCAGAAACTGGATGATATGCTGCAGACGAATGCAAGGATTCAATCGGATCTGGCTCAAAAGAATATCCAACTCTTGTCGTACAGTTACTTAAATAAACTAAAGAAAATATATAGCGGCTCTCCAGGAGCCATTGATATGATTTCCACTCAGGAATATCGTTTCGTCGTGTACGAGATTACGTACAAAGATAGGTTCTGGGAGGAAATGAAAGAAGAGCCAGGCCCGTTAACTTACAGCATTTATACGTATATTAATCATAGCTTGCTAAAGGCATTCCCCGCTTCCTTAACTATTCAGATCGAGAGCCGGCAAATGCTATCGGTCATTAATGAGATTGACGATTCTCGTATGGATGCTTATATGGCTGAATTACTGAACGTCGTAGCTCATGATGCTGATTTTTATTTTCTAACCATCGCGATCTCACCGGCATTTCCTCAATCGTTTGATTTCACAGAGGCCTATGAGCAGACGGTTAAGCTGCTGCAAGAACGGAAGCTTAACGAGGATACGCAAATTGTGCGACAGCTTGCTGGTCGTCAATCCGTACATTTGCTAACGTCTGCTCAAGAACAGCAATTCGACTGCAATCTGGCAGCAGGGAATACACAGGAGTTGCTTCATCTGCTCGATCGCCAGCTTGCTCTTATGGAACGCAAGTGTGAAACAGTGCTGCAATATCAAGAATTTTTAATTGACATTGTCCAAAAGGTACGCAAAGCATTCCATGTGCTGCGTTTAGATGAACGGGCCATCCAACCCGTTATCGCCGGATTGAGCACGAGTCAGAGCTTTTATTCGGGTCGGCATTATCGCAAATTTTTCAGTCAATTGCTTGTTGCAGCCTGCGAGGAGATTCGAAGTAATCAGAAAAATGAAGATCCAGTCATTGATTTTGTTGTGGACTACGTGAATAAGCATTTTGCTCAAGATATTACGCTGGATATCGTAGCTGAGCACCTACATATAACAGGAGGCTATTTGTCTACGTATTTCAAGGAGAAGACGGGGGAAAACTTCATTGATTACATTAATGGGGTACGAATCCGGGTGGCGCAGCAAATGCTGCTGGAAACTGATCTGCGAATACAGGATGTCGCCAGTAGTTCAGGATATCAGAACATTAATTCTTTCAACAGAATGTTTAAGAAATTCACGGGGATGCCACCACGCGAGTTTCGTAGAGAGAAACGCACGGAAGACGAAGTTAGTTAACCTGAAGACCCTTAGCGCGCAGCTAAGGGTCTATTTTTGACATATTGAAAATCCATTTACTATATAGTAAATGGTAAGCGATTACATAACTGAACTTAATGGAAGGAGAGCAGGGGAATGGAACGCAATGCCGGATTGGATATCGTTCGCAGCACGGCCATCTTGCTAGTTTTATTTTGCCACGGACTCGGGTTCTTTTTCATGAAGTATCATGACTTCAACCCGCTCAATTATGTGACCGGATATTTGGCGGTGGAGTTGTTTTTTGTTTTAAGCGGCTTTTTAATCGGTGGCATTTTGTTGCGTGATATCGTGGATAACGGTACTTTGTTAGGACTCAAGAATTTCTATTTCCGCCGCTGGTTCCGGACGCTGCCTCTGTATTATTTTGCGGTGCTCACGACTTATTTATTTGTTAATCACCATGTGGATGTCACGAATCTGATTTTTCTGCAAAACTTCAAGGAACAGGATTTATCTTTTTTGCCGATTTCATGGAGTTTGTCGATCGAAGAGTGGTTCTACTTGCTGGTCCCGCTACCGCTCTTTTTTACAGGAAAATTTCGGCATAAATCCGCCGCATTCTTCATCCTTACATCTCTTATCCTTATTATTCCGCTCCTTCTTCGTATCTATCATGTATCGGTCAGTCAGCCGGTTTGGGATTTCGGGATACGCAAACAAATTCCGCTTCGACTTGATAGTCTCATGTTCGGCGTTATTCTGGCGGGCATTAAAACGTACCATACAAATGTCTACCAGAAGTTTCTGGCTGGCAAAGTTTCCTTGCTGCTTGCGTTAGGCGGACTGGCTTATTTCAGCGGTTACTTGGTTTACACCGGCATTCAAAATCAAACGATGGATCATTCCTGGTTTAACCGGACGTTCTTGTTCACTTTCGTTTCGCTATTTATCGCGATGTTAATCGCCTATCTGGAAGTGCATCTTCCCAGAATGGATGATTTCCCTAAATTACGAGCCTTTTTCCGCTTCATCAGCTCGCAAAGTTACGGTTATTACTTGTTTCACTGGAATATTTTTGTCTGGTTCAGCCGGGAAAATACAACAAGTCGGATCGGCCACAGCCTGTATTTGCTGGCATTTTCTCTGATTCTGATGATTTCGTTTACTTATCTGATGCACAGGTATTACGAAGTGCCGATTATGAAGATAAGAGATCGGATAACAACGAAAAGAAAAGTCAAATGGATAGATGCAGAGCGGGCAGGTCAATGAAAAAGAAAGGCGAACTAGTACATAGAGATGTTCCTTATTTGGCGAAAATGTGACACGGAATGTGAAGATTGGAGATGTTCAAGTTGAGAGATAAGAATGTCAGAGAAGTTAGGATTTCTGATTATCAGGATATTTATTTGTTGAACCAACACTTTAATCCGAATCTATCTGTCTTTACGGAAGAGAAAGTAAAAGAGAAGTTAGTCACCCTTACAACCAAAACAAAAGATGTCATCTTTGTGTATGAACAACATAACGAGGTGATTGGATATATTCATGGCAGTCCCTACGAATTACTGTTTGCTGACTCACTAGTAAACATCCTGGGGTTCGTTGTCAATGTGGCGTACAGGGGTCAAGGGATTGGCAGCATGTTGATTGAAAGTCTTGAACAGTGGGCAAAGGATGCCGGATATTCGGGGATAAAACTGTTATCGCATCCAACTCGTGTACAGGCTCACCATTTCTACGAGCGACGAGGGTATCAGTTTACGAAGGACCAGAAAAATTTCATAAAGACATTCCGTGAAAACTAAAAACAGGCTGCCAGCTAATGTGGCAACCTGATCTTCGAGAGTCTAGACAACACCTTGTGCAATCATCGCGTCTGCGACTTTAGTAAAGCCTGCAATATTAGCGCCTACAACCAGATTGCCCGGGTGGCCGTATTCCTCTGCCGCTTGAACAGCACTTTTGTAAATATTTTTCATAATGGCATGAAGCTTATCGTCTACCTCATGGAATTGCCAGGAGTAACGCATGCTGTTCTGAGACATTTCAAGCGCTGATACGGCAACACCACCGGCATTCGCTGCCTTAGCAGGTCCGAAGAGCACGCCTGCTTTCAGGAATACCTCAATGGCTTCCAACGTGGATGGCATGTTGGCACCTTCGCCAACAGCTTGTACGCCATTTCTTACCAGGATTTTAGCCGATTCCTCATTGATCTCGTTTTGCGTCGCGCTTGGCAGAGCGATGTCGCATGGAATTGTCCAAATGCCGTCACAACCCTCATGGTAAGTGGCTGTAGGATGCTCGTTGACATACTCGCTGATTCGCTTTCTATCGACTTCTTTCAAACGGCGCACTGTGTCAAGGTCGATTCCATTTTTATCATAGATATAGCCGTTAGAGTCGCTGCAAGCTACGACAGTAGCGCCTAACTGCATCGCTTTTTGCATGGAGTAGATCGCCACATTGCCTGAACCGGAAACAACGACAGTGCTGTCGTTAAAGCTAAGGCCTTTGGATTGTAGCATTTCATTTACAAAGTAAACGCAACCATACCCAGTCGCCTCTGTACGCCCCAAACTGCCGCCATAGATAATCCCTTTGCCAGTCAAAACACCAGCCTCGTATGCACCGCGAATTCGTTTGTACTGACCGAACATGAAGCCGATTTCCCGCGCACCAACGCCAATATCGCCAGCAGGTACGTCCGTATCTGGCCCCATATATTTATAAAGCTCCGTCATGAAACTTTGCGTAAAACGCATGATTTCATTATCGGACTTGCCTTTCGGATCGAAATCAGAGCCGCCTTTACCGCCGCCAATTGGCTGGCCTGTAAGGGAGTTTTTGAAAGTTTGTTCAAATCCAAGAAATTTGATGATGCTTGCATTAACGGAAGGGTGAAAACGCAAACCACCTTTGTAAGGTCCGATCGCGCTGTTAAATTGCACACGGAAACCGCGGTTTACATGGGTAACTCCTTGGTCGTCCACCCATGGCACGCGGAAAGTGACCAAGCGCTCTGGCTCGACGATTCGTTCAAGGATACCATGTTTCATATACTTCGGATGTTTGGAGAGAACAGGGATCAGGGACTCAAGAATCTCCTTCACTGCTTGATGGAACTCTTTCTCATGAGGATTACGTTTTACTACTGTTTCGTATACGCCGTGTACGTATTCACTTGCAACTGTTTCGTTGTCGACCTGTACTATCACAATCTCATCCGCCTTCATAATCAAGTATAGTTAAAAAAGTTTATTATAATAGTTTTACCTTATCCGAAGCATTTGATCAATTAAAATTTACATGTCATGTAAGCTTACTCTGCTGAGTGAATGAAGTGCCCATTCAAAGTCAAAAAAAACCGCGAAGAAATAGGTCCTCGCGGGTATTTCTATTGAATTGCACGAAATCTCTTGCGAAAGTCACTAGGTCTCACATTTGTTTTGCTGTGGAACAGGTTCGAAAAATAATGGGGATCGACATATCCCAGCTTGTATCCAATTTCACTTATCGTTAATTGAGTGTCGACCAGCATGCGTTTAGCGGATTCTATCTTTTTGGCAATGACATAGTTATAGAGGGTCGTTCCTACCTCTTTTTTAAATAAACGATTCATGTGTCTGGCAGAAACACCAATCTGAGAGGAAAGTTCTGATGTGTCGTAAGGAGAGAAGACACTGTTATCCAGAAATTGTTTGATAGATTGAACCGTTGACGTTAAAGTATCGCCTTGTTTTCGCAATACCTCAGAAAGGCAAACGATGATTCGCATAAGATTAACCTGAAGTTCAGTTTGCAGCTCCTGGGCGGATTTGTGCTTAGCATTGTCGATAGCCTCGTGAAAAAGAGGTTCTAACCCGCTATTTTGCACGACGATATGGGGAAGCAATTGATAAGCTTCGAGCATCGTAAGAATCCAGTTGCCGCTAATGTTTAACCATATGTAGCTCCATTGTTCCTCATTCTGTGAGTCTGAGGCAACTTCATGGTAGCAGCCAGCAGGGAGGATGAATACGTCTCCCCGACGTGCAGTCGAAGTTCGTGTGCCAACCTTAACAGTCCCTTGTCCTGAACGTACCAAGCCGATAACAGTTACCTGCGCAAGCTCCCGAATATTGCAGTAATCCGATTCGCAGTAATTTACCCCCAAGAATTGTACGCTCAGGGGAGGGGGGGCTCCTACCTGCGGCAGATGATAAATAGGGCCATGCTTCCCGAATTTATTCACGATCTTCATCCTCGTTAGGCATGCCAAACCCGAGGCATCGCCATAGACTCTTTACCTAATTCCGCCCAGGCATATTTCAACAAAAGCTCCAACTTCAGGGTCTGATATTCAGGAAGATTCCATAAATTGCGGATTTCACCCGGATCATCTTGCAAATCAAATATTTCCCCATAGGTTTGGTTATAGTACACGGTAATTTTATATCTTTCTTCCACATAGGTTTTTTGATGAATTGTCGTCGGGGTATGACGAAACTCGCAAATCGCATGATCTCTAACTTGGCTTTGCTGACCGCGCCAGACTTGTGACTGATCTACACCTGTCATATGGTGAGGAATCGTAATACCGCATAGAGATAGAAAGGTAGGGGCCAAATCTACCAATGACTGAATGGCAGGCGAAGTAACGCCAGCAGGAACTTGACCGGGATACCGAACAATGAACGGAATTTTGATAAGATCTTCGTAATGGAAGCCGCCTTTGGCCTGGAGGCCGTGTTGACCATAGAAGTGCCCGTGGTCCGTTGTAAATACTACGATTGTATTGTCCGCAAGACCCAATTCATCAAGCTTGTTCAGAATATTTCCAATATATTTGTCCATTAAACTGATCATGCCATAGTACGTTGCGACCAGCTGTTTGCGGTCATGCTCCGAAAATAAGGCTGAATGGGAATGATAGCCATGTACCGCATAGTCACCTTCATGCCAAGGTTGAAAATCGGGATTTTCCAATTGGGTTAATTGAAAATGCGGTGGATTTTGGTCATGCTCACCAGGCGTGACTTCTGGAATGGTCAACTGATCGGGATCATACATCGTATCCCACGGTTCAGGAGCCAAATAATCCGGATGAGGGTCAAAGAAGCTGGACCAAAGGAAAAAGCTTTGATCTTCTTCTTTATATTGCTCCAGAAGCGCGTTGGTTCTCTCAGCAATCCAGGTATTGTAGTGATATTGCTCTGGAATAGGCCATTTGTGAAGAATGGAGCGATCCATCGTCCCGGTTGGGGGCAGGAAATAATCACGCCAGTTCATGCAGCCCTTTTCTTCCATCCAAAGGGCGTAATGTTGGCCGACATGCGCTTCATTCGTATGATTACGGGCTAGCTCTACATGATCGAAGCCGTAGAAGGGTCCATTATTTTTTTTCCAGAAATCAAGATCTTGTAAGATCGGGTAGGCTTCGAGAGAAGGATATTGTTCAGTAGAAGCTAATGGTTGAAAATGAGCTTTACCGACAAGTGCAGAATGGTAACCGGCTTCACGAAAATCTTCACTGACCGTATGAACATTCTCTAACAACTTCGTGCCAAGTGTCCATGCTCCATGTTGACTTGGATACATACCTGTAATGATGGATGCTCTAGTCGGCGTACAAGTCGGATTTGGACAGTAGGAACGAGTAAATGTCGTTCCTTCCTTCACCAAACGATCCAGATTCGGCGTCTTGATTTCCGAGTTAAAAGCACCTAACGTATTCCAATGCTGCTGATCACTAGTTATTAACAAAATATTAGGCTTCTTCATCCAATAACTCCTCCAAATTTCGTGATTATATATTAAGAATAAGAGGTGAGTGTCAATTTTAAAATATCATAGAATCGTATACGTTTAACATTTTGTTAGGTATGATGATCTTAAAGCCATCTATTAAGTCTTGAGGTGAATATACGATGCAGGAATATCCCCACGAATATGCACAACACGATTATTTAAATCCTAATGAGTTTATAAAAATGAGCGGCTTGTGGTGTATTCGTGTTGGTCATAACGTTGCCAAACCGAACTATCAAGTCGGGCCTAAGAGAATTGAATGCTACAGCCTGCATTTCGTGGTTGAAGGCCAATTACTTCTTCAAACCGAAAGCGGGGAAGCGATTCTTCAATCGAATGATCTTTGCTGCTTTTTCCCGGATGAATCCTATTCCTATCGTATCTATGAACAAAAAGAGACCTTAAAGCTTGTTTGGATAGCTTTTCAAGGTCCACAAGCTTTACCGCTTCTGCATTCGCTTGGATTAACACAAACAACTCCCGTATTACGTGCAAGATGCAGTCGGGAAGTTTGGGTAAAAATAGATACCTTCCTACAGTTCATCTCGGATCAACAACCGGACGAAACTGAAGACATCGGCTTTTCAACCGAGCTACAGGAAAAGTTATATGGAGTTTTTGCTGCTCTTATGAAAGAAGGAACGACGATAAACGATGGGAAAACGAACGTAGATGACATCCCATGGTTAAAACGGTCACTTGATTTTATGCAGCTGCATGCGTTGGAAGGAATCAGCATCAAAGAGGTTGCTGAAGAGGCGGGGGTTCATCGATCTTACTTCTCTGATATTTTCAAGAAGCGCATAGGCGTATCACCCAATCGTTATCTATACCGTCTGAAAATGGAAAAGGCTTCAGCGTTGATAGCTTTAAAGGATCGGACAATCACGGAGGTTGCTTATAGTGTCGGCTATCCGAGTCTATATTCATTCTCAAGAGCTTTTCGCAACTATTATGGCTACTCTCCTGAAAATAAGCCGTGATTTTATCTCCCTCAGGCTCAAGCAAGCGGTTCGATGTCCGTTTTCCTCACCTCATGCGCAGCTTTCTATATTAAGAGTTTATACAAAGCACGTTATACTTATCTGAGGCACTCTTCGATTACGAAAGGAAGGATCCAATGCAGAACGATTTTATCGTACAGTCTCCACATCCTGAAACGGAATGGGCTGCCTGTACCAGCTATTCAGAAAATGCGGTAAGCATTGAACGATTGATTGATGTTCCTTTGAAGGACGCAAGTATTTGTACCGGACCGGACCATTTGTATTATTTGACGGGAACGGTTGATGGCACAAATGTGCAAGTGTGGATTTCGACGGACTTGAAGACATGGACAGACCCGATTAGCGTATGGAGCTTAGAGTTGGAGGGGACATGGCAAAAGGAAGGGACAGGCACAACTGGCATTTGCGCGCCGGAAATCCGTTTTGTAAAAGGAACGTTCTGGGTTACTTACGGGTTAAGCCAAGGCGGTACCGGATTGCTTAAAAGCACGTCGAATTCCGTGTTGGGGCCATACGAAGATATGGGAAAGATGACAACGGATGGGCAGGATGCCTCGTTATTTGAGGACGAAGACGGAGCTGTCTATTGGGTCTACAGCAATGGTCAAATTGCGCGCATGAAAGAAGATATGACCGGCTTAGCCGAAATTCCGAGGATGATTGAGGTACAGCCGTGGAAAGTCGCAGGACGAGAAGATGATCCATCGTATACCGGCAATGTGCAAGTCGGAGCATATGGTGCTTTTTTATACAAACAGGATGGATACTATGCCATGTTTTGTGCCGATCGTTTTGCTCGGATGGGCAGCGAGGCTGCGGATACGTTTGTTGCTGTGAGCCAATCGATCTATGGCCCCTACAGCCGGAGATATTTGGCTCTTCCCCATGGGGGGCAAATCAGTCTATTCGATGGACCCGAACATCAGCTTTATGCCTCATTTACAGGTAGTGGTCAATATTCATTGGTTGAGCATTATCCGGCTGTCGTTCCAATGACTTTTGCCAGTCCTGGTTTCATAAGACCGACGGATGGCGTGGTGTTGGAGAAAGGTGCCGTGGGCAGTCTCAAACCGGCAGCTGACTTTCCTATTCGAGATCCTCATATCAGCACCGGACCTGATGGCACGTATTATCTGACAGGGACATCCGATAAGCCGCATCGCAACTTCTGGGACCGGAATGATCAGCTGCATGTGTGGAGGTCATCTGACTTGCAGGAATGGCATCATGTTGCGAAAGTATGGGATCTATCCGAGAACGGTACATGGGAGAACCATATTTATGAGAATCCGTGTCTCTGGGCACCTGAGATGATTTATTTGTATGAGACATTTTGGATCACTTATTCCTTACAAGGCGGGTGCACCGGGTTAATCAAAAGCGTGTCCGGACACGTCGAAGGTCCTTATATCGATATGGGGCGCATGACGAATACGGATATTGATTCAAGCTTTTTCCAGGATAGCGATGGCGAGGTGTATTTCGTCTGGCAGGACGGGAAAATAGCGCGAATGAAAAAGAATATGACGGGATTCGTGGAAGATCCCCGCAAGCTGCTGAGTTCAGACGGACAGCGTGTCGGTTATGAAGGTGCGTTCATCGTAAAATACAAAGGGAAGTATATCCTCGGAGCAGCGGAATGGAATGGCGACAAACGGGTAGACGGCACTTATGATTTAATGTATGCCGTAGCGGATCACATTTACGGCCCGTACACCCCTAGACGTGTAGGGGTGCCTCATGGAGGCCACGGTACGATGTTTATCGATGGAGACGGCAGACTTTGGTCTACTTTTTTTGGAAACGATCGCACGGCACCATTCCGGACGCGCCCGGGAATCGTTCTTCTCCAAGCGGAGGAAGATGGACAAGGGCTATGCATAACGCCTAGTTGTGAGTAATATAAAAGCATGAATCAAGCTCGGGCTTCCGGGCAGGGTTCATGTTTTTTTCTAATCTAAGCGCAGTAGAAGGGAGCACCTACCTATGAAGTTTTCCTCCTTGAAGAAGTTAATTTCACCTACGGTAAGCATTCAGGGGAAAATCTTCGTCGCCTTCAGTCTGGTTACACTGCTAGGCATCGTGGCCGTGACGAGCATCGTTTATTTGTATATGAGAGAAACGGTCAAGAACAATGCGATTACGTCTGTTACAGAAAGTATCCGTCAGGCAGACGAGTCCTTGAATCTCCGATTAGAAGAAGTAAGCCGATTAAACACGGTGGTTGCTACGAATAAAACTGTATTGGACACACTGCTTAGCAAAACGGAGGAACCGAGCTACGAATGGTTTCAGGAACAAAAACGGATCGAGGAGTTTTTATCCGCCCTGATTGCCTATAAGCCGTACATCTCGCGGGTAGCTGTTATCGGCTTGAATGAAAAGGTATTTTTTGTGGGCTCCCCGTGGCTCGACAAGAACATTTTATTCACCCCGATGATGGACGATTTGCTGCAAAATGGATCGGGCCACGCCTATTTTCATCAAACCGGCTTTAATAATTCGATTGTGACCGGACGTGAACTCCGCTATAACCGGAATTTAATCGGTATGGTCATGTTCGATTTGAATGACGAAATTGTTAGGAAAATATATGATGTTAAACCTACATCGGATAGTATGTTATACGTCGTAGACAGGAAAAACGAATTTATCTATCAACCGAGCACAAGCGCTCTGGATAGAGAAACGATCATTAAGCTTAATCAGGAACTTAACGGTACAGATGGCTCGGTTGAAAGGATCATTAACCAAACCTCTTATCTGGTCGTCATGCGCAAATCAGAGTATACAGGATGGTCCACGCTTGCACTCGTACCCATGAAGTCGCTATTAACCGAAACAGCGCGAATCCGTCATATGTTGGCTACTGTAGCTATTATCGTTTTTATCATCATTGTCATCGGCACCTTACAGGTTTCTTCCCGCATGACGAGAAATATTCGCAGATTAAGATCCATGATGATGCATGTTATGGAAGGCAATATGTCGCTGCCTACTGTCGAAATACATTCCAAGGATGAAATCGGTCAGCTGTATCAAGTTTTCAAAAGCATGGTGGAACAATTAAAGCGTTTACTTGAGGGAATCATGACAACGGAGAAGGAGAAGCGTGAAGCGGAACTTGCTGTTCTTCAGGCTCAAATTCGTCCTCATTTTCTATATAACACTCTGAATACGGTGAAATATTTAGCCAAGCTAAACGGGGTACCGAACATTGTTGAGGTATCTGAATCTTTAATTGAGCTCATGCGCGGTGTGCTTGGAAATACGAATGAATTTCTTACGCTGCAAGAAGAACTTCAGTATGTCCGTAGTTATGTCACCATTGAAAAATACAAATATGTAGAACCTGTTCATCTGATGATTGAAGTCGAAAATGATGAGCTCTTACAGCTTAGCGTGTTGAAACTGATGCTCCAACCTATTGTGGAGAACGCCATTATTCATGGGCTTTCCGCCTCTGAGTGTGAGGGAGAAGTGTTGATTCGCATCTATGAGGAGAGCAAGGAATTAAGAATAGATGTGCGAGATAACGGCAGAGGGATGTCGAAAGATCAGATTAAGGCGCTGTTCGAAGCAAACACGAATACACGCTTCAGCGGCATGGGAGTACGCAATGTCCATGAGCGTATTGTTCGCCTTTTCGGGGAGCCATACGGTGTTTTTCTAGATAGTGAACCTGATGCCTATACGACAGTGCAGATCAGATTTCCAATGATAACGCGAAGTGAACAGGAGGGGTGAAAGATGTTTGAGGTTTTATTGGTTGACGATGAAGCATTGGCCCGCAACGATGTGAAGGGAATGTTGGACTGGGAAAAGCATGGATTCACGATTTGTGGAGAAGCGCATAACGGCGCTATAGCCCTTTCTATGATAGAGCAGCATACGCCGCACATTGCCATAGTGGATGTGAGCATGCCGACGATGAATGGGGTAGAGCTCAGTCGCAGGATCAAAGAGCAATTTCCGATGGTTAAAATGATTATGCTGAGCAGCTTCGACGACTTCGATTATGTTCGTACTTGTCTGATGAATGGAGCAATGGATTATTTGCTCAAACATCGCTTGAACGCGAGCGCGCTCTTGGCACTTCTGGATCGAGCCGTCATGGAGCTGCAGAGTGAAGCGCGGGAGCATAAAGCACGCAGCGCGCAAACTCAAATCATCGAAAGCCTAAGCCCGGTAATACTTCGCGAACATGTGGCGAATATAGCTAGAGATGTTGAGGGCGCTGAAGAAACATTGGTGGCTTATGCCAAAGACAATGACCTCTACACGCATTCCGTCAATTATGGAACTGCCGCCGTTCAAATCGTACCGTTTCTGTTAGTCACGGAGTTGTTGAATGACGTTCAGAAAAATAGGTTCGTGCAGCAAGCGACGGATGTGATGCAAATGGCAATTGGCGATGTTCAGAAACGAACGGTAGGTTATGTGGGGGAAGGACGATTCATTATTCTGTTCTCATCCGAGGAGCGAAGTGAACTTGTGGTAACGAGTCAAATTAATCAAGCCACGAGCGCGCTCTCGCATTCCCTGGAGAAGTTCCTTAATTTGAAATGCGTCTGCATCATAGGCCCGCGAAGCGGGAGTTTAAAGCAGCTTGTCACCAGTTATCGCAAGGCCGACCAAGAGATGAATGATATTTTATATCAAGGTATGCACCCTACGGTGTTAAGAGATGCTCTGATTGTAGAAGAGAAGAAGCAACTGCTTCTCTACCTGGAACAGCTCGACGGGGATAGGATCCGCCATACCATCACCACCATCTTTGCTGCTGTAAAACATCAGCCTGTCTACGCAATGACGGTACAAACCATAGTCAGTGAATTGCTTCGACTCGTAGAGATGTCACTGAAACGGCAATTTGCTCATATCGCCAGGGAAGATGTACAGCTTATCCCTACACGGAATGAATTTGCGCGGATGAACAGTGTTTCCGAAATCGAGATGTGGGTATTGTCTTATTACGCACGGATCGTTGATTTCATTAAGGAACAACAAGCTGGGGGATCCTACTCACGTCATATTGGCAAAGCGGTCCAATACATTTCGGATAACTATGCCGCCAATATTTCCTTGGAAAGTACGGCCGGTGCTCTCAATTTAAATCCGTCCTACTTAAGCAGACTGTTCAAAGAGGAAACGCAAATGACATTTACCGAATACATTAATCGCGTTCGTATTAAAAAAAGCTGCATGCTCATGGAGTCCGACGCTTTTGCGCTAAAGCAAATAAGCAGTGAGGTAGGCTTTTTAAGCTATACATACTTTTTTAAAGTGTTTAAAAGCATGACGGGGATGACACCGCAAGCCTATATCGATCATTTGAAAACATCAAAAAAGTAGAATGAAATGTCATATATGTTGAATCAGCAAGGCGAAATCTTTCTTTATAATGAGATCAACCCTTAGAAAACGCTTTCCTAACAAGGGGAAAACAACATGAACGGAGGAAAGAAAGAATGAAAAGAAAATGGGGGACAGTACTACTTTCTACTTTAGTTGTTTCCAGTTTGACGTTATCGGCTTGCAGCACGGATAAGCCAAGTACAGAGAAAGAAGGCAAATCCAAAGGTGAAACTTCAAGTAATGCATCTGCAGAAGGATTTCCGATTGTCAAAGAACCGTTGAAGCTGAAAATGTTCACACGAATTGCGCCTGTCAATGGGCCGTTTAAAGACATGCCGGTGTTTCAGGATTACGAGAAAATGAGCAACATTCAAGTTGAGTTCATTGAAGCGCCAACAGATGGTTTTAATGAGAAAAAGAACCTGCTTTTCGCATCGAATGAACTCCCTGATGCTTTGTACCGCTCAGGCTTGACACCGTTAGAGGCAATTCGATACGGTTCCGGAGGTCAATTGATTCCTCTTGAGAATTTGATTGACAAGTACGCGCCAAATATTAAAAAGCTGATGGATACTTATCCGGAAATTCGCTCTGCGATAACGACTCCTGAGGGTCACATCTATGCCCTGCCTGGTATCGTAACTGTAAACGCTGCCAGAACCGATAAACGTTGGATGAATCAAGTCTGGCTGAAGAAGCTGAACCTGAAAGAACCGGAGACGACGGACGAACTGTATGAGGTGCTGAAAGCTTTCCGGGATAAAGATCCGAACGGTAACGGCAAACAGGATGAAATCCCGATGACAGCGCGCAATGGCCTCAGCATCGTTCCTATCATGGCAGGATCCTTTGGTTTGGATTTCCAGTTAGGATACAACATTAATTTAGACAACGACAAAGTGAATATTTGGATGGGCAGCGATCGGAACAAAGAATTATTGATGTACCTAAATAAGCTGTATTCCGAGAAATTGCTTGATTCAGAGCTATTTACGCAGAAGGAAGCTCAGTATTTGGCTAAGCAAGGAACAGGAAATACCGGTTTCTTCTTTGATCAGACGAATAATCCGATGCTGGATACGAAAGTGGCGAATCAATACATCGGTATAGCTCCAGTGAAAGGGCCGCATGGTGATAGATTGCAGTTGGCGCAACCGGTTCCAAGGGATTTCGGTGCTTTTGCCATCACCTCCGTAAATAAGAATCCAGAAGCTACACTGCGTTGGGTGGATTATTTCTATGGCGATGAAGGATCTACGTTGCTGCGTTTTGGTCGCAAGGGCGAGAACTATGAATTGCGAGATGGGATTCCATTTTATACAGAGGCTTTCCTGAATTCCGGTAATCAAGGCAAAATCACCCCGTACGCGGGAGGAGGAGCACCGCACTTGATCAGCGAGAAGGTGGCTTCATACATCAATCCGCCTCAGGTTCAGGAAGCTCAAAAGAAACTGGATCCGTACATGCCGAAGATTCGTTATGCATCACCGATGTTTGACGAGCAAACAGCCCAACAAATTAATATTTTGCGTAACGATATTGATAAGTATTACGAGGAGCAGAGCACGAAGTTTATCGCGGGTGCCCTTAGTTTTGATAAGTGGGGCGAGTTTCAGAGCACACTGAAGAAAATGAAAATTGATGAGCTTCAGAAGCTGTATCAAGATGCTTACGATAAACTCAAACAGCAAAAATAAGTGTTGACGGCTGGAGGAAAACACATGAACAGTACGGCAAATACAGCGGGCGCTGCGTCTCGACCCAAATCGAGGCGCTCCAGCCTCATGAAAGCTGTGAGCAGTCGGTATGATCTCTACCTTATGCTGCTCATTCCCATTGTATGGTATCTTGTGTTCCATTATGGGCCGTTATACGGTCTGCAGATCGCTTTCAAAAACTTCAGCCCTGCAAAAGGTATCAATGGAAGCACATGGGTAGGGCTTGATCACTTCAAACGCTTCGTAGAATCTTATTATTTCTGGAGACTGCTGTGGAACACGATTTCTATTAATTTATTTTCCTTATTATTTGCATTTCCGATCCCGATCCTGCTCGCTTTACTGGTGACAGAAATTCGCAATAAAGCATTCAGTAAAGTCGTGCAAAATATTACGTACATTCCGCATTTTATTTCCATTGTTGTAATGGTGGGGATGCTGATGCTCTTTTTATCTCCACGAGGCGGTCCAGTGAATACAATTATTGAGGCGATTGGCGGAGAACCCGTACGATTTCTTGATTCTGCGGGATGGTTCAAGTCGATCTTTGTCAGTTCTAATATATGGCAAAATATGGGTTGGCAATCGATTATCTATATTGCAGCCTTGAGTGGAGTCAATCCACAGCTTTATGAAGCAGCTAAAATGGATGGTGCAAGCCGGCTGCGTCGCATATGGCACGTCTCTATACCGGGTATTCTGCCGGTTATCGTCATTTTATTGATCCTCGATGTGGGGCACTTCATGAACGTTGGGTTTGAGAAAATTTTGCTCATGCAAAATAATTTGAATTTAGAGTCCAGCGATGTCATTTCCACTTTCGTCTATTCGGCGGGTATTTTAAAAGGCGAATATAGCTATACAGCTGCCATAGGATTGTTCAACTCCGTGATCAACCTTGCGCTGTTGATTCTTGTGAATCGCTTTGCCCGTAAAAAGGCGGAGACAAGTTTATGGTAGGAGGAGCCGAGTGATGCAGATGCAAACGCTCACGAAGAGGAGCTCGGATGAAAGAGTATTTGATGTTGCTGTAAACGTACTGGCAGCTTTAATTGTAGTTATCGTGCTGTATCCGCTCATCTTTATCGTAAGCGCTTCTTTCAGCGATCCCGCACTAGTGCTGAATGGCGATGTCATCTTGCTGCCTAAGCAGATCACGTTAGAAGCATACAGGAACGTTTTTCATAACGATCAGATTTGGAACGGTTATGGAAATACCATTCTGTATACGTTAATCGGGACGGCGATCAACCTCATAATGACGACACTTGCCGCTTACCCGCTGTCAAGACCGGATTTGCCTGGGCGTGGTGGCATTATGTTTTTCGTTACACTTACGATGTTTTTCAGCGGGGGCCTCATTCCTTCCTATCTCCTCGTGAAAAATTTAGGCATGGTGGATACGATGTGGGCGTTGGTCATCCCTGGTGCAATTGCCACGTATAACTTAATTGTCATGAGAACGTATTTTCAAACCAGCATTCCTTGGGAGATTCAGGAAGCAGCTAATATGGATGGGTGTTCGAACTGGAAGCTGTTGACCCATGTTATTTTACCATTATCGAAACCGATTATGGCCGTTATGATTCTTTTTTACGCTGTAGGTCATTGGAACTCCTATTTTAATGCCTTAATCTATATTCGCAGTAAAGATTTGTATCCGCTGCAACTCGTGCTGCGTGAAGTACTCATGGTCAGTCAGTCGGACGCAGCCGATAGCAATGTAGGGCTGGAATCTAAAGTGCTATTAGCTGAAAGCATCAAATATGTGGTTATTATCATTTCCAGTTTGCCGGTATTGTTGATGTACCCTTTCGTACAGCGGCATTTTGTGAAGGGCGTTATGATTGGCTCATTAAAAGGATAGAACGTGAAAGGAAGCGTTGCGTTTATGGTGCAATCTAGAGCTAGCATTCAAGTGAATACAAATCAAGTTCGTACTAATCCAATTAATCCTTACCTATTCGGTCATTTTGTAGAGGATATCCGTGATCATATGGATGCCATGCTGGCTTATCCTCTGAGAGATATGGATTTTGAAAGTACGGATGTAGCGTACAGAGGGCTTTCAGGAAGCTGGCGTCCTTTTACAAATGGGAAAAGTACGCTGTATGGGCTTGAACCTGCGGCAGCCCGTCACTCCGGTCATAGTCAACGGATTAGAATTTATAGCGACGACGAGGGATATGCCGGGATTAGACAAGCGATTGCCGTCAAACAAGATCAAGATGGCTATACGCTTGCGCTGTTTGCAAGAGCTTCTGTGGAAATCAAATTTGTCTCTGCGGAAATCGTGGATAAGTCGAGTGGTGAAGTGCTCGGACATGTACGAATCCAGATTGAAAGCCATAATTGGAAATATTATGAAACACGTCTCCAAGTACAACGGGACTGTGAGAACGCTGAGTTCAGATTATATGTGCCCTCGGATCATGAACGTTGGTTGGATCATGTGTCCACGGGGATGCTTTGGTTGGATCATATTTCGCTGCTCCCTTCTGGTAGCGTAGGCAATGTTCGCAAAGAAGTGATGGAGATGACGAGAGACTTAAATGCCGGTATGATGCGGCTGGCCGGGAATTATATTAGTGCCTATCATTGGCAGCAAGCTATCGGTCCTGTCTATGAGCGTCCTGCAGTCATTAATGAAGCTTGGGGTGGCTGGACGAATAAATATTTCGGTACAGACGAGTTTATCGCATTTTGCCAGGAATTGAAGGTAGAGCCGCTTATCTGTGTAAATGATGGGTCTGGAACTCCTGAAGAAGCAGCGGAGTGGATTGAATATTGCAATGGCAGCGTGGACACACCGATGGGTAAACTTCGGGCGGCTAATGGTCATCCCGAGCCTTATGGCGTGAAATACTGGGAGATCGGGAACGAAGTGTGGGGAGCGTGGCAGGTAGGCCATTGCACAGCGGAGCAGTTCGCAGAACGTTATACGCAATTTGCCGAATCCATGAAAGCGGCCGATCCCGAGATTAAGCTGCTGGCCTGCGGTGATGACAAAATGGATTGGAACAGAACCTTATTGGAGAAAGCTGCCGAGCACATTGATTACTTAACTTTGCACTTATATCACGGATGCAATCGTTTTGGAATGAATCACCGTACATTAAGCGAAGAGCGTTACAAAGCTATCGTTTCTTATCCTGAATGGACAAGAGAAACCGTACGTCAAACGAGGGAACTGTTCGCAGTATCTGATCGGTATGCGCATATTAAATTGGCTGTAACGGAATACAACACCATGTATTATCCGAACACTATTCGCAAGGGTCTGCCGAATGAACACACACTTGAAGCAGCTGTGGCGAATGCAGCGAATCTGAATGAATTTATCCGAAATAGCGATTTGATAGAGATCGGCAGCTTTTCGGACCTAGTGAATGGCTGGCTTGGCGGATGTATCCGTGTTGGGGATTTCTATGCGGACCAATTTCGAGGGAAATCTTCCGGAAGAAGTGAAAATTCCTTAACCGTTTACGGCACACCGACCTATTATGTCATGAAAATGTATGCGAACCGTGATCTCGGCTATGTTGTTGAATCCCATACCGATTGCGAAAGCTTTCAAGTAAACAGCCCGATCCAAATTCCTCATTTGGATGCTCTGCCGAATTTGGATGTTGTCGCTTGTACGAACACACAAGGTGATAAGTTGACTATTTTTATCGTGAATCGAAGTCTCGAAGATACGATGACGGATATTCAGCTTAACGGTTTTGCTGAAACAGGCACTGCCCGCTTACTGGAAGTCACTGCGGACCATTATGAAAGCATTAACGATGCGTTAAATCCTGAAACCGTGATCTGCAAATCTCATTATTTGGAAATTATAAAATCGCAAGTGACCTGTTCATTGAGAGCGGCGTCTATCTACGTATTAGAAATCACGCGCTAATGGGAGGAAAAGATAACCGATTGCGATGGAAAAAAGCATGGATCATAGCGCTAGCAATGTGTGCCGCAATCCTGGTCATTGTGGTGGTTGCTAAGCAATCCCAACTTCAGGGGTGGGAGAAGGAGGACAGGATGGAGGTAACCCTGGGTCAGACCTACCAGAATCCCTTTGTTTTGGATCAGGAATGGGAAGATTACGGCATTGGAGATCCTTACATTCTGCGTTTTAACGGTAAATACTACCTATATTGCAGCACGAAGGACAGAAGAGTCGGTGTTAAGGCTTGGAGTTCGGATGATCTAGTGAATTGGCGCTACGAAGGTTTGGTTACGGAAGAACCCGTCAGTGAAGGTGCGTATGCCCCGGAGGTTGTCTATTGGAACGGAGCGTTCTATATGTACACTTCGCCGGCGGGCAAAGGACATTACGTCTTACAAAGTGACAAGCCTACCGGACCCTTCGTGAAAAAGACGGATAATTTGGGCTTCACGATTGATGGTTCTGTTTTTATCGATGATGATGAGAAATGGTATTTCACTCACGCCAAATTCGGCGGTATTATGATAAGTTCAATGCCCAATCCATTTACAATTGAAGCAGGAAAACAATTGAATGCTTCCTTAGGTCACTGGACGGAAGGTTCTATGATCATCAAGCGAAATGGACGATATTTCATAACGTACACGGGTAATCACGTTTTCAGCAGGGGCTATCGCGTTAATTACGGCGTTAATCATGAATCTCCCACTGCCGCTTATACCATTCCTGAAAATAATCCGATCCTGATTTCCACAGCGAACGATTTCAATGGACTTGGTCACAGTGCAACAGTGATGGGACCTAATCTGGATTCTTATTATATCGTCTATCACAATCTGATGGGACGTTCTGCGGAAGGGCCACCCGTACGCAAATTGAATCTGGATCGGCTTGTATTTAACGGCGATAAGATATCCGTGCTTGGACCGACGCATGGAACACCGCAGGAAGCACCCGTTATGCCTGAATTCCGAGACGAGCCAAGCCAATCACCAAGCGATGACAAATGGGAGAAGATTCATTCAACTGATGGTGGCGAGGTCTTGCTGACACGAATAGGTACCGGTAGCGAATATACGGCTGAGTACAATTTCCGAGTGGGAGAGCTGGGTGATGCGCCAAACTCGCTGGAAACAATATTCGGCTACACCGATTCGAAGAATTACTGGGCAGTACGTATAATTGGAGCTTCGATGGAACTTGCGCTCATCCATCGTGTGGATGGCATTGAAACGGTTGTTTCCACGAAGAAGCTGCCACAGGGCACGGATTTTACGAAATTACATGCAATCCGCGTCGAGACAGGAAAGTCTGGGTCGATGATTTATTGGGATGGACTGCTTAAGATCGAATATTCCGGCGAGGTGGCGAAGGCCGGCCGCATTGGCTATGTATGGCCTCTGGAAACAAAGCCGGACTTGCATTACACGGCTTTTTCGAACGAGTTCAATGGCAGCAGCGATCGGAAAGCTGTGAAACCGCTGCCCGGTACGGTGGAAGCTGTTCATGGTATTCAAGAGGGACACCCAGTTATTCGTCCAGGAATTACTCCGGACGGCAGTGATGCCGTGAACTTATCCAGCAAAGGCGATGGACTCAGATACCCAGTCAATATTCGGCAGGACGGCAGCTATCTGTTAGCTGTGAATGTGTCCAGAGCGTCGGCAGGGTCGACGTTATTGGTTGATACGAATGGAGCGACGAAGAAAATTAAACTCGATTCCTTCTTTTTTGCAGCCGATTCGGAGTGGACGAAAATACCACTGAGGGTATTCGAATTGAAGCAAGGGACACAATGGCTGTCCCTGCGTCTTCTGAAAGGTGAAACCACCCTGAGGTATGTGGAAGCGAATCTAACCGTGCCGGTGCCGGAGCAGTCGGTTGTTAAGCCGAATCAAGTAGGGATTGCCAATCGTTTCGGCGGTGAATGGGGTTGGGCGGACTATACCGTCAGCTTTGAGATGACAATGAAAAAAGCTACCGCGGAAGAGGCCGGAATTCTACTGAGGACGACGAATGAATCGGAGTTTAAAGATCAGGTTAAAGATGGTTTCATGGGTTATGCGCTTACGTTTCATAACGGTAAAGTTAATCTTAGCCGAATCAGCTATGAAAATGCCGTGGAAGAGGCAACGGGCTCGCTAACCTTTGAGCCTGGCCAAACCCGGAAGGTTACCGTGAAGCTGGAAGGACCAACGATTGCCGTTTTTTTCGATGCAAGCAAAGAGCCTTTGCTCCGTTGGACGGATCCGAATGCGTTTCTTAACGGTCGTATAGGTTTGCGTGGCGTTTCGCCCGATTGGGCGATATCTCCGCTGACGGTAACTAGATAAGCTAAGAGTAGACACTGACACTTTATTATGGTCAGTGTCTATTTTATTCGGTGGAAATAAACGTCAAACTTTCGCACGGTTTGCAAGGTGCTCTCGACAGGAATATACTTAAAATTGGTATACTTACATGTACGATGAAGGAGGCACTTACATAATGAAGCTTCGCTGTGCAATATTAGACGACTATCAGCAAGTAGCTTTAACCGCTGCAGATTGGTCAACGATTACGGACCAAGTGGAGGTCAAAAGCATCAATCAGCATATCGATCAGCAAGATGAGCTTGTCGAGCTAATCGCCGACTGCGAAATTGTTGTGATTATGCGCGAACGTACTCCTTTCCGCGCATCTCTCCTTCAGCGGCTTCCTCACTTAAAGCTTCTAGTTACAACAGGCATGCGGAATGCCTCGATTGATTTGGACGCTGCTGCAGCGCAAGGCATCACCGTTTGCGGGACGGGTGGCGCAGGCAATGCAACCGCTGAGCTCACTTGGGCTTTGGTTCTAGGGCTTGCACGCAACATCGTGCAAGAGCATAACGCCATTCGCAATGGTCAGTGGCAGAGCACGATTGGAACAGATTTGTACGGCAAGACACTTGGCGTACTGGGCCTTGGCAAACTTGGCACCAAGATCGCCAAATTTGGCCAAGCTTTCGGCATGGATGTCGTGGCATGGAGCCAGAATTTAACGCAAGAGCGAGCCGACGAAGTTGGCGTGAGATTCGCTAATTCGAAGGAGGAGCTGCTAGAGAGCAGCGACTTTGTGTCGATTCATCTTGTCTTAAGCGACAGGACAAGAGGGTTGATCGGTGCGGCGGATCTCAAGCGTATGCGCCCCTCGGCTTACTTGATCAATACGTCTCGCGCTCCTATCGTAGATCAAGAAGCTCTTGCCGAGGCCTTGCAAAATCGTTGGATCGCAGGCGCCGCAGTTGATGTATTCGAGGTGGAACCTCTGCCGAAAGACGATGCGTACAGATCGTTACCGAATCTTTTGACTACACCGCATATCGGTTATGTCTCCGAAGCGAATTATCAGGCTTTTTATAGAGATGTGGTTGAGGATATTAGAGAATATCTAGCTGGTTCCCCGGTTCGAACATTAACTTGATTTAAGGAAATTAGGTCTCTTTGGAGAAAAGTTTTTACTCTTAGAAAATGAAAAAAGCAGCCATGATCTCATGGCTGCTTTTGGCTCTTAAGATGAGCCATATCATGCGCATTTTTTGAATGCGATTACAAATTATTTTTTAAAGCTTCCCAGATATTTGAGTGCAACTCCGAGTGCGCCAAGATAATAGCCGATCAACAGTAAGAAACCTGTAGGGTCAAGAGCCATCATGTTGGAAAGCATGAATAATGGGAACACATAGAACAGTAAATCTTTCAAATAAGAGAGAAATAAGTCGCTGGAGAACGAACCGGCTTTGAGAGCAGTATATAAGTTGTATAAGAAGCTTAGGCCCATCAAACCAAGAACTACAAACATTGCGTAGAGCATCCATCCTGTAAGTGCTAGTGTCATTTGGATTCACCTCCCGATTGGGAAGATTTACTACTGAGATATCATATGTAGCTCGATGACAAGTCGTACTAGGACGAAGCACTCATTTTTAAAAAAAGATAATTAAATAGTTACATAACTAATGTTATGTAAACAAATTTAAAGCTGCATATTGTTTCGGTAAATAAGAGGGGCCACGCCGACGTATTTTTTAAATAATCGCGAAAAGTAAAAGACATCTTTAAACCCTAAAGAATCGGCCACTTCTTTGACTGAATCCTCTGTATTGAGGAGAATGTTTTTCGCTTCAGCTATTTTCAAACGGTTGATATAAGCGTTGAGCGGATAGCCTGTATATTCACTCACAACTCTGCGTAGTGTAGAAATCGAGATGTGGTGCCGTTTGGCGATACTTTTCGCATCGAAAGGCTGAAAGAGGGAATCCCCGAGGTCGTCCATAATGTCAATGACCTGTTGTGTTTTTGTCGTCTGGGATGTAGTTTGGGCTTTCAGCATAAATTCAAAAAGCAACGTTTCCACAAGCAGCGCGGCGCGATCGATGTTATCAGGTAATCCGCTTTCCATCAGCATGAAAATCCGTTCGATCCGGTTGTGTTGGGTAGCATCTTCATGACCGACTTGTTTCGCTTCGTCGACATTTGTTAACCAACTGTCAAGCCATTCCTTGATACGAGTGCCCTCAAAAGTAAAATAATACTCATCCCAAAAACCGCCTTGATCGGGACCATAATTATAAATGACGCCTGGTCGTAAGAAGAGCAGAGTTCCGCTTTCCACGTGTTGTACCGGTCCGTTATTAGCTTGATAGGAGCCACTGCCTCCGGACAAATAAATAAATGCCCATTTGGAGAATGTTGCTTGATGGCGAAAAGAGATACGTCCGGGCAAGTGGCCAACGTTTGTAATAATCAAAGATTGCAGCTTTAGCTTACTGGAATCGATGGGTGAAGTAATGATTCTCAATGGGTAAGGACTGATCATATAGTCCATGATCTTTGGCATATCGCATATTACCTCCGTAATATTTCTAAGGTATTACTAGTATTGTGTAAATTTAATGACATTAATTATATTTATTATATCTGAACATTTTATCCATGGGAATAGTATTATCGTTTTTAGCGTTTTCGAGTTTTAAGGGATGCGCTATACAGAGTTTTTCTATACATAGATTAATTAATGTCACTATTCATTAATGGCATTAATTAATTTCAAGTTACCATATTGAACACTATTCGTCGCTAAAATGCTCGTTTAGTTTCTCAAGAGCCCATATCTTCACTTTTAATTGTTTGGCAAAATGTAAGAGAGGTGATTGCTCCGGTAGTTTTATTCCAAATGAGGCAGGCAGCGTATTCATGGAGATTTCAGCTTCTGCCGATTGCAAAGGCCATAGATCGTGATCGATCTCTCCCCGATAGATCGTTCCGCGGCGATCCTGGCAATATAGACAGTAACGTTCCGTAAGCCAGTACTCTAATGTTCCAGCTACTGCATGGCGAATGGGGGAGGAGGGGCGGTACTCCGCTAAAAACTCACCTTGCCGAGCGCGCGGATCTTGACGAACACTATGGTATAACGTAGTGTTATTTGATGTTCTCTTCACTTCAATTTGCGAATAAAAATAGGGGAGATGGAATAAAGTGCGCGCCGCTTCGACAGCGAATTTATTATGGGCGTCTAAGCTGAAGAAGTATACGCCAGGCTTCCCGTGAATCGTGACGTAAGTACGGACATTGATTTCCGGGAATGACGAGAAATAAGGCAGTGCAGGAATGCCCCTGGGAGTAACACCTGTCATATGAAAAGGAACGACACCTATCCAAGCCGTTCCTTCGAAGGTATCTATCGGAAGAGGAGAAGGGATTCGTTCTCTTATGATTTCAACAGGCACTGGCCAATGAGCGAATAACAAGTCATTCCATATTTGATGCATGATCCAAGGTTTTGCAGGCAGAGGCCATGATCTACTCATAGGAAAAGCTCCTTCAATTCGTGTAGGGTATATCCATCATCGTATAAGTTAACATGTGAGCTGTAAAGGGTTTTACTTATGTTCGCACTTCCGGTAGGGAATGCGTGAAATATGTGGTATAATGAAGCACAATCTGGAAAGAAAGCAGGCGACTCAAACATCATGAATGGGCAAAATCGTAAAGATGTCCTGCCGGGAATCGAAGTCAATATTGTCTTGAAACAAGATCAACGGAGCGGAAAGCTAACAAGAGGAATTGTGAAAGACTTATTAACGAATTCACCGACACATCCGCATGGGATTAAAGTAAGACTAACCGATGGACAAGTAGGAAGAGTGAAAGAAATTATATCACCGGCAAGGTGATGAGGACGCAGGGGGAACGAGAATGGCAAAAGCGAAAGTTGCAAAAAGACCAACACGCGATGAGTTTGTTTTAGAAGAGATTGGGAATCAACTGTCGGAAGCGAAGATGGAAAACTCAGAGATCGTCCTTACGGTATGGGGACGCGAAGAGCAGGTGCGTGGACTGATCAAGACGATGGATTCACGAACAGGTCGCGTACATATGGAAACCAGCAATGGGGAATTGGATAAAGTTCCTTTTATGGATATTATGAAAGTGGAATACCCTAGAGATTAGCACACTTTTCGGCCGGTTTCGGCCGCTTTTTTCCGTTAAAAAAATTGCACTAAATCTATATTTAACGCAACTTAGATTCTAACGGACGGAGTGAACGAAGATGGGACAAGGATTGGAGTATGATGACGACTATTTGGAGCTGTTTGATACCTGGATGAAGGATCAGGGGTTTACCAAAAGAACACAGCAAGCTTACCTGGGGGATGTTCGTTTATTTCTTTCGTCGATGGAAAAAGCTTTATCCACCATAGAGGCGATTGATATCATGCGTTTTTTAACTAAAATGCGTCAGGGAGGGGCGGGCGATGCGGCACGTAATCGATATTTGTCATCGATCCGTACTTTTTTCACAGCATTGATCGATCTTCAATTGGCGTCTAGCAACCCATCTCTCCACATAAAGAAATCGAAGGTAGAGAAAAATCAGATTCCAACATTTCTAAGCGAGCAGCTGCTGTCCGTTTTCCTGCAATCGATCGAGGGGAAATATCAAATTCGCAATGTGGCTATGTTTCTGTTGATGAGTTATGCAGGTTTGCGGGTTAGCGAACTGCATCGATTAAATACCGCGGATTTTAACCTGACGACCAAGTCACTGCTTGTTTATGGTAAAGGTCGGAAATGGCGCTTAATTCCGCTGCCGGATGAATTGGTCAAGGTGTTGAATAAAGCGCTGGCAGAGCGGCTAGATTCGCGGAATAAAGGTGAGCAGCCATTTTTCGTATCGCAATTCGGGCGCCGAATCAGCATACGGATGATTCAAACGATCGCGGAGAAACATTTCGAGGAGCTGAAGAAGCACTATGCTGAACTGCAAGGAAAGTCCATTTCCAGCCATAAGCTGCGCCATACTTTTGCTACGATGCAGGTACTGGCAGGAACAGATATTCGAACTTTGCAGGAATTGTTAGGTCATGCGAGCATACAAACAACTCAGATCTATACACACGTTGCCGATAAACAAAAGCAAGAGGCAATGAATCGCGTTACCGCGTTTATCCCAGCTGGAATGGGGATATAGGGACATGGAAAATAATCATCGAGGTCATATATTTCTCTTTTGGCGCATATAAGGCAACAGAGAGATTAAACCTTTGCAATACAAGGGCATTGGTAGGAGGCATGCAAATGACCATTCAGCCCCCCATGTTACGTGGTGGTGACACCATAGGAATTGTTACTTTAGGAAGTCCGCTTGACGCTAGTATCATTGATGCAAGAATAGCGACGCTTGAAAGTATGGGTTTTGAGGTGCTTGTTGGGAAATATGCGTATTCCTATGATGGCATTGTTGCTTCAACGGCTCAACAGCGTGCAGAAGATTTTATGGCCATGATTTCAAATCATCAGGTCAAAATGATACTGCCGACTAGGGGAGGCACAGGGGTAAGAGATATTTTACCGTATTTAGACTATCAGTTGATTAACAAAAATCCAAAAATTATAACAGGCTACAGCGATATTACGATCTTATTGAATATCCTCAATCAATTTTCAAACTTAATTACGTTCCAAAGTCTTCTTTTAATTGATTTTGACCCTAACACACCTAAGTATAGCTTTGATCAGTTTTTCTCGGCGACGTCGACTTTATCACAAACAAGGGTGATTCAAAATCCACCTGGGATTCCGCTAAAAAGCTTAATTCAAGGCAATGTACGAGGGCAAATTGTCGGTGGTAATCTAACCTCGTTCGTAGGATCCTTGGGAACACCGTATGAAATTAATACAACAGGCAAAATCGTGCTGATCGAAGAGACACATGAACCATCGAACACGATTTATCGCTATTTGACACAATTAATTATGGCCGGTAAGTTCCAACATTGCCAAGGGATTATCATGGGCCAATGCACCAATTGTACTGTTTCGTATTCAACGACTTACGATGATCTAATCAACGGTGTCATGTATCCGCTAGGCAAACCTCTTATGACGAATTTGAGTACAGCGCATGGGTACTACAAGGCAGCCATTCCAATCGGAGCTATGGTGGATCTCAATACATTTGATAACACACTTACAGTGCTAGAACCAACGGTTAAAATATAGCATGAATATTTGTTTACATAATATTAATTATGTAACGTATATGATAACCCTGACTCTTGAATGAGACAGGGTTATTTGAATTCGAGAGGAGGGATTTTACATTCTGTCACGTTGATTCATGAATTTCGGAACACTTTGTATAATGAAATAAATCCCGAGTGTTATATAATATAACATATACAGTTATTGTAAATAACACATCTATAACGCGATGATAAGGGCAAGTTGAGGAGGAGCATGATGAATTCAGAGCTTTCTCGGCAAAAGGTGGAAATATCATTGGATGGTGTATGCAAGGTGTTCGGAAAAAGAGGGAGGCAGGTGACGGTCCTCCAGGACATTACATTCGATGTGCACCAAAATGAATTCGTATCCTTACTTGGACCTCGAGGCTGTGGAAAATCAACACTGCTGCGTATTATGGCAGACCTATTGCAACCGTCCAGCGGTCAGATTCTTATTGAGAAAGAGCATCCGCGAGAAGTACGTTTGCGCCGAAAGTTCGGCATTGTGCTGCAGCAACCGGCTTTATTTGAATGGCGAACTGTGCAGGAAAATATTGAACTTCCACTAGAGGTATTAGGCCAAAACCGCTCGGAGTATAAGCATATGGTTGATCAGCTGCTTGAAACGGTCGGTTTAACGAAATTTAAAGAGTATTACCCTTGGCAGTTAAGCGGTGGCATGCAGCAAAGAGTTGCGATTGCCCGGGCTTTATCCTTGGATCCTCCCATTTTATTTATGGATGAACCCTTCTCAGCGTTGGATGCGTTCACGAAGGATAAGCTGCAAGTCGAGCTCCTTGCGATTAAGAAGAAAACGAAGAAAACGATCGTTTTTGTTTCCCATAGCGTGTCCGAAGCGGTCTTCCTATCTGATCGAATCATTGTTTTAACGGCTCATCCTGGACGGATACATTCGATTCACTCCGTTGACTTTGGAGAGGAACGCACCGCACAAACACGGGAATTGGACCCATTTCTTACGCTATCCGCAGACATTCGAACCAGTTTATACCAAGGTCAGTCACATAAAACGGAATGAAATATAGATTTAACAATGACTCCAAGGGATGTCTACCTCTTTCTGCACATAGAAATAAGATAAGGGTTTTTTTGCAAGAATTCTGAGGAGAGGAGGCTGACTATGGAGAGTAATGAAATGAGTGATCTACCCACTAAGGAGGAGCTGCTTGAGAAAGATCGCAAATATGTGTGGCACCATATGTCTGCACATAACGAAAACCCCATGATCCTTGCTTCCGGTGAAGGAAGCTGGGTGACGGATGTGGATGGCAATCGTTATTTGGACGGTATGTCCGGGCTATGGTGCGTGAATGTAGGCCATGGACGGAAGGAAATTGCCGAAGCGGCCGCTGCACAAATGATGAAGCTTGCCTATGCCACCATGGTGCAATCTCACATCCCATCAATCGAGCTTGCAGCCAAAATCAATGAGTGGTTGGATGGTGACTACCGCATTTTTTTCTCTAACTCAGGTTCGGATGCCAATGAAGTGGCTTTCAAAATCGCGAGGCAATACTTTCATCAAAATGGGAAACCAACGAAACACAAGTTCATTTCTAGGCATCGCGCCTATCATGGGAATTCGATGGGGGCATTAGGGGCAACGGGGCAAGCACAGCGAAAGCTGAAATATGAACCGCTTGGGGTAGGATTCCAGCATGTTCCGCCTCCTTACTGCTACCGCTGTCCTTTCGGCCAAAAGCAAGGGAGCTGCAGCTTGCAATGCGCTAAAGCTATCGAGGATGTCATCGTTTGGGAAGGCGCAGATTCCGTTGCCGGTGTCATTATGGAGCCGGTTATTACGGGTGGAGGCATGATTATTCCGCCGGACGAGTATATGCAAACGGTTCGCAGCATTTGTGATAAATACGACGTTTTGCTCATCGTTGATGAAGTGATTTGCGGTTTTGGCCGTTCCGGTGAGAAATTCGGTCATCTCAATTTCGGTGTCAGACCTGACATTGTGACGATGGCCAAAGGCATGACAAGCGCTTACTCACCGTTGTCCGCTACGGCTGTTTCCTCGGAATTATATGATTCGTTCAAAAACAGCCAGGAACCCACAAGTCATTTACGCCATATTAACACGTTCGGCGGTAATCCGGTTTCTTGTGTTGTGGCCTTGAAAAATATCGAAATTTTAGAAAAGGAAAATTTAGTGGCACGTTCTGCTCAGATCGGAAGCGTTTTTAAAAACGGCTTGAAACCATTGCTGGATCATCCGCACATAGGTGAAATTCGAATTTTTGGATCGGCAATGGGCATTGAATTAGTGGAAGATGTGCAGACCAAGCAGCCTGCAACGGCAGAGCGCGTGATGAGCATTATAGCGGCTTGCAAGCAAAAAGGGCTGTTGATCGGAAAAAATGGCGATACCGTGCCTGGCTATGCCAACATTCTTACGTTAAGTCCGCCATTCTCTTCGACGGACGAGGATATTGCTTTTATCGTAGACACTTTACTTGCTGTGTTCGATGCCAATTAGGAGAAAGGATGAAGGACATTGTCTACAAGCTCTCGGATACAAATTGACACTTCACGCCTACATCAGCATATTCATGAACTTTCACAAATTGGAAAAATCGGAGATACTGGCGTCTGCCGATTGGCGCTCTCCAAGGAAGATCGGGAAGGCGTGGAACTCGTGAAACAATGGATGGAAGAGGCAGGGATGGAAGCGCACATCGATCCATTCGCTAACCTCATCGGGAAGCTGAGAGGCCGTAATCCGGATGCTCCAGTGCTCATGCTCGGATCTCACATCGACTCACAGCCTTATGGCGGTAGATTCGATGGCGCGATTGGCGTGCTTGGTGCGATTGAGGTGGTTCAAACCCTGGTCGAATCTGGTCAAGCGCCTGAATGCGATGTTGAAGTTGTGGCATTCTGTGACGAGGAAGGCTGTCGTTTCAATAAAGGGCTGTTCGGCGTCCGTGGAATGACTGGCAAGCTGGAAGAGAACGAGCTCGAGCGGACGGATAAAAACGGCGTTACACGCCGAGAAGCATTAATCCAATTCGGCTGTGATCCTGTGAATTTCGAAAATTATGTGTTTCAAGAAGGGCGCATCGGCACTTTCCTTGAACTTCACATTGAACAAGGACCGGTCCTTGAAGCACTGAACGAGCCCATCGGTATCGTTACAGGCATATCGGGTCCGTTATGGCTTACCGTTGAGATGACCGGGTTCGCCGGGCATGCAGGATCTGTGCCGATGTCGATGCGTCATGACGCCCTGCTGGGAAGCGCTAAGATCATCGTTGCGCTCAACGAGCTTGTGCAGCAAGTGCCGAATGCTCCTACCGTTGGAACGGTAGGTTCACTTACTGTTTTTCCGGATTCTCGCAACATCATTCCTGAGAAAGTGTCCTTCACGATTGATTTGCGCGATATCGATTTATCGCGTCGCAATGCGCTCGAAACCGAATTGTTGAGTGTGATCGAGAACGTCTCTCGGGAACATGGTCTTACCTATACGATTCGGGAGGATACGAACAGTGAACCGCGTTATTGCGCCGGTTGGATCATGCAGAGCTTGCGCGAGGAGGCAGGAGAGCTGGGAATTTCTCCGCCGGAGCTTATGAGCGGTCCGTTTCATGATTCTCTAGCGATGTCGCATGTGTGCGATTACGGGATGATTTTCGTTCGATGTTTGGAGGGAATTAGCCATAATCCCAAGGAATATGCAAGTCCTGACGATATCTCATTAGGAACTGAACTGTTGTATCGAACAGCTCGCCGAATCGCTTTAGGAAATTCAGGATCGCAGACTTGATAGCATTCATTAGATAGTTAGCCTATACGTGCGGAGGTGTGGCAAATGGGGACATCATTTATTTCATTAAATGATTTGAAACGTAATTTCGCCGAAGTCAAAGCGGGCATGAAGCCGAAAGAGGCGATCGAAGAATCGAATCGATGTTTGTATTGTTATGATGCTCCTTGTGTACGCGCCTGTCCGACAGGGATTGAAATTCCTTCTTTTATTAAAAAGATCGCCTCAGGCAATCTCAAAGGCTCGTCTCGCATTATTATGGAGGCAAACCCGGTAGGGGCTACATGCTCCAGGGTATGCCCGACGGAGGAACTCTGCGAGGGGGCTTGCGTGCTTAATCATTCGTCCAAGCCTATACTAATCGGGCAATTGCAGCGCTACGCCACAGACTGGGCAATGAAAAACGAGGTCGTATTATTTAAAACCGGAGCAAGCATCGGGAAATCCGCTGCCATCATTGGCAGTGGGCCGGCTGGTCTTTCGGCAGCCCGAGAGCTCGCCAGATTCGGGTTTCAAGTGACGGTTTTCGAAGCGAAAGAACAAGCAGGAGGGTTAGATACATACGGCATCGTCTCTTTTCGCTTACCTCAGGAAATTTCACTATGGGAAGTAGAGCAGATTCGCCAGCTTGGGGTAGATTTCAAATTGAACACACAGGTTGGCGTAGATATTTCGGCTGAGTCCCTTCTAGAAAACTATGACGCTGTTGTGCTGGCGGTCGGGATGTCGAAGGTGCCGATGCTTGGTATTGAAGGCGAAGCCTTAAATGGCGTCTTTGATGCCATAGATTTCGTTGAAGCAACGAAGTCAGCAGAAGATCTGGATACGAACCTGATCGGAAAGCGTGTAGCCGTTATCGGCGCAGGAAATACGGCGATTGACGCAGCTACCTGTTCGGTGAGACTTGGCGCAGAGCAGGTTCAGATCGTGTACCGGCGAACGCAAGCGGAAATGACGGCGTATGATTTTGAATTTGATTTTGCCAAAATGGACGGCGTTGCATTCAGATGGCTTACAGCTCCGAAGCGAATTATTGGCGACGCTAACGGCAACGTAGCGGCTTTGGAATGCATCCGGATGGAACTGATCGATGTGGAGGCAGGACGAAGGCGGCCGGTCCCTATTTCAGGGTCAGAGTTCATCCTTCCGGTTGACGCGGTCATTAAAGCGATTGGACAAACGCGCCATGCATCCCTAATCAATCAATTCAAGCTAGCACATATTCGGGGGACAGTGACAGTGAATCCTGAGACAGGTCAAACGTCAAACCCCAAAGTATTTGCGGCAGGAGATGTTATTTTCGGGGAGGGGCAAGGGGAGGCGATGGTTGTTTCAGCCGCTCAGCAAGGGAAGCAAGCAGCTTATGCGATCTACAAACAAGTGATTACAGCTCAGAACGAGACTGCCTAATAGTTGGTCATTAATCGTACATCATACTGGAGGGATACGGCATGGCAGATCTACGCATCAATCTAGCAGGCATAACTTCACCAAACCCTTTCTGGTTGGCATCGGCGCCTCCGACGAATACAGGTTACCAAGTCCAGCGGGCATTCGAAGCCGGCTGGGGCGGTGCGGTATGGAAAACGCTCGGAGACCCCATTATTAATACCTCCTCACGATTCGCTGCCGTTCATTTCAACGGACAACGTGTCGCTGGCTTTAACAATATTGAATTGATCACGGATCGGCCGCTTGAGGTCAATTTGCAAGAGATCTACGAGACGAAGAAGCGTTTTCCTCATCATGCGCTTGTTGTTTCACTGATGGTTGAACCCAAACGTGAAAAGTGGCATGAAATTGTAAAGAAGGTCGAAGCCGTCGGCGTGGACGGACTTGAACTGAACTTTGGCTGTCCGCACGGGATGGCGGAGCGCGGCATGGGATCAGCCTCCGGGCAGCAGCCCGATCTTGTGGAAGCGCAAACGATGTGGGCGAAAGAAGCAGCGAAGACGCCGGTCATCGTGAAACTGACGCCGAATATTACAGACATTACAAGTACGGCGAAGGCTGCAGTTCGAGGCGGAGCGGATGCAATCTCCCTAATCAATACGATCAATTCGTTAGCTGGGGTCGACATCGATACGTGGAATACGATCCCTCATGTCGGGGGGAAGGGCTCTCATGGCGGCTATTGCGGTCCTGCTGTAAAGCCGATCGCGCTGCACATGGTCGCGGATTGTGCGCGCAATTCGGAGGTTGGCATTCCAATCTCTGGAATTGGCGGTATATCCAACTGGCGAGATGCTGTTGAATTTATGCTGATGGGTGCTACAGGGGTGCAGGTATGTACGGCGGCTATGCATCATGGCTTCCGAATCGTAGAGGATATGATCGACGGATTGAACAACTATTTAGATGAAAAAGGGCTCGCGAGCGTAATGGACTTGATCGGTAAATCCGTTCCCCGTTATTCGGATTGGGGAAATTTGGATTTAAACTATGCCATTGTTGCCAAAATTGATAACGACACTTGTATAAACTGCAATAAATGCCATATTGCTTGTGAGGATACCTCTCATCAATGTATCGATATGCTGACCAGTGATACAGGTGAGTCGTATTTGCAAGTGCGTGAAGAAGACTGTGTCGGGTGCAATTTATGCGCTATTGTTTGTCCTGTAGAAGGTGCCATTACGATGGTTGAGGTGGTTGGCACTGAACCTTCTCTAACATGGAACGAGAGACAAGAAGCGATTGCCAAGCTAGGCGAAGGGAATTCCAACAAAAAGGAGGCTGTATAACGATGGCCAAACTTATTAAGAATGGCACGGTTGTGACAGCTGCTGACCAATAACAGGCGGACGTTCTGATCGAGAACGGCATCATTTCGCAGATTGGGCTAAATCTGGAGGTAGAAAGCGCCGAAATCATTGATGCGCAGGGATTTTATGTTTTTCCAGGTGGTGTAGATCCGCACACGCACTTGGATATGCCCTTTGGCGGGACGGTTACAGCGGACAATTTCGAGACAGGAACGAAGGCGGCAGCATTTGGAGGAACGACAACGATTATTGATTTTTGTTTGACGAATAAAGGCGTGCCGTTGAGTGAATCTGTTCAAACCTGGCATAACAAAGCGGAGGGCAAGGCTGTAATTGACTACAGCTTCCATCTGATGATTGCAGAAATCAACGACGAAGTGCTGGCTGAGCTGCCCAAAATGATACATGACGAAGGGATTACTTCGCTCAAAGTATTCATGGCGTACAAAAATGTTTTTCAAGCCGACGACGGAACGCTATATCGTACATTGCTAGAAGCGAAACGGCATGGCGCACTCGTCATGGTGCATGCTGAGAACGGCGACGTGATTGATTATTTGATCAAAGAAGCGCTGGATGCAGGAAATACAGAGCCGATTTACCATGCGCTGACACGTCCATCCTTAATCGAAGGAGAAGCAACGGGGCGCGCAGCCAAATTAACCGCTTTGGCAAATTCCCAATTGTACGTAGTACACGTGACATGCGAGGAAGCTGTTCAGCAAATTGCCGAAGCGCGGAATCAAGGAGTCGATGTATGGGGCGAGACTTGTCCGCAGTATTTAATGTTGGATCAAACATACTTAGAGAAGCCGGATTTCGAAGGTGCAAAATATGTGTGGTCACCACCGCTTCGCCCCCAAGAGCATCAAGATGCACTATGGACTGCACTTAAAAACGGACAACTTCAAACGCTGGGATCTGACCACTGCTCTTTTAATTTCAAAGGTCAGAAGGAGCTTGGGTTAGGTGATTTTAGCAAAATCCCTAATGGCGGTCCTTGTATAGAAGACAGATTCTCGATTCTGTTTTCGGAAGGCGTCCTGAAAGGGCGGATCACATTGAACCAATTTGTAGATATCGTGTCAACGCGAAGCGCCAAATTGTTCGGTTTATTCCCTACGAAAGGAACAATCGCCGTGGGCTGCGATGCCGATATTGTTATTTTTGACCCGAATGCAGTTCGTGTTATTTCACGCGACACTCACCATATGAATGTGGATTATAATCCGTTTGAAGGTCTTGAAATCACTGGAGAGCCTGTTACTGTGCTATCTAGAGGGGAGTACGTGATTCAGAATAAACAGTTTGTGGGCACTCCTGGCATTGGTCAATTCGTAAAGCGGAAGACCTATCCATCTGAATCCCATCAGGTTAAGCCAAAGCAAGATACCGTGGCTCAAAGGGGTGCAACACATGTCTGAACACGCACAATTTCTACTGGAGAAGCAAAAACTCGATGGTTTTGTTGCTCAGAAATTTAAAATTGTCGGGGTGAAGGAAGATTTGAGCGGCGCATGGCTGCAATTCGAACACCCCGGCGGCGAAACAGCTACCCTCCATCTGAAGACAGCAAATGCGAGGAAATATTATGCCACGTTGCTCATTCGGCAGGGCCAGGAACAGATCTAAGCAATGATGCCATACATGTATTCGTAGCCATGGAGCGCAAGCTCTATGGCCATTCTTTTGTCGGGGCGCATATAATCCTCGCCTAACAGTAGAGCAATTTTGTCCAGGCGGTGATATAAGGTTTGCCTCACGATGAAAAGCTCTTTGGCTGTTTCCTGCTTGGAGCCGCTTAAAGCTAAATACATTTTCAGCGTTTTCAAAAGTTGACCGTTTTTCTCCCGATCATAGTGGAGGATGCGACCAAGATATTCTTCAATAAAGGAGGCTAAGGCCCCGCTTTGTTTCATCATCAGGATGATTTTGCCCACGTGAAGCTCGTCGTAGAAAGGTTGGGCCAGTACCCCGATGTCTTTCTGAATTTCAATCGTATCCAGCGCGGTTTGATAACTTAACTTGAGGAGAGAAGGATCATTGATTCTTTTGCCGATCCCCAAAAAAGGTGAGAAAAACGCTGTCTCCTGCAGGTGTTCAGTCTTTTGCAAGCGTTGGATAGCCCTCATCATACGATCTTGAAAAGGGGATGCTCCTAGCTGATCAAGCAGGATTAAAACGAACTGAGCGTTGGTAAAATGAGGGACCAGATAGAAACCTTCACCTTCAAAAATAGAGCGCGCTACCATTTGTTTTTGAAGAAGCTGCGCTTCATGATCGATCAAGTCTTCCCGTACAGCCTTGCTTTCGAACACGCACACTACAGCTTGCTCAAGCTTCACATTTGGTTTCAGGGCAAGCATGTAGTCCCGGATGACTTGGTGCGTATGCTTCCCGTTCAGCCAATCCGTGACCCACAGATCCTGCTTGTACCGCTTTTTCTCCTCCATGTAGGTTGTGCGCATCATTTCTTGAGCAATGGCCGTTGCGAACCGGTCCAACGCAAGAATTTGGAATTCGCTTAACTCCTTTTCACCGTACAAAAGAAGATCAGCAAACATGCGCTCAAGGGCTAGAATAGGGCGATGGGCGAGCTTGCTTTTGATATCAGGCAGTCGAAAGATTTCTCCAAAGATCCATTTTTCATAAAAGAGATCTGCATCGGTTCTCGGTAATTCGGGGATAAACCGTGCTTCCTCTCCATAAGGAAAAAAGGCAACTTGGGCGCGTGTCGTTTCGTGTAATAACTGTAAAAGCGGCTGTAATCCCTTCCCTGAAAGGAGCAGCTGATTCAACTGAGTGGACAAGGCTTCCAGCTCGGAAACCATGGAATAATGCTGATGGATGAAATAAGCATGCAAATCTTGAGTAATATCAATATAACGGACTTCTTCATGGAAAAAGATGAGTGGAAAATGTTCGCGCATGGCGAGCTCTTTCAGACGTTCAAGGGGTTGCTTCGTATAAGTCCCCAGTTCAATACATAGCCCGGATGCTCCGCTGTCGATGAGTTGTTGGAGGAAGGAAAGGCTTAATTCTTCGTTATCATGCCAGCCAATTCCCGTGTTGAGGATGAGTTCGTGGCCATTCAATAGATGTCCGACGTGCGGTACTTCCATAATGTGAACCCAGCGAACAATGCGGTTCAAGGCTTCTTCACTTGCGATGGTTTCGGCTTTCTGAAACAGAGGGCGCTGCAAAATATCTTTCACGGTTAATTGCAAAAGTGTCTGAACCATACTCATCCACCGCCTGTTTGTTAGTGAAGGTAACGTGAGAGCCGTAATGGTATTTTTTCTATTATACAATGCGTCCACTGAGTTTTGGGGGATTTTTCTTGCATTTGGAAAAAATCGCGAGCAATTGCGGTTTTTTTTGTTTGAAGGGGCAAAAATAGCACTACAGTTTTGGGAACAACTTAGCCTCGTTGGAAAAAATACAAGGAAAGAGCCAATAATGCACTAAAATCGCTCCTTTCATTGGACGAAATCCAATAGAACGGCCATATTCAGCGCTATAGCATCACGTTTAAATGATCTCATTGGATTTCATCCAAGAAGATTGCGTATTTAACCTTCAAATCAATATGTTGGTTGGATTTCATCCAATGCCCCAACTCGACAGCACATTCTGCCGACCCAACACCAAGGAGGGTTGTCGCAGTTGAAAACGTGCGTTGTCGGCTGCAGTTCAATTTAGTATGATTGAATATACGATTGGAAAAGGAGGAAAATACTTAACGACATGAATGATTAATGTCATTAATAATCACTGGAGGACCTTACATAATGAAGGTAAAACCGAAAAAGAGTAACTCCATGGGGCAATACGCTGAGCTTCTGAGCCGATATTTGTTCCCGCAGAAAGGTACACTCGTTTTATTGACGCTGCTTTTATTCGCATCTATAGGACTGCAGTTAGTCAATCCCCAAATCATCCGCTATTTTATCGATCAGGCGCAAGCTGGTAGTGCCATGCAGCCATTGATCACTGCAGCTATTTTCTTTATCGGTTTTTCGCTTGTGCAGCAGCTCGTCTCCGTCATCGCAACGTACTATAGCGAAAATGTCGCTTGGAAAACAACGAATAAATTGCGCGTTGATTTGGCGGCGCATTGCTTGTCCCTGGATATGTCCTTTCATAAATCTCATACATCTGGTTCGCTTATCGAACGAGTAGACGGCGATGTGAATGCGCTTGCGAATTTCTTCTCCAGCATGATTATTCATCTATTCGGCAACCTGCTACTGATGGCAGGCATTATTGTGCTATTATTCCGGGAGAATTGGATCATTGGCGCAGGGATGGCTTTTTTCGTCGTCTTTGCTGTTTTTATGATTCAGTGGATTCGTAAATTCGCAGTTCCTGTATGGGCGGGATGGCGGCAGGCGAATGCCGAGTTTTACGGTTTTATTGGCGAGCATTTGGAAGGAACGGAGGATATCCGCGCCAATGGAGCAGTAGGATTCGTGATGAATCGTTTTTATACGATGTTAAGAAAAATGCTGCCACTGCGAGTCAAAGCCTTTCTGGGTTTCTGCGCGATGTGGAATATGTCGATTTTCGTTTTCGCCTTGGGCAATGCCATGGCTTTTGGAATTAGTGCTTATCTGTGGTATAGCCAGAACATCTCTCTCGGAACGGTGTACTTAATTTTCTTTTATACAGAGCTCTTAGCTAAGCCAATTGAGAAAATCCGTACGCAAATGGAGGATTTGCAGAAGGCGGATGCCAGTATTTCCCGGATTCGTGAACTGTTTGCTACGCAATCCGAGATTAAGGATGGACCGGGAGTGCTGCTGCCAAAAGGACCGCTTAGTGTTGAATTTCGCGATGTGACGTTCAGTTACGACGGGGACCAGCCTACGCTCAAAGGCGTAGAGTTGAATTTGAAGCCAGGAGAAGTCTTAGGCTTACTTGGGCGAACCGGCAGCGGCAAGTCAACGATGGCTAGACTTCTGCTGAGGTTTTATGATCCGCAAAGCGGTATGATTGCGTTAGGCGGAACGGATATACGCAACTGCACGTTAGCGGAACTTCGGAAGCATGTCGCATTGGTGACGCAAAATATTGAAATTATGCAGGGAACCATTCGTGATAATTTAACTTTTTATGATCATGCCATTACGGATAAAGAAATTGTCGATGTGCTCACGGAACTTGGACTCGGCTCATGGTATGAGTCAATGCCTGAAGGCCTGGATACGATGCTGGCCTCCGGAGGAGGCAGTTTATCGGCGGGAGAAGCGCAATTGCTGGCCTTCGCGCGGGTTTTTTTAACGAAACCGGGACTTGTCATCATGGACGAAGCATCCTCGAGGCTAGACCCTCTGACCGAGCAACGCATTGAAAAAGCCGTATCCAAATTGTTGACCGAACGATCCTGTATCATGATCGCGCACCGATTAGCTACCGTACAGCGCGCCGATCATATCCTCATTTTGGATAATGGTCATGTGATGGAAACGGGGAGAAGAGAACAGTTAGCCGCAGACCCGAATTCCCGATTCAGCCAATTGCTTGCAACAGGGCTTGAGGAGGTGCTGGTATGACTACGTTCCAGTATTTATGGCGGCTTATTATGTACCGTCCTGGGCGTTATTTTATTAATGCATTTGCTTGGACGATTATTTACTTGGCGCCGATCGTACCAGGTTTGATTACGAAGCAATTTTTCGACTCTTTGACAGGGAAGTCCATGCTGGGTTATGGCGTCTGGGGCTTGATTGCGCTGCTCATAGCTGCCGCTTTAGGACGTATATGCCTCATTATTATCGGGTTTATAACGGATGTTCATTTCCGGTTTCGGATGGGGATGCTGCTGAGACGGAATTTGCTTGAGCATGTTTTGAAGCAGCCAGGGGCACAAGCGATTCCGGTTTCTCCAGGGGAAGCGATTAGTCATTTCCGGGATGATGTGGATCAATCGGAAGAGGCGGCAAGCTGGTCTGTTGATGTATTTGGTTTGACTTGTTTTGCTATTGTGTCCGGTTATATTTTGATACGCATTGATGCTCAAATGACCCTGCTCGTGTTTCTGCCAATTGTGCTTGTCATTACGGCTGCACAGCTGGCGACGGTTCGCCTGCAGAAATATCGCGCGGCAAGCAGAGAAGCGACTTCCAAAGTGACCGGGGAAATCAGCGAAATGTTTGGTAACGTTCAAGCCATTCAAGTGGCGGGAGCCGAGGACCGCGTCATTGAGCGCTTCCGCAGCTTTGGCGACAATCGTCGAAAAGCGATGCTCAAAGACCGACTCATGACGGAGCTGCTGGATTCCGTTTTTTCCAATTCCGTGAACCTGGGTACAGGGCTCATCCTTCTTCTAGCCGGTACAAAAATGAGAGCTGGCACTTTTACAGTCGGGGATTTTGCGCTGTTCGTTTACTATTTGACCTTCGTGACGCAATTTATTACGAATGTGGGGAAATTCATTACGTATTTTAAGCAGATGAGCGTGTCGCTGGAACGGTTAACGTTTTTATTGCAAGGAGCTTCGGCGAAGGTTCTAACGATGGTTAATTCGCTGCATTTGAAGCCAAGCAGAGCGGAGAGGATCGGGGATGGAGGAAAGCAGAGCAAGGGTGCGGCGTTCGAGGGTAAGCGCAGCGTGAGGCAAAGCGAAGCTGCAACGCTCGGGAGCGAGAGCGGAGGGAAGGAGAGCGATAATGCTGTGCTCGAGAGCGGAGCTGAGCTGCAGCGGCTTGATGTGAATGGATTGAGCTACGCCTATGCGGATACGGGCAGGGGCATCTCAGACATTCACTTCAGCTTGCGAAGAGGATCGTTCACCGTCGTAACGGGAGCGATCGGCTCTGGCAAAACCACGCTGGTGCGTTCCCTCCTTGGGCTTCTGCCCAAAGGGAAAGGAACGATCGCGTGGAACGGAGTGCCCGTCGAAGACCCGGGCACCTTCTTCACCCCGCCGCGGAGCGCCTACACCGCGCAAGTGCCGCGGTTGTACAGCGATACGCTGCGCAACAATATTTTGCTCGGGCAAGCGGAGCAAAGTGACAGCTTGCAGCAGGCGCTGCACGCGGCGGTGCTCGAGTACGACGTCGCACAGCTGCCCGGCGGGCTGGACACCGTCATCGGCCCGCGCGGGGTGAAGCTCTCCGGCGGCCAGGCGCAGCGGACGGCCGCAGCGCGCATGCTCGTGCGCGACGCCGAGCTGTACGTCTTCGACGACCTGTCGAGCGCGCTCGACGTGGAGACGGAACAGAAGCTCTGGGAGCGGATGTTCCAGCGTCGAAGCGATGCGACCTGCTTGGTCGTCTCGCACCGCAAAACGGCGTTGACGCGTGCCGATCACATCATTGTGATGAAGGAGGGACGCATCGAAGCCGAAGGTACGTCGGAGGAGCTGCTGCAGCGCAGCACGACGTTCCGAGAACTTTGGTACGGCGATGAGCGGCAATCAGAGTGATGAATAAAAAAGAGAGCCTTAGGGGCTCTCTTTTTTATTCATGTTTGTTGGAGGAGCAACTGGAAATTCTACCGTTAAAAATTACACGAACTAAGGTTTTGATGAAGTAACTGGAATTTCAGGAGTTATTTCAGTCGATTCGCCTTGTTTCTGATGAAACTTGAGAAAATAGCTTGATCATTTCCATCTATTGGTTCATGAGCAACAGAAATGAACAAATTAGCATCACATTTTCCAGTAAAACTTATGGGAAAGGTAATGAGTGATGGGATTAGTATGAGGATGAGTGAAGGATGATGCTGAATTCGCAACTTATTGATGAGATGCAACCATATTTTTTACAAGCATTTAAAGGGAAATCCTAGTAGATAAACGAATATTTGATTTTGAGGGGAGGTTCAATCATGAGAATCAGAACTGAGGAAATTCAAGATCATGAGGCGGTCTATCAGCTGAATGTGGAGGCTTTTGGACATAGAGAAGACGAAGCTCAACTGATTGAGCGTATCCGGGCTTCAGAGGGTTTTATACCGGAGTTGTCGATTGTGGCGGAGATGGATCATCAGCTTGCAGGCCATATTTTGCTAAGTAAAGCGAGCGTAGTGGATGAGGACAAAGAACACGAGGTCATCGTATTAGCCCCAATAGCAGTAAAGCCGGACTTTCAAAAACAAGGCGTTGGCGCTCAACTTATCCAGGAAGGTATCCGTAAAACAAAAGAACTAGGATACGGGGCTATATTTCTGATTGGTCACGCCAGCTATTATCCGAAATTTGGATTTGTACCTGCTAGGACTTATGGATTTGAGTTAAAGCAGTTTGAGGTGCCAGATGAAGTATTTATGGTTTGTGAAATCACAGAAGGTTTTCTAAAGGATTGGAGCGGAGAGCTTCGATATCCGGATTCATTTTTTAGCTAGAAAGGTGTGAAGGCTCCCGTGTTAAAAGCCATTATTTTTGATCTGGACGGAACGCTGCTGGATCGAGATACATCTTTGAAAGCTTTTGTGGAAAATCAGCACCAACGGATGGCTGAGCTTCAGCATATTGATAAATCCGTGTATGTGAACAGGTTTGTGGCCCTAGATCAGAGAGGTTACGTATGGAAAGATCAAGTGTATCAGCAGCTCATACATGAATTTGATCTTGCTTTGCAGTGGGAGGACTTATTAGAGGATTACATGCATCAATTCAGCTTGCACTGTGTCGGGTTTCCAAATCTTCATGAGCTTTTAATCTACTTGAAAGAAAGCGGTTTTAAGCTAGGCCTAATTTCCAATGGTTACGGTACATTTCAGATGAAAAATATGGAAGCGTTAAGGATTTCGACCTATTTTGATACGATACTCGTTTCCGAAATAGAAGGGCTGCGCAAGCCGGATCCTGAGATTTTTCATAGAGCATTACATAGATTGGGAGCACAGCCTGGTGAAGCAGCCTATGTCGGTGATCATCCGGAAAATGATGTTCAGGCAAGCCGAAGGGTGGGAATGAAGGGAATCTGGAAGGAAGACGACCATTTCGCAGGTAATTTTGAGCGAGAGTACACGATTAGGGATCTGATGGAGTTGAAGAAATACTTAGAGCAGTTGCACACTGGATCGACATAGCGAAGGGGGAGTGCTAATGAATTCAGAGAATATGGTAGGACTTACGGCGGCTGCAGGCTTTCAGATCGGTGTCAGAAGGACGATTACTTTAAGTCAAGAGAAGGCATGGGAATTATTGACTTCGCCGCAAGGCCGCAAGCTTTGGTTAGGGGAGACGCCTACTATCCTTTTCGAAAAAGGGTATGCGTTTTGCACAAAAGAAGGAATTAACGGGGTTCTTCGTGTGGTTAAACCGAATGAACAGCTACGTCTCTCTTGGCAGCCTGCAAGTTGGGCGGAAGCATCGACACTGCAAATTCGGCTGCTGCCCGCCGCTACTCCCGGCAGAACGACAATTAGTTTTCACCAAGAAAAGCTCGACAGCATGCAGCGCAGAGAAGAAATGAAGGTGCGTTGGGAAGCCGTCCTGAAACGGCTGATGGAGTTAAAGATCAAATGACGATGACGAATACACTCATTTTGGTGTTCATTTTAACGATGATCATTCATACCGCTGAAACCTTATCCTATTCCATACGTTTTGCCGGGGTGAAGGTGAACAAACTGGCAGTAGCGCTATCGCTAGTTGGTATCGTAGTGCTCGTTTCTCGAACAGCCAATTTAATTCAAGCGCCTATGACGGCTAATTTCGTCGACTATGCCAAGGCTGTCCCGACTTTTGATTTAGAAAGATACTTACGGATATCTTTGTTCGCATCGTCCATTGGCACGCTGATCGCCATTGCCTTATTTCCTTCTTTTATCAACCTCAGTGTAAGAGTTATTGCTCGCTTGGAAGTGGCAGGTTCTATCCCGAAACTCATTTCAAGCGTGAAGATAGAGCAGTTGAAGAACACCAAAAATTACTTAAAAAAGCCTAAGTTCAAGCTTAGCCAGTTCCGCTATTTAGGCGTGTCCAAAAGATTTTTAGTCATCAACATCCTAGTAACTGCCTTTTATTCTGTGGGGGTGCTGTCATCTTTGTATGCGGCGCATTTGTTACCTGCGTATGCAACAACGGCCTCCCAGGCATCAGGTCTCATCAATGGGATCGCCACGATCCTGCTCACCATTTTCATCGATCCACAGTTAGGGCTCATCACCGATAAAGCGCTGCAGGACGAGTCACAACGTAGTCAGCTTGGGAAAATTTATGCATTGCTCATGACATCCCGTTTTCTAGGTACTTTGCTGGCCCAAGTATTTCTTATTCCTTCGGCCTATTTTATCGGATGGATGGTGAAATGGATTTTCTAATTCTTTCAATTCCTTTCTTTCAGGAGAGCAGCTTGTTATAATAGCTATTATCATAGTAGCGCAGCTAGAAACGGAGCCATGGCATGAAGAAGTTTAAAAAGTTTTATATTGAGATTACAAGTGTATGCAACCTGGCTTGTACGTTTTGCCCGCAAACGAAGCGGCAGGCTAATTTTATTAAGATAGATACGTTTACGAACATTCTTGATCAAATCAAGCCGCATACGGATCACATTTATCTGCATGTCAAAGGAGAGCCTTTGCTGCATCCCAAGATCGACGAACTGCTTGATTTGAGCCATGAGAAAGGCTTTAAAGTTAATATTACGACCAACGGAACGTTGATTAATAAAAATAGGCATAAGCTGCTGGACAAACCGGCCCTTCGACAAATGAATTTCTCATTGCACAGTTTTGACGGGCATGAAGGTTCGGAGGATAAAGAAGGCTATGTGATGAGCATCTTACGTTTTGCCAAGGAAATTGTAGCTAAGTCTAATGTTATTATCTCTTTCCGTTTATGGAACTTAACGATGGATAATCAAACGAATCAGGAGCGGCAGCGGAATCGTGAAGTATTGGAAATGCTGGAGAGAGAGTTTGAGCTGGATTACAAAATTGATGAGGAATTTGTGCGTGGAAGCGGTGTAAAACTCGCAGAGCGCGTGTATCTGAACCAGGATCATGAGTTTCAATGGCCGGATTTGAAAGCGCAAGAGATTGAAGGGCCAGGTTTCTGCCATGCTCTGCGGAATCAAGCGGGCATCCTGGTTGACGGTACGGTCATTCCATGCTGTCTCGATGGGGAAGGCGTTATTAATTTGGGAAATATTAACCATACGCCGTTTTCTGAGATTGTTGAAGGGGAGCGGGCGAACCGTTTGTTCGAAGGCTTTTCGAGACGGGAAGTCGTAGAAGAGTTATGCCGCAAATGCGGATATCGAGAACGTTTCAGCATGTAAAATGAAGTTGATCACAGATGGGAAGCTTCTTCATCTCCACTGTTAAAGCGGAGTGAATGAAGCTTTTTTCTATCTTTCTTTGCTTTTGTATCTAGTTAGTGAGATAATACAAGTTTGATTAGATTTCTATTTTTGGGGGCTTGTAACGTGGGACGGTATCCATTCGATTATGATCATTCACAGCCATTCATGCAGCAGGTTTCTGACTGGATTGCTGATTTATTCTATGAGGTTTTACCAGAAGCAGGATTTGAAGTTCGCGATGAACAGATCTATATGGCGTTTCAGCTGGAGCGGGCTTTTGCGGAGAAACAAACCATTTTTGCTGAAGCGGGTGTAGGAACCGGGAAAACACTTGTCTATTTGTTATATGCGATTTGTTATTCCAGACTCACTAACAAACCAGCTATCATCGCGTGTGCGGACGAATCATTAATTGAGCAATTGGTCAAGCCTGGCGGAGATATTGACAAATTAATGCGGCACTTGGATCTTGTAATTGATGCTCGGCTTGCCAAATCACCTGATCAGTATCTGTGTCTTCAGAAGCTGGATGAAGCCCGATTTGGACATGAAGATATAAGCTTATACCGTGATCTGCATGCTGGTTTGCCTGACTTTGTCCACACACGAGAGGCTCTGCAGTCCTTTTATGCATACGGAGATCGGAAAGACTACCCGAATTTGAACGATGAGCAGTGGGAACGTGTCAGTTGGGATGCTTATCAGGATTGTTTCGTCTGCGATAAACGGCACCGCTGCGGTCAAACCTTATCCCGAGAGTCGTACCGGAAATCCGCTGATCTCATTATTTGCTCCCATGATTTTTACATGGAACATGTTTGGACGTATGAGGGACGGAAGCGGGAAGGTCAGTTGCCGCTATTGCCGGAGCATTGTGCAGTTGTTTTCGATGAAGGACATTTGATGGAGTCGGCTGCACAGAAAGCTTTGACCTACAAGCTAAAGCATACGGTTTTTGAAGAGTTAGTGGTCCGGTTGTTAAAAGGGGAAGTGCGCGAGACATTAGCCGTCTGTATTGACCAGGCTATTGAGCAAAGCGAATACATGTTCGAAGTGCTGGAAAGCTGCTGCCGACCAATCCCGGGCTCGGATCGCAAGCAGATTGTGATGAATGAGCAATTGCTGCGTGAGATTCACCGATTGTGTGATATTTTATCACAAATTGAAGAGGAGCTTGTCTTTGAGAGTGAGATGTTCACTTTGAATGACTATCAGCTCAAAATTGTCGAAGAGCATTTGGAAATGATGCAGAAAGCGCTGGCGTTATTCCGTCACGATCAAGCTTTCATCTGTTGGGCAACGGAAAGTATAACGGGTTTAAGCTTAGTGGTCATGCCAAGAACGGTGAAAGAAGTGCTTAGAGAGCAAGTGTTTTCTGCCAAAATGCCAATCGTGTTCTCCTCCGCTACGTTATCCGTAGAGGGAACGTTTGATTATGTGGCGGACAGCTTGGGATTGGACAAGTATTTATCGTTCTCCGTGGACTCGCCGTATGATTATGCAGAACGTATGGAAGTGCTCGCACCCAAATGGACTTCCGGCGGAAATTTCCAGGAGAAAATGGAGGCAGCTGTCAAGCTGCTGCAAAGAACGGAGGGCCGGGCGCTAATTCTATTCCCGACCCATGAAGAGCTGCGGCGGTTTAAGCAAGAGATTCTGAAGCGGAGTGAGTGTGAGAAGCTGCGGTTTCTATTTGAAGGCGATCAAGAAATCAGCCATCTCATTGCGTCTTTCCAAGGCGACGAACATAGCGTGCTTGCTGCGGTAAGTTTATGGGAAGGGCTTGATGTGCCTGGTCCATCACTGTCGAATGTTATTATTTGGGCGCTTCCGTTCCCACCGCAAGACCCTGTGTTTATGGCCAAACGGGAAGCAGCCGCGAATGCTTATGTGGAAGTGGACATTCCTTACATGCTGTTAAGACTGAGACAAGGGATTGGCCGCTTGATCCGTACGCGGGAAGATAGCGGGATTATCGCTATCTTTAGCGAGGAGATGCACACGAATGAAACGCTTCGTGAACATATTGAACATGTGCTGCCTTCAGGCGTAGCACTGACGTATAGTCTGTAATGGGCGTTTGTTTAGGTGAACCAAATGTCGCGAAATCGTACCCACCCGAGGGAATCGAACGAAATCCCGCGAATTGACGGGTGGTAAGCGGTTTTGAGATGTTTCCGATATAGAAAAAGCAAGCTGTAACGCTGCTTGAGCTGTGATTCTAACTGCTCGAGCAGCGTTTTTCTGCGTATCGGGTCGATTTCATTACGGAGCAGCTGCAAGCTGTCATCAAGCAAGCGCTGCACTTCAGGCGCCGCATGCTGCTGCATGCTTTTGTACATATCGTAAAGCCGCAGCTCACGGTGCTCGTCAATCATAATGGCGAAGAGAACAAGATCAGCCGACATGCGCAGTTCGCCATTGAATTGCTCAGCAGGAATGAGCATGATTTGGAGGGTGATGCCCGCTAAAGCGTACATGTTCTGTAATAGAAGCGCATCCTGCTCGTATTGCGGAATTGTAGCTAACGTAAGCGTCTCCCCTTGATAACCGGCAGTGTAGAGCAAATGCTCAAAACTTGTTGGTGCTGTTGAATAAGGGAGGGGAGCAAGGACTTCTTCTTGTTCCTCTGTAGCTGACCTCGGAAAGAAAGAGTTTGCCGATTCGATCACATCCCCGGAAAGCTGCTCTAATAAATAAGCTTGATCTAATGCCAGACTGAGCGCTTGGCGAATGAGTGGATTTCGTAAAGGGCCTTCTTTTCTCTCATTCACGGTCATGAATTTTGTGGTCATGCCCGATTGCCGCACTTGCTGCCAGCGCTGAGCGTCCATGTCCGAAATTCGTACATTGTGCATGACTTGGAAAGGCAGCTTATGAGTAGAGTCAGACAAATGTTCATTCTCTGGCAGCGTCCACACCTCGACACGATCCAGGAAACCTCGGCCTTGAAAATACGCAGGAAATGCCTCCAGAATCCAAATGCCGTGCTCATGCCCCGCTAAGCGAAAAGGACCTGTCCCGACAGGGTTCGTTCCCATCCAACCTCCGGCTGCCTCACACGCATCTTCAGGAACAATCGCAGCTCGATTCGTGCTCAAGAAGCCCAAAAACAATTCGTTGCGCTCTACTAAGCGGATAACAACGGTCGTCTCATTCGGGCATGAAATCTGCTCGATTCCTGCATAAGCCCAGCTGTACAGTCCGCGTGGCGCTAAGCGCCGAAGCCTTTCCAGCGCATATTTCACGTCGCTGGCGGACATTTCGCGCCCATGGTGAAAGCGCACGCCTTTTCGGAGATAAAACGTCCAAACGGTTCTTGTTTCATCAACTTCCCATGCATGCGCCAAATGAGGCACGATGTGCTCCCCCTTCGAATCCATCCGGACGAGACCGTCGAATAGCTGATTCACCAGATGAGATTCCCCCGCATAATGGATGGCAGCGGGATCTAACGCATGGATGGTTTGAGTCAGAGGAAAGCGCAGCACATCCGATCGGCGATCACCCTGAAGCTCGGAACGAAAGCCGAATTGACCAGACAACCAATCTTGGAACTGCTCTCGTAAGTGAGAGGAATGTTCAGTTGATTGCAGCAGTCCAAGAGCAGATTGCAAATCTTGCTTAGCCACGAACTGTTTGGCTTCTTCCAAAAGTAATTGCTCTTTGCGCATATGAAAAATGAGGGTCGAGCGATTGCCGCGGCCCTTTTTGGGTTGCCAGGTGAGCCACTGTTCTTGCTGCATTCGCTTAAGTAGTAGCACCATATTGCGATGTGTGCAATCTAACTGTGCAGCAAGCTCTTCGAGCGTTGTCTCCAGCGGAGACTCTTCTTGAAGCTGTGGAAAGGCATGTCGAAGTGTCAAATAATGCTTGCGAATTTTCATTAAGTGCCTCCGTCATAAAATATGAAATTTCCGAAAATAATCTTACACTTTTTGTTCTTGTTTTAAAGGTTACAATAAAAGGCAGGAATTATCAATTCCTTGCAATTCTATATCGTTATGATTAAAGGAGAGAAAGTTCAATGAGAGATCCAGCTCCATGGCAAAGAAAATATAGCTACATGTTAGCGTACGCTTGTTTATTCGGTCTGCTGGTACAATATTTATTTATCGGCCGACCAGCAGGTGTTTCTGTCTTTCTAAGCGTTGCCGGTTTCTATGGACTTTATTTTTATTCGATAAAAGGCCGATTAGGTGGATTTGAGCCATGGAAAGGGCAGAGTACGGCAGGGTGGTTGCTGATGGTGCCGGTTGGTTTGTTGGCCTTGACCTATGCCTTGTTCGCAAACCGTTTTTTTCACCTGCTAAATATGATCGCTCTTCCGCTTTGTATCGTGATGCAAACGGTCGTGTTGTCAAGGAATAGCAAACATGCGTGGTACCATGCCACATTTTTGCAAGACATGGTTAGGCATGTTATCAGCAGTCCGATTACGTATCTTCCTGTACCTTTCGGAATGTTGAAGGCATGGCTGCCAAGCGGAGGTAACCATAAAGATTCGTCTTGGGGAAAAGTCGTAAAAGTTTTGGCAGGTCTGCTGCTGGCAGCGCCAATCCTGTTTATCGTCACCCTGTTGTTAGCTTCAGCTGACCAGATATTCTTTTCCTGGATCGCGGAGATTCCAACATGGTTCAGTGGCGCGTCCATAGGGGAAAGTGTAGGACGAATCATTCTTGCGGTTGTGATTAGCATTTACTCTTTTTGTTATATGTGGGGACTGCTTTTCCCAAAACTCACTGAAGCATCGCACCCATTCGACAGTCAGAAAGATGAAACTGCTGCCGCTACGGAAGTCGTAGTCCGGAGCAAAGCGCAGCTTGACCCAATCACAGCAGGAACGCTGCTTATATGTGTGAATGTTGTTTATGTGCTGTTTGCGATTATCCAGTTTTCTTATTTATTCGGGGCTGCAGATGGCCTGCTGCCATCCGGTGTAGCGTATGCGGAATATGCGCGCAGAGGTTTCGCAGAGCTGGTTGTTGTTGCTCTAATCAATGTATCGCTGCTATTTCCTGGTTTACATTGGATTCGTTCAAGCAGTCCATTAGGAGAAAAAATCCGAAAAGTGCTGCTTACTTTGTTGGTAGCCTGCACGATAGTCATGCTAATCTCTGCTTATGGAAGGCTTTCGCTTTATGAAGAAGCTTATGGATTTACGCAAACGAGACTGCTTGTGCATGGGTTTATGATCTTCCTTGGCATTTTGTTTATCCTTGCTTTTTTCCGGATTTGGATAGAAACGATGTCGATGTCCAGAGCCTACATAACGACGGCCATACTTGCTTATTTGGTGATGAACTACATGAATCTCGACCACCGGATTGCTATTAACAACATGGAGCGCTATGAAAAAACGGGTGTCATCGACCTTGAATATTTGGGAAGACTTTCAACCGATGTAGTTCCCGCTTTGAAGGAACTGCAGGTGAAGCATCCCGAGTTAAGTTCTGTTCAACAAACCATAGATCGTGTGATGAGTGATCAAAAGAACAAAACTTGGCCATCCTGGAATCTATCCAGCTATCGAGCGAATAGGTAGGAGAATCGGTCTTTATTAGCGAATATAGACGGGAAATAAACACGGCAGGAGGTTGCCAGTGGGGAACCATAATGATTTGCCCGATCTTATTCGCCGCGTCAAAGAGGGAGATCCGATTGCTTTTGAGCTGCTGCTCAGCGCCTATCGTTCAGCTGCCTTATCGTGGGCGCAAGCCGTCGTTCGCGATGCTTTTCTCGCGGAAGATGTGGTCCAGGAAGCTTTTCTCAAAGTAAAAGACAACATACACGCTCTGAAAGATGAAGAGAAATTCGGTACGTGGTTTCGGGTTATGGTTCGCCGTATCGCCATGAATTCGATTCGTGGAGCTGCTAACCGGAGCGAATATGTTACGGAGGATATACCGGAAACAGGTTGGGAAGCGTTCAGCGGGGGAGAAGTGTTCAGTCCAACAGCATGGCAGGAACGGGAAGAAGGCGAAGATCTGATTCGCAGTTCCATGCGCCCGCTTTCTGAGCAGGCACGCGAGGTTTTAAGCGCGAATGCATTTGATGATGCGACGACGGAAGAACTGGCTGCCCGCTTCGGCATGAAACCAAGCAATATTTACAATTTGCTGTCTCGCGCTCGGGTGAAAGCGAATGAAGAGCGATTCCGCAAGGAAATCGAGCGTTATCTGGAGGTACGGAAGAAGAGTGGTCACAGAGCCGCCAGAACGCTGCCACTTCCGGTGTTTTCTCGGCCTTATGCATTTCTATCGGTTATGATCGGTGAAGCGCTTCGAACTGTAGGAGAGGAACACATTTCCCATACGGAGCTGATGGGGATCTCAGGGGATGCATTCCGTTTGAATGTGGCGAAAAGCTGTCATTCCCAAGGGATCTCAACGTTTGACTGGAGTTACACCGCCTATCGCATTCTAGAACGGCTCGGCGTTCACGGGACCTGCTTTGGACGTCCTCAACGAAAGACGTTAACGCCGGAACAGCAAGTTCATATCTTATCCATTCTTCATGGTTCTATCGACCAAGGTGTTCCTGCGATTATTTGGAACATGCAAAGTAATGAGTTTGGGTTTATATATGGCTACGATGACAACGAGCAGAAAATCCTATATCTAGGTCATAACCGAGAGGAACGGATTGTCCGTTATGACCAGTTGGGACGAAAGGCTGATCAGCCGCCATTGTTCGTCCTTGGTATTCGCGGGAGAGTGGCGCCTTCTCAGACAGTGGACGCCACACTGCGAGCGATTATTGATCATGCAAGAGGGAAAGAGCCTCCGCTTGCTGGCTATGCCTTCGGCCTTGACGGTTACCGCCTCTGGCTGGAGGCGGTAAAGGATGGTTCGCTTGATCTGCAAGGACATGCCTATCAAGTGGCGATTTTAGCCGAAGCTCGGCATCATGCTGCTCAGTATTTGCTCGAGTTGTCAAATAGCAGCAACAATGATTGGCGTAAGCAGCGGCTTGCCGAAGCGGCAGCATGCTATACACAAGTCAGCGAATCGTTTACTCGCTTGTATCCGAGCTTTCCATTCGGATATGGTGGCAGTCATGCAGGCCGAATGAGCAAGATTGGAGAGGAACTACGGCTCGCTTGGGAGGCCGAAAAAGAAGGCATCCAAATGATTGCATCTATTGTGGAATGAGCGTGATAGAAATTACGCAGCCGCTGTGTCTATAAGTTGAACGACTATCTAAGGAGGAAAACGAAGATGTCACATCCGATTAATGCTTTTATGCCAGCCGTATTTGTTCCCGTTCACGATCTTAAACGAGCTATTGAATGGTATGCGAATTTGTTTCAGCGCCCGATCGTGCCTCAGCCTGATCAGGACACCCATGGTATTTATATTTTTGCTTTGGAGGAAACGGAAATCATTCTGGACAGGAATACCTGGGGGTCTCCACCGACGGTGATGTTCGATGCCGATGATATCCATGCTGCCCATCAATTTTGTGAGCATAGACCTCATACGGTATTGACAGAGGCTTTTACTGACGAATATATATCCGTTTTTAATATAAACTCTCATATGGTTTGCAAAGCGAATCGTGACTTAGGTCTAAAACCGGGCAGGCCAACGAATGCACATTTGCGAAAAATTAGCCGCATCTTGGTGCATACCGATGATATTGAGGATACGACGGCTTGGTATGAAGCTTTTGTGGGGAAAAGCGCCGGTTCAGACCCGCGTTTCGGCGATTTGCCAGCGATTCTGATGGATCGCGGCCCTCATTTGCTCATTGACGATAATCGGCTAAGTCATTCCCAAAGTAAATACTTTGAGCAGCTGCAAGTAGAAACTCGCACGAATCCGATTATGATCATGGAATCGCCGGATTTGGACGCTGCCCTTGCGCATGTCCATTCTGTAGGGGGTCTTGTGAAAGAGGGGATTGAAAAGAGGTTGGGTGTAACCTGTTTCCATTTTCAAGATCCTGATGGCAACGGATATCTGGTTGTGGAAGAAGTGGACAAAACAGCACAATAAGAGATGAGACGGCGAGATGGCATATGGTGTTCAGCAATACGTATTTGGTAAAATATGACCAAATAGAGCTAGGGAAGGGTTGACAATATGCCATTTTTATCGTTGACGAGCTGGAGCTTGCACCGACTGCTGGGGCCATTACGCTGGACACGCTGGGATGAATCTACGCACTCCCAAATCACGGCTGCGCAAGAGCAACCGGAACATCTTACACTGCTTGAGCTTCCCGCTGTGCTTGCCGACAAAGGGTTTGCCTCTTTGGAGGTTTGCCATTTTCATTTTCCGGAAACGAGCGCAGCGTATCTTACTGCATTGAAACAATCGTTCCAAACAGCAAATGTTCGCTTCTACACGCTGCTACTCGAGTACGGCGATATCTCTAGCGCTGATGAGGATCGCAGAGCCTCGGACATCGCTTGGATCAAGGGATGGATCGATATTGCCGCCCGTGCAGGAGCAGAAAGAGTTCGTGTGATTGCTGGCGATGCGGAGCCTTCAGACGCGCAAGCCTTAACGCGTTCCGCTAATGCAATACGAGAATTAGGCGAGTATGCCGGTTCACGCGGCGTTAGGGTGGTTACGGAAAACTTCCACTCATTGACTTCCGTAGCAGATAACTGCCTTGCTTTGCTAGAGAGATGCGAAGATGTCCTAGGGTTCACATCCGATTATGGCAATTTCAAAGGAAGCGACAAGTTCGATGCGCTCGCCAAAACGATTCCATACAGTGAATCCATCCATGCCAAAGCGCAAACGGATAGCGAAGGATTTCCGGATGAAGAAGAGTTCATTCGGTGCATGGAGATTGCAAAGCAAGCAGGGTATGAAGGACCGTTTACACTCGTCTATGATGGACCTGGCGACATGTGGGAAGGGATTGAGCGTGTTCGGAAGCTTGTTGCTCCGTATGTTGACTAACTAATCCTGCTTGGCAAGGAAGGTCAGGATAAGACTTACCATTACCTGCAAAAAATACAGTAAATTCAGCAGCTGTCACCTGAATGATTATTATCAACTGCATTTTGTACAGGTAATTTTCGTTGAAACCAACGAAATAGTTGATTTCCTTGAAATTACCTGCACCTTTTACAGTAAAATATGGCATTTCATGAAGATACAGCTAAATAACTGTACTTTATGCAGCAATCTTAAACATGTACAGATTTAAGGCAGTTGCCTTAAAAAGAAAAAGGAACGGAGGCACAGCCTCCAGTTCCTTTTCATTTTAATCCGTAATGTTATTCATATAGTAAGCGATAATATCTTTGCGGCGGATAATACCTAAGAAAATTTGTTTGTCATCGACGACAGGAACAAAGTTTTGATCGGCTGCTTTGGCCAGCATATCCTCCATAAACGCATCAATGCAAACACATTCGTTGCGAATATGTTTTTTTATGCTGCTTACCGGGATGTCATCCATGTTCTCAAAGCTTACGCCAGGCTTATTTTTGAGCGTCCACAACAGGTCGCCTTCGGAAAGTGTACCTACGTACTTTCCGCCTTCATCGACGATGGGAAGTGCTGTATAATAGTGCTGCTCTAATTGTTCCATTGCTTCCTTCATGGAAGAGGTTGACTTAATAAAGGCTACTTTATCTTTCGGAAATAGAAATGAGGCAGTTTTCATGGTCAGTAATTACCTTTCAGGGAATTTTCAAAACATGATACATCCATTAAACCATACTTTTGGCCAGATGACCTTGAAAGATCTTGCCAAAATCGACAGAGACTTCATTATCATATACCCAAATCATGATAATTACTAACATTACGATTAAAATTTTATCAGAAAAAATTTAGTAGAGAAAAGATTGTCATCTGCGTATATACTTGTCTTATGGGAATCTATGCTAATTTGAGCCACTAGGAGGCGTATATCAACATGTTGAAAATTGCAATTGCCGGAACAGGATGGTTTGCTGAGAAGCATGCAAGTTTGTTAGCTGCCAGGGAGGATGCGCAAGTCGTTGCTTTTCTTGGTTCTTCGCTGCCAAAGGCGGAGAAGATGGCGCAGAAATTCGCTGGCGCACAAGCTTTTGACGAGATAGAGATGATGTTGGATACGGTTAAACCAGACGCCGTATACATAAGTGTACCGCCTATAGCGCATGGTAGTATTGAAGAAGCCATCGTCCAGCGAAATATCCCATTCCTGATTGAAAAGCCGATCGGGTTGGACATGGAAACTGTGAATCGCATCCAAGCGCAGGTGAATAGCAGGGATATCATCACCTCGGTTGGTTATCATATCCGATATACGGACACTGTGCAGAAGGCGAAAGAGCTGCTGGAAACCCGCAAAGTCGGAATGGCGGTTGGCAGTTGGTTAGGAGACATGCCGGGTGTTCATTGGTGGCGTAAGCAAAATGGGTCCGGCGGTCAATTTGTCGAACAAACAACACATATTGTGGATTTGGTTCGCTATTTGGTTGGCGAAGTGGAAGAAGTGTACGCGGTTTATGCGCAGCGCCACATGCATACGAAGCACGACGGCGTTGAAGTGGCTGATGTCGGGGCTGTGACATTGAAGCTCGCAGGTGGAGCCGTGGCGTCAATCACGAATACGTGTATGCTGCCTTTCGGTCATCGATCGGGATTGGAACTGTTTACAGATCAAGGTGTTTTGGAAATTCAACAAAATCGGTACTTAAAGAATCATGAAAGTACGCAAACAACGGAGTATAAGAACATCCTCAATCCTTATGAAATTGAAACGGATGCGTTCTTGCATGCGATCAAAACCGGAGACCGGTCGCGGATTTTGACAGATTACGCCGACGCGGCTATCACGCTGCGCATTACCTTAGCGGCATTGGAGTCTTCCGTAAGCGGAATGCCGATTAAATTAAGATAGTCCTGAGAAGAAACATCGCTAAATAGCGGTGTTTTTTCATTTTCGGGTAATTTCATAGCCTGTCAGGTATAAGCCTTCGGAAAGGCGTGTATATATAAAACATGTTGTTGGAAGCGGTTACAACTTGTCCCATGAAGAAGCAAATCACCGATCTTATCCTCGGCTAAACATGCAGGAATAGCGATCATGTCGAAGGAGGCGGTCATATGGAACTGTCCTTAACGGATGAACAGAATATGATTCGTGCTATGGTGCGGGATTTTGCCAAAAACGAAATTGAACCTACGGCTGCTCAAAGGGATGAAGAAGAGCGATTCGATCGGACCATATTCGATAAAATGGGCGAGCTTGGCCTGACGGGAATCCCGTGGCCTGAAGTATACGGGGGCATCGGATCTGATTTCTTGACGTATGCCATCGTCGTCGAGGAGCTCTCGAAGGCTTGCGCTTCTACAGGTGTGATGTTATCCGTGCATACGTCATTAGTTTCATGGGCGATCTCGAAATACGGGACGGAAGCGCAGAAAATGGCGTTTTTGCGGCCGCTGGCTCAAGGCAAGAAGCTTGGCGCTTACAGCTTGACAGAAAGCGGTTCAGGCTCTGATGCGGGAGCGATGAAAACAATGGCCGTCAAGGACGGGGACCATTATGTGCTAAATGGTTCCAAGTTATTTGTCACGAATGGAGGGGAAGCGGATGTCTATATCGTTTTTGCTATGACGGATCCAGTGAACAAGAAGCGCGGGTGCAGCGCATTTCTTGTGGAGAAAGGGACTGAGGGATTTATTTTCGGCCACAAGGAGAAAAAGCTGGGCATTCGCTCTTCGCCAACGCTCGAGCTGCGTTTTGAGAACTGCCGAGTGCCCGCAGTACATTTGCTCGGGGTTGAGGGAGAGGGCTTCCGAATCGCGATGCGAAGTCTGGACGGCGGGCGAATCGGCATTGCCGCGCAAGCGCTCGGGATTGCCCAGGCGGCGATGGAGGCATCGATTAGCTATGCGAAACAGCGCAAGCAGTTCGGAAAGCCAATCGGGGAGCAGCAGGCGATTGCTTTTAAACTGGCTGATATGGCTACCAAGATTGAAGCTGCCAGACTGCTGACCTATCAAGCCGCGTGGAAGGAAAGCAAGGGCTTGCCGTACGGGAAGGAGGCCGCTATAGCGAAGCTTTTTGCCAGTGATACGGCTGTTGCTGTCAGTCTTGAAGCTGTCCAAATTTTCGGAGGTTATGGGTACACGAAAGATTATCCGGTTGAACGTTATATGCGCGACGCTAAGGTTACACAAATCTATGAAGGGACGAACGAAATTCAGCGTATTGTGATTTCCCGCATGCTGCTTGCCGACTAAACGCGGCAGGAAGAGAGAAAGGGGAGCGATGAGATGAGTAACAGCTATCACCCTGGACTGGAGAACGTTATTGCTAGTGAAACGGGAATTTCATATCTGGATGTCGAGAAAGAAGAAATTGTTGTTCGCGGATATGACCTCATCGAGCTTGCGCAACAGGTTACCTATCTGGATGTTGCAGGGCTATTGCTTGAGGGAGTGCTGCCTAATGAAAATGAACGATCATCGTTCGAAGAAAGAATTAAAGATGAATATGGATTGACATCGAACATTTGTTCTATCCTTCGTTTACTGCCAGAGCAAGCTAACCTTATGGATGTGCTGAGAACGGGGATTTCAGCTTTGGCCAGCTACGATGACGAGCTTGAAGATCGTTCTAAGGAGGCAAATACGCGAAAAGCGATCAGGTTGCTGGCAAAGGTGCCGCAAATTGTAGCAAATGGCTATCAAGCCAAGACCAAACAAACGTTCGTAGAACCTCGAAAAGACTTATCCTATTCTGCTAATTTTTTGTACATGATAACGGGTCAAGTACCTTCAAAGATGGAAGAGGATATTTTCGACCAATCTCTGATCGTCTACAGTGAGCATGAAATGCCGAATTCGACATTCGCGGCAAGGGTAATTGCTTCGACACAGTCCGACCTGTACGGCGCGCTAACCGGAGCAGTTGCCTCATTGAAAGGAACGCTGCACGGCGGCGCTAATGAAGCTGTCATGGAGATGCTGCTTGAGGCAGGTTCGGAAGGCAACTTGGAAACGCTCATGTTAAGCAAATTAGCTCGGAAGGAACGCATTATGGGTTTCGGTCATCGGGTTTATATGAAAAAAGCCGATCCGCGCGCGTTGTTGATGAAAGATGCGTTAGCTGCGCTTTCGTTAGAGAAAAATCAACCTGAGCTGTACACGATGTGTGTGGTTGGTGAAGAAGTCATGAAACGCGAGAAGAATCTTCATCCGAACTTGGACTATTATGCAGCTCCTGTTTATTATTTGCTCGGCATTCCGATTGAATTGTTCACTCCGGTATTTCTCGCTGCCCGTACGATTGGCGTCAGCAGCCATGTAATGGAGCAGCACGCAAATAATCGGCTATTCCGGCCTCGTGTCCTATACACAGGACCTCGTAACTTACATCCTTGAGGGCTGGAAATTCATTTGCCAGAAAGGACGACAGTGTAAATGAGCGGATTCGAGAACTCGGCCGATAAGGAGATGACTTTTGACCCGTTAATTGAAGAAATAGCCGACTATACACTAAACGCGCATATTGAAAGCGAAGAAGCGTATCGCATTGCGCAGCATGTGCTGTTGGATTCCCTAGGAACCGGCTTGCTGGCGCTGCGTTTTCCGGAATGTGCGAAACATCTGGGCCCGATTGTGCCGGGAGCGAGTTTGCCTGGAGGCGCCCGAGTTCCGGGTACACGGTACGAATTGGACCCGGTGCATGCGGCATTCAATATCGGGTGCATGATCCGATGGCTCGACTATAATGACACGTGGTTGGCGGCTGAATGGGGGCATCCATCCGATAATCTAGGCTGTATCGTGGCGCTTGCCGACTATATTAGCCGCAGCAGGGTAGCAGAGGGCAAAATGCCGCTCTACGTGAAGGATATTCTTACGATGTCGATTAAGGCGCATGAGATTCAAGGCGTGCTGGCCTTAGAAAATAGTTTAAATCGTGTGGGATTAGACCATGTTCATCTTGTAAAAATAGCGTCAACGGCCGTAGCGACTGCCATGCTTGGCGGAACGAAGGCGGAGGTGTGCAGCGCGCTCTCGAATGCCTGGATTGATGGAGCCAGCTTAAGAACTTACAGGCATGCGCCTAATACTGGCTCGCGCAAGTCCTGGGCTGCAGGGGATGCGACTAGTCGCGCGGTGCGTCTGGCCTTAATGGCTGTCGGCGGTGAGATGGGGTATGCAACCGCGCTTTCGGCCAAAACATGGGGTTTCCAAGATGTGTTGTTCCGAGGCAAGGAGCTGACTTTAGGGCGAGAGCTGGGTTCCTATGTAATGGAAAATATTTTATTCAAAATATCATTTCCTGCCGAATTTCATGCGCAGACAGCTGTGGAATGCGCGCTAGAGCTGCATCCCTTGGTAAATGAGCGTATAGAGGAAATTAAGTCTATCACGCTTACCACCCATCAATCCGCCATCCGGATCATTGATAAAAAAGGACCTTTGTTTAACCCGGCGGATCGGGATCATTGCTTGCAGTACATGGTTGCCATCGGGCTGCTGTACGGAACACTGACGGCTGAGCATTATGAAGAAAGCATCGCAAAAGACCCGCGTATTGATGCTCTTAGGGCGAAGATGATCGTCACGGAAGAGGAGCAGTACAGTAAGGATTATCTGGACCCGGACAAACGCTCGATTGCGAATGCGGTGCAAATTCATTTTCAGGATGGCACCTCAACCGAGAAAGTCGTCTGTGAATACCCAATCGGTCATCGCAGGCGGCGAACAGAAGGTCTGCCTAAGGTGATAGAGAAATTCGAGACGAACCTTGTGACCCGCTTCCCTAGGAGAAAATCATACGACATTTTGGACCTTACGCTTGACTATGAGCGTTTCATTCAGACGCCATGTCAGGATTTCCTATCGCTTTTTGTTATTTGACCGATGGTATGCACAAAAAAACAGGAAACATGATCATGCAGGAGGTTCCTATGGCATGGCTCATTGAAGAAGAACCTGAGCAATGGGAGTTAGCCGCTCGTTTTCGTCAACTCGTCGAAGCGGGTCCCATTGTCAAAATCCCCGGCGCTCACGATGGAATGGCAGCTCTTATTGCCAAACAAGCGCGGTTCGAAGCCATTTATCTCTCCGGTGCCGCTTATACAGCCAGCAGAGGGCTGCCTGATTTGGGCCTCATCTACTCTAACGAGGTGGCGGAGCGCGCTCGTGAACTGGTTCGCGCGTCAGGTCTCCCGCTGTTGGTTGACATCGACACCGGCTTTGGAAGTGTTCTGAATGCAGCACGAACAGCGAAGGAGATGGTGGAAGCCAAAGTTGCAGCAGTGCAACTGGAAGATCAAGAAATGCCGAAGAAATGCGGCCATTTAAACGGGAAAAAGCTGGTTTCCCCTGAGGAGATGATGCAAAAAATTCAAACGATCAAGACCGTTTCCCCATCTTTATACCTTATTGCCCGAACGGACGCCAAAAGTGTAGAGGGAATGGACGCGGCGATCGCTCGAGCGAAACAGTATGTAGCTGCAGGTGCAGATGCGATTTTCCCGGAGGCGCTGGAGAAAGAAGAGGAATTTCTCAGATTCAGCCAAGAATTGACCTGTCCCTTGCTGGCAAATATGACGGAGTTCGGAAGAACGCCCTATTTTACGGCGCAGCAGTTCGAAAGCTGGGGATTTCGCATGGTGATTTATCCGGTGACTTCGCTGCGTGTAGCGGCCAAGGCGATGGAGCGGGTGTTTGAGGAAATCCAGACGACGGGAACACAAAAAGAATTTCTAGACCACATGCAAACACGCAGCGAGCTGTACGATACGATTCGTTACTTTGAATATGAAGCGCTGGATGGGAAAATTGCCAAAACCATTTTGCCCGAGAAGGGCTAGGCCTCACTGATATCCTAATGTCGGTGGGGTTTTTGTGCACATCCGCCATCCGAGGAGAGGAGGTTCAGCGGTGTCATCAGGGAATCATAAAGTGCGATTCATCACTGCTTCCGCTTTGTTCGACGGCCATGATGTGTCCATAACGATTATGCGGAGGATTCTGCAAGCTAGCGGAGCGGAAGTGATTCATCTTGGGCATAACCGGTCGGTTCAGGAGATTGTGCAGGCAGCGATTCAGGAGGATGTTCAAGGCATTGCCGTTTCCTCTTATCAAGGCGGTCATGTCGAATTTTTTTCTTATATGATCGATTTGCTGCGTGAAAAAGGCGCCTCCAGCATAAAAGTTTTTGGTGGAGGGGGCGGCGTCATCCTGCCGTCGGAGATTAAAAGGCTGCAAGCGTATGGCGTTACCCGCCTTTTTTCACCTGACGATGGCAGGGAGCTAGGGCTTCAAGGGATGATTTCCTACATGATGAAGGAGTGCGATTTCTGTACGGTTGCTACCGATAGGAATAGAGCTAACGGTACTGAATCAGTGAAAGATCATAGATCTCTGGCGCAGCGTATAACAATGGCAGAACTCTCATGTGATAACACAGCGGACAAATCGCCTGAACATAACTCGCCGACACAGGTGCCGGCATGCCCGATTGTCGGCATTACTGGCACAGGAGGAGCGGGGAAAAGCTCCTTAACGGACGAAATCGTCCAGCGTTTCCTGCGGCAATATCCAGATAAGACGATAGCGATTCTATCGGTTGATCCAACTAAACAGCGAAGCGGGGGAGCTTTGCTTGGCGATCGGATACGCATGAATGCTGTTCATTCCGATCGCGTGTATATGCGCAGTATGGCTACACGCGGATCGGGCAACGAATTATCCGCAGCGCTTAGCCCGGCAATCGCTGTTCTGCAGCAAGCGGGCTTTGATCTGATCCTTGTCGAAACAAGCGGAATTGGTCAAGGCGATCACCAGATCACAAAACTGGCGGATGTCTCCCTCTATGTCATGACTAGCGAATTCGGCGCGCCTTCGCAATTAGAGAAGATCGATATGCTCGACTACGCAGATTTGGTGGCGATTAACAAATTTGATCGACGAGGGTCCGAAGATGCTCTTCGGGATGTGAAGAAGCAGGTGCAGCGAAATCACGGCAGATTCTCTGAGCCTTATGAATCGATGCCTGTCTATGGCACGATGGCTAGTCAATTTAACGACGTTGGCGTGGATACGTTATTTAAAGCGATCATTCAGACGTTGAACCGCAAGTGCTCTTTGCAATGGCCGATTGATGGATTCGGCTCGGCAGCACATGCGAAAACACATGTCATTATTCCGGTGGATCGTACGCGATATCTCGGTGAAATCGCACAGTGCATCCGGTCCTATCATGCTTTTGCGGAAAAGGAAGCGGAGCTGGCGAGTGTCTGCTACCGGCTCGAAGGAGCTATCGCTGCCACTTGGCAAGCGCAAGTTGCAGCGCATGCTCAGGAGGAAAGTTTAGCTTCCCTTCATGCGCTTAAGCTGAATTGTGAGAATCAAATGCACAAAGATACGCTCCGCATGCTTGAACAGTGGCCTGAACGTCAGAAACAGTATAGCGGCAAGACGTTCATTACGCGTGTTCGGGAGAAGGAAATCGTGACGGAACTTACCACGACAAGCTTATCAGGAATGGATATTCCGAAGATCAGCTTGCCGAAATATAGAGATTCTGGCGACATTATTCGATGGCTGTACCGTGAAAATGTGCCGGGAGAATTCCCTTATACCGCAGGAGTGTTTCCTTTTAAGCGTACCGCCGAGGACCCCAAACGTCAGTTCGCAGGTGAGGGCACACCGGAACGAACGAATCTGAGATTCCATTATTTGTCCAAAAATGATCAAGCAAAACGTCTCAGCACAGCGTTTGACTCTGTCACCTTGTACGGGGAAGATCCCGATGAACGTCAGGATATCTATGGAAAAATAGGCGAAAGCGGCGTTAGCATCTGTACGTTGGATGATATGAAAAAGCTCTACGCCGGTTTTGATCTATGTGATCCAATGACATCTGTTTCCATGACAATTAATGGGCCTGCGCCGATCATTTTGGCAATGTATCTGAATACAGCGATGGACGATCAGATAGAGCGTTTCGTTCAGAAATGTGGAAGAGAGCCAACCATAGATGAGGCGTCCGAAATTCGCTGGACAACGCTGAAATCGGTTAGAGGAACGGTGCAAGCGGATATTTTGAAGGAGGATCAGGGACAGAACACCTGTATTTTTTCTACGGAATTCGCGCTGCGAATGATGGGCGATATTCAGCAGTATTTTATCGATCAGGAAGTACGTAATTATTATTCGGTTTCTATCTCGGGTTATCATATCGCAGAGGCTGGGGCGAACCCGATTTCTCAGCTCGCTTTTACGTTGGCCAATGGATTTACGTATGTGGAGTATTATTTGTCCCGGGGCATGTCGATTGATGACTTTGCGCCGAATCTTTCTTTCTTTTTCAGCAATGGGTTAGATCCGGAATATACCGTCATCGGGCGGGTAGCGCGCCGCATATGGGCAACGGCAATGAAAATGAAGTATGGCGGGAACGATCGCAGCCAGAAGCTGAAATATCATATACAAACCTCAGGGCGTTCTTTACATGCGCAGGAAATGGATTTTAATGACATTCGAACGACCCTTCAAGCCTTGATGGCGCTGCTGGATAACTGCAATTCGCTGCATACGAATTCTTATGATGAGGCTGTAACGACGCCAACGGAGGAGTCGGTTCGCCGAGCGATGGCCATTCAGTTAATCATTACGAAAGAGCTTGGTTTTATTAAAAACGAAAACATGCTTCAGGGCTCTTTTATCATTGAGGAATTGACGGATCTGGTCGAGGAGGCTGTCTTGCAAGAACTGGAACGCATTAGTGATCGTGGCGGTGTGCTCGGTGCCATGGAGACTCAGTATCAAAGGGGTAAAATTCAGAATGAATCGATGCTCTATGAGATGAAAAAACATCAAGGAGACTTGCCGATCATTGGCGTCAATACATTCTTGAATCCTAATCCACCTGAGGGGGACATGGATATTCCGCTTGCGAGGGCATCAACAGCCGAAAAAAACCAACAAATTACCCATCTTCGGGAATTTCTTGATCGAAATCAACAAGCAGCTCCAGCGGCATTGCAGAAACTTCAGGGGGTGGCGCTCTCAGGCGGAAATATTTTCGCGGAATTAATGGAAACTGTCAAAGTTGCGAGTCTCGGGCAAATTACACGTGCGCTTTATCAAGTCGGCGGGCAGTATCGCAGAAACATGTAATGAACAGAAGAGGAGGAATGGCGATGTCTTCTCAGCACATGCTCAAGCATCAGCAGCTGGGTTTAACGGACGATGACGTGCTGAAGATGTATGCTTACATGCTGAAAGCGAGAAAATTCGATGAACGCGCTACCCTGCTGCAAAGATCAGGCAAAACGGCCTTTCACATTTCCAGCTTCGGTCAAGAAGCGGCACAGGTGGCGGCTGCATTCGCTTTAGATAAACAGCAGGATTATTTCCTTCCCTATTACAGAGATTATGCTTTTGTGCTCACAATCGGCATGACGGTCCAGGAACTGCTGTTGGCGGCGCTGTTCAAAGCGGAGGATATTAACGGGGGCCGGCAGATGCCAGGGCATTTCGGTTATAAAAAGCACCATATCGTATCCGGCTCAAGTCCCGTAGCGACGCAAGTTCTGCATGCGGTTGGCATTGCGCTCACAGCTCTGATGAGGAAGGAAGAACATGTGGCATTCGTAACTTTTGGAGAAGGCTCGAGTAATCAAGGTGATGTGCATGAGGCTTTCAATTTCGCCGGCGTATTCAAGCTGCCTGTGATTTTCCTATGCGAAAACAATCAATATGCGATTTCTATTCCAGCCCATCGGCAGGTTGCCGGTCGTGTCGTTGATCGTGCAGCAGGGTATGGTTTTCCAGGTCAACGAGTTGACGGCAATGATGCTCTGGAAGTTTATCGTGCGGTAAAAGAAGCCAGAGAGCGTGCCGTTCGTGGCTATGGTCCCACATTAATTGAAGCAATGATGTATCGAATTCCTCCTCATTCCACCGCCGACGACGATATGCTCTATCGAACGAAGGAAGAAGTGGATTACCACAAAGATCAGGAAGGCGTTCAACGGTTCCGGCGTTATTTAATGGAAAGTGACGTACTCAGTGAGGATTTGGATCGCGCCTTGCAAGAGAATATTGCCAAAGAAGTGAATGAAGCCACAAAATACGCTGAAAAATCACCATTTCCGGCTCCGGAGGATGTACTCCGGCATGTGTACGCGGAAGATGGGGGTGATGTTTGAGATGCCGATCATAACCTACTTGGAAGCTATTCGTTCAGCGATGTCGGAGGAAATGCAGCGGGATGATAACGTTTTTGTATTAGGTGAAGATATCGGAAAAGGGGGTGTCCTGAACGCCACGAAAGGCATGCGCGATAAATTCGGCGAGCTGCGGGTGCTCGATACGCCGCTTTCTGAATCAGCCATCGTAGGCGTCGCAATTGGGGCGGCGATGGTCGGTATGAGGCCGATTGCAGAAATTCAATTTGCCGATTTCATATTTCCAGCAGCCAATCAAATCATTAGCGAAGCTGCCAAGATTCGTTATCGCTCCAATAATGACTGGCATTGCCCGATTGTCATTCGTGCACCTTACGGCGCCACAGGCGGCGGGGGGTTGTATCATTCACAATGTCCCGAATCGGTGTTTTTTGGGACGCCGGGCCTCAAAATTGTCGCTCCGTCCACAGCTTATGACGCCAAGGGATTATTGAAAGCAGCAATTCGTGACGACGATCCGGTTCTCTTTTTCGAGCATAAAAAATGTTATCTCTCCGTATCGGACGAAGTTCCCGCGGATGATTATACCGTCCCCATCGGTAAAGCAATAACCCGACGTGAAGGTACGGATATTACGGTCATTGCTTACGGTTTATCCGTTCAATATGCCATGAAAGCAGCGGCTGAACTGGAGTTAGAGGGCATCGGTACAGAGCTTCTTGATCTGCGAACACTGCATCCTCTTGACAAACCGGCTATTTTTGAAGCTGCAGCGAAAACAGGAAAAGTTCTAATTGTCCACGAGGATAACAAAACTGGTGGTATTGGTGCAGAGATATCGGCTATGTTGGCTGAACACCTGTTGTATGAGCTGGATGCTCCCATCATGCGCTGCGCACCGCCCGACGTTCCCCCAGTCGGGATGGCGCCGACGCTGGAGAAATATTACCTGCCGAGTGTAGATACCGTGAAGGATGCGATGCGCCAGTTAGCGGAATTGTAGAGGAGGGTAGCTATGTCGCAAAACGAGGAATCAGGTGCAACCCTCTCAGGCGATCAACTGCTTGCTATCAGCCCGATGCGACAAGCAATTGCTTCCCGCATGCAGCAAAGTGTCACCGAAATTCCCCATGCCTGGCTGATGATCGAAGTTGATGTTACTAATCTCGTCAACTTGCGGCAAAAGCTGAAGGAAACCTTCTTGTTGAAAGAAGGCTTGCCGCTTACAATCTCACCTTTTGTAATCAAAGGGATTGTGAATGCTTTAAAGGAGTTCCCGCTAATCAACGCATCATGGACCCCGGAAGGTATTGCTGTCAAAAGACATATTCATGTTTCCGTCGCAGTTGGCTCTGAGGACGCTGTGATTACGCCTGTCCTCCATCATGCGGACCGCAAATCCATAGCTGGCTTGGCGTTTGAGCTGTTTGATTTACTCAAGCGGGCAAAGGCGGGCACTTTACGAATGGCGGATATGCAAGGCGGTACGTTTACTTTTCATAATACCGGAACCATTGGGTCGATGCTTTCTTATCCCATTATTCAGCAACCGCAAGCGGCTAATCTTACCTTTGAAAATATTGTTCGGAAACCCGTTGTGATTCAAGAAATGATTGCCATCCGATCCATGGTCTCAATCTGCCTTTCGTTTGATCACCGTATTCTCGATGGGATGATTTGCGGTCGATTTTTGCAGCGCGTCAAGTATTATTTAGAAAAATATGATATGGAAACTATGATCTACTGAGGCTTTTCACCTTAGGAGGATTAATGCATGAAGGAAAGTGTCATTGTTGGAGGTGCCCGCACACCTTTTGGGAAAATTGGCGGCGGCTTAAAGGATGTCTCGGCAGTCGAACTTGGCGGTACTGCAATTCGGGAGGCGATGCAGCGTTCTTCTCTTGAGCCGTCTGTGATTGAGGCTGTCATTATGGGCATGGTCCTGCAAGGGGGAGCAGGGCAAAATCCCGCGCGTCAGGCTGCGCGTTTGGCGGGTCTAGAGTGGCGTGTAACGGCAGAAACGATCAATAAGGTATGCGCATCGGGTCTGCGAAGTGTCACACTTGCTGATCAAATGATCCGTTCCGGCGATGCCGAATGCATGATTGCCGGTGGAATGGAGAGCATGAGCAGTGCCCCTTTCTTGCTGCCAAGCACCCGCTGGGGGGCGCGGATGGGGAATCAGACGACCATTGACTTAATGATTCACGATGGTTTGCTCTGCCCATTTGAACATGTCCAAATGTTCGTTCATGGCAGCGATGTTGCCAGAGAATTCGGCTTAAGTCGTGAGCGGCAGGACGAATGGGCTCTTCGCAGTCATGTTTTGGCGATTGAGGCGAGGAGAAAAGGTTACTCAGCGGAAGAAATTGTGCCTATTGTTGTGCAATCAAAGCATGGAACAAAGCTGGTCGATGAAGACGAAGGTCCGCGAACGGATACAAGTTTGGAGAAACTTGCTGCGTTGCCGGCACTGGTGAAAGGCGGAACGATCACGGCGGGAAACGCCCCTGGCGTTAACGACGGGGCGGCGGCGATGGTCGTGATGTCAAAGGAGAAGGCAGCAGCTCACGGTGTGACCCCGCTTGCCACGATTGTCGGGTCGGCGAATGTTGGCGAGAAGGCGCCGTACATTGCGACAACGCCTGCGTTAGCGATTCAGAAGCTGTTGCGGCAAACAGGCATCACGCTGGATCAAATCAGCCGGTTTGAAGTGAACGAAGCCTTCGCTGCGGTCTTGCTGACCAGTGAACAAATGCTTGGATGGAATCCGGAACTTGTTAACGTGGGAGGGGGGGCCATCGCTCTCGGCCATCCTATTGGAGTAAGCGGTGCACGGATTCTGCTCACCTTAATCCATGAGCTGCGAAGAAGCGGTGGCGGCTACGGAATTGCCGCAATTTGCAGCGGGGCTGCGCAAGGTGATGCCATTCTCATTCGGGTGGACGGATGAATAGGTTGGAGGGAGCGGGACGATGAACATACAGACCATCATGGTCATTGGCGCTGGACAAATGGGGAGCGGGATCGCACAGGTGGCTGCTGCTGCAGGCTTCCGGGTGCTGCTGCACGACTCATCCTCGGAATTTCTGAACAGGGGCATACAGGCGATCAACAAACAGTTAAGCCGAAATGTTGAAAAAGGCAAACTGACCCCGGAAGGCATGGCGGAGATTGTTAGCCGCATACAACCAACTGAGTTTGTAGAGCACGCGGAGCAAGCAGATTTCGTTATCGAAGCCATATCTGAAAATATGGCGTTGAAGGTCTTGCTGTTCCATAGGCTGGATAGTCTTTGTCCGCCTCATACGATTTTGGCGACGAATACGTCATCACTTCCTATTTCGGAAATTGCAGCTGTTACGGGACGTCCGGAACAAATTATCGGGATGCATTTTATGAATCCAGTGCCGGTCATGCCTCTCGTAGAAGTGATTCGAGGGTTGGAGACATCGCAGGAAGTGTTCGAGGTTGTTTACGGGCTGAGTCAGCGAATGGGAAAAACACCGGTTGAAGTGAACGATTTCCCCGGCTTTGTTTCTAACCGGATCTTGATGCCGATGATTAATGAAGCCATTTTCACCGTATATGAAGGTGTAGCCTCTATTGAATCCGTGGATAAAGTGATGAAACTCGGCATGAATCATCCGATGGGACCGCTGGAGCTCGCGGATTTCATTGGACTAGATACGTGTCTTTCGATCATGGAAATTCTCTATGATGGTTTTAAAGATTCCAAGTATCGGCCTTGTCCACTGCTGCGTAAATATGTGAAAGCGGGGAGATTAGGGCGTAAATCGGGGCAGGGATTTTACTCTTACCAAGAATGAATGGTGGAGAGAAGTGTACGTTGGGTAGGAACTACAGGGCGTTATTTGCGCTGAACTAGAGTGTTTTAACCCTGTAGTTCCTGTTGCGTTATTTAGTGTTTACACGGGAACAAATGTTTGGTATTATGTGGATATTAATTCCAAATTAAGGGGATGAGTGAAATGGGACGAGTTGTCTTATTTGAAATGAATAGTCAAGATCCTGAGCGTGCGGCGAATTTCTATTCTACTGTTTTTGGTTGGGAAATCGGCGCATCCAATTGGGGTTACCTTCCAGTGACAACAGGAAATGAGGACAAGCCTGGCATTCATGGCGGAATTTCTAAGGGACCAAGCGATTATCCTCATGGTATTAGAATTCAAATTCAAGTTGATAACATAGATGAAGCTATACATAACTCTGTAGAAATGGGAGCTCAAGTTGTTAGAGAGAAGATGGAATTTGATAACTTCTATCTTGCTTATTTAGTTGATCCTGTAGGAAATGGAATCGGATTGATTCAGAATAAGTAAGATGGATTTGCCTTTTTTTTGTCTTGGGAATGATTGGTGTTTATTGGCATACCCCCGTAGAATGGCTTGGCAGTGCGAACAAGTATACAGATGCAGTTAGTCATAATCATTTAAATACACACGCTACTAGGGGCATCGTCTAATAAACAGCGAGAAGGAGCGAGTCATGTTAAAGAGATTGGAAGAACTGTTTGGTGTAGATTTGGGCACCTGTAATACGCTAATTTACCAGCAAAAAAAAGGTATTGTTCTGCAAGAGCCGTCCGTAGTCGCCATTCAAACAGATACAGGGGAAATCAAAGCTATTGGCCAAGAAGCCTATGATATGATTGGGAGAACTCCAGCTAATGTGGAAGTCATTTATCCGTTAAAAGATGGCGTCATTGCTAATTTTGATATGACCTTAGCGATGCTTAAATATTTTATTGGCAAAATTAGAAAAGGATACAATTGGTTCCGGAGCTTTCACGTTTTGATTTCCGTGCCATGCGGTATTACGAATGTGCAAAAGCGGGCCGTTGAAGAGATGATCGTTCATAAAGGAGCGAGGCGGTCAACAACGGTAGAAGAGCCGCTGGCCGCAGCGATGGGAGCAGGACTTCCTGTCGAAGAACCCATAGGCAGCATGGTCCTTGATATTGGCGGAGGAACGAGCCAAGTTGCGATTATCTCACTTGGCGGCATTGTTGTAAGTGAGGCAATTCGCCGTGGAGGCATGTCGATTGATCAGGATATTATTGAATATGTGAAACGTGCCTACAATATGGTTATTGGTGAGCGAACGGCAGAGGAAATCAAGAAGAACGTCGCAACGGTCGTGAAACCTGTGAAGGAAATCACGATGGACATTCGGGGGCGTGACTTGATGGAAGGTTTGCCACGTAGCATTACGATCTCTTCGACGGAGATTTATGAGATTTTTGATGATTTTATGATTTCAATTGTGGAGTGCATACGGCTTGCCATGGAGAAATGCCCTCCAGAGCTCGCTGGCGACGTTATGGAGCAAGGCATTCTGCTTTGCGGTGGCGGCGCTTTACTGGAAGGACTGGACAAGCGTCTACAACAAGAATTAGGTGTACCTGTGTATCTAGCGGAACATCCGATGGCATGTATTGCTCAAGGGACGGGGAAAATGCTAAACTTCAATGGGGCGATAATTGAACGATCTGCCAAACGGATGACAAAGTCTGACAAGTTGATGACAGAGAATCAAGAGAGCGTCCAATAAAGGAGGCTTAACCATTGAAGTTTAGAGCGGTATCTGAGCAAACAAAAATGAATTATATGATGTGGAGTATTAGAAAAGAGATTGTCAAAGAAAATGCGTATTTGAATTCTCTACCCTATGATCCCTCACCCATTATGGAGATCGTCAAACAACACCTGGATGCATGGGATCCTATCGGACTGCTGGACATGCATGGTCTTGAAGACGAATATGAAGGTGAAGCGCGAACGCTAACAATTTATATAACGAAACAAGTTTCAGATTTAGATGCGCACAGCTTTAGCCAAGCCATCAATCAGCTATTTCGCACTTCATTCGGCGAAGAGTATCAACACCAGGATACTTCGGTTGAAATTGCATCTGCAATCCTTCAATCTCTCCGATCCAATTCAATTTTAGCGTAAGGCTTGAAGCAAGTTAGGCACCAAGGTTGGTGCCTTTTTTGTGTTAAGAGGGACTTGCCATGGTTGCATTAACAAGCATTTTATAAGAGAATAGAGCGAGGTATAGAGAAATGGGGTGTCATCGTGAGCGAAATGCTGAACAAATATTGTGCCAAATTATTTGGCAAAACGGGTTTTATCATTGAAATTGGCGTCATCAAAAAAGTAACGAACCGGACCATCCACGTGGATTGGGGAACGAAGACGTGGATCTATCAGAATAAAGATTTTAAATGGATCCCGCTAGACAAAGAAGAATTTGAACAAAGATATAAGAAACCTAAATTCTCTGAAGGGGCGCTTAACCGTGCGGCTGAATTGGGTTTGAAAATAACTTATAACTAACAGGCAGGCAATATAAATCGAAATGACTTGAATTCCTACGGGGAAATTCAAGTCATTTTTATATCTGCTAATTTTTAAGGTTTAGCTTGGTTCGCTCGAACGTCTTGCAGCCACTCGCCTACAATAGATAGAGCTTCTTCCGATTTTACGATCCTGTCATGGTCATGGTCAGCTAGAACGCGGACTTTGGCAGGTGTATATTTGTTGTACAAAGGTTCATAGGCGTGGGCATTAAAGACTTCATCTTCTTCACCAACGAGGACGAAAGTAGACGCGTTTAATTGGCGCAAATAGTTCTCATATTGATTATCTAACATGCGGGTTACAGCCAATCGATAGCTTAGCTGGCAAGTTTCAGTGCCATGCAGTTTATCCTGAGGCGTAAGTCGTCGATAAACAACGGTATGGTTAAACTTGGTAATGCCAATTGCATTGAGTCCCATCAACAACGCATATTTCGGAATGCTTACTGTAGATTCATTATTGTTGCCGTCTTTGCGAGCAAGTGGAGAATTGGGACTAAGAGCAGAAGAAATAAGCAAATAGGCATGAATATTCGCGTGAATCGGGCGAATTGTTTGCCTCAGAGCCGTAGCTCCACCTGCAGAATGACCGCCAAAGATGATAGTTGCATCCGGATAACAACTTTGGATGTGGTGAATTAAATCTTCGATGTCATCGTCCAGCTGTCCGATATAATCGATGTCGCCTCGGCGAAGCGGATTTTCTCCATAACCGCGTAAATCGGGTAAGAGGACAGTTGCCAAATGTTGTTCGGACATGTATGTACCAAACTCACGTAAATAGAGGCTGGGTTCTGTAATGCCATGCAAAAAAATGAGCACAATATCGGAAGGTCCTTCGAAATGCCGGTAAGGCAGTTTAGCGCCATCTCGGGCAGTAAACGTTTTATAATCAGTCATATAGCTTGTCATATTTGAGCAGCACTCCAGATGAAGGATTTAATTGGTCAAGGAAGTAATTCCATGTGACATGCTCTACTTCCTTCTCTTGCAATTCCATTGCATAGGCGATTACACATGTTTGATCAAATCCGTTATAGTAAAATAATGAAAAATAAATAGATGAGGTGACGATTATGCGAAAAGTAGCAGCAATCACAGGTGGTGGGCATGGCATTGGACGTGCGATCGCTCTTGCCTTTGCTCAAGCAGGGTTCAGTGTTTCCATAGCGGATATTCATGAAGATGCCGGTTTGGAGACGGTAAAACTCTTGAATTCCTATACAGAACATGTCGTTTTCACGAAGGTTGATGTTTCGAAGGAAGACGAAGTTAGGCAGTGGATGGAGCGCACGGTCTCTGACTTAGGCGGGATTGACGTTCTTGTTAATAATGCAGGGATTATGCATAACGCGGACGTGTTTGATCTCACGAGTGAACAGTTCTTACGGGTCATCTCCGTGAATTTAGGCGGAGCTTTCCTATGTTCGCAAGCCGCGGCACGTGTGATGAAGGCGAAAGGGCAAGGCGGCGCCATCATCAATATCTCGTCAACACGGGCGTATATGTCAGAGCCTAACACAGAGGCCTACTCGGCTTCAAAAGGCGGCATCTCAGCACTGACGCATGCGATGGCTATAAGCTTGGGCGAATATGGCATTCGTGTCAACGCCATTTCACCCGGATGGATTGAGGTTCGGGATTGGCACTATCCGGCTGTCGAAGGCAGCATTGTTCATTCCGAAGTGGATAAAAAACAACATCCGGTAGGCAGAGTAGGCAAACCAGAAGATATTGCCGCTGCTTGTCTCTACCTGGCCGATGAGAAAGCCGGTTTCATTACTGGTCAGAATCTAACCATCGACGGCGGTATGACGGTTAAAATGATTTATGCAGAGGAGTAAGCTTACATAACGATGTATAAACAGCCCTAGACACATTGTCTGGGCTGTTTTCGTCATTTTTTATCTATAATTGCGACGGTACAGCGTGAAATACAAATCAGTTGACTCTTCTCATCGGAGATGCGAATATCCCAAACCATCGTTTTCCGGCCTTTGTGTATAGGTGTGGCAACTGCTGTTACAATGCCATCTCGTTTGCTTTTAAGGTGATTCGCATTAATTTCTAACCCAACCGCCGCATACTTTTCTTTATCGACGATATTAATCTCTGAGGCAATGGAAGCGGCTGTTTCCGCCAATAGAACCGAGGCTCCGCCATGCAGGATGCCGGCAGGCTGATGGGTGCTAGGTCCGACCGGCATGGACATGACAACTCGATCAGGCGCCAATTCCACGAAGTCGATGCCAAGCGATTGAATAGCTGTATGCAAACTTCGTTCTTTCATAAAGGTGATAAATTGGTCTTTATCCATTCCATACGACCGGTAAATTTGTTCTGCTACAATCATTAGCCATATCTCCTTTCAGAGTTCTTACTTTTCTAGTATACGTGTCGTGATGCAGTCAGTAGAAGGAAAACTTTCTATGGTGAAAGGATAACAATTCCCGGATAGGAAATTCTAATTGCAACAACACGAAGGGGTTGGCAGCATGCAGATTGATAATGAGATGTGGATGCAATTTCAAGCGGATGAACAGGCGGAAAACGCCGAAACCAATCATGAATATGATTTAATTCGAGCATATGCGGATCAGTTAAATGGAGAAGTTGAAGTGGGTGAAGAGGAATAAAGTCAGCAAATAAAGGGATGAAATGCCGCAGTCAATGTGGCATTTTTTTTATTTACAATGTTTTTAGCAGTTGACAAAAAGCTGCCCGAAGGCGTTATATGGAATGTAATTAAAGATGCCACAACGAGCTAGAGGGGGCCGTACATGTTCTACTCGCTAAAAAACCGATTGATCGTTTTTTTCGTCGTCTTGTTGTTCGTCTCGTTCGGGACGATGTCGTACTTGTTTTTTACGGAGTCACGATCCATTATACGGTCCTATATCGAATCGTCCGCTTTCGAAAAAATGGACGAATACGGGTCATTCGTCAACATGGCGTTGGTTCAGATCTACGATGTTTCATCCATTGTTTTTAACAGTTCGACGGTGAAAAACTGGGACAATACCCTGTCAGATCCTGCATTGCCGGCAGGTGAAAAAATGCTGGCAAACATTAATCTCAGCCAGTTTCTAACCCAAACCACTAATAATTATTCGATTGTTTCGTCGGTGACGGTGTATCGGCAGGAGGGCTTGTGGATCACGGCGGACAATCAAATGATGAACGATTCGTCGTTCAAGAAGGAAGCTTGGTACGATCGTTTTAAAACGAGAGGCATTCAATGGGTGTCTGCTCATAAAGATCCGATTGAACTGAATCGTTCGAAAACGTTTGACGTACTCAGTTTATTGCTCCCAATCGGCACATTCGAGCCCTTGCAATCCAGAAATATGATGAAGATTAATGTCAGCTCTCAATTTTTCCTTGAGCCTTTAAGTCGGATTCATTTAGGTGAAAAAGGTACGATTTTCCTGCTGGATGGTCAAGGGGAATCCGTTCTCGGACAGCACGAATACGACTCTCACCCCGAGGCTGCCAAACAAATGGAAACAATTCGCAACAGCACGCAGCAGAACGGTGTTATTTATCTGGAGAATGAAGCTGGCGCTAAGGATATTATGGTTTATAAAAAGCTGAAGCTTAACAATTGGCTGTTGGTTGGCATTGTCCCTGAAGTTGATTTGTACGGCAAGTTGTACAAGCTGCGCACAAGTCTCCTGATCTTCGGTTCCTTGCTGCTGGTAGGGGCAATTATTGCGGCAATTTGGCTTTCGCATGGTATTTCGAAACCGCTCTCACGGCTGGCATCCGGCATGCGTTATGTTCAGATGGGCGATTTTGACGGCGCTGAGAATCGAATCCCTGAGGGCGAAAAGGTGCGCAATGAAGTCAGTTATGTCACGGCAACGTTTCGAAACATGGTCAGTCGGCTCCGGTATCATATCAAAACGGAATTTGAGCTAAAGCTGTTGAAGCAGCAGGCGGAATATAAAGCTTTGCTGATGCAAATTAATCCGCATTTTTTATTTAATACGCTCGAATTATTAAGCAGTTTGGCTATGCAGCATCGTACACAGGATACCGTGAAGGTCATAGAAGCGTTGGGGAAAATGATGCGTTTTTCCTTGAAAATCAGCAACGATTTAACGCCACTTGAAGAGGAACTGAAATATGTCCGCCATTATGCTTCCATTTTACAAATTCGTTTTGCCGATAGACTGCATCTCTCAATGGAAGAAGAGGAGTCGCTTCGTCAATGTGTTATTCCTAAGTTTATTTTGCAACCGCTGATTGAAAACGCTGTAAAATACAGCTTTAAAGAGCAGGCTGAAGCGAAAGTAGTTGTTAGAGTACAACGTGAAGATCAGCGCTTAATTCTCACCGTTGCTGATAACGGCACGGGAATATCGTTGGACCTATACCAGCAGCTGCGCGCTGAGTCTTTGACTTCTCATTTTGACCATATTTTGAAAACAAGGTCGGAGCAAATCGGTTTGCGCAATGTTTTGGCCAGATGCCAACTCTACTACGGCAATTTGTTCGAGTTCGAAATTACGCCGGGTGAGTTGGCAGGCACAAGTATCTCACTGAGTTTACCTATTCAAGGAGGGAGCCTAGATGTATAAAGTGCTTATTGTCGATGATGAACCGGAAATCCGCCTTGGCTTGAAGCTTAAGGTTGACTGGGAACGCTTAGGCTTGAACATTGCAGGTGAGGCAGGCAACGGAGCTGAAGCCATGGAGTGGCTGACACAGCATCCTGCTGATGTGGTCATCACGGATATGAATATGCCCGTCATGAACGGAGTGTCCTTTTTGGAAGCTTGCTACGAACAGTATCCCGCCTTGCGGTTGATTGTTATTACAGGTTATGAGGATTTTCATTATGCCAAAGCGGCGATTCGCAATCAAGCAAGGAATTATTTGCTCAAGCCTGTGACCCAAGATGAACTAACTGAAACGCTGGTCAAAATTATTCAGGAGCTGGATGGATTAAGGAATGAACGTGACCAACAAGCCATGATGCAGTGGCGGCTCTCGCAATATTACAAGGAAATGAAAGAACATTTTCTTGTTCATCTTGTCAAAGAAGAGGTGGAACGGGAGTCCGTACTGCGGGAAAGAGCCAAGTGGTTTCAACTGGATGCATGGGAAAGCCGACAAGTGCGTTTCGTTACTGCAGGTTTAATAGAGCGCCACACGATGCAGCAGGAACGTTCACCTGACAAATTGCGATTGCCTTTCGAAATGCTCTGCAGAGAAGCGGCAGACAATTCAAAGGGTCTGTATCATGTGTTTCGCGATGCGAATTATGCGGGATTGATGCATTTCGTTACCGCCACTGAGGAAGGAGAATTGGGAACTTTCGTTCAAAACTTACGTCAAGCCGTAACCGATCATTTGGGATTCGAGCCTGCGATTGGTATAGGTCAGGCGGTGACTGGCCTAAGACAATGGAAGGATGGTTATTTATCTGCATTATTGGCTTGGAATTTGAAAGGGAATCATGGTTCGAATGTCATTCAGCAGCATGGCGCCATGGAGGTCGTTCTTTCGGAGGAAACGACGAAGGTGCTGCAGCGCTATGTGACGCGAGGCGATTTGGTCGCGTTTGAGCAAGCGGTTTACAAAGAGCTGAGTGCCTCTTTTACCGCTTCGCAAGCTCGCTTTGTGAAACTTATTTTTCAGTTATATCTGATGCTGGATACGATGGCCTTTACGGCCGGCATTGCCTTAGAGAGCAGTGAACAACTGTGGCTTCGTCCTGAGCAGGTATGGGGTTTTGATACGGCAGCCAAGGCTCAGCAATTTCTGAATAAACTGGCTGTGAAAATCATGGGAGGGCCGGAAAAAGACTCTCTGGATGCCGATCATTCCATGATTCAGGCTGCCAAGCAATTTATTCAAGACAATTATATGTATGATCTGAATTTAACCATGTTAGCCGAACGTTTTAATTATAATTCCTCCTATTTCTCCGAGATGTTCAAAGCCAAAGTCGGCAAAACGTTTATTCAATACATTACGGATGTGCGGATGGGGAAAGCTGTACAGCTGCTAGAGGAGACGATGCTCAGTCTGTGGGATATTGCAGAGCTGACGGGCTTTTCGAATGCGAGTTATTTTAGTTCGAAATTTAAGCGGATGTACGGGATTTCGCCATCCGATTATCGAGTGCGCCTCAAATCACCTGAAAAATTTGATAATCAAGTACCGAAGAAATAGCATTCAAAGGAGCGCCGTAAATCCTTATGATGATCCTAATGGGGGCACATCGCCACCCGAAACGATCACGAAGGAGGAGGGCGCTCATGTCATCTCTACGAAAATCCGCCCTTTCGAGGCAAAATCGTACGGCTTATTTATTTTTATTGCCATGGCTGGTCGGATTCTTCTGTTTAACCTTAGGACCAATGGTGGGTTCGCTGTATCTGTCGTTCACGAAATTCAATTTACTGAACAGGCCCAGGTGGCTAGGACTGGACAATTATGTACAAATCTTTAAGGAAGACGACTCCTTTCTGCATTCGATGGGACTAACGTTCCAATATGCCTTGCTGTCCGTGCCTCTTCGATTGATATTTGCCTTATTGGTGGCAATGGCGCTGAATAAAGGAATTCGAGCGCTAGGCGTTTACCGCACCGTCTACTATATCCCTTCTCTGCTTGGGGGAAGCGTTGCGATTGCCATCGTATGGCGTAAAATATTCGATGGAGATGGATTGTTCAACCAATTTTTGAGCTTGTTTGGCATAGAGGGGCCGGCTTGGGTAGCACATCCGGATTATATCTTATCCACGATCATTACTCTGTCGGTGTGGCAGTTTGGATCTGCGATGGTTATCTTTTTGGCAGGACTGAAGCAAGTGCCTGCAGATCTGTATGAAGCCTCGCAAGTGGATGGTGCAGGAAAGATCAGGCAGTTTTTTCAGATCACACTGCCGCTGTTGTCGCCAGTTATCTTTTTTAACCTCGTCATGAGCATTATTAACTCTTTCCAGGTGTTTACACCTGGTTATGTGATCGGTGACGGGCGTGGAGGCCCGGTTAACTCAACCCTATTTTATACACTGTATCTGTATTTAAAAGGATTTGCGTTCTTCGATATGGGGTATGCGTCTGCGCTTGCGTGGATCATGGTAGTTGTGATTGGCGTATTAACGGCCGTTGTGTTCCTGACCTCAAAGTATTGGGTATTTTACGGCGATGGCAAGGATGAAAGGGGATGATGCAATGACTGTGAACAGGAACTATACAAAATTACTTAAACATTTGTTGATTATCGCTTTTGGCTTGCTGATGCTGTATCCCGTCTTGTGGCTGCTCAGCGCGTCGTTTAAACCGAATCAGCTCATATTCTCAAATACAAGCCTTTGGCCATCAACATTTACATTCGATAATTATATTAACGGCTGGAAAGGGCTGCAGGGAACGACGTTCGGCCGGTTTTTCCTGAATTCCGCGCAAATTTCGGTACTTTCAGTTCTTGGAAACATCATTACGTGCTCATTCGCTGCTTATGCTTTTGCCCGTTTGGAATTCAGATTCAAAAAGCTTTGGTTCAGTCTTATGCTGGTGACGATCATGCTGCCTTACCATGTCACTTTAGTCCCGCAGTACATTATTTATAACAAATTTGAGTGGATTAACACGTACCTGCCGCTGATCGTACCCAAATGGCTGGCTCATGATTCTTTCTTCATCCTGCTTATGGTGCAGTTCATCCGAGGTATTCCGAAAGAGCTGGATGAGAGTGCAACGATTGACGGATGTGGACAAGGTCAAATCTATTTTCGGATTATGATGCCGCTGCTGGTGCCGGCATTAATTACAACTGCCATTTTCACCTTTATCTGGACGTGGGACGACTTCTTCTCGCAAATGATTTATTTGAACAACATCAAATTGTTCACTGTTCAACTTGGGATCCGCTCTTTGTTTGATCCTTCCGGGGAATCAGATTGGGGTGCGCTGCTGGCGATGTCTGTGCTTTCACTGGTACCGATCATGACGATTTTCCTATCTTTCCAGAAATATTTCTTGGAAGGCATTGCGACTACGGGTTTGAAATAACCCGAAAAATTGAGTAGTCAACACCCGAAGAAATGACATTCTATGTCCATTAAAAATGCTTTACGATCAGGGTATCAACGATCATAACATGAAAAGCAGGGGGAATTATCTATGAAAAAACAGTTGATCATGACAACGTTGGCCATGTTGACGGCCGTGACAACGGCTTGCTCCTCAGGAACAGGCACAGGTACAAGCAGCGGCACAACAAGCGCTCCAGCGGCAAGTACGGCAAGCGGAGCTGCGAAAACAGAGCCGGTTGAGCTAAGGCTGATGTGGTGGGGCGATCAAAAACGGGCAGATCGCACGAATGAAGCGCTGCGCAAGTTCGAAGAGAAAAATCCGAATATCAAAATTGTTGGTGAGTTCGCGCCAAGCTCCGGTTATTTCGATAAGCTCAACACGCAACTCGCTTCCGGAACAGCGCCCGATGCATTTTTCCTTGGCGGGAACGTCGTTGATTATGCCAATAAAAACGTTTTGTTGGAGATGGACCCTTATGTAGGCAAGGAACTTGACCTTAGTGATATGGATAAATCCATGATTCAGTACGGGACATTCAAAGGCAAGCTACTACATGTCTCTGCGGGAGCGAATGCAAGGGGGATTGTTGTCAATACGGAGTTGTTCAAAAAAGCTGGAATCCCCGTTCCAAAAGACGGTTGGACGTGGGAAGAATTTGGAAAAACCAGCAAGGAAATTTCGGATAAGTTGGGCAAGGATGTATTCGGCACCTACAATTTCACTGTCGATGGCATGGATATCTACTTGAAGCAGAGAGGCAAGATGCTTTACGACATGGATAACGCGAAGCTTGGCTTTGAGCAGCAGGACGCGGAAGAGTGGTTCGGCTTATGGGATTCGATGACCAAAGCTGGCGGCGTTGTTACACCGGCGCTGCAAGTGTCAAACCCTCCGTCGGATACGAGCAAATCACTTGTTGTTACCGGCAAAGTGGCGATGAGTCTGCTAGCTTCCAATCAGCTTGGCGCTCATCAAAACTTGATTCCCGATAAGCTGGAATTAGTCCAACTACCTCGCGGACCGAAAGGTACCGGAGTCGTATTCGAATCCAGCCAAGGCTTGTCCGGTTATGCCAAAACGAAGCATCCGAAAGAAGTGGCGATGCTCATGAATTACTGGATTAACGATCCGGATGCAGCGAAAATTTTGGGCAATGACCGCGGTGTTCCTGTTACATCCAAAATGCGTGAGCTGTTGAAGAAGGATGCGAATCCCGTTGATCAAGTCATCTATGATTATACGAGCCGTGTCTCTGCAGCAACGAACAAAGAACCGTTCGCTGTGAGCTACAACCCTCCTGGCAACACGGAGTATACGAAATTAATTGAAACAACCGTACAGGAAATCGGGTTTGGCAAAAAAGATGTGAAAAAAGGCGTGGCCGATTTCTATACCGGTACAGTCAAAATTTTCAACAATAACAAATAAGAAATCCGCTTGCGGGAGAAAAGACTGCCACTGGCAGTCTTTTTCTTATCTACTCATGAGCATGCTGGAACTTTTAAATGAGATAAGAAGAGAGGCTGAAACAGATGAGAGAAGATATGCTTATGAAGCTGCGTGGGATTCAAACGGAGGAAAAGATCGGTGAGCTGAAAAAAGCTTCCGATGTTCAAGTCGTGAAAGAATGGGTACAGCATGGCGTTAAATTTGCCGCCTCCTCCGATAAATTTGAGAGCGTCTACTACGAGGCGCTGCGTAAACTGTTGGATTGCGTGGTGCCAACTCTGGGCGACAAGCCAATTTTACATGAAGGCGGCATCTATTTGGGTTGTTGGTTGGAAAGCACCGGAACCATTAATGCCGAGCTGCTTTCACGATTCCTACCGTCCGTGTCGCAAACGACCTATGAAATGTTCGCTGACAACCAGCGCGAAGATGGTTTAATTCCGTATAAGTTGACCGAGACTGGCCCATCGTATAGGCAAATTCAACTGGTGACACCGCTTGCGCGAAGTGTGTGGAATCATTATCAACTAAATGGGAAGGATCAGACATTTCTGCGTAAAATGTACACGGCCATGCAGCGCTATGACGAGTGGCTTGCTACTTATCGCGATACGCGCGGTACAGGTGCCGTGGAAGCGTTCTGTACGTTCGATACGGGACATGACTTGTCGCCGCGCTTCTGGCATGTACCGGACACACCGCATAGGAATGATCCGCGCGTGTACAACCCGGATTCTCCGATTCTGCCTTTCCTTGCACCGGATTTAACGGCAAATGTGTATTGTCAGCGCCTTTATTTGGCGAAAATGGCGGAAGAGTTAGGGGAAAGCGGTGAGTTTTGGCGGGAGAAAGCAGCTACGAGCTTAAATCGTTTATTCCAATACTGCTTTGATGAGGCGGATCAGTTCTTCTATGATCGGGATAAAAATGACGAGCTGGTCCGCGTTCAATCGGATATCCTTCTGCGTGTGTTAGCTTGCGAAGTTGGGGATCAAGCATTTTTCGATCAAGCGCTGCGGAAATATCTGCTCAATACGCGCAAGTTCTTTGCCAAGTATCCCTTTACCTCAATCGCGATGGATGATCCTCGATTTGATCCTTTTTCATCGTATAACAGTTGGGCAGGGCCTTCCAATTTTCTCAGCCTGATCCGCGCGCCGCATGCCTTTGAACATCACGGCCGATTCGTTGAGCTAACGTATGTGTTGTATCCCATCATGGCGGCCTTCAATAAAATGACGCGTTTCTCTCAAGCGCTTAGTCCGTGGACAGGCGAAGAGGGTTTTACGCAAACCTACTCACCGGCCATTTTGTGCGTATTGGATTATGTTGAACGGCTTTGTGGGATTATGCCTAGACCGGAAAGTGAACTTTGGTTTACAGGGCTGCTTCCGTACGCCGTCGACCACGGAGAAGAAATCGCTGAGGCTACGGCCTATAGTCGCTCAGTAGACGGCGTTATTTTTGAACTGGTGAATACGTTGGAGCAATCGATTGTTTATCGGGATGGGAAGTTGCTCCTGCAATTTCCGAATGGACTAAGAGCCGTGACGGATCGAGAAGGAAAGCTGAAATTTTTCATCGGGATGAGCGTTCGAACGGTAGAAGGGATCGTTTCTTATGATGGGCATGAGTGGCCTGTAAATGTAAAAGGAAATGAGAGAATTGATTTGAAGAATGGCACAGAGCTGGAAAAGTTAGAGGCTGATAGGGGAGTAATCGCACCGACATATCGTTAGTTCTATGTAAATAACCAAGTATAACCTCTCATCGATTAACAAATAATACCGTTGTTATGAGAAGGAGGGTATCCAAGCTATGGTTGGAAATCGAAGCAAGCGAGGCATCGTTCTGTTAGCCGTCCTGTTGGTTATGCTTGCTGCCTCAGGGTGCGGGAAACAGGAAACGGTCAAAGTCGGCATTGAGCAAAACTTCCGTCCGTTCACGTATATGGAAAACGGGGATAAGAAGGGCTTCGAGGTCGATTTGTGGCAAGCAATTGCGAAAAAAGCGGATATTAAGTATGAACTCGTTCCCATGGAGCATGGAGAACTCATCAAGAGCGTCAAATCCGGCTCGGTAGATCTGGCGATTGCCGGGATGACGGTCAGCAATGCCCGCAAGAACAATTTTGATTACTCCAGTCCTTATTTTCAAACAGGGCTGGTCGTCTTGACATCTACCGACAATGGTGTCATTAAAAGCAAGGAGGATTTAGCTCAGAAAGTGGTGGCAACCAAGAACGGATCGACTGCGTTTAACTATGCAGGTGAAATTCAAGGAGCAAAAATACGGAGCTATTCCAATGTCGCTGATGTCTACAACGAATTAAAAAACAATACGGTGGATGCCGCCATTTTTGATGAGCGTAACGCCCATGATTTTCTGCAGGACAAAGCGCAAGGACAAGTGAAAATGGTTGGAGAAACGTTTAACAAAGAGCGATACGCCGTCGTTGGGAAGAAACGTAATAAATATATCGGCAAAGTGAACAAAGGCATCGAGGCTGTTAGCAAAGACGGAACTTACGAATCGATGTATACGAAGTGGTTTGGCGCTAAGCCGGACCAAATGCCGGATAAAATCAAAAAAGATATGGAGTACGAAATGCAGCATGAAACAGTGAATGGTCGCTAAATAGCGGCCTTTATTGCTTTATAGGCGGCCATTCCGGTTGACATGGAGTATACTCCAGGCGATAAGATTGCTACAAAGGAGGCTTGGTATGGAGCTTACACTTTCGATCTCAGAGCTGTCTGAGAAGACGGGCCTGAGCATAGATACGATACGTTATTATGAGAAAATCGGGGTCTTGCCCTCACCTAATCGTAAAAGCAATGGACAGCGGGAATATACGAGCGGCGACCTGGAACGATTCATTTTCATTACACATCTGAAGCGAACCCATATGCCGTTAAAAGAAATCGACCACTTTATTCAGTTCTATATCGATCAAGACTATGAAGGTTGCTATCAAGTTCTTCGTAAACACAAAGAAGACATAGAGATGCAAATGTCTGAAATGAGTATAGCGCTTGAGAAAATGAATTATAAACTAGACAATTTTAAGAGTCTTGTCGCGGAACAAAATGGAAAGCGAAGTTAGCGATCCAGCACTAACTAATATTTTAGGAGAGCCAACGGTTGTCCCTTTCTGAATTTCAGTAATCTCATAGTATAAACTGTAAGATTACTATAATTGGATGGGAAGTGACGAACGATGGGTTTCAGTTTCCGAAACGGCACGGATGCTACTCTCTTTATTTCCTTCGGATACTTTAATTTACTCTGTCGACCAACGACCTTTGTCAAAACCGGCTGGTACAGAGTGGACCCTGGGCAAACGAGACAAGTGTGGAGTGGGTTCGTTGGCGGGCAAACGTTTTATTATTACGCTGAAGATGCGTTCGGACGCCGCTGGGCAGGGCAATTCTTCACACAGGTTCCTTCGACACCGTATCGCTGGTGCTGGGACACAGGTTGTTCCACCTGCCGAACTGTCGGTTTTAGGGGAATTAGGCTCGGTTTGCTTGTTGCCAATTTCACACTCACATTAACCGCAATTCGTAGCGCGAGCAAATCTACTGGTCCTGTAGCCTTGCCATCTAGAGGCATTTCATCACTGAGAAAAATTCCTACAGGCATGCCTGGAAAAAAACAAGTTGGCAGACCCCTTCTGGGAGGCCGCACGTCAAATCGTTTGTGGTTGCCAAAAAAATAGTCAAACTTCACATCCGCCCCTCCGGCGGATGTATTATTTTCATGGGCATCGAGAGGATCGTCAACTTTTTTCGCGAATAATGCTAATAGAGATGCATAGAGAGTACTCAGGCCTCAGATTGACGTAAAGGAAGTGCTATGTAATGAAAGTGACTGTATTAGGCTGCGGAAGATGGGGATCTTTTTTGTCTTGGTATGCTAATCAACAAGGACATGATGTTACATTATGGGGAAGAGAGGCTTCCCGCAATTATCAGAAGCTGTTGCAGACGAGAACAAATGATTATTTACTGTTACCACAACCTATTCAGTTGACGAATAGCTTGGAAGAAGCCGCTGCATTTGCTGAACTTATCTTTATTGCGATTAGCGCTCAAGAACTTAGAGGGTTTGCCAAGCAGCTTAATTCGTTGAACCTTTCAGACAAGACATTTGTTCTGTGTATGAAAGGTCTTGAGGAAAATTCCGGGGAAAGGCTAACAAGTGTTATTAAGCAAGAAATTCAGCAGCCTGTCCATGTTGCCATCTGGGTCGGCCCAGGTCATGTGCAAGACTTCGTGCAGGACATTCCGAACTGTATGGTGATTGATTCGGACGACAGTCAAGTTACGAAGTTAATCGTTGATAGCTTGGGAAGCGAAACGATCCGCTTTTATTATGGGGAAGATGTATTAGGAAATGAGATTGGTGCGGCTGCGAAAAATGTGATCGGCATTGCGGCAGGCATCTTGGACGGATTAGGCTATTCAAGCTTGAAAGGTGCATTAATGGCTAGGGGGACGAAAGAGATAGCCCGGCTAGTCAAGGCCATGGGCGGGAATGAGTTGACTGTATATGGATTGGGTCATCTCGGTGATTATGAGGCGACGGTGTTTTCCAAACATAGTCATAATCGGCGATTTGGAGAAGCTTTTGTCAAACAAGAGCCCTTTGAGAAATTAGCCGAAGGAGCAGCTACAGTGAAAGCCTTGCTTCATTTGTCAGCCAAGTATGATGTGGAATTGCCCATTTGTCAGGCTGTGAACGCTGTTCTTTGGAAAGCTCAAGATGCGCAAGAACAGATTATGAAGTTATTTATGAGACCTGTCAAATTTGAAACCATTTAAACTACTCTCCATATTTGTGATCTGATTACTACGGAACCGCTTTTGGATGGGAGCCGTGTTCGAGTTGTCGAGTAAGTGGATATAATTATTAGAGACATAATATATATTATGTAAACAAATAGCCAGCTTCACATGATTATGGTCTATGTGAAGCTGGCTATTTCATTGGTTAGAACGATACAGCCGCCGAATATATTGTTGCATAATCAAGTAATCACTTGGATAATTGGCAATAATAAAACAAAAAAGCTTATAATGATACATATTTGTTGTAATGTGCAACACATGAAATCACATTTTTTATAAAGGGGTCTCATTTCAAATGCAAATCAAAGTACTGGCAATCGCTCCATACCCCGGTCTAAAGGGTTTAATAGAGAATATCGCAAAAGAGGATCCGCGGATAAAGATTGATATCGAAGTTGCGGATCTTCATAATGCTCTTCCTATCGTCCAAGCTGCCAAGGGAAAATATGATATCATTTTGAGCCGTGGGGGAACCTCAACACTTATTAAAAGTCATGTAACAACGCCTGTGGTCGATATTCCAGTCTCTGGATACGATATTTTGAGAGTGCTCACATTGGTGAAAAATTCGAATAGCAAGGTAGCCATCATTGGTTTTCCTAATATTTGCCGCGGTGTTGCGGAGGTATCCAGCCTGCTCGATTATGAAATTCCTATCTATTCGGTAGATCGGGCCGATGATGTTCCTGAAGCGCTGCAAAAAGCTTTCGAACAAGATGCCCAAATCGTGCTTGGAGACGTTGTCACCGTGAATACAGCTGAACAAATGGGCTATAACGGCATCCTGATTACCAGCGGACGGGAGTCTGTGCTTGAAGCGCTTGAAGAGGTGAAGCGAATCTATGAGCTCGTCTGGAAAGCCCAGGAGAGCGAACATTTATTTGAGCATATTCTGGAGCACCACCGGACGGGCGTCATGGCAGTCAACGAAAGCGGCGGCATTCTTTATGCCAATGAGGCAGCTGCCTCATTATTAGGTTATAACAGCGCTGTCATACGCGGAATGAATCTTGCCGGCATAGATCCGATATGGAGCCGTTATTTGGAGGAAGCTGGCAAAGGAACAACAAGCGGCGTAAATAAGCAAACAAAATGGTTTCAAAAAAGGCAGGTAAGCATTGAAATCATCGTGCCTTCCAAGCAAAATCGTCTAAGCTACCATTATTTCATTTATTTGTATCCTTCAGAAAATCAACTGAACAGCACTGCTACTTACAATTTCCAAATAACGGATCGGATTGCTACTTTTGCCCAGGTGATGGGCTCCAGCAGCGTCATTATGCAAGCAATCAAACGTGCCAAAGCGATGGCGCAGACGCGCAATCCCATTTGGATATCGGGAGAAGAGGGCAGCGGAAAGCAGTTATTCTGTCAAGCCATTCATTCCGCTAGCGAAAGCGCAGGGGACGCGCTGTACATCATTCCTTGCGAGCAATTATCGGAGGAGGAGCAGGAAGCGGTTTTACTCGGAACCGACGACTATCCGGGGCTGCTTTTCAAAGAATCTGTAGGAACGATTTGTCTGGATAATATCCAGCATGTTAGTCAGCGGCTGCAGCGTAAATTGCTTTCAACGATGACAATAGGTACGAATGTCCGTCTCATTGTCACAACGTCTCACCCGATTAAGCTAATGCTAAAAAAAGAAGAAATGGAGCCATCCTTTGTCCTGGCCTTCATGGATATGTATATCAGCCTGCCGCCTTTGCGCGAAAGATTGGAAGATATTGATGAGATCGCCCGTGTGTTAATCGCGAATTATAACTCGAGGCACGGCAAACAAATCGTTGGCATCAGGCAGGAGGTACTGGAAGAAGATCTCATGCACAAGCTATGGCCAGGAAACATTCATCAACTGAGGATCGTCCTTGAGAGCATGCTTGCTTGTACGAACGGTCATTATATCGGCACGAATGAAGCGAAAGAAGGTTGGCAAAAGGTCAAGGAATCGTTGCAAAATGAAGCAACCAGTCAACTGGCGATGATCAATTTATCAGGAACTTGGGATGAAATTGAGCAGCGTATTCTTTTGGAAATACTAGAAAAAGAAGGGATGAACCAATCGAAAGCCGCGAAACGACTAGGAATTAATCGATCCACCCTTTGGAGAAAGTTGAAAGATGTGTTGCAAATTTAAACGATTAACCCCGTTGTTATCGTGGAACTCCTGATTTATAATCATCACATGAGCAACAAAGTTAATATGTGTTGCAAATTGCAACTGCAGGCTCAACAAAACTTCTTAGGAGGAAGCACATCATGAGAATTAAGGCAGCCATTGATCGGATTCCCGGTGGGATGATGATTGTTCCGCTCATTCTGGGGGCTATTATTACAACATTATTCCCTACAATGGGGAAAACATTTGGTTCTTTCACAGGCGCATTGATGACGGGATCTTTGCCAATTTTAGCTGTGTTCTATGTCTGTATGGGGTCAACCATCAATTTTAAAGCAACCCCTTACATTTTGAAAAAGGGTGGAACCTTGCTTGGAACTAAGATTTTAACCGCAATCGTTGTAGGATTTATAGCGGCTAAGTTTCTAGGCAACGGCATGATAAGCGAGGGCTTTTTTGCCGGCATTTCGGTATTAGCTATCGTAGCGGCCATGAATGATACAAACGGCGGATTGTACATGGCTTTAATGGGGCAATTCGGCAAGAAAGAAGATGTTGGCGCTTACTCTGTCATGAGCTTGGAATCGGGGCCATTCTTTACCATGATTTCATTAGGTATCGCAGGTTTAGCCGCATTTCCATGGCAGACATTCGTTGGTGCGATTTTGCCATTAATCGTTGGTATGATCTTAGGGAATCTAGACAAAGAAATGCGTGAGTTTTTGTCCAAAGCTGTACCTGTCTTAGTTCCTTTCTTTGCTTTTGCTTTGGGAGCAGGGTTGAATCTTCAAACGGTTTGGAAAGCTGGTTTCCTTGGCGTATTGCTTGGTATTGGCGTCGTCGCAGTAACGGGTCTTACTTTGACACTTATTGACCGTTTGATTGGCGGAAACGGCATTGCCGGTATATCGGCCGCTTCGACGGCAGGAAATGCAGCAGGTGTACCGGCCGCAGTAGCCGCGGCGAATGCCGCATATGCTCCGCTCGTACCATCTGCAACTGCATTGGTAGCCTCTTGCGTGATCGTGACAGCCATCCTTGTACCGATCGTAACGGCTTGGTATGCCAAAAAAATTGGAGCTAAGAGTCAAATCAATTAAATCGTTCGAGATTTGCATGGGAGGAACTGCACCATGAAACAAATTGCCATCATTGCAGATGACTTGACCGGAGCTTCCGACTCAGGTGTACAATTTGCAAGAAAAGGGCTGCAAACGCAAGTGTTTTTCGATACTGAGCAAGTATCTAAATCACAACAGACGATGGAGGCTATCGTCATCGATACCGACAGCCGTTCTGTTGCACAAGAGATCGCGTATGCCAGAGTGAAAGAAGCAGCAATTCACATTGATCATGCGTCTTTCCCACATATTTATAAGAAAATGGACTCTACCCTTCGTGGAAATCTGGGAGTTGAAATCGACGCTGTAATGGATGTCATTCCTTACGACTTTGCTGTCGTTACCCCGGCTTTCCCTAAGATTGGCCGTACCACTTTGCAGGGCGTACATTATCTGAACGGCGTTCCAGTCAGTGAAACCGAAATCGCCAATGACCCGAAATGCCCAGTCAAAGAATCCGATTTAGTGAAATTATTTGCTTCGCAATCCAAACGTAAAGTCGGCCTTATTCCTTTAGAAATCCTACATGCAGGAAAAGATCAGGTGCACCTGAACATTCAATCACTTCTTGAAGCAAAATCAGAACTCATCGTTTTTGATGCTGCAACCGAAGAAGATGTTCAGCATATTGCGGAATGGGTTGCCCAAACCAGCTATAAAGTACTATGGGCGGGTTCAGCAGGATTGGCTGATTTCCTGCCTGACGCTTTATCCCTTCCTGTTCATAAAAACGATTCTGCCCCGCAAGTATCAGGCGGGACAAAACCTGTAATGTTAGTCGCAGGAAGCATTTCACAGGTGACTCGCGAGCAAGTGGCCGCTTATAACAGGGATCCGCAAGTCATCGCCGTAGAATTAAATACGGTACAAGCGATTGCTTCCGAAGAAGGTTTAAAGGCAGAGATTGAACGTTGTGGAAAAGAGCTTCAGGCCGCATTACGAAACGGTTTGGATGTTTCTCTATGCGCAAGTTCATCTCCTGAACAAGTTCGATTGACGAAGTCAGCAGGTTTGCAAAGAGGATTAGATTCGACGGAAGTATCCAACGAGATCTCGCATATTCTGGGTGAGATTGCCTCCGAGATTATGGAGAGTATCGAGCTACAAGGGGTTATTTTAACAGGAGGAGATACGGCTAAGGGTGTATGTAAGCATTTGGGCGTATCTTCTATACAACTGATAAAAGAAATTGAACCAGGGATCCCGTTAGGCCTCCTTGTTCGTAATCAACCCGTATGGGCGGTTACAAAAGCGGGAGCTTTCGGGAAAGAGCATAGCTTATCCAATGCTAAAAAAGCATTAAAGGGGGAAACATTTCAATGAATAGACCAATTATCGGCATCACGATGGGTGATGGAGCAGGTGTAGGCCCGGAAATTATCATGAAATCACTGAAAGATGCTCAAATTTATCAAACTTGCCGTCCTTTTGTCATTGGTGATGCTAAATTATTGGAGAGAGCGGATCAGTTCGTTCAAACTGGTCTTCGTGTACGCCGAATTGCTTCTGTGGAAGAAGCGCAGTTTGAGCACGGAACTGTAGACTGTTATGACCTAAACTTATTGCCGGCCGATCTTCCGATAGGTCAAGTATCCAAGGAAGCCGGACATGCTGCATTCATGTATTTGAAACAGGCGATTGAACTGGCTAACGCTGGAGCCATAGATGCTATTTGTACCGCTCCGCTAAATAAAGAAGCGCTTCATATGGGTGGACACATTTACCCTGGTCATACCGAAATTTTGGCGGATTTGACAGGCACCGAGGATTTCTCCATGATGCTTTCCGCGCCTAAATTGAAAGTCATTCATGTCACGACACACGTTGGTATTCTAGATGCTGTGCGTATGATCAATCCGGATCGTGTCTATAAAGTCATCCGAATGGCTCATGAAACTTTGCAAAAAGCCGGCTATGCGCATCCTAAAATTGCCGTCTGCGGGATCAATCCACATGCGGGAGAGAACGGACTTTTTGGCTATGGCGAAGAAGACGAAAAAGTTGTTCCAGCCGTGAAGAAAGCGCAGGAAGAAGGCATTCAAGTCGTAGGACCTCTACCTGCGGATACGCTATTTTTCCGCGCAACGCGGGGGGATTTTGATATCGTCGTTGCCATGTATCATGATCAAGGACATGGTCCGATCAAAGTGTTAGGCCTAGAAGCCGGTGTCAATATTACGGTTGGTCTTCCGATCATTAGAACCAGCGTAGATCACGGTACGGCGTTCGATATTGCCGGCAAAGGCATTGCGGACGAGCAAAGTCTGAAAGAAGCGATTAAGCAAGCGATTGAGTTGGCTCCTAAACGCGAACAATAAGGGTTCGGTTAATCAACCTCTGGATAAGGCCATTGTGCCGTGTTCAGAGGTTTTTTTGCCGTCAGATCTTAAAAGGGTTTAATAACGTGATGAAGAATAGTAAATTACAGTAATTAGTAGTAGAAGACAGGAGGAATCGAATGATGAAGATAAGAATTTTGGAGGATTTCGATGCCAGGCTGTATCAAGCATTACGATTAAAAGCTTTGAAACTCAGTCCTGAGGCTTTTGGCTCGACCTATGAAAGAGAAGTACAGTTTACGTTCGAAACCTTCGTAGAGAGAGTTAGACCCGCGGATGGGAAATTCGTTCTTGGCGCTTTTGATGAAAGCGGATCGCTGGTTGGCAGTGTAAGTTTTGTTCGAGAGAGCGGTATGAAAAGCAGTCATAAGGGAAATGTCTATGGGATGTATGTCGCTCCGGAAGCAGGCGGGCAAGGTTTAGGAAAAAAACTAATGCTGGAGCTGATTGGAAGAGCTAGTCGTTATGAGGGATTGGAGCAAATCAATTTAATGGTTCTATCTGACAACGTTATTGCCAAGAAACTGTACAAGTCCTTAGGTTTTGAAATTTATGGCGTTGAACGTAAAGCTTTGAAGTATAACGGGCGTTATTATGATGAGGATTTAATGGTTCTGTACATCTAATGTAGAGGATGAAATCGATGTTAGCAGATCGTTATGATGCTGAAATTGTGAAAGAGGTTTTGCTGTCCAGGGAAAATTATAAGCCTTTTCCAACTAGTGAAGATCGATCAGAATGGTGTGAGCTTCCACAGAATCTGAAACGTTTTTGGATAAATAAGGGCGAAAGCAGGTTCAATTATTCATGGCCAACGATCACAGCCACACAGTACATGGACTTTAGTAGAACTGGGAACCGCGTCAGATATGACACGGTTTTATTGGAACGAAGACAGGATCTTGCTTCTCTGGTTATTGCTGAATGTATCGAGAACCATGGACGCTTTATGGATGATATCGTCAACGGGATCTGGTGTATATGTGAAGAAACATTCTGGGGAATCCCCGGACATGGTTATATGATGAGGAGACAGGATCCGCTTCCGGATGTATCAGACCGAATCATTGAACTGTTCGCTGCTGAAACTGCTTCACTGCTGGCTTGGACGTATTATCTGCTGAAAAATAAACTGGATGCCATGAGTAGGATGATTTGTGAGCGTATACATCTTGAAGTGAAAACTCGGATTCTTGATCCATACTTACAACGTACTGATTTCTGGTGGATGGGATTCAATCAAGAGAAAATGCTGAACAATTGGAATCCGTGGTGCAACTCCAATTGCCTGATGGCATTTTTACTCTTAGAAGACGACCAGCAGCGTCGTGAGGCAGCGGTTGTCAAAGCGATGCACAGTTTGGATATGTACATCCAACGACTCGATCCCGATGGCGGGTGTGAAGAAGGGCCGAAATATTGGATCTATGCTGGAGGCATGCTGTTCGATGGTCTGGAACTGCTTTATGGAGCCACGAATGGAAAGTTGGACGTCTTTCAAGAGCCACTGATTCAAAACGTGGGTCGTTACATTTACAAAGCGTATATCGATGGCTGCTTTTATGCCAACTTTGCGGATAGCTCGCCTAAAGTTCACATTCCTGCTGATCTTATGTATCGATATGGGCGCAGAATTGAGGATTCTAGGCTGTCTGGACTTGGAGCTATTGAGTTGAAGAAAAAGCATGAGGAATCAACTTTCGTACACTATTCAATCATGTTTCGTCAATTGTCAGCCATCTTTCATTACGCAGAAATGGAGCACTATATCGGTGAATCTCCTTACCTGAGGGATACTTGGTTTGACGGGATTCAAGTCATGGTTGCGCGAGAGCAGGAAGGCTCGTCCGAGGGGCTGTATCTCGCGGCTAAGGGTGGACACAATGATGAGAGCCATAATCACAATGACATTGGACATTTTATCGTATATTGCGATGGTTCTCCCATGATTATTGATCCCGGGGTAGGTTCCTATACGTCGAAATCTTTCTTTTCAGAGCGATACAGCCTGTGGACGATGCAGTCTGCTTATCACAATCTGCCACTTGTGAATGGGGCTCAGCAACTGGCTGGCAGACAGTATGAAGCTGATCAAGTCCATTATCACCAAGACGAGACATTGGCTTCGATCACGATGAACATAGCGAAAGCCTACCCGGAATCTGCGGGAATCACTAGCTGGAAGCGTGCGATTAAACTCATTCGTGACTCAAATCCGTATATTGAAATTCAAGATTATTTTCAATTAACGCGCATGTCAGACGATATTACACTAATGTTAATGACCCCACACGCTCCGCAGGTCGAGGGGATAGGCTGCATTGCGCTGCAAGATGTGAACCTTCATAGGTTAACTATCCGATATAATGGAGAACTATTTTCGGTTTCTATAGACACAATTGTTCTCGATGACGAAGCCATGAGAGAGGTATGGGGTGACCGCTTGTACAGGATCATGCTTAATGCTCAGACAGCTGGAAATCAAGGCGAATCTATTATCAAAATAAGTAAATAAAAAAATATATAACGTGTCGATTCTTCCGTTTTTAATTCGTTGTCTTTATAGAGGGCAAAATTTTTTCATAGATGTCATGCAGCTGGCAAAACCAAAACAAAAAACGGAGGGATACATTTATGAGATTCATGATGATCGTTAAAGCTACAACAGATTCAGAGGCAGGGAATAAGCCAAGTCAAGAACTACTTGACGCTATGCAAAAGTATAATGAGGAATTAGTGAGAGCAGGTGTTTTGCTCGCTGCGGATGGTCTGCAGCCAAGCTCTAGCGCCATAAGGATTTCCTACCCGGAACCAGGGAGCAAACCGAAAGTTGTTGACGGGCCGTTCACTGAAGCCAAAGAAATGATCGCCGGATATACATTAATTGAAGTTAAGTCCAGGGAAGAAGCCATCGAGTGGGCGATGCGCATGCCGGATCCTCATGGTTTTGGCCAAGGGGAAATTGAACTTAGACAGGTGTTCGAGATGGAGGAATTAGCGGACAATCCGGAAACAATTGCAAAAGACGCAGCCCTTCGTGAGCAAGTACGGGAGCAGCATAAAGCGTGAACTTGTCCCAAACTCATCGAACCCTTGAAACCATATGGCGAATCGAATCGCCTAAAATTATCGCCGGATTAACGAGAATGGTGCGCGATGTAAGTCTTGCAGAGGATATTGCCCAGGATGCTCTCGTCATTGCTCTCGACCGATGGTCAGATCACAATATGCCAGACAATCCGGGTGCTTGGTTGATGACGACGGCCAAACGGCGGGCAATTGATCATATGCGCAGAAATAAACGACGTGATCAAAAGTATATGGAGATTGGACACCAGATGGAATTATTTAAAGACAATGAGCAAAGTGAGCACTGGGATGGAGAGATCGGTGATGACATCCTTCGTTTGATCTTTATGACTTGCCATCCCAGCTTATCGCAGGAAGCAAGAGTTGCACTGACCCTCCGCCTGTTATGTGGGCTAACGACGGAAGAGATTGCGCGATCTTTTCTCGTCGCCGAGTCAACGATTGCCCAGCGAATCGTGCGGGCCAAGAAAACACTGAGTACGGGAAAGGTTCCCTTTGAAGTACCGACTGAGGAGCTCAAGGAGCGTCTGACTGCGGTGCTTGAAGTCATTTATCTCATGTTCAATGAAGGATACTCGGCAACATCGGGGCAGCATTGGATCCGTCCCTTATTATGTCAGGAGGCATTGAGGCTTGGACGTGTTCTGGCTGAGATTGCAACGGAGGAACCTGAGGTGCATGGACTTGTCGCCTTGATGGAGATTCAATCTTCCCGGTTTAAAGCACGGGTTACCCCGGAGGGAGAACCTGTGCTTCTCATGGATCAAAATCGAGCTCGTTGGGATTACTTGCTGATTCGCCGAGGTTTGATGGCTCTAGAAAGGAGCAGGAAGCTAGGCAAGGCTCTTGGTCCATATTCACTTCAGGCAGCGATTTCGGCCTGTCATGCACAGGCGCGAACAGCAGCTGAGACGGATTGGGTCCGAATTGCTGCGCTCTACGAAGCGCTTTCGAGAGTATCGCCATCGCCGATTGTTGAGTTAAACCGGGCTGTGGCTATTTCAATGGCGTTTGGTCCAGCTTTCGCGTTACAGATCGTAGACGAGCTGCAGTCGGAGCCATCCTTAAAGGAATACCATTTGTTGCCAAGTGTTCGCGGTGATCTCTTGGTTAAGTTAGGACGGGACGATGAGGCCAGCAAAGAATTTGATCGCGCAGCATCCATGACAAGAAATGAACGTGAAAAAGAACTTTTAATCAAACGGGTGGAAGAAATTAAATCTGCAAAAATTGCAAAGGAGCGATTACAACATGAATCCGGAAGTAACTGATTTTATTGAGGCGTTGAAAGAACCGTGGCAGAGGGAAATGTCTGTAAAATTGCGTCAAATTGTTCAAGAGGTGATTCCGGACGTGCATGAACGCATGCAATATAAGAAACCGCATTTTTTGAAAAATGGAAAATACGCCGCTGTCATCTCCTCGTCCAAAGATACAGTAAGCTTCACGATCTTTAATGCTAGTGAGCTAACCTTCCCGAATGGTTTATTTGAAGGTCCTCCGGAAAGAAAGACCTTGAAGCTGAAGCAAGGGCAATCCTTCGATCCCGAGCTGTTGTCTTCCTTAGTTAGCCAAGCTGTTGCGGGACTTTAAACGAATAACATCAAGAAAACAGCCCCAGGCATGCTAAAAAGCATTCTGGGGCTGTAGTGTATCTATTCCGCTGTACTTTCGAGATTTTTAAACTGATTGGAGAACATCCTGGAATACGTGCCATCTTGGCCCATCAATACGTTATGACTGCCTTGCTCGGCGATCTCGCCACGATCAATAACCATAATCGTATCCGCATCCCGAATTGTATTCAATCGATGTGCAATAATGAAACTCGTGCGGCCTTTCATAATGGAGAGGAGAGCTTCCTGAATATGCAATTCCGTGCGCGTATCAATGCTGCTCGTCGCCTCGTCCAGAATGAGAATAGAGGGATCTGCCAGGATAACGCGCGCAATCGCAAGCAATTGCCGCTGCCCTTGGCTTAAATTCCCGCCGTTCTCGGAGAGCGGGGTATCGTAACGCTTCGGCAGCCGGCTAATGAAGGCATCTGCATTCGCGAGCTTAGCAGCAGCAACCACTTCAGCATCGCTGGCATCGGGCTTGCTGTATTTGATGTTCTCCTTAATGGTGCCGGAGAACAGATACGTATCCTGCAGCACGATGCCGAAGCTGCGGCGGAGACTGTCCCGCGTATAGGATTTGATATCTCTTCCGTCAATCAAGATCGTGCCGCTCGTGGCGTCATAGAACCGGGTCACTAAATTGACAATCGTCGTCTTGCCTGCGCCTGTCGGTCCGACGAGTGCAAGGCTGCTGCCAGCCGGCGCATCAAAGCTGACTTGATTGATGATCGGCATATCCGGCCGATAGCCGAAGGTGACGCCCTGGAAAGTGACGTGCCCGACGGGTTTTACCAGTTCGATAGCGCCTGGCTCATCTTCAACTTCTTCCGCTTCATCCAAAACTTCAAAAGCACGTTCTGCCCCTGCAACACCCGACTGCAGCACGTTGTAGGTGTTCGCGATCTCGTTAAGCGGCCTCACGAATTGGCGCGAATAGCTCAGGAAGCTGGCAATAACGCCGACGGTGATGTGACCTTTGACGGCTAGAATACCGCCGACAATCGCAACGGCGGAGAAGCCGATATTATTGATAACGCTGAGGAGAGGCATCAAAAAACCGGACCAGATTTGAGCTTTTAGCCCAACCTCATAAAGCTTTTCGTTCACGTTATTAAATTCATCGATAGCTTTCTTCTCACGGTTAAAGGCTTTAACAACAAGAAGTCCGGAAATCGTTTCCTCAATGTGACCATTCAGCTTACCGAGCTGTGCCTGTTGTCCCTTGAATAACACGCTCGTTCGCTTGGTAATGGTTTTGGCGAGCAAGAACACGAGAGGCACGGTAATGAGACTCGCCAGGGTCAGGGTGGGGCTTAGTATCAACATCATCACTAACGATCCAACGATGGCTATTGATCCTGACATCAGCTGGGTAGTGGACTGTGAGATTGAGTTGCTCACGTTGTCAATATCATTCGATAGCCGACTCATGATATCCCCGTGAGAGCGTCTGTCGAAGAAAGCAAGAGGCAGCTTTTGCAGCTTCGCAAACATCGTTTGCCGAAGTCGCTTTACTACGCGCTGTGCCAGACCAGCCATGACCCAGCTCTGCAGGAAGGTAAGCCCGCCATCAGCGATGTACGTAGAGATGAGAACGATCAGCGTCACATCAAGGACGCTATAGTTAACTTGGCCTACTGCCATTGCGTCAACGGCTACACCAATGAGATAAGGGCCGGCTAGGGTTAAGGCGGAGTCGGCAATAATGAACAGAAAGACGATCGTCAGCCATTTTCGTTCGGTACCTAAATAGGACCATAGACGGCGTAGGGTGCCTTTGAAATTTTTCGGCTTCACGGCAGGAGCGCGGCCTCCACGACCAATCGGCCCCGTGATCATCGGGACGTCAGGGGCTGATTGACGCGACCCTTCATTCGGCTTTGACATGATGAGGCAGCTCCTTTCCGAATTGAGATTGGAAAATTTCCACGTAGACGCGGCAGCTCTTCATCAGCATCTCGTGTGTGCCGATGCCAACAATTTCGCCGTCGTCCATCACTATGATTTTATCAGCATCCATCACTGAGGTAATCCGCTGCGCAATGAGTAAACAGGTGACACCAGATGCGAAAGATTTGAGAGATTCTTTAATGTTTGTCTCCGTTGTCGTGTCCAGGGCGCTTGTACAATCGTCAAGAATCAGCACATCCGGTTTGCGAACGAGCGCACGGGCAATCGACAATCGCTGTTTCTGGCCGCCAGACAAGTTCACGCCGCGTTGACCAAGCATCGTTTCATAACCCTCGGGAAACGAAGTAATAAAGCCATGTGCTTCCGCCATTTTGGCAGCTTGTATGATCTCGTCAAGTGTTGCGTGCTCATTGCCCCAGCGCAGATTCTCTTCAATCGTTCCGCTAAACAATATAGATTTCTGCGGTACAATGGCAATCTGATCACGCAGCTTAGCCGGGTCAAGCTTCCCAATGTCTACACCATCAACACGGATCGTACCTGCGCTCGTATCATAGAATCGGGGGATAAGGCTCACGAGACTGCTTTTCCCCGACCCGGTAGATCCGATGATACCAATTGTTTCACCCGGTAGGCACGTGAAGCTGATATTTTTCAACACAGGATCTCCAGAAGCACCTTCGTAGGCAAACGAAACGTTTTCAAAATCAATCTGGCATCCCTGACGCCCGGTTGGCAGAGCAGCAGCGACGTCCCATGTCATGGTATTGACCTGATCGAAAACTTCGCCGATTCGATTGGCGGAAGCTTTTGCTCGCACGAATAAGTTGAAAACCATGGAAATCGTCATCAGCGCAAACAAAATTTGTGTCATGTAATTGACGAATGCGACGATATGTCCGACTTGCATTTGACTGTTATTCACGCGCCAGGCCCCCAGCCATAGCACGGCAGCGATCCCGAAATTGACACTGAGCAGGATAGAGGGGTTAAAAATAGCCAGCAGCCTCGTCACCTTTATGGATTTATTCTGATATTCAATATTGGCTTGTTGAAACTTACCCGTCTCGTGATCGAAACGATTAAAAGCTTTGACGACGCGTACGCCGGATAGATACTCTCGCATAACCCGATTGACGCTGTCCAGCGCCTTTTGCACGCCTACAAACCGAGAAAAGCCCACTTTCAAGTTCAACGCAACGAGCACACCGACGATCGGAACAACGATGAGCAGTACGACGGACAAATTAGGGTTGAGTCGCACGGCCATAATGAGACTCCCGATGCATAGAAGGGGAGCTTTAACAAAAATGCGCATAAGTCCATTTACAAAGTTTTGCACCTGCGTCACATCATTCGTTAATCGCGTAATTAAGGACGCGCGCTCGAATTGCTCGATGTTCACGAACGAAAGCGATTGGATTTTTTCGAATAAATCCCTTCTTAACTCCGTGCCGAATTTCTGTGAAACATGGCTTGCCACAATATTGCGCATCGAGGCTGCGACAGCTCCGAACGCGGTAATGATCAGCATCAATCCGCCCATACGGAGCACGTAATCCAGCCGTTTCTCCGCAACGCCCACGTCCAAGATGTGGGACATAATCGTCGGTTGCAGCAAATCCGCGAGCGCTTCCAACGTCACGAAAAAGACAGCAACCAGAAATAGCTTCCAGTGCTTACTGACATAAATCTTCATAAAACCCATCGTGTACACTCCTTTTTCCGTGGTCAGCCCCTCACTTGAACATTACTCCGATTTTGGTGTATTGTCATCCTAGGTATTTGTTAAAACTGGAAAAAAGGCGGTTTTATTCTTCTCTATTAGAAAAAAGTGCCGTATACAAGCTGCGAAAAAAAGACTCTAAACCCTCGATCAGCACAAGGGGATAGAGCCTTTCTTTTACTAGGCATTTCTAGAGTTTCTTTGAAAATGGAGAAACAAATCCGTTATCAACTTGGCAAGGATGGTAACCAGGAAGTATAGCAGAAATAAATAAAAGTAATTCATTCTGCCGTACAGATGAAACAAATCAACAGTTGATAACAATGGTTTAAAAACGAAAGCGAAGATTGCACACATCAGCGCACCAAATAAATAGTAATTTTTCTTATGATTCAGCGTCCACTGATATAGCAGCATAAGCACAACCGGATTAAAAGAAGCATCCATCGTAATGCTTGTTGGCAAATACGGAATGATTTTATACGGAAATCCCCAAATATTATTCCTTTCACCATACAGATGAATATAGGTAGCCATGACATGTACGCTGAAACCGTAGAATCCAATTTGCAGCGCCTTCTTTCGGTCTAGAACGAACCAGAGAATGACCAGGGGAATAACGAACATAGCCAGATTGGCCCAGAATTCCCATGTCTGGGCGTTGGAATATTGTACCCAATAATCGATCCAAGAGTTGGACAGCGACTTCTCTTTATTTAATAATTCCTCGTACACATGCTTTTGCTCTGGTGTCATAGAAGATCTCCCTGCATGTCTTTTTGTTATTATGCGCATTTCACACGATTTTACACGGGATGAATGGAAAATTTAGCTTTTTAGTATCGATACCACCCCCTGAAATCGACAAAATACGACGAATTGTTTAAAAGCTATGCATAATTAAGGAGTGAATCAAGATGGCGAATACATACAAACGCTTCATTCAAAATCAACTCGAAAAAGCGAAATCTACCGCTTCCGAATTCATTACTTCAAGAAGTGAAGAGCAAGAAGAAGACACAATCGAACTTAGTCCGCAAGCTTATGATGAGCTTAGAGCAATCGCCGATATGCAGAATACGACCGTACAGGAAATCGTCAATAGCATCATTGCCCAATACCTGGAAAGCTCCCCCTATGAATTAACCCACATTTCGGTGGATCAAAAGGAAGATAACCCGTTATTGTATTTGGATGGGATATGCAAATTAGAGGATTAGGAGTGCTGACGACATATGGATAACCACATGAATATACAGGATGCCATTTTCCTGGATGGAACAGCTTTAGCCGCGTTTATGAATCCTGAAGATCCCAGTTATGCGAAAGCTCGTTCTTTGTTTTTAGATCTGCATGATCTGGAACGTAATTACGTGACGACCAATTCGATTATCTTTGATCTGCACGAATGGCTGCGTAATGCCTACAGCTATCAGCGGGCCGAATATTTTCTGAGTGCAATCGATAAGGCTGTGAGTAAAGGCAAGCTGACTGTAATCTCCAGCAGTCCTGAATTCGAAGGGGAATCGCGTAGATTATTGCTCGACAGGCCCGAACTGAGGTTCTCCTTAAGTGAAGCATTCACTGCGGTGACTATGTCCTATTACCAAGTGAAACGTATCTTTACGTTTAATCGCAATTTCATGATGCTTGTTAATTTGGATAAAAACTTTCGAATTATACCATCTAACTAAAAAATTTCAGCAAAAAAGAGGCAGTCCCAGAGTCATTTAATGACCGAGGGAGAGCCTCTTTTTTTATTTAAATTCTATTGAACCAACTCTATGAACCTTCTTGCTGAAATGGAAAGAGGCATGTTGCGCATCGTCATAATACCTACATGCGTAGGCGGCAGCTTCACATCCAATTGAATTTCGAAGAGGGAACCTTCTTCCAGCTCTTTCGAAATAAATTCCTTCGTCACGTAAGAGATGCCAAGTCCTTTCCGTGCAAACTCGATGAGAAGCTCTACGCTGCCGACCTCGATTTCAGGCTTGAGCTTATAGCCGTAGCTTTGGAATAATTCCGTAATAGCCATTCGTGCCCGGCTGTTGCGCGAGAATAGAATGACGGGGTATTGCAGCAGCATTTCCAGGGATAAAGTCTCGCCTTTCAGCTGTTCGTAACGCGGCCCCGCTACAAAGCAATCCTTAAGCTGAATGCTTTCCCGTACTTCAAGCTGGGCATCAACAATAGGCATACGAACAACGCCCAAATCAATCCTGCCTTCTTTAAGAAAAGAGATGATTTCCGGTGTAGTACCATGATTCAAGTGCAGCTTAATACCTGGGTGATTCTGATGGAATTCTTCCAAATACGGAAGTAAATAATGTTTGAAGAGAGAGTCGCTTCCGCCGATCCGCAGCTCGCCACTGTCCAGATTTTTAAGCGCCGCCATCTTCTCCTCAGCTCTCGAAATGAAGTTCTGCGACTGCTCGATGTAGGAATAAAGAATCGCACCTTCTTGCGTTAAAGCAACACCTTTGGAATTTCTGTAAAACAAAGCGAGACCAAAGCTGTCTTCCAGCTGTTTGATGGCGTGGCTCACGCTTGGTTGGGTGATATACAGGGCTTTGGCCGCCTGTGTTAAACTGCCTGTTTTCGCTGCCCAATAAAAAACTTTGTACAATTCGTAATTATTTATCATAGATCAGGTCTATATCTCCTCTGAAATATAATGATTTCTTTTATAGGTGGTAATTATATTATAGTGGAGTTACGAAAAAGAAACCAGAACTGCTGAATGACTGAGGGAGTTCTGTTGGAAGGAGAAGAGAAAAAATGGAGCCTACTACATTTGTCTTATTTGGAGCGACAGGGGATTTGGCAAAAAGAAAGATTTACCCTGCACTGTATAATTTGTTTGTCGATAATAAACTACCGGAATCTTTCTCTTTAATTGGTCTTGGAAGAAGAGAGTTTTCCGATGAAGCCTTCCAGGCGAATGTTGAACAATCTATCCATACTTTCTCCAGGCGTAAAGCAAACAATCCTGAATTATTGAAAAACTTCTTACGTACATTCCGTTACAGTGTACTTGACATAGACCGTAAAGAAGATTATCAGAAGCTGCTGCAGCTCATTGAACAACGGGAAGAAGAACTCCGCATTTTACCGAATCGCATGTTTTACTTATCCGTAGGACCTGAATATTTTGAAACAATTGCTGCGAATATCAAGGAAAGCGGTCTGGGTTCTGCAGATGGTTGGAAACGCCTAGTAATCGAGAAACCGTTTGGCCATGATTTGCAATCCGCTCGGGATTTAAATCAACAGTTAAGCAAAGCTTTTGCCGAAAATGAAATTTATCGTATTGATCATTATCTTGGCAAACCTATGGTGCAGAAACTCGAGGTTATTCAGCAGTCCAATCCCGTCCTTCACGCGATATGGGCGAATAATTACATTGCGAACGTTCAGATTACGGCAAACGAAACCGTTGGTGTTGAAGAAAGAGCAGGTTATTACGATCATGTTGGCGCGGTAAGAGACATGTTCCAAAACCATATGCTGCAATTGCTAATGATGCTTACCATGCACCTGCCTAATGTCAGCAACTCCGAGTTGGTGCGGTTTAAGAAGAAAAAAGTGATGGAAAACCTCGAACCGCTGCTGAAACAGGATGTTGGCGCCAATGTGATCCGCGGGCAATACAAAGAAGGTTCGATTGGAGGCAAGCAAGTCGTAGGTTATACTTCGGAGCCAGGGATTGCCAGCACATCCATGAACGATACATTTATTGCCGCTAAATTGCAGATCGACGATTTCTTCTGGCGGGGCGTTCCGATTTATATCCGGACAGGAAAAAGAATGCATGAGAAATCAACACGGATCGTCATTGAATTTAAAGAGCCGAATACGAATCTGACTCAACATCATGATGAAAGCCAAGTGCCTAATCTATTGGTATTTGAAATTAGTCCAAATGAAAGTATTACGCTGCAATTAAATTCGAAAGATCCTTCCAAGAACGGGAAATACAAACCTATTCAAATCGACTTTCACGAAAGTCAAGAGGATGTTCCCGAAGCTTATGAAAACTTGATCTATGATGCCTTGCAAGGAGATCCTACGTTCTTTGCGCATTGGGACGAAGTCGAATTGGCTTGGGCTTGGGTTCAACCGATCCTGGATGCTTTCCAAGAAAATCTAGTCCCGCTTCATCTTTATGCCGCGGGCACGAATGGCCCCGCTGAATCCGATGCCTTATTGGCGGCGAATGGCCATCATTGGTGGTTTGATTCCAAAAATGAGCAAGAAAATAAACCAAGTGAAGAAAAATATTTTGCCCATCATACAAACTAAATTACGATTTATTCCCTGCATGCAGGTCTAAAAGGAGAGGTTTCAGATGGCTATTTCATTTAATTATTCCAGCGCATTACCGTTTATCCAGCAGCATGAAGTTGATTATTTCGGTGAATTTGTGAAAGTGGCGCATGACATGCTTCATGAGAAGAAAGGTCCTGGCTCCGATTATCTGGGTTGGGTGAATCTGCCGCTTCAATACGATAAAGAAGAGTTTGCAAGAATCAAAGAGGCGGCGCAGCGCATTCGTTCCAATTCCGATGCTTTGATCGTTATTGGTATTGGTGGCTCCTATTTGGGAGCAAGATCCGCGATCGAAGCGTTGTCTCACACTTTTCATAATCAAATGGATGGAAATACGCAAGTCTATTTTGCCGGTCAAAATATCAGCTCGACGTATATCACGCACTTATTAGAACTGCTTAAAGATAAGGATATTTCTTTGAATGTCATCTCTAAATCAGGCACAACGACGGAACCGGCTATCGCATTCCGCATCCTGCGAGATTATATGGAGAAAAAGTATGGGAAGGATGAAGCGAAAAAACGCATCTATGCCACTACTGACGCTTCTAAAGGTGCTTTGAAAAAGCTGGCGGATGAAGAAGGCTATGAAACCTTTGTCATTCCTGACGATGTCGGTGGTCGCTATTCCGTACTTACTGCGGTAGGTCTTCTGCCGATTGCTGCAGCTGGGCTCGACATTGATCAAATGATGGCTGGAGCCGCGGCGGCAGCACAGAAATATAATAATGCCGATCTGTCCACCAATGAAAGCTATCAATATGCAGCGGTTCGAAATGCCCTTTACCGTAAAGGGAAAAACATTGAGCTGTTGGCCAACTTTGAGCCGTCCTTACATTATGTTTCTGAATGGTGGAAGCAGTTGTTCGGCGAGAGTGAGGGCAAAGACCAGAAAGGGCTATATCCCGCATCCGTCGATTTCACAACTGATTTGCACTCCATGGGGCAATATGTCCAAGAAGGCCGTCGCGATCTGATCGAAACGGTGCTTTCAGTGAAGAAGCCGAGAGTCGAGTTGACGATTGAAAAGGACTCCGCCAATTTGGATGGTTTGAACTTTATTGCGGGCATGACAATGGACGAAGTGAACAAGAAGGCGGCGGAAGGCACACGACTTGCCCATGTTGACGGAGGCGTTCCTAATCTGATTGTGGAATTGGATGCACTGAATGAATATACGTATGGCGAAATGGTCTACTTTTTTGAGAAAGCATGCGGAATCAGCGGCTTGCTGCTTGGGGTGAACCCGTTTGATCAGCCTGGCGTTGAGGCATACAAAATCAATATGTTTGCTCTGCTAGGCAAACCTGGTTTTGAAGCGCAGAAAGCCGAACTACAAAAACGTATTGCTGCAACTGAGCAGAACTAAGAGGAGGAATTTTCGATGAGTAAACAGCAAATTGGCGTAGTTGGATTGGCCGTTATGGGGAAAAACTTGGCTTTGAATATCGAAAGCAAAGGTTTCTCAGTTGCTTTATATAACCGTTCACCAGAGAAAACGAATGAACTTTTGGAGGAAGCGCCAGGAAAGAACTTTGTAGGTACTTACAGCGCTGAAGAATTCGTACAATCCCTTGAATCGCCGCGTAAAATTTTAATTATGGTTAAAGCAGGCCAACCTACGGATGATACCATCAATTCTTTGATCCCTTACTTAAGCCCAGGTGATATCCTCATCGATGGCGGTAACGCATATTTCCCGGATACACAGCGGAGAAATAAAGAACTTCAAGCCAAAGGATTTCGCTTTATCGGTGCAGGTGTTTCGGGCGGTGAAGAAGGAGCTCTGAATGGACCTTCGATTATGCCGGGTGGACAAAGAGATGCGTATGAACTAGTAGAGCCAATCTTGACGGCTATTTCGGCCAAAGTGAATGGAGATGCATGTTCCACTTATATTGGAGCAGACGGCGCAGGGCATTATGTTAAAATGGTTCACAACGGCATTGAATACGGCGATATGCAGCTTATCGGAGAAGCGTATCACTTATTAAAGGATGTATTGAACTTAAGTACTAGCGAATTGCATGATATTTTCACAGAATGGAACAATGGAGAGCTCGATAGTTATTTGATCGAAATCACCGCTGATATTTTTGCGAAAAAAGATCCGGAAACAGGCAAACCGATGGTGGATGTGATCCTCGATTCGGCTGGACAAAAAGGAACTGGTAAATGGACAAGCCAAAGCTCGTTGGATTTGGGTGTGCCATTATCCATTATTACTGAATCGGTGTTTGCGCGTTTTATCTCAGCAATGAAAGAAGAGCGCGTAGCTGCAAGTAAACGTCTGAATGGCCCTACGGCGTCAAGTTATGATGGGGATCCGAAAGAATTCATTGAGGCTGTGCGCAAAGCACTGTACACAAGCAAAATCGCTTCATATGCACAAGGTTTTGCTCAAATGAGAGCCGCTTCTGACGCCTATGGTTGGGACTTGAACTACGGAAACATTGCGATGATCTTCCGCGGCGGTTGTATTATCCGCGCAAGATTCTTACAAAATATCAAAGATGCTTATGATCGTGACCCTGCATTGAAAAACTTGTTCCTTGACGAATACTTCGGCAAAATCGTAGATAACTACCAAGATGCTTGGAGAAAAGTCGTTTCGGTAGCTGTGACAAGAGGGATTCCGGTTCCTGCTTTTGCTTCCGCGTTAGCCTACTATGATAGCTATCGCACAGAGAGACTGCCTGCTAACTTATTACAAGCACAAAGGGATTATTTTGGAGCCCATACGTTTGAGCGTGTAGATAAAAAAGGCAGCTTCCATTTTCAATGGATGGAAACCAACGAATAAATCGCTTAGTCGTGTGTAAGAAGAAGCCGCATAATTGCGGCTTCTTTTATTTGCGCAACAATCGGATAGGTACTTACGTCTAATAAGCTGTTAGACTAACACAATGATGAGGAGTTTTGGATTGAGAAACCGTACTTTATGGAAGTTGTTTACTGTTGTGCCGTTTCTGGCGGCCATGCTCTTGATCGGAATGATACATATGGTGATGCTGGCAAGAGAACAGGTGATGCCGTTCGCAGAACCTTATGGACGAGCGACATTATTACCTGAACTCGCTTCCCAAGCAGGTCCTGTTCAAATGACCAGTCCCAAAACATTTGCCTACCGTTCAGGAAATGAACTGATCTATGTGAAGATCGACAATGAGGGGCGGAGCAGCTCCGTGGTGCGATCTTTGCCGGACTCGGAGTTTTTTCAATCCTATCGTCTTATTGGTGATGGAAAAGCCGTTTGGATCGGCGCAAACAACAAGCTGTACACGAGTGAATGGAAAAATGGGAACTGGTCCCCGAAAAAATTGCTGACTGAAACCGAAATGAATGGCGTTCAGGCCATACAGGGGGGAACGGGGAAAAGTGTACTTCTCACGTATAACGATGAGGCGCTCTTTGTGGGTATATCGTCTGGAGATGATGCACCAAATTGGATAAAGTTGAACGCTAGCGGAATTAAACAGGTACAAGGTTTTATGGATAAAAACGGCATGCTATCCGCTGTTTATGCGACTAGTAGGGAAGGGAACACCGGCCTGCACGTTGTCAAGTTGGATACCGAATCCGGGAAAACGGTCGTCATGGAGAAGCTCAAAGATTTGGAGCTGGTTAACAGGTATTTGGAGGATTATACGTTGTATGCAGACAACTCTTTACTCAGGGTCGCCTATACGATCAGCTCAGCTAAGTCAGGCAAAAGTAGTTTACAGATGCTCACTTTTCCTTGGGATAAGCCTACGGACCTGCAAGATGAGCGAATAGATCTTCCAAGTTCTGAGACCAGTGATTCAGATACGATCTTACAGCCTATATTCTCTGAAACGGATTCTGGCGAAGCTACACTGGTCGTTTCATCCGTTTATGAGAAAAATAGGCGCATGAGCAGCCAAGAAGTGTATCAATTAAGCTTTCATGAAACGCAGTTGGAATCATCAACAAAAATCAGCCAATTCGGCGGATTCGCTCAATATCCGAACCTCGCGCAAGAGCCGGATGCTCGAATTGCTGTTTGGCTTGATCCGGTGAACGAAGCGTCTTACCGCGTTTACTATGCGACAGATCAACAGCCTTACCAGGAGAGGATGAACCGGCTAACAGCAGATGACTTGCGAACAGCTGCTGAGAATCTTCCGCTGCTATGGGGGATCAGTCTCGTAACGTGGTTTCTAAGCCTGAAGTGGATCTTCTTACCAGGGATCTATCTGCTGGTGCTCAGCGCTTTTTGGCAGCATCAATATGATTCCCGCCAGCGGCTGCATTTTTTCATATCACTTGCCATGTATATCGTAGTTAAGGCGCTATTTATTCAAGATTACCGAAAAGCTGTGGCGCTTCAAGTTATGCCCGAAGCCTTACAGCCAATCTTGGTTTACTTATGTATGCTGATTATTACGGCTTTACTTGCTTATGTAAGTACGCGGCAATGGAGAAAAGGGTTAAATGATCGTAATATTGGTTTGGAATTGTTTTATTTTGTGCTTCTCGATGTCTTTATGACAAATTTATGGTATTCCTATTTTATGTCACCTGCAACTTTCTAACGATGAATAAGGCTGCCACGTAATGGAGTGGCAGCCTTGCTGTTTTAACCTTATCTGTTAAGTCCTGCGCATATACACAATTACCGTAATAAGTGCAAAGATGGCCACAATGACAATCGCTCCGATGAGCGAGATGGTGAGATCCCAGCCGACAGTGCCTGTGTTGGCAAGTTCTCTTACGGCGGAAACGAGGTGAGAGATCGGATTGATTTTAACAAACCATTGAAGCCAACCTGGCATGGTATCCACAGGAACGAGTGCATTCGAAAGAAACGTAAGAGGGAAGAGAACAAGCATCGATATCCCTTGAACGCTTGAGGCTGTTCGGGCAATTACGCCGAAGAAGGCGAAGATCCAGCTAATAGCCCAAGAGCAGAAGATGACAAGAAGCGCAGCGATCGCCACGTGTCCCAAACCAACTTCCAGGACGATAGCCCATGAGATACCCCATTGAAAAGGTGAGAACTGTAGTAATAATATACCGGATAGTGTCTGCCAAGAGTGCTCCTGCCAAAGGCGCAATCCTGGCGATAGGCAGTGACTTGAATCGGTCGAATACGCCTTTATCCATATCTTCTCGCAGCTGGACACCTGTGACGATGGAGGTCGTGATAACGCTCTGGACGAGGATGCCAGGAATAATGATGGGCAAATAGCTCACTACGTCGCCCGAGATGGCACCGCCGAAGACGTAAGTGAACATGAGCGTGAAAATAATGGGCTGTAGCGTGACATCGAACAATTGCTCTGGCGTGCGCCGAATCTTCAGAAGTCCTCGATATCGAGGGTCGGCTTCGGTATACTCATTTCCGTCAAATGAATACCAGCTTCTCGCAGGGAAATAACATGATGCATTACTGTGGATTATACTTGCATTTTTAAACTGTATATAAACGGAATTTCATGGGAAGTCTCTACTAGGCTTGGTCTAGCGTCAATGGTAAAAAGGCATATTCGCCATGCGTGACAATCTCACCTTTGTGAACGCTTATGCGTTGTTTGAAGAGGGGACCATCAATGACAGTGGTATGGAATTCGCCACCTTCTCCACAAGGATCAATCCCACGGGCTACAAGCTCCTCCACAAAAGCAAGGGTTAGCGTTCGACCAAGATCTTCTTCTCGCATTCCTAATGCTAAATTTACGGTAACAACGATTGAAACAAATCCTAAGTGAATGAATTCCTCAACAGTTTCACGGTGATCCATTTCCCAAAGCGGCATGCCCAGTTTTAATCCGGCAACGCTCGATACTTTGTCCTGCCAGCAACCATGAGCCGTCAATTCGAGGTCTCCCGTTACTAACACTTCCGCACCTTGCTTCTTAGCATCTTCCAGAAGATGAATAAACACTTCTTCGTAGTCATCCCAACTCGCGGGTGCCGTATAGACAGGCAATCCAATGGATTCGGCCTGTGCACGTAGAAGATCAGGTGGCGTTCCGTGTGAGCGGGAACGTTTTCCTTCCTCCTCCAGCATAACGATCAGGCCAAGAGCTTTTCCTACCTTCATTGCTTTGTAAAGCGCCAAGACACTATCTTTTCCTCCGCTAAAAGAGGCGATAAATGTTTGACCATTAGCTCCATTTTTCCAGTCTACAGCTGTTGTCATCTCTAGCATCCCCTTTTATATATCTATGATTTCATTGCTTAATTCTATCATGATTCCTCTCCATTGGCAGGATAGCATGGAAGCAGTGAAGAATTTTATAAGAAAAATTTTGCCAAGGTAGCTTCAGGAGGGAATGAAAATCAATGAACCATGTTTTAGAGTGTTTAGGCTGTAGATTAGCACAGGGTCTTGAGCCAACTCATGTCGTATACGAGGATGAACACGTGACGTGCATCTTAGTCATTGACCCATGCAGTGAGGGACATAGCATTATTTTGCCTAAAAAACATTATGCAGACGTTGACGATTTGGATGTAGAAACAGCCCTTTCTGTGATGAAGGCCTCAGCTAAACTATCGAAAGGATTAAAAACGTTATTCCATCCGGATGGAATCAGCATGATGCAAAATGGGGGTAAGTTTAGCGATTTAGGGCACTACCATATGCACATATGGGCTAGATATGAGAATGATGGGTTCTCATGGATTGACCCGTTGGATACTGGCGCAAGGGAACGATTTACCGAGACTAGAGAGGTACTAGCAAACGCGATTGATAACCTTGGATAATGATGCAAAGAGCTCTAAGGAAATTCAAGTCCTTAGAGCTCTTTCATTTTCTCAGCGATGATGCACGAAAAATCAAATGAAAATCAAATGGTTGACAACGTCCCGCCGTCAATCACATATTCGCTTCCCGTAATAGAAGCAGCGCGGTCAGACACCAGGAAGGCGGCAAGCTCAGCCACTTCCTCCGGCAAGCCGGGACGCCCAATCGGAATGCCCCCGAGGGAATTCATCAGTTCCTCTAGAGCGGCTTCGCGGCTTCCAGCTGCAGTAGCGATACGGTCAATCATACGATCCGCCGCTTCAGTTTGAATGAAGCCAGGGGCTATCGTATTTACGCGGATCCCTTTCGGGGAAAATTCCTTGGACAGGCCCTTGCTGTAATTGGTAAGGGCCGCTTTGGATGCAGCGTACGCCAAAGTTGTTTCGTACAGCGGCATTTTTCGCTGAATGGAGCTTACGTGAATAATAGCACCTTTGCCTTGCTCGACCATTAGGGGCAGCAAGCCTCTGTCCAAGCGTACGGAACCAAGAAGGTTCATATTCAGAGTTTCCATCCAGTCTTCCTCCGTCAATGCCAGCGCACCGCCGGGAGGAGTGGAGGCACCGCCTACCGTATTAATCAAAATGTCGATACCGCCGAGTTTCTCATACACGGCCTTCATGATGACCGCGGTACCTTCCGGCTTCGTGATATCAGCTTGAACAAAGTGGACGTTTGGATTCTCGTTATCCGTTGGGAGCTGGCGTGCTGTTGTGAGCACGGTAGCACCGGCTGCTGCAAGCCTCTTCACGATCGCTAAGCCCATACCTTTAGTTCCACCCGTTACTAGTGCGCGTTTTCCTTGAAATTCAAACTCATATGAAGAAAGATTCATTATGATTATCCTCCTGTATGTTAAATTCTAATGATGTGAACCTTGGTCACAGGTATTAGCTTACGTCCGATTGAATAATAAGTCTAATTTATATTAATAATAAATTACATTATTGTTTTTCATGAATGGACCTCTTCAGATTTGATTCAATCATAAGCAGTATGTATGATAGTAACAGGAATGATAAAAATAATGAATTTAGGAGAGGCGATATGGAGCTTACTCAATTAGAATATTTCTTGGAAGTTGCTCGGATCGAACATCTGACGAAAGCTGCAGAAGCCTTATCCGTCACCCAGCCTGCACTTAGTCATGCCATCTCAAAGCTTGAAGCTGAGCTAGGCGTACCTTTGTTTGAGCGGAAGGGAAGGAACCTGCAAATAAACCGTTACGGTACCATGTTCGCGAAGCGAGTTGAGAAGATTTTACAAGAAGTAGAGCGAGGAAAACAGGAAATTGAGGAATGCTCCAACCCTGAGTCGGGGATCATCTATCTTTCTTATTTAAATATATTAGGTGTAGGTTTAATACCTCAATTGATTCGTGAATACCAAAAAGCCAACCCGAAAATCACCTTCGAGTTGACACAGGGAGATAAGGGGGCGATTATGGAGCAGGTCGAAAAGGGCTTCTCCGATGTGATGATCACCTCGGAAAGACCAGTTAGTGACACCTATGAATGGGTACCGATCCTTTCGCTGCCCTTGTATTTGGTGGTATCTTTCGATCATCGTTTTGCGAACAGGGAATCCATAAGCTTAAAAGAAATGACTGGCGAGCCGTTCGTAGGCTTGAAACATAACTGCTCTTTAAGAGATTCGCTCCTCACCCGTGTCCATCATATGAATTTCACTCTCGCATCCACCTACGATGCAGAGGATCTTCCAACAGTGGCAGGTTTCGTAGCGGCAGGTCTTGGCGTTTCTGTGCTGCCCAAAACATCCGGATTGCACCTGGAAGATCTGCGATGGATACAGATCCAAGAGGAAGGTTGGCTATGGGAAGTCGGACTGCATATCAAAAAAGACCGGTTTCTGTCACCGGCCACGCAGAAATTCGTCAGCTTTATGAAAGAAAAAGCAGTCCAACCAGAAAGGGATCGATAACTTGGAGTTACTTTTCAAAACTTCTAGCCCTAATCATGAGATTTCCGTTTACGACACTACCGAGTTGTATGGTGAAAAGGGAAGGTTTCGTGTCTTAGAGTTTTCTAATAGCGCCATCCAAGGTGCGATGGACTTGAATGATCCGACACGCATTTTATTTGAATATCCGCGAGCTATTATTCATTTAATTGAGAATAATATCCCGTCGCTCGAAAAAACTTTTATTATCGGACACGGGATCGGGACGATAGCTGGCTATTTTTCAGAGAAGCAATGCAGCGTGGTAGAAATAGATCAGACCGTGGTGGAGTTAAGCAAAAAGTTTTTTGGATACGGCGGGGATAATGTCAGGATAGGTGATGGCCGTCAAATCCTCGCAAATGAAAAGCAGCATGTTTATGATGCAATTGTGTTGGATGCCTTTACTGAAAAAGGAACGCCTACTCATTTGATTTCGAAGCAATTTTTTGAAATTTGCAAAGAAAAGCTTGATCCTTCAGGACTGATTGTCATGAATCTGTTCGGTAAAGGTGAAAATGATCAGCTCGTGAACGCGATTCATTCAACGCTAAATGAAGAATTTGCTTATATAAAAGCATTTTCTCTACCGTCAGAAGACATCGCTGATATTCAAAACTTCTTACTTGTAGGAAGTCAAGTGCCGATAAGGTTCCAAACACGCCATATGGCAGGCTTTACGCAGATAGAACTCGGTCAAGGGTATATCATTCAGGACAAAGTCGATAAAAGCGAGCTGAATTAATCACTCGATTTGCTATCGGCGATGTCCGGCCAAGCAGACGCCATCCTGCCGCGGCGATAGCTTCCTCGTTGATCGCTTCATACATGAGCTGCCGGATGCCTTCCGCAGTTCGTATGGCGACCAAAGCGTTCGGATTCGTCCGGCGGATTTGTTCAAGTGTTTTGTCCTTTTGCGTAACAAGGCTTGCAATAAACACATGCTGGTAAGAAGCATAATCGAACTCCGCACCATCTCCTTGCACGACATGCACGTTATCGCTCAAATGAATGCGTTCCATCAAGGAACTTGCTGCTTCGCAAGCATCCGGATCCATATCCACACAGATGACGCTCACATTCCACCTAAGATGAAGCAGTACCGCACTCAGCGGCAAAGGCCCGCTTCCGACAAAAACAATAGGTGCAGAAATTTCCTCGGACCGAATAATCCTTCGGAGCTGCTTCAGTTCCTCGCCGACAAGACTGTCGTAATTTCTCCAGTTTTTATATTGGAATAAGCTCGCTAATCCGAATTCGGGTTGCTCGCAGAGGTGGCGGGAGTCGAACAACTCCATGAGGTACTCGGCTTCGGACAGCTTGGCAAGCAACCCTTTTTGGCGTGTGGCGACTTCAACATTCCCCATCACATACTTTACTTCTTCCGGTGTGTATATTTGCCTGAGTGCCTCCGTGAAAATAGAAATCGGTTTCGTGATCGCGGAATTTGAAGGGGTCAGATCCGACTCCCGTTGAAGGACATCATAGGTTTCTATTACAAGAGCTATCAAATCTGATATCCGCTTAGACGGCTCTGTCGTAGAACAATATTCCATAAGCGTTTACCTCCTGTCCATTTCCGTACAATTGCTTGAACCCAATATATTCGATGAACTCATTATTTAGAAATGAATTTCTGCTTTAGGGAGAGGAAGGGAAGGATTGTTTCATAGATGTGGAGAAGTTATGGAGAAAATTTGCGGAAGAGAAAAGTTAACCAATCCTATAGGAGGTAATTGCGATGAGTATTCAAGCATCCAGCCCGATATTATATACGATACCAGAGAGCTTTGAGAGTGAACGTTTGCTAATAAGAGCCCCCCTATGGGGAGATGGCGCGATGGTTAACGAAGCAATTAGGGAAAGTATGGAAGAGTTGCGTACTTGGATGCCGTGGGCCAGACAAATTCCCACCGTTGAAGAATCTGAAATAAACATCCGACGTGCCAGGCTGGAATTTTTAGATCGGACTGATCTCCGATTACTTCTATTTCTGAAGGAAACGGGTCAGCTCATTGGCAGCAGCGGCTTACACCGCATTGATTGGGAAGCGCGCAAATTTGAAATTGGTTATTGGTTGCGTACACCTTTTAGCCATAAAGGTTATATGACGGAAGCCGTAGAGGCCATTACGAACTATGCCATCCATGAGTTGCACGCTAATCGAATTGAAATTCGATGTGACGGACGAAATACACGTAGCTCACGTGTTGCTGAACGTCAGGGATATACGTTGGAAGGAATTCTTCGACAAGAGAAGTGTGCACAAGATGGTTCTTTGAGAGATACGATGGTTTTTGCAAAAGTGCGTGGTATTGAGTTTTAGAGTGATCAAAGAAACGAAAAAGGAACCTGAGGTAATCAATCAACCAAAGGTTCCTTCTATCTGTCATTTTGTTTACTTTGAACGCATTTTAATTAAACCTTCATTTTGGATATCTGTATGAAATTGAAGATCCATTTTCAGCTGAGGGTAGTATTCGGTTCGCCAATTCTGCAAATCTTTTCTTGGAATGATAGTACGAAAACGCTGCCCAATTCCTAGAATGTCAGCTTCACTTTTTTGGATTTTTGAAAATAGCATTTGAAATCTTTCTGTAATTAGCTTTTCTAATTCTTGTATAATGAGCGTTTGGGATGGATTTCCTTTTGTCTCCAGGACGACAACTTTCAATTTGATTTGTGTATGCATATAAGGTTTATTGTCAACAAGCTCGCTATTATATTTCATCGAATTACTAACAATTAAGACACTCGCATGATCCATGACCTCGATTTTTCCCTGGGTGCTTTCCTTGTTGAAGGCATTATACAGAAGAGTTTCGTCGGATGTGATCTGTTCAACCATCTTCCCATTTTTAATAACAGATGAGCCTATATAGTCACATGGGGAGGATTGACCTGATTTAATAATAGGGATTGCAATATCATTGGTGTACGAATATATACTACGATAAATTTGCCAGATCTGTGCTCGAGCAATCTGTGGGTTCCAACCCGCATTTTTTTCGAAAAAGTCGTAAACAAACGCTTGTTTGGGGACTGTTGTTTTCTTTTCATTGGCTAAATACTTTTCAATCTCTTCATCGCAGATAACAACGTACGCTTTAAGCGAAATTTCCCCGTTTCTCATGAAACCAGCGATAATATCTTTCAACCCTTGCTGTGCAAGTTTTTTTTCAATAAGAATGACTTTAATATGGAATAAATCGATTTGTTTTTCTTTATTCATACTGATTTTATCTACCGCTTGGCTGATTGTTTTACCAGTCTGGCTGATTAAATTCATTTTTATCGTATTCTGATCCAACTCAGGGTCTTGCAGGATGACTTTGTACTCATCATTTTGCTTAGTTATAGCCATAACCAGTGGTAAAGTACGATGATTTATGTCCTTATTATCCCAACAGCCGCTCAGAGTAATTACCATACCTAGAAGTACAATAACTTGCAACGAAGACTTAATTGAGTTCATGCCCCACCTTCCTTTTAAAACGAAGCCCCAGAAAATAAATAGACAACGGAATGGAAACTAAAACAAAAAATCTTAAAGGAGTGTTCCATAGAAATAGATTGCCGACGCTATTCCAATCCGGAATCATTAAACTGGAAACAAAGATAACAACCGAGATCGCGAGCAGTAGATAAAACGGCTTAATGATTGGTAAACACTTGCTTATAATGCGATTGGCCTGCCATAACGTTATGGAAATGAATAGCATGCTGAAAGTAATCAGTGTAAGCAAGAAAAACATGGTCACTCTGTCAAACATGAACCAAGAAATATTAATGGTCTCCACAACAACGACAAAAGGAAAATGAAGAGTTACTGCTGTTGCCTCCCCGAAGGTGAGAATAGGAATATAGACGGAGAAGATAAAGAAGGGAATAAGAAAAAGGGCTGCAAGAAGAATTTTTTTTCTTTGATATGTAATAACAGGCTGAATGAAGCCTAGAAACAAGAAGCCACCTGCGAAGGCAAAAAAGCTTTTAAAATAAGAGGGTTTCATCAGGAACGAGAAGTCTTGTTCGAAAAGGGGAAAGGAGTAGTACCAATTAATGTTCTGAAACGAAGTGAAACTAATCATAGAAATTAAAGGCAGAAAAATAATAGCCAATAGTACCCCAGTGCGAAAAATGGCTTCAATCCCTTTAGCTGCAAGATACGTTGACACAAAAAGTAATAACATCATGATTGACCATAATGGGGTATTGGATAAAAAAACGATACAAATGATTTCAGAGTAAGCGCGAACGGCTAGAATGGCGATGATGAAAAAATAAAGTGTAACCGGTAAAAGAAAAATGATAGCAGCTGCTTTTCCCGCATTGAGGTAAATCCGAATAATGTCCCACTTCGGGTAGAAGCTTAAACCCTTCATATAGATGGAAATAACAACAAAGTGGACAATAATTCCTATTACAATAGGAATCCAATGTGCGGAATCTGTACTTCCAATAATATCTTCCGGATATAGGAAAAAAATAAGCCCCAAATGAGTAAGAAGGTACATAAGCATGACGGAAATGCTTTTATCCATGATTGCTCCGATCCTTTGCCACATTGATTTGAATATAGGGAACTCCAAAAGTATTTAGACTTGCCAGGTAGGCACATACCAGGACTAAACCCGCCAAAATACCCAGCACTCCGTACATGGCAGCTAAAACCACAATTAAATATTTAAATAAACGGATGGAGAGCGAATTTTGAAATCCAACCACCGTTGAATTCGCAATTGTCGTGGCGGCCAGGATAATCAAGATGAGGTTACTCACTAATTTGGCAGCAACGATAGCTTGACCCAATATAATCCCGCCTACCATGGTAATTGTGGGCCCGATACTTTTGGGTAATCTGACGCTGGCTTCCACAATTAATTCTAGAATAACTAGGATCAGCAGGATTTCTACAAGGGCAGGGTATGGCACGCTATCACGGCTTTGAGAGACCGCTAACGCAAGTTCTATTCTTAACACCTCGGGATTAACGGCTACTAAGGCTACATATAAAGCAGGAACAATTAACGTCATCAAAACGCCAATGATTCGCAAAAATCGGACTGACAGCATTAAAGGGAGCGGATAATTGCGATCGTTTTCCATTGCAAACATATCCCATAACAAACTAGGCAGAATAAGTGCTAAAGGTAATCTATCTACAAATAGTACGACTTTCCCCATACGCAAGCATTGAGCTGCCTCCAGAGGAAGTTCTGTCGTTTTAAATTTAGAGAAGGATTCCCAGGCGGAAAATCCCATCGTTTTTGATAAGTTTTGTAAATTGTGAACTTCCTTATCCAGGTTCATTTCGAGTTGACGAACAATATTATTCACCAACTCCATTTGCACATAGTTCTCGCAATACAGAAGCGAAATCTTTTTTTTCTCATCCTTGCCCACATAAACCGATTTGACAAAAAGTTGATCTGTGCTTACTTGTTTCCTGACAATACCAATGTTTTGTTCAATGTCTTCGACAAAGGAACTAAGCGGCCCCTGAAGCACGTTTTCATTCGTAGGAGGTTCAGTAAACCGATTAAGCAATTTGGGTATCGGCTGCGACACAACAAATTTGTTGTATTTAGCGAAAAATATGATTAATTTTCCCTGCAAAATAGATGAGATGAGAACATTAATATCACTCTCTTTGACTTCCCCGAACAAGCTTAATAATTCTTCCTCTGTTATATTTACAGAAATTGCCTTTTCTATGTACATATGCATAGCTTCTCGAGACTCAGTCAAGTCGACCAATGTGTTGAAGCCCATTAAGATAACAGAGTTATTCATAAAATAATCCTGTTGAAGAAAGAAATCATCGTTATTCAGAAACTTAGCTGTAATTTCTTTTATTAATGGATTCATTGTCCTGAGTCCCCTTTATCTTTCAAAACTTTTTGTTATAATTTCCCACCGGCAAGGAATATATACAAAGTTAATCAGCAAATGAAATGACAAAAAACCTCCCGGAAGTAAGGGAGGTTTTCATTCATATCAAATCATATGGCCAAATCTTATTTGGCAGTTTCGCTATATTTTTTAAAGTTATCTAGAAACGCTTGCCAGCCAGCTCTTTGCATTTCAACAGGATTTGCGCTTTCAGCATCAAATGATTCAATTACCTTTGTATCGTTATCTTGACGAATAAATGAGATCTCAACTTTTCTTCCATCGCCCATGGTGTAAGAAATGAATTCATGCGTTCTCACTTCATCATAAACGCCGCCTAAGTCAAATCCAAAGCTTCCATCCTTGGCTTCGAGTCTTGTAACGAATGTTCCGCCAACCCTTAAATCATTTTCGGCTCTTGGCGCGTGCCAGTCATCAGAGGCGAAAGACCATTGTGTAATATGTTCTGGTTGTGTCCAAAATGCCCACACTTGTTCAACTGGTGCATGTACTGTAGTTTCAACCGTTACTGTCTGTTTAGCTGTTTCCATAACGATTACCGCCTCACTCTAAGTATTTTGATGAACAATGGTAATTATACCATTAAATAACGGTTAGCCATAATGTTAAAGTTGTCCCGTAGGCGTCAAGGTTATTCCTGTAAAAATGGAGAAGTCTATTACTAGTTGTCTATGTTATAATTTTACTATTAAACGCTTTCATAACTCTTGTAAATAATATTACGACTCAAATTCATGTTCACAATGGAGGGAAAGATATGCAGACGACCCTGCTGTACGGTAAAGGAACTTTAGCTGTTGATGTGCCAGACCATTCCAAGATTATCGAGCCTTATCATATGGATGGATTGCAAGAAGAGAAACTAGCCGTTCTGGAAGCTCTCAGACATCCGATTGGATCGCCGCCTTTGGCTGAGTTGGTCAAATCTACAGACAAGGTTGCCATTGTCATTAGTGATATTACACGTCCAACACCTAACGAGAAGTTGGTCCCGTGGATTCTTGAAGAACTGACTCACGTGCCTAAAGAAAATGTTGTCATCATTAACGGTACGGGAACGCATCGCGATCAAACCGAGGAAGAACTGATTCAAATGTTGGGCAAGACGGTTGTCGACAATGTACGCGTGATTAATCACCATTGCCACAACAACGATGAACTTGTGAAGGTGGGGCATAGCCAGTTTGGGTGCGATGTCTATCTCAATAAAGAGTATGTAGAGGCAGATTTCAGAATTGTTACAGGTTTTATTGAGCCTCACTTTTTTGCAGGTTTTTCCGGAGGACCGAAAGGGATCATGCCTGGTATTGCTGGAATTGAGACCATTTTGACCTTTCATAACGCCCGAATGATCGGAGACCCTTTGGCAACGTGGGGGAATATGGTAAATAATCCGCTGCAGGATATGACCCGTGAAGTCAATCGGATGTGCAAGCCCCATTTTATGCTCAATGTGACTCTGAATAAATCGAAGGAAATCACGCAAGTTTTTGCCGGTGAGTTGTTTGAAGCCCATGACCAAGGGTGTGCTTTCACCAAACAGCATGCCATGATCCCGGTTGAGGGACGGTTTGATGTTGTCATTACTTCCAATTCAGGCTACCCGTTAGACCAGAATCTGTATCAGGCAGTCAAAGGGATGAGCGCGGCCCATAAGATTGTTAAAGAGGGTGGAACCATCATCTGTGCCTCAGAATGCTCGGATGGGATTCCGAACCACGGCAATTATGCAGAAATTTTACAGATGCGTAAAACACCACATGAAATTCTCGAAATGATTAACGACGGAAGCTTTAAAAAGTTCGATCAATGGCAAGTACAAAAACAAGCCGTTATTCAGGTCTGGGCAGATGTTTATTTGCACTCTTCATTAGCCGACGAAGACGTTGAAAAAGCGATGTTAAAAACTTCTCATGATATTGAAGTTACATTGGAGCAATTGAAAGAGAAGTATGGCGAGAAGATGACGGTAGCCGTTTTGCCTTTGGGACCTTTAACCATTCCATATGTGAATGAGGAGTAAGATTCAATAAAAGCTTGATGTTCGTTGCGTTTTGACCTGTAAAATGGTTGATCTACACGGGCGTCAAGCCTATATGTATAAAATTAGTTGCAATAACATCCTATATGCCATATACTGAAATTAGTTGCAATGACATCCTATCTAAGGAGGCGTAAATTGAGCAATCACTGGAAGCCTGGTAATAAGGACAGCACGGAATCACACGGGCAATACATCTCTGCTATATATCGACACATGCAAATACTGATCTCATCCGAGCTGCAACCTTATCGCATTGGAAGCGGTCAGTACATCTTCCTCATGTCAATAGCTTTTCATCAGCCCATTACACAGAAAGCGCTAAGCGAGAGGCTGCTCATTGACAAGACGACTACGGCTAAAGCCATTGCAAAGCTGGAAGCAGAAGGATATGTTCGGAGGGAAGCCGATCCCGCGGACAATCGCTATCAACTACTCTATTTGACAGAGTCAGGTCGTGAGGTGGTGCCCAAAGTACAAGAAGCATTAAGCCGCGTCAAGAGCAAGACCCGAAAAGGTATTTCGGATGAGGAGTATGACTTGTTGAACGACCTATTGAAGACTGTCCTTCATAATCTGAGTGAACAAGAAGACGTGTAGAGGCAAGTGCTTTATATGGAGTATAAATTTAAGGAGGATGTACATGATGATTGCGATCCCTTTTATCGTAGTGGAGAACTGTAAAGACGAAATTAAATACTACCAAAGTATTTTTGGTGGTGAGATTATTATTCTGCGCAAGCAAGGTGAAGTGGTGTTAAACGCGGACCTTCATGTTGGGGCGGCAACACTTAAATTTGCCGATGTTCAAGCGGCGAAACCAACGTTGAAAGGTGACTATGTGAGAGTTTTCCTGAAAATCGATTCGGAAGAATCGTTCCGTGCGATTTACGGAGCATTGTCAACCGGCGGGACTATCCTTACCGAAGTATACGAGGCTCCGTTTAACGGTCTGCTGGCGATAGTGACTGACCGGAACGGCGTGTGCTGGGTGCTGTCCTTTTATCGAGAGTAGAAGGGAGATCCTAATGGAACCAGTCATTTTCAATCAAAGAAAAATGGTTACATTGTTCGGCTTTTCTAAAACGCATGATCAACAAAAAAGGTACAGTGATACGATTTTCGAACTGTTGGATAAAATTTGGAAGGAAGTACGTGAGAAGGGGCTCTCTCATAAGGGAACGAACCACGTAGTTTATGAAAATGGTCACCATATATTTGCCGGCATTGAGCTAGTTCTTCCTCCGAATGAAGATTCATTATTGGAAAAGAAGGATGTTATTTTAGAAAAATATGCCTATTGCAAACACATCGGGCCCTATAGTGAACTTGATAAAACTTATGAAAGCATTCGTGCAAAAGTAAAAGCTTCAGGTGACATTCATGAGCTTCCTTTAATGGAAGTGTACGGACATTGGAATGAGGATGAAACCAAACTAGAAACGGAGATTTTCTATAATCTCAAGTCGTAGCAAAGGAGGAGGAATGCTTACGTGACGGAATTGAATAATGATCTGGACGTGAAGGTTATTCAACAATTCAAGCAGGCGGTTGATCGTAATGACCCGGAAGCTGTAAAACAGATTCTGCAAAGTCATCCATCGCTAGTTTCACGGATAGACGAACCAAGTTTTTCTTTTGATACACCAGCGATTGTGATCGCTTCATACAGAGGTAACCGCCAGATGGTTGATGTGCTGCTTCAATTCGGGGCAGACATCAATGCCAAGAGCAGCTGGTGGGCCGGCGGATTTGGTGTTCTGCATCATGATCATCATAAATTGTCCCGTTACCTAATAGAACGAGGAGCTCGTGTCGATCCACACGCTGCTGCAGCATTAGGCATGCTTGATGTCTTGCAAAAGATGGTGGAAGAGGATCCAGAGGTTGTCAATCAGCGTGGCCCAGATGGGCAGGTTCCGCTGCATTATGCCGACTCACCTGACGTCATCGATTTCCTGCTGGATCACGGGGCTGACATTGATAAGCGGGATATTGACCACAATAGTACACCTGCTCAATATGCGGTTAATAAACCTGACAAATGCAAACATTTGATTAAACGTGGTGCTCAGACGGATATCTTTATGGCCATTCAGCTGGGAGACCTTGACCTTGTTCGCGGGATTTTTAACGAGAATCCGTATGCCCTTCAATCTCAGGTGGGAAAAGGGGAGTTTACCTCCGGTGAATCGAATGGTGGGCACATTTACGAGTACTTGATCAGCGCTGGAGCTAAGCCACTTTTTCTTGCGATGCACCTGGGTCATGATGCCATTACGGAGTTGCTGTTGCCGTACAGTTCTGTTGAGCAGAAGTTGCTGTACGCTTGTATGCAGGCGGATGCCGAAACCGTCAATTCCATGTTAAGCGAGCATCAAAATATCATCCAATCGCTAGATTCGGAATACCACAGTATGATTGCGAACGCAGCATGGGATCATCGGATAGAGGCCGTGCGACTCATGTTGGATGTTGGTTTTCAACCAGATGCCCGGCGTAATGAGCATTCGATGACAGCCCTTCATCGTGCCGCAATCCGGGGGGACAACAAAATTGTCCAATTGCTGCTTGGGCGTGGGGCATCCATCGAAATTCGTAATGAGTTTGGAGGGACTCCGCTCAATAGCTGTATGTGGGGCTCGATGCATGATCAGGACGCTAAAGGGGACTATGCCGCAGTAGCTGAGAGTCTCATTGCAGCAGGCGTAAGGCTTCCGGAGAAGGCCGCGGGTAGTGAGCTTGTGAAGTCTGTTCTAATCCGGCACGGAGTACCGGCATGAAAATAAGAGGGTTATTCCATTTTGTTTGGAATAACCTTTTTTAACCGGAATATTAGAACGTTCGGTAAAAATTATTCTTTACCGAACGTTCTAAATGTGATATAACTATATTCAGAAGGGAGGTGATGTGAAATGCCTCGAGTCAAGGAATTTGATGTCGATGTGGCGTTGCTGAAAGCTGTGAAGTTATTCTGGGAACAAGGCTATGAGAAAACATCGATCAATGATCTGGTTGATCATTTAGGTATTCATCGCAGAAGCTTGTACGATACATTCGGCGACAAGCATCAACTGTTTCTACAAGCCATTGAACGTTACAATGAGTACTTGAACGGGCAATTTCAATCAGGCATCACCCGCGCCGATAGTGCTAAGCAAGCTATTCGTTTTTTGTTTGACTACATGATTGAAGGAAAAGACGACAAGCCGCCAGGTTGCCTGCTTGTCAATATGGCTGTAGAGGTTGCTCCTTGGGATCACGAAGTGGATGTCAAGACAGTACAAAGCTTCGATAAGGTGGAGAAGCTTCTCGCTGAACTGATTCAGCGGGGACAAGAAAGTGGTGAGTTCGCTTCGACTCGTAACGCAAGTGAGCTTGCTGAAGAAATGCATAACTCAATGCTAGGTTTGCGTGTACTAGCTCGAACCTCTACCGACAAAGAGAAGCTTCACCGCATAGCTGGTTCCGCTATGTCGTTGCTAGATAGTTAATTGGAGCCTTATTTTTTTGTAAATTCTAGAATGTTCATTCTTGATATTTCTAGGCTCTATCTAGCATTAGAGAAAAATCATTGACAAAATTAGATAGACAAAAAGGAGAAATAGATGATGAGTAAAGTATGGTTTATTACAGGAACTTCGACAGGATTCGGCCGCCATTTTGTGGAGCAGCTGCTTCAAGCTGGGGATAAAGTAGTCGCTACAGCGCGCAAACTTGAAGCTATTCAGGATTTTAAAGCATTAGCACCGGATCGTGTTCATCTTGTCGCTCTGGATGTCACCAAACCCGACCAAATTCAAGCCGCTGTTCAAGAAGCTGTTGCTGTATTTGGAAAAATCGATATTGTCGTGAATAATGCGGGCTACGGACTATTCGGTATGCTAGAGGAGTACACGGAAGAACAAATTCGGAAACAATTCGACGTTAATGTATTTGGTGTATTGGATGTCATTCGTGCGACACTTCCTGTATTCAAACGTCAGGGATCCGGACATTATATTAATTTCTCGTCTTTCTTCGGAGTTGTTTCCTTCCCGCCGTTCAGCCTATATGCCGCCTCCAAGTTTGCAGTAGAAGGATTCTCTGAAGCATTCGCGAAGGAATTTGCAAGCTTTGGCATCAAGACGACGATTGTCCAGCCGGCTGTTTTTGCCACTGAGTTTCTCGGACACTCCTTGGAGCAGACGGAGAAAAAGCCGGAGTATATCCCGTACTACGAAGCGTATGAAAAAAACTTATCAAACATCAAAATTGGCGATCCGGCCAAAGCGGTCCAATATATTATTTCCGTCATCAATGAAGGAAATGCGCCGCTGCGGCTTCCGGTTGGGTCCCAATCTGCTTATTCCATTCGTGATGCTTACAACAAACGGTTGGAAGAACTCAACGCGTGGTATGATCGGTCAGCTGAAGCAGACTCGAATTAATATATATAGAAGAAGGCAGTTCGCTGGTTATAGCGGACTGCCTTTTTGGCTTTCATGGTCTTGACCCTAACACTTATGGTAGGGTATAGAATGGAAGTATCTTTTACATTAAGGAAGAGGTGCGATAATGGATATTACGCCGCAAGAAGAAGAGATGATAAAAGCTCTGCGTGAGGCTTCACTGCCTCCTTTGTATGTGCTTATACGAATAAGAAATGATATTTTAAATGACACTGTAAACATTGAAGAGAGCCGAAGAAGTGACGTAAAAAAAGCCTTAGAAAAATACATCAGCCCGTTATGGGCAGACTACAATCAAGCTAGGAATGAGTGATCGGAGTAAGTTTCTCTTAACCTTATTGATGAGCTAGGCCGTACTAATTCCCGTTATAGTTTAAGGAATGGTGATGGGGATGTGGGTGAGGTGTTGTCGAGACAGCTAAGCAGCGAATTCGAAGGCATACGTTGTATTTTATACAACATAACAGTGTGGTTTGACCGCGGAGGCATTCATTCGTTGCACAATATACAACCATTTGTTGCGAAAAGTCGTGATGGAAGCGTTTTAATGCAAGATTCGTTGTATAAAGTACAATAAAAAGCTGATCAGAAGCCAAATTTCAGCTAAATGGTTGCAAGAAGTACAACGTAGAATACGGTTACAGTCGCAACTTCGTTATGTGATTCTATAGTGGTAGGTGTTGAGTAATAAATGGGTTGATGTGATGAGGTGAAGAAGAGGCGTCTGGGTAGTAGAGTCGAAGGCTAATGCAGTTTTTCGCTGTTCCCCTTGAACCAATTGGGCAATTATGGTGTAATATATACAAACATATGTTCTTGAGTTTAAAGGGTGATGAGATGAAGTTAGAACGATTAATTTCGATTACGTATGCGCTTTTGAATAATGAAGTGATTTCCGCTTCAGAGCTTGCGAACAAGTATCAGGTCTCTCAACGAACCATTTATCGAGATATAGAGGCTATTTGTGCGGCTGGAATCCCTGTCGTATCTTATCAGGGCGTCAACGGCGGATATGGAATTATTAAAGAGTATAAAATGGAGAAAACTTTATTGCATGACAACGACATTGAGTCCTTAATCACGCTACTTCACAGTACGGCGACGGTGTTCAAAGATGAGGGAGCAACGGAGACGATCCATAGGCTTCAAACCATTCAAAAGGATAAAATGCCGAGCTTAACCATGGATTTAGGAAGCTGGCGAGCCAACAACGAAACGTTACATACGCTTCGTGCCGCGATAACGACGCGGCAAGTCATTCGATTCGAATATATGAATTCTAAGAATGAGAGAGCTCATAGGATCGTTGAGCCAGTTAGTTTGCTATTTAAATATTATTCTTGGTATTTGCATGGGTATTGTAGAGTTCGTAAGGATTATCGCGTATTTAAACTTACAAGAATGATAGATTTGGTCACCTTGCCTGAGATCTATCCGTGCATTCATTCAGCCTTTCTACAAGATCTCTCTTTGGATTATCGAAAAGATGAAATCGTGGGAGCTGTTCTACATTTCTCTGGGAGATCATTGGCACATGCTTTAGATTGTTTCTATGCGGAAGATAAATATTTTAATGAAGATGGCACGCTTACAATTACCATTATCAATCCTTCAGAAGTTGAATGGTTAGTTGAAATGATATTAAGTTTTGGTGAAGATGTGGAGGTTCTTGAACCCCTGTCGTTAAGGCAACTGCTCAAAGTAAAAATAGAAAAAATGTTAAATCGGTACCCACAAGTATGACAGACTGTTGTCATAGTTGTTTTCGTATAATGAGCTTAAAGCGAAGGGAAGTCATCCTAATAAGGAATTGGAGGTGTGCGCCTTGCATCATGATCCTTATTTTTTTGAGGAAACGATGAATGAGCATAGACAGGAGATTAAAGCAATTGAAAACAATGCCTGGAAGTGGACGCCGCGATCTAGTGCGAAACAAGTCAAACAATCAAAAAAACTGACCATGTTGTCCAGTCTTCTAACCCTAATTGGACTAAAATGATGAACGGAACCTCCCTGTGTCATTTGGAGGTGTTTTCTTTTTCTGGAAAGGAGAATATCATTTAATTTATTTTTGCACTTGTATAATTCGACAGACTGTTGTATTTTTAAGCGGACTATAAAGATAGAGAACTATTCAATTAGTTTTCAGGAGAGGGAAGTGAAGAAACAAATGAAGCAATATAATACTAAGGCTATTATGGCGTCGCTGCTGATCTGCGGTTTCGTAGGCATGTTCAGTGAGACGGCACTCAATATAGCTATTAGTAATTTGATGGATGTGTTCCAGATTTCAGCTGCCACTGCCCAGTGGTTAACGACAGGGTTTTTGCTGACTCTCGGAATTCTGATGCCGATGACTGGTTTACTGCTGCAATGGTTTACAACAAGGCAGCTTTTTATTGTGTCGCTCTCAAGCTCGATCGTTGGAACATTGATTGCAGCTCTGGCAGTCAATTTTGAAATGTTGATGGTCGCTCGTGTTCTTCAGGCAGCAGGAATGGGGTTATTAATTCCACTCATGTTTAATACAATTCTAGTCGTTTATCCTCCGGAGAAGCGCGGAGCAGCGATGGGTTTCGTTGGTCTAGTCATCATGTTCGCACCGGCAACCGGCCCAACTGTGGCGGGACTTTTAATCGAATATTTAACTTGGCACTATATCTTTTGGTTATCTCTTCCATTTTTGATTATTGGACTCTTGATCGGTTTGAGAAACCTGGAAAACGTCACCGAGGTTACAAAACCGCGTATTGATATACTATCGATTATTTTATCATCCATAGGTTTCGGCGGCGTTGTGTTTGGCTTCAGTAAAGCAGGCGAAGGAGAGGGCGGCTGGACTAGCGCAATCGTCCTTACATCGATCATAATCGGTCTAATCTCTCTTTTATTGTTTGCACTTCGTCAGATCTCAATGCGCGAGCCAATGATGAACTTGCGCGTTTTCAAATACCCAATGTTTATCATCGGACTGCTTCTTGTGTTGTCCTGTATGATGATTATTTTATCGACTATGATCATTTTGCCGATGTATCTACAAAATGGCATGAAACTATCTGCCTTTACGACAGGGCTCATGCTGCTTCCGGGTAGCGCGTTGAATGGTATTTTGTCTCCACGTATGGGGCGCTTATTCGATAAGTATGGACCTAAATGGCTTGTAATCCCTGGTCTTGCCATAGTAGCTGTGATGTTATGGTTTTTCTCCAGTATCACGGTTGCCTCTTCCGTAGCGTTTATCGTCGTCTTGCACATCGGACTCATGATTGGGATCTCCATGGTGTGGATGCCGGCTCAGACGAACGGACTTAACCAACTTCCGCCGGAACTTTATCCGCACGGAACAGCGGTGATGAACACGCTGCAACAGGTTGCAGGGGCGATCGGTACAGCAATTGCAATCAGTATCCTGACTAGCGGTATGGAGAAGTATCTAGATAGCTCTTCCAAACCAAGTGAACCCATCGAGGCTGCAAAAGCCATGATGCTTGGTTCCCAGAACGTGTTCATTTTCGCTATGATTGTGACACTTATCGGGTTAGCCGTAGCCTTCTTCATCCGCCGTGTCATTGTGAAGCACGCGACGATGAATGCTATGCATTAAGAATAGTAAGAAGCTCGCTCAGGCGGGCTTCTTTTTTTTGTTTCACAAATAATCTTCCATAGACCTATGTTGAATTATTATCCGTCGTAAAAATAAACAAAGCCATACTTGGCGGGTGAAAGACGACTTTTATCTGAAAGGGAGCCAGCTTCTCGCGTTGACGAGAGAGAGTTCCGCTCGATCGCTAAACTGCACATATAAAAAGACCGCCTCGCCGATAGGGGAACGGCAATGCGGCAAGGGGGAGGGTCTACGTTTACCAATATATTCTTGGATCGATCATATGTCGTAAGTATTTTGCCTAATTTGGCCCCGTCAAAAAAAAGTAAGTTATAAACAAGGAGTAAAGACCGTTCATCTGAAAATTGTCCGCCAGAAAACGGGCTTTTTGTACGTTATAAGGCGTAATCGTACCTTATCGTGTAATCATTTTTCCCCTACAATCAGTCATGTAAGCGCTACAATTATCTTGACTTTATTACTGGGGGTATTCGAAATGAGGGACTGGACGAAATTGAGCAGCATCGGACTCGCATCAATCATGGCTGTTTCACTTACAGCGTGTGGAACGGAAACGAAAAATGATGCGGGCTCAAAAGCAACGCCAGCAACATCGACATCACCTGCCGCGGCAACTCCTGCTGCTACGGCTGCGACAACAGCTTCAACACCAGCAAATGCTCCTGTTAAGATTAGCATCTATACCAATCATTTCGACGATGACACATCGAAGCCTTATGATTACGCGGTTGCGGAGCTAAAAAAAGAAATGCCCAACATTGAAGTTACGCTAGTCCCTGGTCTGCAAGATAATGGTCAGAAAATCAAAACGCAAATGGCAACCGGAGATTTGCCTGATATTATTGACACGAATTGGGATATCATGCAGATCGGAAGCAAGTCGAACAATATTCTGACCCTAGATGATGCTCCGGAAACGGCACAATTCAAGAAAGATCTGAACAAAGGCAACGAAGCAAAACTAATTGCACCAGATGGCCATGTGTATGGCTATCCGTATGCCGGCACTGAATTTATTATTTTGTACTATAATAAAAAGCTTTTTGCTGAAGCAGGCATAGAGGCGCCGATCAAAACGATCGATCAATTGAAGGATGCCGCTAAAAAATTCAATGCGAAGGGAATTATTCCACTCGCGATCTTCTCCAAAGAGAAATGGATTGGCAATGCCTTGTTGCAAGGCTTCATGACTCGCGAGGAGCCGAAAGGCTACGGAGCCCTCAACGGCGCGGCTGAAACGCCGGAAGCTCTGAAACTAGCCGCCAAGCAAGTAGAGGAGCTGCAAAAGGCAGGCTTATTTGCTAAAAATGCGACGCAGACGAACTATGATCAAGCTTCTTCACTTTTTTATCAAGGCAAGGCAGCTATGTTCGTTAATGGTCAATGGGAAATTCCTAGCTCACAAAAAAATCTCGGAGACAATGTAGAGTTCATGAATTTCCCAGCGAAAGATGAAGCCACTTACGAAAAGGCCAAGTTTGCCATGAATGGGGCAGGGGGACCAGGAGGCTTCGCCGTTTCCGCCAAAACAAAAAACAAAGAAGCCGCAATTAAAGTAGCGGCATTCATGGCGCGTAAATATGCAGAGTACAAGTATACGCAAGTGGGTACACCGATTGTCTCCATCAAGGTGGATAAGCCGATCACGGCGCAAGTGCCTGCAATGCTGTCTCGTCTTGGTAAAGAAGTGATCCCCAATATCACGAGCTTCGCAACCGTACAGAATGATACAAATGTGAATCTTAGCATTGACGACAACTCGCAGAACTTAATTGTAGCAGGATTTACAGCGGATCAGTTTGTTACGAATCTCAATAAATCGCTGAAGAAATAAATCCTTTCAGTACCTGATGACTCACATCGACCTGTAAGTCGGTGTGAGTTTTTTTCAAGAAAGGGAGCATAGAGATGAAACAATACTTAGGAAATAAATGGGCTATTCTCATTTTTTTAACCCCGGCTATTGTGCTTTATAGTGTCATTGTGTTTTATCCCATTCTTCAGACCGTTTATCGCAGTTTTTTTGAATGGGATGGGCTTAGCGAAGCCACTTTTATTGGCATCCGAAATTACATCGACCTTAGTCAAGATTATTTATTGACGACATCGCTGCGAAACGGGCTTTTGTTCGCCCTGGTGCTAGTCATTTTCCAAATCGGTCTAGGTACGTTGTTGGCGCTAATTTGCTCGGATCCCACGGTGAAGGGACGAAAAATCCTGAAAACCGCATACTTCATTCCTGTAGTACTGTCGGTCACGGTCGTGTGTCAACTTTGGCTTTCTATGTATGACCCGGTTAACGGAATCATCAATAAGTTGTTTCAAGCACTTGGGATCGCTTATCGTCAAGACTGGTTGAACTCACCGAGCGTCTCCATTATTGCAATTGCCTTCGTTAATGCTTGGCAGTATATGGGGTTTCAGTTTGCCTTGCTATATGCCGGCGCGAAATCCGTTCCAGAACATTATACAGAGGCTGCTCGAATTGATGGCGCAGGCAAATGGAGGGCGCATTGGCACATCACGCTCCCATTAATGAAAGAGACGTTCAAGTTTTGCTTTATTATTGCCATTACAGCTGGGATAGGGGCTTATGTGCAAATGGCTATTATGACAAATGGCGGACCAGGAACGACAAACTATACGATAACGTTCATGATCATTCGGAATGCATTTTCGGGCAATCAATATGGGTATGCGTGTGCCATTTCGGTTTTGTTGATTGTGATTAGCCTAATCGCCACCATAATCATCAATAAAGTGTTTGATAGCAGAGAAACCGGATTGGAACAAGGGTAAAGGAGAGTCATAGTATGAACAAAATCGTTGGAGTCGTCCTGCAGTCCTTTTTATGGGCCTATTTCGTTATTTCCGTCTATCCGTTAATTTGGATGGTTTCCTATTCGTTGAAAAACAATGATGAAATCTTCGTAACCAATCCTTTCGGACTACCAACGCACTTTAGATACGAAAATTATGTGAATGCCTGGAATAAATTCAGTGTCCCGACTTATATCACCAATAGCATGATTGTTTCAACGATAACAACGATAGGTGTTGTCTTGTTCGCCGTCATGTTTGCCTATGCCATTGCCAGGCTTCGATGGAAATTTCGGGAAACGGTACGGATATACATGATTATAGGGATGTTTATTCCGATTCAAGTCATTATCATTCCTTTGGCGATTATCGTGAAAGATTTTCACTTGACGAATACTTACGGCGCTCTACTGATCCCTTACATAGCGTTTGGGCTCCCTTTTGCATCGATGGTCTTTTACGGTTTCCTGCGTGGAATCCCACAAGAGTTGGAAGAATCGGCTTGTATGGATGGCGCTTCAATATACCTCGCATTTTTTCGTATCATGCTGCCGATTCTCACTCCAGCCGTCGCCACCATTGTTATTCTACAGTTTATGGGAACGTGGAATGAATTCTTTTTGGCATCGATTTTAATAACAAAAGAGGAATTAATGACCTTGCCGATTGGACTCATCTATTTTCAAGGTCTTCATGCGACCGACTGGGGTGGAATGGGGGCTGTCATGACGATCGCCAGCTTGCCGATGGTCGTGTTATATTTAATTTTCACCGAACAAGTGGAAAACGCATTGACGGTCAGTTCTGCTGTGAAGGGATGAACGGACGAAATATTAGGCTGCTGAGCGATAGCTCGGCGGCTTTTTGCAATAACTGGTAGAAATTAGGGAAGAATAATGAAACTTTATTAGATTTAAAGTGTCTAAACAAAGAGATTTGAGGAAGGGAGCGAAGAAAGCGAATGGAGATATATTGGAATCATAATACAGCATTTCATGAAGAGTTGGTGGACAACGCCAAGCTTCGTGGCGGCAGAGTACTCGACATCGGATGTGGAGACGGACTATTGCTTCAACGCCTCGCGCCCTTCGCTGGGCAGGTTGTCGGCATTGACCCCGATTCGCAAGCCATTGAACGTGCACGGACGCGGCTTGCTGCAGTATCAAATGTGACACTCGTAAACGGTGACTTCCTCACCATGCCAATCCCTTCTCATAAAGAACGCTTTTCTACTGTCATTTGTGTCGCGACTTTGCACCATATGGATTTAAGAAGCGCATTGTTAAAAATGAAACAAGTACTCGCACCTGGTGGCCGGCTTCTCATCATTGGGCTTGCGGCGGATAAGTCAATGTTGGATTTTATCCTCTCGGGACTGCTGCTTCTCCCAATCCGTATCATGGACCGAGCCCATGGCGGGATGCGAGATCCAAATGTGCGGATTGCAGAACCTAAAGAATCAATTACGGAGATTCGTCGAACAGTCCACGAGATACTTCCAGGGGCAATTGTCCGGCGCCGCTTTTATTACCGTTATTTAATTTCATGGGATAAACCGACGGACATTCATTAAAAAATTTGTTAGAGAGGTTATGGTTATATATGGCTACGCACATTTATTTTGTTCGTCATGGTATCGCACCCTTTTCACTTGAACTTGAACGAGCAGGAGGAGCAAGCCTGTCAGAACAAGGAAAAGCAGATGCCAAAAGAGTGGCAGAGTTGTTAGGCAACGAGAAGATAGACGCTATCATTTCTAGTTCCTATCATCGAGCAAAAGAAACGGTAACTCCATTAGCAGAGCTGCTAAAGAAAGAAATTATCCAGTATGATGAACTCATTGAAAGACCTATTGCGAGCCTAACTTATCCAATACCAGATGAACAGCTACTACTTGGAATTGAAAAATCGTTCACAGACATTGATTTTTGCATGCCTGAGGGAGAGACAACAAGGCAAGCTCAAGAACGAGCGATACCTATTATAATGAAATTACTGTCTGACTATCAAGGTAAGAAAATTGTTATTGGGACACATGGGAATATTATGACCATCATATTAAAGTATTTTGATTCAAATTATGGGTTTGAATTTTGGAAACAAACAAGCAAACCTGATATCTACAAACTTGAATTCAATGAAAAGGAATTAAGAAGTGTTGCGAGGTTATGGACATCAAACAAGAGGTGAAGAAATGCAAAATTCGATTAGGTTGGTAAAACCTTCGGCTGAGTATAAGGAAGAATATATGTCGTTTTATGAGGATTGGATAGCGAGTGGTGAAGATATTGTTCCTTGGACTGTAGAGAAGGAGCCTTATGATTTCACCGTCATGCTGAATTTCTTATACTCACAAGATTCAGAAGAGAAGATAACGGACGGAAGTTTTGTGCCGCACTCCACCTACTGGCTATTAGACGATGATTCTGGAATGATTATTGGCGCCGCAAATGTTAGGCATAGACTTAATGAAAAACTGCTTAATTGCGGTGGACATATCGGATATGGCATACGGCCGTCAGCAAGAAGAAAAGGATATGCCACTCAGCTCTTGGCCTTAACGTTAGAACGGATGAAAGAGATGGGAGTGAACAACGTCCTCCTTGTTTGTGATAAGGGAAACTTGGCCTCTGAAAGAACTATTCTAAAAAATGGTGGTAAGTTTGAATCAGAATATATAGAGGATCATGGAAATGTGGTTAGACGTTTTTGGATCCAGATATGAAAAAGAGGCTGCCGGAACCAACGGCAGTCTCTTTCTTTAACGAGCAGACGTATTAAGATTTCTTTATCGTATAAAAACCATACTGTTCGATTTCATCTAAAGCTTTACGTCCAAAAGACTCAATGAGTTCATCAGCTCGGATTTTCGTTCCACCAAGTGTAAGCCCGTCCCAACGTACAACTCTACCGTCTTTAACCAAGAAATAATCATCCATTTTGTTGCCTCCCAAATGACATTTTGGAAATCTGTGTGTTAACATGCGCAGAGTTCATCTGCCTATACGTATTTTACCATTATTTTGTTTTCCACGCATCTTGAAAAGCAGGGCCTGCAGGTCCTGTGGAGATATCGGAACAGCAGCTTAATTCCTAAGAAACCAAACCTTAATAATCATATCATCCTTTATTTCGTACATAGCCACAGCTTCCAAAATGGCGCCTTCTAATCTACCGGTTATTTGCTCATGGTCGATGACATATTTGCCATGATGGATTCTTTTATCCACCGTTGCAAACATGTTGGGGAAGGTCTCAAACAATTTTTCATAACGCGCTCTCATAGCAACCTGACCTTCCATAGTAAGGGTGTCAGGAAAATCATAGATTTTCACATCTTCACTATAACAGCTCATAAACAAATCAATATTTTTATCGTTGTATGCCTGTAATTGTCTTTCTACAACCGAGTTTTCCATGTGCTTTCCTCCAAAAAAATAATATCGTGGCAGAAGTATAGTATAAACAAATTAGCCGCATTGTAGAAGAGTAACAACATACATATTCAATGGATGTCTTCACTGGTATTTGTTATGATTTAACTACTTAGTGAGTTAGATTACATCAAGCTGAATATTTGGGAGGATTGGGACATGAGCCACAACAATGAAACAAACATCGCCGCGGCGCAAGTAGGAGAATGCGAGATTGTGATCACCCGTGTATTTAATGCTCCGCGTGAACTAGTGTTTGATGCTTGGACGAACGAAGAGCAGTTGTCGAAATGGTGGGGGCCGAGAGGTTTTTCGTCTACTTTTCAGAAATTCGAAATGAGACCAGGAGGTACATGGGAGTTTATCATGCATGGTCCTGATGGCGTTAATTTTCCTAATACGAATGAGATCCTCGTAGTCGATAAACCAGAACGTATTGTGCTTAAACACGCTGTGTTTCCTCATTTTACCGCAACAGCCGTTTTTGAAGACTTGGATGGGAAGACCAAACTTACATATAGCTCGGTTTTTGAAGAAACAGTAGCTACCTTTGACAAGGTGAAGGTTTACGCCGCTCCAGGAGCTGAACAGACCATGGACCGCCTTGGGGAGCATTTGGCAAGTTTGATTTAACGTAAGGCAATATTAACCAGCGGCAGTAGGATAAAATTCAATTATGCCGCTGGATTCATCATAAATTTCTCTGCTCAACGGTCCATTTGACAAACAAACGTTTTTAAGTTATTTTATATGCTATAGCATATATTAATTTGATAAAGAAGGGAGCGCATAAGATGGAGCTGAGTAATCTCACTGGATTTCTTGTTCATCGAACTGATGTTAAGATGACTAATTTTTTCACAAAAATACTTAAACAATATGAAGTAACTCCGGAACAATGGGGAATCCTCCTTGTACTTGATACAGAAAGAGCGACGAGCCAGAAAGAGCTTGCTGAAGCCATCGATCGAGATCAAACTACCGTTGTGAGGATGATTTATTCACTGGAGAAGAAAGAAATCGTAAGAAGAATTCAGAATGAAGCGGATAAACGCTCCCACAACTTGTTCCTTAGCGATAAAGGAATGAGTCTCAAAACCAAGCTTATGCCGATTGTAAAGGCCGCTCACGATCATGTAACCAAATATCTGAGTGACGATGAAATTCAACAGTTGCATGAGATTCTAAGCAAACTATATGCAACCGTAAAAGATGAATGAGTGCCTTGGCACCTCAAATATATGCTATAGCATATAAAATTAATCATTTTAAAATGAAAGAGTGTGAAAACAATGATAATAGCTATTATTTTACAAGTTATTTTGGGTATTTTCTTCATGATAACAGGAACGAGAATCATCTCAGGTAAAATGGCAAAGGAATTCAGCCGATTTGGCCTGCCTTCCATTTTTAATTTCTTAACAGGTTTCCTTGAAATCATAGGCTCAATTGGTATGATCGTAGGGATATGGTATCCCCTCGTTGCCCTGTTAGCCGGTTTGCTTCTAGGAGCGACAATGCTGGCCGCAGCCTTTACTCTGCTTGTGATTGCACGCGATCCATTTACCAAATCGTTCGCTGCCATAATCCTATGTCTGCTGTCATTTGGAATTGCTTTATATCATTTAAACCTCTGAAAGTGAAGCTGTATAAAAATACTAAAATGACTGGTCAATTGTTCCTTTCTAATCAACATCGTTTTGAATTTACTATAGAACAGATAGTGAATTCTTATCGATTGAGGTGATAGAATGGCGCTCATTGAGGTATTTCCCAACAGTCCGACGGCCATTCAAGATGCGGTTACGATGTCGAATGAAGGTGACGTCATATTGGTACATAGAGGCGTGTACCATGAAAGTGTACAGGTATCAAGTGTTAAAAACAACATTCGCATCATATCGAAGCATAAACATGCTGCGATTTTAGATGGAAGGTGCATGGAGCTTGAAGCATTTGAGTTAAATGGAGTAGCCGGTGTCGAAATCTACGGTTTTAAAATTAAAAACTATCTTTCACGCGGCATTCAGCTTATTAACGCAAAATCGAACCATATTCTTAGTAATAAAATTTACCATATAACTGGTGGCGTTGATCCGATTGGTATTTTTGTGAATAATTCCGTGGGCAATCTATTCATGAAGAATGTAGTCGAGCGAATTGGAATCGCAGAATCAGGATCGGGGATTTATCTTCAAACGGTCACAGGCAACTGGGTGATTAAAAATAAGCTGAAACACAATTCAGCCCAAGGCATCGAGGTCCTTGATGGTAGTCATAATGCGATTATTGGTAATCAGATCTCCCATAATAAAGGCGACGGGATTCTGGTGAATCGGGTAGATAACAACCTTATTTATGATAATAAGATAACTGACAATGGGAATAACGGGGTGAACGCGCAGAGCATGAATACAATGGTCTTGGATAGTAAAATAAAAGGGAATCGCGAAAACGGCTTATTCATCGCTTTGAATTATAACTTTGCCGGGTTCAATGAGATCAAAGATAATAAGCAAAGCGGAATTCAAGTTTCATCTGATTTTAATGATATTCAGAATAATAAGATTGAAAAAAATGAAGATAACGGCGTTTTTATACACCATCCACAAACTGCAAATTTTGTATTCGAAAATCAATTTAAGCGCAATAACCCACATAACATTAAAGATCAAGGAGAAAACAATACGATTATCCAGAACACGATCAAGGAATAAGTATTCTCTCGGATCATGGATCATGGAGCAAGTAGGTTGGCGCAGAGTTACACGCGGCAGCCTGTTTCGTATGTTATGAATCATAAAAAAACACAAACGCATAAAAGTTATCACATGGCGTGTATGTCTCAATCCATGTATCATCTAAGTAACCGTTAATGGGTAAATCTGGATGCGGATGGTGGTTGGATGTACAAAGCATTGGTTGTTGACGACGAAAAAATTGAACGCGAAGGCATTAAGTTTTTAATAGAAACGTTAGGACTGTCTTTACAAACTGCAGAAGCGGAAAATGGTGTCAAAGCATGGGAGTACTTGCAAGCCAACGAAGTGGACATCCTGTTCACAGATATCCGCATGCCTTTTATGGATGGTCTGGCGCTTGCAACTAAGGCCAAGAAACTAAATCCCAAACTTAAAGTTATTATTGTAAGCGCATTCGGGGATTTCGAGTATGCCAAACAAGCTATTCAAATTCATGTTGTTCACTATTTGCTCAAGCCCGTTGAGGTATCTGAGTTTCTAGAGGTTGTGACGCAGGTTGTCCACTTATGCGATGAAGATCGGGAGCAAAGGGAAAGAACGCTTAAGCTTCAGCAGGTGTACGAAATAGGAAGCCGTTACGTACAGGAGCAAACGCTGCTTAACTTATTGCAAGGTAGCGCGTCTACGCGCAATGGGATAGCGGGTGAGAGTGTATTCGATTGGCTAGATGAAAATACAAGATATCGTATGGTTCTATTGGATATGCAAAGGAAGTTTTTTGATTCAGTTGATCATGGATTCGAATCCGAAGTGAAATCAAAGCTTCCTTGGGAATGTTTGTATGTAAATCTGAATGAATATCAGAGTTTGCTGTTCTTACATATTGAAGATAGTTGGGATAATAACACGAGCTTAGAGCCGAATGGCCAACAACTGCAAGAGTTCCTGCTTGCAAAGTATTCTGCTGATCATGTGCTTATCTTCAGTAAAGTACTTAACGGCTTCCAGTTGCTTTCAGCCGAATTTCAGGAGATGGAAAAAGTGTTGGAACACAAGTTTTTCCTGCCTGCAACAGCCATGATGTTTACCGAACAAACCTGCGCTCCACGGCAGGAGGAACCTGCGGATATTGACGGTTTACTCGAAAAGATCTCAACTTACATCAACTATGGCGAATCTCATTTGATTCGAACTGGAATCGAACGAATGTTCGAGTCTCTTCGAAATAGCAATAGACTTTCCACCATTTATGTGAAATACATTTGCACGGAAATTGCAAAGAAATATGTCCAAACGTATAAACGTGAACACCATGCTTGCTTTCAAAGGTTTGTCGAGCAAATCTATACGACACAAAACCTGGTCCAACTGAAAGATTTGATGATCGAACTGATTGAAAAGCGGGAGAAAACGTCTACGGAGTCCCCCAGAAAGGTGATCGGAGAGGTGCTAAAGCTCATTCACCGCGATTATGGGCAGGATATCGGCTTGGATTCTTTGGCGGAGAAGGCTTATTTATCCCCGAGTTATTTAAGCCACCTGTTCAAGAAAGAAACCGGTGCCAGTCTTGTGAAATATATAACCTGCTACAGGTTGGACAAAGCGGGTGAATTGCTTCGGAGTACCACTAAGAAAATTTCCGATATCTCGCAGGAGGTAGGCTATACAAACTTCGCTTATTTCTGTTCCATATTCAAAAATTATTACGGGAAAACTCCGGCCAAGTACCGGGAAGGGGACTCCGCATGAGTCACTGGCTGGACGTGTTTAAGAATATGCGCTTCAAACAAAAGCTGATCCTGTCGTACCTGGTTGTTAGCTTAATTCCTCTAGCACTGCTAGGCGCTTATTCGTACAATCAATCCAAGCTATTTCTCCAGAAACAAGCGATCCAAGGCTTGCAGAATACGGTTGGTACGTTAGCTAGAGGGATGAACGATAAGACGGAACAGGTTGAGCGGACAGTGGATTCCGTCGTCATGAATACAGGTCTGCAGCGTATTTTTGCTACGAACTATACAAGCCTTACAACTCTTTCCGAGGATCTAAGAAACTATGTGAGCCCCTATTTTAGCATGATCAGAAATTTGAATACGGACATCCTGCAGCTCACCGTCTATACATCTGGCAAAATGCCCGAATATGGTGAGTTTATTCTTTCGTTGGACCGGATTAAGGAGGTAAGTCCGTGGTATAAGGACATAGCCGAACAAAAGAAAACAGGTTGGTATCTTGAAGGATCTGAACTGGCCGTATTCAGACCGTTCCCAACGATTCTGTACAATCAGATGACCGGAATCCTGTATATGAAGCTGAATAAGGAGCGCTTTTTTGATTCGCTTACTACGATGACAACGGCACAGTCCGCACACGATGGACTATTTATCTCTGACATAAATAATCATATTGTCTATTCCAACAACGATGAAGCTGTGGAGATCCAACAACAAATGCTGAAGGTTCCAGTAAACGCCAAGGATATGGTAGAAATCGATGGCCTTCGTTATATCCTGATTCAGGAGCCTCTTCGCCAAGCCAATTGGACGCTTCATTATTACATACCGGAACAGGACATAGCCATGGATGCGACCAGCATTGTCAAAGCAACGATTGCACTCATTATGACGTGTATGATCATATTGGTTGCCCTTATATCCATATTTTCTCATACCATGATCAAGCGTATTTATCACTTAAATAAATGGATGAAGCAAGTGCAATTCGGAAATTTGCAAATGGATATTCGAAGCGACAGCCGGGATGAAATAGGGGAATTAACGAATCGTTTCGGTATCATGCTGCGCCGGATCAATGAGCTGGTGACAGAAGTTTACCAGAACAAACTTATTCAGAAAGAAGCGGAGTTTAAAGCCCTTCAGGCCCAAATAAATCCCCATTTTTTATATAACACGTTGTCCGTCATTAACTGGAAATCATTGAAGATCGGGGCTACGGATATAAGCCATGTTGTCACGATGTTATCCCGCTTCTATCGGACTGCTTTAAACCGTGGTGAAAGTATGACCTCTGTGAAGGATGAACTGCAGAACACTCAGTCGTTTGTGGAAATTCAGCTAGTGATGCACGATTACAGCTTCGAAGTCAGCTACCAAATTGAAGAAGATGTCTATCAGTACGATACGGTGAATCTATCCATTCAGCCGCTTGTCGAGAATGCAATCGTGCATGGGATCGACCAAAAGGAAGAAGGCGGAGGCAAGCTGATAATTAAGGCTCTTGCTAACCAGGACACGATTGACATTCATGTAACGGACAACGGGCCTGGTATTGATAAACAACGACTTGGTGAGATTCTGATTAAACAGTCCAAGGGATATGGATTAAAAAATGTGAACGAGCGCATTAAACTCGTGTTCGGGAAAGAATACGGCATTGAAGTGATCAGTGAAATTGGGCAAGGAACGACGATGATCATGACGATTCCGAAATATAAAAACACGAAATCACAATAAATCAATAATTTTCTAAAAAATGAGATAAATCAATGAAATCATCGCTGTGCTATATTAAATAACAAGTGAATGCGCATTCATTTCAAATTGATGGGAAAGGAGAGGGTTTTTTGCAGGAATCCATTGCGGCAAACCCAAGAGTTGAAACCGTTTCCAGAGCGAAAAGCGAATTCAGACGAAAATTGAAAAGCTATCGCGTTCTTTACTTTATGCTGCTTCCAGGTTTGCTATATTTTCTTATTTTCCACTACATCCCGATCTATGGCGTTGTGCTGGCTTTTAAAAACTTCAAAATTATGCAGGGCATTATGGCGAGCCCATGGGTGGGGTTTGATCATTTTGAAAAAGTTTTTGCAGATCCGAATTTTTATCGCGTCCTCAATAATACCCTGATCATCAGTTTGTATAAAATCGTATTTGCTTTCCCAATTCCGATTATTTTCGCCCTCTTATTAAGTGAAATCACGAGAGAACGGTTTAAAAAACTCGTTCAGACGATTTCCTATTTACCTCATTTCATGTCTTGGGTCATTTTGGCAGGGATATTCATTAGCATCTTCTCGCTGAACGGTCCTGTCAATGCGATTGTCAAACTATTCGGTGGCGATCCGGTTTTATTCATGGCAGACGATCGTTACTTCCGTACTATCCTGGTCCTAACGGACATTTACCAAGGATTCGGTTGGGGTTCCATTGTTTATTTTGCAGCGATAGCCGGGATCGACCCACAGCTTCAGGAAGCAGCCATTATGGATGGTGCCAGCCGTTTCAAAAGAATCATTTACATTACGCTTCCTATGCTGTTACCCGTTATCTCCATTATGCTTATCCTTCGTATGGCTCATGTGCTTGATGCCGGCTTTGACCAAATTTTCAATATGTATAACCCCAAAGTGTACGGAGTTTCAGACATTCTCGATACTTTCGTATATAGAAAGGGTTTACTGGAAACGAACTATAGCTATGCGACAGCGGTTGGGCTCTTTAAATCCGTCGTGGCCCTTGTGCTAATCGTGCTTGTCAATAAAGCCGTTCACATGATGGGAGGAAAGGACCATACCCTTTGGTAAGGCTGTAAGGATTAAGGGGATGGAGGAAAACTGCCTATGAATAATACGAAAAAAACAACCGCAGAGACAATCGGCGAATTCTCGCTCTACCTGGTTATGATTGTGATTACGATAATCACCTTGTATCCTTTTTGGAATCAAGTGGTGACGTCGATCAGTTCCGAAAACACTCTATATACGACAGGGATGCTGCTTTTTCCGAGCAAGCTTTCCTTTGAAAGCTACCACGTTATTTTTCAATACAAAGCGATCTGGAACGGTTATGGCAACACGATTCTGCGTACAGTTCTGGCCGTAAGTCTAAGTCTAACCTTTACCGCGTTGTTCGCTTATCCATTATCCAAAAAGGATTTGCCTTTTAACCGAACCGTCACATCGCTCGTACTATTCACCATGCTGTTCAGTGGAGGTTTAATTCCCAATTATCTGCTAATTAAAAAGCTTGGCATTTATAACTCCATCTGGGCTCTTGTGTTGCCGAGTATGATTAGTGCGTTCAATGCGTTAATTATGAGGAATTTCTTCCGATCGATTCCGGACAGCTTGGAAGAGTCTGCGCGTGTGGACGGAGCGGGATACTTCTTTATTTTTCGTAAAATCATTGTGCCTTTATCCAAACCGGTTCTGGCTACTGTTGCTTTGTGGATCGCGGTTCAGCATTGGAATGCTTGGTTTGACGCTTTAATTTACATAACCGACCCGAAGAAGCAGGTGCTGCAGGTCGTCCTCAGAAAAATCATCGTGGATAACAATATGGATCAATTAAACGCAATGCTCTATCAATTTGATCAGAAGGATATGTTCTCTACTCGTCAGTTGCAAGCTACCGTCATTATGTTTTCTGTCATTCCTATGTTAGTGATTTACCCTTTCGTGCAAAAGTATTTTGTAAAAGGGATCATGATCGGTGCCGTGAAAGGATAAACAATGAGGATAGAAAGGGTGATCGGATTGAAAAAGGTTATTCCAGTGACATTAAGCTTCGCCTTGTTTGGGGTCGTACTGGCTGGTTGTTCAACGGGAAATGATGTAAAAGGGGAGCAAACCGCTGCACCACAGGTCCAGAAAAAAATGAAGTTAAGCTATCTGAATCAGAATTTCGATAAAACTGTCAAAGATTCTTATGCGATTAAGTATGTCGAGAACAAGTTCAATGTTGATATTGAACAACTCCCACGTTCGAAAGACAACTATAAAGACGAGCTTCTGCTGAAAGTGGCTTCTGGAGAAATCCCGGATGTTTGGGTGGATCTAGGTTTTCCTGAATATGAGAAACTGGTGAATCAGGGAGCTGTTGCCGAAATTCCGCAGGAGATGATTGAGAAGAATGCCCCGCATTATTGGGCTTGGTTGAAGAAGCATCTAGGTGATGATCCGTTGAAGTTATATAAGAGAGACGGTAAAAATTATTCCATGCCGATCATCCAGACGTTGGGGCCGGATCGTACGGTCGTTGGTTTGCGTAAGGATTGGCTAGATCAAGTGGGTATCACGAAAAACCCTGAAACGTTGGAAGAGTTTGAAGATGCTTTGCGCAAATTCCGCAATAATGATCCTGATAAAAACGGCAAAAAAGATACCTACGGTTGGACGGGACAAGCTGTAGGCGTGAAAGATATCTTCAGCCCGGTATTCGGTGCTTTCGGTGTATATCCAGGTACATTTACCGATAAGGACGGAAAAATCGTTCGGGGAGAGATTGAGCCGGGAGCGAAACAAGCGCTTACGCTGCTTAATAAATGGTACAAGGAAGAGCTGCTCGATCCAGAATTTGTGCTAAACAAAGGACAGAATGTGGACGATAAGATCATCTCCAGCAAAGCCGGAATTGTAACCGCTTCCTGGTACCAATTTATTACGAAAGCCGCTTTTTTTGATGGAAAATATTACGATAAACTTCGTGTCAATGTACCGAATGCCAATTGGGTGTTAACCGCTGGCCCCAAAGGTCCTGACGGACAACAGGGCACCGTCCAGTTAAACCCAATCGCAAGTTCAGGCGGCCAATTCGGCAAGCATATGGAAAATGACAAGGAGAAAATGGCCAAATATTTGCAGGTTGCAGATGCGACGGCTTTTGATGCGGAGACTTTTGAGAATATAGTGTATGGGGAAAAAGGAAAAACCTATAAGAAGGGAGAGAAAGGAGATTACAGTTATCTCCCTCCTTACGATAAAGAAGAAGAGCAGATCAAGTTCGGTATTGGTCAGCAGTATACGTTCCTAGGCAAATCATTTAACGATTATGACTTCCAAACTCCGTATATGACCCTTAATGAGTTGATGTCTTTACGCAAGGCTTCCGAACATATTGGCAAAGGAAAATACGATATCATGCAGCCGATTGCGATTCCAGCGTATAACGAAAACATCGATGCGCTTGACCAATTGACGCTGAAAACTTATATCGATATCATTACCGGACAGCGTCCTGCAAGCGATTTCGATAAGTATGTGGAAGAATGGAAAAAAGCCGGCGGTTCCAAGGTAATGGCCGAAGCCCAGAAGAAATATGAAGAGAATTTCAAAAAGTGAAAAGAAAAAGGAAAGCAGGAGGCATCCAGACATGTGCCGCGTGCTTTCCTTTTTAAATTTGAATCGGCTAATGAACTAACGCTGCACGTAAGGTCGAGATGCCGTGTTCCAGATAACCCTTAAGGCATGTCAAGGTATATACCCAACCTTCTTTGTTGCCTACAAGTAACGGAATTGACTCCTTGTCATCTGCAAAACCGTCCTCGTTCACTTCGACAATTGTGTTCATTTCATCCTTTGGCGTGAAGGTTATGGTGACGAGATGTACATGGCCGTAATCCCATTCGAAGGCAATTTTCTCGTCTTGCACGATTTCTTTAACTCTAATCTCGCCATCCGCATTATATTCATCATAGCGCAGCTTGATTGTTTTGCCGGATTCCCATCTCTCAGAACTGGAAGAGAACCAAAAGTTTCCGATCTTCTCAGGATCGACGAATGCTTCGAATACTTCATTAGCCGGTTTGGCAATGATCATTTTTGTTACATTGTTCATCGGTCACCCTCGCTTTCAAACAATTTTTTGTACTCGTCATGCAGCTCTTGCCATCCATAAAGAACAGCGTTGCTTCCAGCCATTGATGGCATCTGTTTGCCCTCGAGTATACCGGTTAGGCCTTTTAAACATAAAGTCCAACCCGCTGCAAGGGAAGGTGCCATTTGATAATCTGTGAAGCGATGACGGAGAATAAGAATGGTGTTGTTATCACTCACACTCAATTCCCAACGTAAAATGTCATTGCCCCACTTGAAAATAAGCAGGTGAGGGGCTTCCACCGTAAGCACTTCGCCTTGCCGTTTGACGTTTTCCTCAGCATGGTTCACATGGGAGAGTGCGACCGGTCCAGTCGATACAAGATCTCGATCTGTGGCAAAAGGGCCCCAAGCGGGTAGTTGATCCGATTCCGTCAGAGCAGCCCACACATCTTCAATCGGATGCTTAAGCGTTCGTTCAAGAATTAACACCCATTCTTCATCCGAATGGTTAAGGATGGGCATAACTTCTTCGTCGAGTGGTTTCATTGCAGGTTCTCCTTTTTAATCCGTTTTTGCCGATCAAGATGTTCTTCCAGCTTATCGACGTGTTGATTCCATTTGGCGCGATACGTACTTAACCAATCATCCACACCGGCTAGAGGACTTGCATCCAAAGAATAAATACGCCGCTGCGCATCTGCTTGGACACGTACGAGGCCGCACTCACGCAATAATCGTAAGTGGCTGGAAATAAGCGGCTGAGATAAACCCAACTCTTCGGTTAAATCTTTGACCGTTGAATCCGAACGCAGCAAACAGTCCAGGATTCGCCGCCGAGAAGGCTCGGCAATTATAGCATAAATATCGTGCAGGATCATCACCTCTTGTCTGTCTGATTAAAGTATAAATGTTTATTTATATAAATACAAGTGCATATAAGATGTGATAGGAAAATGAACAATTAAAAAAGACACCGAGAAGGTGTCTTTTTTAATTTTACGGACTGATTAACGGAAATCACTAGTGCGCGAGGACTGGGTGGAGCTTACTCGTTTGCCTCGCCATGACCCTGCATTCGTACAAAGCACTCCCGCGATAATAACAATTGCACCGATAATATGGTAGTAAGCAAGCTGTTCATTTAAGAAAACGAATCCCCCAACAATTGAAACCAAGGTAGCAAGATGATTGAACACACTTACCTTCGATGCCTCCAATTTGGATAAGGCGAAGTTGCTGAGCAAGCTGGAAACGAGCGAAGAGAGAACGCCCAAATAGAGAATAGACACTAAGAACACAGGGCTTGCAAATGGCTCAAAATAAAGCGATAGCGTTCCTGATGCCAAGTGCTGACTAACCGCCATGAGGTTGAAAACAAGGAAACCAATCATCGTCATCACATAGGTCATGGTGAACACCTTCAATCGCAAAGTCAGCTTCCTTGCAAGCACACTGTAACCCGCTAAAGAAAGGGCTGACAAAAGAATGAGCAGCGTACCTTTCATATTCGTCAAATCAATTGTCGTGCCTTTCATGACAAAGATGAAGATAACACCAGCAACAGAAAGTAACGTTGAAAGCTGTTGCAACCTTGTTGCACGTTCCTTCAGGAAATAAGCTGCTGCAATCATCGTGAAGATCGGCACGGTCGCGTGAATAATGCCTGCTTCTGCAGAAGTTGTGAACTGTAAGCCAAACGCTTGAAAAGCAAAGAACAGCGACGGATATAAGACAGCAAGTGGAAGAATAGCCAGCACATCCCGCAGTTGTATTTGCAGCTTCACCCATCCTAATAGAACAGGAATGGTGGCGGCGAGAAGAGAGATCGTAAAACGGTGAGCAAGGCTATCCAGCGGAGAAGCAACCGTTAAAGCTAATTTTCCAAACAGAAAAGAGAGTCCTACAATGGTGGAATAAATAACAATGGCTGAGTAGGCGAAGCGTTTTGTTTTGGTGTCGATTTGAGCAGTTGTCATGACGTTCCTCCTAGTATCTATACTTGATACGTATATCGTATCTCACCCTGTCATCATGCTACAATAAAGAAAACAGCAATCTGTACCGTTACAGATTGCAACTAAGGAGTTTGCCCGATGTACATATATTTGAAGCTAATGAATGAGCTGGAGGAATTGATACGGAAGGAGCCCTATAAGGATGGACAGAAACTTCCATCTATTCGCATGCTCTCGGAGCAGTATAAATGCAGCAAGAGTACGATCATTAAAGCATTGGATGAGTTGGAGAGGCGCCATCTCATCTATGCGATGCCTAAGAGCGGCTATTATGTGGTCAAAGGGATGAATGCCGCTCAGAGCGAAGCGTCTCCCATCTTGAATTTCTCAGCCGCTGCTCCTGATCCAAATGTGTTTCCGTATCTAGATTTTCAACATTGCATCAATAAAGCGATTGACACCTACCAGAAGGATTTATTTGTATATGGTACTGCCAAAGGCATGTCATCTCTAATCGAAATCGTACGTAAGCAGTTAATGGGTTATCAGGTGTTTACGGAAGAGCGGAACATCTTTGTGGTATCCGGAGTTCAGCAGGCATTGTCACTCCTTGCCGCAATGCCTTTCCCTAACGGGAAGCAGAAGATTCTGATCGAACAGCCTAGCTACCATCTGTTTATCGAGAATTTGGAGACGCGCCGTATGCCGGTGATCGGAATAGAGCGCAGCTATGCGGGAATTGATTTTGACAGACTGGAGAAAATTTTTCAAACCGAGGACATCAAGTTTTTTTATACTATGCCGCGGTTTCACAACCCTTTGGGCTGTTCTTATACGAGCAAAGAGAAGAAGCGACTTGCTAAGCTTGCTGCCAAATATGATGTATACATCGTTGAAGATGATTACCTCGCCGACTTCGAACAGGACAGCAAGGCCGATCCCATTTTTGCGCAGGACGATTCGTCACATGTCATTTATTTGAAAAGTTATTCCAAAATCATTTTCCCCGGTCTACGCATCGGCATTGCAGTCATACCTGTTCAGCTCGCTGAAACGTTCAGGCTGTACAAGAAACATGACGATATCGACAGTTCCATGTTGTCGCAGGCCGCTCTTGAAATCTATTTACGCAGTGGTATGTTCGATCGCCATCTTGCCAAAATCCGGAGCAGATATGCTGCACGGGCGAAGCTGCTCGATGCTGCACTTAAGAAGGAAGCTGCCCGCAGCGGCGGCGCCTTCACTTACGAACATTCTAATTATCCATTTATACATACGCATATCATGCTGCATGAAACAATTTCTGCTGAGAAGCTAATTGCTAAATTAAAGAGAAGCTCAATTCTGTTGGAGTCAATGGACCGGAATTATTTAAACAATTTCGAGAGGGAAAATATAGTGAAACTAAACGCTACGAACGTGAACGAGGATGAGATTGAAAGAGGGATAGAACGGATTAGCGCCATTATAGCGGAGTCGATTCAGTTGCATTGATTTTGTATAATTTTCCACTTAGTGTGACACAATGAGGTGAGAAATTATACGGAGAAAAGAGTGATTAGAAGTGAATTCAATCCCTCCATTATGGAAGGAGCTAAGTCAATCAGCAGATTTCGTGTGCTACGAACATCAAATGAACTCGGTTCCTTTGTATATCGGTTATTTTAAATCTCTCATAGAGTCAGAAATCTTGCAGCAGCATATACTGAGCTGTTTGAGTAACTTAACGAACAGATCTTTCGAGGATTTGTACCCATTGATACCCATAGCCGAGAAAGAAATATCGTCCGATTGGGATCTCATTCAAAGTAAAATATATCGGGGATACGTGGCCATTCAATATGGCCATCAAAGCATACCTTGTATTTTGGTCAACGCAGCTTCATCTAATGGTCGTAATGTAACCAATCCCGAAGTTGAATTCACCGTGGAAGGGCCGAAAGAAGCCTTTGTTGAATCATTGGACATCAATTTGAACTTGATTCGCAAACGAGTTCCCAGTCCTGATTTACGTATAAAAGAGTACATGGTGGGGAGTTTAGGTAAGTCAAGAGTTGCGATTTGTTACTTGGAAGGATTAACGAACAAACAATATTTACAAACATTTATTCAGCGCATTCAGGATGTGCAATTTGATCAAATTACGGATAGCTCTTTGCTTCAACAAATGATCGAAGATAATTCCAACTCCATCTTTCCCCAGTCGATCGGAACCGAAAGGCCTGATTACGTAGCCTGGGCCGTATCTTCTGGGCAAATTTGCGCATTGAAGGATGGATCCCCAAGTGCTTTTTTTGCGCCGGTGAACCTGTGGCAATTTTTCATTACCTATGAAGATTATTATTTGCCATGGATTATTGCCTCCTTATTGCGGCTGATTCGCATGTGCTCAGTGCTGTTTTCCGTCTTTGCCTCATCATTTTATGTTGCTGTAATGACTTATCACGGACAAAGCATTTCCAACGTCTTTTTGCCCACGATCGTTTCTTCGAGGATCAATGTACCTTTTCCACCAATAGTAGAAGTCATCATTATGGAACTTGTTATTGAATTATTAAGGGAAGCTGGTGCTAGATTGCCTACGAAAATCGGACAGACCATCGGCATCGTTGGAGGTATTGTTCTCGGTACGGCGGCAGTCGAAGCTGCGCTAACAAGCAATTTCCTATTAATTATCGTGGCGCTATCGGCATTGGCCTCGTTCACAACGCCTATTTTTCGCATGAGCGCTACCATACGAATTCTTCGGTTTCCGTTTATTATCGCAGCGCAAATATGGGGGTTATTAGGTATTTTTATTTGCACAATTGCCTTGGTTGCACATCTGTTGCGGTTATCATCTCTCGGGATGCCATATCTGGTTCCTTTCTACCCTTTACGCACTTCCGATTTATATGATACCGTCATTCGTCCACCATATTCCAAATTTCATTACAGATATAGCTTTCTCCGTACACTCAAACCTGCGAGATTTAATAAGAAAAATGTAAACGCAAAAAGAGACATCGATGATTGAAACAGCTCTGGGAGTGATATAAAAGATGAAATCAACTGAACATCCACGATTTACCATATCACCTTATCTGGTTTTCGTTTTGATTCATAGCATGCAGTTCGGACCCGAATATCTGTCCATGTCGAATATTCCAATTCAATTGGCTGGACAAGATACCTGGATTTCTATTATCCTCTGCGGTCTCAGTTTCCACGTCATTATTTGGATGATGTATCGAATACTTAACCGAAACGAGACGGATCTAATTCAAATCCATCAACAATTTTTCGGGAAATTGGCAGGTGGAGGTCTTAACTTTATCTTTATCATTTACTTCCTGCTAATTGCCAGTTTTCAATTGCGTTTTTTTATAGAAATAATACAAGTATGGCTATTTAAAGATCTCGAAACATGGTCATTGGCATTAGTCATGCTCCTACTTGTCTATTACATTGTCGCAGGGGGGTTTCGAGTTATTGTAGGCATTTGTATGTTTAGCTTATTGCGAATTGTGACCATCTTAGCCATGTTTTTTCCAGCGGATTATTTTCATTTCAACAATTTAATTCCTCTATTCGATCACTCGTTAAGTGAAATCGTCAAAGCAGGTAAGGAGATGACATTTCCCTTCTTAGGTGTGGAAATGCTCTTCTTTTGCTACACATTCATCAAAACTCCTCAAAAATCTCAAAAATGGGCGCATTTCGCGAATTTCATCACCACAGTATCTTACCTACTCGTTATATTCTTTTCCTTGTTATTATTTAAACCGGAGCAATTATCTGTAGAAATCTGGTCGCAATTAACCAAATATAAATTTATACAATTCCCTTTTATAGAACGATTTGACTATATTGGCGCTGCAGCACAGCTATTATGGGTAGTTCCTATTTTGTGCTTCTGTATTTGGGCTGCAAGCCGAGTGTGTAAACTCATGTTTACTGTGAAACAAAGAAGAGCACTGCCGATCTTATTAATTCTCGTTTTTGTGGCGGTATGCTTTATTCCAGATCATTCTCATATTGAAGTCGTTCAAAAAATACTATACGATATCGGATTTTACCTCATCTATGCCTATATTCCATTTGTATTTTTAGTTGACGTTATCAGAATGAAAGTGAGAAGAACCGTATGATTCGTTTTTTATACTTCGTAGTGCTCATCGTGAGTATGCTATTGACTGGGTGCGTAAAGCAAGATGTTATAGACAAAATCACGATTTCATTCACCGGCGCTTTCGATGAAGCCCCCGATGATCAAATCGAATTTACGATAGCGGCAATAAAGTTTCAAGCCGATAAATCCCGCTCTGTATCTAATGCTCTGTATTCAAAGGTCGGACATACAAGTAAGAACATTTTGGAAATAATGGATATGCAATTAAACCGTCCTATTAAACCTGGAAAAATATCAGTCCTCTTAATTGGAAAAGAATTGGCGGAAAGAGGGTTAGCGGATAAATTAGACGTGATCTTGCGGGACGCTATAGCTTCACGAAGGATGTATGTAGCCGTTGCTGAAGGCAAAGGAAAGGAAATATTGCAAGCAAATTTCAGCTCGAATGAAGAAAAAGGGATGTATTTGTATAATCTATTCGACTCGAATGTACGCACTGGACTTGTTCCGAGGCAGAACCTTCACGATTTTGAGTACGCTTTTTTGGGCAAAGGAATGGACCCTTTTTTGCCGCTTCTTTCCTTGCAGCCTAATGGTCAAGTGCAGATTTCCGGATTGGCGTTATTTAAGGATGACAAATACGTCCTGTCACTGAGCGAAAAGCAAATGCGCGTCATGAAGCTTTTACTCGAAAATGTAAGGTACGGCACACTTGAAACAAAGCTTGAAAATGGACCGTACATGGCAATTAAAAACATCGGTTCAAAAGTGAACTATAGCATCGGTAAGGAACCGAAAAGTCCAAAAGTGACGATAAATCTGAGCTTAAACACGGAAGTTATCGACTCAAAGGGGATTGCGTTAACGAAACAAGAGCAGCAGAGAATAAAAGAGAGTTTCGAAAAAGATATTCGTACGACTGGTGTGGATCTCCTACAACTATTTAGAAAGGAAGAGATTGATCCACTCGGTTTAGGGGATTTCGTTAGAAGCAAAACACGAAATTGGAACGAAGAAGCGTGGAAAGAGGAATATCCAATGATGAACGTTAGATTGAATGTAACAGTGAATTTAACGGAGATCGGAATCAGGAAATGAAAGGAAATATAAGTGAATAATAAATGCAACAAAGGGATAAAATTACAAAGAATCTTTTCATAATAAATGTCAATTCATAGCAGCATTGTGAGGAAAATAATATGGACGGAACACAAGGGAAAATCGGTATTGTATCCATCATTATGGTCATGATGCTGTTCAATGGTTTGACTAGTCATGTTATTGTAAATCCGTTGGTATTGGATACATCGGGTAGAGATGCTTGGATATCTGTTCTAATGACGGCAGTTCTCTACCTGCCTTGGTGCGCACTTCTTGTTTATATAATGAGAAAATCAGGTCAACAGGAGCTGCGGACATGGTTGATCAAGCAAACAAGCCCTCTTATTGCTTGGATCATCATAGCTCCGATTTGCGTGGAGCTGTTTTTGATTGGTGGCATGACGGTTATCCAAACGGAGATATGGACCGTCACTAACTATTTGCCTGCAACTCCACAATATATATTAATTATTGCGTTAGTTTCGGTTTGTTATTACTCGGCCTATAATGGCATTCGCACGATAACGATAGTAGCCGGTATTCTTCTTCCTACGGTTGTCTGCCTCGGATACTTCGTTTCCATTGCCAATACGCCTGAGAAAGATTACGCGCTTCTCAAGCCTTTTCTTGAACATGGTTGGCAGCCGGCTCTGAACGGAATGGTTTATACGGGAGGAGCATTAGTGGAGATCATGCTGCTGCTATTGTTCCAACACCGTTTTAAATCGAAAATGCGGGTCTGGCAAGTGCTGCTGCTCGGTATAATTCTGGTATACATTACTTTAGGTCCTTTGGTAGGAGCGATCACGGAATTTGGTCCTCAAGAAGCTGCCAAGCAGATGGTATCCCCATATGAGCAATGGCGCCTTGTCAAAATAGGTTCGTATATCGAGCACGTCGATTTCTTGTCTGTGTATCAATGGTTGGCTGGAGCAACTATACGAATTAGTCTCTCTCTTTTTTTATTAGCGGAAATAATCCCTTATAAAAAGGCAGAAATGCGGCGTTGGTTCATTCTGGTTTTAACGCTTTGCATTTTCATGTTTTCAATGATTGTAACGCACCAAAATTCGTTCTATTTATGGATGTACAAAATTTATTTTCCTGTAACTCTGATTTTCACTCTAGTCATAACAATTGTTTTAGCTGTAATTGCATGGATGGCCAAACCCACCAAGGAGTGAGCAACATGAGCGTTAGCAATACTCAATCTGGCGATGTAACGAAAGAGCAGATGCTTCGGCAATTATTCGCAAACTGTTCTGACGTGCAAATACAGACTTACTTATTTGGTGAGGATGATCCGTCATCCACGATTATGATGATCTATGCAGAAGGTTTATGTGATGCCGTTCAACTGGGGAAAATCGTCCTGCCGGAGTTGAATAAAGTTTATAGAGAAAATGGCTTCGAATATTTGCAAAACGGATATGTGCTTAGCTCTTTACCTCTCATTTCATTTGATGGAGAAGCGACTGAGCAAGAGATGACAGATTGTGTCTTTCAAGGCGATCTTCTGCTTGTTTTTGTTGCTTCAGATGCGATGTATAAGCTTAACATTTGCAACCGTCCTCAGCGCACACCTGATGAATCGAGTGTCGAGATTTCTATCAAAGGGCCGAAAGATGGATTTGTGGAAGAGTTTTCGACGAATATAGCCCTGATTCGCAAACGAATTCGAAGCAATTCCTTATGCTGTGAAACGTTCATTCTCGGAAGAAGAACGAGAACGAAGATCGGACTTATGTATATTAATGACATTTTGGCTCCAAATATTTTAGAGGAAGCTCGTTCTCGCTTAAATAAAGTCGATGTCGATGGCATTTATAGTATCAGTCAAGTGGAAGAAGCACTTACCGATAAGAAATTTGCGCTATTTCCTATAACGGACTTCACGGGTAGGCCCGATTATGCAGTCAACTGCCTGTTGGCCGGACGATTTATTATTATTGTGGACGGCAACCCTTTGATCTTAATTGCACCAGGGAACTTTTCATTGATTATGAAATCCCCGGAGGATATTCATTTCAGTTTTCAATACGTGACTTTTGCTCGCTTGATCCGTTTTTTAAGTTTCTGGATTTCGATTCTCTTGCCTGGTTTCTGGGTGGCTCTTACTGCGTTTCACCAAGATCAAATTCCATTTCGGCTCATGGCGACAATATCGGTAGCAAGAATCGGTTTGCCTTTATCAGCACAGATGGAAATGTTTACTTTGCTGTTCCTCCTAGAGGTTTTTCGAGAGGCCGGTGTGCGATTGCCTAGCTCCATTGGACAAACATTAACGGTTATCGGTGGGTTAGTCATTGGTGATGCCTCCATACGCGCAGGTTTGGTTTCCCCTTCGGTAGTGGTGGTTGGGGCGATTACCGCAATCATGGGAGCTACGCTTGTTAATCAGACCTTGGGCACAGTCGTAAGTGTGATCCGGTTGATTATTTTCCTAGCTTCAGCCGTCATTGGGATGTATGGGCTCATTTTGGGTATGGTTTTGTTAGTGATTCACATGTCCAAAATCAAATCGTTCGGGATCCCTTTTTTATCCCCGTTGTCCCCGCCTAATTACAAAGACCTATTTAAGAGCTTTATAAGGTTTCCATGGGCTAAAATGCGTTTTCGTCCGCAAGAGCTGCACACGATCGATTCAGACCATAAAGGGAAAGATCCCGAATGAGGAAACTCGGTCTTTTTCTAATCGTCCTAACCTTTCTAATTCTCCAATCGGGTTGTTGGAATTCCAAAGATATTCAAACCATGGCCTATGTGACAGCGATCGGATTGGATTACGAAAATGGAAAATATATCACCTATGTACAAGTGCTCAATTTTGCCAATGTGTCCAAAGCGGACTCATCACAGCTAGGGAAGAATATCCCCATATGGATTGGGAAAGGAGAAGGGGAAACGGTCACTGAAACGTTTAATGCGATTTATGCAACTTCCCAACTGAGAGTGTATTGGGGGCATGTGAAATCAATTGTGTGCACGGAAAGATTTTTAAAGAATGGTAAAAGAGTCAAAGAGGCTTACGATATGATAAACCGCTATCGGGAAATCCGTTATAACGTTCTTTTGTATGGAACAAAAGAGTCGTTAAACGATTTATTTCAGCAGAAGTCGATTCTGAATCTATCTCCGACAGATACCTTATTGGACAATCCGGCACAAATCTATTCTCAGCGTTCGTATATTACGCCGCATTACGGTTTCAAGATTATTTCAGAGATAAATGAACCAGGGCAATACGCCATGCTTCCTTCAATCGCTCTTGACAGGGAAGAATGGACCGAAGATAAACAGCCAAGATCGATGTTTAGAATCGATGGGGCGTTTTATCTAAGGGGTAGCCAATCCCTAGGATGGATGTCCGAAAAAGAACTGGAAGGTTTCCGATGGCTTCAAGAAAAACTGTCGCGTTCCCCGATCAACATTCCGGATACGAAGAAGCCTATTGCGGCAATAGTTATGATTGAGCCGAAATCGCGTATTCTGCCTACTATTCGAAATGGACAGGTGTACTATACGATTAAATTGAAAATAAATGCCTATGTAGATGAAATGGTGGAGGATATTTCACCACAAGACATGCAGAAACTTGCGGAGCATGTGATTGAAGATCAGCTCAGAAAAACCTATGAGATAGGACTTAGCAAAAAAATAGACGTGCTGCAATTGGGCGAGCGGCTTTACAGGAACTATCCGAATAAATGGCATGAACTCAACCAGCGCAACGACTTCAATTTGGATGCCGACTCTCTTGATAAAGTGGAGGTCAAGGTTAAACTGCAGCACACTGGCAAATATAAGGCTAGAGCGCATTAATGTTTGCGCTGCTGCAGGACAAGATAGCATTTATCTATAGAAAAACCGCGCAACAATAACAGGGGCGATGAAGTTGATGCCCAGCACACTGCCAACAACAATTCACATAAACCACTCTGTGTTAAAGATAGACAGGTAGATGGGGCGGAATGATAAAAGTCCATTCAAGTCCGCAGACAAAAACGATAGATTGGATCGCTGCCGCAGTGCTACTAATCGCTGTCGAGAGCAAACAGGGGGATAGGGTTTATTAGAACGTCAACACCTATCACTAATAATTCGGGTATGACCATCATATAAATCGGGAGAAAGGCTACCATTGGAAAGAAAAAGGAGATTGCCAATGAGAGACAATACCGCCGTTCGACCGTTTAGACCTGGGTTTGCTCAGGAATCGGCGCTTATGGACCTACGCCGGCGAGTCGCAGCGACAAGATGGCCCGACAAGGAAACAGCGACGGGTCAGTCGCAAGGCGTTTCGCTTGAGACGATTCAAACCATCGCGCGCTATTGGGCAACCGAATACGACTGGCGCAAATTCGAATCACGACTGAACGCCATCCCACAATTCGTGACGGAAATCGACGGCTTGGATATTCAATTCATTCATGTACGATCGAGTCATGAAGGAGCGATCCCAATGATTCTGACGCACGGATGGTCGGGCTCGATTGTCGAATTGCTAAAAGTCATAGATCCGCTGACCCGGCCGACGGCGTATGGAGCTTCGCCTTCGGACGAGTTCCACGTTGTGATTCCTTCGCTGCCGGGTTACGCGTTCTCCGGCAAGCCGAACAAGCTCGGTTGGGATATTCCACGAATTGCCTGGGCCTGGGCAGTGCTCATGAACCGGCTAGGCTATACGAAATACGTGGCACAAGGGGGCGATTGGGGCGCATTAGTCTCGGACATGATGGGTGTGCAGCAGGTTCCGGGGTTGTTCGCCATTCACAGCAATATGCCCGGCACGGTGCCTCCCACCTACGAAACGGCAATCATTAACGGGGAGCCGATGCCAGCCGATTTAACACAAGAACAGAAAAACGCCTGGATGCAGATGGATTTCTTTTATCAGCATGTCGGTTACTCCGCAATTATGGGGAGGCGTCCGCAAACGCTAACTGGGCTGGCTGATTCGCCGGCGGGTCTCGCGGCATTCAATCTTGACCATGATGCAAAAAGCCTGGATCTCATTTCGGGAGCTTTCTTCGGTCACCCCGGGGGTATTTCGCGAGATGATTTCCTCGATAACGTTACACTCTATTGGCTGACGAACACGCCTGTCTCTGCGGCACGTCTCTATTGGGAAAACAAGCTCCCGTTCTTCTCGGTCAAAGGCGTCAATAACATCCCAGTCGCCATCAGCGTCTTTCCCGACGAGCTCTATCAGGCTCCGCTAAGTTGGGCCAAGGAAGCGTACCCGAAGCTGTTCTATTACAACCGTGTCGCCACGGGAGGACATTTTGCCGCTTGGCAGGTGCCGATGCTGTTCTCTGAGGAGCTTCGCACGGCATTCCGACCATTTCGTTAGAGAAGGGATTTCGAGATAGAGAAAAAAACGGTCAAAGGTTCAAAGGGGGCAAAGGGGCAACGAGAGGAAACGGAACGCGAGATAGAACAAATATGTGTGTTCATAAAAACTGATCGCAATGATCCAGTTCCTGAAGCACTTTTTTGAAATGTCGGTTGTCAAGAACATTGTCCGAATGAAGTCCGTGTAAATCGCGGGCTTATTTAGTTATCGAATCAAGTTCTTGTCATTTGGCGATGACAAGAACTTGATCCGATTCCCGATTCGTAACAAGAACATTGTCCGATTACCAACTTGCATTAGACTGAGTTTAACTTGCTAAACTAGCAGGGAGTTTAATGGAATAATATGTATGATAAAATGGTTTTCTGGAGGTGTTTCATGCAAAAGGCAATTGTAGTTCAATATTATAACGATAAAAAGAATAACTTAAGTGATTTAAATCAGCTTTTAGAAGAGGGATGGAAGGTTGTATCTCAGAGTGCTATGTCAGGCGGTGAGATGGGTGCAACAGTTTATTCACTTGTTATATTAGAGAAAAATTAGGAAACAATGCTTGAGATTCATTGAAGAAACTAGGAACGAGAGTTAAGTTAGTGTAACGTAATTGAAATCTTACATTCATGTGATATTAATGAATTAAGCCTATAATAAAACTCGACCCCTTTTAAATATAAACCTTAGACCCTCAGCCCGTTGCTGTGGGTCTCTTTTTTGCTATTCAACGAAAGGGCAGTTTAGTTCCAATATGTGGTAATATAAGGGAAAAGGCTTAGGGAAGGCGTTTAAACTTGATATCAGCTAAAATATCTCTTATAAGTGGACTCTTTGTTACATTAATTATTTTTGTTTTGTCATTTTTTCTAAACAGTGGTTTATGTCAACGAATATCGGGCTGGATTGGTTTAATTCTAATAATCGCTACTATTATTACAAGTGGCTCACTGATATCAGGTGACCGCCAACGAGCTAATGATAATACAGAAGCCACCAATGATAAAAAACAAAGGGAAAGTACCCGCGGTGAGAATAATACAAGCACTACTCGCGGACTGTAGAATTTAGATACATTGATACTTATGATGCGAAACGACAATGGAATAGAGTGTATGATGGATGTGATGGATTTAGAAAATTAGAAAAATTCTTTTTTGATTTAAATTGGTTTTATCCCGACTTTCAAAGTAATAAGAAATAGTATATCGTGGACCTGAATATGAGAAATATGATTGAACTAACGGAGAACGATAGTTGAACCATAACTGGGAGAAGAACCTTCGGTGTTGCTCTTTGTTCCATTGATATAACGGAAGATTAGCTCAAAAAAGTTGTAATAAAATATAAATAAACGATTTGGAGGAGGAGACAATGTTTATACATAAGATTGATGAGGACTTATCTTTAAAACTAATAGAATTAAGGGATGGAGAGAGGATATATGAATTAACAAATAATTCAAGAGGTTATCTAAGAGAATGGCTTCCTTGGCTTGATGCTACAATACAACTTGAAGATACAATAGAGTTTATCAAAATATGTCTAAAAGGTTTCGCTGAAAATAAGAGCTTGAATACAGTTATATTATTTAAAGGGAAAATTGTTGGAGTTGCAGGCTACAATAGTATAAATTGGTCAAACAAAACTGCATATATAGGTTATTGGCTTGGAGAAGAATTTCAAGGGAATGGAATTATGACCAGGGTGGCTAGTGCATTAACCGATTATGCAATTAGTGAGTTAAACCTAAATAAAGTTGAAATTAGGGCTGCAGTAGGGAATAAGAAAAGTAGGAGTATTCCCGAAAGATTAAAATTTGTAAATGAAGGATGCATTAGGCGAGCAGAATGGTTATATGACCACTATGTAGACCACATTATTTATGGAATTTTGGCAGAAGAATGGAACAAAAATAGCCAGGCCTTTATTCAACTATAGTAAGAACGTTAGTTAAAAATAAGGAAACTGATCATGGGTATCTTATTGTGATCAGTTAAAATCTTCAGGAGTGATTCCAAATGGAGGTTATGTCTTGAAAGAAATTCTCGATATAATAAAATACAGCTGTATAGATGAAATTTATTTAACTGGTTTCGTAGATACAGATAATGTAGGGGTCACTGAATTTACAGCTCCAATTACTAATTGATCTGGAAGATGTTATCCCAGCAAAATCAAGAATAAGCAATATAATATTGAATAATCCTTCAATAGATAATAAAGTTGCAGCAATCGAGTTTTATAACTTACAAGTAAATAATCTTAGCGAAATATTATGTGATGCAATGAAAATAATACTTCAAAATAATCAAGAAATATTCTTGGACTCTTCTTTTTTGGGGATCAATATAGGTCAATCCGAAGTAGAAAAATTATGGAGAGATAGCTAACGGGGAACGGTAGCTTAATAAACATGAAGAATCGGCAACCTGCATATGAACCGCATTTACTCCTTCTGCTTCCCCAATTAGGAAACAACTATGCCTATTGGACGCCCTATAAAGAAAGATATAAACTGCCTCAAGGCGGTGAAGAGTACTTACATCAGTTCGCTCGACGATGGTTATGTTTAGCTTTAATGATGCGGTAAGAATTTTAGTTGAACTTATGCCAATCCGAATTGTAATTCCTGTTTGTGCCATTACCGACCCGCGGTTTTATTGTATTTTCATTTAGTGTCACACACCAATAATGGACATCCGTTATCTAGAAACGGTATGTCCATTATTTTTTTGTTTTATAAAGGTAGGGAGGAGAGGAATGTCTACGTTTTTCCATGTATTTCGTCCGGAAGGAAGTAGGCGCGATGTAGATGAACTAAGTAATACATGTTCACAAAACCCGTATTTTATACATATGTCCTGCCGTGTGACAGCATATCTCTGAATGCCCCTATCTCGGTGTCGGATGTTCTATCTCCCCCCACCTTCAGACGCTTTCAAAAAATGAATGAACTGCGTCTTATTTAGTGCGTCCTTTTTCTGATACTCCCGATTTAATTTTCATGGGAGCTTAATCGATTTTCTTAGAACACCTTCACCATCGTGTAAAACGAACTGCCTGGCGGATAATCTTTAATCTCCCCAACAACTTGGTAACCTTTTAATTCATAGAATGAACGAGCTTGAAAATCAAAAGTCGTTAATTTCGCTTGTACTGCACCTATCTGTTTTGCAATTACTTCTGCATTTTCAAGTAATTTAGAACCTAATCCCTCACCACGATAGTCTTCATGAACCCAAAAATAGTCAATTTCAAGCCAGTTCCAGCATACCTGTGCCGTTATACCGCCAACCCAGTTATGATTGTCATCTAATACCATAATGTTGATTGGTTGAACAGACCCTTCTTTTCTTTTCTTTTCTCAAGATGATGAAAGGAATGTTCATTATTGAATTCTTTCATCATCTTGTTTAAAAAAGTGGAAAAATCAAGGTTTTCCTCTAAAATAACCTCTACGTTGTACGCCATCATTCAACCCTCCAGTGTTTAGTACCAATTAGAAACTGCACTATTCTGCCAGTTAACGTAATGAAGCTGCCAATCTGCCGACAGCTTCGTCATTCAACTATAGTATCCGTAATAACTCAGGATGAACTAATATTATTTCCAACCAGCTCGTTGTAGCACCTCTCTTACAAAGTCGCCTTTGGCATTAGTGTAAGCAAAACGGCCATTCTGGAATCGTTGTGCAAGTTCCAACTTTAAGTCACCATATTGTTTTGCATCTTCTGGATGACTTCTTAAATAGTCTCGAAAGAGGACATGGCGCTTATACTCGGCGTTGTCCATGGTGCAGACGTATAGGTGATGCCAAGTTACATTGGCAGGTGGAATAAAAGCCTCTCGTCCAGCAGTTCCTAAGTCTCCTTCATGAACGTAGCCAATGGTAGCTAGCCTTTGAATAGCCATAAGGACATCCGATTGCGTAGACACTACCACGTCGATATCAACAATCGGCTTCGCTGCCAGTCCTGGAACTGATGTACTGCCAACGTGTTCTATTGTGACTACAAAATCGCTTAAAACAGGAAGTACAAAGCCTCGTAACTGTTCAAACAATTGAACCCAACTAGGGTCATATTCACGTACTATTAGACTGGTACCCATCAAACTCCTACTGACTGTTACAACATGTATACAAATTTAATGCGTAGTAGAAGTGTGTATTCTTGCATGTTACTTTAACAGACAAAGCCAGCCGATCATGTGCTGGCTGCCTTCATATTAGATTGAACTATGGATTCCCCGTTTCTTCAAGAAACTAACTTATGCATTTAACTTCTTTTCCCTATGTAGAGCAAATGAGATGATACCCCTAACACTGATGGATCCCCGGCAATTCTTATAAGTAGTTCAATTAACTTTTCCTTTTCACCTTGATCGGTCCAATATTGTTTCTGTTCGTTATTTATTAATGCACCGAGATTAGAAGAACCAATTAAGTCAATCGTTTCGAACCCGTGGCTCTCCATAAATGGTTTGATGTCTTCAATACTGTAATAATATGCACCTGTGAAACGACCTCGATCAGTGTGATTAAAAATTCCTTCTTCTAAGAATTTATTAATGGAACCTATATTATCATTTGGTTTCCAAAATGTTGGGAAGAGCAAGGAAGTAAGTAACATCCTCATTCGACTTTGGAAAGCTACAAAAACAATACCGTTATTTTTGGTTACACGATGCAATTCCCTAACTGCAGCTATTCGATCATTTTCGTTCTGCAAATGATATAAGGGGCCTAACATAAGAGAAGCATCGAAATTTTCATTTGATATTCCCTGCAAATTAGTAGCGTTCAACAAATGGAATCCGCTAAATTTCTCAGTTAATCCCAGCTCGTTTGCCTTTTCTTTTGCCATCTCGACTAATTTAGGTGTGATATCAGAGAGGGTCACGTTATATCCTTGTTTTGCTAATTCAAACGAGTATTTTCCTGGTCCAGCACCATTATCTAAGATTGAACCAGAATTCGGCAGGTATTTCTTTATATAATGCCAATTAATAGTGAATTCTAGTGGCTCCCTATCTAACCTTCCCCACTCATCAAAACTTGAATAATAATCAATAACATTCTTCATACTTACTTCCTCCCTTTTTTAAATACAAAAAACCCATCGCCTCAAAGAGGCGATAGGTATTACCTTCGCGGTACCACTCTTCTTGATTTATAACAAAATTCATCACAAATCCTTAGGACCGGATTACGGAGGTTACCCGTTAAGACTTACTGACTTCAGTCTTACCGCTTATGGGTGAGTTGGGGAACCTTTACACTGTCTCGCACCGGCCGACAGTTCTCTGGGCAATAGGTATTCCTTAATAATCCCAATCATTGCGTTTTGAAATATTTAATTTTGAATTGTTATGCCAGTATATAATCCCAAATAATTCCTGTCAATCTAATATTTAACCATTAATTATATAATGAAGCAGGGAACGGTTGCCGGCTGTTGTAGTGTTGTGATTTAACTATCGTTCCCAGTTAGCTTAAAGATCGGTTATGCTTTCCAATTGTGTGATGCTGCATAAATTATGATGTTCTCAAATAACCCCTGCTTGTACCCTATGTAACCCTCCATCTCAAGAAGCGAATGTAGTGTCAAACGAACAGCCTCCGTGGTCAATCCTTGTCCGTTTAACGGCTCATCCATGAAGTACCCCAGTGATCAGCTTGCTCATCTGAAATTCGTTCTAAATCAATCTATACAGGTAAGATATTTATTCTTTTGTGTAATCGAACGTTTTTACAACCTCGTACATGCCAGATTCGAATGTTGCCATTGTGAGTGCTTCTTTAAAAAAAGGTAACGGTCTTGGATCGTCGCGCATCGCTTGATAAAGCTCCAAGCTTTGCCATTGAGCGTACATCGTTACTTTTGTTCCATCTGTGCTTTTGTGTAATGCACAAGAAATAAAACCGGGTGTAAATTTAACTGAACTTTCTGTTACCTGAGTCAACAGTTCCACGACACGTTCCTGATTTTCTGGTTCAACTTTGAAGACGTTAATAAAAGTCAAAATTGGTTCATTAGCTTTGATTTGTGTCATTTTATTTTTCCTCCTCTAAATGGCAAAGATATTATAGATTGATCCCTTTTAACTCAAGATATGCAGACAAACCTACAGCACCAAATTCGCGTCCGATACTGCTCGCTTTTTAGCCACCGTGCTATGCTGCCCGTTACTTCCCTCGGTATTAAGGGATTTTCTCACGTTTACTCGCTCATTCGCAGGATTACATCCCTCTTGGAAAAAGGATACAACGGTTTAGTAGTGGTGGTGGCACCACCGAACGGC